>NZ_JNFD01000048.1 GCF_000756375.1 Sphingopyxis sp. LC81 | reverse complement strand
CTAGGTTTCGTGGACAAAGCTTGACTGTGGACTCGGTCGCTGATTCAAGGCTGGCTTTTGGAGGCAACCTTGGGCGAGCGGATCGGCGTTACAGACGAAGAATGGGAAGTGATCGGGGCGCTTCTGCCGCCTGAACATGGTCGTGGATGCCGCCCCGCACAGGATAACCGCCCGTATTTCGAAGGCATGATGTGGATCGCCCGGACCGGCGCGCAGTGGCGGCATTTGCCCGATGAGTACGGCAAGTGGAACAGCGTGTTCCGGCGCTATCGACGCTGGGTCACGACCGGCGTGTTCGATGCCATGCTCGAGACGTTGGGCGAGTTGGCAGGGCGCGATACATCCGCCGACATGATCGATAGCACGGTGGTCCGGGCACATCATTGTGCCGTCGGCATAAAAAGGGGACTCAGCAAACCGAGGCGCTTGGCCGATCGCGAGGCGGCTTCTCCACCAAGCTCCACGCCAGATGCGACGCCAGAGGTCTCCCGCTCGGCTTCGTGCTGACACCCGGACAGGCGCACGATGTGCAGGGCTTCGCTCCGCTGTTCCGCATGATTAGCGACCGGATCGAGGCCTTCCTGGCTGATCGGGGCTACGATGCCGACGCCATCCGCAAGGAGATCGAGGCAGCCGGTGTAGAGGCGGTGATCCCGGCCAAGGTCAACCGGCGCAATCCCGCCCCGCACGATCGCGCGAAATACAAATGGCGCAACCTGATCGAGCGTCTGTTCAACAAGCTCAAGAACTGGCGGCGTGTCGCCACACGCTACGACAAAACCAAGGAATCTTACCTCGGCTTCGTCGCACTCGCCTCAGTCAAACTATGGATACCCTTTGTCCACGAAACCTAG
>NZ_JNFD01000047.1 GCF_000756375.1 Sphingopyxis sp. LC81 | reverse complement strand
ATCAGCCCCGACGAGATCAGCGCACGCATGGCAAAGCTCGCCAAGCGAAGGGCGCAGGGAAAAGCCGCCTACGCCGACGCTAAATCCCGCGACAGCTAATCGATGGCGGCTTCCTGACCACGCTTACGGTGTTTCGATCGATAAGGCTCCCGAAGATGCTGCGCCATAGAATTCAACAAAGGTCGGATAGGACTTCAGCAATTCGACGTCGATCGACGTTGGCTGCTTGGCTAAAAGTGTCCGGCCTGCGTCAGTGGCAATAAAGAGGCCTCGTTTTGGTGATTTGATCAGCCCAGCCTTTGTCATGTAGAACTTGGCCCAGTGAATGCGGTTGTGCAGAAGCCTTTGCTTTCCGCTCGGCAACATCTGTTCGCGCTCTTCCTCGGTTAAGCCGACCATATTAGCGATCTTGTCCGCTACGAGGGGAACCCGGGTCTCGCCTTCCGCTGCAATCGCGAGGACCGGCAACATTAGCGTCTGATAATCTGGAATGGTCATACGATAAGATTAGCAAGCACGCGCAAGGCCAGCCACCTTATAAAGCGCCGACACGGACGGAGTCCGTTTCCTATTCCAACGACATTCCCGTTTGGCGCTTGGCCTACCTTCGGCTACGTGACCGCCGCCATGCCAGATCGTGATTGATCACAATACGGGCCGCCATTGAAGATTCCGGCTCCGCTACCAACGCTCGTTCATCGTCGTCCTTTTCGCCACCATTTTCCCGCAGATCATCAAGATAGTCGGACCACCATTGCGCCATGGCAACGCGTTCCTCCCAGTGCGCGCCGCGGTGGTAGGCGGCCCTCACCCGGTTGTTATCACCATGGGCAAGCGCCCGCTCAATAGCGTCATAGGACCATTTGCCAGATTCATTGAGCAGCGTGCTGGCCATAGCCCGGAAGCCGTGGGCCGTCATCTCGCTGCTGGTGTAGCCCATCCGCCGTAGCGCGGCGTTCAGGGTGTTATCGGACATCGGCCGCTTCCTCGACCACAAGGAAGGAAAGATGTAGCTCCAAGGCTTGGTGATTTCGCGAATTTGCTCCACGAGCGCCACCGATTGGCGGGACAGCGGCACGTGATGCGGCTTGCGCATCTTCATCTTTTCGGCTGGGATGGTCCAGACGCGTGCTTCAAGATCGAACTCTTCCCACTGTGCTGTGCGAAGCTCCCCCGGCCGAACGAAGACATGCGGCGCCAGTTTCAACGCCCAGTCTGTCATTCCCTGGCTTTTGTAGCCGTCGATGGCACGCAGGAGCGGCCCGACCTGGTTTGCATCCGTGATCGCTCCATAGTGAGTGACGGTCGGATTTATGAGTGCGCCGCGTAAATCCCGGGTCGGATCGGACCGCAAGCGCGCCGTCGCGACGGCATAGCGGAAGACCGACCCCGCTAATTGCATCGTGCGTCGCGCACTTTCGAGTTTGCCCCGCGCCTCGATCTTCCGGACAGCGGCCAAGACATCGATCGGCTCGATCTCCTGGATGGGCATCTTTCCAATGCTGTTATCGAGAAGGCTGAGAAGATACTCGCATCGCTTCGCAGTCGATGGAGCCCACGCCTTATCGCCATCGCGGCGGCGCTTGTCGCAATATTCTCGGGAGATGCCCGAGAAGGTATTTTCAACGCTGACGTGGGTACGCAGCTTGTTGCGCTTCTTCTCGTAGGATGGGTCGATGCCCTTGGTAATCATGTTGCGCGCCTCGTCGCGCTGATTGCGGGCATCGCGAAGGGAGACGCGAGGATATGGTCCGAAGCTCAGCTTCTTCTCCAGCCCGTCGAATCGGTACTTCATTTTCCAATGCTTGCTGCCGTTCGGCATGATGTGGATATAGAGACCTTCGCTGTCGGCCATCTTGTAAGGCTTGTCGCGCGGCTGAGCATGGCGCACGGCAGAATCGGTTAGTGGCATCACGATCTCTCCATTTGGCCGGCTCCAAACTGGAGCGGAGGATCGGCAAAATCGTCCCCGATAGGGGCCCCATATTTGAGGCGCTGCCATGAGATACCATGACACGCAACGAGCCGATAAATGGCAGATTACCGCCATTTTTCCGGTTTTGTAAATGGTGTGAGACGGCCTGAAACAGCCTTCTGGAGCGGGTAGCGGGAATCGAACCCGCCTAGCTAGCTTGGAAGGCTAGAGCATTACCACTATGCTATACCCGCATTCCCAAGGTCGGCGGCGATTGCCATTTTGCCCCAGTTTCGTCAAGCGCTTCGTCGAGCGCGCCATTGAGAACATCATGGCAACATGCTAAAGATGCGCCGTGCAAGACGGCAACGATCATGGCCCCGACGACGGCGCGGACGCCCCGGTCCGCAAGATCATCCATGTCGATATGGATGCCTTTTATGCCTCGGTCGAACAGCGCGACGATCCGTCGCTGCGGGGCAAGCCCGTGGCGGTCGGCGGCTCGTCGCGGCGCGGCGTCGTCGCCGCCGCCAGCTATGAAGCCCGCAAGTTCGGCGTTCGCTCGGCGATGCCCAGCATCACCGCGAAGCGCCAGTGCCCCGGCCTCATCTTCGTGCCCCCGCGCTTTGAGGTTTATCGCGACATCTCGCACCAGATCCGCGCGATCTTCCGCGACTATGCCGACGAGGTCGAACCACTGTCGCTCGACGAAGCCTATCTCGACGTCAGCGCCGACAAGGCCGGGCTCGGCAGCGCGACCGCGGCGGCAAAGCTGATCCGCCAGCGCATCCGCGCCGAAACCGGCCTCACCGCCTCGGCGGGCGTCTCCTACAATAAATTCATCGCCAAGCTCGCGTCGGACCAAAACAAACCCGACGGCATCACGATCATCCCGCCCGGCAAGGGCGCCACCTTCGTCCAGACGCTCTCGATCCGCCGCTTCCACGGCATCGGCCCGGTGACCGCGGCGAAGATGGAGGGACTCGGCGTTTTTTCGGGCGCCGATCTTGCGGACAAGGATCCGATGTGGCTCGCGACACATTTCGGCAACAGCGCCGAATGGCTCTTCAACCTCGCGCGCGGGATCGACCATCGCCGCGTCAAGTCGAACCGCCCGCTGAAATCGCTCGGCGGCGAACGGACCTTCTTCAACGATCTGATCACCGACACCGAAATCCGCGAGGCGCTCGCGCATGTCTGCACCGTCGTCTGGGACCGCGCGGCAAAGAAGGGCGCGCGCGGCCGCACGGTGACGCTCAAGCTGCGCTACGCCGATTTCCGCACGATCACCCGCGCCAAATCGGTCGCCGCGCCGATCCTCGACGGCAATTCGCTGCTCGCCGCGGGCGAAGCGATCCTTGCGCCCCTGCTCCCCACCGAACAGGGCATCCGCCTGCTCGGCGTCACGCTGAGCAAGTTCGAAGGCGAAGAGGATGACGAGGAGGACGCCGCCGCCGCGACGACAATCGATCTTTTGAGTCTGCTCGGATAATAATCACCACGCGCCCTCACCTTGATCCGGCCAAATTGGTTGGTGATCGCTTTGACAAGAGCAGATTTGGCCAGCTAAACTAATGTCCATTAATGGAATGACTGTGGGGGCAGTTATGTGGCGCAAGCAAGGATCTAGATTCCATCGTCGGACAAACCAATATCCGCACCGGCGATGGTTGCTCGCCGCGATCGGCCCCATAATATTGTTTCCAGGCACGGCGTCCGCCGCAGCCCCTCTTCCGCCAGCGGCGGCCGACTTTTTCCAGGAAATGAAAAAGAAGCTTTGGCCGGATCAGAACGATGTCGCCATCCCTCGTAAAAAGAAGAGCATAAACGCTGGATATTACAGGCTTCTCATTCACAAGAAGCCCTCGATCGACGATATCCAGAATTGCAACAGCATCTTCGAGAAGCTTCCGGACTATAAGTTTCTGCACACGCTGTTCGAGACGAAATACGAGGCCGGGATGGCCGCCATCTTGCCGCTCGGCAAATCCGAAGACGGCCAGGAAATGACCGCGGAGGTCAATCTTTTCCACTGGAAGCGATCGGGCAAGAAAGCATGCCGGTTCGAAATTTCCTATTTCGACCAAGCGAACGACCGATATGCCGGCCCCTGGATCGCTATCGATCATCGCACGCCGCAGGCAATCGCAGCCGAGATTAAATTTCGGCCCTGGGTGGTCGTTTCCGAAAATGAAGAGCGAAAGGCCGCCTTCTGGACGGGTATATCGGCCTTCGCCAACCTGCTCGGTCCGGTCGGCAATCTGTTCTTCGGCGACACGCAAAGCGACAAATACTCTATCCGCTCGCAAGCCGAACTGAGCCTGTTCGGAAATAGCCAGCCGGTTCTTACCGGTGCCACAGCGGCCGGGGACCCCTACACATTCTCGCGGCCGCTTGTGGTCAAGCCGGCTGATTCCGACATGGCGACCAGCTTCCTTCCCAAGAAATTTCCCTGGTCGTGGTCCGCGCCGGGCGGGAATGCGGCAGCCCAATATGCCAGCTTCGAATTTAGCTTGGAATATCAAGGCAGCCTGCTGTCGGGCAACCGCGAATATCCAAATCTGTCGGACGCCGCCGATCTTGCATCCATATTGGATGCCACGATCCCAGCGGGAATGAAGGAAGGCGCCGGGAAAAGCTGGAAACAACTGGGCGGTGCATTCAAGAATCTGGCTGAGCAAAGCAATAACGCGGGGAATGCAGCGGGTTTCGACGCCGCATGCGCACCGGCATTCATCCAGTTGACGAATATGGGCGTCTCTTCGGACGATGCACGCATCATCCTGTTTGCCCATGCCCGCAATTCGGCGGTCGCCGCCGACATAGCCAACATCAAATGCCTGACGACCCGCGAAGCCATCGATACGCTCGAACGCTTTTCGATACCCTTCGACCTCTATCAGCCGATCAAGGACAAAGCCCCGCTGATGACAGCCGCGAGCGACAGCCAGCAGTTCGTGATCGGAGCGAATAAGACCGCCCTACCGGCATATGTCGCCGGCGGCGTCACCATATATGACATGGACAATATTCTGAAGGCGAAGCTGGGTGACGCCGTTATCGGAAACAAGGGTATTGTCGCCACCCGTGCGCAATTTGCCGGTCTGATGAACGCTATTCCCGCCCTGTCGATGGCGCGCTGCCGGGCCGTGACGCTCGCCGGCGCGAACGCCGATTTTGCCTTTCCCGACACGCCCGCCGGCGATACGCCCGTCGACGGGGTCGCAGTCCACCTTGGCTTGATGAGCGAGGGTCGTGTCGTTGTGATCGCGCTTGGATTTGCCGGGCAACTGATTGCGCCGGGCCAAGCTAACCCGAAACCCGTGCTGAGCCATTTCTGGATCGGTCCGCCCGCCGAGGTCGGCGCCACCAATTGGGAAAAAATCCGTACCAAATTGGCGGCACTGAAAAATGGCGACGGCTGCGACCGCCCCAATTTCCAGACGATCGTCAATCCGCCGGTTCCGGTTCAGGTTCCGGCGAGTAGTGCCGTCGTCGAAACTCTCGCGGCAACACCCGGCTGAATGGACGCCCGCTTCGATCCCGGCGTCAATCGGCCGGAGCGAAGCGCCGTTCCTTGGTCGCCGTAAAGCGGATCGACGGATGGCGCTGGGTCACATAGCCGACTTCCCAAGCATCCTTCGCCATGAACACCGGCGCGCCGTCGCGGTCGGTGGCGCTGGCGCCGCGATGGTCGGCCTGGAACGCCTTCAGTGCCGCGGCGTCGTCGCTCGCGATCCAGCGGGCGGTGTCCCACGGCGACTGCTCAAGCTTCGCCTCGACCTTATATTCCGCATCCAACCGGCTGATCAGCACTTCGAGCTGCAGCTGCCCGACGACGCCGACGATCATGTTCGACCCGATTTCGGGGTAGAAGACCTGGATGATCCCCTCCTCGGCCATATCGTCGAGCGCTTTCCGAAGCTGCTTGGTCTTCGTCGGATCGACGAGCGCGACGCGGCGCAGCAGTTCGGGGGCGAAGTTCGGCAGCCCGGTGATCGTGATGTCGGTGCGCTCGGACAGCGTGTCGCCGACGCGCAAAGTGCCGTGGTTGGGGATGCCGATGATGTCGCCGGGAAACGCCTCTTCGGCCATTTCGCGGTCCTGCGCGAGGAACAGCATCGGGCGGCTGATCGCGATCGCCTTGCCCGTCCCGCCCTGCATCAACCGCATCCCGCGCTCGAACTTGCCCGAACAGAGGCGCATGAAGGCGATGCGGTCGCGGTGCGCGGGGTTCATATTCGCCTGCACCTTGAACACGAAGCCGGTGACGGCGTCGTCGTCCGGCTGCACCGGCGCGGGCTCGGCGGGCTGCGGCTGCGGCCCCGGCGCGTGGTTGGCGAGCGCCGAAAGCAGGTCGCCGATGCCGAATTCTTTCAGCGCCGATCCGAAATAGACCGGTGTCAGGTCGCCATTGCGGTACGCCGCGGCATCGAACTCCGCATAGCAAGCCGACGCCAGCTCGGTCTCTTCCTTGAGATGGGCCAGCCCGCGCTCTGAAAGCTCCGCCGCGAGCGCCGGATCGTCGAGCCCGGCGACCTTCGCGCGGTGGCCTTCGTACATGCGCGACGCATCACCGCCGGGCCGCATGATCGCGGGGTCGACCAGATCGTAAATCCCCTCGAACTGTCCGCCCATGCCCGCGGGCCAGTTCATCGGGCACACGTCGAGCGCGAGCCGGTCGGCGACCTCGTCGAGCAGTTCGAACGGCGGCAGGCCCTCGCGGTCGACCTTGTTGATGAAGGTGATGATCGGCACCGAGCGCAGGCGGCACACTTCGAACAGCTTCAGCGTCTGCGGCTCGATGCCCTTCGCGGCGTCGATCACCATCACCGCGCTGTCGACGGCCGTGAGGGTACGATAGGTATCCTCGCTGAAATCCTCGTGCCCCGGCGTGTCGAGCAGGTTGAAGACGAGCCCCGAATGCTCGAAGGTCATCACCGACGAGGTCACCGAAATCCCGCGCTGCTGCTCGATCTTCATCCAGTCGGAGCGCGCGCGCCGCGCCTGCCCGCGCGCCTTCACCTCGCCCGCGATATGGATCGCGCCGCCGGCAACGAGCAATTTCTCGGTCAGCGTCGTCTTGCCCGCGTCGGGGTGCGAGATGATGGCGAAGGTACGGCGGTCGGGGTGCTTGGACATGGCGCGGGCGCCTAGCAGGTGGCGGAGCAAGTGGAAAGGGGCTGGCGCCCCCGCCCCGGCGGACGCATGGTCGGTTCATGCGAACCCTGCTCCTCGCCGCCGCCCTGATCGCCGCCCCTGCCGCGGCGCAGGATTCACCCTGGGTGGGCGAATATAGCCTTGCCGAAGGCCCCGATGTCGGCGGCGGGCTGCTGATCCGCAATGACGGCCGCTTTCAATATATGCTCGCCGCGGGCGCGCTCGACGAGCGGGCCGAGGGGCGCTGGGAAGTGCGCGGCGACATGGTCTGCCTGACCACCGCCCCGAAGCCGGTGCCGCCTGCGATGGAAAAGGGCCCGCTCGGCGAGATCGACGGCGCGGTGCCCACCATCGCGGTCACCTGGCCGAATGGGCGCACCATCGCGGGCGTGGATTTCACCATCGGCTTCGACAGCGGCACCCCGATCGACGGCTATACCCAATATGACGGCTGGACGATGCCCGACGACGACAAGCGCATCCCGCGCTGGGTCGAACTGCGCGAACCGATTTACGGCATCACCGCGCCGCGCTTCGAACTGGCCGAGGCCGATGGCGGCAAATTGCACGTCATCATCAAGCCCAACGACATCGGCGTCGTGAATTTCGAGGGCGCCTGCGCGGAAAGGACCGATCGCGGCCTCACGCTGCACCGCGCCGAGGGCGATATGCGGTTCGTGCGGCTGGGCGGGGAGTAGCGACGGCTTTGCGAGGTTGATGCCGACAAGGCGAGACGCCGGAGATCGCTAGCACGGATGAGCGGCACCTTCGATGCGCTCCCCAGACCGAAGTCATGTCGCCGCCCGAATTTCTGGACGCGGCAAACCCAGCTCTTCGATCCGCTCGCTGACACGACCAGAAAAAGGCCGTCGCCATCGCGTGGAGACCCGGCCGATCTTCCGATTTCACGCTCGCTGCAGTTAGATTTGGCATGTTCTTTTTTCCCACATTTCCTCCCTCAGGAGAAATTTGACGCGTCCGGATCGGCATGGACGTGTGTGGACACGAATCGCCCGAAAGCCGCGCAAAAGCTTGGCTTTCCATGGATGCTCTCGGTCGTGTGGGGAAAACCCCCTGGTGGACAGGGCTGGACTACCAGATGTCGCCAGAAAACCGCAGAAACCGTAGATACTTGGACTGCCGCTGTGGGCAGATGTGTAGCAGTCCCGTGGATAGTTCGCCACCCCATTGCAACGGCCTTGGTATCGAACATCCGAGCTGTTACTTGAATCTGCATGAACCTCGTAAATCAACTACAGAATCTATCCACCAGCGTTGAGTTTGTGGCAGCCATCGTGGGCGCAATCGTCGGCTCCATAGCAGCCGGAGCAATATCGTACCTTATGCAGCGCCAAATGCTCCGCGAAGATCGCAAAAAGCGTAAAGAAGATTCCGCAGAGAAATTAGAAGCCGCAGCCCTCTCGCTCTTCTTCAAACTCCAAGCATGTATGAACGACCTGCGGACTCTAGCGGACCATGTGGTAGATGCTCAGGCATTTGCCGAGCGGGAAAGTTGGGATCTTTGGCAGGCCCTGATACCCATCCCTAACTTGCCGCCGATCCAAGTCTTCGTGTCGGACGATTTGGCTACATTGGTTAGACTGAAGGATTTTGACCTCTACAACAAGGTCCGGGATGTGGAAGTGACCCATCGTTCGATGATCGACTCGATGCACCTGTATCTAAAAGTTAGGTCGGAACTTGGCCGTGCGATGGGCGCGGACATATCCGGGACTCACAGCGTATCTCCCTTGACGGCGGAAGACCAACGGCGGGTTGGCCCAATGATATTGGAGACCGGCGGCTTAGCGCAGTCCATTGCGGATACAGTTGTGGATGATGCTGAAACCGCAAAGGATGCCTTCGAACGTTATAATGCTAGCCTTAAGGCACTCATTGGGCACTCTTTTACGATTGAATATGTTCGTCGCTCAGAACTGAAGAACTGAGCAGGGCGACGCAGGAACGAGGTAAAGATGGCGGGAAACGGTGACGACAAGCTATCTCGCGAAGTGGCGATTGCTGCATCGTTAGAGGAGAATGGGATCAAGCTGAAAACCAAGAGCAGGGCGGTTGCCGCGCTCGATGGTCTCGTTGGGGCGATGCTCGACGTGCCGACTGCCTTCCTCGAAGGGATCGCCGCAAAGAAGCGAGTGCGAGATTCAATTGATGAGCAATTGAGACATGCCCAAGCCGCCGCTGCCGAAGAGCAGATTGCCGGGCGGCCCGAACTTGGCGGCGTGCTGATAGACGCAGTACTGATAGATCGCGCGCGCAAACAGAAAAATGCCGCCGGGGTCGCAATTGAGGTGGTGGAAGCGATGAAGGCACTTCCGCCTCCCGGCGCTGAAAGCGACTCTACCGAAGCACCAAGCGATGAGCGAGAGCACCTCGATGATGACTGGATGAACATGTTCATCCGATATGCCGAAGATGCGTCATCGGATCAGCTTCAACAGTTATGGGGGCGCGTGTTGGCAGGCGAGATTCAAAAAGTCGGGAGTTTTTCTCGCCAGACACTTCGTTTCATTGCGGAGCTTGACAAGGAAACCGCTGAAAACTGCGAATGGATCGCTAGCTTTGCCGTCGGTGACTGGATTCCAAAGTATAGCAAGTGGGAGACCGGAGACTCCCTATTACGCCTTGTCGACTTACAACGGCTGGGGTTGATTGAGGGGGTTGGCGCTCACGGTCCCAATCGCCGCTTCCCAATCGAGGATGAGGGCTATTCGGCCCTCTTCGCATTCGGCAAAGGCCTGATTATCAATGGCCCTCCGGGAAAGGCGCTCGAAACAAGCGCCATCCTCATCACCCGCCTCGGCCAAGAGGTGTTTTCGCTCTTACCCCAAGACACGTCCGGCAAAGGACTGAGGCGCCTAGCTGATTTGATCGACAAGACCGACTTAACGCGGATTTCCTTCGGCGACGTAAGGCACGAGGGCGGGCGCTGGTATATGGCGAGTCCTGAAACGCTGTGGGAAGCTTGAAAAGAGGTTAGAAGAGAGAACGTGGAACGTACACTCTCCTTCTTGCCCCCTCCAGTTCCCCCTTCCCCGCTCGCTGGAGTCGCTTCAGCCGTCTGGCTTGCTCTCGAACTGGACGGCCAAACGAATATGGTCGGCATATGTTGCAATGACAGACCAAGGTGGGGCGTCGCTCGCATATCCGCCGGGGTACCGTGCTCTCAACTCTTGGCGAAAGTAACCACATGCGATCCGGTAACCTGACCCTCCCGATCCCGGTTCAATTAACGAAGAAAGCGGCATGTGCAACCCGCTTAGGTAACGACTTGCAAGGTCGGACGTAGTCACTATCTCGCGTATTGCGCGCCCTCTTTCATCGTGTCGGACGATTTTACTTTGCAATATCTGCTCTCGGGTCAGAAAGTTCTTGATGTCATAGGTCTTGTCCTGCCCGCTGAACATGCGGAAGGCTTCCGTCCTTCCTTTATGATGGGCCATTATGAGTGGCCAAAGGAGTGGGAGCTGAGGGGGCACAACCTCCGTCCAGAGGTGATGAATCGTAGAGAATATTTCGAAGCACTGCTCGATGTCTCGCAGTGAAAGGCCAACTGCCTCGAAATAGCTGACGCTGAGAGGAACTGCGTCGATCTCTGCCACCTTGTATAACCCCGGCGGGATCCCGTGTGTCGAGAACATGAAGTTCACAAAATCAGTGATTGGCACGTCCCGAAACGAGTAGGTTCGATCAAAAAATCTCAGAAGATAATCGGTCGCGTTGAAATCGTTCCCGTATACGGCTTTGATCGATGCCGAGAGCTGGCTGGTATTGGTTGCAATGACAAACACCACACCGTCCGTATTGAAGAGGTGCTTTACAGCCTCAAGCAAGTTGATAGCGTGGCTCGGGCGGCAACGGTCAAGTTCGTCGACAAGAACGAATATCTTGGCATCAGGGTTTTCGTCATGCGGCATGCTGGCGGCGATAGCCGCAAGGTTGTTGCGAAACGTGGCAATCGAGTTCAGGTGTTGCTTGTGAGCCTCAATCATGCGGGCGGCGAGGTCGTCGCCGAGTTTCTCAAAAACGGCGGCCGCCCCCTCGCCTATTGGTGAACTTTCGGCCTCGGCCTCGGCCTTGTGCGTCGCCTTCTGGTCACTGTCGAGGCGGTTGGTCGCTTCGCTTAAAAACTCTCCAGTATGCTTCTTCAGGAAACTCGTCGCTACGCCCTTCATCAATGAGACGGCTAGCGGACCGCTCGCTTTCATGAGAGCTTTCCATTTAGCGCGCACTTTGCTTCCTGCCGAGAGGTGAGGCTTCAGCCCGTCCTCTATGGCCGCCATGACTGCAATCATGGGTTCGTTCGCGAGGTCGTTCTCCCAAGCGTTCACTTGCGCAACCACATGGCCATCATGGGCAAGTTGGGTGGCGAAGCGGTGCAGGAAGAAGCTCTTTCCGTGCCCCCATTCGGCGTTTATGTTGAGGACGTAGGAGGCTTTTCCGCCCCGCAGGCGCCGCGCTTCAACCTGCGACATGATGAACCGATAGACGCTTTCGGCATCTTGTTGTCGGCCCAGCCTGTCCCCCTGCCAAACATCACCCCTCGAAACCAATGCCATCCTCCCCCTTTGCCAGAAGAAGTCATATAGCTATTCGCAGGTAAAAAAAGCAGGGCATCTCAAGAGAAAGCTAAAACTCACAGCCGCGCAAGCAAGTTCCTGACGCTGGAGGCGTGCCACTGTCCGCCCCGACGGGTCTGGATATGGCGATCGTTGAGTTCGGCCGCGATGGCCGGGAGCGAGGTCTTCCCGCTCGCTCTTATGTCCCCCACAGTCACCGCAAGGTCCGCTGCGAACCGCTCGGCATTGCCCTTCACCGCCCCCACAGCCGCCCCGTTCCCCTTGCCTGCCCTGTGGAGCGCAGCGGCGCCATTCGGGTTGCCTAGACGGACCCCACGGGCCTTTGCGGCCTGTAGGGCATCGCGGGTGCGCCGGGAGATTGCGTCCCCCTCGTGCTGCGCGATCACGGCCTTGATGGCGAGCGAGGTCCAGTCCGCGTCGGGATCGTCCGCAGCCATCACCTTCACCCCTGCCTCGTCGAGAAGGGTCAACAGGCGGGCCGCGCGGCGTCCTACCCGGTCGAGCTTGGCAGCTAGGAGGATCGCGCCGGTGCGCTTCGCGGCTGCGGTTGCTTCGGCCAAGGCAGGACGGTCGTTCCGCTTCCCGCTCTCGACCTCCGTATGCTCGGCGACGATATGCCAGCCGCGCCGCTCGCATAGCTCATTCACCGACCGGCGCTGTGCCTCTAGGCCAAGGCCGGATCGACCCTGCCCATCGGTGGAAACGCGGTAGTAGGCGACGACGCGGGACATCTGACTGCTCCTTACAAAACTCCGTAACGGTCGTTAGGTGGTTTTGTATGATCGAGATAGCAGCCGAATCCTCAGCTCATCGCGCAGTGGACTCCCTTGGACTCATAATGGCGATTTGCTTCAAACATGCGATTGCCAAGCTAGGCCGAATGCTCCCCGCAGGGCGAGCAAAAGGAGGCAGCCATTGCGTCGGCCAAATCTAGCGCTCGCGGCGCGGAACGATATCGAAGCGGGCTTTCGGAGACATGCCCCCGACACAGCCCCCCATGGGGGTGAATGCCAGAATGTGCGCTAAGCTAACCCGCCTCGAAGTTTTTTACATTTTTGTGGAGCCGACGAACAGCGATAGCCGCCAGTTCAGGCAGTTCCAAGTTGACAGGATTGCGATGCCGAGCGCCGGTTGGGACGCAAAGGCCACGATCAAACCGTACATCGTTATGGCGCTTTTTGCGATGCTACAGCGCGATGTAGAGTGCCGGTGGATAGATCGACCGAACTTGGCCCCTGACACACTTTGCGGGGCGAGATTGTCCTCGTTACGGTGGTTGGATTGACCAAGCTCGGTCGCGCGACCCAAGCCTTCACTTAGTGCGCTCGCGGGGAACAGGACGGACGGGATAGAGTTCGCAGTTTACACCAGCGCAGTTTGCAACCTGTTCTCTCCACGATCCAAAGCCACGGATGTAGGGGTCGTATGCGCAAGATTTACACTTGGCGTCGATTGCTTGGCGGAGGGATTGGCGCGCAGTGGCGTTCATGTGCTTGGTTCCTTGAATTGACGCAGATTGGCTTGCCCCGAATGGCGAGCGGAACGCTGCGTATGGTTGTGGTGATTGGGCGGGAGTTCGACGGGTCGAGGTTCCTGGCCCCAAGTCCTGACTAATTCGCAGACCGCAAGCGGCGCACGTTAGGAGACTGTGTCAGGTGGTAAGTAGGAAGTTGACCTAAGCCCCCCTAAACGCCCTCAGGCAGCCTTAGGTTATCTTAGGATATCTGACCGGGGGAGCGGAGCTTCCTCCACCAGTAGTCCTGACTAATTCGATATTTGGCGCAATCCCTGACATCCTCGCCCTTCCATGATGGCGGCGGCGTGGCGTATGGAAATGGCACGTTCGAGAGCAATCGGTCTGTCGGTTCCCTGTCGGCGATATCATGTCGAAGGAGGAGGCAGGAACTCAGTCAATCCGAAGGAGCCTTCATGGCCCTCGTAGTCCCTATAGGTGCCCTTAAGGTAACCCCATATATCTGACCGGGGGGTAGGGAATCTCCTTTGTCCGGTAGTCCGGACTAATTGGCCATATCCGGATTCAGCGGACTTCACCCCGGCAGACGGGGTGCCTTGAACTTGTATTCTTGTCCGTATCGCAGACCCTTAATCGCCGGGTCGTTGGCATTGAACTTCATCGCCGAATAGCTTCCGTCTGCAAGCTGACCCGTAAGCACGACCTCATCTTCCGCAACCCTTCCCAAGTCCACGTCCTTGTCGGGCAGCACGGCAACCATCCTTCGGCCGATCGCGACAACGATCTGCTGAAACTGATGCTGGGCCGCGTGCCAAGACCAGCGCTTCAAGTCGGAATAATAAGGTTCAGATTTCCAAACGTGAGGAGTGTTTGGATCAACATGGATTGCCATGCGCGCAGCGTCTTCCGCCACGATCACCATCTTGCTTTTGAAAGGGAACCAGTGGTCCCCAGCCATCGGCCAATGCAAATAGCCGCAACCAAAACTTGCGCATGAAGAGGGTCTTTCGGCGTATATCGCGCAGCCGCGACCCTTCACAACATGCGGGCACCATGTTCCCGCTGACTTCTTGAGTTCGCTGATCTCCATGAGCTTACAGCACATGCTGCACTGCCCACATTCCCGGCCATCAATCACCGGCGCATCTATCACCGCCACCCCCTACGTTATATGCCCTCGCGACACGCGCCTTCTTTGGAGTCGGGCGATTTCGTTGCTGGCAGCTCCCGGGCCGCCGTATTGGAGCTTTTCGATAGCAGCGCTTGAAAGGCCGCGTCGGTTTCGCGTTCCACAATCTTCTTCCTGCGCTTGTGTTCTTCCTCTTCGAGCATCTGGAAAATCACTGCCTTCAACACGGGGAAGAGCGTCAAGCATTCTTCGTCGGCAAGCTCGTGAATGCCCGCGCTCAGAACCGAAAAGACAGCGCTATTCTTTACAACGCGGTCGGGCAGTTCTGCACTCAAAGCCTTGATTTTCTCGTCTACTCTCATTCTGTCGAAGTCTTCTATCGCCGGAGTTCCACCCTCAATCCGCCTATCATGCGCTCGGCGAATCATCCTTTCGAACACCCGGCGGAGGTACACAAACGCCCCGGAGGCCGCATCGTGTGCGAACAATCCGATGGCCTTACCCAGCTCCTTCCTGTCCAATGAATCAAGCGTTCCTTCGATACCATTCAGCTCTCCAAAGGAGATGTCAGCGACCGAAGGAGTTTGGCCGATCTTCGTTAGACGGTCTTTGGATTTCTCGAAGACGTAAATATAAGTTTTCAGGTCTCGCTGACAAACTGAACGGACCGCAAATACCGATGGCGGCTGCGCCAGCGCGTTCCCTCCGCGCAAGCCACCGCCGGAATGCACCACCGGCATCGCCGAAATGATAAACGGCGTCTCTTTCTTGCAACCGATGCAATAGCAATCGAAAGTTCCCACACTGGCGGCTCGAAGCTTCGCCTCAACCAATCGGCCCATGTCATCGTTTATTTCGATCCCGTCATAGAGACCTTTCACCAATAGTAAGTTCTTAGCGGCGAACGCTGCTTTTGCATTGATTTCTCGATGTAGGGCCTCATGATCGGTGTCTTTGGTCATAGACGCGGTAACTAGCATTTTCCCGCAGCCGAGAAAAGCGGGGCGCCTTGCCAATAGTCTGGCCCGTTGTTCACCAGCAATCGAGTCGCTACATCGCCGCAATAGGGAGATATGGGTGCATGATAAGCGAAACAGATGAGGCGCTGCTTGTTGCTCTGAGGAGGGGCAAACATTTCAAAGCCAACCCCGGCGACGCCCTAGAACTATTGACCGCGGCAGGGCTCGAAGTTGATCACGCTGAGGCGCGGTCAAGCGCGCGAAGGTTGGCTGGCGATGGCCTTGCCGCATTCGTACAAGATACAGATCGCCCCGGACGTACATGGCTGCGGATCACAGATGACGGCATCGCATACGCGGACATCCTACTCTCCAAACAACGCAAGAGGACGTGGAGCGAGCGCCTAGCCGCTGTCCCGCGCAGCGATTGGATTGCGCTTGCCGCACTAGTTGTCTCGGCGATTGCGCTGCTTAAGCCTAGTTGACGTCACAAGGAAGAACTTTAACCCCGGCGCTCCGCGCGCCCGGCTTTCGGGCTATCCTCGGTGCGGGGACGCCCTAATATTGATGTCAGAGATTGGTTCGGCGGCGCGGCGCTAACTTCCCTGTTTCCTTCCCGCCCATATCCACTTTGCGGTTGCGTACACGGCCCAAACGAGAGACCAGAAAGCAAGTGCAACCCCGATCGCAATGCCGAAAGCCCACAGGGCGAACATGAAATCGCCCCAAGACGTCCAGCTCAACATATACTCCGACATGCATACAGCCTCATGCGAGGGGCAGAACAGTTTAGCCGTCTTGAGCTGCTCGTCCCTCACACCGGCAATCGCGAAGTAGCCGAATATCGAATAGCCAACGATCCACAGAGAGGTCAGCACCACGGCAAGGCGCTCCCACATTCCAAGCGGCCGCTTGAGCTTCATAGTTCACCCCTTCTGTTGCTGAAATCATAGCGCGATGATGAAGCCAATCCACCCAAAAGGCCCTGCTCGAACACGCGCATCACAACAGTGCAGCAAACCCATTCGATAGCACGGGCGCCCCCGCGAGAAGTGCAAGCCCAACAATCCCGAGCGACAATAGGACAAACAGGACCACAGACGCGAAGGCCAGCCTTGGCGAGCCGCCTTCATTAAACGATCTGACGATTTCCACGAGGGCGGACCACCGGTGCATTGGACAGACTCCCGACATCAAAAACTAGCAATGTTCTGACTATCGGTTGCCTTGCTGGGGCAGAGATTTTGTGAATCAGTTTTTGGAAATATGCAACCATGAACAGAGGCCACTTCCATCCGTTGGTCTGAAATCCGATTCACGCAAACTCTACGTGCCGCCGTTTCCGGCGAAGAGATCAAAATGCAGCTCTAGGATGTGGACGAGGAAGAGGCCGACTCGCTCTCCCTCCCCGCACCGATTCGCGCTCTACGATCTCAAACGGGGCCTTTACGGCGTCATGTTTGACACAGGTGCGAAAGGTCGAGGCCCGGATAGTTGACCTTCGCGAGTGCTTCCGCCTTCTGGCGCGTGGACATGCCGTCGCCATACGCCTTTCCCGACCCCGGCTCGATACGACGCGACAGGGCCGACGAAGTACGCTCGGCAAGCTCCGCCCTCCGAAGCCCGTCCTCAAAGCTATGGCGGAATGAGTGCATCCCGAGCTTGGTCCCTATGAGTTTCAAAGACTTCACGAACGCGCTGAACCGCTCGCCCAGCTTCGCCCCAACCTGCCCCCGCTGGTTCACGGTGCCTTCGGGGAACAACAGGAACTCCTCGGAACCCCGGCGCGCGGCGACATAGTCTAGGAAGCCGAGCTGGAGGAGCTGAGGGTGGATCGGCAACGTAGCCCGCGAGCCTGCGGTTTTCAGCTTCCGCTCGCCATACTCGCGAAGGTGCAAGACCGGAATCCCGTCGTCGGTGCCAATGTCCTCCACGCGGAGGCCCGCCGCCTCCCCGTTCCGCAGGCCGTGGAAAAGGCATAGCAGCGGAACCCAATAGTCCCCGGCCTTCCGCCCATCCGGTGCCCAAGGGGTCCGCCACAGGCCCGAATGAAAGATGGTGGAGAGCTGCTCGTCACTGAACGCCGAACGGCGCTCCGCATCGTTCACCGCGTCATGGACCGAAAGGCCCTCAAAGGGATTGGAGGGCACCCATTGCTCTTTCCGCGCCCAATTAAAGACCGAGGCGATGTGCAGGAGATACCCGTCGTTGATCGTCTTCGGCTGGATCGTCGGCAAGCCAAGCGCCTCCCCCCTTTCGACCGCCTGCGGCACCGTGAGGCCCGCGAGTTCCTTTCGGCGTCCAAGGTTCAACGGCAGGCGCTTCAACAGTTCGACCACGGAGCGCGCATCTTCGCGCGTGATGGTCTTGACGCCGCGACCGGGGAAAACGTCCCGCAGGAGCCGGAAGACCGGGGCCACGCCCTTCTTCGTCGAGCCGCTCCAGCGAGGCCCCTTATCGGCTTCATAGGCCGTCAGGAGTTCCTCTAGGGTCCGGTCGGCCGGATCGGCCCCGGAAGCCTCCGCCTCTACGGGGGCGTTCAGGTTGACGCGGCGCGGCTCGTGAGGTGGCTGCCCCGACAGGCGCGCAACTGCGGCAGCGTGTAGGTCAATGAAGGCGCCCATCAGATGCTCTTGTAGCATCCGCAGCTCGGCGGACTCATCGTCGAGGGCGAGACCGGCATCTTGCGCCAAGGTACGCGCCGTCCGCATCACTATCATGAAGTCGTTTCGGCCTGCCGCCTCCTCCGCTTGCGCCAAGCGGCTCCGCGCGATGTCAAGAAGCTCCCGCTGCTTGAGCTGGTCGATAGGGCGCTTCACAACGAACTGCGGCAGCGTTGAGCGATACCAGCTCGCGGCCATCGCGAGGGCTTGAGGTTCGCTCAGGGTCGTTGCCGGGGCAGCCGCGAGCTTGTCGCGGGCCTCTTGAACCTGTCGCGTGAACGCTGCGACAATCACGGGCAGCAACTGTTCCGCTGCCTTCTTGTCCTCCTCGCCGGTGGACATATTGAACTCACCGGGAAGGATTCTGGCCACGTCAGTCGGCCAACGCTTCCGAACCTGCCACTTCGCCGAGCCTTTTCTGCGGGATAATTTGAACACAGCTTCCATGCCTCCGTGTAGCAACTTTGTGTAGCAACGGAAGGTCAGAAACCTATGTTTTCTAGGGTTTTCATCGCCTTGGGAGGCGGTGGTGGACAGGGCTGGATTCGAACCAGCGTACGGAAACCCGGGCAGATTTACAGTCTGCTGCCTTTAACCACTCGGCCACCTGTCCATTGGGGCCCGCTTTGGGAAGCGGTCCAATGGCGAAACGAGGCTTGCCTGTCAATGCCAGTCATGGGAAAGGCGCGCGCATGAGACAATTTTCCCGTCATCGCCGCCCGCAGGGCCAGAATTCGCGCGGACAAGCCATCCGTTTCTGGGGCCGCCACGCCGTTCTCGCCGCGCTCGCCAACCCCGAACGCACCGTCAAGCGCATCTGGGGCACGCGCGAAGCCTTGGGCCAGCTCGACCTGCCGCCGGTGATTCCGATCAGCTTCGCCGAGGTCACCGATCTCGCGCGACTCGTCGCGCGCGACGCGCCGCATCAGGGACTCGTGATCGAGGTCGACCCGCTCGAGGACGTCTATCTCGGCGACTTGTTGCAGCAGGAGGTCGACAGCGACAGCAAGCGGCCGCTGATCGTGCTCGACCAGGTCACCGACCCGCACAATATCGGCGCGGTGCTGCGCTCGGCCGCTGCTTTCGACGCTGCCGCCATCATCACGCAGGACCGCCACAGCCCGCCCGAAAGCGGCGTCATCGCGCGCTCGGCCTCGGGTGCGCTCGAAATCGTGCCGTGGGTCCGCGTCGTCAACCTGTCGCGCGCGCTGGAAGAGATCGCCGAGGCGCAATATTGGCGCATCGGGCTGATGGGCGACACCGAAACGACGCTCGGATCGACGCTCGACGGCAGCAAGGTCGCGCTGGTGCTCGGTTCCGAAGGCGACGGGATGCGCCACAATGTCATGGAGCATTGCGACGTGCTGGCAAAACTGCCGATCTCGCCGCGGATGGAGAGCCTCAACATCTCGAACGCCGCGGCGATCGCGCTCTATGCGGTGGCGACGGCGCAAAGCTGATCGTCATCCCAGCGAAAGCTGGGATCGCTCACGTTCTGCATGGGCGATAGCGGCCCCAGCCTTCGCTGGGGCGACGATTCGGATCAATCCTCCGCCGCGATCCGCACCTTCAGCCCGTCGAGCGCCTCGCTGAACGGCAGCTGGCACGACAGGCGCGAATTGTCGTCGCGGTCGGTGGTCGAATCGAGCAGGTCGTTCTCGTCCTCGCTCATCGCGGGCAGCTGGTCGGCCGCGCCGGCTTCGACATGGACGTGGCACGTCGCGCACGAGCAGCAGCCGCCGCACAGCGCGAGCAGCTCGTCGAACCCGGCGTCGCGGATATTTTCCATGACCGTCAGGCTGGTGTCGCCCTCGATCTCATGCTCGGTTCCGTCACGCGTCACGACAATCAGCTTGGCCATGCTAGTCCCCATATCTTCGTTGTTGGTGGCGCTATGTCGCGCGTTGCTTGTCAAATCAAGCGTTGCTATTGGCTACCGAAGGAACAAAAGGAGAATATAGGATGGGCCTCAGCCAGCAGCAGCTGAACGCGGGAATCGACGCGCTCGCGGCGCGGGATTCGAACGTCGCGCGCGCGCTCGGCAATGTCGGCTATCCCGAGCCCCGCATCCGTGCGCGCGGCTATGCCACGCTGCTCCGCACCATCGTCGGCCAGCAGGTCAGCGTCGCCGCGGCCAACTCGATCTGGAACAAGCTCGAAGCGCAGTTTGGCGAAGGCTGCCCCGCCGAAACGGTCGCCGCCGCCGACTTCGACACGCTGCGCGCGTGCGGCCTGTCGGGGCAGAAACAAGGCTATGCCAAAAGCCTCGCGCAGCTGATCCTCGACGGCGAGCTCCAGTTCGACGCCCTTCCCGCCGACGACGAGGAAGCGATCGCGCTGCTCACCCGGGTCAAGGGCATCGGCCGCTGGTCGGCCGAAATCTATCTGCTCTTCGCCGAGGGACGCCCCGACATCTGGCCCGCGGGCGACCTCGCGGTACAGGAAGCCGTCGGCCGCATCTTCCAGCTCGGCGCCCGCCCGAGCGAGAAGCAGGCGCGCGAATTGGCGGAGGCCTGGCGCCCGCATCGCGGCGCGGCGGCGATCTTCAGCTGGCATTGTTATAATATGGACGTGATCTGAGGGTGCGGTAACGCGCCCCGCCTTCCCCCTTGATGGGGGAGGATACGCAGCCTTGCCGCGAAGCGGCTAGGCGGAGTTGGCTGGGGGTGAAGGCGCGTCCTTAAACCGAGGTTTGAGACCGAGAGCACACCCCCACCGCTGCGACTAGCCAGCAAGCTGGAAAGTCTCACTGCCTCCCCCATCAAGGGGGAGGATAATGGGCAGCTGAACTGGATTCCCACCTTCGCGGGAATGACGAAAGTTGAAGGTCGCTACGGGCAAAACAAAAAGGCCGGGTGGAGCATCCTCCACCCGGCCTTTTGTTGATCGTCAGCCGAAGCTTATTTCTTCGCCGCAGCCTTCTTGGCCGGAGCCTTGGCGGGCTTGTCTTCGGCGGCCTTCGCCGGAGCAGCCTTCTTCGCCGCAGCAGGCTTTTCTTCCGCCTTCTTGGCCGGAGCATCTTCGGCCTTCTTCGCCGGCGCCTTCTTGGCGGGCGCTTCCTCGGCCTTGGCTTCTTCCTTCACCGCGTCCTTCTTGGCGGCCGGCTTCTTCGCGGCAGCCTTCTTGGCGGGCTTGTGGTCGTGGTCATGGTCATGGCCGCAGCCCGGGCCATGGACGTGGCCGTCGTCGTCGGCTTCGATCGCGGCTTCGATCTCTTCGCGCGTCACTTCGCGGTCGCTGATCTCGGCCTTTTCGAACAGGAAGTCGACGACCTTGTCTTCATAGAGCGGGGCGCGGAGCTGCGCCGCGGCGAGCGCGTCCTGCTGCACATATTCGATGAAGCGCGTGCGATCTTCGGGGCGATACTGCTGCGCCGCCTGTGCGATCAGGCGCGACATTTCCTGGTTCGACACCTGGACGCCATGCGCCTGGCCGATTTCCGAGAGGAGCAGGCCCAGGCGGACGCGGCGCACCGCGATCGCGCGATAATCGTCGCGGTCGTTTTCGAGCTCGGCCTTCGCCGCTTCGGGATCTTCCTCGTGGCTGACTTCATGCTCGAGCTGCTGCCAAATCTGGTTGAACTCGGCCTCGACCATCGTCGGCGGCACGTCGAAGTCGTGCGCGGCGGCGAGCTGGTCGAGCAGCTTGCGCTTCATATAGGTGCGCGTCAGGCCGTTCAGTTCCTGCTCGACCTGATCCTTCATCAGCTCTTTCAGCTTGTCGAGGCTTTCGAGGCCGAGCGTCTTGGCGAACTCGTCGTCGATCTTCGACGCGGCCGGAACCTTCACTTCCTTCACCGTCACGGCGAATTCGGCGGGCTGGCCCTTGAGGTCCGCGACCGGATAGTCATCGGGGAAGCTGACCTTCAGCACCTTTTCGTCGCCGACCTTGACGCCGACGAGCTGGTCTTCAAAGCCCGGGATCAGCTGACCCGAACCGATTTCGACCGCCATGTCCTCGCCCGTGCCGCCGTCGAAGGCGACGCCGTCGACGCTGCCGGCGAAGTCGATGATGACCTGGTCGCCGGTGGCGGCCTTCTTGGTCTTCGGTGCTTCTTCGAAGCGCTTCATCTGCGCGGCGAATTCCTCGATCTTGGCCATCACGGCCTTGTCGTCGGCGGGAACGGTCAGGCGCTCGAGCTTCAGGCCGTCGATCGACGGCGCCTCGATTTCGGGCAGCACTTCGAGGCTGACGGTCAGCTCGGCGTCCTTGCCGGCTTCATAGCCTTCGTCGAGCGCGACGGCGGGCTGCAGCGCGGGGCGAAGCTTTTCCTTCGCCATCAGGTCGCGCACGCCGGCGTCGATCGCCTTGTTGAGCGCGTCGGCCGACAGCGCCGGGCCGTGCATCTTGCGGATCAGGTTCGGCGGAACCTTGCCGGGGCGGAAGCCGGGCATGCGGACGGTCGGGGCGATGCTCTTCACCTCGTCGTCGACGCGCGCGTCGATATCCTTGGCGGTGATGGTCACGCGATATTCGCGCTTCAGGCCTTCGTTCAGCGTTTCGACGGTCTTCATTGCCTTGGTCTTATCCTTGCTCAAAATCTCGTATCGAACCCCGCCAGAGCGGCGGAGTTCCCCATGATCCCGGCCTGCATTGCAGATTGGTGCGGGCGAAGGGACTCGAACCCCCACATCTTGCGATACTGGTACCTAAAACCAGCGCGTCTACCAATTCCGCCACGCCCGCAGGTGTTTTCGGCCGGGTGCACGAAATCGCGCGCTGCCGCGCACGCCCGTGCGGGCCGCGCGGGGCTATAGCAGACGCGTGGCCGAGGGCAAGGGCACAAAGCCCCATATTCCGTGGCCGGAACATGCGCCGCGCCCGTTCGTTGGTTAATCCAAGGAGAAAGACCATGGCCAGCAGCCCCGACCCGCTTCCCAAGCCGAAACCCGACACGATCGAGCCGCAATCGCCCCCCGAAAAGCCGGCCCAGCCGACCCCGCTCGAAGACCCCGCCGGCCAGCCGACCGAAATCCCCGGCAACCCCGGCGGCGGCGACATCGACGAGCCCGGCCGCGGGCCGGATGAGGTGCCGCCGCAGCAGGTTTGACCGCCCCT
Organism: Sphingopyxis sp. LC81; assembly: GCF_000756375.1. Lineage (GTDB taxonomy): Bacteria > Pseudomonadota > Alphaproteobacteria > Sphingomonadales > Sphingomonadaceae > Sphingopyxis. The sequence goes on along the minus strand of NZ_JNFD01000047.1, from coordinate 189,457 downwards.
TCCCTCGTCATTCCCGCGAAGGCGGGAATCCCGCTTTTGCTACATTAGCGGGATTCCCGCCTTCGCGGGAATGACGAAGGTTAGATTGCTCAGGAATACTTGACCTCTCCCCTCACCCTTCGCACGATGCGCTGAAGGGGAGAAAGAAATGAGATTCGCCGCCGCTATCGCACTGATCCTGGCAACCACCGCCGTCGCCACCGCGCAGGAAACCACCCTCTACCGCGGCGGCTCGATCGTCACGATGGACGGCGACACGCCGCAAACCGTCGAAGCCGTCGTCACGCGCGGCGACCGCATCGCCTTCGCGGGCTCCGAGAAGGACGCCCGCAAAGCCGCGGGCAAGGACGCGGCGGTCCGCGATCTCAAGGGCGCCACCCTGCTCCCCGGGTTCATCGACGCGCATTCGCATTTCACCCTTGCGACGATGATGGCGGGCGGACTCGACCTGCGCGATGGCGGGGGGCCGCCGGTAACCGACATCGCGGGCCTGCAAGCCGCGATCCGCGATCATGTCGCCGCGCGCCCGCTCCCCAAGGGCGGCTGGGTCGTCGTCTGGCAATATGACCATGAAGCGCTCGCGGAAAAGCGGCACATCACCCGCGCCGAACTCGACGCGGTGGCCAGCGACCGGCCGATCGTCGTCTTTCACGTCTCGCTGCACGGCGCCGTCGCGAACAGCGCCGCGCTCGCGGCCGCGGGCATCGACGAAAACACGCCCGTTCCGCCCGGCGCGATGATCTTGCGCGACGACGCGGGCAAGCTGAACGGCGTCCTCCTCGAAAAGGCGATGCACCTGCTCTTCGCCAAGCTGCCGCAGCCCAGCGCCGAGCAGAAGCTCGCGGCGCTCGACGCGGCGCAGAACCGCTATTTCGCCGAGGGCTACACCCACGCGCAGGACGGTGCGACGCAGCGCCCCGACATCGCGTTCCTTACCAGCCCCGCGGCGCGCGAACGGCTCAAGATCGACCTCGCGCTGCTCCCCATCTACACCGAACTCGACGCGCTGCTCGCCGGGCCCGACCGCAAGTTCGGCGTCTATCAGGACCATGTGAAATTGCAGGGGATCAAGTTCATCCTCGACGGATCGGTGCAGGCGCGCACCGGCTATTTCACGCGCGACTATGCGCGCGGCAGCCCCGCCGGCGATCATCCCTGGCACGGTCATCCCGGCATGTCGGACGCGGAATTTCTTGCCCTGGCGCGCAAGGCGAACGACCGCGGCTGGCAGCTCTTCGTCCACGCCAATGGCGACGCCGCGATCGACATGGCGATCAAGGGCTTCGACGCGCTCGGCATCAAGGCCGCCGACGACCGCCGCCCGATCGTCATCCATTCGCAGTTCCAGCGCCGCGACCAACTTCCCGCCTACACCCGCATCGGCGTCGGCCCCGCCTATTTCTCGAACCACGCCTGGTATTGGGCCGACGTCCACCGCACCAACTTTCCGGCGGAAGTCGTCGATTTCATCAGTCCGTTCCGCTCGGCGCGCGCCGCGGGCCTCATCGCGTCGAACCACAGCGACTTCAGCGTCACCCCGCTCGACACGCGCTTCATGCTCTGGACGTCGATGGCGCGCGTCTCGCCGACCGGCGTCGTCAGCGGCGCGGGCGAGCGCCTCACCGCCTATGAAGCGCTGCAGGCGCTCACCACCGGCCCCGCGTGGCAGGCGTTCGAGGAGGACCGCAAGGGCCGCATCAAAGCGGGCCTGCTCGCCGATTTCGTGATCCTCGACAAGAACCCGCTGACCACGCCGGTGGACGGCATCAAGGATATTAAGGTACTGGAAACCATCAAGGAAGGCCGTTCGGCCTGGCAGGCAAAGCGCTGATACCGGGTCGCGCAAATCCAGCGTGCCTCCTCAGCGTTTTTCCGCTTTTTGCCCACCGCAAAACTTGATAACCGCCAGCGGACACACCGCAGCAGGAGCCTTCGTCATGCGTCTAACTTTCGCTATCCTTATGCTCGCCCCCGCTGCGCTTCCGGCGGCCGCCCTTGCCCAGTCGGCGCCCGATGTCGCCGACCTCGCCGGTGCCCGCGCCGCGGGCGGCGAGACGCAGTTGTTGGCGCGCGGCTACATCGCGCGCCGCTCGACCACGGTCGGCGAACAACGCTATACCTTCTGGTGGAATCAGCGAACCGGCCGCTGCCTGTCGGTCTCGACCGTCGATGGCCGCTACGGCGCACTAACCGGCGTTCCCGCCGAAAATTGCGACGACACCCCGCCGCGCGAGGCCTACGCGCCGCAGCAGCACAGCTACGAGAGTCCCGCCGAAACCGGCTATCGCGACCCGAACTCGCTCGTGCTCGTCTGTTACGGCGCGGGCACCCGCCCGACCGTCACCAGCAAGCCGACCTACAAATGGAATCCATGGAACCATAAGTGGGAATGGAGCAACGAGGTCAGCAACACCGCGCAGGGCTTCACCAGCGAGGTCCAGATCGAACTCTATGGCGATCAGGGCCGCATCCATCTTGGACCCAAGCTTGTCGCGCCGATCCACAGCGGCGACGACCATGGCTGGTGGGATCTCGACAATCTGGTCGTCACCCCCGACCGCATTACCGCCAGCTACCGCATCAACGGTCTCAACAAGCCGAAACTGACGGTCGATCGCCGCTCGGGCCGCATCACCATTCAGGCGATCACCAACTTCTCGGGCCAGTGCGACAGCGGCGATTGGGGCGCCGGGCAAAGGCGCTTTTAAGGGGCGACGCGCCTCGCTGCGACCTCGTCCAGCATAGCCTTCAGCGCCGCCGCATCGAACCAGCGCCCGTTTGCCATCACGCCAAGCGGCGACCGGAGCGTCCCGGGCTTTTCGAGCGGATTTTCGGCGACGAGCAACAGGTCGGCGCGATAACCCGGCGCCACGACGCCGAACTTCGCCGCGCCCGGCACCGTCTTCGCGATGAACGCGCCCGGCGTGCGCGTCGCCGCCGACAGCACCTGCCACGGCGTCAGCCCGGCGCCGAGCATCGCGTCGATCTCGCCGTGCAGCGCAAAGCCCGGCACCAGCCCCGGAATCGTCGGCGCATCGCCCCCGGTGATCAGCGGCACGCCCGCGTCGGCCATCGCCTTCACGAAGCGCGCCTCGAACGCGACGCGCCGCGACAGGTCGACCGCCTTCTTCTGATAGGATGACCGCGCCCAGTCGATCCGGTCGCCGGGCGACAGGTAACGCGCCTCGGGCGCCGCAAGATAGGCTTTCACGACCTCGGGCTTGCCGAACTGCGCCGCGATCGCCCGATAGGTGAAGAGGTCGGAGATGACGAAAGCGTCATGCGCCTTCACCAGCGCGATCGCATCGGCGATCCGCGCGTCAGCGGGCGGCGCCTGCTGGTCGTCGGCGGGCGGCGCGGGGAAGAAGCCGGTGAAAAATTCCTCGACATGCGCGACCATCGCCTGCCCCGCCGCGAGCTGTTTCGCGAGGCCGACCGCCGCGACATTATGCCCGACGACGCCGATGCGCTGCACCTTCGCCTCATCCGCCAGCGCCGAAAAGGCGTCCGCCGACAGGTTCGTATAGACCTTGATGAAGCTGTAGCCGTTGGCCTTGGCGATCCCGACGATCGCGCGTGCGTCGGCCGGCGTGGCGATCACCAGATGGCCATATTGCGGATTACCGTCGACCGCGAGCGCGGTGAAAATCTGCGGCCCCGGCACCTCGCCCTTGTTCACCGCGATCCGCGTCCGCCCGGCGAAGGCGTTGGTCGCCTCGCCCATGTTGAGCATCGTCGTGACGCCATTGGCCAGCAGCAGCGCCAGATCGTCGCGGCTCGTCACATGATTGTGCATATCGGCGAGGCCGGGCACCAGCCAGGCACCCTTGCCGTCCACCACCGGCGTCCCCGCGGGCAGCTTCGCCATGACACCGATGCTGGCGATCTGGCCGTCGGTGACGATCACCGTCGTGCGCGGAATCACGCGCTCGCGGTCCATCGGCACGACATTGACGTCGGTGAAGACGACCGTCTCGGCGCGCGCGAAGGCAGCACCGGCGATCAGCAGCCAGAGGGTCAGGAGCGCGCGAAGGGCCGCGCGCATCCTCAGCCGAGCGCCTTCTTCAGCAACTCGTTGACGACCTGCGGGTTCGCCTTGCCCTGCATCGCCTTCATCGTCTGCCCGACGAAGAAGCCGAACAGCGCTTCCTTGCCGCCCTTATACTGCTCGACCTTGTCGGCATTGGCGGTCAGGATCTTGGCGATTTCGGCCTCGATCGCGCCGGTGTCGCTCGTCTGTTTCAGCCCGTCGCGCTCGACGATCAGCCCCGCGGCGTCGCCGCTTTCGAGCATCTTTTCGAACACCGCCTTGGCGATCGTCCCCGAAATCGTGCCGTCGGCGACGAGGCCGAGCAGTTCGGCGGCATGCTCGGGCGATACCGGCGAATCCGAAATGTCGCGGCCCATGCGGTTGAGCGCGCCGAACAATTCGCTCGTCACCCAGTTCGCCGCAGCAACGGGCTTCGCGCCCGCATCGAGCAGCGTATCGAACCAGCGCGCCGCCTCGACCTCGGCGGTCAGCACATCGGCGTTATAGGGCGAAATCCCCGCCGCCAGATAGCGCGCACGCTTGGCGTCGGGCAGTTCGGGCAAGGACTCGCGGCACTCGGCCAGAAACGCATCGTCGAGCTCGAGCGGCAACAGATCGGGATCGGGGAAGTAGCGGTAATCATGCGCGTCTTCCTTCGACCGCATCGACCGCGTCTCGTTGCGATCGGGATCGTACAGCCGCGTTTCCTGCACCACGGTGCCGCCGCTTTCGATCAGCTCGACCTGGCGCTTCGCCTCGCCCTCGATCACCGCCATCACGAAGCGCACCGAATTGACGTTCTTCGTCTCGGTGCGCGTCCCGAATTCGTCGCCGGGCTTGCGGACCGACACGTTGACGTCGGCGCGCATCGAGCCCTCTTCCATATTGCCGTCGCACGACCCGACATAGCGCAGGATCGAGCGCAGCTTGCGCACATACGCCCCTGCTTCCGCCGGCGAACGCATGTCGGGGCGCGAGACGATCTCCATCAGCGCGACGCCCGACCGGTTGAGGTCGACGTAGGACATCGTCGGATGCTGGTCGTGCATCAGCTTGCCGGCATCCTGCTCGACATGGATGCGCTCGATCCCGATCACCTTGTCGCCCGGGATTCCGGCCTTTTCATCGGCTGCGATCGTCAGCGAACCTTCGCCGACAAGCGGATGATAAAGCTGCGAAATCTGATAGCCCTGCGGCAGGTCGGCATAGAAATAATTCTTGCGGTCGAACCGCGACCATTTGTTGATCTGCGCCTCGATCGCCATGCCGGTGCGCACCGCCTGGCGGATGCACTCGCGGTTCGGCACCGGCAGCATGCCGGGCATCGCCGCGTCGATCAGCGACACCTGCGTGTTCGGCTCGGCCCCGAACGCCGTCGCGGCGCCCGAGAACAGCTTGGCGTTGGAAGTGACCTGCGCATGGACCTCAAGGCCGATCACGACCTCCCACTCACCGGTTTCGCCCTTGATGCGATAATCGCTCATCTTACCACCACTTTTCGGCGCGCGCGTTGAAGCCCGCCCGCTCTTCAATAGCCAGCCCGGCGTTGAGCACGCCCTGCTCGTCGAACGCCTTGCCGATGATCTGCAGCCCCAGCGGCAGCCCTTCGCGGTTCAGCGCCGCGGGGACCGACATCGCGGGTAGCCCGGCGAGGCTCGCGGGCACCGCGAACACGTCGTTGAGGTACATCGACAGCGGATCGGCGGTCTTTTCGCCCAGCCCGAACGCCGCCGACGGCGCGGTCGGCGCGAGGATCACGTCGCACACCCCGAACGCCTGCTCGAAATCGCGCGCGATCAGCGTCCGCACCTTCTGCGCCTGCGTATAATAGGCGTCGTAGAAGCCCGCCGACAGCACATAGGTGCCGATCATGATGCGGCGCTTGACCTCGGGCCCGAAGCCGTCGGCGCGCGTCGCGGCGTACATGTCCTGCAACCCAGCACCCTGCGGCAGATCGCGCAAACCATAACGCACGCCATCATAACGCGCGAGGTTCGACGACGCCTCTGCGGGCGCGATGATATAATAGGCCGGCAGCGCATACTTCGTGTGCGGCAGGCTGATCTCGACGACCTCGGCCCCCGCATCCTTCAGCATCGCGATGCCCGCATCCCACATCGCGTCGATGTCGGGATCGATGCCGTCAAGCCGATATTCCTTGGGAATACCGACCGTCTTGCCCTTGAGATCACTCGACAAAGCGGCTTCCCAATTGGGCACCGCCATATCGAGGCTCGTCGCGTCCTTCGGATCGAAGCCCGCCATATTTTCGAGCATGATCGCGCAATCCTTGACGTCGCGCGCCATCGGCCCCGCCTGATCGAGCGAGCTCGCGAAGGCCACAATGCCCCAGCGCGAGCAACGGCCATAGGTCGGCTTGATCCCGCTGATCCCCACGAACGCCGCGGGCTGGCGGATCGAGCCGCCGGTGTCGGTTCCCGTCGCCGCGGGGCACAGCCGCGCCGCGATCGCCGACGAAGACCCGCCCGACGAACCGCCCGGCGCGAGCGCGGCATTGCCGCCGTCGTTGCGCTTCCACGGGCTGATGACATTGCCGAAATAGCTCGTCTCGTTCGACGATCCCATCGCGAACTGGTCGAGGTTCAGCTTGCCCAGCATGCCGCAACCCGCATCCCACAGCTTCGCCGACACCGTCGATTCATAGCGCGGCACAAAGCCTTCGAGCATATGGCTCGCCGCCGTTGTCTGGACGCCGTTGGTCGCGAACAGATCCTTCATCCCGATCGGCACGCCCGACAAGGGCTTGAGCGTCCCCGCCGCACGATCGGCATCGGCCGCCTTCGCCGCCGCGAGCGCATGCTCGGGCGTCTCGACGATAAACGCATTCAGCGCCTTCGCGCCCGCGACATTGGCGTTGAACGCCTCGGCGACCTCGACGGCGCTGAAATCGCCCGCGCGGTGCCCGTCGCGGATCTGCGCGACGGTAAGATTCGTAAGATCGGTCATTATTCGATCACCTTGGGAACACCGAAAAAGCCGTGCTGCGGCGCGGGCGCATTCGCCAGCACATCGTCACGGCGGCCGCCGCCGGTCAGCGGGTCGGCGTCGACGACATCGTCGCGCAGCCGCAGATGGTTCGGGATCACCGCGGTCATCGGCTCGACCCCGGTCACATCGACCTCGCCGAGTTGCTCGACCCAGCCCAAGATGCCGTTCAATTCGCCTTCCATCGCGGCGGCTTCGGCATCGCTGATCGCGATGCGCGCCAGCGACGCGATTTTCCTTACTGTTGCCTGATCGATTGACATGATCGCCCTAACTTTAACGAAGCCGCGCCGCTAGCATCCCGCCCCGCGCGCTTCAAGGTGCGGCTACTCGAAAGTGCCGGATTCCGGCACCCCGTCCACCGACAGGCGGCGTTGCTGCACCGTCTCGACCTCGATCCGCGCCTTTGACAGGTCGACCGGCGGCTTTTTGGCCGGCGACGCCTTCGCCCAATCGCCCTGCACCCATTGCCCGGCATCATTCTGCGTCACGAAATCGAAATTGAGCGAATCGCCCGGCTCGTTCTGCCCGAGTACGCCGATCCGCTTGTCGTCGAGCCACACCGCGACGCACGCCTTTGCCCGGCTGCACATGTAACTGCCCGACACGCGCTCGAGCGCCTCGGGTGGCAACGCCCGCTCCGCCGGAACGACGCGCAGCCGCTCGGCAAAGGGCTTGAGCAGGGTCGGACCGTCAGGCCCCGTCAAATCCCAACGATTCTTTGCCGTCAGCGCCGCCTTCGCCGCATCGGCGCGGGCCTTGATGGGCGAACGCTCGAGTTCCTTCAACGCCGCCCGCCCGCTCGGCCCGAAATCGAACGCCATCGCCGCCCAGTCGAATTTCTCGGCCGGCGTCGCTCCGCTTTTCAGCCGCGCCAGCTGATCGCGCGCCGAAATCGCCCCGAAATCGAGGATCGGCAGCGCCAGGAACAGCGCGAGCAACGCCAGCCCGATCGCGAGCTTCTGTTGCATCGGCCGCAGCCAATCGTCGAAATCGCGCCGTCCCTTCACGACCGCCCACACGCCCGCAATGCCATAAGCCAGCGCGATGACCGCAGCGATCACCCCCCAGATGCGCTCGGGGGTCCATCCATATTGGATCACCCGCAAATGCATCGAATAATAGGCGATCCCCGCCAGCGGCAGCACCGCAACCACCAGCACCGGCGCCGCCCAGCGCAGCGCCGGGCTCGTTGCGCGGTCGTCGCTGCCATTGCCGATCACCGCATTGGCGAGCAGCACCGCGAACGCCGCCGCCGCCATCATCACCGCCGCGGTCGAAAAGCCCGAATCCCAAAGCTTCTGCAGCCCCGTCCCCGCGAGCGAGAGCAGGAACAGCACCAACGCCACAGCCAAAACCGGCGCCAGCACCGCCAGCACGATCATCACCAGCCGCTGCAACGTCGCGACGAGCTTGTCGCGCTCGCGCAGCAGGCCGACCGCGCCGCCGAACGCCGCGCCCGCGAGCATCCAGCCGAACCATTCGTCATTGAGCAAGTCGAAGATCAGGTTGATCCCGATCAGCTTGAACATCTGCCCGATCAGCACTGTGAGCAGGAAGGTGATGCCGACGAACGCCAGGCTCGCCGCCCCAATCACCGCATCGGTCCACGCATGGCTGTGCAATCGCGCGTACGGCATCTGCCACAGTTTCCAGAAGCGCCAGTCGGGCGCGACGTCGCGCCGCGTCTGGAACAAAGGCGTCGCGACGAGCACCGCGAGCATCCCCGACCAGAAAGGCCATTCGACGGGGTTACCCTGAATATTATACGCCGCCGTCTGCCACGCGATCAGCCCGAGGATCGCGCCCCAGCCGAGCGCGAACCCCAGCGCCCAATGCCAGCGGCGCAGCTCGACGCCGAGCACGAACACCACCGCCGCCACCGCAACCGCGGTCGCCAGTGCGCTACGCCAGTCGGCCAGCGTGTCGTCATAATGATGGTCGATCAACAGGTGGAACGCCAAGCCCGCGGCAGCGCAGATCGCCGCCATGATCCACGGGCGTAGCGGCCACGGCAGGTCGTTGTCGTCGAGGCGCGCCGAAACGCCCGGCGATCGGGCGGGCGAATCGGGGACGGCGGGTGCGGTCGTGTCGGTCATGCGCTCAGCCTATCGCGTAACCTCATCATCCTGAACTTGTTTCAGGATCCATGGCCCGAGGCCGCGAGTTATGACCATGGATGCTGAAACGAGTTCAGCATGACGAGTTATTTGTAGGCGGGCACAGGAGCGGCTAGAGAGGCCCGAAATCCGTCTCCCCTCCCCCATGGAGCGCCCATTTGGCCCGCAAATTCCTCTACATTATCGCTGCCATCATCCTGCTGATCGTCGCCGCCGGGGTCGTGTACCAGCTCTTCCCGGGCTGGATCGCGCGCACCGCCTTCGTCCCCAGCACCGAATTCAAGCCGCAAGCGGCCGTCGCGCCGAACGCCTATGAAGACCCCAAAATGTGGTTCGCACGCCCGGGCATGGAAAACGACCCGTCGGCATGGCGCCCCGCCGCCGACGGCAGCGAAACCCCCGGCACCGAGCTTCCCGGCGAAAAATCCGCCACGCCGCTGATCCCGCCCGCAAAGGCCGCCGAGGCTGCAACCGAAGCCCCCTTCCCCAAGGGCGACGCCGCGGTCTTCTTCGTCCACCCGACAAGCTATTACAGCCGCTCGAGCTGGAACGCACCGCTCGAGGATCGCGATTCCGACCACCGCGCCAACCTGTTCGTACAGGGCATGGCGAGCGCCTTTGCCGACGCGGGCGAAATCTGGGCGCCGCGCTATCGTCAGGCGACGCTCGGCGCTTTCCTGGCGCAGGACCGCGTCACCGCGGGCAAAGCGATCGATTCGGCCTATCGCGATGTCGAGGAGGCGTTCGACGCCTTCCTCGCCGCGCAGCCGAAGAACAAGCCGATCATCCTCGCGGGCCACAGCCAGGGCGCGCTGCACCTCACCACATTGCTCAAAAACAAGATCGCCGGCACCCCGCTCGCCAAGCGCATCGTCGCGGCATACGTCATCGGCTGGCCGGTCAGCCTCGACACCGACATCGCCGGGCTCGGCCTGCCCGCATGCCAGACCCCCGAGCAAAAGGGCTGCATCATCGGCTGGGCGAGTTTCGCTGAGCCCGCCGATCCCGCGATGGTCACCGGCGCCTATGACGGCACGATCGGTTTCGACGGCCGCCCGCGCGCCGAAACGCGAATGCTCTGCACCAATCCGCTCACCGGCATCCCCGACACCGAGGCGCCGCCCGAGGCGAATATCGGGACGCTCAAGCCAACCGAAGGCTTCAAGTCGGGATCGCTGATCGCGGGCAAGATCGGCGCCAAATGCGACGACACGCGCGGTTTCCTGATGATCGGCGATGCCGATATCGCCAAAAATTACGTCGTCGCGGGCTATGTGCTCCCCGGCAACAATTACCACGTCTACGACATCACCCTCTTCTGGGCGAACGTCCGCGCCGACGCGCTCCGCCGCCTCGCGACCTATCAGGGCAAGCCCTCGCCGGTGCCGCCGGCCGCGACGCCGGTTACGCCGCCGGCGCCTCCGGCGACTCCCGCGGCCAAATCCTAATCCGTTCGCATCGAGCGAAGTCGAGATGCCCATCGGGGGTCCATGCCTTCACGGTGTCTCGACTTCGCTCGACACGAACGGGTAGAGAGGCGGTGATGATCACCCCCGCCGCCCCCGATTTCGCCGCCCACTTCCCGACCGGCGGCCGCATGATGGGGCTCGACGTCGGCACCAAGACGATCGGCGTCGCCTTCTGCGACACGAACTGGAGCTTCGCGACCCCCGACAAGACGATCATCCGCAAGAAATTCTCGGTCGATCTCGAAACGCTAAAAGCCCTCATCGCACAGCATAATATCGTCGGCCTCGTCGTCGGCCTGCCGCTCAACATGGACGGCACCGACAGCCCGCGCACCCAAAGCACCCGCGCCTTCGCGCGCAACCTTGCGCCGCTCGGCCTTCCCTTGCTGCTCTGGGACGAACGCTGGTCGACCGCCGCGGTCGAGCGCGCGATGATCGCCGCCGACGTCAGCCGCGCCAAACGGGCGGAGCGCGTCGACAGCGCCGCGGCGGCGTTCATCCTGCAGGGCGCGATCGACGCGATGACGCGCGGTTGACCGCATATATCCTCTATTGGCTGATCGCCGCGAACCTGATCGCGTTCGTGCTCATGATTCTCGACAAGAAATTCGCCGAAAGCGGCGCGCGGCGCATTTCCGAAACCACCCTCCTCGGCTGGTCGCTGCTCGGCGGCGCACCCGGCACCTTCGCCGCCTCGCGCTTCGTCCGGCACAAGACGCGCAAGCAGCCTTTCGCGGCGCGGATGATCGCGATCCTGATCCTCGAACTCGTCCTGCTCGCGCTCTGGGCGCTCAATAAATAGCCGTGGCCCCCGCGAAGGCGGGGGCCGCTGTCGGCCTTGCGCTACCTCTCCAGCGGCCCCCGCCTTCGCGGGGGCCACGGCCGATCTTTACTTGCTAGAATCACCCTCGGCCCCTAAACGCTCGGCTTTAATGACAAGCTCCACACTCCGACCCGCCAGCGACTATCCGCCCGGCGGCGATGCCTTTCGCCATCGCCACCTGATCGGCATCGCCCAGCTCACCCCGTGGGAAATTTCCTACGTCCTCGACGCCGCCGAGCAATGGGTCGACCTGAACCGCAGCGGCGCCGCCAAGCATGATGACCGGCTCGCGGGCCTCACGATCATCAACGCCTTTTTCGAAAATTCGACGCGCACGCTCCTTTCGTTCGAAATCGCGGGCAAGCGCCTCGGCGCCGACGTCGTCAACATGCACGCCGCGCAGTCGAGCGTGAAGAAGGGCGAAACGCTGATCGACACCGCGATGACGCTGAACGCGATGCGCGCCGACGCGATGGTGATCCGTCACGGCAGCTCGGGCGCGGTTCAGCTTATCGCCGATAAGGTCGACTGCCCCGTGCTCAACGCGGGCGACGGCCGCCACGAGCATCCGACGCAGGCCTTGCTCGACGCGCTCACCATCCGCCGCCGCCTCGGCCGCGTCGAGGGCCTCACCATTGCCATCTGCGGCGACGTCCTCCACAGCCGCGTCGCGCGCTCGAACATCCTCGCGCTCACCCTGCTCGGCAACGAAGTGCGCGTCGTCGCCCCGCCGACGCTCACCCCGCCCGCGATCGAGCGCATGCATGTGACGACCTTCACCGACATGGACGAGGGCATCAAGGACGCCGACGTCGTGATGATGCTCCGCCTCCAGAATGAACGCATGGACGGCGCCTACCTCCCCAGCGCGCGCGAATATCACGCGCTCTACGGCCTCACCGAGAAACGCCTCGAGAAAGCGAAACCCGATGCGATCGTCATGCACCCCGGCCCGATGAACCGCGGGGTCGAAATCGACAGCAATGTCGCCGACGATCCCGTCCGCTCGACGATCACCGAACAGGTCGAAATGGGGGTCGCCGTGCGCATGGCGTGCCTCGACATATTGACCCGCCGCAAGCGGGGAGTCGTCGGATGGAACTAAAGCCGCTCTACATCGCGAACGCCTTGCTGGTCGACGGCGACACGCCCCGCCCGGGCAGCCTGCTCGTCGTCGATGGCCGCATCGCCGCGCTCGATCCCACCGAAATCCCCGAAGGCACCGAGACCATCAACGCGAAGGGCCAATGGCTCGCCCCCGGCATCATCGACCTCGGCGTCTTCGCGACCGACAAGCCCGCCTTCCACTTCGGCGGCATCACGCGCGCCGCGCTGATGCCCGACAACGGCCCGCTCGACGGCGCAGGGCTGGTCGAACGCGCCGCCAAGGGCGGCAAGCCCGACCTTTGGGTCCACCCGCTCGCCGCCGCGACCAAGGGCCTCGCGGGCACCGAACTCGCCGAAATCGGCCTGATGAAACAGGCGGGCGCGCGCGCGATCGCCACCGGCCGCGCGCGCATCGCCGACAGCGGCGTGATGCGCCGCGTGCTCGCTTACGCCGCCTCGCTCGGGCTCGTCACGATCATCCATGCCGAGGACGAGGGTCTCACCGCCGGCGCGGTCGCGACCGACGGCGAGATGGCGACGCGCCTCGGCCTCGCCTCCGCCCCCGCCATTGCGGAGGCGATCGCGATCGCGCGCGATCTCGCGCTCGTCGAGGAAACCGGCGCCCCCGTCCATTTCCGCCAGGTCACCACCGCACGCGGACTCGACCTGATCCGCGCCGCGAAGGCGAAGGGGCTGCCCGTCCTCTGCGGCATCACCCCCGCGCATCTGTTGCTCTCCGACACCGCGATCGGCGATTTCCGCACCTTCGCGCGCCTGTCGCCGCCGCTCCGCAGCGAGGAAGATCGTCACGCGTGCCTCGCGGCGATCGCCGACGGCACGATCGACATCCTCGCCTCGGGTCACGACCCGCGCGGCCCCGAGGACAAGCGCCTGCCCTTCGCCGAAGCTTTGCCCGGCATGGCGGGCGCCGAAACCCTGCTCGCGCTTGGCCTGAACCTCGTCCGCGACGGCCATGTCTCGCCCGGCCGCCTGTTCGAACTGCTCGCGGGCACCCCCGCGTGCCTGCTCGGCGTCGACGCCGGTACACTCGCGGTCGGCAAGGAAGCCGACCTCATCCTCGTCGACGAGGGCACGCCGTGGCAGGTCGACGCCAAGAAGATGGCGGCGTGGGCCGGCAACACCCCCTTCGACGGCATGCCGGTCCAGGGCCGCGCGACGATGATGTGGAAGGGCGGGTTGCGGATACGCTGAAGTCCGCGGCAACCAGTGGGCTTCAATCGGGCAATGCCCCTTGCGAGCCCGCCCCCCTCGGACCACCCCCGATGGATGGCCGATTCGCCGTCGTCCGGCTCGCGCGGCTGCCTGCGCCGGGCAAGTAGACTATGAAAAGCGCCGGGCAGAACGGGCTCGGGCAAAAAGGATCACCGCCCGGAACGATCAGTTCTTCTTGCCAACCACGATGCCCGCGCCGGCGCCGCTTCCCCCCGTGTTGTCCCTGATCAGGAAGGTTCCACCGAGTTCGGCGGCGCCGGGGCCATAGAAATAGCCCGCGACACTGCTACCATAAGGGCGGCTGAACTCGGTCGAGGCGTTGAACTGGTTGCCGATGGCGATCGACCCGGTCATCGTGTGCGACCCTAGGCTTTTCGTGCCGCCGGTGACGACATTCTGGCCGACCGGATCCATCGAAAAGGCGATCGTGCCCGCCCCGAAATTGGCGGAGAAGCTGCTCGGACCCGAAACCGAATAGACGCCGGTCGCGTCGGCGTACTGGCCGTCGATCCGTGTGCGATAATTGACCGATCCGGTCCGCGGCATGTCGCTCGCCGCCGTCTGGACGCCATAGGTGAAAAAGGCGGTCGCAACATCGACGGTCGCGCCATTGTCGGTGATCGTCTGCAACGCGCCATAGCTGGCATAGGTGAGCGCCAGCTCGGTGTTGGCCGGACCGGGATTGAATAGCGCCAGATTTTCCTGCCGGTTGCCGCTGACCTTCTCATAGGCGGTGATGACCGCGCCGCTCGACGCGGCGTCCCGGTTGGCCGGACCAAAGGTCGACGACGGATAGGTCGTGCCAGCCAGAAGATAGGTTTTGTTCACCGCGTCATAGCGGATTTGCGCGCCCAGATTTTCGCGCGGATCGCGCACCGTCGCACCGCCGGTCGCCCGCGAAACATTGTAGCGGATGATCGCCGCGCGGCCGATGAAATCCTCGCTATACTGCAAGTTCACGAGCGAACTGTTGGCGTTTGCGCTCGGTGGCGGCGAAGTCGAATTGACGCCGCCACCCCCGCCGCCACCGCCACCGCAAGCGGACAACAGGGCGCAGCCGAGGCTGATAGCGGCAAAGCGTTGGTAATGCATGGAATCCCCCTGAGAATTCCAACCTTCTTGCCATCCACCATCGCATCGTCAAGACGAATACAGAAAATAACGAAGATAATGACGCGGATATATTCGATGAATATTGAATAAGCGCCGACGCAACGGCAAATCGCGGCGACCCCAAACAAAAGAGGCGCGGCCTCGCGGCCACGCCCCTCCCCCTTATCCGGGTAAAGTCTTTTAGCGCGAAGCGAGCCGCATCGCGCCGGCCTTCGACGCCCACTGGATCGCCTCGCCGCCGCCCATCGCACGGATGAAGCAGGTCTGGCCCTGCGCCTTCAACTGGTTGCACAGGCTCGCCGCGTCGGCGCGCGTCGCGAGGCCGTTCACCGTCAGGCGATAGAAATTGCGGCCGTTCACCGTCGCGGCATGGCTCGACGCCGGGAAGTTCGCGAGAACGCCGTTGCGTTTTTTCAGGCTGCCCCATTTTTCCCTGGCGATGCCGAGGCTGTCATAGGCGCCCAGCTGCACCGCCCAGCCGCTCGGCTTTTTCGCATCGAAACCCATCGCCTTCGGGATCAGCACCGTCGCAAGCTCGATCGCCTGCTGCTGTGCGGGACGGACACGCCCCTCACCCGCCACGCGCGGCGCGGCGCGATAGGGCGCGGCATCGGCGAGGATCACCTCGCCCGCGGGTTTCGGCTGCGGCAATTCGGTCACCGGCACGACGCCATCGGCGGTGCGCGTGGGCATCGGCAGTTCGACGCTGCGGATCGCGCCGCCTGCATCCGCAAGGACCGGCGGCGGCGGCGCATAGTCGGCGACCGGCGCCGGATCGGCGCTCGCGAGCTGGACTGCCGGCTCGGCCGCGGCCATTTGCGGGGCGCCAAAATTGCTCAGCGCGAGCTGGACCGGCATGCCGGCATCCTGCCGCGCCTTCGTCCCGATCAGGCTCGCGACGCGCATCTGCGCATCGGGCTGTTCGGCCAGCTTCGACCATTCGGCCATCCGCCCTTCGAGCTTGGCGATCGACAGATCCTGCGAAGCGAGAATGCGCGCCTGTGCCCAGCGGCCCGACAGCGCGAACGCCAGCGCCAAATTCTGCCGCGTCCGCGCGTCGGCGCCTTCGGCCCGCGCGGCTTCGCTCAACACATAGATCGCGCCTTCATTGTCTCCCGCGAGCGCCAGCGCCAGCCCGAGGTCCGAAGCCGGCACCGCCGCGCGATGCTGTGTCAGCAGCGCCACGGCATCGGCATTCTTGTTCTGCGCGATTTGCGCGAGCGCCAGCGAAAGCACCGTATTGCCGTCGTTCGCGCCGAGTTCGATCGCCTCGGTCAGCGCCGCGGTCGCCGATGCAAAGCGCCCGTCGTTGAGATACGCCTGTCCCAGCAACGCGCGATAATTTGCATCGCGCGGGCTGCCGGCAACCGCGGCTTCGGCCAGGCCGACCGCCTTGCTGGCTTTCCCGGCTTCGAGCGCGACGCGCGCATCGCTCGCCGATTTGGCGGCGATCGCGGGCTTGCCGGCGGCGCGCGCTGGCGCGTCGGCCATCTTGCCCATGCCGCTGCATCCGGTGGCCACGCTCAGGACAAAACCCGAAACGGCCAGGTTCATCAGCATCTTGCGGTTCATGACGGGTCCCCCTTTTTTCTTCAGCGCGCCACGCGGCGCGCCGGGCGTGCGGCCGGCAGGCGGCTCGCCATTGCGTCGATTTCGGGCAGCGAAGACAGATATTCGTCGAGCAGGTCGGTCAGGATCACCTGCGACGACCGGTTTGTCACCGCGCTCGCGAGGCGGAGGCGCAGATGGCGCTCGGCGTCGAGACGCAGCGTGAACGCCGCCTTCTCGCGGGCCCGCAATGCACGCGGCGCCTTTTCCTTCTTCGGTGCGGGCGCCGGACGCGCTTCGACCTTGCGCGCCACCGCGGCGACGCGCTCGATCAGCGATTCCTGCTGGCGGACGATTTCGGGAACTTCGGGGGCTTCGGCCTCATACTGGTCGACGCCATAATCCTCGGTCAGCCCGGTGAATTCGCCGGTATATTCGGCCGAAAATTCCGGCGTCAGCTCGTGACCGACGCTGTCGTCGACCGCATGTTCGGCCTCGACATTATGCGCCAGCACCGATCCGGTGAGCAGCGGCTTCAGATCGACCAGACGCGTGGGTTCGGCCGACTGGTCGGGATCGACATCATATCCCATGTCGTTCCAGCCGAGGTCATCGTAACCGCCGCTGTTCATCGTTGCGGGGCCGCTACCGAGCGGCTGGCGGCGCATGGCGGGACGCGCTCCACCCTTGCGGGCAAGGAGTCCGGCGCTCAGCGATGCGAGAGGTTTTGGTTCGCCCATGATTCCCGTACTCCCCGTCACTGGCCAGCGATGCGGCGGCCGAAGCCACCACCCATCGGGCGAACCGCGCCATAATTGCCCTGTGTGGGCAGCGGCGCGGCAAATACGGTCCTGCGGAAATTCTTTTCGAGGCGGTCGTTCATATACGTCCACAGCTGGCGGATCTCGTCGGCCGAGCGTCCGTTGGGATCGACTTCCATCACCGTGCGGCCGTCGATCATCGACGCGGCATAATCGGTGCGGTGGTGCAGCGTGATCGGCGCGACGGTGCCGTGCTGCGACAGCGCGACCGCGGCTTCGCTGGTAATCTTGGCCTTCGGCGTCGCGCCGTTGACGACGAACACCAGCGGCTTGCCGGCGCGTTCGCAAAGGTCGACGGTGGCGCCGACGGCGCGCAGATCGTGCGGGCTGGGCCGCGTCGGCACAACGATCAGCTCGGCGACCGAAATCACGCTCTGGATCGCCATGGTGATCGCCGGCGGCGTATCGATCACCGCCAATTTAAAGCCCTGCTGGCGCAGGATTTCGAGGTCGGAGGCGAGCCGGGCGACCGTGGTCTGGGCGAACGCCGGAAGGTCGGTTTCACGCTCGTTCCACCAGTCGGCGAGCGAGCCCTGCGGATCGATGTCGATCAGAACGACGGGGCCGGCGCCCGCAAGCTGCGCCTGCACCGCGAGGTGCCCCGACAGCGTGGTCTTTCCCGACCCGCCTTTCTGTGAAGCCAATGCCAATACGCGCACTGCGTTACCCCCTCGGAAATCCAAAATTCGGCGAAGGGATGCCATGCGGGGCGCTAAAATTGGGTTAACGATGATAAAAAGAGGGTGAACGACTTGCTCGCAAATATGGTAAATGACCCCCTAAGACGAACTTGTGCCAGAACGGATCAAGTTCGGCGTGACCGCTTTTGTCGCTAACGCCGTGTTAGCCAATTGCCGTTATAAAGCCCCCGGGGACTGCAGCCGGCCTTATGCGGCGCAAGTCATTGGAGAATAAGATGCGTTCTTTCCGCACCGTCCTTTCGCTGGCTTTGCCGTTGCTCGCGGCATCGATGCTGGCGGCGCCCGCTTATGCCGACGTCAAGGACGGCGTCGATGCCTGGCAGGCGGGCAATTATGCGGCCGCCGTTGCCGAATGGCGCCCGCTCGCCCTCGCCGGCGACGCCGATGCGCAATTCAACCTCGGCCAGGCGTATAAACTCGGCCGCGGCGCCCCCGCCGATCTCGTGCAGGCGGAGGCCTGGTATCGCCGCGCCGCCAAGCAAGGCCATTTGCAGGCGGAGGATAATCTCGGCCTCGTGCTCTTCACCGCGAACCGCCGGCAGGAGGCGATGCCCTTCATCCTCAATTCGGCCGCGCGCGGCGAACCCCGCGCGCAATATGTCCTCGGCACCGCGCACTTCAACGGCGACCTCGCGGCAGAGGACTGGCCGCGCGCCTATGCGCTGACCAAGCGCGCGAGCGACGCCGGGCTCGGCATCGCTTCGGCGCGCCTTGCGCAGCTCGACAATCTGATCCCGCTCGACCAGCGCCAGCGCGGCCTCGCGCTGCTCCCCGAAATCGAACGCGGCGAACAGCAGGCGCGCCTCGCGGCGGTCAACGCCGCCGCGCCGCCCGCGCCCAAACCCGTGCCGGCGGCCTCGCCGGTGAAGGTCGCGAGCCTGCCCGCATCGACCCCCGGCACCCGCTATACGCCGCCCCCGGTGATCGACACGCCGCCCGCAAAGCCCGCACCGCAGCCTAAGCCCGAACCCGTCCGCAGCGTCGCTATGGCCTCGTCCCCCGTCGCGAGCGCCGCCGCAGCCGCCGCAGCCGCGGCTGCCGAAGCGACCGCCAACGCCGTCGCCGCCACCGGCCAGCCGGGCACGAGCTATGCCGCGCCGCCCGAAAGCGGAAAGCTGCCGCCGAAGGCCGAGCCCGCAAAGCCCGCGCCCAAGCCCGCCGAACCCAAACCCGCGCCGGTCAAGCCCGCACCCGTCAAGGCCGCCCCCGTCGCCACCGCCGCCGCCGCGCCGGCGCCGGTGCGCGTCCACAACGGCACCGCCAGCCCCTGGCGCGCCCAGCTCGGCGCCTTCGGGGTCGAGGCAAACGCCCGGAGCCTCTGGGCCGCGCTCGAAAAGAAGAATCCCGCCTTCGCCGGGCGCACGCCCTATCTGGTCAAGAGCGGCAAGCTCACCCGCCTCCAGGCCGGCGGCTTTGCGAACAAGGGCGAAGCCGAAAGCTTCTGCGCAAGCGTGCGCAAGGACGGTCAGGCCTGTCTAGTGCTGGATCGCTAGTCGCGCCGGCATGTCGTTCGTCGGAGAATCCTTTGCTTCGGCTACCGTCGCGTCCATCGCGCGGTGATGCTTCTGACCCTTCTCGCGGCGTGGGCGTCGCCGGTTGAAACACCACCGGCGCTGCGCGTCGGCACCTATCATTATCCGCGCTACGACCGATCGGTTGCGCTGGCGCCGCTTGCCGCACTCGTCGAACGCGCGTCGGGGCGGCCGACCGAAATCCGCTTGCTCGATACGCCCGAAGCGCTGGCGAAGGCGCTCTGCCGCGGCGAGATCGATATTGCGATGACCAATCTCGGCGCATTCGTCGAGGCTCGCTCCTGCCCCGATGTCCGGCCGATCGCTGTCCTTTCCACGCCTCCGGCCGTGCTCGATCGCTATCGGGGCGTCCTGCTGGTGCGCCGCGATAGCGGCCTCGCATCGCTCGACGCCCTCGGCGCGCGCGCCGGCGACTTGCGCTACACCGAAGTGCTGCCGGGCTCGACGTCCGGCGCACTGGTTCAGTCGGCCGCGCTGCGAAGCACCGGCCGCGCCCCGGTTTTTGCGACGCGGCGCCATGCGGGCACCCACGAAGCCGCCCTGGCAGAGCTGCTTGCCGGCCGCACCGACGTCGCGGCGCTCGCCGAAGGCCCCTGGCGCCAGTTGCAGGCCGACGATCCCGGCACCGCCGCGACGCTTCTTCAGGTCTGGCGATCCGATCCGCTCCCGCCGGGGCCGCTGGTCTGTCGCGACCAGGCATCGGTGCCCTGCGCCGCCGTGCACCGCGCCCTTCTGGCCGATCGCGGCGAGGTCGCGGTCGCCCTGTCGAAAGGATGGAGCGAAACCGAAGGCGCCGTGCGTTTCGGTGCCTATGACCCGGCCCGCTATGATCCGTTCCAGGCGGAGCCGCCGCTTCCCTGACAGAGCCGCGGCAGGCGGGTCAGGATCCGCCCGCTTCCTTGGCAAGACGCGCTGCCAGCGCTTTGCGCGACCGCTCGGCGTAAGTGCGGCACGCACCGGGCTTGTCGTTATAGCGCCCCGGACCCGCATTATCGGGGTGCGCGGAAATCAGGATGTCGCATGCGAGCGCGTCCATCTTGCGATGACTCGCTTCGAACGCCTTCACGATCGGCGCGCTCGACGGCGCAGTATAACGATAATCGTCGGCCGACACCGGGTTGAGGCTCGACGCAAAGACGATCGCCTTGCACGTCTGCTTCTCGCACGCCTGCCAGCTCCAGCTCATGCTCCCCATCGTGTGCCCCGGCGTCGCCACCGCCGTGATCGCCGCCTTGCCCAGCTTCAACACTTCACCATCCTTCACCACGCGCAGCCGCGTCACGGCTGGCCAGCTGCCGCCGTAAGCGAGTTGCGGGTCGTCCGCCGCATGTTTGCCCGTGCGCAGCCCTTCGGCGCCGCGCGCGCTCGCGACCACCGTCGCGCCGGTGTCGCGCACCAGCGCGGCGATCCCGCCGGCATGGTCGAAATGCGGTTCGGTGCTCAGAATAAATTTGATGTCTTTGGGATCGAAGCCGAGCGCACGGACATTGGCGAGGATCGCGGGCGCCGCCTGCGGCAACGCGCCATCGACCAGCACCAGCCCGTCGCCGGTATCGATCAGCGCGACGCTCAGCCCGCCGAAGCCGACGAGATAGCTCGTCCCGAAAATCTTCTCAGGTCTGGCAGGCGCCAGCCATTCGGCCGCACGCGAAGCCGCAATCGGCCGCGTTAACGGGTCGTCCGCACCCGGCGCAACCCCGCCCGCCACCGTCTGCGCCTTCGCCTCCTGGACGAGCGGCAGCGGCACATGGCTCACGCCCGCCAGCCAGGCGGCAATTGTCATCATCGCGATCATATCCGTCTCCTTCCCCGCCGGGATGCCGCGCCGCGCCGCCGCCCACAAAGCATGATTTCTCGACAAAGCCATGAGAATAATTGATGACAGGCCATGGACCGCGCCCAGCTCCCCCTGAACGCCCTCCGCGCCTTTGAGGCTGCGGCGCGCCACCTCAATTTCACCCGCGCCGCGATCGAACTCTGCGTCAGCCAGGGCGCCGTCAGCCATCAGGTCGCGCAGCTCGAACGCCGCCTCGGCACGCGCCTCTTCCACCGCCTGCCGCGCGGGCTCGCGCTCACCGACGAGGGCCACGCGCTCGTCCCAGTCGTCGCCGATGCCTTCGACCGCGTCGCCGCTACGCTCGACCAATATACCGATGGCCATTTCCGCGAGGCGCTCAAGGTCGGCGTCGTCGGCACCTTCGCGACCGGCTGGCTACTCCCACGCCTCGACGCCTTCGCGCGCCTGCACCCCGCGATCGACCTCCGCATCTCGACGAACAACAACCGCGTCGACCTCGCGGGCGAGGCGCTCGACTATGCGATCCGCTTCGGCGACGGCGCCTGGCACGGCACCCACGCCGAACCCTTGCTCGCCGCGCCGATGGCGCCGGTCTGCGCCCCCGCGATCGCCGCGCGCCTCAAGAACCCCGCCGACCTGATCCACGAGCGCCTGCTGCGCTCGTACCGCGCCGACGAATGGGCGCTCTGGTTCGCCGCCACGGGCGTCCCCGTCCCCGTGCTGCGCGGTCCCGTCTTCGACAGCTCGGCGTTGATGGCGACCGCCGCTGCCGCGGGTCAGGGCGTCGCGCTCGCGCCGCCTTCGATGTTCACCCGCGAACTCGCCGCCGAGCTGCTCGTCCAGCCCTTCGCGGTCACGATCGACGCCGGCCGCTACTGGCTCACCCGCCTGATGTCGCGCCCCGAAAGCGACGCGATGCTGCGCTTCCGCGGCTGGCTGACCGATGAAATCGCCGCGACCGCATAACCATCCCGCTTTCCCCACTGGACAGAATCATCGCGCTGCCGCTACCCGGCCGCCATGGGTATCACCGCAACGATCATGAACACCGCCACCGGCCAGCCGATCCAGAAAATGACCTTCGGCCGCATGCCGAAACCCTGGGCCAGCTTCAACCTCGCAACCGGCGAACTCGTCACCGCCGAACGGATCGACGTGGGCAAACCCGAACCCGGCAAATTCGCCGCGACGGTCCATGTATGGGTCAAGGTCAAGGCGAAGGACTGACGCCAGTCCTGTGGACGGCGCGGCCACTTCCAACCGCCGCGCCGACACAAATTTCCGCGCTAGTGTTGACGACGTAAACATCGATCGCATTTGAACAGCGCTAATGTTAACATTGTTAATATCGACGAGAGAAATCAGCTCCGCAAGATCTTCTCCATCGCCTTCCCTTTGGCGAGTTCGTCGATCAGCTTGTCGAGATAGCGGACCTCGCGCATCAGCGGCTCTTCGATATTTTCGACGCGAACGCCGCAGACCACGCCCGTGATCAGCTCGCGCGACGGGTTGATCGCGGGCGCATGCGCGAAGAAATCCTCGAAATTCGTCCCCTTGGCGAACTCGGCCTCGAGCGCTTTCTGGTCATATCCGGTCAGCCAGCGGAAAATCTCGTCAACCTCGGCTTTCGTGCGCCCCTTCTTCTCCGCCTTGGCAATATAATGCGGATAAACGCTCGCGACGCTCATCGAATAGATGCGGTGCTTCGTCATAGGACCTCCACATCGAACACCATAACCACCGCCCGCGCCTTCGTCATCCCGGACTTGATCGGGGTCCCGTTTGTCTACGCGCCGGGAGGGACTGATTGGTGGACGCTCCCCAAGCTTCGTGAAGAGGTGGGGAACGTCGTCTCCCGGCCATCGCGGTCATTGCTGGCCCCACATTTTCTGGCATAAGCAGATATGGCCATGACCATTTCTTGCTGCGAACGAATGAACGCTGATTTGCATCGCGAATGCCCGGTTCATGAGGACCGCACCGATTGTCCCGATGCATTCGTCATCGAGATGAATGGGGGCTTTGGCCTGATGGTTCATGACGGCGGAAGCAGCGCCGTGGAAATTGCATTCTGTCCATGGTGCGGAGCGAAGTTGCCTGCGA
Source organism: Sphingopyxis sp. LC81 (assembly GCF_000756375.1). Classification (GTDB taxonomy): domain Bacteria; phylum Pseudomonadota; class Alphaproteobacteria; order Sphingomonadales; family Sphingomonadaceae; genus Sphingopyxis. Next base: position 166,053 of record NZ_JNFD01000047.1, on the reverse strand, counting down.
TGGCCCGCTAACGGCCGATGGCCGCTACGCCCTACCCCAGCACCCAGCTCCGCCGCGGATAACCCTGCGCCCACAGCAATGCCGTCAAATCATGATGCCGGATCACCGCCGCCGCCGCCTCGCCCGCCGCGGGGTGCGGATAATAGCCGACCCCCAGCCCCGCCGAGGTGATCATCGGAATGTCGTTCGCGCCGTCGCCGACCGCCATCGTCTCGGCGAGCGGCAGGCCATGCTTCGCCGCCTCGGCCTTCAGCGTCTCCAGTTTCGTTTTGCTGTCGACGATCGGCTCGCGCACCTTGCCGGTCAGCTTGCCGCCGGCAATCTCCAGCTCGTTCGCGACCACCTTGTCGAACCCGATCGCCTCGCCCACCGGCCCGGCGAAGGCGGTGAAGCCGCCCGAAATCAGGATCGAGTGCGCGCCATGCGCCTTCATCGTCTGCACCAAGGTGCGCGCCCCGCGCGTCAGCCGCACGCGCTCCATCCGGCAATCGACCAAAGTCGTCTCGGGCATCCCCGCGAGCAATCCGACGCGCTCCTCCAGCGCGGCGCGGAAATCGAGCTCCCCGCGCATCGCGCGCTCGGTGATCGCCGCGATCTGCGGCTTCAGCCCCGCATAATCGGCGAGTTCGTCGATGCACTCGACGGTGATCATCGTCGAATCCATGTCGGCGATGATCAGCTTCTTCGTCCGGTCGCCCAGCGGCTGCACGACGATGTCGAGCGAACCATGGTCCATCAGCGCCAGTTCCTTGCGCGCGCTGACCAGGCTGCCGTGAAATACGATGTCCGCCGCGTCATGCTCGTCGATCCAGTGCGGGGCGCCGACATCGTGGCCCGTCGCGGCGAGCCGGTCGATCCCCTCGCGAACCACCTCGTCGGTCAGCTTTCCTGCTGCTATCAGCGTCGCGACGAACATGGCATCTCCTTCTTTCTCGACCGCCAACGCGCGGCCTCCCGTGGCACTTATCGCCGGACCCACCGCCAGCGGCAAGAGCGCTTTGGCGGTCGCGCTCGCAAAATCTCTTTGCGGGACAGGCCGGGACGCGCTCGTCGTCAACGCCGACGCGAGCCAGGTCTATGCCGACCTTCGCATCCTCTCCGCACGCCCGACCGGCGAAGAGATGGAGGGCATATCCCACCGCCTCTTCGGCCACATCGACGCCGCCGACGCGCATAATGCCGTGCGCTGGGCGGACGAAGCACGCGACATCATCGCCGAAGCACACGCTGCGGGGCAAATTCCCATCCTCGTCGGCGGCACCGGCCTCCACATGCGCACGCTGCTCCACGGCATCGCGCCGGTGCCCGAGATCGATCCCGATATTCGCGAGGCAGTCCGCGCGCTCCCCGTGGCCGACGCGCACGCCGCGCTGGCCAAGGCCGATCCCGACGCCGCCGCACGCCTGAACCCCGCCGACACCACCCGCGTCGCGCGCGCGCTCGAAGTCGTGCGCTCGACCGGCCGCACCCTCGCCGACTGGCAGCGGGCGATCGCGGGCGGCATCGCCGACCAGATCGCGCTCGCCCCGCTGGTTCTCTTGCCCCCGCGCGACTGGCTGCGCGACCGCTGCGACGCGCGCCTCGTCCAGATGTTCGAACGCGGCGCGGTCGAGGAGGCCGAAGCCCTGCTCGCGCGCGGCCTCGACCCCGACCTGCCCGCGATGCGCGCGATCGGCGTCCCCCAGATCGCCAGCCATCTTCGCGGCGACATCACCCGCGCCGAAGCGCTCGAGCTGACGCAAGCGGCAACGCGCCAATATGCAAAGCGCCAATATACGTGGTTCCGCAACCAGCCCCCCGCCGACTGGCTGCGCCACGTCGAGTCATTAAACATCGATTCTATCAAGGAATTAGCAATAATATTACGTGATAAGCTGTTGACAAGATAGAATCATACACCTATTGCCCGCACCCTGTTGCAGCGCACAAGCGCTGCCTTTTTGTATTGGAAGGAGTTTCGTCGTGACGGAAATGAGTGGTGCCGACATGGTGGTTCAGGCGCTGGTCGACCTCGGGGTCGATACAGTGTTCGGCTATCCGGGCGGCGCGGTCCTTCCCATCTATGACGCGCTCTACAAACACCCCACGATCAAGCACATCCTCGTCCGCCACGAACAGGCGGCGACGCACGCGGCGGAAGGCTATGCGCGCTCGACCGGCAAGCCCGGCGTCGTGCTCGTCACCTCCGGCCCCGGCGCGACCAATGCCGTCACCGGCATCACCGACGCTTTGCTCGATTCGATCCCGATGGTCGTGCTCACCGGGCAGGTTCCGACGACCTTGATCGGCACCGACGCCTTTCAGGAATGCGACACGGTCGGCATCACGCGCCACTGCACCAAGCATAATTATCTCGTGATGGACCCCGACCGCCTCGGCCCGATCATGCACGAGGCGTTTCATATCGCGACGCACGGCCGCCCCGGCCCCGTCGTGATCGACATCCCGAAGAATGTGCAGGTCGCGACCGGCACTTATTCGGTGCCCGAGTTCATCCAGCACAACAGCTATCGCCCGCAGGTCGAACCCGACGCCGACGCGATTTCGCAGGCTATCGACATGATCGCCGCGGCCGAGCGCCCGGTTTTCTACACCGGCGGCGGGGTGATCAACGCCGGCCCCGACGCGAGCGCCGCGCTGCGCCAGCTCGTTTCGCTCACCGGCGCGCCGATCACCTCGACGCTGATGGGGCTCGGCGCCTTCCCCGCCGACGATCCGAAATGGCTCGGCATGCTCGGCATGCACGGCACCTATGAAGCGAATATGGCGATGAACCGCGCCGACCTGATCATCGCAGTCGGCGCGCGCTTCGACGACCGTGTAACGGGCCGCCTCGACGCCTTCTCGCCCGATTCCAAGAAAATCCACATCGATATCGACCGCAGCTCGATCAACAAGATCGTGCCCGTCGACCTCGCCGTCGTCGGCGACGCCGGCCGCGCGCTCGATGCGCTGATCGCCGCGTGGCAGGACAAGGGCCATAAGGCGCGCGACCTTGGCGAATGGTGGCGCCGCGTCGACGGCTGGCGCGCGACGCGCTGCCTCGACTTCCCCGAAAAGAAGGAAGCCAGCGCCGAAATCATGCCGCAGCGCGCGGTGAAGGCACTGTTCGACGCGACGCGCGGCCGCGACCCGATCATCACGACCGAGGTCGGCCAGCACCAGATGTGGGCGGCGCAGCATTTCGGCTTCTCGGCCCCCAACCGTTGGCTCACCAGCGGCGGGCTCGGCACGATGGGCTATGGCTTTCCCGCCGCGGTCGGCGCGCAGATCGCGCACCCGAACCGCCTCGTCATCTGCATCGCGGGCGAAGCCAGCTTGCAGATGAACATCCAGGAAATGGGCACGGTCGCGCAGTACCGCCTGCCGGTGAAGATCTTCATCCTCAACAATGAATGGATGGGGATGGTCCGCCAGTGGCAGGAACTCACCTATGAAAGCCGCTATTCGAACAGCTATTCGGACAGCCTGCCCGATTTCGTGAAGCTCGCCGACGCCTATGGCTGGACGGGCCTGCGCATCGACAATCTGGGGCAGCTCGAGGACGGCATCAAGAAGATGATCGAGACCCCGGGTCCGGTGATCGTCGACTGCCGCGTCGCGCAGCTCGCGAACTGCTTCCCGATGATCCCGTCGGGCGCGGCGCACACCGACATGATCCTCCAGCCGAGCGACGTCACCGGCACGATGGACGACGAAGCCAAGGCACTGGTGTAACTCACATGAAAATCAAAACCGAAGCCGGCGAGCGCCACGTGCTCGCCATCACCGTCGATAACGAAGCCGGGGTGCTCGCCAAGATCACCGGGCTGTTCACCGCGCGCGGCTATAATATCGAAAGCCTGACGGTGGCCGATATTACCGCCGACCACGCGCTGTCGCGCATCACCATCGTCACCTCGGGCCCGCCGCCGATCATCGACCAGATCATCGCGCAGCTCGACCGGCTCGTCCCCGTGCACAAGGTCATCGACCTCAACGACGCGGGCGAGGCGCATGTCGAACGCGAAATCGCGCTCGTGAAGGTCGCGGGCACCGGCGACAAGCGCATCGAGGCGCTGCGCATGGCCGACGTCTTCCGCGCCAAGGTCGTCGACACGACGCTCACCAGCTTCATTTTCGAAATCACCGGGACGAGCGACAAGGTCGACCGCTTCATCGCCTTGATGCGCGAATGCGGGCTGGTCGAGGTCGGCCGCACCGGCGTCGTCGCCATCGCCCGCGGGTCGGAGGCGCTATGATCGGCTTGTTCCTCCCGATGGCGCTTTCCATGGCGCCGGCGGCTGCCGACCGCCTCGACCTGAGCCGGATCGCCAGTACGACGACGATGGAAGGCACCTGTCGCAAGCTGATCCTTCCCGGCGGTGGGGACAACACCTCCCGCTGCGCTGGCAAGATCGCCCACATCACGTATCGCGACGGCCGCTCAAGCTTTCGCATCGCGGTGGCCGGCAACATTTTGATCGGCTTCTACGGCAATGAGAAGGCTGCAACCGGCGACACCGCCACGTTGGTCGTAACCAATATCCTCGTCACCCCGCCCTTCGGCAGGGGCGCCGATGTCCTCAATGCGGAGGGCGAGTGCCGCTTCACCGCCCCCGGTGCCGGCCCCGCTCAAGTCGAGTGCAAGGCGACGAGACCGGGGGAAGCTTACGAGCTTTCATTCGCATCCGATGGCAAACCCCCGACCGTAGAGCGGCCCTAGCCTCTCTGGTTCTTCGCAATTTCGCCTCCGGGCAGTTCACACCAAGGAAAAGAATTATCATGCAAGTCTACTACGATCGCGACGCCGACCAGGATCTGATCAAGGGCAAGAAGGTCGCCGTCGTCGGCTACGGCAGCCAGGGCCATGCGCACGCGCAGAACATGCGCGACAGCGGCGTCAAGGAAGTCGCCATCGCGCTCCGTCCCGGTTCGGCAACCGCGAAGAAGGCCGAAGCCGCCGGCTTCAAGGTGCTTTCGAACAAGGAAGCCGCCGAATGGGCCGACGTGATCATGATCGCCGCCCCCGACGAGCATCAGGCAAAAATCTACGCCGATGACATCGGCCCGAACATGAAGCCCGGCGCAGCGCTCGCCTTTGCGCACGGCCTCAACATCCACTTCGGCCTGATCGACGCGCGCCCCGACATCGACGTCTTCATGGTCGCGCCCAAGGGCCCCGGTCACACGGTGCGCAGCGAATATCAGAAGGGCGGCGGCGTCCCCTGCCTGATCGCGGTCGCGCAGGAAGCACAGGGCGCGGGCGCGTCGGGTAACGGCTTCGCCAAGGCGCTCGCCCTCTCCTACGCCAGCGCCGTCGGCGGCGGGCGCAGCGGCATCATCGAGACGACCTTCAAGGAAGAGTGCGAAACCGACCTCTTCGGCGAACAGGCGGTGCTCTGCGGCGGCATCACCCACCTGATCCAGGCGGGTTTCGAAACGCTCGTCGAGGCGGGCTACGCCCCGGAAATGGCTTATTTCGAGTGCCTCCACGAAACCAAGCTGATCGTCGACCTCCTCTATGAAGGCGGCATCGCGAACATGCGCTATTCGATCTCGAACACCGCCGAATATGGCGACATCAAGACCGGCCCGCGCATCATCACCGACGAAACGAAGAAGGAAATGAAGCGCGTCCTCGCCGACATCCAGTCGGGCCGCTTCGTGAAGGACTTCGTGCTCGACAACCAGGCCGGCCAGCCCGAACTGAAGGCGAGCCGCAAGGCGGCCGCCGCGCATCAGCTCGAAAAGACCGGCGCTGAACTCCGCGCGATGATGCCGTGGATCGCCAAGAACCAGCTCGTCGACAAATCGAAGAACTGACGCAAATCCTCCCTGTGGCCGCAAGCCATGGGGAGGGGGACCGCCGCGAAGCGGTGGTGGAGGGGCGGCAACGTCGCGTTACAGCCTCTCCGTCAGCGCTTCGCGCTGCCACCTCCCCATCGCTGCGCGACAGGGAGGATTGGAACAATAGTTGATGACCTCCAGCCCTGACCCTCCAAAGGCTTCCGCAATCGTGGGCAACGGACTAGGGGGATGGCGATGACATCCGATCTCTCCTTCGCCTGCGACTGCGGAACCGTTACCGGAACGATGCGCGTCACGTCCGGCGAGGGCGACCATGTCGTCTGCCATTGCACCGACTGCCAGGATCTCACGCACCATCTCGGCCACGCCGAACGCCTGCTCGACGCGCACGGCGGCACCGCACTCTACCAGACGCGATGCGCCCGCATGCGCCTCGACACCGGGCGCGACCGCCTCGCCTGCCTCCATCTGACCGACGCTCCAACGCTGCGCTGGTACGCCGCCTGCTGCCGCACGCCGCTGTTCAACACATTCAAGAACGGCAAGCTCCCCTTCATCACCATCCTGACCGCAACCTGCGATCCGGCAAGACGCGAGCAGGTCTTCGGACCACCACGCGGTCATCTCTTCACGCAGGACGCGATCGGCGACGCCAGCCAGCTGCCCAAAATGGGCACGCCGACGCTGATGCGCCGCTTTTTCGTCCGCGCGATCAAGGACATCGTCTCGGGCGACCGGCGGAAAGCCGCGCTCTTCGACGCAACAACCCTCGAACCGATCGCAACCCCGCACCGGCTGACCGGCGAAGAACGGGCGGCGCTGGAAGGGCGCCGAACCAAAGCGGGCCCCGATCCCACTTAAAAACATCGACAGGACAGAATGACCAACTCTCCCTTCACCGCCCATCACGCCGATCTCGCGGCGCTCGCGCATGACAGCCGCCGCCGCACCCTCGCGCCGCGCGCCGGCCGCGATTTCGCATCGAACGACTATCTCGGCCTCGCCGATAGCGAAGCGCTCCGCGAAGCGCTCACGGCAGGCATCGAGCGCGGCCTCCCCGCAGGCTCGGGCGGCTCGCGCCTGCTCCGCGGCAACCACGCCGAGCATGAAGCGCTCGAAGCGCATGCCGCGCGCCATTATGGCAGCGAAGCCGCGCTCTTCTTCCCCACCGGCTTCGCCGCCAACGCCGCGCTGTTCGCGGCGCTCCCGCAGCGCGGCGACCTCGTCGTCCACGACGAACTCATCCACGCGAGCGCGCACGACGGCATGAAGCTCGGCCGCGCCGGCCACGTCGCGGCGACGCACAACGACGCACAATCCTTCGACGACATCATCGCGCGCTGGCGCGCCGGCGGCGGCGCGGGCACGCCGTGGATCGCGGTCGAAAGCCTCTACAGCATGGACGGCGACCGCGCCCCGCTCGCCGATCTCGCCGCGGTCGCCGACCGCCACGACGCGGTGCTCGTCGTCGACGAAGCCCACGCGACGGGCGTGTTCGGCCCCGGCGGCGCCGGCCTCGCCCACGGCCTCGCACGCCGCGACAACCTCATCACCCTCCACACCTGCGGCAAGGCGCTGGGCGCCGAGGGCGCCTTGCTCTGTGCCCCCGCGATCGCGACCGACTTCCTCGTCAACCGCGGCCGCCCCTTCATCTTCTCGACCGCGCCTTCGCCGCTGATGGCGTGGCTCGTCCGCCACGCGATCGAGATCGTCGCGAACGAGCCCGAACGCCAGGCACGCCTCCACAGCCTCGTCCGCCACGCCGCCGAGCGCCTCGTGCCGCTCGGCATCCCCGCCAGCGGCACGCAGATCCTGCCCGTGATCATCGGCGACAACAACCGCACGATGCGCATCGCAGGCCAATTGCAGGGCGCGGGCTTCGACATCCGCGGCATCCGCCCGCCCACCGTCGCGCAGGGAACCGCACGCCTGCGCATCGCCATCACGCTCAATGTTGACGAAGCTAACATCGACGATATGGCCGACGCCCTTGCCTCGGCGATGGCCGCGGCATGACGCGCTTCGTCGTCACCGGCACCGACACCGGAATCGGAAAAACCATCTTTTCCGCCGCTTTGGCGCAGGCAAGCGGCACGCCTTACTGGAAACCGATCCAGTCGGGCCTCGAAGAGGAAACCGACAGCGAAGCCGTCGCCCGCCTCGCCGGCGTACCGATTCACCCCGAAGCCTACCGCCTCGTCACCCCCGCGTCGCCGCATCTCGCCGCCGAAATTGACGGCGTTAACATCGACGTCGACACGCTGACCCCGCCCCCCGGCAACCTCATCATCGAAGGCGCCGGTGGCGCGCTCGTCCCCGTCACGCGCACCACACTCTACGCCGACCTCTTCGCGACATGGCAGATCCCGGTGATCGTCTGCGCGCGCACCGCGCTCGGCACGATCAACCACAGCCTGCTCACGATCGAAGCCCTGCGCGCGCGCGGCGTCCCGATCCACGGCCTCGCCTTCCTCGGCGACGCGGTGGAAGACAGCGAGGCGATCATCGCGAAGATCAGCGGCGCCCGCCGCTTGGGCCGCCTGCCCACCATCGATCCGCTGACCAGCGAAACGCTCGCCACCGCATTCAGCGCGAACTTCGACATCGCCGACTTCCTCTAATTTTCGTCATCCCCGCGGAGCCGGAGGCGGCGCGCAGCGCCAACGCGGGGACCCAGCGCAACGAAAAACTCCGCCCGCAGGGTGACAATCTGAAACGTGAGGGCAGAACTGGGTTCCCGCTTTCGCGGGAATGACGAAGGAGTATAGGAACGCGCCATGAGCACCCCCACCTCCCCCGTCTGGCACCCCTTCACCCAGCACGGCCTCGGCGACCCCATCCCGCTGATTTCGCACGCCAAAGACGCGCGCCTCTACGACGCGAACGGCCAAAGCTGGATCGACGCCATCTCCTCTTGGTGGGTCACCACCCACGGCCACGCGCATCCGCGCATCATGACCGCGATCCGCGCCCAGACCGAAAAGCTCGACCAGCTCATCTTCGCCGGCTGGACGCACGAACCCGCCGAGACGCTTGCCGCCGAGCTGATCCGCATCACCCCCGACCCGCTCACGCGCGTCTTCTTCTCGGACTCGGGCTCGACCAGCGTCGAGGTCGCGCTCAAGATGGCGCTCGGCTACTGGTATAACATCGGCGAGGCGCGCAGCCGCATCCTCGTCCTCGAGCATAGCTATCATGGCGACACGATCGGCACGATGTCGGTCGGCGAACGCGGCGTCTACAACCGCGCCTGGCAGCCGCTGCTGTTCGACGTCGACACCATCCCCTTCCCGCACGAAGGGCTCGAACAGAGGGCGCTCGACGCACTCGAAGCCGCCTGCGCCCAAAAGCCCGCCGCCTTCATCGTCGAACCGCTCATCCTCGGCGCCGGCGGCATGCTCATCTATCCCGCATGGGTACTCGCCGAGATGCGCGCGATATGCGCGCGCCACGGCGTGCTCTTCATCGCCGACGAGGTGATGACCGGCTGGGGCCGCACCGGCACGCGCTTCGCCTGCGATCAGGCGGGCGTGATCCCCGACATCGTCTGCCTCTCGAAAGGCCTCACCGGCGGAAGCCTGCCGCTCGCGGTCACCCTCTGCATCGAGCCGATCTTCGAAGCGCATTTCTCGACCGACCGCGCCAAGACCTTCTATCATTCGTCGAGCTACACCGCGAACCCGATCGCCTGCGCCGCCGCGAACGCCAACCTCGAAATCTGGCGCGACGAACCCGTCCAGCAGCGCATCGACACGCTCGCCGACGCACAGGCCGCACATCTCTCGTTGCTCAGCCACGACCCGCGCGCCCAAAACCCCCGCCGCCTCGGCACCATCGCCGCGCTCGACATCGTCGTTTCCGACAGCGGCTATCTCTCGAACCTCGCCCCGCGCCTCATCGCTTTCTATCGCGACCACGGCGTCCTCCTCCGCCCGCTCGGCAACACGCTCTACGTCATGCCGCCCTATTGCATCACCGCCGACGAGCTGGCGCAGGTGTGGGGGGCGATCAGCGCCTCGCTCGGCACCATATAGGACAGTGGCGGGAAACGACCGATCCAAGTCATTCGACATTGGGCGGGTGCAGGTCCGCTACTGACAGACGCGGACGTCGAAGCGCCGCAGTCAAAGCCAATCGCATCCGGCTCCTTGAGGCCTTGTGCAGAATGCTTTGAAGGTTTCCGCCCGACTCTATACGGGCACCGGATTGGTTGCTTCCATCGCCTCGCGCCCGGCTTCCGTGCCCAGCCGTTGGTATAGAGGCAGATCGCCAGGATACTGAATTACAATGAATTATCGCCATAGCTTTCATGCTGGAAACAGCGCCGATGTCGTAAAGCACTGCCTGCTCATCGCCCTCGTGCGGGCGTTGCAGCTCAAAGAGAGCCCGCTCACCCTGATCGACACCCACGCCGGCTGCGGCCTGTACGACCTTGGCGGCGATGACGCGCAACGCACCGGCGAGGCTACACAGGGCGTAGTGCGCGCCTTTGCCGACACGAACCCGTTGCTGGACGACTATCGCGCCGCCGTACAGGCGGTAAATGCCGGGGAAGAGCCGCGCCTCTATCCCGGATCGCCGCGCTTCTTGGCGCAGCTTCTGCGTCCGCAGGATTTTCTGATCCTGAACGAGAAACATCCCGAAGACGTCTATGCCCTGCGAGGCGCGATGCGCGACACATCCGCCGCCGTGCATGAGCGCGACGCCTACGAGTTTTGGCTGGCGATGCTGCCGCCCCGCACCGCGCGCGGCGTGGTGGTGGTCGACCCGCCGTACGAGCAGACCGATGAACGCGCGCGTATCACCGCCACCCTCGCCGCGGCCCACCGCAAATGGGCGCATGGCGTGACGGTCGTCTGGTATCCGCTGAAAGACCGCGCCACGCATGTGCGGTGGAAGGCGCAGCTACGTAAGCTCGGCATCCCGAAGTTTCTGGTGGTGGAGCATTGGTTGTACGATAGCGATCAGCCCGACATCTATAACGGCGCGGGCCTTTTTATCGTCAACCCGCCCTATGCCTTCACGCAGGCGCTGCCGCCTCTGCTGGAAGCCCTGCGCGCCGCGCTGGCGCCGGAGGGGCATAGGGGCCAGATCACAACCGATTGGTTGGGCGATTAAGATAAACCTTCATCTTCCGTTTAGTCGCCGTTGGCATCAACCATGAAGACCGTCGGCTTGCCGCGAGAAGCCGGGTCCCATCCTGCCGACAATGCCGCTCGCACCCCTCGCGAGGCTATCGCGTCGTTGATCTGCGAACGCCCTTTCGGCAATCCTTTCAACAGGCGCTTTGGCGTCGGAAATTCCAGCACGGCTTCGCGTGGCATATCTCTCTGGCGCAAGGCGACCGTCATGCCCTTCCAGCCATCGGAAGAGGATAGTTGGGGCTCGCTCAGGAGTTCCCAGTCATATTTGACACCATCGATTTGGACGGTGCCGCCGCGGCCGTGCATGTGAAGCATGGGATGCCCTTAGCATGTTAGGCGCGGCGCTCCAGTCGGTTCACATCAAAGATCGGCTGCCGGAACATTTGCCGGTCAAGACAGCCGCTCCGCGGCGACGATATCGACCGATTGCTGCCATAAAGATCCTCCCTGTCGCGCAGCGATGGGGAGGTGGCAGCGCGAAGCGCTGACGGAGGGGTTATGACGCGCCGTTGCGACCCCTCCACCACCGCTTCGCGGAGTGTAGGGTTGGATTGCCCCCGGCAATCCAACCCTACACTCCGGGGGACTGGACGACCCAACACTCCCCCTCCCCACGGCTTCGCCGCAGGGAGGATCTTTATGGCCGCTCCCCACCCCATAGCAGCCTATCCCGATCCTCGTTGAAATTTCGCACCTGCCGGGATGACGCACCCGCGCTGCGACGAACGACCGGAACGGGGCTGGTTTTTCATTTCCGAAACACCATCTGAGTAACATCGGCCCCGCGCCGGGCCGCCGCATTCCCGTTCCCGCCGAAAGCGCAATGGGTTACGCCGGACGAGTTCGGCTTAGGTTCATCTCCGCACGGCAATCTGCGCCGCGGGGATACGGGGTATGGGAACGCGATCGATAATGAAGAAAACAGCCGGCCTCCTCCTCCCCCTCTTCGCGGCGCTCGCCTTCGCCGCGCCCGCACTGGCGCAGAATGACAGCTCGCTCGCGCAATCGGGCGAGCCGCCGCAGCGCACCTCGGTCCTCTATACCTATGGCGACGAACCGTGCCCCGAACCCAAAGGCGACGAGATCGTCGTCTGCGCGCAGCAGCCCGAGACCGAACGCTACCGCGTGCCCAAGGAATTGCGCGAGGAGCTGAAGGAAGACGTCCCCGCCGGCGGCGGCAGCTGGGCCTCGGCCGTCGACGGCTATAACAATGGCGCCGCGGCAGCGAGCCGCCCGAACAGCTGCTCGCCCGTCGGCAGCTACGGCTTCACCGGCTGCGCCGCCGCGGCGATGCGCGAATGGTTCGAGGCACGCCGCGCGCCCTAGGGTCAGGGCCTAGCCCTCCGCTCGTCGCATATACCCCGGACAGGGTATGACACCCGCAACAGATCGATGATACCCGCCGCCGATCAACGGCTTGCCTCGGCCTGCCGGTGGATGATGGTGGGCACGGCGTTGCACGGCAACGACGGCGCCCGGCCTGAGGGGGGATATCGGCGGCACGCGACCCGCCGCCGGTATCTTCCGTTCCGTTCCTTCAGCGCAGCAAACGGTTCACCAGCGCCGTCAGTTCGGCCTCGCGGGCGACATCGCTCTTGCGCAGGATCGACTTGATCTGCGTGCCCAGCGTTTGCGCGCTCGTGCCGCGCCCGGCCGCGATATCCTCGCGCGCCTCGCCGTTCGCGAGGCGCAGCGCGATCTCGGCCTCGGCCGCGGTCAGGCCCAGCGCCGCGCGCAGCGGCACGATCCGCATCGCCGGAATATCCACGGCGCGCCGCACAACGACCAGCACGCGCGGGTCGAACCCGAAATCCCATTCGCGTCGCGGCAGGCGAAAAAGTTCGCACAATAACCCGTCTCCGCCCTCCTCCGGCGAGGCGATCCAATGCTGCTGCATCGCCTCCCCGTCCAGCGCGCGCGCCAGCGCCGCCTGCAACGCCGCATCGGCATCGCGGCGCGCGGCGCCCAGCCGGCCGCGGCGCAGGCGCAGCGCCCCACCGGCACCGTCGCCGACGATCGCCTCGGCCGCCCCCGACAATGCGGCGACCGCGCCCTGCCGATCGATCAGGAACGCAGCGACGCCGATCGCGTCGAACGCGCCGACGGTCATCGCGGCGCCGCGCTGCGCCATCGCCTGCTGCATGCGCACCGCCGCCAGCGCATAGGTCGCGCCCGCGGCGAACAGCTTGCGGTCGCGCCGCCCGGTGCGGCCGTCGCGCTCGGATCGCAGCGCCGCCAGCCCGACGAGCAGCCCCTCGCCCTCGACCAGCACGGTCTGGCAGCCTTGGACGCCGTCCCACTTGCGGATATGCTCTTCATAATCGTCGGTGCCGCTGTGCTGGCGCGCGATGTCGTAATGCGCCTCGCTCAATATTTCGAGCGGCCGGCCGCCCGCGGCGACGCGCCAGTTGACCTCGGGCCGCCACCCCTCGATTTCCACGAACTCGCGCTGATAGGCGGGGTCGATATCGGGCATGAAGTTGAACAACGTCGCGTCGTCGCCCAGCCCCAGCAATTGCGCGCGCGACGACCCCGTCCGCCGCGCGAACAGGCGCAGCGCCGCGTTCCAGCCGTCCTCCTCGAACGGCGCCGCCAGAAAGGCATTTTCGACCTCGCCCGCTTCGCGGACGAACAAGCTATCCATCGACGTCGGCCCCCCAGCCTTCGTGCCCAGCTTCCGTAACTTACCGCATTGCAGCATGAAAGCGGGCGCGGCACAAGCGCCTTGCGACGGCGCACCGCCGTGGGACGAAATCGCAACGCTGCGTTTCCGTCGGGCTTATTGACGCCGTCCCTCGCCTTCGCCTAGCTTCGCGCCGCCCTCAACAGGAGACTTCCTCATGCGTCGCATCGTCCCCCTCGCCGCCCTCGCACTCGCCGTCGTGGCGACCCCGATCGTCCTCGCGCAGGGCGGTTCCGCCCCCGGCGCGCCCGACAAGACGCGCGTCACCGCGGGCACCTACGCCGCCGACGCCGGCCACACGATGGTCGTGTGGGAAGTCGATCACCTCGGCTTCAGCAAATATACCGGCATCTTCGGCGACGTGACCGGCACGCTCGTCATCGATCCCAAGAATCTCGCCGCCGCCAAGGTCGACGTCACGATCCCCGTGGCAAAGGTCACTACCGCCAGCGCCGGGCTGACCAGCCACCTGCTGCGCGCCGGCAAGGACGGCGGCAAGCCCGACTTCTTCGGCGCTGCCCCCGCCGACGCCAAATTCGTCTCGACCAGCGTCGTGCCGGGCAGCGACGGTGACGAAGCGAAGGTCACCGGCAATTTGACGCTCAACGGCGTGACCAAGCCCGTCACGCTCGACGTCGATTTCCACGGCGCGGGCGTCGGCATGAACAAGAAGGAAACCATCGGTTTCCAGGCCGAAACGACGATCAAGCGCAGCGATTTCGGCGTGTCGATGGGCATTCCCTACGTCAGCGACGCGGTCGAACTCGAAATCCACGCCGCGTTCGAAAAGCAGTAAGCCGCTCACGCCAATCTGTCACACGCGCTGCGTATGAACGGGGCGGGACCTTCGCGGGTCCCGCCCCTTTTCGTACAGGAGCCATGTGATGAGCGAACTGGTACGCGAAATTGTCGAAGTGAACGCCTCGATCGACGGTGACGAGGAAAATCCGCTGCTGGTCGTCGAGGTCGAGGGTCTCGCCCCCACCGCGGGCTGGGCGAATATCCGGCTCGACCCGCATGTCTACATCACCCCGCCCGACGACGGCGTGCAGGATTTCGACCTCGTCGGCGATCGCCCTAAGGACGCCGCCGAAGTCCTCAGCGAAGTCGAGGCCGCATGGGAAGGCCCGCTGCTGGACTGGTGCATCGGCGTACGCATCCACGCGGTCGACAATTTGATCGAGGACGAGGTTTTCGAACCGTGGGACGAAGACGACGACGCGAGCGAAGCCGCCTGATCCCGCCCCGCCACCACCCCCTGCACTGCGCCGGACCGCGAAGCCGCTTTGCGGTCCGGCGACATTTTCGGTTCATCGCAGAGCCAGCAAGCACGGCGTAGCCTCCTCCTATTCAAGGGAGGATCACCATGCGCACGCTGCTTCTCGCTCTCGCCCTCACCGCCGCCACCCCCGCGCTGGCGCAGGCCAATCCGCAAATCGACTATCCCGCCTTCCAGACGCTGACCGCCAGCGTCGCCCCCGCGCGTGCGACGCGCCTCATCGCCTTCGACGCGTTCAAGGCCGAGGCCGCGAAGCCCGGCACCCTGCTCCTCGACGCGCGCTCGAAGGACGCCTTCGCGCGCGGCCACATCAAGGGCGCGGTCAACCTGCCGCTCACCGACTTCACCGCCGAGAGCCTCGCCGCGGTCGTTGGCGCGAACGCCGACCGTCCCATCCTCATCTATTGCAACAATAATTTCTCGAACCACCGCAGCCCCGTGCCGCTCAAATCGGCGGCGCTCGCGCTCAATATCCAGACCTTCATCAACCTCGTCGGCTACGGCTATCCCAACGTCCGCGAGCTCGCCGACGTCGTCGATTTCAACGATCCCAAGGTCGAATGGGTGACAGGCTGAGCCCGCCCGCGACGCAATTTTCACACTCCCCCCTTGCCAAACGCGACATTTTGAACCAATAGCCTCCCCATGCGCGGCAACGCCCTTCTTCTTCTGCGACTTACACGCCCTTGGGCGTGACACTGGCTGCGCGCTAGTCGCGGCCACCCGCTCAAGGGTCCGATCGACACAGCATCGCAACCACCAGAAGAAGTTTTAACACCATGACCATGCTCCGCGACCCCTCGGTCAAGTACAGCGCCTTTCCGCAGGTTCCCTTGAGCAACCGCGAATGGCCCGGCCGCGTCACCACCAAGGCGCCGATCTGGCTCTCCACCGACATGCGCGACGGCAATCAGGCGCTGATCGACCCGATGGATGCCGAGAAAAAGGCGCGCTTCTTCGACCTGCTCGTCCGCATCGGCCTGAAAGAGATCGAAGTCGGCTTCCCCAGCGCCGGCGCGACCGAGTTCGACTTCATCTCGGGCCTCGTCAAATCGGGCCGCATCCCCGACGATGTGACACCACAAGTGCTGACCCAGTCGCGCGCCGACCTCATCCGCACCAGCTTCGACAGCCTCGCGGGCGCCAAGACCGCGATCGTCCACGTCTACAACGCCGTCGCCCCCGCCTGGCGCAAGATCGTGTTCGGCATGGATCAGGCCGACATCAAGCAGATCGCGATCGACGGCGCGAAGCAGCTCCGCGACAATGCCGCGCGCCTGCCGCAGACCAACTGGCGTTTCCAGTACAGCCCCGAATGCTTCTCGACGACCGAGATCGATTTCAGCATCGAGGTGTGCGCCGCGGTGATGGACATCCTGCAACCCACCACCGACAACCCGATCATCCTCAACCTCCCCGCGACGGTCGAGGCGGCGACCCCGAACATCTACGCCGACCAGATCGAATATTTCGGCAAGAATCTGCCCGGCCGCGACAAGGCGATCATCAGCCTGCACACGCACAACGACCGCGGCACCGGCGTCGCGGCGGCCGAACTCGGCCTGCTCGCGGGCGCCGACCGCGTCGAGGGCTGCCTGTTCGGCAATGGCGAGCGCACCGGCAACACCTGCCTCGTCACCATCGCGCTCAACATGTACACGCAGGGCGTCGACCCGCAGCTCGACTTCTCGAACATCGACGAGGTCATCCAGACGGTCGAATATTGCAACCGCCTGCCGGTGCACCCGCGCCACCCCTATGGCGGCGAGCTCGTCTACACGGCGTTCTCGGGCAGCCATCAGGACGCGATCAAGAAGGGCTTCGCCGCGCGCGAGCGCCAGAATGACGAGCGCTGGGAAGTCCCCTACCTCCCCATCGACCCCGCCGACCTCGGCCGCAGCTATGAAGCGGTGATCCGCGTCAACAGCCAGTCGGGCAAGGGCGGCGTCGCGTGGGTGCTCGAACAGGACAAGGGCCTGAAACTGCCCAAGAAAATGCAGGCGAGCTTCAGCCACGTCGTGCAGGCCTTGGCCGACGAGACAAGCCGCGAACTCGGCGCCGAGGACATCTGGGGCGCCTTCGACCACGCCTATCTGGTCACCGAGGGCAAGCGCTTCCAGCTCGTCGACTGGTCGGAGAGCCACGCGGGCACCGACCGCATCTTCGCCGGCAAGCTCACCATCGACGGCACCCCGCGCAGCGTCAGCGGCCGCGGCAACGGCCTGATGAGCAGCGTCATCGCCGCGCTTGCGGAGTCAGGCGGCCCGATCATGGACATCGTCGACTATAGCGAACACGCGATCGGCCAGGGCAGCAATGTGCAGGCCGCGGCCTATGTGGAGTGCCGCACCGCGGACGGGAAGAGCCTGTTCGGCTGCGGACTCGATACCGACGTCGCGACGGCGAGTGTGCGGGCGATCTTGTCGGCGGGAAATGGGGCCTAATCGCCTTCAGACCCTATCTAATGGGCATTCATTTCATTGCTTCTCAGCGATCCGTGGTTACATAGCATTTTGACAGGGAAGTTTTGATAGTCGTGCAGGATGGGAATCCGAATGAAATTTGAAGCCGACAGCATTCAAGGCGTGCTGTTTGTTGCGACGGGGCAGCATCAGGAAGATGCACTCCAACTTTGGGGTTCACTTTTCCCGGATGATGCACCGGATGGTTTTCAACGCGCCGTATCTTCACCATCTCTTTTATCAACTGCTCAGGGTGATCGAGATGGGCTGCTGACCATAATCAAAGCACAGGTCGGACGCATTGACATTTCCGTCGTTCAATCTCCGCCAGAAGGGGCGTCTGACTTGGTCGGGCCACCTCGAATTGCAGATATTGCCGGTGGCGCAGCTAAAGTGTCGGAGCTCGTAAAGAGAATAGCTGGCCGCTCGAAAGTGTTCCGCGCTGCAGTAGTTCTCGACCTTGCCAAAACGGTAGAGGCTGGCGCCGAGGCGGCAGAGATATTGAAATGCGTTCCCGACTTCCCATTCCCTAACAACGCTATTGACGTAAGCTTACAATTCAACTCGAGGAAGAATTTTGAGTTCTCTTCCGATTTCGAGATGAATCGTCTTTGCGCGTGGAATGCAGGTCAAGTTGGCTTTATACAAGGCCCTGACGCTCAACCTCAGGCTATGGTTATGACGCCATATGTGGGCTTTAGGATCGACGTTAACAGCGCCCCGCAAGTACCTCTCCCGTTTGATGCGATAGATCAAGCTATAGATGATTTGGTAGCGGAAGCGCTGGCCATCGCCGATGCTGGTGTGAATAGGTTTTTATCATGAATACCAGTAGCGCCCCGTTCGTTATTACGCCGTGGAAAACATCAAGTAGCTCGTCCGAAATAGATCCCGGCCGAAGCGATATTTGGTCGGACAAGGCTTACCGGACAACTTCGTCCAATGTCAGTACTTTTTCTGGGAGCTTCGCGACCCATCGAAGGATGATCGAAGAAAGCGCTACTTCGTTCGAAAACGTGAGCCCGTTAGTGTATATGCGTTTCCCGAAGGTCCCTGAAGCGTCCGGGACGAACTCCTCGCACAGCCTCTTTGCATCGGTCGCGGAGCACTATAAAAAAATTGAAGATCAGCTATCGCTCCTGGGATCTTCAGACGATGAAGATAGCGCCATAGAGGAAGGAGCGATAAACTCAGCGTTAGCTGTAGTTGGGCAACTTCGATGTCGAAATCTAGCACCCCCGTCGCTTTCTTGGCATGGGGGAGATGCAATTGTCATGCTTTGGGCACTGGGGGACACGACATACGCGATAACGGTTACTGATGGAGAAGTCGGTTACGTCGTACGGCGAAATAAAAAGGCCATTCGTATGGCCGATTCCATCAAGCTTGGCTCTTTCAAATTGGCCGATTTTCGCTAAGCATGGCTGTAGAAATTACGGACGCTGACGAGATTTCTCGCTGCATTATATTTGACCGTGCGTTTCAGGATGAAATACACGTTGATGAATACTTGTGGCGTTTTGACGGAAAATCGCCGGAAGGAGTTTATCGCGAGTCTGCAGTACTACGAAGGTTAGCGCCAACTCCCGACGACGTGCACAGAATCGGCTGCGGGATCGCCGCTATTCAGAACGAACGGAAGCAGCAACCCACCGGACCTAGTCGCCGATATTATTGCGGATTTCGAACGGCGCCATATGTGGCGTTGCCGAAAGCTGGCGAAGGCTTCTTTATAATTTTTACAGCAGATGGCGAGGGAGACGCCGCGCACGTGGACGTCGCGCTCAACGTGACTGTCGACGGGCGAAACGCGCGCGCCAATTGCCGTACGAATGCGGGGCTTGCATTAGCGGAGCACTTCGGACCTCCTGCCCCCCATCGATGCGAATGTGATGTCGGCGATGGAAATCATCCCTTTTCCCTTTGGGGAGAGCAATGCCTCTATGGGGGGCTCAGGGACAAATGGCCACAGCTTCATCTTGTCGATAATTCCCCGCCTACTGACCAACCCGATGCGGGGCCTTCATTGCTTGACCCACCCAGCTAAAGGTCAGACGAGCGCCAACTCGAAAAGCCCTTTCCTACATTTCACCCATATGGTTCATTCTATCGGTTTCATCTAACCGAAAGGACGAATCGATGGACGACGCCGCGCATAATCCCGCCACCATCCCCGCCCCCGGCAGCTATCACTGGACGCCGCGGCTCCAGCGCGACTTTCTCGAAGCCTTCGCCACCAACGGGTCGGTGAAGATTTCGGCGGCCAAGGTCGGCATGTCGCCGTCCGCCGTCTATCAGCTGAAGCAGCGGCCCGAGGGGGCGGCGTTCAAGCTCGGCTGCGCCGCGGCGCTGCTGATCGCGCGCGGGCGGCTCGTCGACGAGCTGCTCGACCGCGCGATCTGGGGGCATGACGAAACCGCCGAGATCCAGCGCGAGGAGGGCCGCAGCTACGCCAAGCGCCGCCGCATCGACTCGCGCCTCGGCCTCGCGATGCTCGCGCGGCTCGACAAGATGGTCGAAACGCGCGCCTCCCAAAAAGGAGGATGGGCCGGCGAGGAGATGCTCGCGCAGATCATCGCCGGCGACTGGCCGGGCTTCCTCTCGCTCTTCGACGCAGCCGAAGCTGTGACGCCGGGCGGCGCCGGGGCGGAAAACACCGACGCCGAGGGGCAGAAGGACGGAATGGCGTCCGCCCTCGCCCTCTGGCTCGCCACGCACGACAACCGCGCCAACCCGCTCGCCACCCTGTGGCGCGGCACCGCAATCGCGAATGAAGTTGCCCAGATTTCCGCCATTTCCGACGAAGCCCCCGATGCCGAACCGACCCCCGAGGAAGAGGCCGCCGAAATGACCGTCTGGCACGACGAGGAACGCAATGAATGGCGCACCAACTTCCCGCCGCCCGACGATTATGTCGGCATCGAGGTTGGCGTGTTCGGCGACGCCGACTATGAACGCACGCTCGACGCGACCGAAGAAGACGCCTGGGAAAGCGCCCGCGCCGAAGCTTTCGAACCCCTGCGCATCGCCGGCGAAGCCGCCCGCCGCGCCTTCTTCGCCTTCCCCGCCCCCGCCAACGATCCCGAACCCGCGGGCGCGAACCGGCGCAAGCAGGCCAGCGGCTAAGCCGCGCGCCCTCGCCGCCGCACGCCGGACAGGCCAGTGCGTGACCATGTTAGGCAGATCGTTACCCCCGGACGGATAGGAACCGGTCATGGCCGCGCCAAACCCATCCCTCGAACGCGAATTGCAAGGCTTCACCGCCTGTTTTCGCGCCCAGAGCGGACACCTCATCTTCTCGACCGCGCCGGGCGGCGAAGGACGGGTGGTGTCCGAGGACGAAGCGGTCGGGTTCTGGTGCGACTATGCCGCGCTCGCCCACCGGCACGCTCGCCGCTTCGGGCTTTCGGTCTGGGCGTCGGTCGTGCTGCTGATCCTGTTCGGCACCCTCGGCGTCAAATATAAGGCGCCGCTGTTCATGGGGCTCGCGTTGCTCTCGATGTTCGGCTGGTGGTTCACCGCGATCGCGCAGCGCATCATCCGCGCCCGATTCAAATATCGGGTGTGGGAAACGGTCGCGCATCACACCCCGGTGCGCGCGCTCACCCGCGACGAAAAGATCGCGCGCGGCTTTGCGCTCAGCGCGCGGCAATGGCTCGGGCTCGGCGTGGCGCTTATCGTCTATAGTGCTTTGAATGCCCCGTCGCGCGCGCTGCCGCCCGTCTGGCGCGACCTGCAGACGGTGGCGATCGGGGTGCTGATATACGGCTCGATTGTCGGCCTGCTCGCTTATGGCGCCTTCCGGCTCGTCCGGCGGCTCCGCGGGCGCGGCTGAGGTGGCGTCGGCGAGCGGCTCGCCCTGCGCCTCAGTCGACGACCCAATAGTCGGCCGCGCCGCCGGGCTCATAGCCGCGGCGGCAGATCATTTCGCCTTCGCTCGTGAGCTCGGCCCATGCGCCAATCGGCTCGCGCTCCATCATCACGAGCGCCGCCGCGACATCCTCGGCCTCGAACGCGACGCGCTTTTCCATTCCGAACCAGGCATCCTGGTATCGCAGGACAAAGGTCGTCAGTGCGGGCCTGTCGGCTTGTATTTCTGGACGCGGCAGACAGTCGCATTCGCCGTCGTTGGAGCCGCTGGGGTATTGCTGGGGGAGCTTCATTGGGGGAGAGCCTTCGGTGGGGGAAACGAAGGGGGCAGTCCCGTCGGCCTGTTCAGCCGTGACCACCGCCGGGGGCGAAGATTTTGGGTCGGCGATGCGTCTCCTGCGTCACACGGACATATGGACGGCACCACGAAGGGCGGCACACGACCTCGAAAATATACGCCATATCATTGTCATACTACCCAGTATCATCAGTAGTCCGTTCGACGGGTCGCCATTTCGAATCGACAAACGACTTGACGATGGCATCGCGCGCCGGGCCGGGGCGCCTCCCGGTCCGTGCCCCGGAAATGCGATATAAAGAATTCTTTATATGTGCGTTGACAGATCCCGTCGTTGCGCTATGTTTCAAGCTGTCGAGGTTCTCCGCACCGTTTGCACGGCACGGAGCTAAGACGGGAAGCCGGTGCAAAACCGGCGCTGCCCCCGCAACTGTAAGCGGTGAGCGGCGGTCGATACGTGTCACTGGTCCGGCAAGGGACCGGGAAGGCCAGACCGCTGCGTCGATCCGTGAGCCAGGAGACCTGCCTCGTCAGATACGTCCTCCGGCGGGGTGTCCGGTCAGGCCGCATGCATGGCTGCGCCCGACCCTTGCTTTGCGGGCGCACAGTCCCGTGCGTACGCGTCTGCCCGGCGCCTTGCCCCTTGCAAGGTGCTTGAAGAAATGACTGTCAGCGTCGCCACCCTCGGCTTCCCCCGCATCGGCCTCCGCCGCGAGCTCAAATTCGCGCTCGAAAGCTATTGGGCGGGCAAGACCACCCTCACGGAATTACAGACCGCCGCCGCGGGCCTCCGCGCCCTCGGCTGGGCGCGCCAGAAAGCGCTCGGCGCCGACATCCTGCCCTCGAACGACTTCTCGCTCTACGACCATGTGCTCGACACCAGCGCGCTGATCGGCGCGATCCCGCCGCGCTATGACTGGAGCGGCGAGAGCGTCGACCCCGACCTCTATTTCGCCATGGCCCGCGGCGCGCAAGGCCCCGCCGCCTGCGGCCACAGCCATAACACCACCGCGCAGGAAATGACCAAATGGTTCGACACCAACTATCATTTCATGGTCCCCGAACTCACCGCGGGTCAGACCTTCCAGATCGCCTCGACCAAGATCTTCGACGAATTTGAGGAAGCGAAAGCGCTGGGTTACCCGACGCGCCCCGTCCTCCTCGGCCCCGTCTCCTACCTGATGCTCGCCAAGGGTAAGGCGGTCGAGCCGCTCGCGCTCTTGCCGCAGCTCCTCGACACCTACGCCGAAATCCTCGCCCGTCTCGCCCAGGCCGGCGCCGAATGGATCCAGATCGACGAGCCGTGTCTCGTCCTCGACCTCAGCGCCGAGCAACGCACCGCCTTCGAGCGCGCCTACGCCCGCCTTGCCACCCGCGGCCCCAAACTCATGCTCACCACCTACTTCGGCGGCCTCGGCGACAATCTCGATCTCGTCGCCGACCTCCCCGTCCACGGCCTCCACCTCGACCTCGTCCGCGCGCCGGGCCAGCTCGAACCTGCGCTCGCGAAGCTCCAGCCGCACGTCCTGCTCTCGCTCGGCGTCATCGACGGCCGCAACATCTGGCGCGCCAACCTCCCCGACCTCTACTGGCGCTTCAAGGAGCTGGCGGGCAAACGCGACCTCATCATCGCGCCCAGCTGTTCGCTTCTCCACACCCCCGTCGACCTCGCGCTCGAAACCTCGCTCGACCCCGAAATCGCGCAGTGGCTGAGCTTCGCGGTGCAGAAGATCGAAGAACTCGCAGCGCTCGCCAAGGCGCTGAACGAAGGCGAGGACGCGAGCTTCGCCGCCTTCTCGGCCTCGCGCATCGCCGCGGTCGCACGCCAGACCTCGCCGAAAATCCACGACCCCGCGATCGCCGCCCGGCTCGCCGCCCTGGACGAAGCCGCAACCCGCCGTGCCTCCCCCTTCACCGCGCGCCGCGATGCTCAGCAAAAGCGTCTCTCCCTCCCTGCCTACCCCACCACGACGATCGGCAGCTTCCCGCAGACCCCCGAGGTCCGCAAGGCGCGCGCCGCGCATATCAAAGGCGAGATCGACGACGCCGCCTACGACCGCTATCTCCGCGTCGAAACGCGCGCCGCGGTCAAATGGCAGGAGGAAATCGGCCTCGACGTCCTCGTCCACGGCGAGTTCGAGCGCAACGACATGGTGCAATATTTCGGCGAACAGCTCGCCGGCTTCGCCTTCACCCGCGCCGGCTGGGTGCAAAGCTATGGCTCGCGCTGCGTCCGTCCGCCGATCCTCTACGGGGACGTCTCGCGCCCCGCACCGATGACCGTCGGCTGGTGGCGCTACGCACAGGACCAGACAGACCGCCCGATGAAGGGCATGCTCACTGGCCCCGTCACGATCCTCAACTGGTCCTTCGTCCGCGACGACCAGCCGCGCGAGACAAGCTGCCGCCAGATCGCGCTCGCAATCCGCGACGAGGTGCAGGACCTGGAAGCCGCCGGCGCCGCGATCATCCAGATCGACGAGGCTGCCTTGCGCGAAGGCCTCCCGCTCCGCCGCTCGGAGTGGCAGCATTACCTCGACTGGGCGGTCGAGAGCTTTCGCATCACATCGTCGGGCGTCGCCGACGACACCCAGATCCACACGCATATGTGCTATTCAGAGTTCAACGACATCATCCGCGCGATCGGCACGATGGACGCCGACGTCATCTCGATCGAGACCGCAAGATCGCAGATGGAGCTGCTCGACGCCTTCGCCAGCTATGCCTATCCGAACGAGGTCGGCCCGGGCGTCTACGACATCCACAGCCCGCGCATCCCGGCGGAGCGCGAGATGACCGACCTCCTGACGCTCGCGGGCAAGCATGTCCCGCCGCGGCAGATCTGGGTGAACCCCGATTGCGGGCTCAAGACGCGCAAATGGGACGAGGTGCGCCCCGCCCTCGTTGCAATGGTCGCCGCAGCGCAGGCGATGCGCTCGAAAGCGCGGATCAAGGAGGCCTATGATGCCAGCTGAGGCCATAATGCCCGACGGCCAGCCCGCCGTCCGCGTCACCGCGATGCCCGCCAACGCCAACGTCTATGGCGACATTTTCGGCGGCTGGCTGATGGCACAGATGGACCTTGCGGCCTCGTCGGTGGCCTCGCGCCACGCGCGCGGCCGCGCGGTGACGATCTCGGTGGAAGGCATGTCCTTCCACCGCCCCGTCTTCGTCGGCGACGAGGTGTCGGTATTCGGGCGCCTCGTCAAAGTGGGCCGCACCTCGATGCACGTCGAGGTCGAGGCCTGGGCGCGCGATCGCCATGCCGACGAGGACAACAAGGTCACACAGGCGGTCTTCATCTTCGTCGCGGTCGGCCCCGATCGCCGCCCGCGCGCCGTCCGCCCGCTCGCCGATGAGATCGTCTAGGCCAAAGCGCGCCGCCGGGAGCCACTCCCCGGCGGCGCCTTACAATGGCCTTATGCCGTCCCCATATGTATATGATCGCGGCACGCGTTCTTCGTAGGCCGCCGCGACTGAGAGACATGCGCGCTCCCGCTTACAAGGAGGAGCCGCGCATTATGAATCCCGAAACGAGCCCCGCCGACCCGACCGTCACCGACGAAGCCGCGGCCCCCGCCAAGACGCGGTCGAACAGCTTCTTCCGCCAAAAGCGTACCCCGCTGCCCCGCGACGATGCGCGGCGACAGGGCGATATCAGCCAGCTCGCTTTCCTGACGATGGGCGGCCGCGATCCCGCGATCGCCTTCCTCAACACCGAAAACGCCGAACTCGGCGGCCGCCCGCTCGCCGTCGCGACCGCCAGCGACACCGGCTACGAACAGGTCGCCGCCGCGATCCGCGCCTGGGCACCCGACGCGGGCCCCGCGCGCGATCCGGGCTTCGAATGAGCCGCGCGATGAACCTGACGCTCCCCGAGAGCGAGGTGAAGCAAATCTGCCTGTCGCAGGGCGTCAGCATCAGCGCGATCGAACCGCTGCAATCGGGCGGCACCCGCCTCGTCTGCACCACCGCCACCGGCGCCGAGGAAATGCGCCTGCGTCTGCGCGGTCACATCATCGACGGCGCGGTCACCCGCCACCGCTTCTACCGCCCGCCGGGCTCACAAGGAGGATATTAGCCCAACGCCGCCGCAGCAGCAGCAACCCCGTAAACCCAGCCCGAACAGCTCGGCCATTGCCGGTTCGGGCGCGAAATCATCGAGGATGACGAGCGGCTGCGCTTCGGTCCCGGTCGTCTCCAGACGAACCGGCGTCATTCGGTGCATGCTGCGGCGCGCGCCAGCAGAAAGTCGCGCTCGCGCTCGTTGCTCGAGAGCGCTGCCGCTGCCTCAAACTGTGCCCGTGCTTCGCCCGGCCGCCCGGCGCGGAACAGGAAATCGCCGCGCGCGGCAGGCAGCGGCGCATAATTGCGCAGCGCCGCCGCATCGGCGATCGTGTCGACCAGCCGCAGTCCGGCTTCGGGACCGAACGCCATGCTGTGCGCGACCGCGCGATTGAGCTCGACCACCGGCGACGGCATTACCTGTCCCAGCCGGTCGTAAAGGCCCGCGATACGCTGCCAGTCGGTTGCCTCCGCCGTCCGCGCCCGGGCATGGCACGCCGCCAGCGCAGCCTGCAGCGCATAAGGCCCATCAGCCCCGTCCAATGCCTCAACCCGATCGAGCGCATTGAGCCCGCGGCGGATCAGCAACTGATCCCAGCGCGCCCGATTCTGTTCGGTCAGCGGCACAAACCGCCCATCGGATCCCGCCCGCGCCGTCAACCGCGACGCCTGAATTTCCATTAGCGCGAGCAACCCCAGCACCTCAGGCTGTTCGGGCATCAACCCGGCGAGAATGCGCCCTAATCGCTGCGCTTCACCGCACAGCGGCGGACGAACGAGAGAGGGGCCCGTGGTGGCCGCATAGCCTTCGTTGAAGATCAGATAGACGACCTCAAGCACCGATCCCAACCGCGCCTGAAGCTCGGCACCGCGCGGAACCTCGAACTGGACCCCCGCCTTGGCAATCGCCTTTTTGGCGCGCGTGATCCGCGCTGCGATCGCGGCGTCGTTCGACAGGAAAGCCCGTGCGATCTCCTCGACCGTCAACCCGCCGACCAGTCGCAGCGTCAGCGCAGCGCGCGCCTCGGGCGAAATTACCGGATGGCAGGCGGCGAAGATCAGCCCGAGCAGTTCGTCGCCGAGCGGATCGTCGAGCGCCGCCTCGACAGCCTCCACGCTCATATCGCGCTCCTCATCGAGTTCGCGGGCGATTTCGGCATGTTTCCGCTCCCGCATCGCGTGGTGCCGGGCACCGTCGATCACCCGCCGTTTCGCCGCCGCGGTCAGCCAGGCGCCCGGATTATCGGGCACCCCCGACTTCGGCCATTCGGTCAGCGCGATCAGCAGCGCCTCCTGCGCCAGCTCCTCGGCGCGGTCGACGTCGCGCGTCATCCGGGCGAGCGCGGCGATGAGCCGCGCCCGCTCGATCCGGAACACCGCTTCGATCGCACGGTGGGTCTCATTGGCCGCCATGCCTGCCTTCTCGAACAATGAAGCAGGAGAGGCAAGCATGGCGACCGGCATCGATTATTCGCTGCTGAGCTTCTCGCGCAGCTTCTGTTCCTGCTCGGCAAGTTCGGGCGTCATCGCGTCGCCGAAATCCTCCATCTCGTAGAAGGGGCGGATTTCGAGTTCGCTCGGTCCGGGCATCGGGTTCGGGCAACGCTTCGCCCACGCGACCGCCTCATCCATATCCTTGACCTCCCAGACCCAATAGCCCGCGACAAGTTCGCGCGTCTCGGCAAAGGGGCCGTCGATCACCGTCCGGCTCGCGCCGTCGAACGCAATGCGCTTGCCCGCCGACGAGGGTTTCAACCCATCGCCGTCGACCATCACACCGGCGTTCACCAGTTCCTCGTTAAACTTGCCCATCGCCTCGAACATTTCGGTCATGTCCTCGGTCGGCGGCAGGCCCTTTTCGCTATCCTCGGTCGCTTTGACAAAGACCATTACACGCATCGTCCATCTCCTCTTTGATCGGGCCAACAGCGGCTCCTGCCAACACGACGAACGAGCCGCCGCCAAATCGACACAAGCCAGGAAAAAAATTCAGGCGACCTCCGCCAGCGACTGCGGTGTCGAAAAACGCTGCCGATATTCGTGCGGCGACAGGCCGATCAGGCGGTGGAACAGTTTCCGGAACGCCGCCGCATCCTCATACCCCACGGCCCACGCGATCTGGTCGACCGTGCGCTTGGTGAATTCCAGCAATTCGCGCGCCTTGCCGACACGCAGATGCTGGACATATTCGACCGGAGTCATGCCGGTGGCGGCCTTGAAGCGGCGCTGAAAGGTGCGCTCTTCCATCCCGGCCTCGCCCGCCATCTCTGCGACCGCGACCGGCCCAGCCCCCCGCGCCTGCAACCAATGCTGGACGCGCAGGATCGCCTCGTCACCGTGCGTCAGCTTCGGCGCAAAGCTCGCATAATTTTTCTGCTCGCGCCCCGACGGGTCAATCAGCAGGAAGCGCGCGGTCTCCATCATCACCGTCGGCCCCAGCAAGCGTTCGACGATGCGCAGCCCCAGATCGGTCCACGCCATCAGCCCGCCCGCGGTGACGATGTCGCCATCGTCGATCACCATGCGGTCGGCCTCCATCCGCACGTCGGGAAAGCGGCTGCGGAACTCCTCGGCGAAAAACCAGTGCGTCGTCGCCGGCCGCCCCGCGAGCAATCCCGTCGCCGCCAGCGCAAACGCCCCGCCACAATTCGACGCGAGCACCGCGCCCTGCGCATGCCGGTCGAGCAGCCAGCGCGCATAGGGCTCGACCTCGCCCGGTTCGAGCAGCTTATGCAAGCTGCCCGGCGCGATCAGCACCGCGGGCGAATTGCCCGCCGCCTCATCGGGATGGCTGTCGTACCAGCGCGCGAAGCCTCCCGCTTCCTGCAACCGCCAATGGCTGACACGGATCGGGCTGCGGCCGTGATCCACCGCAAAGCGCCCCGCGACGTCGAACAGGTCGGTGATCCCATATACCATCCCCATCTGACAGTCGGGATAGGTCATCATCCCGACCTCGATCAGCGGCACGGTCGTCGCGTCCGGCACCTTCAGCTTGGGCATATCGGCTCCTTTGTCGGAATCGGACCGCATAATGTCGTATCCGCCAATCCCGCGCAAGCTCGGTTCGGCCTATCTCCAGATCACCGGGACGGAAACCCGCCCTTCTCGAAACGAAAGGAACCACGACATGACCACCATCACCACCAAGGACGGTACGAACATCTTCTTCAAGGACTGGGGTCCGAAGGACGCCCAGCCAATCGTCTTCTCGCACGGCTGGCCGCTCAGCGCCGACGCCTGGGACGCCCAGATGGTCTTCTTCGCCAATCAGGGCTTCCGCACCATCGCCCACGACCGCCGCAGCCATGGCCGCTCGGATCAGGTCTGGGACAATAATAACATGGACCAGTACGCCGACGACCTCGCCGAACTGATCGAACAGTTGGACCTCAAGGACGTGATCCTCGTCGGCCACTCGACCGGCGGCGGCGAAGTTACCCGCTATATCGGCCGCCACGGCACCGCCCGCGTCGCCAGGGTCGCGCTAATCGGCGCGGTCCCTCCGCTGATGCTTAAGACT
Organism: Sphingopyxis sp. LC81; assembly: GCF_000756375.1. Taxonomy (GTDB): domain Bacteria; phylum Pseudomonadota; class Alphaproteobacteria; order Sphingomonadales; family Sphingomonadaceae; genus Sphingopyxis. The sequence continues at coordinate 136,939 of NZ_JNFD01000047.1, read as the reverse complement.
GAAGCCAACCCCGGCGGCCTGCCGATCGACGTCTTCGACGGCATCCGCAAGGGCACGTTCGACAATCGTCCGCAGTTCTTCAAGGATCTGACTTTGCCCTTCTACGGCTATAACCGCGACGGCGCGGTCGTCTCCGAAGCGGTGCGCGACGACTTTGTGCGGCAGGGCATGAACGGCGGCCTCAAGGGCCTGCTCGACAGCATCCGCGCCTTTTCGGAAAGCGACTTCAACGAAGACCTCAAGAAGTTCGACAAGCCGACGCTCGTCCTCCACGGCGACGACGACCAGATCGTGCCGATCGGCGCTTCGGCGCTCTCAACGGTCAAGATCGTCAAGCAGGCGGTGCTCAAGGTCTACGAAGGCGCCGACCACGGCCTCACCGTCACCCATCAGGACCGGTTCAACGCCGACCTCCTCGACTTCATCAACAGCTGATCCGGATATGCGGGGCGACGACCCGTCGTCGCCCCCAACAGGGAGTAAAGACAATGATCCTCGGTTTGACCATCCCGCAGTTCACCGCGCTGCACGTTGCGATCAGCTTCGTCGGCATCGGCGCCGGTCTCATCGCACTTCCCGCCTTCGCCCGCGGCCACATCCTGCCCCGCACGAACGGCGTGTTTCTCTGGACGACCTTGCTCACCAGCCTCACCGGCTTCCTCTTCCCGATCGTCGCCTTCACCCCGGCGCTCGGCACGGGGATCGTCTCGACGCTGGTGCTCGCGGTCGCCTTCTGGGCCTGGTACGGCCGCAAGCTCGCCGGCCGCGCAGCGACGGTCTATGCGATCAGCGCCACTGCCGCGCTCTACCTCAACCTCTTCGTGCTGGTGGTGCAGTCGTTTCTGAAGGTCCCCGCGCTCAATGCGCTCGCCCCGAACGGAACCGAAGGCCCCTTCGTCGCGGCACAGGGCGCACTCCTTCTCGCTGCGATCCTGTTCGGCACACTCGCCGTGAAGGCCAGCCGCCGCCCGGTCGCAGCCTGACCAACCCCCAAACAACGAAGGGCGGCCCAACGGCCGCCCTTCGTTGCGTCACGACCGCTTCCGGCCGGAAATGTACGGGGTGGGCGCCGCCCACCCCGCGCATCTTACATACCGTCGAGGCCCTTGCTGACCAGAATATTCACCGCAACGCGGCGATTCTGGGCCTTGCCTTCGGGCGTCGTGTTGTCCGCCGCCGGGTCGGCTTCGGCCATCCCGGTGGGGGTCAGCATACGATAGGGCTTCCAGCCGCACGCCTGCTGAAGATGATTGACGACGCGGCTGGCGCGCTTTTCGCTGAGCACCTGATTGAGTTCCTGGCTGCCCGTCGAATCGGTGTAGCCGACGACCAACAGCAGGGCGTTGTCCATCCCATCGGCCTGCGACGCCGCGCTGCAGAGATCGGCCTTCGCCTGCTCGGACAGCACCGCCTTGCCGGTGTCGAAGTTCACGTTCGTCGTGCCTTTGACATTATACTGGTCGATATCGCCCACGCGGCTGCGCAGCGCCTCGGTCGCCGCCGTCTGTTCGGCAAAGCGCTGGTCGGTGCCGGTGTGGATCATCGATGCAGTGCGCAGATCCTTGCTCTTGAGTTGGACCTGGCTTGCCACCAGTCCGCCATCCCACTGCAACGTGTCGATGGTGACGGGCAGGCCGTTGAGCAGTTGAGCTGAGCCAAGCTTGTCGCGATCGAGCCCAAGGAACCCGCCACTGCTCTTGATCTTCGTATAGTCGGCGATCGCCACGGTCGTGCTGTTGCCATCGGCGGTCGCGACCTTGATCCGGCCATCGGTGCGCGCGGCGATGATGCCCTCGACCTTGGGACCCTTGGTCATCTGGTCGGGCGAAGGCAGCGTGCCGACAACGGTCGCCATGACTTCGCCATCGTTCGGGGCCTGCTCTTGGGCAGCGAGACTGCTCGTTGCAGTGCCCGCCAGCAAGGCCAGCATCAAAAACATTTTCGGACTCTTGGAAACGGCGCCCATATACTTCTCCTTCAAAACTGCCGCCCGCGCAGATGGGCCCGCGTATTCGCGTGGTCCGTTCTGGGACAAGATTACTCGCGGTGAAGTCGAAAGTTGCGCAGGTCGTCGTATGCACGGTGCGACGAACCGATAAGACCGTGTCGCAAAAGCGTAATTTTTTTGTTTTGCACGTTTACGAGGGCATAAATTCAGTGATCCGCGTCCGCCGACGCGGCGATCACCCGCCACCCGCCCTGCCCGATACCCGCTTGCACAGCTTTCCGTTTACGTTAAGGTTAGTTTCAAACTGCAACCGGAGAGTGATTCATGGCCCTTCCCCCGATTTTCGACCGCCTGCGCTTGCCCGTTATCGGCTCGCCGTTGTTCATCGTGTCGGGACCCGAACTTGTCATCGCGCAGTGCAAGGCGGGTGTCGTCGGCAGCTTCCCGGCACTCAACGCGCGCCCGCAGTCTTTGCTCGATGAATGGTTGCACCAGATCACCGAGGAACTCGCCGCGTGGGACCGCGACAATCCCGACCGGCTCTCGGCGCCTTACGCGGTCAACCAGATCGTCCATAAATCGAACGACCGGCTGCTCGACGACATCGCGACGTGCGAGAAATGGAAAGTGCCGATCACGATCACCTCGCTCGGCGCGCGCGAGGAGCTCAATCAGGCGGTTCATGGCTGGGGCGGCATCACGCTGCACGACATCATCGACGACCGGTTCGCGCGCAAGGCGATCGAAAAGGGCGCCGACGGCCTCATCCCCGTCGCCGCGGGCGCGGGCGGTCATGCCGGCCGCCAGTCGCCCTTCGCGCTGGTGCAGGAAATCCGCGAATGGTTCGACGGACCCGTAGCCTTGTCGGGCGCCATCGGCCACGGCCGCTCGATCCTCGCCGCGCAAGCATGCGGCGCCGACCTCGCCTATATCGGCAGCGCCTTCATCGCGACCGCCGAAGCCAATGCCGAGGAAAGCTACAAGAACGGCATCGTCGAAGGGCGCGCGGGCGACATCGTCTATTCGAACCTCTTCACCGGCGTTCACGGCAATTATCTCCGCCAGTCGATCGTCGCTGCGGGCATGGACCCTGAAAACCTCCCCGAAGGCGATCTCAAGACGATGAATTTCGGCTCGGGCGGCAACACCAAGGTCAAGGCGTGGAAGGATATCTGGGGTTCGGGCCAGGGCATCGGCCCGGTCACCGCGGTGCGCCCGGTCGCCGAATTTGTCGCCGAACTCGAAGCGCAATATCTCGCCGCGCGCCGCGAACTCGAAGCGAAGGTCCGCCTATAAACCCCCGAACAGCCTGTCGATCGCCTCATCGAGAAACGGGCGGTCAACGAACAACCGCATCGGGTCGCGCCGGTTGAGCCAGAAGCCCGCGCCGTGCCGGTCGGTCAGGGCGCGGCGCGTGGTGTCCTGCAACAGACGCAGTCGCATGACCGCGGTGCGCCGCGCGGCGCGCAGGTCGGCGGGCGCGTGAAGCGCGAAATGCGCTCTGATCCCTTCGACCCGCGCCGCGACGACATCGCTATAGCCATGGTGCGGCCCGCGGTGCAGCGCATGGCCCGACCGCAGCGCCGCCGGCTCGCACGCGGGGAGCATTAACCCGTTGCGACCGAAATGCTGGAGCGCGAAGCCCTCGCGATAAAGTTGCTCGAACATCGCCGCCATTTGCGGGCGCTGGACCAGGATGATGGGGATGAGGTGATGGCGCTGGAACCCGGTTCGCGGCGGCGGTGCGCCCTGCCATCCCCGCGGCGGTCTCAAGCGTCGCGGCCGAACTCGACAACCACCGTCGACCGCTGGTTTCCGCTGCTCGCGCCCGGCGACAGGTCGATCCATTCGCCCGCCTCCAGCCCGCGCATCGTCCGCGCATGGCGGACCGGGCCGTTGAGCATCATGTCGAGCGCAAGCCGCGACAGCCGCCGGACCATTTCGGCGACCGTCCAGCCGACGGGAATCCGCGCTTCCAGTTCCTGCCCCGCAAACACCACCAGCCCCCGTGTTCCCATGCTGGCATCGACGCCATTCTCGCGGCGCCGGAACGCGACGAGGTGAAGCACCGGCGGCATTCCGCTGGCCAGCATCTCGGCAATCGAAGCGCGAAATTGCGGGGCATCCGACCACAGCCGTGCCGGCGACCAGAAGATATGGCTGGCATCGAACAGGTCGATCAGCAGCACCATCATCTTGAAAAATTCACGCATCCGCGTCGGCTGCTCGGTCGAGGGGCCCGGCGACCCATCGCGCCTGGGGTCACGCTCGGGGATAAAGACCCAGCACGCCCCGCTCTCGCGCCATCGTCGTGGCAAGCTCGCCGCAAGCAGGCTGGTCGACGGATGGTCGGGATCGGCGAGGTCCAGCGCGGCATCGGCGGCGGGGCCGGCCAGAACCGACACCGCCCCGAACCTCAGACGAAAACGCGGCGCCGCAACACGCGCGGCAACATCGTCGCCGTCGCCGTCGACCCGTTCGGGCCGCAGCCCCATGCGGCGCAGCGCGGCTTCGACGGCCTCGCTCGAACCGCCCTGCATCGCCGCGCCGACGATCAGGGCAAAGGGTTCCGGCGGAACCGGCAGGATCAGAGCGTCAGGGTTGCCGACATCCATGCTATTGCGCGGCCTTTTTTGGGTCACCCCTTGCATTGCAAGACTGGCCCCAATGTACAAATGCTTATTGCCAGATGTCGGGAAGTTAATCTTCGCGACTTCAGATCGCGACCTGGCTGCCCAACTCGACCACGCGATTGGTCGGCAGGCGGAAATATTCCATCGCGCTTTCCGAATTGCGCAGCATCCACGCGAACAGCTTTTCGCGCCAGATCGGCATGCCGGGCTTGCTCGCCGCGATCAGCGTCTGCCGCGACAGGAAAAAGCTGGTTTCCAGCATCTTGAACTCGCCGCCGCAGCTCGTCACGCGGGTCAGCGCCTCGGGCACGTCGATCGGCTGCATGAAGCCGTAATTGAGCACCAGCCGGTGGAAGCCCTGCCCCAGATCCTCGAGCAGGCAGAATTTCTCCTCCTGCACGAACGGCACGTCGGCGATCTTGATCGTCAGCAGGATGATCCGCGCATGGAGCACCTTGTTGTGCTTGAGGTTGTGGAGCAGCGCGTGCGGGACGCCGTCGCTGCTCGATGTCATGAACACCGCGGTGCCCGGCACGCGCGTCGCGCTGTTCGCCGCCGACTTCACGAACACCGGGATCGGCATCGCGCCTTCGGCCATCTCCTGCTGCATCAGCTTGCGTCCGCGCGACCAGGTGGTGAGCAAGGTGAAGATGGTCAGGCCGATCGCGAGCGGCACCCAGCCGCCGTCGGGCACCTTGATCAGATTGGCGCCGAAATAGGCGATGTCGACGATGAAGAAGACCGCGAGGATCGGCAGCGCCTTCCACGCCGGCCATTTCCACAATGTGAAGAGCACGACGCTGAGCAGGCAGGTATCGATGAACATCGCGCCCGTCACCGCGATGCCATAGGCCGCGGCCAAATTGCTCGACGATCCGAAGAAGAGGACGAGGATGATCACCATCACCATCAGCCCCCAATTGACGATCGGGATATAGATCTGCCCCTGCGCCGACGCGCTCGTATGTTCGACGCGCAGGCGCGGCATGAAGCCCAATTGGATCGCCTGCTGGGTCAGCGAGAAGGCGCCCGAAATCACCGCCTGGCTGGCGATGATCGTCGCGAGCATCGCGAGGATGACGACGGGCACCTGCCATGCATCGGGCATCATCTGGAAAAAGGGATCGGCGATCAGGTCGCCGCGCGGCCCCATCTCGGCCTCGAGCACCATCGCGCCCTGCCCCATATAATTGAGCATCAGCGCCGGCAGGGCAAAGGTCAGCCAGCTAAGCCCGATCGGCCCGCGGCCGAAATGCCCCATATCGGCATAGAGCGCCTCGGCCCCCGTCACCGCGAGCACGACCGCGCCGAGCGCGATAAAGGCGGTGAAACCGTCGACATAGAAGAAGCGCAGCGCGTTCACCGGGTTCAGTGTCTCGAGGATGATCCCCGGATGGTCGACGATGTGAATGAGCCCGAGGATCGCGAGCATCGTGAAATAGGCGAGCATGATCGGCCCGAACAGCATCCCGACCTTCGCCGTCCCGCGCGACTGGATCGCGAACAGCCCGATCAGGATCGTGAGCGCGATCGGCACGATATAGGGCTCGAACCCCTTGTTGACGTAGCTCAGCCCCTCGGTCGCGGAGAGCACCGACATCGCCGGGGTGATCATGCTGTCGCCATAGAAAAGCGCGGTCGCGAACACCCCGAGCAGGATGATCGGCCATGTCCAGCGCTTCTCGCCTGACGAGCGGCTGATCAGCGCGAGCAGCGCCAGGCTGCCCCCCTCGCCCTTGTTGTCGGCGCGCATGATCGTCAGCACATATTTGAAGGTGACGACGAGCATCATCGACCAGAAGACGAGGCTGAGCACGCCATAGATGTGCAGCCGGTCGGCCTCGATCGGATGGTGCCCGGCAAAGGTTTCGCGGAACGCGTAGAGCGGGCTCGTTCCGATGTCGCCGAACACGACACCGATCGCGCCGACGGCAAGCTTCAGCTTGCCATCGCTGTGATGTCCATGCCCGTAATGGGCCGTTTCGGCGCCAGCAGTCACGGCGCCCGCGGCGCCGCCCGCCGCCTGTTGCGACTCAGCAGTCATTGCGGGCCTTTAGACGAGCCTGAGCCTTTGTAATAGGTTTCAATTTGGGACGTCCGGCACCGGCACGCCCGCCGGGGTTTCGGTGGGCAGCTGCGGCCCAAGCGCCTGACGCAATTGCGCCAGCCGCATCTCGAGGTCGGGTCGCCACGGCGCATCGGCGGGGCTGCGCGCGAGCAAATCGCTCCACACCGTCTCGGCGCCTTTCAGGTCGCCGCCCTGCGCCAGCGCCAGCCCCGCGAAAAAGGGCGGCGCGGGATGCGACGGATCGCGCTTCGCCGCCTCGTCGAACGCCAGCGCCGCCGCGGGCGACATCACGCCGCCGCCATGCGCTGCCAAGGCGTTGCCAAGTCCGACCCACAGATCGACATTGTCGGGATAGGTCTTCAGCCCCTTTTCGAGCGTCTTCGCCGCGAGTTCGGTCTTGCCCGTGCGCGCGAAACCGTCGGACATGCCGAGCCACTGCGCCGCGGGACCAAAGCGTTCGGACATGCCCTGCCGCTGGTCGGTGATCGCCTCACCAAACCCCTCGGGCTCCTCGGGCGCCGCGACGGGCTTGCCGGGCAGCGACGGGTGCCCCTGCAACGCATAGCCCGCGAGGCCCAGCATCACCGCCGCCCCCGCCAGCGGCCGCGCCGCGGCGGGCAGCTTGCCGAACCAGAAGATGCCGCCGATCGTCAGCAGGGCAATGAGTACGACCCACAGCCAGATCATGTCGCGCCCTCCTCGTCGTCGTTCGCGCCGCGGCGGAAACGGCCAAAGGCCAGCCATCCGCCGAGCGCGAGGAAGAGCAACGGCCCGAGCCACAGCAACGCCGTGGCGCCGTCGAACGGCGGGTCATAGCTCACCCAATTGCCATAGCGCGCGACAAGCCAGGACTTGATTTCGCCCGGGCTTTCGCCCGCCGCGATCTTGCTGCGCACTTCGTGGCGCATATCGCCCGCGAGCGGCGCATCGGAATCGGCAATCGACTGCCCCTGACAGACGAGACAGCGCAACTCTTCCATGAGCGCCTTGGCGCGCGCTTCCTGCGCCGGATCCTTGAGCTGCTGATAGGCGTAGGGCGCGGGCGGCAGGCGGTCCTGCGCCGCCAGCGGCACCGCGAGCGCGGCCAGCCAGCAAAGAAGAACGAACCGCAAATTCACTTCATCGCCTCGAGTTTCGCGACGATCTCAGGCACCTGATCCGCAAGAATAACGCCCTGAATCTGTTCGCGAATAATCCCCTTGCCATCGATCAGGAAGGTTTCGGGCACGCCCGACGACCCCAGCGCGATCTGGACGCTGCTCTGCATGTCCGCCCCAACGCGGTCGAAGGGATTGCCATATTCGCGGAGGAACATCGCGACATCCTCGGGCCGGTCGCGGATCGCGATGCCATCGATCGGCACCCCCGCGGCCTTCAGCGCCTCGAGCTGCGGCGCCTCGGCCCGGCACGGGATGCACCAGCTCGCGAAGACATTGACCAGCCGCGGGCGCCCGTCGGCGAGCTGGCTGCTCTTCAGCCCCTCGACACCCGCCGTCGCGGGCGGCAGGTCGAACAGCGGCATGGGCTTGTCGATCCACTGCGACTGGATCAGCGTCTCGGCGGGCGTCACCAGCCGATAGATGAAGGCGCCGAACAGCAGCCCCATGATCGCCAGCGGTACGAAAAGGACCCAGCGATTCTTCATGGCGCGAAACGCTCCTGTGATTTGCGGCTGCGTCGCGCGCGCCAGATATTCAGTAACTGCGCGCGGCCGAGCAGCGACAGCGCCGCGCCAACCGCGATCAGCGCGCCGCCGAGCCAGATCCACCACACCAGCGGCTTCCACCACAGGCGGATCTGGTAGCGGTCGGCGCTGCCGTCGTCGCTCGTCACCGGCTGACCGAGCACGGCATAAAGCTGCCCGCCCGGCCGCGTCAGCAGCGCCGCTTCGTTGGTTTCGGTCGGTGCCGTGCCCATCAGCCCCGGAAACGTCCGCGCCTCGGGCCGCATCGTGAAGCTGCCCCCCGACGATGTCGTCGCGACCAGCGTGCCCTCGATCGCGGTATAATTCGGCCCCGCCACCGGCTTCACGCCGACGAACTTCACCGCGAAATCGCCGACCTTCACCACGTCGCCGGGCGCCGCCGCGACCAGTCGTTCCTTGATGAAGGCGCTCTCGGCGCCCATGCCGGCAAGGCACACCGCGACGCCGAAATGCGCGGTCACCATGCCCCATGTCGGCAGCGGCGTGCGGCGCAGGTTACGCCCCCACAAGGGCGCGAGGCTCGCGACCGCGACGATACCCGCGACGGTCATGCCGAGCAGCGGCAAAATCCCGACCTTGCCGCCGAACAGGATCAGCGCGAACAGCACCGCCGCACCGGCAAAGATCGCCAGCGGCAGCCGCGACCACAACCGCTTCCCGTCATCCTTGCGCCAGCCGAGCAGCGGCCCTGCAACCATCACGAGGCAGAGGACCAGCGCGAGCGGCCCCGCGACCTTGTTATAATAGGGCGGGCCAACCGAAATCTTCTCGCCCATCGCCTCTGCGACGATCGGATAGAGGGTGCCGAGCAGGACGAGCGCGAGAATCGTCGTCAGCAGCAGATTGTTGATGACAAGCGAGCCTTCGCGGCTGAGCAACGCGAATTTCTTGCCCTCGGCCACGCTCCCCGCACGCAACGCGAAGAGGGTCAACGCCCCACCGATGTAAATCGCCATCAGCGCGAGCAGGAACGTCCCCCGCTCGGGATCGACCGCAAAGCTGTGGACGCTCGTCAGCAGCCCCGACCGCACGATGAATGTCCCGACCATCGACATCGAAAAGCCGATCACCGCGAGCATCACCGTCCACGCGCGCAGGGCGTTGCGGGTGGCGGTCACCGCGACCGAATGGAGCAAGGCGGCGCCCGCAAGCCACGGGATCAGCGAGACATTCTCGACCGGGTCCCAGAACCACCAGCCGCCCCAGCCAAGCTCATAATAGGCCCAGTAACTGCCCGCGGTGATGCCCAATGTCAGGAAAATCCAGCTGCCGAGCACCCACGGCCGCATCGCGCGCGCGAAAGCCGGGCCGATCTCGCGCGTAATCAGCGCGCCGACGGCAAAGCTGAACGCGACCGACAGCCCGACATAGCCGACGTAAAGCGTCGGCGGATGGAAGGCGAGCCCGATGTCCTGGAGCAGCGGGTTGAGCCCCTGCCCGTCGGGCGGCGCCACGGGCAACCGCTTGAACGGGTTCGACGAGAAGAGGAGAAACGCAAAGAAACCGAGGCTGAGTGCCGCTTGCGCTGCCAAAGTCGCGACCAGCGTGTCCTCGCGCAGCCGCTTTTCGAAGATCGCGATCAGCCCGCCCGACAGCGACAGGATCATGAGCCACAGCAGCATCGACCCTTCGTGATTGCCCCAAGTCCCCGCAATCTTGAAGATCATCGGTTTCAAACTGTTGCTGTTGCGCGCGACCAGCTCGACCGACATGTCCGATCGCACGAACAATGCGATCAGCAGGCCAAAGGCGGCCGCGGTCAGCACCCCCTGCGCAACGCTCGCCGGCCGCACGAGGGCCGCCAGATCCTTCGAACCGCCACGCAGGAACAATGTCCCCGCGACGAGCGACAGGCACGCGAGCGCAGCCGCGATCCACAGCAGAGCGAGACCGAGTTCGGCAATCACTGGAAAAGCTCGTCGTCCCAGCGAAAGCTGGGACCGCTATCGTTCTGCTCGGACGCCAGAGATCCCAGCTTTCGCTGGGATGACGTGAATTTCGGGGCGATCATGTCGTTGCCGGCGCTTTCATATTCTTCGGCATATCGCCCATCTGCGGCGGCATATAACGCTCGTCATGCTTGGCGAGGATGCGGTCAGCGACGAAGGTCCCGTCGGCGCGCATCCGGCCGTCGGCGACCATGCCGCTCTCCTCGCCGAACAGGTCGGGCACGATGCCCTTATATTCGACCGGCACCGACGCCTTGCCGTCGGTCGCAACGAAACGGATCGTGAGGCCGTCGGCCTGCCGCTGAATGCTGCCCTTGGCGACCATACCGCCCAGCCGCATCGGCTCGCCGACCGCGGCCTTGCCACCCTGAATTTCGACCGGCGTGCGGAAATAGGCCGCCTCGGCGCGCAGCGCGCTCGCCGCCAGCACCCCGGCGCCGCCGATGCCGCACAGCGCGACCAGTGCCAGAATCAGCCGTTGATGCTTGGCCTTCACTTACGATCCTTTCGCAGCGCATCGCTGCGCTTCTCGGCCTTTTTCATCGCGCGCCAGCTCGTCCACAGCACCGCGCCGGTCAGCACGACCGTCAGCCCATAGGCCGCGGCGACAAACGCCCATTGCCCGCCCCCGCTGATCACCCCCGTCACGCGTCAAATCCCCTCGTCATCCGCCAGTCGTCGCAATCGCGCCGCGACGCGGTTGTCGGCGATGATCCGCCGCATCCGCATCAAGACGATGGCGCCGAATAGCAACGAAAAGCCGAGCACGGTCAACCCCAGCGGCCACAGCAGCGCCCTGTCGATGCTCGACCCGCCCAGGGTGATGCTCGGCCCCTGATGCAGGCTGTTCCACCACACGACGCTGCGGTTGATGATCGGAATATTGATCGCGCCGACCAGCGCATAGATCGCCGCGCCGCGCGACAGCGAACCGCCTTGCCGTTGCCCGTCGTCGCCGCTCGTCAGTGCGATAAAGCCCGCGTACAAAAACAGCAGGACGAGCATCGAGGTCATCCGCCCGTCCCATTCCCACCAGGTGCCCCACGTCGGGCGCCCCCAGATCGATCCGGTCGCAAGGCACAGCGCGGTGAACAGCATCCCCGGCACCGCGATCGCGCGCGCGGCGATGCCCGACAGCGGGTGCCGCCAGACAAGCTGGATCAGCCCGGCGATCGCGAGCGACGTCCAGCCGCCCATGCCGAGCCACGCCGACGGGACATGAACATAGAGGATGCGTGCGGTTTCGCCTTGCTTGTAATCGCCCGGAACCATCGCGAGCCCGGCCCAGGCCCCGCCCAGCACAAGCAACAGCCCGGCACCGAGCAACCACGGCGTCAGCGGCTTGGCAATTTGCAGAAAGCGGGTGGGGTTGGCGTAGGCGTGCATCGCGCGCCGAGCCTTAAGCCAGCGTGCCCCGGTGGTCCAGCCAATTACATGGGCCGCTGGTCACATAGGCCGCTCGCAACTTTGGTATCGATACCACGGAGATTCGATAATTTAATTACTTAGCATCGCAAGTATTTGCGTCATAATTACCACAATTGGCATAAAAACGTAATAATTTTCGCGAATTGCGCTAGCCTCACCGCCGCGAGCATGGAAGCTTCGTCCCGCCAACAACAGCAACAGGGGCCGCCACATGCATAAAGCCGATCAAATCTCCTCGCTGGCTCTCGCCGCCGCGCTCGTCGCGGGTGGTTGGAGTATCCCGGCCTTCGCACAGGAGGGTGCAGGCGAGGTTTCGGACGGTGCGACGATCATCGTCACCGGGACCCGACGCACCGACCGGACCGTCGCCGACAGCACGGTGCCGATCGACGTGATTTCGAGTGAATCGCTCCAGAACAGCGGCACGACCGAAACCAACCGGCTGCTCAATCAACTCGTCCCCTCTTTCAACTTTCCGCAGCCGTCGCTGACCGACGGCACCGACTCGCTACGGCCCGCGACGCTGCGCGGGCTCTCGCCCGACCAGGTGCTCGTGCTCGTCAACGGCAAGCGCCGCCATCTCTCTTCGCTCCTCAACCTCAACGGCTCGATTGGTCGCGGGTCGGCGGGCGTCGACATGAACACCATCCCGCCGCTCGCCATCGAACGCATCGAAGTGCTGCGCGACGGCGCCGCGTCGCAATATGGGTCGGACGCCATCGCCGGCGTCATCAACATCCAGCTCAAGAAACGCGAAGGCGGCCGGGCGCAGATCAGCTTCGGCAAATATATCACGACGATGGACGATGTAGCAGAGGTCGCCAGCGTCGCACCGACGGCGGCGGCCGGCGTCGATCCCGTCATCACCTTCACCGGTAAGGACCGCAAGCGTCGCGACGGTGACACCTATACGTTCGCGACCAACGTCGGCCTGCCGATCGGCGAGGGCGGCTATTTCAACTTCACCGCCGAATATAAGGACCGCTCGCCGTCCAACCGCTCGGGCGCGGACATCCGCCGCCAATATGCCGGCATCGGCGACCCGCGCGAGACGACGTTCAACCGCTATTCGCACCGCTTCGGCGACGGCGAATCAAAGGATCTCAACTTCTTCGTCAACGCCGGGATGGACGTCGGCACCGACTGGGAACTCTACAGCTTCGGCAGCTACGGCATCCGCGACGCCAACGGCGCGGGCTTCTATCGCCGCGCGCTCGATCCCCGCAACGCCGACTGGGCCAATGGCGGCCAGCCCTTCTACCCCGACGGCTTCCTGCCGCTCATCACCAGCCGGATCGAGGACATTGCGATCGCCGGCGGCATTCGCGGCGAAACGGGCGGATGGAACCTCGATCTTTCGGTCAACTATGGCTCCAACCGCCTCGATTACGGGGTCGAGAACACCTTCAACACCTCGCTCGGCGGCCTCGCCAGCCCGCGCAAGTTCGACGCGGGCGGGCTGCGTTCGGGGCAAACGTCGGTAAACTTCGACGCGACCCACGGCATCGACTTCGGCATCGGCGACACGACGCTCGCACTCGGCGGTGAATGGCGAAACGAAAATTACCGGATCGTCCCCGGCCAGCTTGAAAGCTATGTTGCGGGTCCGTTCACCTTCACCAATGGTGCCGCACCGGGCGCGCAGGTCTTCCCCGGCTTCTCGCCGACGACCGCCGTCGACAAATCGCGCGACAGCTTTGCCGGCTATGTCGAGCTCGACGCCGACATCAGCGAGATATTCAACGTCCAGGCGGCCGGCCGCTACGAACATTTTTCGGATTTCGGCGACACGGTGAACGGCAAGCTCGCGGCGCGCCTCGAACCGGTCGAAGGCCTCGCGCTGCGCGGGTCGGTGTCGACGGGCTTCCGCGCTCCGGGCATGGCGCAGCAATATTTTTCGACCACCTCGACCAACAATGTGAACGGCGTGCTGATCGAAATCGGCACCTTCCCGGTCGGATCGCCGATCGCCGTCGCGCTCGGCGCCGAGCCGCTGAAGCCTGAAAAGTCGGTCAATTTCGGCGGCGGGATCGCGTTCAACATGGTGCCGGGGCTCAGCCTGACGGTCGATTATTATCGTATCAAGATCAAGGACCGCATCACGCTTACCGAAAACCTCCAGGGCGCCGACGTGGTTGCGATCCTGCAGGCTGCGGGCGTGCAGGGCACCTCGGCGCGCTTCTTCATCAACGGAATCGATACGCGGACACAGGGGCTCGACATCGTCGGCAGCTATCGCCTGCCCGACTTCGGCATCGGCAAGGTGACATTGACCGCCGGCTATAACATCAACGAAACCAAGATCACCGACCGCCGGACGTTCAGCGGCTTCACCGCGCAGCGCCTGTTCGCGCGGCCCGAAAGCTTCCGCCTGACCGATGGCCAGCCGTCGAACAAGCTGAACGTCGGGTTCGACTGGGAATCGGGGCCGGCGGGGCTGACGCTGCGCGCGAACCGCTATGGCAAGGTGTTCCTGCCGGGGCCCAGCCTCGACATCACCGTCCCCAAGGGCGCGGCGCCGGGCGACATCACGCTCACGCCCAAATGGGTCGTCGACCTCGAATTCCGTTTCCGCCCCGTCGAACCGGTCCAGCTCGCCATCGGGGCGAACAACCTGCTCGACGAATATCCCGACCGCCTGCCATTCGGAACGGTGAACGGCTTCAACTTCGGCCTGAACAACAGCTTCCTGCCCTATTCGTCGCAGTCGCCGTTCGGGTTCAGCGGCCGTTTCGTCTACGGACGCTTGTCGGTCGACTTCTGATCGGACGCGATCTGCGGGCAGGCAAGGCCGGGGGCTATGCTTCCGGCCTTGTCCATATCCAGCTTCCGGTGACGGCGGCGGCGATCACCGGCACCATCACCCACGGCCAGGGCGAAAAGATCGCGGCGAGAACAATACTGAAGGCAAAGGCGGCCGTCGCGGCAACTTTGCCTTTACGGCTGATGGCGCCCTTCGCGCGCCACGCGTCGATATGGTGCCCAAAGTGCGGGTGCGTCAGCAGCCAATTCTCGAGCCGCGGCGACGAGCGCGCGAAGCAAAAGGCCGCAAGGATCACGAACGGCACCGTGGGCAGCAGGGGCAGGAAAGCGCCGATCGCGCCAAGCCCCAACGACGCCCAGCCCGCGACCAGATAAAAATGCCGTTTCATCGGGGGCTGGCTTAGCGGAAATCGCACATAACAAAACCCCTCCCGCTTGCGGGAGGGGCAGTGAGGCTTGCGAACTTGTTCGCTAGCCGCAACGGGGAGGGCTCGCGTTAGTCGCTCGCCCTCTCCCAAACGGTTCAACCCCGCCCGATCAGCTTCTGCGCCATCCGGTCGGCTACCGACGCCGCCGGCGTGCCGCTCGCCTTGCTCTCGGCCCAGATTTCGGCGAGCCGGCCGGGGATCAGGTGGATGCGGCTTTCGACTTCCTCGCGGCTGCCCTGCCCCAGATATTCGAGTGCGACGTTGATGATGCCGCCCGCGTTGATCACATAATCGGGGGCATAGACGATGCCGCGATCGTGGATGCGCTGGCCGTCCGCCGCGGTCGCGAGCTGGTTGTTCGCGCCGCCCGCGACGATCGGCACGCGCAGTTTCTCGATGCTCGCCTCGGTCAGAATCGCGCCGAGCGCGTTCGGGCTCAGCACATCGGCCTCGATCTCCATGATCGCTGCCGAATCGGCCAGCTCGGCACCGAGTTCGTCGGCGAGGTCCTTCGCGCGCGCCAGATTGACGTCGGCGAGGGTCAACTTCGCGCCTTCCGCCGCCAGCCGCCGTGCGACACCGCCGCCGACGCTGCCGACGCCCTGGATCGCGATCCGCACATCCTTGGCGCTGTCGGTCTTCAGCCCTTCGCGAATCGCCGCCTTGATGCCGAGATAGACGCCGAGCGCGGTCAGCGGACCGGGATCGCCGCCTGCTTCGCCGCTCGCTACCGGCAGGCCGCTGACATGCTTGGTGTGCTTGGCGATCTGGACCATGTCGGCGTCAGTGATCCCGACATCCTCGGCGGTCACATAAGCGCCGCCAAGCGATTCGACCGCACGGCCGAACGCCGCCAGCAGTTCGGGGGTCTTCGCGGCGCCCTCGTCGGCGAGGATCACGCCCTTGCCGCCGCCCATCGGCAGCCCCGCCATCGCATTCTTATAGCTCATGCCGCGCGACAGGCGCAGCGCGTCGGTGATAGCCGCGCCGCGCTGCGGATAATGCCAATAACGCACGCCGCCCGCGCCGGGGCCGAGGTGCGTCGAGTGGACGGCGATAACCGCCGTCAGCCCGCTGGCGCGATCGCGGAACATGTGGACATGTTCATGATCGTCGAAATCGGCGAAATCCCAGACTGCGGACATTGGCTCATCCCCATATACGAAATTGGTGCATAAGAAAATTACGTCAGGACGCAATAATGCAACGAGCGCGACGAGTCACCCCAAAAGCGTCTATGCGCGATGATAGAGAAAATGGGGCGACCAACGGGGCTCGAACCCGCGACCTCCGGTACCACAAACCGGCGCTCTAACCAACTGAGCTATGGTCGCCACATAAGCGAAGAGCGGCGCGCGAAGCACCCTCGACAGCGCGCGGCGAATAGGCGCGCATCCCCCCGCTCGTCAAGCATTGTTCGCACGCGCTTCCCTGCTAAAAAGCGCGCCATGGCTGCGAATGATCATGTCGACATGGCGACCTCGGGCGCCGACCGCACCGCCGAACGGCTCGCCGCCGTCCCCGGCATCCGCCGCGCGCCGACGCCAAAGCTGCAGCAGTTCATGCTGTCGGGCTTCCTCGACGCCGAAACCTGCGCCGCGCTGATCGCGCAGATCGACCGCGACGTGCGGCCCTCGACGATCGCCGATCCGAACGGCGACGACGCCTTTCGCACCAGCACGACCTGCGACCTCGATCATCGCGACCCGATCGTGGTCGCAGTCAACAACCGCCTCCACGACCTCACCGGCATCCCGCGCGAATATGGCGAGCCGATGCAGGGCCAGCGCTACGACGTCGGACAGGAATTCAAGGCGCACACCGATTATTTCGACCCGCACGGCGCCGACTGGGAAACCTATTGCGCGATACCCGGCCAGCGTAGCTGGACGCTGATGATCTACCTCAACGAACCCGCCGCAGGGGGCGCGACACGCTTCCTCGCGACCGGCAAGATGCACCAGCCCGAGGCGGGCAAGCTGCTCGCATGGAACAATGTCCATCTCGACGGCACCGCCAACCCCGACACGCTCCACCATGGGATGAAGGTGCGCAAGGGCCGCAAATACATCATCACGAAATGGTTTCGCGAGCGCCCCTGGCCTTGGGCCGAGGGGGAGCTGGCGATTTGACGTCATCCCAGCGAAAGCCAGGATCGCCCGCGACATAGCGCAATGACGATGGCGGCCCCAGCTTTCGCTGGGGCGACGCCTATCCTTGGATTACTTCACCAACCGATACTGGAAATTCAGCGTCAGCGTGTTGCCGACCTGCCCCGGCTCGACCGGCGTCGCCTTGGCGTCGGCCGCCATCAGGCCGCGCGCATAGGGCATAGGCGGCTGCGGGCCGCCGAAGCTGCCTTCGCTGATCGACACCAGCTCGACGCCGCGGAAGCCCGCGAGGCGCGCATAGTCCTGCGCCTTCGCCTCGGCCGCCTTGATCGCGGTGCCGCGCGCGCCGACGAGCTGCGCGTCGGGATCCTTCATGCCGAACGACGGGCCGTCGATATTGGTGCCGCCCGCGGCGACCAGCGCGTCGAGCAGCGGACCGATGTCGGCGATCTTCGCCGTCGTCACGCGCACCATGTTCGACACCTGATAACCCAGGAAGCGCGGCGGCTGGCCGTCGCCGCGGTTGTTATAGTCATATTGCGGCGACAGGTTGATGCCGCTCGTCTGGATATCCTCGGCCTTGATCCCGCGCGCCTTTGCGGCGGCGATCAGCTTGTCCATCGCGGCGGCATTCGCGCGCATCGATTCGACCGCGGTCGGGGCGGTCGTCGTCACGCCGGCGCCGACAGTCGCCTGGTCGGGACGCGACCGCACTTCCTCGCTGACCGCGAAGGACAGGATCGGGCCTTGGGTCGTTGCTGCGGTCACGGTCGAACCTCCTTGTTGGGCGATCGCGGGGGTTGCCGCCATCAGGGCCAGTCCGGATGCCATAGCGGCGAGCATTTGCTTCGTCATTTCATTCTCCTGTGAACCGGGCTTTCGGTCATCTCTGATGTCCGCCCCGTAACGCAGACGGAGCGAACCCGTTCCGGCCTTTGTGCGCAGCGCGCTTGCATGATGCTGAACGCGCCAGTAGCGAGCCGTTCATCATGGCAGCACCGATTTTATCATATGAAGGCCTCGGCCTTGTGCAGGGCAGCGGCTGGCTGTTCCAGGATCTCGACATTTATGTCGGCGAGCGCGACCGCCTCGCGCTGATCGGCCGCAACGGCGCGGGCAAGACGACGCTGCTCAAGCTACTCGCGGGGCAGATCGACGCCGACAAGGGCAAGCGCGTGATCGTGCCGGGCACGCATGTCGTGATGCTCGAACAAGAGCCCGATTTTTCGGGCTTCGCAACGCTGATGGATTTCGCAGTCGCCGCACCCAACGCCCCCGAAGCCTATGAGGTCGCCGCGATCGCCGACCAGCTCGGCATCGACATGAGCCGCACCGCCGCCAGCGCCTCGGGCGGCGAACGCCGCCGCGCCGCGCTCGCGCGCGCGCTGGCCCAAAACCCCGACGTGCTGTTGCTCGACGAGCCGACGAACCACCTCGACCTCGCCGCGATCGACTGGCTCGAAAGCTGGCTCGCGCGCTACACCGGCGCGTTCGTCGCGATCAGCCACGACCGCACCTTCCTCACCCGCCTGACGCGTCAGACGCTGTGGCTCGACCGCGGCAGCATCCGCCGCAAGGAAATCGGCTTCGGCGGCTTCGAGGAATGGAGCGACGCGGTCGCCGCGGAAGAAGCCCGCGCCGCCCAGCGCCTCGATTCGAAACTGCGGCTCGAGGCACACTGGCTCGAACGCGGCGTCACCGCGCGCCGCAAGCGCAATCAGGGCCGCCTCGAAAAGCTGAAGGAAATGCGCGCGACCCGCGCCGCGATGATCGGCGGCCCCGGCGTCGCCAAGCTCGGCCTCGCCAACGACGATGTCCGCTCGAAATCGGTGATCGTCGCCGAGGGCGTCTCGAAAAGCTTCGGCGACCGCACGATCATCAAGAATTTCGATTTCCGCGTCCAGCGCGGCGACCGCATCGGCATCGTCGGCGCGAACGGCGCGGGCAAATCGACCTTGCTCAAGCTGCTGACCGGCGAGATCCAACCCGATACCGGCAGCATCACCCTCGCCCCGACGCTCGATGGCATCATCATCGACCAGCAGCGCAGCCTGATGTCGCCGGACAAAACCGTCCGCGACATCCTCTCCGACGGCGGCGACTGGGTCGAGGTGCGCGGCGTCAAAAAGCATATTCAGGGCTACCTCAAGGAATTCCTCTTCGACCCCGGCGTCATGGAGGCCAGCGTCGGCGCGCTGTCGGGCGGCGAACGCTCGCGCCTCCTCCTCGCGCGCGAGTTCGCCCGCGAATCGAACCTGCTCGTGCTCGACGAGCCGACCAACGACCTCGACCTCGAAACGCTCGATCTGTTGCAGGAAGTCATCGCCGACTATGCCGGCACCGTGCTGCTCGTCAGCCACGACCGCGATTTCCTCGACCGCACCGTCACCGTGACGCTCGGCCTCGACGGATCGGGCAGGGTCGACATCGTCGCGGGCGGCTACGCCGACTGGGAGGCGAAGCGGATCAAGCCCAACAGCGTCAAAGCCAAGGCCGCAACCGCCGCCCCGCCGCCCCCGCCGACGGCGCGCAAGAAATTGAGCTACAAGGACCAGCGCGACTACGACCTGCTGCCGGGACGCATCGAAGCGATAGAGACGGAGATGGCGGGTATCGAAACCGACCTTTCCGACGGCAGCCTGTTCACGCGCGACAATGCGCGCTTCAATGCGCTGACAGCGAAACTCGACACGCTGCGGGAGGAAAAAGCGGCGGCGGAGGATCGCTGGCTGGAATTGGCCGAGGAGGTCGAGAGCCTTCAGTGAACCTTCCCCCTCGATGGGGGAAGGATATGAAGCCTTATCGCGAAGCGATTAGGCGAAGTTGGATGGGGGTGATGCTGCGTCATTGCACCGCCGCTTCAAGCCGAGACCACACCCCTACCGCTGCGCCTAGGCAGCAAGCTGCCAAGTCTCGCTGCCTCCCCCATCAAGGGGGAGGTCATAAACCCGTCCCATAAAACCGCGCCAGCCGGTCGAGCGCCAGTCCCAGCACCAGCTTGCCCGACCGCGCCGGCCAGCCCAGCGCCTTCTCGGCCCCACCAATCCCCTCGCCCGCGCAGATGACGCGCCAGCAGATGTCGGCCAGCCCCGGTCCCGCCGCGTCGAGCGCCGCGTGAAAGCGCCGGTGCGCATCGATCCGCGCCAGCGACGCATCCGCCGCCCGCGCGCCGCCGCGGCTTTTGCCCGGCGGTGCGGCATCCCAGCGCATCGTCACCCGCGCCGATAACCCCGCGCGCTCATAATCGCCGCGCAGCCTCTCGCCCGCGCCGAGCTGCGCCGACGTCAGCAACCCGCGTGACGCCAGCCATGCGATCGGGCTTTCGGCGACATTGACCGTCACATGGCGCATCACCTGCGGCCCCGCCTTTCCCGGATCGATCCGGTCATCGGGGTGAAGATGCGTTTCGAGGCGCCGTGCGGTCATGCGATTCTCCTGTTCTGCACACCGGGCTTGACACTGGAATATTTTGTAGGAAAGAAGAAACCGATTTGGTTATTTGAGGGTTTTGCGATGATCAACAGCATCCGCTCGGTCCGCCGCGCCAAGGGTTTGACGCTCGAGGAGGTCGGCCAGCGCTGCGTTCCGCCGACCACCGCGCAGACGATCGGGCGCCTCGAAACGGGCACGCGCACGCTCTCGCTCGGCTGGATGAACCGCATCGCGGCGGCGCTCGGCGTCGATGCCGCCGAACTCGTCCAGCTCCCGCAGGACACCCAGCTCACGATCACGGCGTTGCTCGGCGCCGAGGGCGCGCAGGCGCCGACGCGCGTCGAACAGGCGCTCACCGCGCGTCCCGGCGAGGATATGGTCGCGGTGCGTGTCACCTCGTCGATCGGTGACTATCGCGCGGGCGACGAAATATGGTGCCGCCGCATCGAGGGCGACTGGGCCAGCGTGCTCAACCGCGACCTGCTCGTCCCCCGCCCCGCCGGCCGCTTCTTCTTCGCGCGCCTGCTCAACGTCGACGGCGAAAAGCTCCACCTGCTCCCGCTCGGCACCGGCCAGCGCCAGCAGGTCGTCAGCAACCCGCCGTGGGCCGCGGTCGCCGTCCGCCTGCTCCGCTCGCTCTGAGTGTCCGCCGCTCCGTCCTTGCGCGTCCTTTCGATCGCAACCCTGTTTCCCGACACGGCGCGGCCCAACTTCGGCCTCTTCGTCGAGAAAAGCCTGCGCGCGCTCGCGGCGCAGCCCGGCATCGAGCTCACGATCGTCGCGCCGGTCGGCCTGCCGCCCTTCCCGCTCTCACTCCACAAACGCTATCGCGCGCTCCGTAGCCTTCCGCGAAGCGAGGTCTGGAACGGCCTCACCGTCCTCCGCCCGCGCTTCACGCTGATCCCGCGCGTCGGAGCAAGATTCAATCCGGCAAAGGTCGCGCGCGCCGTGCTGTCCGCGGTGCGCGGCCGGTCCTTCGACGTGATCGACGCGCAATTCTTCTACCCCGACGGACCCGCCGCGATGCGCGTCGCGGATACGCTCGGCCTGCCTTTCTCCGCCAAGGCGCGCGGCGCCGACATCAGCCACTTCGGCCATGATCCGGCGACGCAATCGCAGGTGATCGAAGCGGGCCGGAAAGCCGCCGGTCTGCTCGCCGTCTCCGAAGCGATGCGCGGCGACATCGCGGCGATCGGCATCGACCCGGCGAAAGTCGCCGTCCACTACACCGGAATCGACACCGCACGCTTCCACCCCGGCGACCGCGCCGCCGCGCGTACAACGCTCGGCATGGGCGGCGCCCCCGCAATCCTCACCGTCGGCGCGCTGATCAAACGCAAGGGTCAGGCGCTCGTCATCG
Organism: Sphingopyxis sp. LC81; assembly: GCF_000756375.1. Taxonomy (GTDB): domain Bacteria; phylum Pseudomonadota; class Alphaproteobacteria; order Sphingomonadales; family Sphingomonadaceae; genus Sphingopyxis. The sequence continues at coordinate 115,114 of NZ_JNFD01000047.1, read as the reverse complement.
AGGCGCTGCCCGCGCTGCCCGGCGTCCACTACTGGCTCGCGGGTGCGGGCGATGAGGAAGGCCGCTACCGCGCACTCGCGCAAAAGCTTGGCGTCGGCGCCCGCGTCCATTTCATGGGGCCCGTCGCCAACGCCGACCTGCCGCAGCTTTATCGCGCCGCCGCCGCCGTCGTCATGCCGTCGGTCAGCGAAGGCCTCGCCAATGCGTGGGTCGAGGCGCTCGCTTGCGGCACGCCCATCGTGATCAGCGACGCGGGCGGGGCCGCCGAGCTGGTGACGTCGCCAATCGCCGGCCGGATCGTCGAGCGCACGCCCGGCGCGATTGCCGAGGCCGTGCGGGCCGTTCTCGCGAATCCGCCCTCACCGTCCGACGTCGCGGCCAGCCTGGGCGGCCGCTTCGACTGGGACCGCAACGGCCGCGAACTGGCGACGCATCTCCGCCGCTGCGCAAGTCGCTAGATACGGCAACGCCGGCCCACTCTCAGAGCAGGCCGGCGCCGTTTTTTTCAAGCTTCGGGGCTCAGACGACCGCGCCGTCGTCCTTGCGCTCGACGCGCTCGCCGCCGTCCATCCCCGCCGTCGTGCGCGGCACGAAGCTATGCGGGCCGACTTTCAGCCACACGAGGATCGGCGTCGACATCAGGATCGACGAATAGGTGCCGACGAAGACGCCGAGCAGGATCGCTGCGGTGAAGCCGAAGATCACGTCGGGGCCGAAGATCAGCAGTACGCCGAGCGCGAGCAGCATCGCAACGCTCGTCATCACCGTGCGCGACAGCGTCTCGTTGATGCTGAGGTTCAGCAGCGGAACGATGTCCATCTTGCGGTATTTTTTGAGATTCTCGCGAATGCGGTCATAGACCACGATCGTGTCGTTCAGCGAGTAACCGACGATCGTCAGCAACGCCGCGACGCTGTTGAGGTCGAACTGGATCTGCGTCACCGCAAAGAAACCAAAGGTCAGCGCAACCTCGTGGAACAGGCGGCCGAGCGCACCGACGCCGAACTGCCATTCGAAGCGGATCCAGATATAGATCGAGATGCCGAGCATCGCGAGCGCGAGGCTGATCGCACCCGTGCGCAGCAATTCTTCGGACACCTTGCCCGACACGGTTTCGACCGAACCCGCCTTCGCGGTCGGGAACGCCTTCTGGATGCCCGCCACGAGTTGCTGCCCCGCACGTTCGGCGGCCGCCTTGTCGCCGTCGGGCAGCGCGGTGCGGATCGACACGGCCTTGTCCGATCCGAACTGCTGGATCGTCGCTTCGCCAAGACCGATATCGCCGACCTTTTCGCGGATTTCGTCGATCGGCGGCATCGTCTGGGTGAATTCGACGCGGACCGACTGACCGCCGACAAAGTCGATGCCCAGGTTCAGCCCCTTCACCGCGACCAGCGCGATCGAGATGATGACCAGGATGATGCTCATCGCGGAGGCGAGCTTGCGCCACCGCAGGAAGTCGATGTTCGTGTCGTCGGGGACGAGTTTCAGCAAGCGCATGATTCGCTCCCTCCCTTAAATGTTGATGGTCGTCGGGCGCTTGGTGCGCAGCCAATGGGCTACGAACATGCGCGTGACAGTGACGGCGGTGAAAACGCTGGTGACGATGCCGATGGTCAGCACCACGGCGAAACCCTTGATCGGGCCCGAGCCGAACCAGAACATCAGCGACGCCGCGATGACGTTGGTGACGTTCGCGTCGAAAATCGCGCGGCTCGCTTCGGAATAGCCAAGCTCGACGGCCTGGAAGACCTTGCGCCCGCGCTTCAATTCCTCGCGTATGCGCTCGTTGATCAGCACGTTCGCGTCGACCGCGGCGCCGATGGTGAGCACGAAGCCCGCGATACCCGGCAAGGTCAGCGTGGCATTGAACCCCGCCATGATCGCGATGATCAGGAAGACGTTAAAGATCAGCGCGATACAGGCGTAGACGCCGAACCGGCCGTAAACGACGATCATCAGCACCAGCACCGACACCGTCGCGATGATGCCCGCGATCGCGCCCTTGCGGATCGAATCGGCGCCGAGTTCGGGGGTCACCGTGCGTTCTTCGACCACGGTCATCTTCACCGGCAACGCGCCAGAGCGCAGCGAAATCGCCAGCGCATTGGCGCTCGCGACGCTGAAGCTGCCCGAAATCTGCGCGCTGCCGCCCAGGATCGGCTCGTTGATCGACGGCGCCGACAACACCTTGCCGTCGAGCACCATCGCGAAGCGCTTGCCGACGCTCTGCGCCGTCACCTTGGCAAAGGTGTTCGACCCGCCCGAATCGAAGCGGATCGAAACGACCGGCTGATTGTTCTGCGGGTCATAGCTTTGCTTGGCGTCGATCAGCTGCTCACCGCTGATCATCACCTGGCGGCGCAGCACTTCGAACGCGGCGCCACTGCCCTCGCCCTCGGCATAGGGAACGATTTCGCTGCCGACCGGGACGCGGCCCGCGGCGGCTTCGGCGGGATCGGCGTTGGCGTCGACCATGCGGAATTCGAGGCGTGCGGTCTTGCCGATCAGTTCTTTCAGCGCCGCCGGATCCTGCAGGCCGGGGACCTGCACGACGACGCGGTCGTCGCCTTCGCGAATGATCGTCGGTTCGCGCGTGCCGAGCGCATTGACGCGCTTGTCGATGATGTCGCGCGCCGTATCCATCGCGTTCGCGACGGCCTGTGCCTGCCCGGCTCCCGTCGGGGTCATCTCGATCCGCGTCGAATCGACGACGGTGATGTTCCAGTCGCGCTGGCCCGTCAGCTGCGCACCGCGCGTCTCGCTGAACAGCCGCTCGCGTGCGCTGTCGAGCTTCGCGAGATCGCGGACGAGGAAGCTGATTTTGCCGCCCGTGGTCGACAGCTCGCCGATCGCGATATCGTCGTCGGGGCCGCTTTCACCCCGCATCGCGGCACGCACGGTCTTTTCCATATTCGCGAGCTGCGTCTTGCGCAGGTCGGCGATGTCGGCTTCGAGCAGCAAGTGGCTACCGCCGGCAAGGTCGAGGCCCAGATTGACCTTCGCCTGCAGGACCGACGGCAGGCTTTCCCGCGTCTTTTCGGGAAGGAAGCTGGGAACGGAAAAGAGGATACCCAGCAGCAGGATGATGCTGATGCCGATGGTTTTCCAGCGCGGGAAATCGAGCATGGTCTATAGATCCGATAGCAAGAGCGGGCCAGCGAGGAACGCGGGGCCCGCCGCGTCAGTCGTTGGCGGGCTTGCCACCGGGCTGGAGAACGTCGGCGAGGGTCGACTTGACGACCTTGATTTTCACGCCCTGTGCGATTTCGACATCGACGAAATCATCGTCGACGCGCGTGATCTTGCCAACGATGCCGCCGCCGGTCACGACCTGGTCGCGCGGCTTGACCGCCGCGACCTTGGCGCGATGTTCCTTGGCGCGGACCTGCTGCGGGCGGATCAGGAAGAACCAGAACACCGCAAAGATCAGCAGATAGGGAACCAGCATCAGGAAACCGGCAGCCCCGCCGCCCGATCCGGCCGCCTGGGTCAGAAGCAATTGCGTCGACATGAGTGAAAAACTTTCCGTTCGTAAGCATTGCCAATTCCCTTGCGGAACCGGCACGCAAATATGGCGCGGCGCCTATCACGCAGGGAAGCCCCGCGCAACCGGTCGCTGCGCCCCTCCCCCTTGGCAAGCGTGGCCGAAATGGGAATGATGCCCGCCATATCAACCCCGCCCCGTCAATCGAGGCAATAACGCGCCATCCCCGCTTGCATCGCCCGCCAACCCGCGCTAGGGGCCTCGCCTGCCCTTACGGGGGCCGGTCGGGACGTAGCGCAGCCTGGTAGCGCATCACACTGGGGGTGTGGGGGTCGGAGGTTCGAATCCTCTCGTCCCGACCAATTTTACGGACAATCTGGCAGCATGCTGACGGGATCGCGCACCATCGCACCGGGGGCGACGCGCACGCACGTCCGCGCCAGCCGCCGCTGGATCGTCACGATCATTGGCGCGACCTCCCTTGTTCCTGGCGGTCCAAATCGTGCTTGCCTGAAACGCCGCGCTCGACTGAGATACGGATATGACATCGAATCGCGAAACCTCGATCATCCGCATCGTCGACATGCACACCGCAGGCGAGCCCGTCCGTATCGTCGAGGCCGGATATCCCCCGCTCGCCGGCAACACGATCCTCGAAAAAAGGCGCGATGCCCAGACGCGCTTCGATCATCTGCGCACGATGCTGATGCTCGAACCGCGCGGGCATGACGGCATGTACGGCGTGATCCCGACCGAGCCCTGCGCAGCGGGGGCCGACCTTGCCGTGCTCTTCACGCATCAGGAAGGATACAGCACGATGTGCGGCCACGCGACCATCGCGATCGGCCGCTGGGCGGTCGACACGGGTCGCGTCGCGCGCGTTGACGGCAAGGCCCGCTTCGGGCTCGAGGCCCCTTGCGGCGTCATCCAGGTCGATGTCGAGGCGGACGAAGCCGGCGTCGCCCGCGTCGCATTCGAGAGCGTCGAATCTTTTGCGAGCGCGTTCGATCGGACTGTTGAGGTTCCCGGCCTCGGCCCGGTCCGCGTCGACATCGCTTTCGGCGGAGCCTTCTACGCGATCCTGCCCGCGAGCCGGATCGGCCTGTCGCTGATGGAAACGCCGCTGGCAGAGCTCGTGCAGGCCGCGACCGCGATCACCGAGGCGATCCGTGCCAACGGGCCCATCGTCCATCCGACCGAACCCGATCTCGGCTTTCTCTACGGCACGATCCTGACCGACGATGTGGCGCTCGGCACGCATGGCGGCCAGCCCAGCTACAATCTTTGCATCTTCGCCGATGGACAGATCGACCGCTCGCCGACCGGCAGCGGGGTAACGGCGCGTATCGCGCTCGCCGCCGCGAAGGACGAGATGACGGTGGGGGACAGCTGCGAAATCCGGGGCGTGTCGAGCGAAGGCTTCGTCGGGACGCTCGCCGCGACGAGCGGAACCGGACTCGATGCCGCGTCGCGCGTCCGGGTCGCCGGCCAGGCCTGGTATTCGGGGCGCAGCGAGATGATCGCGGAGCCCGGCGACCGCTTCGGTGCGGGCTTCACTCTCCCGCGCCGCCTTGCCGAGCTCGACACGCCGGTGTGACGCAGCGCGTCTGCCGCATTGCTATGCGGCGCCGCGATACTGGCCAAGCCGGGCGATCGCACCTAGGAGCGCCCGTATGGAGTTCGCCCCCGAAATCTTCGCCTTCTTGATCGGCGTCGCCTTTGTCGCCGGGACGGTCGACGCGATGGCGGGCGGCGGGGGGCTCCTCACCATCCCCGCGTTGATGGCGGCCGGAGTCCCGCCGGTCTCGGCGATCGCGACGAACAAGCTGCAAAGCACGATCGGCACCGGCTCGGCCTTCCTGACCTTCTGGCGCGAGGGGCATGTCGACCTTCGCCGCTTCGCCTGGCCCGCGGCGGGCGCCTTTGCCGGCTCGGTGCTCGGCGCGACCACGGTCCAATATGTCCGCTCCGATTTCCTCGCCGCGCTCGTCCCGCTGCTGCTGATCGCGATGGGGCTCTATTTCCTGCTCGCGCCGCCGATGAGCAGCGTTGACCGCCACGCGCGCGTCGGCCCGCTCGGGCTCACCCTCATCGTTACGGCGCTCGGCTTCTACGACGGCTTCTTCGGCCCGGGCGCGGGCTCGTTCCTGACGCTCACGCTCGTCGCGCTCGGCGGGCTCGGGCTCGTTCGCGCGATCGGCAACGCAAAGTTCCTCAACCTCGCGACCAATGTCGCCGGCCTGCTCGCGATGATCGTCGGCGGCCATGTCCTCTGGCTGCTCGGTCTGTCGATGGCGGCCGCCAATGTCGCGGGTAACCAGCTCGGCGCGCGGCTCGCGATCCGCTTTGGCGGGCGCGGGGTGCGGCCGCTGCTTGTGGTCATGTCCTTCGCCCTGACCGCGAAGCTGCTCGCCGACCCCGCCAACCCACTCTGGACGCTCTTTTAGGGCTGGCCCTCCTCGGCCGGCGGCGGCGGTTCCGCGCGCGCCTTTTGCTTCGCGGCCAGTTCCGCCTTGTCGACCACGCCGTCGCCGTTCGCATCGATAAACTTGATGAAAGCATCGACCTTTTCGGGCGAGGCCATCGTCGGATCGCCCTGCTGCTGGGCGCGCATTTCGGCCATCTTGGTGATCTCGGCCTTGTCGAGCTTGCCGTCGCTATTGGCGTCGATCATCGCGAACATGCGGCCGCCATCCTGCGGCGGCTGGGCGGCAGCGATGCCTGGAACAGCCATGCCGATCGAAGCGGCGATCATCGTCAATTTCTTCATTCCATGTCCTTTGGTCATATCGGCAATAGCGCCACGACGCCCCACCCCGGACATGGCAGCCCCCGTGTCGTAAAACTATGGCAGCGGCTTCGGCTCGTCACGGTTTCAGCACGACCTTGCCCACCACCTCGCGCCGCTCGAGCATCGCAAAGCCTTCGCGCCAGTCGGCGAGATCGAGCGACGCATGAACGTGCGGCCGGATTTTCCCCGCGGCCGCCAGCGCATCGATCGCCGCGACATTCTCCGCGCCGCGTTCGGGAAATCGGCGGCCATATTCACCCGCGCGCACCCCGACGACCGAAAAGCCCTTGATCAGCGGCATGTTCACCGACACCTCGGGAATGCGCCCCGACGCAAAGCCGACGACAAGCAGGCGCCCGCCGAACGCGATACAGCGCGTCGATTCGTCGAAGACGTCGCCCCCGACCGGATCGAAAATCACATCGGCGCCGGTGCCGCCAGTCAGCGCCTTCACCTCGTCGCGAAATCCGGGCCCGGCGGAAATCACCGCATCGGGCGCGTAGAGCCGCGCAATCGCCTCGCGCTTTTCCGCGCTGCTCGCCGCCGCGATCACGCGCGCACCCAGCGCCTTCGCCAGATCGACCGTCGCCAACCCGACCCCGCCCGCGGCGCCATGCACCAGCACCCACTCGCCCGGCTCGACCCGCGCGCAACGGACGAGCGCGACATAGGCGGTCAGATAAGCGACCGGATAGGCGGCCGCCGCGTCCCAGCTCAGTCGTTCGGGCTTCCGGCGCAGGTTTGCCGCCGGAACGACACTATATTCGGCCATCGCGCCGAACCGGTTGCCGCCGATCACCGCGTCGCCCGGCGCCCAGCCGTCGACGCCCTCGCCCACCGCATCAACCTCGCCCGCGAATTCCAGCCCGGACACGAACGGCAGGTCGGGCTTCAACTGATAGCCGCCGCCGGTCATCAGCAGGTCGGGGAAATTCACCGCCGCCGCGCGCACCCGCACGCGCACCTCGCCGGGTCCGGGCACGGGTAAAGGCAAATCCGCAAGCGCCGCCCCCGCATGATCGGAGAGCAATTCGCGTACCTGCAATGCCCGCATGGCGAAAACCCTTTCCTACAATATTCCCATATGGTTCGTTTTACCTGTTCAACAAACCACAGGAGCGAATCATGCCAAGACCCGATCCATCCACCTGCGCCGCCGACGCGCTGATCGATGCCGTCATCGACCGCGAAGGGCGATATGTAAACCACCCCGCCGACCGCGGTGGCCCGACTTGCTGGGGAATCACCGAGGCGGTCGCGCGCGCGCAGGGCTATGCGGGCGCGATGCGCGAGCTGCCGCGCAGCGAGGCCGCGTCGATCTATCGCCGCCTCTATTGGCTGCGCCCCGGCTTCGACAAGGTCGCGCTGCGTGCATCCAGGATTGCCGCCGAACTCTTCGACACCGGCGTCAACATGGGCACCGGCACCGCCGCGGGCTTTCTCCAGCGCGCGCTCAACGCGCTCAACCGCGCGGCGCGCGACTATCCCGATATCGCGGTCGATCGCGAGGTCGGCCCGCGCACGCTGTCGGCGCTCGACGGTTTCCTGAAAGCGCGCGGCAAGGACGGCGAAACCGTCCTCTTGCGCGCGATGGAGGCGCTGCAGGGCGAACGCTACATCGCCCTCGCCGAACGCCGCCCGAGCCAGGAGGCCTTCCTCTACGGCTGGCTCGCAAATCGGGTCGGAGATGGCTGACGGGTATCATTATACCGCAACGCAGTGTGACTTTTGAGACTTTCCGAAAAAAAGGACGTTCAGACATGAGCATTATCGAAGGCCTGATCGGCCCCATCGCCAAGCTGATCGACAAGATCATCCCCGATCCCGAAGCGCGCGACCGCGCCAAGCTCGAACTCCTCAAGATGGAGGGCAGCCAGGAAATGGAAGCGATCCGTACCCGGATGACCGCGATCGTCGCCGAGGCGAACAGCGCCGACCCGTGGACCAGCCGCGCGCGACCGAGCTTCCTCTATGTCATGTATGCGCTGCTGCTCTGGGCGATCCCGATGGGCCTGATCGCCGCGGCGCGCCCCGAGATGGCGAAGGGCATCGCCGACGGCATGAACGCCTATCTCGCGGGCATTCCGGAGTCGCTCTACGCGCTCTTCGGGACGGGCTATCTGGGTTACACCGCCGCAAGGGCGTGGGGGAAAGCGAAGGGCGTGGAGGGCTGACCTCCCCGTACCCCTGCGAAGGCAGGGGCCCATCTCCGGCCAGCGCTATTTTTAACCGGCAGGAGATGGGTCCCCGCCTTCGCGGGAACACGCGCAGCCTTCTAACGGCCGCCTTCCACCACCCCCGCCAAATTGGCGAGCGAGCTATTCAGCCCCTCAACATGGTCCTTCGCCGAAATCCCTGGCGGCACATGATGCGCGTCGATCGTGACCAGCGTGCCGCCGCCTTGCCGCGACAGATACCAGTGCATCTCCATCGTCCCCGAAAAGCGCGGATCGTCGGACTCGAATTCGACCTGCCACACCACCAGCCGCCCGTCATCGAGTGTCGGGATATAGACTTCCACGACATCGCTGTCGTCGTCGCTCTTGGTCTCGACATCGGCGTCGTCAAAGGTCAGCCGCATCAAAAAGCCGCCACCCGCGCGCAGGTCGACATGCTCGAAAATCCCCGTCGCCCCCTCGGGCGGCAACCATAAAGCGAGCTTCGCCGCGCTCGTGAAGGCCGCGAAGACATCGACCAGCGGCGCCGCGATCAGCCGTTCGGCATGATCGATGCGCCGCGTCTTCTTGGTCGGTTTCAAGCGAGCGCGGCTTTGACAGCGGCGACGGCGTCGTTCGCCGCGCCACCATCGGGTCCGCCGCCCTGCGCCATGTCGGGCCGCCCGCCGCCGCCCTGCCCGCCGAGCGCCGCGACCGCGGCCTTGACCAGGTCGACGGCATTATGCGCCACGCCCTCGGTAACTCCGACCGCGACCGAAGCGCGGCCGTCGTTGACCGCGATGAGCATCGCAACGCCGCTGCCGACCTGCTTCTTCAGCCCGTCGACCGTGCCGCGCAGATCCTTGGGATCGAGCCCTTCGACGACCTGCGCAAGGAACGCCGTGTCGCCAACCTGCTCGACCGCCGGCCCAGCCGCCGCGCCGCCACCGCCGCCCATTGCCAAGGCCTTCTTCGCATCTGCCAGTTCGCGCTCGGCCTTCTTCAACGCCTCCGCGAGCTGCGCGACGCGCGCCGGCACATCGTCGGGCGAGGTCTTGAGCGCCGCCGCCGCCGCCTTCAGCGCCTCGTCGCGGCCGTTCAGCCACTGGCGCGCCGCATCGCCAGTCAGCGCCTCGATACGCCGCACGCCCGACGAGACCGCGCTCTCGCTGATGATCTTGAACAAGGCGATGTCGCCAAGCGCCCGCACATGCGTGCCGCCGCAAAGCTCGACCGAATAGCTATGATCGTCCGCCGCACCCATGCTGAGCACGCGTACCTCGTCGCCATATTTCTCACCGAACAGCGCCAGCGCGCCCGCCGCGACCGCGTCGTCGGGAGTCATCAGCCGCGTCGTCACCGCCTCGTTGCCGCGGATCTGCGCATTCACATCCGCCTCGATGTCGGCGATCTCTTCTGCGCTCAGCGCCTTGGGATGCGAGAAGTCGAAACGGAAGCGGTCCTCGGCGACCAGGCTGCCCTTTTGCGTGACATGCCCGCCCAGCCGATTGCGCAGCGCCGCATGCACAAGGTGCGTCGCGCTGTGATTGGCGCGGATGCGGTCGCGCCGCGCCGCGTCGACCGACAACTGGACCGTATCGCCGACCTTCAACGTACCGGCTTCCAGCTTCGCCTGATGCGCATGCAGCCGCCCGAGCGGCTTGCCGGTGTCGCTGACCGAAGCCTTGGCGCCTTCAAGCGTCGCGATCGTGCCCGCGTCGCCCATCTGGCCGCCGCTCTCGCCGTAAAAGGGCGTCTGGTTGGTCAGCACGACCAGCTCGTCGCCCGCCTTGGCTTCGTCGACGGGCACGCCGTCCTTGACGAGCGCGATGACCTGTCCCTCGCCCGCGGTCGCGCCATAGCCGGTGAATTCGGTGCTGCCATTGGCTTCGGCGAGGTCGAACCAGATTTCCTCCGAAGCCTTCTGCCCGCTACCCTTCCACGCCGCGCGCGCCGCCGCCTTCTGCTGCGCCATCGCCGCATCGAAGCCCGCGCGGTCGACCGCGATGTCCTGCGTGCGCAGCGCATCCTCGGTCAGGTCATAGGGGAAACCGTAAGTGTCGTAGAGTTTGAACGCGACATCGCCGGGCAGCGTCGCGCCCGCGCTCATGCCAACGGTTGCCTCGTCGAGCAGCCGCAAGCCCTTGTCGAGCGTCTGGCGGAACTTGGTTTCCTCGCGCTCGAGCGTCTCGGCGATCAGCGGCTGCGCGCGGATCAGTTCGGGATAGGCAGCGCCCATCTCGGCGGTCAGCGACGGCAGCAGCCGGTACATCAGCGGGTCCTTGGCGCCAAGCAGATGCGCATGGCGCATCGCGCGGCGCATGATCCGACGCAGCACATAGCCGCGGCCTTCGTTCGACGGCAGCACACCGTCGGCGACAAGGAAGCTCGATGCGCGCAGGTGATCGGCGATCACGCGGTGGCTCGCTTGGCTTCCGCCCTCGGCCGGAACCCCGGTCAGGTCGACCGACGCCGCGATCAATGCCTTGAACGTGTCGGTGTCGTAATTGTCGTGGACGCCCTGCAACACCGCCGCGACGCGCTCCAGCCCCATGCCGGTATCGATGCTCGGCCGCGGCAGGTCGACGCGGTCGCCGGGGCCGCGCTGGTCGTACTGCATGAACACGAGGTTCCAGATCTCGACGAAGCGGTCGCCGTCTTCCTCGGGCGATCCCGGGGGGCCGCCCCAGATATGGTCGCCATGGTCATAAAAGATTTCGCTGCACGGACCGCACGGCCCCGTGTCGCCCATCGACCAGAAATTGTCGCTCGTCGCGATGCGGATGATCCGCTCTTCGGGCAGGCCCGCGATCTTTTTCCACAGGTCGAACGCCTCGTCATCGGTATGATAGACGGTGACGGTCAGCCGCTCGGGCGCAAGGCCCCAGGTCTTGGTGACCAACGTCCACGCATGATGGATCGCCTGTTCCTTGAAATAATCGCCGAAGGAGAAATTCCCCAGCATTTCAAAGAAGGTATGATGCCGCGCGGTGAAGCCGACATTGTCGAGATCATTATGCTTGCCGCCCGCGCGCACGCACTTCTGCGACGAGGCCGCGGTGCTGTACGGGCGCTTTTCCAGCCCGGTGAAGACATTCTTGAACGGCACCATCCCGGCGTTGACGAACATCAACGTCGGATCGTTGTACGGCACCAGCGGCGCCGACGGTTCGATATGGTGGCCGGTCCCCGCGAAATAGTCGAGGAACGAGCGGCGAATGTCATTGGTCGATGTCATGCGCGCGAATTAGGGATTTTGCGGCGATGCGACAAGCCGGTTCGTGTCGATGACGATCATCGACGCCATCAGTCAGAGATTGGTCGCGATCCCCTTGCCCAGATAACAGGGCAGTTCGCGCAGCACATCGGCCTTGGGCACCCCGTCTTCGATCAGGTTGGCGGGCACTTCGGACGTGTCGGTCCGCACGACCGTCCAGCCGGCAACCGGCGTCGCGCGGTGGACGACGACATAGCCGCAATCCATCGTCTTGTCCGCGCGATCACCGCGGAAATCGAAGGCCGCGTAGAGCCCCGGGGGCTGACCCGCGGGGTCGAGATACCAGCTCAGGCGCAAGATACGGATCGTGCCGTCGGCCCACAGCCCGGCGCGCTTGCGTTGGTTCATTTCCCATTCGAGCCGCGGGTTCGACGCCTGAAACGACAGCCGCAGCATCGCATAGGCGCTCGCATAATCGCGCTTCGCCAGCGCCATCGTATAGGCGGCGAACCGGTCGATCGCGCCTTCCTCATCGGTCGGGGTGGGCGCGAAGGTCACGCCCTCGGGCGCGACAACCTCGCGCTCAACTTCGGGCGCGACCACCGGCGGCGCAGCAAATGCGGCGGAAGCAGAGGTGAGTAAAGCAACGGCCGCCAGCAGAGGCCAGCAATCAATAACCATAATAGGCGCCGCCCTTTTCGCGCGCGCGCTGCCAGGCGGGACGGACATGACACGCGTTCACGAACGCCGCGAGCTTCGGATAGCGCGGCGCCATGCCCTGCATAATCGCGATTTCGGCCGGGAAGCTCAGCATGATGTCGGCGGCCGACAGGCTGTCGCCGATGAAGTGGCCGTTCTCCCCGACGCGGCTTTCCATATAGGCGAAATGCGAATCGAGCTGCTGCGAAATGCGCGGCTCGATCGGCGCCGCGGCTTCGCCAAGGCGCGCGGTATAGATACGCAGCAGGATCGGCGTCATCGCCGACCCCTCGGCAAAGTGCAGCCATTCGAGGTGGCTGATATGATCGTCGGTGCCGCGTTCGGGGACCAGATGCCCCCCGCCGTGCCGCTCGCACAGATACTCGGTGATCGCGCCCGATTCGGTGACGACGCGGCCTCCATCCTCGATCACCGGAGACTTGCCGAGCGGGTGGACCGCGATCAGTTCGGGCGGGGCAAGGTTCGTGACCGGATCGCGATCGTAGAATTTGATCTCGTACGGCGCGCCGATTTCCTCAAGCAGCCACAGGATCCGCTGCGAGCGGCTGTTGTTCAGATGGTGGACGATCAGGCTCATGACGCTCTCCTAGCGGGCGGTTTGCGGGGTTCCGTTGCGGTCGATCAGCGCGGCGAGTTCGCGAACGAGTTTGGCACCGAGGATCGCGGTGACGTCGCCGATGTCGCGACCCGGATGAAGCTCGACGATATCAGCGCCGATGATCGGCGCGGTCTGCTTGTGCAGCACGGCGAGTATCTCGCGCACTGTCAGCCCGCCAGGCTCGGGATGCGCGACGCCGGGCGCCGCCGAGGGATCGAGCCCGTCGAGATCGATCGAGATATAGAGCGGTCCATCGAGCACCGGCACCATATCGGCGGTGAAATCGGCCATCGGGATAATCTCGACTCCGAAGCGCGCGGCCTGTTCGCGGCAATGATTGTTGAGCGTTCGGATGCCGACTTGCACCAGCCGTTTGGCGTGGCCCGCCTCGCAGATGCGGGCGAAGGGCGAGGCGTGACTGCGCGGGTTGCCCGCGAAATCGTCGTAGAGGTCGGGGTGCGCGTCGAAGTGGAGGATCGTCACTGGCCCGAAGCAGGTTGCCGCGGCTTCGACGAGCGGGAAGGTCACCGCATGGTCGCCGCCGAGTGCGAGCGGAACTTCTCCATCTTCGCGCACAATGGCCAGATAGCGGCGGATGGCCGTGTCGTCGCTCGGCGTGTCTTCGGTCAGCGGCAGGTCGCCGTCGTCGGTGAGCGCGATGTCGGTGCCGATTTCGGGGCCGAGCTCGCTCGCCATATTGCCGCGATCGCTCCACAGGGCGGCGCGGATCGCGGCGGGGCCGGCGGCGGCGCCGCGTTCGAAGCTGCTGTTGATGTCGGTCGGCAAACCGAAGAGGCGGATCGCGGGCATGGCGCGTTGTACCTGCTTGCGGCGATCAGGCAAGCAATCAACGGCGGGCGGGCCGACCTGCGGGGAGAGGGGATTGCAGGTCCAAGGGGCATTGGCCCGCCGCCGTCGGCCGGCCGGTTCGAGCAAGGCGAACCGGCCGGAGGGCTATCAATTGTCGTCGTCGCCCTCATCGTCGGGGCCGGCCATCATTTCTTCGGCGACCGCCTCGGTCCGGCCGCGGATCGCGGTTTCGAGCCGCTCCATCAGTTCGGGATTATCCTTGAGGAAGGTTTTCGAATTTTCGCGGCCCTGCCCGATGCGGATCGAATCATAGCTGAACCAGGCACCCGATTTCTCGACGATGCCGGCCTTGACGCCCAGATCGAGAATTTCGCCGATCTTCGAAATGCCCTGCCCGTACATGATGTCGAATTCGACCTGCTTGAACGGCGGCGCGACCTTGTTCTTCACCACCTTCACGCGGGTGGTGTTGCCGACGATCTCGTCGCCATTCTTGATCTGGCCGGTGCGGCGGATGTCGAGACGGACCGAGGCGTAGAATTTGAGCGCGTTGCCGCCGGTCGTGGTTTCGGGGTTGCCGTACATCACGCCGATTTTCATGCGCAGCTGGTTGATGAAGATCACCATGCAGCGCGAGCGGCTGATCGACCCGGTGAGCTTGCGCAGCGACTGCGACATCAGACGCGCCTGGAGACCGACGTGGCTGTCGCCCATTTCGCCTTCGATTTCGGCGCGCGGAACGAGCGCGGCGACCGAGTCGACGACGAGCACGTCGATCGCGTTCGAACGTACGAGCGTGTCGACGATTTCGAGCGCCTGTTCGCCCGTGTCGGGCTGCGACACGATCAGTTCGTCGATGTTGACGCCCAGCTTGCGCGCATAGACGGGGTCGAGCGCATGTTCGGCGTCGACGAAGGCGACGGTGCCGCCGCCCTTCTGTGCCTCGGCGAGCGTGTGCAGCGCGAGCGTCGTCTTGCCCGAGCTTTCGGGACCGTAGATTTCGATGACGCGGCCGCGCGGCAGGCCGCCGACGCCGAGCGCGATGTCGAGGCCGAGCGAGCCGGTCGAGATCGCCTCGACCTGCATGGCTTCCTTCGAGCCCAATTTCATTACCGAGCCCTTGCCGAACGCGCGATCGATCTGCGCGAGCGCGGCGTCGAGCGCCTTCTGCCTGTCCGTGTTGTTCACTGATTTCCCCGATTCGACGAGTGACAATTGTCCGGCCATGACCGTCCCTTTCCAGCTCTAGAGCGACAGCAGAAGCATCGCAACGCCGGAACTATGTGCCACATTTGTTCTCATGGAACAAGTGGAGAACAAAATAAAACTCGCAGAGAACAGATGCGCCCTATTCCGCCGAAAAATCTCCGAGCGCCGCCTCGATATCGCTGATCCGGAACGGCTTGGTGATCAGCTTGCGATGCGCGTGCGCGGCCGGAATGACGTCGCCGCCACCCGACGTGAAGGCAAAGGGAATGCCGCGTTCGGCGAGCGCGTCGGCGACCGGCCAGCCCTTTTCCTCGCCGAGGTTGATGTCGACGAGCGCCCCGGCGAGCGGCTCGGCGGCGATGAGCGCGAGCGCCTCTTCATTGCTCGTCGCCTGCGCGGGTTCGGGAAGGTCGAGCGCGTCGAACATGTCGGCGAGCATCATGCCGATCAGCACATCGTCCTCGACGAGCAGGATGCGGGGGTTACTGGCCATTGGACACCCGATGCGCAGCCTCGTCGAGCGCCGCCGACGTCGCCTCGGCGAGCTGTGCGACCGAGAAGGGTTTGGGAAGGAAGGCGACATCGTCGATGTCGATCGACTGGCGGAGTTGCTCCTCGGCATAGCCCGACATGAACAGGACCGGCAGGTCGGGCCGCTTGGCGCGCATCGTCCGCACCATCGCCGGACCGTCCATCGTCGGCATCACAACGTCGCTGATGATCAAATCGACCTTCTCCATTTGCGCAAAACGCTCAAGCCCCTCTTCGCCCTGCGAGGCGGTGACGACGCTATAACCCGCACGGGTCAATGCGCGTTCCGCGACCGCGCGCACCATATCCTCATCCTCGACGAGCAGGATCGTTCCGGTGCCCCATTGGCTCTTCTTGGGCTTGGCGGGCGGCGGCACCACAACGGGGGCATCGCCGTCGGCACGGTGGACGGGCAGATAGATAAAGAAACTCGTCCCCTGCCCCGGCTTGCTTTCGGCGAAGATATAACCCGCCGACTGCTTGATGATCCCATAGACGGTCGAGAGCCCAAGCCCCGTTCCCTTGCCGACATCCTTCGTCGTGAAAAAGGGTTCGAAAATCTTGGGGAGCACATCGGCTGGAATGCCCGTGCCGGTGTCGCTGACTTTCAACGCGCAATAATCGGCGGGCGGCATGAACTCGTTGCCCATCTGCCGGACGTCGGCGGCCGACACCGGATAGGTTTCCATGGTCAGCGTCCCGCCGCCCGGCATCGCGTCGCGCGCATTGACCGCAAGGTTGATGATGACCTGTTCGAGCTGCCCCGGATCGGCCCGCACCGCGCCCAGCCCGCGACCGTGATGCACCGCCAGTTGGACCGTCTCACCGATCAGGCGCTTCAAGAGGTGCGACACTTCGGAAATCACATCGGGCAGTTGCAAGATTTGCGGGCGCAACGTCTGCTGCCGCGAGAAAGCGAGCAATTGCCGCGTCAGGCTGGCGGCGCGATTGGCGTTGCTGCGGATCTGCTGGATATCGTCATAGTCGCTGTCGCCGGGTGTATGGCGCATCAGCATCAGGTCGCACGCGCCGAGAACCGCGGTCAGGATATTGTTGAAATCATGCGCGACGCCGCCGGCAAGCTGCCCGACCGCCTGCATCTTCGACGCCTGCGCCACCTGTTGTTTCAGGCGTGATTCCTCGCTCGAATCCTTGAGGCTGAGCAGCACCGCGGCCTCGCCCAGTCCGCGCACGCCAACGATGCGCATCGACACGGGATCGCCGCTTTGCCCCGCGAGCCGGATCGACAGGTCGCCGCCGACCTGCTGGCCGCTGCTGTGGCGGCGGATCATGTCGGCAAGCGGCCCTTTGTCTTCGCCAACGACTATGTCGCCGGGATAACGCGGCATCTTGCCTTCGGGAAGGTTGGCAGCCCGTACAAATGCGCGGTTCACATAGAGGAAGCGCCCGTCGCGATCGACCATGGCGAGGCCGAAGGGAAGCAACGAGAGAAGGGTTTCGACATAGGTCTGCGCGGTGCCGCGGTCGGTGGGCCCCATTTCCTCGTCGAGCATCGCGAGCAGCATCGGCGTGTTGCCGTCGGCAGGCGCGAGCGGAATCTGGATCAGGCGCACCGGCGTCGCGCGGTCGCCCTCGCGCGCGAAATAGAGCGCGCCCGCATCGTCGAGCCGGATCATCGGCGCGACATCGCGGCCGGCATAATGGACCGCATCATCCTCACCCAGTGCGCGGAGCAGGAAAGCCTGGTTCGCGACGCGGAGGCGCCCTTCGGCACTGACGAGCGCGGCCATCACCCCGGCATGGCCGAGCGTGCGCCCCGCGGGACCGTCGAGATGACGGATGATTTCCGAAACAAGATCAAGCCGCTCGATCGCCGAGAAGCGCCAGACGAGATAATCCTCCGACTGCCCCGTACGCGTCACCTGCGCACGCAGTTGCAGCGGGCCGATCGCGATATCGTCGACCGACCCTTCGCCATCGCGCCAGGCGATGCGGCCGGCATTTTTCAGCAGGTCGGCGCCGCGCCCTTCGAGCGGCAGGCCGGGCGGCGTGACGAAGCCGCCCATCCAGGTTCCGAACAGATCATTCGCGCAGACCATCCGGCCGCCGCGATCGGTAACGGCAATCGCGACATCGTCGTGATTCACCGCCTGACGCAGCATCGTCCAGTCGGGTGCGACCGCCTCGCCCGTCACCGCCGCCGGGAACAGCCGCCGCGCGAGGATCACCCCGCCCACGGCAACCGCAAGCCCGGCCAGGAAGCCGACCGCCAGTATCGTATCGCGCGTCGCCCAGAACAGCAGCGCGGCGGACAATAGGGCCAGCCCGGCAAGCACCGCCTTGTCGAGGTGCGACAGGCCCGCCGGGGCCGACAACGGCCCGGCAGAACCCGCCCCCCTGATGAAATCACCATCAGCGGAGGGCAGGCTTTGCACGGTCAAGGATGGACTTTCCAGTTAACGCATCACCAGATGCGGACGCGGTCTTTCGGCTCAAGATAGAGTTTCTGACCCTGCTTGATCTGATAGGCCTTATACCAAGGGTCAAGGTTGCGCGAGACCCAAGTCCGCTGGATCGACGGCGAATGCGGATCGGTCGTGATCCGCTGCGACAGATTCTGCTCGCGATAGTTGCGGCGCCACACCTGTGCCCAGCCGAGGAAGAAGCGCTGGTCGCCGGTCAGCCCGTCGATCACCGGCGCTTCCTTGCCGCCGAGCGATTTCTTGTAGGCGTCATAGGCGACGGTCAGGCCCGCCAGATCGCCGATATTCTCGCCGAGCGTGAACTTGCCGTCGAGATGTTCGCCGGGCAGGATCTCATAGGCGTTATATTGCGCGATCAGGGCCTGCCCCGCCGCCTCGAACGCCTTCACATCCTCGGGCGTCCACCAATCGGCGAGCTTGCCGGTCTCGTCATATTTCGCGCCCTGGTCGTCGAAATGATGGCTGACTTCATGGCCGATCACCGCGCCGATGCCGCCATAATTCACCGCTGCGTCGGCATGCGGATCGAAGAAGGGCGGCTGCAGGATCGCGGCGGGGAAAACGATCTCGTTCATACCGAAATTGGCATAGGCGTTGATCGTCATCGGGGTCATGAACCATTCCCAGCGACGGATCGGGCCGCCGAGATGGCCGATATTGTCGTCATGCGCGAACTGGTTCGACCGCAGCGCATTGCCGAACAGGTCGTCGGCGCGGATTTCCAGCTTGCCATACTCCTTCCACTGATCGGGATAGCCGATCTTGGTGGTGAAATTGGCGAGCTTCTTCCGTGCTTTGACTTTCGTCGTCGGCTGCATCCAGCTCAGCCCGTCAATTCGGCTCCCCATGGAGGCCAGGACATTTTTCACCAGCGTATCCATTGCCGCCTTGGTTTCGGGCGGGAAATATTTCGCGACATAATCCTTGCCGACGGCGTCGCCGAGGTTGCCCGTTGTGAAGTCGACGCCGCGCTTCCAGCGCTCTTCCATCTGGGGCGTGCCCGACAGCGCCGTGCTGTAGAAGGAGAAAGCCTCCTTTGCGACGGCATCGGGAAGCACGCCCGAGAAGCCGTCGAGACTGCGCACGATCAGCAGGTCGCGGATCACCGCGATCGGCGCATCGGCGAGCAGCTTCGCCTCGCCCGTGAACGCGCTCGGCTGCGATACGATCAGCGTGTCTTCCTTGACCCCGATCCCGCGGATGAAGGTCGGCCAGTCGAAACCGGGTGCGGCCTTGGCGAGCTCGGCGATCGTCATCTTGTTATAGGCTTTGGTCGCGTCGCTGCTGTCATTCTTGTCCCAGTGGACGGTCGCGACCTGCTTTTCGAAATCATAGATCGCCTTGGCGCGCGCCGGCGCATTGGCCTCGCCCGCGAGCGTCAGGACGTTTTCGAGATGCTTGAGATACGCCGCCTGCAGAGCGGTGTTACGCTCATTGTCCTTCAGGTAGAAATCGCGATCGGGCATGCCGATTCCGCCCTGGAAAATGATATAGGTATAGACGTCGGGGTTCTTGTCGTCCTGTCCGACATAGCCGCCGAAAAAGTGCTGGACGCCGCTGCGATCGGCCTCGGCGAGCAGCGCGGCGAGACCCGGCTTTTCGACGGCGCGGATCTTGTTCAACCACGGCTGGATCGGCGCGAGCCCCTTGGCTTCGACCGTCGCCGAGTCGAGATAGGATGCATAGGCACGGCCGATCATACTATTCGGATCGCCCTTGGCGGCGTCGAGGATTTCACGCGTGCGCGTCTGCGACAGGTCGTTCAGCGCGGTGAACATGCCATAGTTCGACTTATCGTCCGGAATCTTCGTGTTCTTTGCCCAGGCGCCATTGGCGTAGGTGTAGAAATCGTCGCCCGGCTGGACGCTCTTGTCCATGCCCGTAAGGTCGAAGCCGAAATCGCCGATTTCGGGTTTTGCTGACGCGGTGGCGGGCGCGGTCGCGGCCTTTTCCTTGGCGGTCGCCGGAACGGCGGCGAGCATCAGCGCCCCAAGCGCGGCGGTCGCCATCAGGCGCGAAGAAATATGCAGAGTCATGATATTCCCCAGTTTTCGATATGAAGCGAAAATCCGCGCCGCGCAGGCACGGCGCAGATTAGCGATGCGACAGCTATACGCCTGCTGTTTGGGGGTTCAACCGGCCGCGGTGTCGCTGGTCGATGCCTCATGTCGTTGGTCGCGCGCGCGCGCCAGCTTGCGCCGCCAGCGGAGGCGAATCCAATTGTCCCAGAAGATCGAGGCGAGGATGTAGCCGACGACCGCCGAGACGAGCGAAATGACGAACAGCCCGGCGAGCATCGCGGGCGCGGCGTCCGAAAAGACCCAGCGCGCCCATTCGCCCGCCGACGCGCCATGCTCGATCATTGCCGAGAAGGTCGCGCTGTTGGCATGGAGCCCGAACAGCCAGTCGCCGAGCCACACCGACGCGAGGATGATGAACGGCGTCGTCACCGGATTGGAGAGAAAGGTCATCGCCGCGCCGATCGGGATATTGGCACGAACGGGCAGCGCGAGCAGCGCGACACCCAATATCTGCACGCCGGGGATCAGGAAAAAGATGCCGACGAACAGCCCCAGCGCGGTGCCGCGCGGCACCGAGGTGCGGGTGAAGCGCCACAAATGGCTGTGCGCGACGCGGTGGGCAAAGGGCTTGACGAAGCGGCTCTCCAGCAACTCTTCGCGCGTCGGCGAATTGCGGCGGATCCAGTTCATCACTGCCGCCTTGTCGCGCGGCTTGCCCCCGCTCATCCGCGTTCTTTCATCAGGCGCTGCTTGTCGCGCTTCCAGTCGCGCTCCTTGATCGACTCCCGCTTGTCATGCGCCTTCTTGCCCTTGGCGATCGCCAGTTCGACCTTGGCGCGGCCGCGACTGTTGAAATAAATGGACAGCGGGACAAGCGTCATCCCCTGCCGCGCGACCGCGGCGTGCATCTTGTTGATCTCCCGGCCGCTGAGCAACAGCTTGCGCGGGCGCTTGGGTTCATGATTGTGCCGGTTGCCGTGGCTGAATTCGGGGATATTGCTGTTCACCAGCCACACCTCGTGCCCCTTCACCTCGGCATAGCTCTCCGCAATCGTCCCTTCGCCAAAGCGCAGCGACTTGACCTCGGTCCCTTGCAACGCGATCCCCGCCTCGAACACCTCGTCGATGGCAAAGTCGAACCGCGCGCGCCGGTTCTCGGCGACGACTTTCTTCTTGTCGAATTCAGCGGCGGACTGGGGACGAGCCATTTGGGGACCTAGATTACTCCGGCCGCGGACAGCGCGGCATCGACGGCGGCGCGCGATGCTTCGTTCGCCGCGATGATAGGTAGGCGCACTTCGGGCGAAAACCAGTCGTGGATGCGCGACAGCGCATATTTAACCGGCCCCGGCGAGGTGTCGGAGAACATCGCCTTGTGCAGATCGAACAGCCGGTCGTGCAACACCAGCGCACGCGCCCAGTCGCTCGCGGCGGCGGCGGCGGCGAAATCCGCGCAGAGGCGCGGCGCGACGTTGGCTGTGACCGAAATGCAGCCGGCGCCGCCCATCACGGCATGTGGCAGCCACAAGTCATCGTTGCCGCTGAGCTGGCAGAAGTCGGCACCCGCACCCGCGCGGTGGATCGTGACGCGCGCCAGATCGCCGCTCGCATCCTTGATCGCAACGACGCTCGGGATTTCGGCGAGCTTGCACATCGTCTCGGCGCTGATGTCGGCGACGGTGCGGCCGGGGACGTTATAGACGACGATCGGCAGGTCGCTCGCGTCGGCGAGCGCCTGGAAATGCGCGATCATCCCGTCCTGGCTCGGCCGGTTGTAATAGGGCGCGACGATCAGCGCCGCGGTCGCCCCCGCGGCCTGCGCATGGCGCATATGCCGGATCGCGGTCGCGGTGTCGTTCGACCCGCAGCCCGCGATGACGGGGACACGCCCCGCCGCGGCCTCGATGCAGCTGTCGATCACCTGATAATGTTCGTCGTAGCCGAGCGTCGGGCTTTCGCCGGTCGTGCCGCATGGGACGAGCGCGCTGGTCCCCTCTTTGATCTGCCAATCGACAAGACGCGCGAAGGCCGGGGCGTCGAACGCCCCATCGCGAAATGGCGTCACCAAAGCGGGAATCGACCCCGAAAACATGCACCGCTCCTTTACAAGAACATGCCTCAGCCGATAGAATCCGGCCAGCGCGCCGCTATTGGACGTCTATTCAGCGCCCCGCAAGGAGTTTGGCATTACTATGGCAGCTATGATCTCGCTGACCCGTATCTCCCGCCTCGCGCTCGCCGCGACCCTCCTCATCCCGACCACCGCGCATGCCAGCGAGCTCACTCCCGAACAAATGGCCTGGTATCGTGCCCAGATGGGCCTAGCGGCGACGTCGGGTCCGCCGCCGTCGACGAGCTCGGTCGGCGATGCGGTGATGGAATGGCGGCGGTTGACGGCAAATACCGGCGCATCGTTCGACCAGCTTTCGCGCTTCCTGATGGCGAACAAGGGCTGGCCCGATAACGACAAGATGCGCACACGCGCCGAAAAAGCCATCTCGCTCGACAGCTATGATCCGCAGCGCACCCTCGCCTATTTCCAAACCTATCCGCCGCAGACCGCGAGCGGGCAGCTCCGCTATGCGCTCGCGCTCAACGCGTCGGGCCGCCGCGAGGACGCCAATGCCGCGGTGCGCCGCGCGTGGACGAGCGGGCCGCTCGACGATTATGAAACGAGCCGCGCGCTCGCCATGTTCCCCGGCGCGATCACGCCCGCCGACCATGACGCGCGCATGGACCGGCTGCTCTGGCTCGGCGCCACCCCCGCCGCGAGCCGCCAGCTCGCCTATACCTCGCCCGACAAGCGCAACGTCTTCGCGGCGCGCCTGGCAATGCGCAATGCGTCGGTCGACGCGGCCTTTCAGGCATCCGCCGTCGAAAGCGCCAATCCGGCGCTGACCCGCACCGATGCGGGCTATATCACCGACAAGGCGACCTGGCTGCGCAAGGCGGGCCGCGTCGGCGAAGCCCGCGCATTGCTCGCCGCGCCGCGCTCGCTCGCCAAGCCGCCGACCGATCCCGAGGAATGGCTGGAAACGCTGCTCACCAACGCGCGGCAGGCGAGCGAAGGCGGCGACAAGACGACCGCCTATAACATCGCGCGCCAGATCGACGATGCCTTCGCGCCCGGGACGGTGATCCGCGAGACGTCGCTTAGCGTGCGCGACGATTATACGTCGCTCGCATGGCTCGCGGGGCAGCTCGCCTATCGCGACCTGCGCCGTCCGGCCGAGGCGGTGCGCCTCTATCGCGCGTACGGCGAAGCCGCACGCTCGGCGCAGACGCGCACGAAGGGCTTTTACTGGGCCGGCCGCGCGGCGCTGGCGGCGGGCGACCGCTCGACCGCGAATGCGCATTTCACCGATGCCGCGCAGCATTATGACCAATATTACGGCCAGTTGTCGCTGGAGCGGCTGAACCGTCCGCAGCCCAAGCCGACCCCCGATCCGACCATTCAGGTCAGCAATGACGAGCGCCGCGCGTTCGAGGACGACCGGCTGGTCCGCGCCGCGCGCGCGCTCGGCGAGATTGGCGCGTGGCGCGAACAGTCGCAGTTCCTGCGCGCACTCGCGCAACAGGCGACATCGCCCGCCGACCATGTCCTCGCGGGCAAACTCGCGACGCAGATCGGACGCCCCGACCTTGGCGTGATGATCGGCCGCAGTGCGCAGGCGAACAGCCTCGATGCCGTCGAAGTTTCGGGCTTTCCGACCGTGCGCGTTCCCGCCGGACATGAAAGCAACTGGACCTTCATCCACGCGATCACGCGGCAGGAAAGCCAGTTCGACCGGCAGGCGATCAGCCACGCCGGCGCGCGCGGGATGATGCAGTTGATGCCGGGCACCGCGCGCGAAGTCGCGGGCAAGCTCGGCATGAGCTATGACATGGGCTCGCTGACCACCGACACCAATTACAATATGATGCTGGGATCGACCTATTTCCAGCAGATGCTGCGCTATTTCGGCGGCAGCTATCCGCTCGCGGTCGCGGCGTATAATGCCGGTCCCGGCAATGTGAACAAATGGCTGCGCGCCAATGGCGACCCGCGCGGCGGCGGGATCGAGATGGTCGACTGGATCGAGGCGATCCCGATCTTCGAAACGCGCAACTATGTCCAGCGCGTGCTCGAAAATGCCGTCGTTTACGATACGCTGCGCGATGGCAGCGGGTCGCGGCAGCAGGCGCCGCTGAGTTTCTACCTCGGCAAACGCACGCCCGGCTAAATCCGCATGGCGGGGGAGAAGACGAACATCATTTCGCCAGCGGGTTATGCTGCGCTGCGCTCCGAATATGACGTGCTGCTCGGTGACGAGCGGCCGAAGCTCGTCGAGGTGATCAGCTGGGCGGCGGGCAATGGCGACCGCAGCGAAAATGGCGACTATATCTATGGCCGCAAGCGGCTGCGCGAGATCGACCGGCGCCTCTCGTTCCTGGCCCGTCGCATGAAGGCGGCGCGCGTCGTCGACCCCGCCGAGCAGCCCGACAAGAGCCGCATCTGGTTCGGCGCGACCGTCGAACTCGCCGACGACGACGACGCGCGGCGCATCGTCACGTTGGTCGGCGACGATGAGGCCGAGGCGGGCGAAGGCCGGATCGGCTGGAACAGCCCCCTCGCCCGCGCGCTGCGCGGCGCCGCAATCGGCGATTTGCGTACCGTGCAGCTGCCTGCCGGGCCGAAAGAATGGGAAGTGATGGCGCTCAGCTATCCCGCGGCCTGATTTCCGTCTCGCTTCCCGCCTGCACCAAAACTTCGTTCGATAGGGAACGACCCGTTTCACCGGAAGCGGCGGTCCCAAGGTGATATAGTTGAATGAAAATAGTCTCGCTTCGACTCTTCACAGCGGGCATGAGGAGAGGCTGGATGAAGCGGGGAATGGGCAATGAACAGCGTGCTTTTGGTGATGCTTTCGGCGGCAATGGCTAATTCAGCTGTCGCGCAATCCCCTGCAACTGCCGAGAAGCCGCGCGGCACTGCCACGCTTGATTGGAATGCAAAGCCCCGTGCGTTCAGCACCAGCGACTACGAACAGCTCTTGTCCTGTACACTTTCACGGCACCCGAAAGAGACACGTGGATATGCCGAATATCATTTGCATTGGCGCGACATTCAAACCCCCGAACAGAATGAGCGCGATCCCAACAGCCAATTGTTGACGCCCGCGTTAGACGGCTGCTTGCAAATGGCAGACGGTGAACCATTTCCCTTCTCGCTCGATCGCTTGATCGCCGATTGGGGAAAAGCTCACAGCATGATTGTCGTGGACGCTGCTTCGCTTGCAAGCTGCGCCGCGCGCAACAACAACCTGGCAGCGACCGGTTACGTGGCGGTCGCGAAAGATCCGACCATGAAGGCGAAATCGCTCAACATGATGCAAACCGCGCTTACAATGCCGCCTTGCAGCCCTGTTAAGCCTTTTTCGGTGAAGCAGAACGAATTGCTTTCGTTGCTCACGAAAGAATTAGCTACGGTGAACGAACGCGATAATTGAAGAAGCTAAGGTAAGTCCGCCCACCCCGCTAAGCCGCCAGCGCCCCGGGCAATGCTCCATGCGCCGGCACCGACAACGGCTCGACGCCGGCTGTCCGAGGAAGAACTCGCCGGCGCGACGAAGGCGAAATAACTACGAAAGTAGAAGTGTCAGGGCTGCAACAGCACCGGGATGATCCAGATCGCGGACATTACGATAATCACCGCGACCAGCGAAAAAGCCAGCACATAGCGGACATTATGCCCTTTGACCCCGCTGCTCGCTTCGGTCTCGGTCACTTCGACATGGTCATCGACGACTTTCATGATGCGCTTCCCTTCCAACTCGTCTGCCTAGAACGCGGCCCAGGCTTGGGCGTTCCGCCCGGGTATTGGGGAGAGAGGTGCCAGAGGGTCTATAAGCCGGGTTCTGTCCATCCCCTTGCGGGGACTGTGCGATCATTCCTCTAGGCGGACGGTTACCCGAACGCTCAAGCAGTCAACCCGGACGGCTGGGCCGGAATCAGCCCTGGATAAATCCGTACCGTCCCTATTCGACCTTGCTCCCGGTGGGGTTTGCCGTGCCGCGCCTGTTACCAGCCGCGCGGTGCGCTCTTACCGCACCCTTTCACCTTTCGCCGGGCCGAAGCCTTTGGCGGTCTGCTCTCTGTGGCACTTTCCCTGAACCGGGCCGAAGCCCGATCCGCCGGACGTTATCCGGCACCGTGATTTCCGTGGAGCCCGGACTTTCCTCCCCATTCTTGCGAAAGCGGCGATCGCCCGACCCTCTGGCGGGAGCAAGTATAGCCCTCATCGGACGCTTTGACGAGGAATCAATTGCCTTCGGGCTGGGGAAGCAGCAGCGCGAGCAGGATCGCGCGGCATTCGCCGTCGATCGTGCCGTCGATCAGTTCGGGACGAAAGCGGCGCTGGAACGCCACCGTTGCCGCGAACCCGTCGGTCACATCGTAACCGAAGCGCTCAAGCGCGAGCAGGAAGCCCGCGTCGGTCCACAAGGGATCGGTGAGCTTCTTGGTCGGGCGCGGCAGCGCGAGGCGGCGGCGCGCAAGTTCCTCCCACGGGAACAGCTCGCCCGGATCCTGCTTGCGCGTCGGGGCGATGTCCGAATGGCCGATGACATTGCCGCGCGTGACCGAATGCCGGTCCTTGATCTGATGGACGAGGCGGACGACCGAGGCGACCTGCGGGTCGGGAAAGGGCACATAGCCCCATTCATGCCCCGGATTGACGATCTCGATCCCGACGCTCGCCGAATTGATGTCGCTGATGCCGCGCCAGTGCGACTTGCCCGCGTGCCAGGCGCGCCTCTCCTCGGGCACCATTTGAGTGATCTGCCCGTCCTCGCTGACGACATAGTGCGCCGACACGCTGGATTCGGGATTGGCAAGCCAATCAATGGCTTCGGCGCCGCTCTTCATACCGGTATAATGCAGCACGATCATCGAGATGGGCAGCGCGCGCTCGTCGAAGTTGGGAGACCAGCGTTCGATAAAATCGCTCATGCGCTCGGGGGACCCGTCCTGTGCTTGCCAAGCCGTCGATTGCGCCACTGGCGCGCAAAAAGCAAGGTCAGGCAGCCGCCGCGCGACGCACCTGCTGATCGGCGGGCTCGTAAAGGCCGCGCAGGCGCGGGCTCGCGACGAACTGGTCGGTCTGGCCGAGCACCGTCTCGCCCGCGCCGAGCACAAGGAAACTTTGCGGCGCCGCCATCGCGCGCAGCCGCGTAAAAGCTTTCTGGCGCATCGGCGCCGAGAAATAGAGCAGCAGGTTGCGGCAGAAAATCAGGTCGGCGGGGCTCGCGAGCGGCGGCCGGTCGGTGAGCATATTCTGCACCGAAAAATCGACGCGACGGCGCAGATCCGCCTTGGCGAGCCAGCCGCCCTCGGTCTGGTCGAACCAGCGCACCATGCGCTGCACGGGCAGACCGCGCTGGATTTCGAACTGGCTGTAAAGGCCGACGCGCGCGCGCGAAATCGCATGATAGCTGACGTCGGTGCCGACGATATCGACCTGCCACCCCGCCCATTTCGCGCCTTGCTCGGCGATCAGCATTGCGAGCGAATAGGCTTCCTGGCCGGTCGACACGCCACAATGCCAGATGGTCAGCCGGCGGCGCAGCTTGTTGATCTCGCGAATCCGCTCAAGCGCAGTGGCAGCAAGATCATCGAACACACTATATTCGCGATAAAAAAAGGTTTCGTTGTTGAGCATCGCATCGACGGTATCGTCGAGCAGTTGCCGGCTGTTCGAGGTCACCAGCGCGGCAACGAGCGCGTCGAGATCGGCGATGCCGTGGCGCTGCATCACGGGTTTCAGCGACATTTCGATCCGCCAGATGCGGTTCGGCGACAATGTCTGCCCCGTCCGCGATTCGAGCACCCCCATCAGGACGCGATAGGCCGATTCGCTGGCGCTTCCGTCCATCATGGCTTGCGGCGCCCCGGCCCGCGGCCTTGCAGGAAGCCGCCGAGCATCAGCGCGATCGCGTCGGGGTTCAGCGTCGCCGCGGCGATGCCCGCCTTGGCGACGGCGCCCGGCATGCCCCAGATCACGCAGCTTTCGGGCGCCTGCGCGAAAATCGTGCCGCCGGCCTCTTTCAGTCGCGCCGCGCCGATCACGCCGTCACGCCCCATGCCGCTGAGGATCACGGCTACGCCGCCCTTGCCATAGATTTCGGCGACCGAATCGAGCATCGGGTCGGCCGACGGGCAGCAGCCATTGTCGACGACACGGTGATCGAGCGCGATTTCGCGGCGGCGCCCATTGGCGACGACGAGCAAATGCGCATCGCCCGGCGCAAGATAGATGCAGCCGCGCTCGACGGCCATTCCGGCTTCGGCAACGCGGACGCGGCGCGTCGTCATCGTCGCGATCTGCTTGGCGTAAAATTCCATGAAGGCGTCGGGCAGATGCTGGGTGAGCAGGATCGGCGCGCTGATCCTGGGATCGAGGTGCGCGAGGAAATTGGCGAAGGCGGGAATACCGCCGGTCGATGCCGCGACCGCAATACAGTCGATTGGCTGGTCGGTGTCGATCGCGAAGGCGGCGGGCGCCGGCGCCGGGCGCTCGGCGACCGGGGCCGCTGCAGGGAAGTCGCGTTGATGGCCGAGCGTCATGATCCGCTCGGTCAGCACCTCGGCGAAACGCCCCGAAAAGCTGCCGCGCCCCGGTTTGGCCAGCGTGTCGCTGGCGCCGAGCGCGAGCGCGTCGATCGCGGCGGGACCGCCTTCGACGCAGTTCGACGACAGGATGAGGACGCGGGCCTTTTCGGCGCGCTCTAATATGTGCGGCAAGGCGTCGATGCCGTTCATCCCGGGCATCTCGATATCGAGCACGACAACATCGACGGGTTCGCGCGCCAGATATTCGAGCGCGTCATGCGCCGATGCCACCGAAGCGCAGATCTTGAGCCCCGGCCGCTGATCGACGATCCGTTCGAGGATGCTGCGAACGACGAGGCTGTCGTCGACGAGCATCACGCGCACGGTGCGGGCGGTTGGTTCGGGATCGGATATCAGGCGTTGTGGACGGGCCACCTAAAAAACCTCAGGCAATGCCGACGAGCTGCAGCTTTCCTTCGAGCGTTTCGCGGTCGAACGGCTTCATCACATATTCGTCCGCTCCGGCTTCGATCGCGGCGCGGATATGGTCGATGCTGTTTTCGGTCGTGCAAAAAACGACGCGCGGGCGTTCTTCGCGCCCATAGTCGAGATCGTTGAAGGCACCGAGGAACTCCATTCCGCTCATCACCGGCATGTTCCAGTCGAGCAGGATGACGTCGGGACGATTGGCTTGACAGAAGGTCAGCGCCTCCTGCCCGTCGGCCGCCTCTTCGACAGCGAAGGACATGCTTTCAAGGATATGACGTGCGACCTTGCGAATGACTTTGCTGTCATCGACCACCAGACAAGATTTCGACATTCAGTTAACTCCGACCCCCGGGATTTGGCCATGTATACGGTGAAGGCGTGTGCAGCCCGTTAATAGACGACCGAATTCATGCCGCTTTTAAGGCCGGCAGCGTGATAAAGTTGGATGGATCAACAACGAGCAGCGAACTACCCTGATGTTCGATCATCGCGTCGGCGACCCGCGCCCAGCCGGGAAGCAGCTTTCCGGCGATGCGCGTTTCGGGCGCGTCGATGAAACAGACATCCTCGATCTCGTCGGCTAGCAGCGCATAACCATGCTCGGCGACGTCGACGACGATCACGCGCTGTCCCGGCGCGACCGGCACCGCGGGCAGTCCGATGACGACATGCGGGTCGATGAGGGTGAAGACACGGCTGCGCAGCGCAAAGAGCCCGGCGACATGCGGCGGCGCGGCGGGCACTTCTACCGGCGTGCCGACGGTGACCACCGAATTGATCGCGCGGCTGCGCAGCGCGACGCGCGTGTCGGCGATGCGCGCGATCAGATAGAGTTTGTCCATCATGCGCGCTCTCCCCCGACCTGGCGGCGCAGCGCGTCGAGCAGCGCCTGGCGGTCATAACGATAGACGGTTTCGTCTTCGGGCCCGGCGGCCGCGATCGAGGTGCGCAGGCGGATCACCGGTACGTCGCCGTCGACATGTCCGAAAGGCTCGTTTTCTTCGGTGAGGCAGAGCAGGACATCGGGTGTTTCCTCCGACGGATCGTCGCCCAGAACGACGCGGTAGCCCGCATTGCGCAGGATCGGCGCGAGGAAATTGCCGCCCCAGCCGTCATGGTCGTCGGCAAGGCGGCAGAGCGGTTGACGCAGCGCGGGTGCGGGGGCGCCGGCGGCATATTGTTCCATCAGCCAGAAGGGATCGATCAGTTCGACCGGCTCGCCGCCGACGAGCACGACGCCCGCGATCAGGCCGGGCGCCGCCGACGGCTGGAGGGCGTCGGGCAAGCGGACGATGTCGATCACCTCGGCGATCGGATAGCAGAGCACCGACCGGCCGTCGTAGAGACGGAGGAGCTTCAGCGTCCCCTCGCCGCCGGGCAGCGCCGCGGCATGGACGGGGAAAATATCGTCGCCGATCTGCGCCTGCACGCGGCCCGCGCTTTCGAACAGCGCCGACGCAGGAACTTCCTCGACACGTTCGATGACCGACAGGCGGACACCGCGGACGCGGCTGTTCGTGTCGCGGAACAGCAGCAACTGCACGGCGTTGCGCGCCGCCGCGGCTTCGGCTTCGGCTTCGGCCATCCGGCCCTGGCTGCGGCCCGCTTCGCTGGCGTCAATGGCCGAAGTCGCCAGCAGGCCCTGGACATCGAGCAACAGGACGGGGCGGCCGTTGTCGGGCAGCGTCGTGCCGGCGTAGAGCCCGGTCGCCATGATCATCGGCGCCGCGGGCTTGATCACCAGTTCCTCATGGTCGTGGATCGCCGCGACGCTCAGCGCATAGCTTTGCCCCTGCCCCGGACGGACGATCACAAGCGCACGGTCGTCACCGTCGTCAGCCGCATCGCGCTCGCGGCCCAGTATATTTTCGAGGCGAAGGAGCGGAAATTGTTCGCCGCGCACCGTCGCGAGTTCACCGCCACCGAGCTGGTCGATGCGCACCGTATCGCCGTTTTCCAGCAGAATTTCGCGCACCGCGCCGCGCGGTATCGCGAAATACTGCCCCGCCGCGCGGACCATCAGCCCCGAAATGATCGTCAGCGTCATCGGCACGCGGAGCAGGATCGCGAGCCCGCGTCCTTCTTCATTACGCAGTTCGACGATGCCGCCGATCTTTTCGACATTCGCCTTGACGATATCCATGCCGACGCCGCGGCCGGAAACCGCGGTGATCTTCGCCGCTGTCGAAAAGCCGGGACGGAAGATCAGGTCGAGCTTGTCCTTTGGCGCCAGCGCGCGCGCCTCGGTCGCGGTCAGGAGACGCGAGGCGATCGCTTTCGCGGTCAGGGCATCGGGCGACAGCCCGCGGCCGTCGTCGCGCACTTCGATTTCGATCTGATTGCCCGACTGGCGCGCCGAGACCGAGATCGTCGCGGTGATGTCCTTGCCCGCCGCGACACGGTCCTCGAGCGGCTCGATGCCATGATCGATCGCGTTGCGGACGATATGGATCAGCGGGTCGCGGATATTCTCCATCATCTCGCGATCGAGCTCGACTTCGCCGCCGCTCGTCTGGAAGGCGATTTTCTTGCCCATATCCTTGGCCAGATCGCGGACGATGCGCGGCAGCGGGGCGAAGAGCTTGTCGATCCGCTGCATGCGCATCTGGCTGACCGACTGGCGCATCCCGGCGATCGAGTCGGAAAGACGGTCGAACGAGGCGATGACCGACAGGTCGGCCCCCGATTCGCGGAGCATCCGCGCGAATTCGTTGCGCGCCAGCACGATGTCGGTGACCCCGGTCATCACGCTGTCGAGCAACGGCAACGGTACGCGGATCGAGCGCCAGCTTTGCAGTTCGGCGCTGAAATCATCGTCGCGGCGGAGCGGAACGCCCGCGACCTCGAACGGCGCATCTTCGGGAATGTCACCGGCGAGCGCGCCGATGACATCGCGGTCGTCGCCGGCCGGCTCGATACCATTCTGGCTCAGCGCCGTGCAAAGATCGCCGAGCCGGTCGAGAATGCCGAGCACGCCGGTGACGAGCGTGGCGTTCGCCGGCCGGTTGCCGCGCCGTACCTGATCGAGCGCATCCTCGGCCGCATGCGACAAGGCGGTAACGCGCGGCAGGGCCAGAAAACCCGAGCTGCCCTTGATCGTGTGGACGAGCCGGAAAATCGCGTCGAGCTGCGCCCGATCGGCGGGGTCCGCCTCCCACGCGACAATGGCCCCGCCGGCTTCGGCAAGGATTTCCGCCGTTTCGGCCAGAAAGTCGTTCAGCAGATCGTCCATGAAGGTGTCGGTTCGCCCCAGAAATCGAGGCTCCACCATGGCGCACAATGGTTAAGGAGGGTTTTACTGGTGCGTGCGGCGAAGGGAAAAATCAGCGCCGCAACACAATGTTGGGGATTAGCGGCCGCGGAGAACGGCGCCGACCAGCAGCGACGTCGGCGTTTCGCGCGCCAGCATCACCGTGCCGTCATTCTGCCGCGCCACCGCCTGCACCAGCACCGCGGGCGCGGTGCGCGAGGTCATCGGGCTGGCGCCCTCGCCTTCGGCAAGGATGCGTTCGACATCGGCATCGAGGAAAATGCGCTCGGCCTCGACATGCAGCGCGATCTCGATGCCCTCTCCCTGCTTTTCGCAGCCGACATCGAGCCGTCCGCCGCGCACCAGTGCATCGACGAGGAGAAGCGACAGGTTGAGGATGATTTTTACCGCGGGCTTGGGCAGCGGATCGGTCCCGATCATCCAGTTGAGGTCGATCGCGCGGTCGCCGATGATGCCCTGGATCGCCGACTTCGCCTCGTCCGCCGGGACAAGCTCGCCGAACCCGCCCGCCGAGCCGAACGCGAGGCGGAAGAATTTGAGCTTGTTCGCCGAGGTCCGCGCGCTTTGTTCGAGCAGCTCAAAGCAACGCTCGCGCATCGCCGGGTCTTTCTCGTCGGCGAGCAGTTCGAGGCCGTTGGCGAAGGCGCCGACGGGGCTCAGCAGGTCGTGACACAGGCGCGAGGCCAGCATCGAGGCGAAATCGACGCGATCGTCGGACATGGATGAAATGGCTCCCCAGCGCAGTGTCCGGACATTTCCGGCATGGGCTGCTCCTAGGACAGGCATGGCGTTAAGGGCAAGCGCGATGCGCCGAAGCGCCCCATCCTTTTCCGTCGTCACCCCGGACTTCATCCGGGGTCCATGCCGCCGCCGCCGAATGGATGCCGGATCAAGTCCGGCATGACGAAGGGGATATGGACGATCCCGTACCCTTGAATTTCGGCGCCCGAAAACCACATTCCCATCAATGCAGGGGGATGACGACATTTTGACCGTGGCGCTGGACGATAGCGCGGCCGGGCTGCGGCTCGACCGGGCGCTCGCCGAAGCGCTGCCCAGCCTGTCGCGCGAGAGATTGAAGAGCCTGATCAAGGGCGGCCGCGTCGTTGGCGCCGACGGCAAAATTCTTTGGGATCCCTCGGCAAAAGCTGCCGCGCCGGCGACGATCGAGGTCCGCCTGCCCGCCGCCACGCCCGCGCATAATGTCGCACAGGATATGGGGCTGGTCATCGCCTACGAAGACGAGCATCTGATCGTCATCGACAAGCCCGCGGGCATGGTCGTCCATCCCGCCGCGGGCAATCTCGATGGGACGATGGTCAACGCCTTGCTCCACCATTGTGCGGGGCAATTGTCGGGGATTGGCGGCGTCGCGCGGCCAGGGATCGTCCACCGCATCGACAAGGATACGAGCGGACTGATCGTCGCGGCGAAGCACGACAAGGCGCACGAAGGCCTCGCGAAACAATTTGCAGCGCACAGCATCGACCGCCGCTACCTCGCGATCGCTACCGGCCGGCCGATGCCGGCGAACGGCACGATCGACGCAGCGCTCGGGCGCTCGACGACGAACCGCAAGAAGATGGCGGTCGTCGCCGAAGGGCGCGGCAAGCATGCGATCACCCATTACCGGACGATCGAGCCGCTGAAGAATGCGACTCTGGTCGAGTGCCGGCTGGAAACCGGACGCACCCACCAGGTGCGCGTCCACATGGCGCATATCGGCCATCCGCTGGTCGGCGACCCGGTCTATGGACGCGTCAGAAAGCCTTTGTCGGAGGTGCTGAAAGCGCGGAATTTCGTGCGGCAGGCATTGCACGCGGCCCATTTGGGCTTTATTCATCCGGTGACCGGTAACACCATCGCGCTCGACAGCGAACTCCCAAGCGACATGCGGGAACTGATCGATGAATTGCGCGTTTAGGTTTCGAATGAAAATCTATCTCGACCGCTGGAAGCAACCGCGGCATATTCTGACTCAAGATTCTAAAGGGAAGACGCTCTCCAATGGCTAAAAGCAATGTTCCGGCCACGGTTCCAGCGCTTGGCGGCGAAGCCAGCCTGAATCGCTATCTGGCGGAAATCCGCAAATTCCCCCTGCTGACCCCCGAGCAGGAATATATGCTCGCGCGCCGCTTTCAGGAGCATGGCGACAATGAAGCTGCGGCGCAGCTCGTCACCTCGCACCTCCGCCTCGTCGCAAAAATCGCGATGGGTTACCGCGGCTATGGCCTGCCGGTCAGCGAGCTGATCAGCGAAGGCAATATCGGCCTGATGCAGGGCGTGAAGAAGTTCGATCCCGAACGCGGATTCCGCCTCGCGACCTATGCGATGTGGTGGATTCGCGCCTCGATCCAGGAATTCATCCTGCGCTCGTGGAGCCTCGTGAAGATGGGCACCACCGCGGCGCAGAAGAAGCTGTTCTTCAACCTTCGCCGGATGAAGAACAACCTCGCGGCGTTCGAGGACGGTGACCTGTCGCCCGAACATCTGACCAAGATCGCGACCGACCTCGGCGTCACCGAGGAAGAGGTCACCAGCATGAACCGCCGCATGTCGATGGGCGGCGACACCTCGCTGAACGTGCCGATGGGCGAGGATGGCGACAGCCAGTGGCAGGATCTGCTGGGCGACGAGGGACCGCTTCAGGACGAGCGCGTCGCCGAGGCGCAGGAACGTGACGTGCGCCATTCGCTGCTGAATGAGGCGCTGGAATCGCTCAACGAGCGCGAGCGCCACATCCTGACCGAACGCCGCCTGACCGACGACCCCAAGACGCTCGAAGACCTGAGCCAAGTTTACGACGTCAGCCGCGAACGCGTGCGCCAGATCGAAGTGCGTGCGTTCGAAAAGCTGCAGAAAGCGATGCTGAAGCTCGCCGGCGACCGGCGGCTGGTGGGCGCCTGATCGGCGCCCATCCTTTGCGCCCAAGCCGACATGGGAATGCGGCAGCGGCGCGCAAACGTCAGAAGCGGCGCACGAAGCCGAAATAGAGTTCGACGTCGGGGCTGTCGCGATTGAGGCCGACGTTGGCGCCCAAATCCCACTGGCTGTCGGCATCAGGCTGCCAGCCGGCCGAGAGGCCGGCGAGCGCCTCGGTTGTGTGCCCGCCGGGGTCGCGGTCGCGGGTCAGCGACACTTCGGCCGCCATCGAGACATCGTCGGACAAGCCGAACCCAAGGCCGACCACCGAGCCATAGGCCGTATGCCGCCCGTCGCCGTCGCTATCGACGGCGGCGTCGACATGCGGCGTGAAGCCCAGCGACACGGCGCCGAGTTCGAAGCTGACCGGTACGATCATCCCCGCCCCCCAATCGCCCGCACCGACGCCCTCACCGCCCAGCGGCAGCGTGGCATAGGGCATCAGCGCGACCGAAAAGCCCGCCCCGTCGGGATTGCTCAGGTTCTGCCGCAACGCGAGCGTCACGTCGCCCGTTCGCGTCCGGCGGGTCACGTCGCCCGTCGCCCGGTCGCGTTCGCGCGCATGGCCGAGCATCGTCCAGCCAAGCTGCACCTCCAGCGACGAGGTCAGCCCGGCGCGCAGCAAGGCGTCGCCAAAGGCCCAGCTATCGCTCCGGCTGTCGGCGGTGCGATCGAGCGTCCAGTCGGCCAGGCCGATCTCGAACAGCATCGACCCCGGCTCGACCGTGCAGGCGGGTGTACCCAGCCCCGGCCGATCGGGGCAAAGCTCGCGGCGATCCTCGTTCGCGAAGGCGGGCGCAGCGGCCGTCGCGGCGGCTAGCAGCAAGAGGGATCGAAGCGGCATGCGGGGTCTTTCCTTCATCGGACAGCAGGGTTTTTTGCTCCACAAGATCAAGCCCGCTTGCCTCGAAATCGCAAGCGGCTAATTTGCCCGCATGGTAACGTCCTCCCGCGCGAAGAAGCGCAAGCTCCCCTGGTATCTGCGGCCGTTCAAATGGCTGTTCTGGTTCATTGCCGCCACCGTCTTGTGGGTGCTGCTCTATGCCGTCGTGCCGCCGCCCGTGACGTTCACGATGCTGGCCGACAGCAACGGGATCACCAAGGACTGGGAGAGCCTCTCGAACATCGACCGCAACATGGTGCGCGCGGTGATCGCGGCGGAGGACGGCAAATTCTGCAGCCATAACGGGTTCGACCGCGACGCGATCGAACAGGCGATCGAGCGCAACGCCAAGGGCAAGCGCATGCGCGGCGGATCGACGGTCAGCCAGCAGACCGCGAAGAATGTCTTCCTGTGGCAGGGGACCGGCTGGACGCGCTATGTCCGCAAGGTGCCCGAAGTGTGGTTCACCTTCCTGATCGAGAAGATCTGGGGCAAGCGCCGGATCATGGAAGTTTACCTCAATGTGGCCGAGACGGGGATCGGCACCTATGGCGTCGAGGCGGGGGCGCAGCGCTATTTCAACCATGGCGCGGGCAAGCTGACCCCCGCCGAGGCGGGGCGCATCGCCGCGATCCTGCCGCTGCCCAAGAAGCGCGCGGCGGTGAGCCCGTCGGGCTTTACGCGCCGTTACGGCAACACGATCCGCGCGCGCATCGGTGTGGTGAAACGCGACGGGCTGGACAGCTGCGTCTATAAATAGCGCGGACGCGTTCGACCCTAGCGTCGGACACGCGCACGCGTTTCGAGGTCCACGATACGGCGCTCAAGATAGTTCCGGTCATCGCTGCTCGGCGTCGTGCGGGCATAAGCGGCGTCGAGACGGATCAGGTCGCCGGCTTCGACGCGGACCTGTGCCTGCGCGGCGGCGGTGAGGCCGCTGGCGCGCAAGGCAGCGTCGATGTTGGACAGCCGAGTGCGGTTGTCGAGCACAGCGGGGCCGCCGCCATAGGCGGTATCGCCGACGCGGGCGTCGAGCGCATCGAGGCGCGCATCGAGATCTTCCTGTTCCCGGTCGCTGATCCCGTCGCGGGCGTAGGTGGCTTCGGTCTGGATCAACGCGGCATAATCGCGCTTAAGACTTGTCGCCTGCGTACGGCTCATACCGCGGGCGGCGACTCTTGCGTCCACGCGCCGGTCGAACTCGGCACGGCCGTCCGCAACCGACAATGTCGTCGAACCGCCGTCATCGGCATAGCCGCCCTCGGTCAGCGCCTGCGTCAGCGCGCCATAGCGGTCGCCGAGGTCGGTACGTTCCTGCGTCGTAAACCGGCCGTCGGCTCCATAGCGGGCTTCAAGCGCGACAAGCTCGTCATACTCGGCTTTGACGCGCGTTCCGTTGCGCGCGGTCAAGGTGCCCGATCGGACATCGGTATCGATGCGGGTGTTGAATTGGGTGCGCTGGGTCGCCAGCGGCTTGCGACCCGCCGCCCATTGCCGCTCGATCGAGGTCGACGCGCCAAGCCGATCGCCGAACAAGGTCCCAAGGATCGCGCCCACACGGTCTTCCTGGGTGGTCGACTGCTGGGTGGAATCGGTCTGCGCCAGCGCAGCGGCAGGAGCGAGGACCAAAGCCCCGGCGGCGAGTGCGGTAAAGGTTCTGATCGTGGTCACGCGACATCTCCTTGTTAAGCTTGAACAAGGAACGCCCGGTCGGGAGTGTGGTTGCTTTGGAGGCAAAGGCGACGCGTTACGCCGGCTTCCAGCTTTTACGTTCTTCGGCCTGCTTCAACACCTCGAACGCCGCCTGTCCTGCGGCAAAGCGCTTCGCGGCCTCGGCGTCGCCGGGTTTCACATCGGGGTGTGTTTCCTTGGCAAGATTGCGCCACGCCTTTTTCGTCGCTTCGAAATCGGCATCGGGTTCGAGGTCCAATATTTCGAGCGCGCGCATTTCGTCGGCGCTGCGGCTGCCATCGCCCGACCCGCCCCAGGCGTAATGTTGGGCCTTGGCATAGGCCCCGGCGTCGCGCGTCTCATTGGCCGCGCGCTCGGCGGCATCTTCGGCGCTCAATCCTTCGAAATAGTCCCAGCCGCGGTTATATTCGGCGGCGTGCGTCTCACAGAAATACCAGCGTTCGGGGCTGTTCGGCGATTTGGGCGCAGGGCAGTTGCCGGGGTTGGTGCAGCCGTGGCGATCGCAGAGGCGCACCTTCTGCGTCTCGCGCGACGAGCCATAGGGGCGCCAGCGGGGAAAACCCCAATCATCGGATCTCTTGGCGCGGCTCATCACCCCCATGTAGCGGCTGGGGCGCACGATTGCTAGCCAAGGAGGCCGAAAAACCTAGTCTTTGGGCTTGTAACCGAACGCCTTGCCCGCGAGTTTGACGACCGCAGGGTCGAGATCGGGCGGGGTCATCGGCACGATCGCCTCGAGCGCTTCGGCGATATGGGTCAGCGCCGCGATGCGCGCGGCCTTTTTATTGTTGCCGTCGATCACCTTCCACGGCGCCCAGCGCGTGTTCGTCTGCGCGAACATATCCTCGATCGCGGCAAGATAGGCCTTGCGCTTCGACCGGTTGCGATAATCCTCCGTCCCCGTCTTCCACCGCTTCCACGGATCGTCGAGGCGGTCGG
Source organism: Sphingopyxis sp. LC81 (assembly GCF_000756375.1). Classification (GTDB taxonomy): domain Bacteria; phylum Pseudomonadota; class Alphaproteobacteria; order Sphingomonadales; family Sphingomonadaceae; genus Sphingopyxis. The sequence goes on along the minus strand of NZ_JNFD01000047.1, from coordinate 76,345 downwards.
CGAAGCGCTTGTCCTGCTCGTCCTGCGTGATGTGGATGAAGAGTTTCACCAGATTCGTGCGGCTGCCGGTCAGCTGCGCCTCGAACTCGTTGATCTCGTCATAGCCCTTGCGCCATTCGGCCTCGCTTGCATACCCCTCGACGCGCTCGACGAGGACGCGGCCGTACCAGCTGCGGTCGAAGATCGATATCTCGCGATTGCCCGGCAGGCGTTTCCAGAAACGCCACAGGAAATGGCGCGCCTTTTCCTCCTCATTCGGCGCGGCAATCGGCCATACCTCGAAATAGCGCGGGTCGAGCGACGCGGTCAGCCGCTGGATAATCCCGCCCTTCCCCGCCGCGTCCCAGCCCTCGAACATGATGATGCTGCGCTGGCCGTGGATGATGTGCGCGGCCTGGAGCCGTTCGAGGCGATCCTCGAGCGCGGCGAGATCGTCGGAATAGTCGCCCTCATATTTGGCGCCGGTTTCATAGTCAGAGAGCGAGATCGTCATGCCCCCTCCCCTAGCGCAAGCGGGCGCCTTCCACCAAGCCGGCGATGGCCGGTGTCATTTTCTGGCACAGGATGCGCGGGTTTGGTTACGTAGCGAGGTCCGCGAGCAGCGCGGCGACGCGCGCGGGGTCTTCCATCGGGATGAAGTGGCTGTGCTCGGCCCAGAGTTCATCGCGCGTCGCACCGATCGCCGCACCAAGCCCCGTCCAGGTCGGGCTCAGCGAGAAGTCGAGCTCGCCGCCGCGCTCGCCGGTCGGGGCGCGGATCACCGTCGAGGGAACCGCGAGATAGTGGAGCCACTCGTGCGGGCTGGTGCGCAGCGCATTCTGATAGACCGAGGCTTCGAGCGCCGGGGGGCAGGCCAGCTCCAGCGCTTCGCCGTCCGTCGCCGGAAGCAGACCATGGGTGCAATAGTCGGCAAGGACGCGCGGGTCCCAGTTCGCATAGGGCGGCCGGTCGGCGAAGCGCGCGCGCATCTCTTCGGCACTCGTCCAGCTGTTGCGGCGGCGCGCGACGGGATGCTCGGCGGGATCGGGGATCGGACTCGCTTCGACCGGATAAAAGGCCGGGTCCATGATCACCGGATCGATCAGCACGAGATGGCGGAAGGCGGCCGGCCGCTGCGACGCGAGCCGCGTCAGCGCATAGCCGCCCATGCTATGCCCACAGCCGACGAGCGGATGCCCGCCGAGCCCGTCGAGCAGCGGCAACAGCGCGTCGGATGTCGCCGCCCAGTTGGCGAGCGTCGCGGGACGGTAACTGCGCCCATGCCCGCGATGATCGGGCGCGATGACGTGCGTGCCGGGCGGCAGCGCCGCAACGACCTGATCCCAAAGCCGCGCGTGAAAGCCCGTCGCATGGAGCAGGAACAGCGAAGCGCCCTCACCGCGCTCACCCCATTCGAACCAGCAGATATCGCCTTCCGGCGTTTCCAGCCGGTGCTCCCGGGATTCGCTCACGCTTTAGTTCTTCGGACCGTCGACGAGCCGGATGCTCAGTTCTTTCAGCTGCTTTTCGCTGACCGGCGCCGGGGCGCCCATCATCAGGTCTTCGGCCTTCTGGGTCATCGGGAAAACAATGACTTCGCGGATGTTGGGCTCGTCGGCGAGCAGCATCACGATGCGGTCGACGCCCGGTGCCGATCCGCCGTGCGGCGGCGCACCGAACTTGAAGGCGTTGATCATGCCGCTGAAGTTCGCATCGACATCGGCCTGCGAATAGCCCGCGATCTCGAACGCCTTGTACATGATGTCAGGGCGATGGTTCCGGATTGCGCCCGACGACAGTTCGACGCCGTTGCAGACGATGTCATACTGGTAAGCGAGGATATCGAGCGGATCCTTGCCGGTCAGCGCGTCCATCTCGCCCTGCGGCATCGAGAAGGGATTGTGGCTGAAATCGATCTTGCCGGTGTCCTCGTCCGCCTCGAACATCGGGAAGTCGACAATCCAGCAGAATTCGAAGCGGCTCTTGTCAATCAGGTCCAGCTGATCGGCAACGCGCGTGCGCGCGAGGCCGGCAAGCTTGGCGGCCTTGCCTTCGACGCCCGCGGCGAAGAAGATGCCGTCGTTCGGCCCCAGCCCCATCGCATCGGCGATCGCCTTCATGCCTTCCTGACCGTGGTTGTTGGCGATCGGACCGCCGAACACGCCGTCCTTCTGGGTTGCGTAGCCGAGGCCCGGGAAACCTTCCGACTGCGCCCAGCTGTTCATCTCGTCGAAGAATTTGCGGCTCTTTTCGTGCGTTTCGGGCGCGGCGACGGCGCGAACCACCTGGCCTTCCTCGACCATCGACGCAAAGCGGCCAAAGCCCGATCCCTTGAAGAAATCGCCCACGTCATGGACGAGCAGCGGGTTGCGCAGATCCGGCTTGTCGCTGCCATATTTCAGCATCGATTCGCGGTACGGAATGCGCTTGAACGGCAACGGCGACACGGTGCGGCCCTTGCCGTCGAAATCGGCGAACTCCTCGAACACGCCGTGCAGGACGGGCTCGATGGCGTTGAAGACGTCGTCCTGCGTGACGAAGCTCATCTCGAAATCGAGCTGGTAGAATTCGCCGGGCGAACGGTCGGCGCGTGCGTCCTCGTCACGAAAGCAGGGTGCAATCTGGAAATAGCGATCGAAGCCCGCGACCATCAGCAGCTGCTTGAACATCTGCGGCGCCTGCGGCAGCGCATAGAATTTGCCGGGGTGGACGCGGCTGGGAACCAGATAGTCGCGCGCGCCCTCGGGGCTGCTCGCGGTCAGGATCGGCGTCTGAAATTCGGTGAAGCCCTGATCGATCATCCGGCGGCGCAGCGACGAAATCACGTTCGAGCGCAGAACGATATTCTTGTGCAGGCGCTCGCGGCGGAGATCGAGGAAACGGTTCGTGAGGCGGATTTCCTCCGGATAGTCGGTTTCGCCGAACACCGGCAGCGGCAGGCGATCGGCGGCTGACTGGACGGTCACCGCGCTCGGATAGATTTCGATCTCGCCGGTCGCGAGCTTCGGGTTGAGCGTCTCGGGCGACCGCGCGGCGACCTTGCCCGTGAAGGTCAGAACGGATTCGGGACCGAGGGCGTTGACGGTGGGATAGAGGTCCGAACCGGTTTCCACCACGATCTGGGTAATGCCGTAATGGTCGCGAAGATCGACGAAGAGCACATTCGCATGCTCGCGCGTGCGATGCACCCAGCCCGAAAGACGGACTTCCTCGCCGACGTTGGCGGCGCGAAGATCTGCGCATGTGTGGGTGCGATAGGCGTGCATTATGTTCGTCTTTCAAATGTCCGGAGGGGCGCGCAGGAAAACGCGCCGATATGGCCGCGCCTAAGGCAGGTCGGCGAGCGATTTGTCAAGGGTAGAGGGCGCAAATCAACAGGTCAGGCCGAGGTTATCGAGCACCTCGCTGCCGAACAGCGCGCGGTGCGCCGGATCGGGGAGCAGCCGGTCGCGTGCCGCGCGCCAGCGGCGGAAATCCTCGCCATAATCGGCGGCAACGCGTGCGGCGTCGAGGCGGCAGCTTTTGGCCCAGTGGCGGGTGAAGGTGATGCCCTCTGCATCGAGACATTCGACGACGCGGGCATAGGCGTCGGCGGTGCGCTGGCTGCGCGGGCCGTCGAAATCGATCACGGCATTGTGCGTAAAGCGCGCGGGGGCGAGCAGCCCCTGCGCGCGCTCCATGAAACGTATGGTGACGACGGTCGAGCCGCCGTGGCGCGCATAGACCGCGCAGATGCGTTCGAACGCGCGCGCAAGGTCGGCGCGGTCGATGGTGACCGAGGCGTTGAACAGGTCGGCGAGCGGTCGGTGCGTATCGAGCCCCTCCCCCCAGCTGCCATAGACCGGCGGCGCGTCGATATCGGGGCCGCTGGCATAACCCTGCTTCATCGCGAACTGGAGCAACGGCCCGCGCGCCCACGGATAATCGTTGAGCAATCGGCCGAGCAGGCTGAGCGCGTCATAACCGGCGCCGAGCTGGCCGGGGGTCGCGCGGGGATAATCGTCGCGCCACGGTTCGCGATAGAGGAAGCGCAGCATCGCCGGCCGCTTGAACGGCTTGTACGGATTGACGATCATCTGGACGAAATCGGGATCTTGATCGAGCGCATAGGCGGCCGAGAATCGGCGGAAATCACCCGCGGCGAGCCAGTCCAGCGCCGCCCGATCGACCTTGCGCAGATTCTGGATCGGACGGACGAGGAATTTCGGCACGCTGTCGACGACGAGCGCCGTCACGATACCAAGCGAGCCCACGGGAAGCTGCGCCGCGGCGAACATATTGTCGTCACGCAGCGCCGTCGATCCGGTCGCGGCGATGAAAGCGTCGCTCATCACGCCCGCGTCGGGCTCGATCCAGCGGATGCCGGCGGGCGTGACGATCTGCAGCGCGCGGATATGATCCTGGATGCCGCCGCGCGCGATCATCGATCCGTGGGTGCCCGTGGCAGAGGCGCCTGCGAAGGTCTGGCCATTGCCCGCGCCGCTGGTCCACAGCGAGCGGCCCTGCTCCTCGAACTTGTCCGACACCTCGTCGACGAGCGCGCCCGCTTCGACGAGCATCAGGGCGCCCGCGTCGATGCCGGGGCGGACGTCATCGGCGCCCATGCGAAAGCAGCGGTTGAAGCGGCGCGTGTGGAGCAGCCAGCTTTGCGAGCTGATATTGACGTTCGACGGCGACCAGCCCGCGCCGAGCGGCCGGACGCGGCGCTTCTCGGCCGCCGCTTGCGCCAGCCAGTCCTGCACCGACTTCGCGGCGATCGCGATCTCGTCGCGCCCGCGCTCCGCGTCACCGCTGCGCAAGGCAAAGCGGGTCGCCGCCTCGCACGTGCCGGTGCCGTGATAATTGGTCCAGCGTCCTTCCTCGCCGAGCTTCACGATCGGCATCAGGCGTCCCCCAGCGGCAGGATGCCGGCATTCGCCCGCCACGCGACGGTCACCGGGCGGAGGAAGCCGAAGGTCGCGATCGCCACCAGCATCTGGCGTCGCGTCGCGAACAGCCGCACATCGCACAGGCCGTGATCGGATTCGGGCGTAACGAACGGCTGCGCGGCCTGGGCGGCGAAGCCCCAGCCCTTCAGCGTGACCACCATCGATTCCTCATCGAGCGGCCGCGGGTTGGCGATCGATACGAATATATCCGCCTGCCCCGCGGCATATTGCCCGAAAATCAACGCAAAACCGAGCGCGGCGAGCGCCCAACCGAGCCACATCATGCCCCAAATCCCTTCGTCTTTTTCCCCAGCCGGTGTTCCGGCTTTGCGACCCGAAGAGCACGGGCAATTTTTCCTGCCCGTTCCCATCAACTAGCTGTATAGGCGCGCTATGCAAGTCCATCCGTTGATCGAAACCAACGCCGCGCTCGTCGAATTCTGCGACCTCATTCGGAACAGCGATTTCATCGCGGTCGATACCGAATTCATGCGCGAAAACACTTTCTGGCCAGAGCTTTGCCTGATCCAGGTGGCCGACCGCGACCATGCCGCGGCGATCGATCCGATGGCGCCGGGGATCGATTTGAAGCCCCTGCTCGACCTGCTCGTCGACAATGAGGATATGCTGAAAGTCTTTCATGCGGGCGGGCAGGATGTCGAAATCATCTTCAACCTGACCGGCAAGACGCCGCACCCGATCTTCGACACGCAGATCGGCCAGATGGCGCTCGGTCAGGCCGAACAGGTCGGATATTCGAACCTGGTCGAAGCATGGATCGGGCTGCAGCTCGACAAGGGCGCGCGTTTTACCGACTGGAGCCGCCGCCCGCTCGACAAGCGCCAGATCGACTATGCCGTCGGCGACGTCACCCACCTCGCCAAGATTTTCCCGATGATGCTCGACAAGCTGATCAAGACCGGGCGCGGCCATTGGCTCGACGAGGAAATGGAAAAGCTCGCCGATCCCGCGAACTACAGCGTCGATCCCGACAAGGCGTGGCAGCGAATCAAGGTCCCGACGCGCAAGCTCGACGTGCTCGGCCGGCTGCAGTCGCTCGCGGCGTGGCGCGAACGCGAAGCGCGGCAAAAGAATCTGCCGCGCGGCCGGATCGTCAAGGACGAGACGCTCGCCGACCTCGCCGCGCATCCGCCGAAGGATCAGGACGGGCTGGGCCGCGTGCGCGGACTGTCGGCGACGTGGCGCACGAATGATATCGGCGGCCGGCTGATGGACGCGATCGCCAATGCCAAGCCGATGTCGAAGGACGACATGCCCGAACGCGCGCCGCGCGGCCCGGGGCTGGGCAAGGAAGGCACTTTGGTCGCCGACCTGCTCAAGCTGCTGCTGAAAATTCGCGCGCGCGAACTGAACGTCGCGGCGCGGTTGATCGCGCGCAGCGACGATTTGGAAGCGCTCGCGGCGGGCGCGCGCGAGGGAATCCAGATGATGGACGGTTGGCGTTACGACGTGTTCGGCCACGCGGCGCTCGATCTGGTCGAAGGCCGGATGGGCTTTGCGGTCAAGAACGGCAAGCTTGTGATGAGCGAGATCGACGGCGCCGCCTGAGAAGCTACAGCCTTGCTATTGCACGGCATTGGCCGTTGCCCCATAATCGGGCGGCAGTGATGTTATGAAGGAGCAGGTCATGCGCATTCCCGTCGCCATCGCCCTCGCAATCGGTGTTGCAGGCTGCAACACCGCGCCGACAAAAACCGAAACCCCCGCCGCGGACACCGCGCAATCGACCGCGCCCAAGGCCGAAGCACCCGCAGCGGCTGCCGCGCCCGTTCGCTACAGCTGCGCCGATGGGACGACCGTCGAAGCGCGCTATCCGACCACCGACACGGCGCAGATCGTCGTCGCGGGCAAGACGGTCGACTTGAAAATCGCGACGTCGGCGAGCGGTGCCCGCTATGTCGGTGGCGGCTGGCAATGGTGGACCAAGGGTATGACCGACGGCATGTTGGCGCCGATCAAGCCCGGTGAAGAAACCGCATCGGCGGCCGGGACGACCTGCACCGCGCCCGCGGCCTAGGTCGCTCAGCCGCCTTCGAGCAAATCCACCACGGGTTCGGTGTCGAGCGCGTTCGCGAGCGCGCGCAGTCGCCGCTCGACCGCCTCGCCCATCAGATGGTGCCATTCGCGCGTGAGCGTGAGCCGTAGTTTGCCGTCGTGCATCGCGATCGAACTGCCGCCCAGCGGCGCCTGAATACCGCCGGTCAGGCGCTGCGCCAAACGGATCGCGAGCCCCCATTGGCGCGCCCGCGCCAGGCGCTCGGGCGTCACGAGACTGCCCATCGCGGGAAACTCGGCGTCGGTGCCGCCAAAGCCCGCGTACAGCGCGCGGGCAAGGAGGATGCGGCCCGGAATATCGATGCTGCGCCAGTTGCCGTGCAGGCCGATCTCGGTGCCGCGCTCGGCGCGAAAATCGGGATTCGCCGACCAGGCGACATCGCTGAGCAGGCTGGCCGCCAGGCGAACGCGGCTGTCGGCGGGAACCTCGTCAACAAACAGCGGCGCGATCCATTCGGCGATCGCGCGGCCGTGCGGCGCGAACCGCGCGAGGCGTCGGCCCTCGAATTCGGCGGCGACGATCAGCGGGTCCTGCGCGCGCGTTTCGGCATCGAGCGCCTGATAGAGCAGGCCTTCGCGAAGCCCCGACGACGACACGGTCATTTCCGGCACGTCGAGGATATTGACGAGCGCCGCGAGCAGCGCCGCCGCATCGGGCAAGGCCGCGGCGCGGTTCGACGCCATGCCCGGGATGGCGCGGAGCTCTTCGAAGCTCAACCTTTTGGTCGCGCGGAGCAGGCGGCGCAGCGCGCTGCGCGGCAATGTGTGCTGATCGAGGACCGCGAGCGGGTCTTTGGTGAGTTCGAGATCGAGGCGTGAGAGCGCGCGCCACGAACCGCCGACCAGATAGAGCGGGAGGCCGGTCAGCCCCTCTCCCGGCCAGCCCGCGGCGCGGAGCATCTTGCGGATCGCGCGTTCAAACGCCTGCTCGCCATCCTTGCGCAGCGCGGGGAGCCGGAGCACGCCGAGCGGGAAAGAGGCGCGGCGGCCGACCTTGCCGCGGGACACTTCGGCGAGTTCGAGGCTGCCGCCGCCAAGATCGACCGCGACGCCGTGCGCGTCGGGGATCGCCGACAGCACGCCATGCCCCGCAGCCTCGGCCTCCTCCTCGCCCGACAGCAGCCGGATATTCAGCCCCGCCTCGGCCGCGGCGGCGATGAAGTCGGGACCATTGACCGCATCGCGCACCGCGGCGGTGGCGACGCATTGCACGTCCTGGACGTCCATATGCTCGGCGAGCAGCGCGTAGCGCCGCAGCGCGACCAGGCCGCGTGTCGCGTCCGCGGGCGCGATGCGGCCATCGATGGCGAGCCCGCGGCCAAGACCCGCGGCGACCTTTTCGTTGAAGATCACGGCGGGTGCGCGCGCCGGTCCTTCATAGACGACGATGCGGACCGAGTTGGAGCCGATGTCGATCACGGCGGATCGACTGACCGCCTGTTTGGAGGAGCGCTGTGGGGTCAATTTGGTCAATCTTCGCGTACGTCGAAGGCGAGCGTCGGCACGTCCTGACGCTTGTGAAGCGCGGTGCCGCGGCCCGACAGTGACGGGTTGTTCATGAAATAATGGTGCAAGTTAAATGGCTTGTCGCCCGGAGCAACGCGTATCGAAGTGCCGTCGGGCTGAAGAATCCAGCTTTGTTCATTGTCGATCAGGTTCGCGACGAGCACCTGGTCCAATATCTGGTCGTGGACGGTCGGATTTTCGATCGGGATCATATATTCGACACGGCGGTCGAAGTTGCGCGGCATCCAGTCGGCGCTGCTGATATAGAGTTTCGCCGCCCGATGCGGCAGCGGCGCGCCGTTCGCGAAGGCCCAGACGCGGCTGTGTTCGAGGAAGCGCCCGACCACCGATTTGACGCGGATCGTTTCGGACAGCCCCGGAACGTCGGGGCGCAGGCAGCAGATGCCGCGCACGATCAGCTCGATCGGCACGCCCGCGGCGCTCGCCTCGTAAAGCTTGTCGATGATGTCGGGATCGACGAGGCTGTTCATCTTGGCCCACACGCCCGACGGCAGCCCCGCCTTCGCCGCCGCCGTCTCGGCGTCGATCAGTTCGGACAGATGCGTGCGCATATTGAGCGGCGACATGGTGATGAGGTCGAGCCGTTCGGGTTCGACATAGCCGGTGATATAGTTGAACAGCTGCGCCGCGTCGCGACCCGCGCGCGGGTCGGCGGTAAAGAAGCTCAAATCGGTATAGATGCGCGCGGTCACCGGGTGATAATTGCCCGTGCCGAAGTGGCAATAGGTGCGATACCCCTGCCCCTCGCGGCGGACGACCATCGAGATTTTGGCGTGCGTCTTCCACTCAATGAAGCCGTAGACGACCTGTACGCCGGCGCGTTCGAGCTGGTTCGCCCAGAGCAGATTCTGCTCCTCGTCGAAGCGCGCCTTGAGTTCGACGACCGCGGTCACCGACTTGCCCGCCTCGGCCGCCTCGATCAGCGCGCGGATGACCGGCGACTGGTTGCCCGCGCGGTAGAGCGTCTGCTTGATCGCGACGACGTCGGGATCGGCGGCCGCCTGCCGCAGGAAGGAGAGGACGACGTCGAAACTCTCATACGGATGATGGACGACGATGTCCTTTGAGCGGATCGCCGCGAAACAGTCGCCGCCATGTTCGCGGATCCGTTCGGGGAAACGCGCCGAATAGGCCGGAAATTTGAGGTCGGGCCGGTCGACATCGACGAGCGCCGACAGCGCCGCAAGCCCGATAAAGCCGCCGATCTTGGCAACGATCGCCTCGTGCCCCTGAATATCGGCGTTGAGCACTTCGGCGATTTCGCCGGGCATGTCAGCTTCGAGTTCGAGCAGGATGACGCGGCCGCGGCGACGGCGGCGGATCGCGGTGCGGAACAGGCGGACGAGATCCTCGGCCTCTTCCTCAAGCTCGATATCGCTGTCGCGGATGATGCGGAAGACACCGAGCGAGCGGATGGTGAAACCGGGGAACAGGAGGTCGCCGAAAATCTCGATCAGATATTCGATCGGTACGAACGCGCCCGGCTGCCCCGGCACCGGCACGAAGCGCGCGAGCGAGGAAGGGATCATCACCAGTTCGCGGATCGTCTCACCCGTCGCCTTGCGCTGAAGGTCGAAGATGACGCCGAGGCCGCGGTTCGGGATGAAGGGAAAGGGATGCGCCGGATCGAGCACCTGCGGCGTCAGGATCGGGAAAATCTGGTCGATGAAATATTGGCGGAGCGCGGTGCGCAGCGCCTCCTTATCCGACCCCGTGCCGTGGACGACAATGCCCTGTTCGCCGAGCTGGCGGTGGAGCAATTGCCATTCGCTCTGCTGCTGGTCGACGAGGCGGTTCACCTCGGCCTCGATCTCGGCAAGCTGCTGCCCCGGCGAGCGGCCGTCGGCCGAAGGGTCGTCGATCCCCTGAAGCTGCTGCCCCTTCAGCCCCGCGACGCGGACCATGAAGAATTCGTCGAGGTTGCTGCCCGAGATCGACAGGAAGCGGAGACGTTCGAGCAAGGGATGCGCAGGGTTGCGCGCTTCTTCCATCACCCGGCGGTTGAAGGCGAGCCAGGAGAGTTCGCGGTTGAAGAAGCGTTCGGGGCCAAAGCTGGGCGGCGTCGCCGCGGTATCGGCATCATTGTCTGCGCGTAAGGGGCCGCCGGTTATCGACATGTCGCGTCATCCTGTCGTTCGAGCAAATCGGGATCGATGAGCCCCTGTGACAGTAATGTTTCACGCGTAAGACGAATACTAATGCCGCCGCCCTTTTCGAGCGACGCGGCGTCGAGCGCGCCGACGATGCGGTGGATCATCGCATAGCTGCGTTCCATGCGCGGCACGATATAGGAGGCGACGCCGGGCGCAAGCGCCATGCCGCGCTGCGCGAACAGCGCTTCGATCAGGTCGCGCGCGAGGCAGTCGTCGGGATCGCCGATCGTCAGCACGGGTACGGCCGCAAGGCGCGAACGAAGGTCGGGCAGCGCGACATTCCAGTCCGACGGTGGCGCATCGGCGATGATCAGCAACGGCGAGCCGCTGGCCTGCGCGGCGTTCCACGCGTGGAAAATCTCTTCTTCCGATACGCTGTCATGGCCGTCGATGACCTTCCCGCCGGTGTCGCGCGCGAAGAGGCGGCCCATCAGGCTGCGCCCCGAACCGCGCGGTCCGGTGAGCACCGCGGTACGGACGGGCCAGGTGGCGACATGGCGCAGATAGCGCACGGCATCGGCGTTGCTGGTGCCGACGATCAGCGGACCGTCGTTCGACCCGCCTGCGCTCCAGTCGAGCGGCAGGGCGATCTGTCCCGGTGCGCGCGCCATCAGCGGCTGATCCTGAGCTGGCCGCCGCCTTCCTGCACCTTGAACCCGCGTGCGGCGAGCGCCGCACTGAGCGCGGCGAGGTCACCCCGGAAACTGACGCGCATCACCGAGGTGCCGCCGAGCGCGAGGCTGGTGGTCGAGGCCGACTGGACGCCCGCGGCGCCCGCGACGGCACGTTCGGTCGCGGTGACCGAATCGACGTCGGGCGAACTGTACTGGACGGTGAAGCTCTGCACGCCGGGCGCAGCCGTCGTCGGCACGCTGGCGTCGATTTCGCTGGGCAGCACCTCTTCGTCAGTCGCGGCCTCTTCGGGCAGGTCTTCCTTCTCGACGGGCTTTTCGAGCACGAGATAGGTGTCGGTGCGCAGCACACCTGCCGCCAGCGCGTCAATATAGATGCGGTCCATCCGTGCGACCGCCTTTTCCATCATGTCGGGGAGCGCCGCGGGGCTGGGGCCCGTCATCGTGAAGCTGGAGATCAGCTTGCTGTCCGGGCCGAACCGCGCGGTGAAATAGCCTTTGATCGGGCCGCCGGGATAGGAATATTCGACGCGCGCGATCGGCGTCAGCACGTCGGCGGCGCCATATTGATCGAGGATCACGCGCCACCAGACGCGGCCGCGGCGGCCGGTCTGCCCCGCGTTGATCAGCAAGGTATCGGCGCCGGTGCCCGCGGTGCGGACATAATCGATCGCGCTCTGCCCCGTATTATATTCGGCCCACGCGCGCTGCCAGGCGCTGCGCTGTTCGAACACCTGCGGGATGCCGTCGATCGAATAGACGGGGATGACGAGCAAGGGCGGCGAACGGAGCGTGCGGCCGCTGACGCCGAGAATCTGCCCCGCGCGCACGCGGTCGAACTGGACGCCGAGCCGCGCGACATAGCGGCGCGGGCCGATCTGTTCTTCCTCGACGACGATCGCGGTCACGATTCCGTCGAGCACCGAATCGCCGAGTTTGGGGCCGTCGCTGCCATTCAATTTGCGATAGAGCTGGGTCCAGGCCAGGCGCTGCGCCTCGCGCCAGCCCTTGGTCCGCGCATCGTCGGCATTGTCGCCGGTGACATCGACCATGATGCCGCTCGTAAGGAAATCACCGCTGCTGTTGATCGGGGTGATGCCGCGATTGCCGCGGGTGATCTGGCCATCGACGATGCCGGCGAGCAGAATCGCGAAGAAAAGGCCGAAAAGAGCGGCCCAGCGCCAATCGCGGCCACGCAGGGCGTCGAAGGCGAAGGTGGGAGCGAAGCGGGGGAAAGCAGCCGAAATCATATCTTCTCTATGCTTTGCCCAAAAGCGCGGGCCCCGACAAGGAAATCATGGCATTTGTCGGCCGGAAGCGTTAGTCGCGCGGGCCATGGATTCCAAGCACAACCAACCCGGCTCCTACACTTATGCGCAGGCCGGCGTATCGATCGAGACCGGCAATGCGCTGGTCCGTGCCATTGCTCCGCTCGCCCGTGCGACGCGCCGACCCGGCGCCGACGCCGATCTTGGCGGCTTTGGCGGCTTTTTCGACCTGAAGGCGGCGGGGTTCAACGATCCTTTGCTCGTCGCGGCGAACGACGGGGTGGGCACCAAGCTCAAGCTCGCCATCGAATCGGGCAAGCATGACGGGGTCGGGATCGACCTGGTCGCGATGTGCGCGAACGACCTGATCGTGCAGGGCGCCGAGCCGCTGTTTTTCCTCGATTATTATGCCACCGGCAAGCTCGATAACGATGTCGCGACCGAAGTCGTCGCGAGCATCGCCGAGGGCTGCAAACAGGCCGGGTGCGCGCTGATCGGCGGCGAAACCGCCGAGATGCCGGGCATGTATTCGGACGGCGATTACGACCTTGCGGGCTTCTGCGTCGGCGCGGTCGAGCGCGACCAGGTGTTGACCGCCGACAAGGTCGCGGCGGGCGATGTGATTCTCGGCCTCGCTTCGTCGGGCGTGCATTCGAACGGCTTCTCACTCGTCCGCCGCCTCGCCGCCGACAAGGGGTGGAAGCTCGATCGCCCTGCGCTGTTCGACCAGACCATCCTGCTGATCGACGCCCTGATGGCGCCGACGCGCATCTATGTGAAGAGCCTGCTCCCGCTCGTGAAGACCGGCAAAATCCATGCGCTCGCACATATCACCGGCGGCGGGCTGCTCGAGAATATCCCGCGCATCCTGCCCAAGACGCTGCACGCGCATGTCGATGCCGATGCATGGGAACAGCCGCGACTGATGGCGTTCCTGCAGGCGCAGGGCAATATCGAGCCCGAGGAAATGGCGCGCACCTTCAACTGCGGGATTGGCATGGCGGTCGTCGTTGCTGCGGGCGATGTCGCCGAGGTGACCGCGGCACTCGAAGCCGCGGGCGAGACGGTGTTCCGCATCGGCCATATCGCCGAGGGCGAAAAGGGCTGCACCGTGACGGGCAGCGCCGAAACGTGGAGCGCGATGGGGGCATGGAGCGCCACGCATAATGGCTAAAGCGCGTGTCGCGGTCCTGATTTCGGGCGCCGGCACCAATATGGCGGCGCTGCTCTACGCCGCGAAAGCCGCCGACTGCCCCTATGAACTGGTGTTCGTCGGCAGCAACGACCCCGGCGCGCCGGGGCTGAAGATTGCCGAGGCCGAAGGCATCGCGACGTGGGGATTGTCGCACAAGGGCATGAACCGCGATGCGTTCGACGCGCTGGTCGACGAGCAATTGCGCGCGGCGGGCGCTGAATTCGTCGCGCTCGCCGGCTATATGCGCATCCTTTCGGATGATTTCGTCGGCCGCTGGACGGGCAAGATGATCAACATCCACCCGAGCCTGCTGCCGCTTTACAAGGGGCTGAACACGCACCAGCAGGCCATCGAGGCAGACGATAAATTCGGCGGGTGCAGCGTCCATATCGTGACGCCGGGCGTCGACGAGGGTCCGGTGCTCGCGCAGACGCCGGTCGCGATCCTGCCCGGCGACACAGTCGAAACGCTGGCGCGGCGGGTGCAGTTCGCCGAGCATCAGCTCTACCCCGCCACGCTCGCCGCGTTCGTGACGCGCGAGCGGTCGCCCGACTATCTGCGCGGCCGCGTGCGCGAACTCGCGATGGCGCTGCCCGAGGCCGACGAGGTGGTGTCGCACGGCATGCCGTGCTTCGGCATCGTGAAAGGCAAGAAATTCGCCTATTTCACCGAGGATCATCATGGCGACGGCAAGGTCGCGATCCTGGTGAAGATCAGCGGCGGCGACGAACAGGCGGCGCTGATCGAACTCGACGAAGAGCGCTATTACCGCCCCGCCTATTTCGGCGACGGCTGGGTCGGCATTCGCCTCGACCTTGGCGACACCGACTGGGACGCGATCGGCGAATGGCTGCGCAAGAGTTGGCTGTCAGTGGCGCCGAAGAAGCTCGCGGGGTTGATGGGCGTCGCGGACGAATTCTAATGAAAAAGGCCGCCGGATCGCTCCGGCGGCCTCTTCAATTTTGCTGTGCCCTCGGGCTTAGCCGACGATTTCTTCGGGCTTGAAGAAATAGGCGATTTCGATCGCCGCATTCTCGTCGCTGTCCGAACCGTGGACGGTGTTCGCTTCGATGCTTTCAGCGAGTTCCTTGCGGATCGTGCCGGGAGCGGCGTCCTTGGGGTTGGTGGCGCCCATGATGTCGCGGTTCGCCTGCATCGCGTTCTCGCCTTCGAGGACCTGGACGACGACGGGGCCGCTGATCATGAAATCGACGAGTTCGCCGAAGAAGGGGCGTTCCTTGTGGACCGCGTAGAAGCCTTCGGCCTGTTCGCGGCTCATGTGGATACGCTTCGAGGCGACGACGCGGAGGCCGGCGTCTTCGAGCATCTTGGTGACGGCGCCGGTGATGTTGCGACGCGTGGCGTCGGGCTTGATGATCGAAAAGGTGCGAGTGACCGCCATGGGGGAAGCTCCTGTGTTATTATGGTCTGCGATGCGCGCGCCTCTAGCGGCGCTTTTGCAGCGCCGCAAGGTGGAAGGCCGCGGATGCTGCTGAACCGTGACAGCTTGCTGCTATTTCCCCATCACCGCGCCCATGACGCGATCGCCCGACTGGATGATGGTGAATTTCACATTGTCACCCGATCCATCGGGCCGGTCAGCCACGAAGATCGTTGTGCTGCCTCCCTCGACCTGACCGGTGATCTTCATTCCCTGCGCTTCGGCCTGCTTCCGGAAATGCGCCATGACGTCGGCCACCTTGGCCTCGACCTCGAAACTCGCGACGGTACCGCCGTCGCTGACCGAGGCCGAGAAGTTTCTGGCCGGCCTCGACCCCGGATAGGGCGAGAAGCCCTTGGGGTATTGCTGGTTATCGGCACCGATCTTCACGGAGCTTTGGCTGTCTTCCATGGGCCGGTACGCAACGGGTCCACCGGCTGACCGACCGTCGAGGCCATCGTTTGTAACGACCTGATCGTCGCCGCTACTGCAAGCCATCAGCAGCAGCGCCGCGACCGAAACCAATTCTCGCATTTCGTTTCCCCCGATATTTACGGCCCTTCGGACCAGCGGCCGTTTTCGTCCTGTTTCCAGAAGCGGTTGTCGACGTCGTCGCGCGCCGCCAGCGTACGCCAGAGCGCGCGCGCGTCGTCGATGCGGCTGTTGTCGAAGAGCAGGAAGATACGTTCGAAGCCGAGCGCCTCCTCGCGCCATTCGCCGTCGGCGAGCGCGACGAGTGTCGCGCGGTTGGGCGGTGACGGGTCGAGCGTGCCCGCGATCAGGATCGGCTCGATCTCCTCGTCGGGCGAGCCCGCGTGCCCGTGCGGCAGAAAGCTCGCCGGGGTCAGCGTCCACAGCGCCTCGTCGATCGCCTGGCGCTGCATCGCGGGCGCGGCGACGATCAGCAGGCGGTCACCGTTCGCCAATATCCGCGTCGCGAGCGCGGGGAGCACCCGTTCGACCGGGTCGCGGGTCAGCCGGTAAAAGTCGACGCGCGCCATGCTCCCCTGCCCCGTTTCGTTCAGCCTTCGTGGTTGGCGGCGATGTAGCGGTCGAGCAGGCGCACGCCGTAGCCGGTCGCACCCTTCGCCCACACCGGGCCGTCCTTGTCGGCCCACGCCATGCCCGCGATGTCGAGATGCGCCCAGGCGACACCTTCGTCGACGAAGCGCTTGAGGAACTGCGCCGCGGTGATCGAGCCGCCCTCGCGCGGGCCGATATTCTTCATGTCGGCGATCGGGCTGTCGATCAGCTTGTCGTAGGCGGGTGACAGCGGGAAGCGCCACAGCTTGTTGTTGCTGGCCTCGCCAGCGGCGAGCAGGTCGGCGGCGAGCTTGTCGTCATTGGCGAAGATGCCCGCATATTCATGGCCGAGCGAAATCACCATCGCGCCGGTCAACGTCGCGAGATCGACGATCACCTTGGGATTATAGGCGCTTTGCGCCCAGCTGATCGCATCGCAGAGGACGAGGCGGCCCTCGGCGTCGGTGTTGAGCACCTCGACCGTCTGACCCGACATGGTGGTCACGATGTCGCCGGGGCGCATCGCATTGCCGTCGGGCATGTTTTCGACGAGGCCAACGACGCCGACGACGTTCGCCTTCGCCTTGCGGCCCGCGATCGCCTTCATCGCGCCCGCGACGGCGCCCGCACCGCCCATGTCCCACTTCATCATGTCCATGCCCGCGCCCGGCTTCAGGCTGATCCCGCCGGTATCGAAGGTGACGCCCTTGCCGATGAAGACGACGGGGGCATCGCCCGCGTTGCCGCCGTTCCAGCGCATCGCGAGCAGCCGCGGCGGACGGGTCGAACCCTGCGCGACGCCGAGCAGCGCGCCCATGCCGAGCGCCTTCATCTGGCGTTCGTCGAGCACTTCGAGTTCGACGCCGAGGTCCGCAAGATGCTGGCAGCGCTCGACGAAGCTTTCGGGATAGAGGATGTTCGGCGGTTCGGCGACAAGCGTCTGGGTCAGCGCCACGCCGTCGGCAATCGCTTCATTTTCGGCCCAGCGGCCGGACAGATCGCCGTGCGGCGACGCGATCGTCACCGTCTTCAGGCTCGGCTTCGCCTTGTCGGTGAGGCGCGTGCGATAGGTATCGAGGCGCCAGTTGCGCAGGCGCGCGCCCATCGCAAAGGCGAGGACATCGTCGGCGTCGCTCTGCCCTGCGCTCGCGAAATCGACGTGGACCGCGGTCGCGCCGCTCGTCTGCAGCTTTGCCGTCAACGCCGCGCCACCGCGCTCAAAATCCTGCTCGCTGCCCTCGCCGACCCCGACGAGCAGCAGGCGCTTCGCCTGCTCGCCATCGATCGCCGCGGTCTCGGCAATCGCGCCCGCGGCGCCGTCGAAGCGTGCCTGCGCCGCCGCGGCGCCGAGCAATGCGCCGAGCGCGCCCGCCTCGCCCTTGCGGACCGGAAATGCGACGACGTCGGCAGACGCATCGATTTGCGCGACAAACTGAATGTCCATGCCTTAACTTTCTTATGCGATGATTGATTGGAACGTGGCGGACCGATAGGGGTTTCGCTTGCGAGTTGCAAAAACAAAGCTGCCGGTCCAAGCCGGGTGGACGCTAAATAAGGTGCGGGACAAAGATATCAAAATGAGCTGGGCTTTGTTCCAACAAGCAGCGCGCGCACGGCCGTTCTGGCTGGCGACGGCGAGCGGCGCGGCCTTGGCCGCGTGCCCCGTGCTGGCCCAGACCGAAGCGAATCCGGCCCAGCCGGAAGAGATGGTGGGCAAGCCCGACCTGCAGACGCCCGACGTCGTCCCGACCACCACCGATGCGCCCGCGGTCAAGGACGAAGACCAGATCGGTTTCGCCGCCGATAACCTCAATTACGACAGCGACACCGAAGTCGTCGTTGCCGAGGGCAATGTCCAGATGAACCGCGAAGCGATCGAGATGCGCTCCGACAAGGTCACCTGGAACCGGAAGACGGGCCAGGTCTTCGCCGAGGGCAATGTCGTCATCAAAAACCCCGAAGGCGACACCGCCTATGGCGACAAGATCGAGCTGACCGACAGCTTGCGCGACGGCGTGGTCGAGAATCTGCTTGTCGTGCTCGACAATGGATCACGCCTCGCCGCGATCAAGGGCACGCGCTTCGACAATGGCAATATCGAGCTGGAGAACGCGGCTTACACCCCCTGCCCCGTCGAGGATGACGAAGGCTGTCCCAAGAACCCGAGCTGGCAGATTCGTGCGGTCCGCGTGCTGTACGACCGGGCGAAGAACAAGGTGCGTTACAAGGGCGCGCGCGTCGAGATTTTCGGCCTGCCGCTGATTCCGCTCCCCGGTCTCAGCCATTCGATCAACAACGAGCCGAGCAGCGGCATATTGGTTCCCGAAATCCGGCTCGACCGCAGCAACGGGTTCGAAATCGCGGTTCCCTATTATCTGCGGCTCGCGTCGGACCGCGACATCACGATCACCCCGCATGTCTACACCAGCGCGGCCCCGATGTTGGAAGGCGAGTTCCGCGCGCTGACCGATATCGGATCGTTCCGCATCAACGGCTATGCGACCTATGGCTCGCTGGTCCCGCTGACCGGCGAGGATCCCGACAGCGAAAAGCGCTTTCGCGGCTATCTCGAGAGCGCGGGAAAATTCCAGTTCGACCCGCGTTGGAGCCTGACCTATTCGGGCCGCATCGCGACCGACCGAACCTTCATGCGCCGCTATGATATCAGCCGCGACGACCGGCTGCGCTCGACCTTCGAGCTTGAGCGGATCGGGGGCAATTCATATCTGTCGATCGCCGGCTGGGCGACGCAGACGCTGCGCCGCAACGACGAACAGGGTCAGCAGCCGATCGCGCTGCCGATCATCGATTATCGCCAGCGGCTTGCCGATCCGATCTTTGGCGGCCAGTTCGAGCTGCAGCTCAACACGCTCGCGATCGGCCGCACCGCGGGCCAGGACACGCAGCGCGCCTTTGCCGGCGCGCGCTGGGATTTGCGCGGGCTGACGGGGCTGGGGCAGGAAGTGACGCTGACCGCGTTGGTGCGCGGCGACGTCTATCACAGCGACGAGAATCTGCTGACCGCCATCCCCGGTTATCGCGGCAAATCCGGCTGGCAGGCGCGCGCGATCGCCGCGGTCGCGGCCGACATGCGCTGGCCCTTCATCGGTGAATTCGCGGGCGGCACGCAGACGCTGACCCCGCGCGTCCAGCTCGTCGCCACCCCGCCGATCGAGAATATCGACATCCCGAACGAGGATTCGCGTGCCTTCGATCTCGAAGACAGCAATTTGTTCGCGATCAACCGCTTCAACGGCCATGACCGGTTCGAGGACGGCGCCCGCATCACCTACGGCGTCGAATGGAATTACAGCCGGCCGGGCTTCAACATCAGCAGCGTCGTCGGCCAGAGCTATCGCCTGTCGGACAAGCCCAGCCTGTTTCCCGACGGCACCGGGCTGACCGACCGGACCTCGGACATCGTCGGACGCACGACGGTTGCCTATCGCGATTTCCTGCGCCTGACCCACCGCTACCGGCTCGACAAGGATAATTTCGCGATCCGCCGCAACGAATTCGACGCGACGATCGGCAGCCGCTCGACCTATGCCATGCTCGGCTATTCGCGGCTCAACCGCGACATCCTGCTGCTCGGCGAGGATTTGCAGGACCGCGAGGAGGTGCGCGCCGGCGGCCGCGTCGCGTTCGCGAAGCACTGGTCGGTCTTCGGGTCGGCGATCGTCGATCTGACGCAGCAGACCGACGATCCGCTCAGCAGCGCCGACGGCTTCGAACCGATTCGCCACCGTCTGGGCGTCGCCTATGACGATGAGTGCCTGTCGATCGCGCTGACCTGGCGGCGCGACTATGCCGACACCGGCGACGCGAAGCGCGGCAACAGCTTCTCGTTCCGCATCGCATTCCGCAACCTCGGGTTCTGACGCCGTTCGCTCAGCCTAGGTTCAGCGTCTGCGGCCTATGTCCCGCCATCAAACGGTCTATATGGCGGATTGCGCTGGACCATCGGGCGTTTCCGCTGATACGGAGCGTCCGGACTTTCTCGAATAGGGTAAAGATGACCAAATTTTCGACCATGACCGGCCTGATCGCGCTGGCTGCCGTTGGCGTAACGCCCGTGCTGGCCCAGACCGTTGCAGACAGTGACGTTCCGACGACCAGCCTCAACATCCCGGGCAATGTGCAGCTTTTCGGCGATGCCAAGCCGAACGTCTATCGCCCTTCCGCCACCGTGAATGGCGAAATCATCACCGCGACCGATATCGAGCAGCGCATGGCGCTGATCCGCATCGCCAATAACAATGCCGAACTGCCGCCGGAGGAAGTCCAACGGCTGCGCAGCCAGGTGTTCAGCAATCTGATCGACGAAAAGCTGCAGATTCAGGAAGCCAAGGCAGCCGAGATCACGATCGACGAGAATGTCGTAAACCAGCAGTTCGCCCGCCTCGCCACGCGTTTCAAGCAGACGCCCGAGCAGTTTTCGACCTATCTTACGTCGAAAGGCTCGTCGGCAGCGGCGGTAAAGCAGCAGATCCGCGGCGAATTCGCCTGGGACCGCCTGTTGTCGCGTAACATCCAGTCGACGACCAACGTGTCGACCGAAGAGGTCAAGATCGTCGCCGACCAGATGACCGGAACCAAGGGTCAGGACGAATTCCACCTCGGCGAAATCTATCTGTCATCGACCCCTGAAACCGCCGCGGCGGTGACCGAAAATGCCAAGAAGATCATCCAGGCGTTGCAGGCGGGCGGCAGCTTTGCCGCCTATGCGCGCCAGTTTTCGGAAGCCTCGACCGCCGTCGTCGGCGGCGATCTGGGCTGGGTAAAGGCCGGGCAGCTGCCCGGATCGATGGGCGAAGCGGCCACGCAGATGGCGCCGGGCCAGCTCGTCGGCCCGATCGAGGTTCCGGGCGGTATTTCGATCATGCTGATGATCGACCGGCGCCAGGTGCTGACCGCCGATCCGCGCGACGCGATCCTCAGCCTCAAGCAGATTTCGCTCGATTTCCCGGCGGGCACGACGCCGGCGAAGGCTTCCGAACTGGCGGGCCAGTTTGCCGAAAAGACGCGCGGCATCGCCGGTTGCGGCGCGGCCGACGCCGTGGCGCAGAGCCTTGGCGCCACCGTCGTGTCGCGCGACAATATCGAGATGCGCGCGCTGCCGGCGCCGCTGCAAGCGACGCTGGCCAGCCTGCAGATCGGGCAGACGACGCAGCCGTTCGGCGCGGCGAACGAGGGCGTCAGTGTCCTCGTGCTCTGCGGCCGCGACATGCCGCAGACCGCGACCGCGCCGAACCTCGAGCAGATCGAACAGAAATTGCTGGAAGACAAGGTCAACAAGCGGGCCCAGCGCTATCTGCGCGACCTGCGCCGGGATGCCGTGATCGAATATAGCTGACCCTATGCCTGATTTCAGCAATCGACAGCCGATCGCGGTTACCATGGGTGACCCGGCCGGCGTCGGCCCCGAAGTCACGGCCCGCGCATGGGCCGCGCGCCGCGAACACAACCTGCCCCCCTTTGTCGCCATCGGCGATGCGGCGGCGATCACCGCCGTCTGGGACGGCCCGGTCGCGCGCGTCGGCGACATGGACGAGGTGGTGCGGGCCTTTGGCGATGCCCTGCCCGTCTGGCATCTGGAGGATAGCGGCCCGCTGACCCCCGGCGTACCGACCCCGGCGGGGGCAACCTGCGCGCTCCATGCGCTCGAGACGGGGATCGGGCTGACCCGCAACCAGGCGAGCTCGGCGCTCGTCACGGGTTCGGTGTCAAAATATGCGCTGCACGGCATCGGCTATACGCATCCTGGACAGACCGAATTCATCGCCGAACGCTGCGGCGTCACCGCGACCAATGCCGTGATGATGCTGGCGGGCCCCAGCCTGCGCGTCGTGCCGCTGACGGTGCATATCCCGCTGTCCGAAGTGCCCGAGCGGCTCACCGTCGAGCTCATCGTCGCCAAGGCGCGGATCGTCGCGCGCGGGCTCAAGCGCGATTTCGGAATCGACGCGCCGCGCATCGCGCTCGCCGGGCTCAACCCGCACGCGGGCGAGAGCGGGCAATTGGGCAGCGAGGAAGAGCGCATCATGGCGCCCGCGGTCGCGCAGCTGGCCGACGAAGGGATCATCGTCGACGGCCCGCTCGCCGCCGACGGGCTGTTCGCACCCGCCATTCGCGCGAATTATGATGCGCTGCTCTGCCCTTATCACGACCAGGCGCTGACCCCGTTCAAGGCGCTGCATTTCCACGACGGGGTCAACCTGACGCTCGGCCTGCCGATCATCCGCACCTCGCCCGACCATGGCACGGCGTTCAACATCGCGGGCACCGGCACCGCCGACCCGGGGCCGACGATCGCGGCGATCGCGATGGCCGCCCAGCTCGCCGCGGCGCGCGAGCGCAGCTACGCGCCGGCGAAGTGACGGCCCGACCCGCGCCCCCATTGCCGCCGCTGCGCGAGACGGTCCGCGCGCACGGCCTGTCGGCGAGCAAGGCGCTGGGACAGAATTTCCTGTTCGACGAGCAATTGCTCGATCGCATCGCGGCGATCCCCGGCGATCTGGACGGCGCCACGGTGTTCGAGGTAGGTCCCGGCCCCGGCGGCCTGACGCGCGCCCTGCTGCGCGCGGGCGCGAAAGTGATCGCGGTCGAACGCGACGACCGCTGCCTGCCGCTGCTCGCCGAACTCGGCGAGGCGTTTCCGGGGCAGCTGAAGGTGATCGCCGACGATGCGATGGCGGTCGATGTCGACGCGCTGACCGGCGGCGCGCCCTATCATATCGTCGCCAACCTGCCCTATAATGTCGGCACGGCGCTGTTCACGCGCTGGCTGGAACCCGCACAATGGCCGCCGCGCTGGCTGTCGCTGACGCTGATGTTCCAGCTCGAGGTCGCCGAGCGGATTGTCGCGCCGGTCGGGACCGACGCATACGGGCGGCTCGCGGTGCTCGCACAATGGCGCTCGACCGCGAAGATCGCGATGAAGGTCCACCGCTCGGCATTCACTCCGCCGCCGAAGGTGATGTCGGCGATCGTCCATGTGACGCCGGCCGACCAGCCCGAAGGCGTCGCTCCGAAACTGCTGTCGAAGCTCACCGAAAAGGGATTCGGCCAGCGGCGCAAGATGCTGCGGCAGAGCCTGAAGGGCGTCGAGGGCGCGGTTGCCGCCGCCGAGGCGCTGGGGATCGAGCCGACGCGGCGGGCGGAAACGGTCAGCGTTGCCGAATGGGTCGCACTGGCGCGCGCGCTCGGCGCCTAGTTTTAGTTCTTGCTGCTGGTCGCGCCCACGGTCGCGACAACGGGCTTCGGCACCAGCACTTCGGCGGCGACGACGCGCTTTGATGCGCTCGATGCGATCGTCTTTTCGAGCGCCGCGACCTGCGGGCATTTGTCGCTGCACACGCGCTGCGCCTCGGCCAGCTTTTCGCGCGCGAGTTCGAGCGCGCCCTTGTCGGCGAGCGCTTCGCCCTGCCCGGTCAGCGCGACGATGTCGTTGGGTTCGAGGACAAGCGCCTCGCGATAAAGGCCGATCGCCTTGCCCGGCAGTCCTTGCGCGCGGGCGACCTGCGCCAGCGCGATGATCGCCGACCGATTGCGCGGGTCGGCGGCGAGCGCCGATTCGTAAAAACCGATGGCGGCGTCGAGATCGCCGGCTTCCTGCGCCTTGTGACCGTCTTGCTGGAGCGCGATCGAGCGGGGGAAGATGTCGTTATCGGCGCGTTGCGCATCGGACGCTGTGGGCAGGCTGGCGAGGATCAAACCCGCCGAAAGAGCCAGAAAGCCGACACGCATCGCATTCTCCCATCGCTTCATTGCAGGCGATGCTAACATGGCGCCGTCAGTCGTGCGAGAAAAAATCCGTCGCAGCCGTCGTGGCCCGGAGTCATCAGATAGCCCGCCCCCGCGGCGCGTCCGACGCCATCGGGAAGATAGCCGTCGTCGGCCGTCCAGCCGGGATGCCGGTTCAGAAAATCGTCCACCTGTGCCCGCCCCTCGCGCGTGATGATCGAGCAAACAGCATAGAGAAGTTTGCCGCCCGGCGCCACAAGATCGGCGCCGATGTCCATCAGCTTCGCCTGTTCGGCGACATGACGGTCGAGCCGCGCGGGGGTCGAGCGCCAGCGCAGTTCGGGGCTGCGCCGCCAGGTGCCGCTGCCCGAACAGGGCGCATCGACGATGACGCGATCGGCCTTGCCCATCCGGTCGGCGAGCATCGCGCGTTCCTGCCCCGGGTTGAGCAGCAGCGTTTCGATCGCCGTTGCGCCCGCGCGGTCCGCGCGTGGCGGCAATTGCTGAAGCCGCGCGCGATTGGTGTCGCAGGCGAGGATCGCGGCTTCGTCGCCCGTCGCCGAAGCGATCGCGAGCGTCTTGCCGCCGGCGCCGGCACACAGATCGATGACCACCTGCCCGGCTTCAGCGTCAAGCGCGGCGGCGGCATATTGGCTCGCGGCGTCCTGCACCTCGAACTGACCCTCGGCGTAGGAGGCATGCTGGACCGCCGCGGTTTCACCGGGCAGGCGCCAGCCGTCGGCAAGGCCGGCAATCGCTTCGCCATCCGGAAAGATCAGCGCGAGTTCGTCGCGGCTCGAGCGCAGCCGGTTCGCGCGCAGGTCGAGCGGCGCCCGCACCAGCATCGCCTCGCGCTCCGCCTTTCCGACCAGCGGGTCGAAGAGTTTCATCAGTGCGGTGGTGGCGATCCCGGTTTCGGCGCGCGGTTCATCGGCCGAAATGGCTGCCGGGCCATAGGGTGCGCCATCGAACAGCGCGGCGAGTTCGGGGTCGGCATCGGCAAGCGCAAGCATCGCGGCGCGGCCCGAGGCCGGCACCGACCGCACGCTGCGGATCGCATCATAGACATGGTTGCGGATCGCGCGGCGATCCTTCGATCCGGCATAACGGCGCGCGCGCATCGCCTCGGCAAAAATCGCGTCGGCAGGTGCCCCGCCGTCCCGCGCGGAGGTGGCGATGACGTCGAGGATTTCGATAGCGGTCTGGACGCGCGCAGCGGGGGTCATAAATTCAACCTTTCTTCCCCGTCATTGCGAGGAGCGAAGCGACGAAAACATCCAGTGCGGTGCTATCCGCTCTGGATTGCTTCGCTACGCTCGCGATGACGACGGGGCAGATTACCCCGCCGGATAGTTCGGTGCTTCGCGCGTGATCGCGACGTCGTGGACATGGCTTTCGCGCAGGCCCGCGTTGGTGATCCGCACGAATTTCGCGCGCTCGCGGAAATCCTTGAGCGTGCGGCTGCCGGTATAGCCCATCGCCGCCTTCACGCCGCCGACCATCTGGTGGATCACGTCCTTGGCGGGGCCCTTGAACGGAACCTGGCCCTCGATGCCCTCGGGGACCAGCTTCATCTGGTCCTTGATGTCCTGCTGGAAATAGCGGTCGGCCGATCCGCGCGCCATCGCGCCGACGCTGCCCATGCCGCGATAGCTTTTATAAGTGCGGCCCTGATAGAGGAAGGTTTCGCCCGGCGCCTCGGCGGTGCCCGCGAGCATCGAGCCGACCATCACGCTCGACGCGCCCGCCGCCAAAGCCTTCGCGATGTCGCCCGAGGTGCGCAGGCCGCCGTCGGCGATCACCGGCACGCCGAGCTTCGACGCCGCCTCGACGCTGTCGAGGATCGCGGTGAGCTGCGGCACGCCGACGCCGGCGACGATGCGCGTCGTGCAGATCGAACCGGGGCCGATGCCGACCTTCACGCCGTCGGCGCCCGCGTCGATCAGCGCCTTGGTCGCATCGCCGGTGGCGACATTGCCCGCCAGGATCTGAACGCGGTTCGACAGCTTCTTGATCGCCTCGACCGTCTGGCCGACCATCTTGCTGTGGCCGTGCGCGGTGTCGACGACGATCAGGTCGCATTCGGCGTCGAGCAAGGCTTCGGCGCGTTCGATCCCCGTCGGGCCGGTGTTGGTCGCTGCCGCAACGCGGAGGCGGCCGCTGCTATCCTTCGTCGCGTCGGGGAAATTGACCGCCTTTTCCATGTCCTTGACGGTGATCAGGCCGATGCAATGATAATCATCGTCGACGACGAGCAGCTTTTCGATGCGGCGCTGGTGCAGCAGCTTGCGCGCCTCGTCCTGCCCGACCCCGGCACGCACCGTCGCGAGATTTTCGGCGGTCATCAACTCGCGCACCGGCTGGCCGGGGTTGTCAGCGAAGCGGACATCGCGGTTGGTGAGGATGCCAACGAGCTTGCCGCCCGTTTCAACGACCGGGATGCCCGAGATCCGGTGCTGGTCCATCAGCGCGATCGCATAGGACAGCGGCGCGTCGGGGGTAATGGTGATCGGGTTGACGATCATGCCGCTTTCGAAGCGTTTGACCTGACGCACAGCGGCGGCCTGTTCCTCGATCGTCAGATTGCGGTGGAGGACGCCGATGCCGCCGATCTGCGCCATCAGGATCGCCATGTCGGCCTCGGTCACCGTGTCCATCGCCGAGGAGAGGATCGGGATGTTGAGGCTGATTTCGCTGGTGAGCTGGGTCGACAGGTTCGCGTCCGACGGCAGGATATCCGACGCGCCGGGCACCAGCAGCACATCGTCGAAGGTGAGGCCGGTGATGATTTCCATGGGTGCCACTTTCTGGTGCGGGCGGCGCCTGTCCCGGTTTTCGGGCGGCACGCGCGATTCGTTTGGTGGCGGCCCATGTAACCAGTCGCGCGCGAGCGCGCCAGTGGGTGACGAACGATTATTTCGCGTGGCGCGGGATCATCGGCGGAGACATGTGAATGGGAGGCAAGGGTCACAAAAATGTAACCGGTTGCATTGCCTCGGACCGCTCGTTAGACCGCTGCGCATAACATAGTTTCGGCGAAGAGGATATTGCGGATGAACGTGCCCAGCCAGGCGGCCACCCATAGCGGTGGTCGCTCGAATGCCATGGCGGCCTTTGCCGCGGTGACCGTGCTCTTCTTCGCCTGGGGCTTCATCACCTCGCTGATCGATCCGCTCGTCGCCGCGGTGAAAGGCATCTTCACGCTGAGCGACGCCGAGGCGCAGCTGTCGGCGTCGGCCTTCTTCATCGCCTATGGCCTGATGTCCTTTCCCGCCGCCGCGCTGATCGCGCGTTTTCATTCGGTGCCATCGATCCTGACCGCGCTATCGACGATGGTCGTCGGCTGCCTCGTCATGCTCGCCGCGGCAAACCTCGCTATTTATCCGCTCGTGCTGGCGGGCCTCTTCATCCTCGCGAGCGGCATCACCATCCTGCAGGTCGCGGCGAACCCGCTCGCGGCGGCGCTGGGCGATCCGAAGCGCAGCCATTTCCGCCTGACCTTCAGCCAGACGTTCAACAGCTTCGGCACCTTCCTCGGCCCGCTGATCGGCGCGCACCTGTTCCTCGAGGGCGTCGAGGTCAAGGAGGGCACGGTGGTCACCGAGGCGGTGCGCGCGCAGGCGCTCGCTGGGATCGATTCGGCCTATTTCTGGATATGCGGGCTGATCGCCGCGCTCCTGCTGTTCTTCTGGGTCAGCCGGCGGATCGTCAACGAAGCCGTCCCGCCCGCGCCGATCGGCGAGCGCGCCGGAATGGGCGAGCTGATCCGCGAAGCCTTTTCGTCACGCTGGGCGCTGCTCGGGGGCCTCGCGATCTTCCTCTATGTCGGCGCCGAGGTTGCGATCGGCACGCAAATGGCGTTGTTTCTCAACAGCGACGCGATCTGGGGGCAGTCGGACGCCGCCTTCGGCACGTTCGGCTGGATCATGGGCAATGACGGCGTCCCCGGCGTGTCGCTGCAAGAGGCCGGCAAGGCCGTCGCGCTTTACTGGGGCGGCGCGATGGTCGGCCGCGCAATCGGATCGGTCCTGCTCGCGCGCTACTCGGCGTCGAAGATGCTTGCGGTCTTTACCGCCATCGCCGCACTGCTCTGCCTCTATATCGTCCTTGTCGGCGGCGTGACGGCGGGCTTCGTCGTGCTGTCGATCGGCCTTTTCAATTCGATCATGTTTCCGGTGATCTTCACCCTGACGCTCGAACGCTCGACCGCGCGTGCCGAAGCGACGTCGGGGCTGCTCTGCACCGCGATCGTCGGCGGGGCGGTGATCCCCTATTTCATCGGGCTGTTGTCGGGCGCGGTCGGCTATACCGCCGCGCTGATCCTGCCCGCCGCCTGCTATGTCGCCCTGTGCGTCTTCGCCATCGCTGCCGGGCGGGCGCCAGCCCGGCAGGCGAGCGCGGGCGTGACCGTTCACTGAGGGCTGGAGAGCGAGGACCATGGCCGGACTGTCGATCCAGGGCGCACGCAAGAGCTTCGGCACTACCGAGGTGCTGAAGGGCGTGTCGATCGACGTCGCCGACGGCGAATTCACGGTGATCGTCGGCCCATCGGGGTGCGGCAAGTCGACGCTGCTCCGGGCCGTTGCGGGGCTCGAAGAGCTGACCGGCGGAAGCATCGTCATCGGCGACCGCGACGTGACCAGCCTGCCGCCGTCGGAGCGCGGCATCGCGATGGTGTTCCAATCCTACGCGCTTTACCCGCATCTGACGGTGCGCGAGAATATGGCGTTCGGCTTGAAGATCGCGAAGGCGGCGAAGAGCGAGATCGACGATGCCGTGCGCCGCGCGGCGGAGATATTGAACATCGAGGCGCTGCTCGATCGCAAGCCCGCCGCGCTGTCGGGCGGGCAGCGGCAGCGCGTCGCGATCGGGCGTGCGATTGTGCGCCAGCCGCAGATTTTCCTGTTCGACGAGCCGCTGTCCAACCTCGACGCCGATTTGCGGGTGCGGATGCGATACGAATTCGCCAGCCTGCACCGCCAGCTCGGCACGACGACGCTGTACGTCACGCACGATCAGGTCGAGGCGATGACGCTCGCCGACCGGATCATCGTGCTGCGCGACGGACGGATCGAGCAGGTCGGCACTCCGCGCGAACTCTATGAGCGGCCGGCGAATATCTTCGTCGCGCAATTCCTCGGCACGCCGCGGATGAACATCCTGCCTGCGACCATCGGCACGGATGGTCGCGGGGCGCTGGAAGACGGGCGGAGCATCGCCCTGCCCCCGCTCGCGGCGGCGCTGGGGGCGGGAACACCGCTCTCGATCGGTATCCGGCCCGAGGATATCGCGATCGGCAACGCGCCGGACGCGCTGCCTTTCACGATCCGCTTTATCGAGCGGCTGGGCGGGCTCGCGACGCTGCATCTGGGCGGACGCGAGGGTGACGAGCCGATCGCGTGCCAGCTGCGCGACGACGGCAACCTCGACGAAGGCGACACGGTCTTGGCCTCGCTGCCGCCCGCGCATCTGCACCTGTTCGGCGCCGATGGTCAGGCGCTCCGGACGGTGGGGGAATGACCTTGCATTTTGCTCGTGTAACCGGTTACGGTATGACGGTTTCCGCGCCCGGCATGGATAAAAAAACAGAGTCGCAACAGCGGCTTGGCGCCATATGAGGGAAAGGGGCCCGACGACATGGCTACATTGAGGGACGTCGCCCGCGAAGCGGGGGTTTCGGTGGCGACGGCATCGCGGGCGATCAACGGGCTCGGCAACGTCACGGCACCGACAAAGGCCGCGGTGATGGCGGCAGTCAAGAAACTGAACTTCGTACCCCATAGCGGCGCGCGCAGCCTGACACGGCGCAAGACCGACACCGTCGGCGTCATCCTGCCCGACCTGTTCGGCGAATTCTTCTCCGAAATCATCCGCGGCATCGACCTGGTCGCGCATGAATCGGGCATGCACCTGCTGCTCGGCAACATGCACGGCAGCACGCACGAGACCGCCGCCGCGATCGCGGCGATGCGCGGGCGCGTCGACGGGCTGCTGGTGATGCCGCCCGACCTGAAGCCCGAGCTGCTGGCCGACTATCTCGACCCCGCGCTCCCGACGGTACTGCTCAATTATGATGCGGGGTCGCTCGACCTGCCGTTTGTCGCGGTCGACAATTATCACGGCGCCTATGCGATGACCGAGGCGCTGCTCGCGCGCG
Source organism: Sphingopyxis sp. LC81 (assembly GCF_000756375.1). Taxonomy (GTDB): domain Bacteria; phylum Pseudomonadota; class Alphaproteobacteria; order Sphingomonadales; family Sphingomonadaceae; genus Sphingopyxis. Next base: position 46,220 of record NZ_JNFD01000047.1, on the reverse strand, counting down.
GCGCGCGGCAGGTCGTCCATATCGCGGGGCCGAAGCACAACCGCGACGCGCGCGACCGCCAGCGCGGCTTTGCCGATGCGATGGCGAAGATCGCGAAGATTTCGAACCCCGCGATCCTGCCCGGCGATTTTTCGGAAGAAAGCGGCGTGAAAGCCGCACAGCTGCTTGTGCAGGGACAATTGCCGGCCGACGCGGTATTCGCCGCGAACGACCAGATGGCGGTCGGGTTGATCGCGGGGCTGGCCGAGGCGGGCAAGTCGGTGCCGGGGGACGTCATGGTCGCGGGCTTCGACGATATCCCGCTCGCGCGGCACCTCAATCCGTCGCTGTCGACGATGCAGGTCCATATCGACCGGTTGGGATCGACCGCGATGATGATGTTGCTGCGCATCCTGCGCGGCGAAACGCTGGGCGGCGCGAGCGCGACGATCCTGACCCCGACGCTGGTTGCGCGGGGAACCACGGGCGGGGCGGCGATCCCTGCGGCCGTTGCCGCGGCGGGAGCCTTGCCGACATGACGCAGCCGGCGCGGCCATGCCTATGCAGCTGACGCGGCGCCATCTGACGGGCGCGCTCGCGGCGCTGCCCCTTGCTTCGCTGCTGACCGGCTGCGGCGCGCGCGGCGACGCCGCACTGACCCTCTGGGCGATGGGTAATGAGGCCGCGAGCCTGCCCGAACTGCTGAAAACGATCGACTGGCCCGCGAGCGCACCGCCGATCACGATCCAGCCGCTGCCGTGGAGCGCCGCGCACGAAAAATTGCTCACCGGCTTTGCGGGCGGGTCGCTGCCCACGGTGGGCCAGGTCGGCAACAGCTGGATCGCCGAACTGGCGGCGATCGGTGCGATCGCGCCGGTTCCCGATCGCGCGCTCGGGCTGCTCGACGACCAGTTCGGCGCGGTGGTCGAAACCAACCGCATCGCGGGACTGGCGTGGGCGATCCCCTGGTATGTCGACACGCGCCTGCAATTTTATCGCAAGGACCTGTTCGCGCGCGCCGGATATGATGCGCCGCCGGCCGACTGGGCCGGATGGAAGACCGCACTGCACAAGGTGAAGCGGCAGGCCGGCGCGGGCAATTACGCGCTGCTCTACCCGCTCAACGAATATGAGCAGCTGACGACGCTCGCGCTGTCGGCGGGGGCGCGGATGCTGCGCGACGACGGCGCGCGCGGTGCCTTTTCGGACCCCGAGTTCAAGGCGGCGCTGGCGTTCTACAAATCCTTGTTCGACGAGGGGCTGGCGCCGCTGGTCTCGTCGGCCCAGATTTCGAATGTGTGGGACGAGTTTGCGAAAGGCTATTTCAGCCTGTTCCTGTCGGGCCCGTGGACGATCGGCGATTTGAAGACCCGCCTCGCCCCCGCGATGCAGGGCAATTGGGCGACCGCGCCGAACCCCGGCCCCACCGGCCTCGGATCGGCGGCGCCGGGCGGATCGAGCCTCGTCGTATTCGCAGGCAACGACGATGGCGATGCGGCATGGGATCTGGTGTCGCGGCTGATGGCACCCGCCGCGCAGCTCAAATTCCAGCAACTCACCGGCGACCTTCCCGCGCGGCGGTCGGTCTGGGCGAAAGCCGGGCTCGCGGACGACCCGATCGTCGCCCCCTTCGCAACGCAGCTCGACCATGCGACCCCGCTGCCCAAGGTGCCCGAATGGGAGCGCATCGTCACCGAGATGCAGATCGTCGCCGAGCGCATGGTGCGCGGCCAGTACAGCGTCGATGAGGCGGCGAAGGAGATCGACGTCCGCGCCGACCGCCTGCTCGAAAAGCGGCGCTGGATGCTCGACAAAGGGCGCGCGCGGTGAGCGCGGCCGGACGAGCGAGCGAAGCGCGCGCGGGCTGGGCGATGTCATCGCCCGCGCTCGCCGCGATCATCCTCTTCTTCGTCCTGCCGGCGATCGCCTCGCTGTTCCTGAGCTTCACCGATTTCGACATCTATGCGCTCGCCGACATCGGAAACCTCCGCTTCGTCGGGCTCGCCAACTACGCGCGCCTGATCGAAAATCCGCTGTTCTGGAAAGCGATGACGAACACCTTGCTGTTCGTCGCGGCCGGCACGCCCCTCATCGTCGCGCTGTCGCTGTTCGCGGCGATGCTCGTCAATTCGCGCTGGCTGAAATGGCGTCCCGTGTGGCGCGTCGCGCTCTTCGCACCCTATGTGACCACGCTCGTCGCGACCGCGGTGGTGTGGCGCTACTTGCTCCACACGCGCTACGGCCTGATCAACTATCTGCTCTCCTTCTTCGGCGTGCCGCCGATCGACTGGCTCGGCGATCCGCATGCGTCGCTGCCCGCGATCCTGATCTTCGTCGGGTGGAAGACCTTCGGCTATAATATGATCATCTTCCTCGCCGCGCTGCAGACGGTGCCGCGCGAGCTGGACGAGGCGGCGCGGATCGACGGCGCGGGCTGGTTCACGCGGCTGCGCCACGTCACCCTGCCCGCGATCGCCCCGACGGTGCTGCTCGTCTCGGTGCTGACCATCGCGGGCATGTTCCAGCTGTTCGCGGAACCCTATGTGATGACGCAGGGCGGCCCCGCCCAGTCGACCGTCACCATCCTCTATTTCATGTATGAGGAGGGGTTCAAATGGTGGAATCTCGGCTCGGGCGCGGCGGTCGCCTTCCTGCTCTTCCTCTGCATCCTCGCGGTTACGCTCGTGCAACTCAGGCTCGCCAAACGGAGCGGCGCGATATGAGTCTGCGTCGCTGGTCCGTCACGCTGTTCGCCGCGCTCGTTGCGCTGGTCACGATCGCGCCGCTGCTCTGGATGGTCTCGGTCAGCTTCATGGTACGCGGCGAGGCGGCGCAATTCCCGCCGCCCCTGTGGCCCGCGAACCCCACGCTCGAAAATTATCGCCTGCTGTTCGGCACTTTCGGGGTCGGGCGTTTCCTGCTCAACAGTGTGCTGATCTCGACGCTGGCGACGGGCCTTGCGCTGCTCTTTACCATCCCTGCGGGCTATGCCTTCGCCAAGCTGCGGTTCAAGGGGCGCGACGCGATCTTCCGCATGCTCGTCGCCGCGCTCGTCGTGCCGGGACAGGTCGGGATGCTGCCGCTGTTCCTCGAACTGAAGGCGATGGGGCTGGTCAATAGCTATGCGGGCGCGCTGGTGCCGTGGCTGGCGGGCATCTTCGGCATCTTCCTCGTCCGCCAATATTGCCTGTCGATACCTGACGAGATGCTCGAGGCGGCGCGCATCGACGGCGCGAGCGAGGGGCAGATATTGCGCCGGATCGTGCTGCCGATCCTGACCCCGATCATCGTCACGCTTGCGGTCTATGTTTTCCTGTCGAGCTGGAACGATTTCATGTGGCCGCTGATTATCCTCGCCGATCAGGATCTTGTCACGCTGCCCGTCGCGCTCGCGGTGAACAGCCGGCAGAATGTGCAGGATTACGAGATCATGATGGCCGGCGCGGTCGTCACCACCCTCCCCGTTCTCATCCTCTTTCTCGCGCTCCAGCGCTATTATCTGAGCGGGCTTCTGACCGGGAGCGTGAAGGGATGACGCGCTCAATCGAGGAACCCCGAATGAGACATTGGACCGCGGCGCTGCTGGGCCTCGCCCTCGCCGCCTCTCTCGCCCATGCCAAAACGAAGGCGCCGCCTGCGGTCGAAGGGCAGACGCCGCAGCGACCGATCGAGCCCGGCAATTATCCCTATCAGCTCTTCGTGCCGAAGGGCTATCTGGCCGACACCGCGAAACAATATCCGCTGCTGATCTTCCTTCATGGCTCGGGCGAGCGCGGCGACGATGTCGCGAAGGTCAAGGTTCACGGCCCGCCGAAGATCGCCGAGCGCGACCCCGCTTTCCCCTTCCTCACCGTGTCGCCGTTGCTCGGCACCGATCAGGACTGGGACATCGACAAGCTCGACGAGCTGGTCGACCATATCGCCAAAACCTATCGCGTCGATCCGGCGCGCGTGTACCTCACCGGCCTCAGCCGCGGCGGCCATGCCAGCTGGCGCTGGGCGATCGCCGAGCCCAAGCGGTTCGCGGCGGTCGCAGCGGTCGCCGGGCGCGGCAATCCGGGCGAGGCGTGCCGCCTGATGGACCTGCCCGTCTGGGCGTTTCACGGCGACCGCGACGATGTCGTGATCCCCGAAGGCAGCTTCGCCATGGCGCGCGCGATCCGCGCGTGCGGCGGCCGCAAGGTCCGCCTGACCATCTATCCCGACCTCGGCCACAACGCCTGGGATCCCGCCTATGACGACCCGGCGCTCTACGCCTGGTTGCTCGAGCAAAAGCTCCCCTCCCCAACGATCACCAACAAGGACAAGAAATGAGCAAGAGTGTCTTCCCCGACGATTTCCTGTGGGGCGCGGCGACCGCCGCCTATCAGATCGAAGGATCGCCGCTCGCCGACGGCGCGGGCGCGAGCATCTGGCAGCGATTCAGCCACGACCCGCGGCTGATGGCGGTCAAGGGCGACACCGGCGATGTCGCGTGCGACCATTATAACCGCATGCCCGCCGACGTCGCGCTAATGAAGGAACTGGGACTGAAAGCCTATCGCTTCAGCGTCAACTGGGGCCGCGTATTGCCCGAGGGGACCGGGCGCGTGAACGAGCCGGGGCTCGACTTCTACGAGCGCCTCGTCGACGAATTGCTGAAGAACGACATCGAACCTTTGCTGACGCTGCACCATTGGGACCTGCCCGCGGCGCTCGACGACAAGGGCGGCTGGCTCAACCGTGACATTGCTGGCTGGTTCGCCGACTATGGCTCGGTGATGTATCGCCGTCTCGACGGGCGCGTGAAGAAATGGGTGACGCTCAACGAACCTTGGGTGATCACCGACGGCGGCTATCTCCACGGCGCGCTTGCCCCCGGGCATCGCAACCTGTTCGAAACCCCGATCGCTAGTCACAATCTGATGCGCGCGCACGGCGCGGCGGTCGAAGCCTATCGCAGCGAAGGCGCGCACGAAATCGGCCTCGTCGTCAACATCGAGCCCAAATATCCGGCAAGCGACAGCGCCGAGGACATTGCGGCGACTGCGCGCGCGCACGCTTACATGAACCGCCAATATCTCGATCCGGCACTGAAGGGCAGCTACCCCGAGGAACTTGCCGAAGTATTCGGCGAGGCATGGCCCGAATGGTCCGCCGAGGACCTCAAGGCGATCTGCCAGCCGGTCGATTTCATCGGGATCAACTATTACACGCGCAATGTCGTGAAGGCCGACCCGAACCAGTGGCCCGTCGGCGCCTCCCCGGTGAAACAGATCGCGACGCACACGACGACCGATTGGGAAGTCTATCCGCCCGCGCTGACCGACATGCTCGTCTGGTTCCGCGACACTTATGGCGATATTCCCATCTATATCACCGAGAATGGCGCGGCCTTCTACGACCCGCCGACCGCCGGCCCCGACGGGATCGACGATCCGCTGCGCTGCGATTATCTGCGCACGCACATCTCGGCGATCGGCGACGCGATCCGAAAGGGCGTCGACGTGCGCGGCTATATGGCGTGGTCGCTGCTCGACAATCTCGAATGGTCGCTGGGCTTTTCGAAGCGCTTTGGGATCGTGCATGTCGATTATGAAACACAGGTGCGCACGCCGAAGCGCAGCGCGCGTTTCTACAGCAGCGTGATCGCCGCCAACGGAGGAAACCTCGGATGAAAAAAGCACTGATCCTCGCCGCCGCGGCGCTGCTCGCGCTGCCCGCCGCCGCAAAAGAACGCGCCGATCATTATGAGGCAATGACGTACAACATCCGCCTCGACCTCGCGTCGGACGGCGACAACGCCTGGCCGCACCGGCGTGCGGCGCTGATCGCGCTCGTCGCCTATCAGGCGCCCGATTTCGTCGGGATGCAGGAGGTGCTGCAGCACCAGAAACAGGCGGTCGAGGCCGACCTGCCCGGCTATCAATTCGTCGGCGTCGCCCGCGACGACGGCAAGGAAAAGGGCGAATATTCGCCGCTGGGTTTCCGCCGCGACCGCTTCACCCTCGTCGGATCGGGGACGTTCTGGCTGTCGCCGACGCCCGATACGCCGAGCAAGGGCTGGGACGCCGCGCTGCCGCGGATCGCGACCTGGGCGCGACTGCACGACCGGACGGCGAAGCGCAGCCTGCTCGTCGTGAACACCCATTTCGACCATATCGGCGAGGTCGCGCGCCAGGAAAGCGCCCACCAGATCCGCCGCTGGATCGACGGGCAGCGCAAGGCGGGCGAAACCGCGGTGCTGTTGGGCGACTTCAACAGCCCCGCGACGAGCAATCCCTATGCCGCGATCGTCGAGCCGGGCAAGGGCGCGCTCCGCGACAGCCGCATCATCAGCCGCACGCCGCATTACGGCCCGCTCGGCACCTTCACCGGCTTCAAGATCGCGCAGATGGACCCGAGCCCGATCGACCATATCTTCGTCAGCGACGATGTGACGGTGCTGCGTCACGCGACGCTGACCGATCAGAATGGCGGCAAGCTGCCGTCGGATCATTATCCGGTGGTCGCCGACCTGTGCATCGGCAAGGGCTGCTGACACCTCTATCCGTCATCCCGGCGAAGGCCGGGATGACGGAGCGAGCCTAGTCCGCGTTCGGCTTGTCGAGCCAGCCGCCGGTGAAGCCGATACGCTGGAGCCCGCGGACGATGTGCGGGTTCCCCCGCATCACCTTCCACACGAAGCCGCTGCGATGATTTTCCATCATCGCGAGGATCGGCCCCTGATCGATGCCGAGATAGTCGTTCGCGACCCAGCCGTGGACCGGATCGACCGCGCCGCTGCGCATATTCGGATCGGCGAAGGTGAAGCTGGGGTTGAACGCGTCCTTGAAGCCGTAGCGCGTGTAGAGGCGCGCGCCATATTGCGTGCGCATCGCCATCAGCGCCGGGATTGCCACCTCGGGCGCGAACGGCACCGAGCCGCCCGCCGCGGTCGGAACGATCGTCCCGTCGTCGACGACGCGGATCGCGCTGACGCCGCGCGCCATATAGCCGTTGAAGAAGCGCGGCGTTCCGCCGACGCTATATTTATCCTTCGAATATCCCGGCCCGTCGGATGCGGTCCAGCCCCAGATATCGGCGCTGTAACCCGTCCATTTGTTCGGATTGTCGGCGCCATAGGCGCGCTGCGACAGCGTCGCGCGGCGGCTGTTCTCGAAATAATCGATGCCCTTGCCGCGCATGAAATCGTCGCGGATGCCGCGGAAATCGACCCAGACATGGCTGTACTGGTGCCCGAACAAAGGCTCGAACTGCAGATGCTGCTGCCCGTAATAGGTGCCCCAGTCCTTTTCGAGTTCGGCCGCCCAGCCCTTGTCCCACGCGTCCTTCCCGACGGCGTGCGTCGGCGAACCGAGCGCGAGGACGTAGACGAGCATGCCCTCGTTATAGCCGACCCAGTCGTGCGTCTCGAACCCCTTCTCGGGCTTCCAGCCCATCGTGATGGCGTGCGAATTGGCGAGATTCTTCGCCTCGGTGCCCGTCGTGTTGCGCTGGGCCCAGCGCCAGTCAACGCGCGTGTAGATCTTCTCGGCAAGGTCGCGGATCTCGGCCTCGACCGGGTCGTTCCGGTCGTAATAGCTTTGCGCGAACAGCGCCCCGCCCAGGAACAGGCTGGTGTCGACGGTCGACAGTTCGGTCGTCTTGTGGCGCGTGCCGTCGTCATTCTTCAGGAAGTGATAGAAGAAGCCTTTGTGGCCGGTCGTGCCCGCCGCGGCCGGCCCCTGCGGCGCGGTCCAGTAGAAACGCAGGCAATCGCGCGTGCGCACTGCCGCTTCGGCGCGCGTCACATAGCCGCGCTCGGCGCCGATGCCGTATGCGGTCAGCGCGAAACCCGTCGCGGCGATCGACGAGAAGGGATTGCTCGGCCAGCGATCGGGCGCGAGGCAGCGCTCGGTGCTCGTGGTGTCCCAGAAATAGCGGAAGGTGCGCTCGGTCAGCTCCTCCGAAAAGGCCGCCTCGGTCAGCGGCGGCAATTTCGCGGCCGATGTTGCGACTGGGGCGACGGCCGACGGCGCCGGAGTGACGGTGCATGCCGCGGTCAGCGCGACCAGGGGCAGGAGCGATGCCCCGATACGAAACGACATGCGATACTCCAAAAAAGTGAGGCGCCCGGCCCGCGGGAGGGGGGGTGCGGGCCGGGCGCCTGGTCAGCCGGTCAGAAAGAGAATCCGGCCGATAGCTTTACCGTCCGCGGCGTGTTCCCGCCAACGCCAATACCCGAAATTTCGAGATAGCGGGGCGACGTCGGGTCATTGTTGTAATCGACATAGTTGCGATCGTTGAACAGGTTCAGAATGTCGACGCGAAGGCGCAGGCGCGATTCCTCGCTGATGAACTTGAACGGGATATATTTGGTGATCGCGACGTCCATCTGGCGGAAGCCCCAGCGATCGCCATTGCCGTCAGCCTCGTTCGAGATGACGGTGCGGCTGGGGTTCGCTCCGCCCTGGTTGATGAACGCCTTGAGGTACGGCGGCGACGCGATCTGGAACTTGCCCGACAGCGTCACGCCGATCGGCAGATCGACCGAGCCCGTTGCGACCAAACGATGCTTGCGCACCCCGCTCGACCGCGTGACAGTATAGTCCTCCAGCGACGGAAAATCGAGGCTGAAGGTCTCGCCAAACTGCCGGTTTTCCTCGGCTTGGGTATAGGTATAGGTTGCCGAGAAGCTCCACGGCGACGCGGCGGTGTAGTTCTTGACCAGCTTGAGATAGCCGGTGTCGGCGCTGGTTTCGATGCCGTTGGTCCCGATGATGATCGACCCGAAGCCCGGAGGGGCGAAACCGAAGGGTGAGTTCGGCGCCGCGGGGGCCGGCGGGAAGAAGGTGCCGTCGGGACGGCGGTTGCCGAGCAGATAGGCGAAGCCGTCCTTCGATTCGATATGGCTATAGCCGACCTCGGCCTCGAACAACGGGGTTACCCTGGCGCGGAAGCCCAGGCTGAACTGGTCCGAATAGGGCACCTTCAGGTCGTTCTCGATGAAGCGCAGCTCGCGGCCGCCGCCCGCTCCGGCGCCGGCGAGCAGCTGCTGACGGCCGGCTTCGGTCAGGTAGATCGGGTTCCACGGCACACAGGTCGGCCCGGGCGCGCATGTGTTGTTCGGGTCGCCGGTGATGAAGTTGAATGTCCGCGTGGTGAACGATCCGACGCTGATTTCCTGCTGCAGGAAGTCGAACTGGTTGCGGTCGTACGAGCGACCCGCCCCGCCGAACACGACAAAGCGCCCATCGTCGTCGAGCTCGTAGCTGAAGCCGATGCGCGGCTGCCACGCGCCCTTGAACGCCTTGCGCTCGCTGCCCGTCGAGATGAAGTCACGGATATCGTAATCGGCGTTGACGAGGTTCGGGTAATTGGCCGGCGACACCGCGTTCACCGCGTCGGCGGGGTGGACGAAGTCGAGGAAGGCCGGCGTCCGCTCATAATCCCAGCGCACGCCGAGGTTCAGCGTCAGCCGGTCGGTGACTTCCCAATCGTCCTGCACATAGATGCCGAACTGGAAATTCTTCGAATTGATGATCGGGTCGCCGTTGCCCGTCGAGGCGCCGAACTGGACACGGTAGGGCACATCGTCGTTGAAGGTGCCGCCACCGGGGTTGAACGCCGGGTTATAGGTATAGACCGGATTGAAGGCGTTGAGCTGCAGCGAATTGAGTTCGACCCATTTCGCCTTGGCGCCGACCTTGATCGTATGGCCCTCGAACCCGGTCCAGGTGAAGTCGTTCTGGACGCCCCAGCCCTTCTGGCCCTTTTCCTGGAAATTGCTGCCGCCGCCAATGCGCAGGATGTCGCCGCGGACTACGACGCCCGGTTGCGGATTGGTCGGCGATGGGCCGGCATAGGCAAAGAGGAAGCCGTTGCCGAATTCGGTCGGCGTCGGCGCCCATTTGGCGTCTTCATAGGTCAGCTTGAAATCGTTGATCCAGTTGTCGGCCGTATGCTCCCAGCGCGCGGTGACGCGCAGTTCCTCGACATCCTGCGAGCTGATCGTGCTGCGCGCGTTGAAACCGCTGCCCAGGAACTCGCCGGTTTCCTTGCGATATTTGCCCGACAGCTCGATCAAGTCGCTGTCCGACGGCTGGAAGTTGAGTTTGCCGAAATAGAGATCTTCGTTGAACGTCGCGTTGGTCGGGCCGAACACGCCCTGATATTCGGATGGGAAATAGCTGACCGGCAGATTGAGTCCCGGCTGGACGTCGACCGGCTGCTGCTGGCGCTTGCCTTCATAGGTCACGAAAAAGTGCAGCATGTCCTTGATGATCGGACCACCCAGCGCGCCGCCGAACTGAAAATCCTTCGTCTTGACCTTGCTCGTCGTCAATTCGGTCGGCCGCGCGTCGCGCAGGCTCTGATCGGTATAATCGATGAAGGCTTCGCCGTGGAATTCATTGGTGCCCGACTTGGTTACCGCGGTGATCGCGACCGAGCTGACCTGGTCGAATTCGGCCTTATAGTTCGACGAAATGACGCGATATTCGCCGACCGCGAGCTGCGGGAAGGGATTGCCCTGCGTCGAATCCTGGCCGGTTATGCCGTTCTTGAGAACATAGTCCTTCTGTCCGACGCCATCGATGAAGATGTTGACGCCGCGGCTGTCCTGGGCGCCGCCTTGCAGGCGCGATTGGCCGCTGGCCCCGGTCACGAACTGGACGCCCGGCGCGAGGTCGGCAAAGGCGAGGAAGTTGCGGTTGTTCTGCGGCAACACCTCGATCTGGCGCTGAGTGATGTTCGAACCGACCTCGCCGCCCTCCATCGAGCGGATGCGGCTGCCCGTAACGATGATCGCGTCGTCGCCGCCCTCGGCGATGTCGGGCTGCGAGAAATCGAAGTCGAGCACCGCGCTCTGGCCGACCGAAAGGGTGAATTCGTCGGTGTTGCGCACGCCGCCCGGCGTCGTGATTTCAAGCCGATAGGTGCCGACCGGAAGCGAAGCGATATTGTAACTGCCGCTCGCGCCAACCGTCGCGGTGCGCGTCAGGCCGGTGTTGACGTTGATCGCGGTGACCTGCGACACGCCGCCTTCGGCCTTTATCGTGCCGCGCAGCGAAGCGTTCGACACCTGCGCATACGCAGGTGTCGCCACCCCGACGGCGAGCGCGGCACCGGCGCTGCTCCATGCCAGCGCAGCGGCGAGCGTGCGGGCGCGCGAACGGCGCGCGGAAACGGTCTGAAATTCATGCGGAAACTTCACGGCATCCTCCCTTTTTGGCCCCCGACATTCCCCGCGCTCGTTTCCTTCGCTGGCCGGCCTTGCCTCCGGTGCAGCGACGAGTCGCGGGAAATTGCGTCGTTGTTTTTTTAGTTTGTAACCGGTTTCACGATCACTGTATAGGGGGAAGCGACACAGAGGGATGCAATCGGGGGCCAGCCGGTTTTCGGCCGATTTCGGCCAATCCTCGTGACAATGTATAAGCAAATCCGACTGGGAAGGACGAATCATGCCGCCGATGACGCGCAACCTCACATGCCTGACGCTGGCCACTCTGATGGTGGCTGCGCAGCTCTCCCCCGCCCCGCTGATGGCAAAGCCCATAACGAGCACGAACGAGGCGGCGCCGATGGATTCCGCGGGCTGGATGCGCCCCGATCCGAAGATGGATCGTTTCATCGCCGACCTGATCGCGAAGATGACGCTCGACGAGAAAGTCGGGCAATTGTCGCTGCTGACCAGCGACTGGGATTCGACCGGCCCGACGATGCGCAAAGGCTATCAGGACGATATTCGCAAGGGGCGCATCGGGTCGATCTTCAACGCCTTTACCGCGAAATATACGCGCGAACTGCAGCGGCTGGCGGTCGAGGAAACGCGGCTGAAGATCCCCTTGCTTTTTGGTTATGACGTCGTCCACGGCCACCGCACCATCTTCCCCATCTCGCTCGGCGAGGCAGCGAGTTGGGACCTTAAAGCCATTGAAAAAGCAGCACGAATTTCGGCAACCGAAGCGTCGGCGGAGGGCCTTCACTGGACCTTCGCGCCGATGGTCGACGTCGCGCGCGACCCGCGCTGGGGCCGCATGTCGGAGGGCGCGGGCGAGGATGTCTATCTTGGCAGCAAGATCGCGGTCGCGCGCGTGCGCGGGTTTCAGGGCGACGACCTGAAGCGCGTCGACACCGTGCTCGCGACCGCCAAGCATTTCGCCGCCTATGGCGCGGCGCAGGCTGGCCGCGATTACCACACGGTCGACATCTCCGAACGCACGCTGCGTGACATTTACCTGCCGCCGTTCAAGGCGGCCGCCGATGCGGGCGCCGCGACCTTCATGACCTCGTTCAACGAATATGACGGCGTCCCGGCGTCGGGCAGCCACTATCTGCTGACCGACGTGCTGCGCAAGAAATGGGGTTTCAAGGGCTTCATCGTAACCGATTACACGTCGATCAACGAAATGGTCCCTCACGGCTATTCGCGCGACCTGAAGCAGGCCGGTGAACAGGCGATCAACGCCGGGGTCGACATGGACTTGCAGGGTGCGGTGTTCATGGATCACCTCGCCAAGTCGGTCGCCGAGGGCAAGGTCGATGTCAAACGCGTCGACGAGGCGGTGAAGGCGATCCTCGAAATGAAATACCGCCTCGGCCTGTTCGAGGATCCCTATCGCTATTCGGACGAGGCGCGCGAAAAGGCGACCATCTATCGCCCCGACTTCCTCGAAGCGGCGCGCGACGTCGCGCGCAAGTCGATCGTGCTGCTGAAGAACAAGGGCAATGCCCTGCCTCTCGCCGCGGCGGCGAAGTCGATCGCGGTGATCGGCCCGCTCGGCAATAGCAAGGAGGACATGATCGGCAGCTGGTCCGCCGCGGGCGACCGTAAGGAGCGGCCGGTGACATTGCTCGAAGGCATGCAAGCGCGCGCGCCCAAGGGCACGACGGTCACCTATGCCAAGGGCGCCGGCTATCAGTTCGCCGACGCGGGCAAGCGCGACGGGTTTGCCGAGGCGATCGCGCTCGCACAGAAATCGGACGTCATCGTCGCCGCGATGGGCGAGCATTGGAACATGACCGGCGAAGCGGCGAGCCGCACCTCGCTCGACCTGCCGGGCAACCAGCAAGCGCTGCTCGAAGAGCTGAAAAAGACCGGAAAGCCGATCATCCTCGTGCTGATGAGCGGGCGCCCGAACAGCATCGAGTGGGCCGACGCCAATGTCGATGCGATCCTGGAAGCCTGGTATCCGGGCACGATGGGCGGCCATGCGATCGCCGATGTTCTCTATGGCGACTATAACCCGTCAGCCAAGCTGCCCGTGACCTTCCCGCGCAACGTCGGGCAGGTGCCGATCCATTACGACATGAAAAACACGGGGCGCCCGATCAAACCTGAGGATCCGAACGCCAAATATGTCTCGCGCTATCTCGATACGCCGAACACCCCGCTTTATCCGTTCGGCTACGGGCTCAGCTACACCAGCTTCGCCTATTCACCGGTGACGCTCGACAAGGCGAAAATCCGCCCGGGTGAGAAGCTGACCGCGACCGTCACGGTGACCAACAGCGGTGCGCGCGATGGCGAGGAGGTCGTGCAGCTCTATGTCCGCGACCTCGTCGGATCGGTGACGCGGCCGGTGAAGGAACTCAAGGGCTTCGAAAAGGTGATGCTGAAAAAGGGCGAGAAACGGACGATTCGCTTCACCCTGACCGACGCCGACCTCGCCTTCACGCGGCAGGATATGAGCTGGGGCAGCGAGCCCGGCCAGTTCAAGCTGTGGGTCGGGCCATCTTCGGCCGAAGGGTCGGAGGCAAGTTTCGAGCTGACCGAATAGGACGACGCCGATGCGTTTGCGGAACCTGATCGCCCTTGCCGCCGCGCCGCTGGTCTTCACCGCACCGGCGCGGGCGCAAGGGCCCGAGCGCCCGAACATCGTCTACATCATGTCGGACGATCATGCCTATCAGGCGATTTCGGCCTATGGGTCGCCGGTGTCGAAGCTCGCGCCGACGCCGAATATCGACCGGATCGCGCGAAACGGCGCGATCTTCACTAACAGCTTCGTCGGCAATTCGCTCTGCGGCCCCAGCCGTGCGACCTTGCTCACCGGCCGTCAGAGCAATGCGCACGGCTTCAAGCAGAATGGCAACAAGTTCGACAACAATGTCTGGGTGTGGCCGCGCGCGCTGTCGCAGGCGGGCTATACGACCGCGATGTTCGGCAAATGGCACATCAACCATTCGCCCGCGGGGATCGGCTTCGACGATTGGAAGGTGCTCGACGACCAGGGCGAATATTATAATCCCGACATCATCACGCCGAAGGGCCGCAGCGTCGTCGAAGGCTATGCGACCGACCTCATCACGCAGTACAGCCTCGACTGGCTGAAAAACGGCCGCGACAAGTCGAAGCCCTTCGCGATCCTGATCCATCACAAGGCGCCGCACCGCAATTTCATGCCCGCGCTGCGCCATGTGCAGAAATATCAGGGCGTGAGCTTCCCCGTTCCGGCCAATTATTTCGACGATTATGCCGGGCGGCGTGCGGCGGCGGCGCAGGAAATGAATATCTATCGCGACATGTACGAGGGACACGACCTCAAGATGACGGTCGCGGCGGGATCGGCACAGCTTCGCTACAACCGCTGGCCCGGCGCGTTCGACCGGATGACGCACCAGCAGCAGGCCGAGTGGGACGCGCTGATGCAGGCCGACAACGACCGGCTGAACGCGGCGAAGCTCGCGGGCCAGGACATGGCGCGCTGGAAATATCAGCGGTACATGCAGCAATATCTCGGCACCGTCGCGGCGGTCGACGAGGGTGTCGGCGCGGTGCTCGACTATCTGAAGGACAGCGGCCTCGAGCGTAACACGATCGTCGTCTATACGTCCGACCAGGGCTTTTACCTCGGCGAGCATGGCTGGTTCGACAAGCGCTTCATCTATGAAGAATCGATGCGAACGCCGTTTCTGATCCAATATCCCGGGCGTATCCGTGCGGGCACGCGCGTGAGCGCCCCGATCCAGAATATCGACTATGCGCCGACCTTCCTCGATTTCGCCGGGGTGAAGGGCCCGGGCACGATCCAGGGCCGGTCGATGCGCGCGCTGTTCGGTGCCCGTCCGCCCGCAGACTGGCGCAAGGACGTCTATTATCATTATTACGAATATCCGGGCTTCCACGCGGTGCGCGCGCATTATGGCGTGCGCGGCGAACGCTACAAGCTCGTCCGCTTCTACGGTGCGGACATCGATGCCTGGGAATTTTACGACCTGAAAACCGATCCGGCGGAAATGCACAACCGCATCGACGATCCAGCGCTGAAGGCGCCGATCGCCACGATGAAACGGAAGCTGGTCGAACTTCGCCGTCAGTATCAGGACGATAGCGGGCCAGCGATCTAGGCCGGCGACTTGTCGCGGGGGCCAAGCGGGGTTAGGCGCAGACAAGTGAGTCCCGACACGCCATCCCCGCCGTCGTCTTTCGCGCCGTTTCGCTATCCCGCGTTTCGCGCGATCTGGATCGCGAACCTCGCGTCGAACATGGGGTCGATGATCCAGTCGGTCGCTGCCGCGTGGCTGATGACCGAACTCACCAATTCGCACGTGCTGATCGCGCTGGTCCAGGCCAGCGCGACGATCCCGATCCTGCTGCTCGCCGTCTTCGCGGGCGCAATCGCCGACAATTTCGACCGGCGGCGCGTGATGCTCGCGGCGCAGACGGGGATGCTGATCGTTTCGGCGGCGCTGACGCTGACGACATATCTCGACGCGATCACGCCGCTGTCGCTGCTGTTCTTCACCCTCGCGGTCGGGTGCGGCACCGCTCTCAACGGACCCGCGTGGCAGGCCTCGGTGCGCCTGCAGGTCGGACCACGCGACCTGCCGCAGGCGATCGCGCTCAACACGATCGCCTATAACCTCGCGCGCAGCGTCGGCCCGGCGCTTGGCGGGCTGCTGATCTCGATTGTCGGCACCGCGGCCGCCTTTGGCCTCAATGCGATCAGCTATATCGTGCTGATCGTCGTGCTGCTGCGCTGGCATCCCGAAACCACGCCGCGGCGCCGCACCTCGATGATGACCGCGATCGCCGCGGGCATAAATTTCTGCGCGCATTCGGACCCGGTCCGCCGCGTGCTGATCCGCGGCTTTGCCTTTGGTTTCGGCGCGGCGGGGTTTCAGGCGCTGCTGCCCTCGCTCGTCCGCGACCGGCTGCACGGAACCGAGGTCATCTATGGGCTGTGCCTTGCCGCCTTTGGCGCGGGGTCGATCTTCGGTGCGCTGCTGGTGAGTTCGGCGCGGCGCCGCTGGGGCAGCGACCGGGTGGTGACCGCCGCCTCGCTCGTCTTTGCCGCCGCGATGCTGCCCGTCGCGCTGACGACCAGCCTGCCGTGGGTCATCGTCGCCGCCTTTGTCGCGGGCGGGGCGTGGGTGTCGACGCTGACGACGCTCAACGTCGCGATGCAGCTCCGCTCGCCCGAGGAAATCCTCGGCCGCTGCCTGTCGATCTATCAGGCGGTGACCTTTGGCGCGATGGCGCTCGGCGCCTATACGCTCGGGCTAATCGCCGATCTGGCGTCGCTGCCGGCGGCGATCCTCGTTTCGGCCGGGTTACTGACCCTCTCGGCGCTGGTGCTGCGCTTCGTCGCGCCGATGCCGCGGCGCGACGAAGGCAGGTTGTTGCCCTAGACGCACGGCCTTCCATAACGCGCATAGAGCGCCGACAGCACGAACAGGGTAAGCAGCCGCGGCGCGACGGGACCCGTCGAACGGCAATAGGCATTGCGAAAAAGCGCGGCTCCTTTATGGGCTGCGCAAGCGGGGCTTGCCCCGCATCTGATCGCGCCGGTGCCCGAAAGGGCTTAATATGGGAACGCGGTAACGGGGTTCGTCCTGAACCCTCGAAGCCGGGGCTGTCCCTGCAACTGTAAGCGGCGAGCGCGATGCACCGTTCGGGTTTCGATCCGGACAGCCACTGGGGTCACCTGGGAAGGCGTGCATCAAGCCCTGACCCGCGAGCCAGGAGACCTGCCGGCGTGGGTCGCTCAATGCCAAGGCCCAGGGAAAGGCCGCGGCACGGACGTTTCCGTCGAGCGACGACCAAGCGGCTGGAGCCGCTTCGGTGCCGGAGACGCAGGCATTACGCCGCTTGCGACGCCAGCACCGGTCGATCGCGCCCGCGCATCGGCAGGCTCCGCCTTCGTTGCCGGCGTGCGGGGGTCTTCCCATGAAAACGCGTACCGACGCCGAGCACACGGCGAAAATGAAGAAGATCCAGGCCGCGCAGGCGAAGAAGGTCGCGACGAAAACCGTCGAAAAAGGCCTGATCATCGTCCACACCGGCCCCGGCAAGGGGAAGACGTCGGCCGCGCTTGGCATGGCGGTGCGCGCGATCGGACACGGGATGAAGGTCGGCGTCATCCAGTTCGTGAAGGGCGCGATGGCGACGGGCGAGAAAGCGGTGTTCGACCGCTTCCCCGACCTGATCGAGTTCAAGCCGATGGGCGAAGGCTTCACCTGGGACACGCAGGACCGGACGCGCGACATCGCGGTGGCGCGCGAAGCGTGGGACGAGGTCAAGCGCATGATCGCCGATCCCACCTACACCATGGTGATCGCCGACGAGCTCAATATCGTGCTGCGCTACGACTATCTGCCGGTAGGTGAAGTGCTGGAAGCGCTCGCCGCCAAGCCGCAAATGACGCATGTCATCATCACCGGCCGCAATGCGCCGCAGGAGCTGATCGACGTCGCCGACCTGGTGACCGAAATGGCGCAGGTGAAGCATCCGTTCCGCGAACAGAATGTGAAGGCGCAGCGGGGGATCGAGTTCTGATGCCGCGCCGCGTCCTTCTGGCGCTTGCCGCGCTGTCGGGCGGCGCGGGCCTGTTATGGGCGGCCTCCCCCGCCCCGCCTGCGAAAGCGCCCGCGCTTCCGCAGCGCATCGTGTCGATCAACATGTGCGCCGACCAGCTTGTGCTCGCGCTCGCCGATCGGGAACAGATCGCGGGGCTGACCAAAAATGCGACCGACCGCGAAATGTCGGGCGAGGCAGCGAAGGCGCACGGCATCCCGCTGCTCAGCAATTCGGCCGAGCAGATCCTCGCGATCGAACCCGATCTGATCGTCGGCATGCCCGCGAGCCGCAGCGCAGCATTGGCGGCGCTGCCAAAGCAGAACTACCCGCTGCTCGACCTCGCAACCCCGAACACGCTCGGTGAAATCTACACATCGATCCGCGAAACCGCCGGCGCGGTCGGCCATCCCGAGCGCGGCACCGCGCTGATCGCGCGAATGGAGGGCGAGCTGGCCGGCCTGCCGAAGCCCGGCAAGGGCCGCGTCGCCGCCTATTACCAGCGGCGCGGCTATATGACCGGCACGGGTACGCTGATCGACGAGCTGATGACGCGCGTCGGGCTGGTCAACCTCGCCGGCAAGCTCGGCAAACCGCCGCTGTCGCAATTGAGTCTTGAAGAGATGGTCGCGGCCCAGCCCGACTTTTTGATCGTCGAGAGCGCGACCGACAAAATCACCGACCAGGGAAGCGAAATGCTGCATCACCCGGCGCTCAAGGACATCCCGCGCATCAGCGTTCCGCAGGCGTGGACGGTGTGCGGCAGCCCCGCCTATACGCAGGCCGCCCGCAGCATGACGGCGCAGATCGCGCGCATCGACGGAGGCCGTTTATGAACCGCTTCGCCCTGCCCCGATGGTCGCTGATCGCTGCGCTGGCTGCGCTGACGCTCGTTGCCGCCGTCGCATCGCTGCTGTTCGGTGCGGTCGACCTGTCGGTAACGCGACTCGTCGATGCCGCGATGGGCAATGAGGACAAGGTCGCGTCGATCATCCTGTTCGACCTCCGCCTGCCGCGCACGTTGCTCGCGCTCGCCGTCGGCGCGATGCTCGGGCTCGCGGGCGCGGCATTGCAAGGCTATCTGCGCAATCCGCTCGCCGAGCCGTCGGTGCTCGGCACGTCGAACGCGGCGGCGCTCGGCGGCGTCGCGGCGATCTATTTCGGGCTCGCCGACATCCACCCGATCGTGTTGCCGCTGCTCGCCACGGGCGGCGCGCTCCTGTCACTCGCCCTGCTCTTCATCCTTTCGGGCAAGGCCGAAAGCCCGCTGACCTTGATCCTCGCCGGCATCGCGGTCGGGACGCTGGCGGTGGCGGGGACCAGCCTCGCGCTCAACCTGTCGCCCAATCCCTTTGCGGCGATGGAGATTATGACGTGGCTGCTCGGCAGCCTCGAGAACCGGTCTTTCGACCATGTATGGATCGCGCTGCCCTGCATCGCGATCGGCACCGCGATGCTGCTGTGGAACGGCCGCGCGCTCGACGCGCTGACGCTCGGGGAAGATGCCGCGCAGGCGCTCGGCACCGATCTGCGGCAGACGCGGCTCCGGCTGCTCATAGGCACTGCGATCGGGGTCGGCGGTGCGGTCGCGGTGGCGGGCGCGATCGGTTTCGTCGGGCTGATCGTGCCGCACCTCATCCGCCCGCTCACCGACCGCAGCCCCTCGGCGATCCTGCTACCCTCGGCGATCGGCGGCGCAGCGTTGCTGACGCTCGCCGACCTTGGCGTGCGGATCATCCCGACGACGAACGAACTCAAGCTCGGCGTCGTCACGGCGTTCCTCGGCGTACCGGTCTTCCTTGTCCATCTGATGCGGGAGCGACGGCTATGGTGAGCTTTACCCTCGATCATGTCGGCGTCACGCTCGGCCGCCGCGCCGTCGTGCACGACGTCAGCGCCGAATTCGGGCCCGGCACGCTGACCGGGATCGTCGGCCCCAATGGCGCGGGCAAGTCGACGCTGGCACGCGCGATGCTCGCGCTGGTGCCGGCGAGCGGAACGGTGCGCGTCGACGGCGTCGATGCCGCGGCGATGCCGCGCGCCGAACTGGCACGGCGCATCGCCTATGTGCCGCAGGGGCAGACCTTGCACTGGCCGCTGACGGTCGAGCGGCTCGTCGGCCTCGGCCGCCTGCCGCACCTCGCGCCAATGTCACGGATCGCCGATGCCGACACGGCGGCGATCGAGCGCGCGATGGCGCGTGCCGACGTGCTCGACCTGCGCGACCGGATCGCGACCGAATTGTCGGGCGGCGAACGCGCCCGCGTGCTGTTCGCGCGTGCGCTGGCGGTCGAGGCGCCCGCGCTGATCGCCGACGAACCGCTCGCGAGCCTCGACCCGGGGCATCAGATCGACGTGATGGACATGCTGCGCGCCGAGGCGGCGGCCGGCGCGCTGGTGATCGCGGTGCTGCACGACCTGACGCTCGCGGCGCGCTATTGCGACCGTCTGCTGCTAATCGACGAAGGCCGGATCGTCGCCGACGGGACGCCCGCCGAGGTGCTGACCGCCGAGCGGCTGCGCGCGGTCTATGGCATCGACGCTGCGGTCGAGACCGGCGGCGAGTGGCCGACGATCACTTTGTTCGGCCGCGCCCGATGAGCGCCGAAACGCTGTTCGCCGGGCAAGGCTATGCCGCGGTGCCGCTGTTCGATCCGGAGATTGTCCGCGCTGCGGCGGACGACATCGCCGAGCATATCGACCGCGTGTCGCGTGCGCTCTACCTGCCGTTCGAACAAAGCTGCCCCGACGTCCCGCCGATCGAACGGATCGACCGCGTGTACGCGCACGAGCGCAGCGTCGCGAATTTGCTGCGCGTCGCAGTGTGTACCGACGCGCATCGCGGGCCCAAGCTGCAGGCACTCGCGAACGATCCAAGATTGATCGAAACCGCCGACCGGCTCGGCGGACGCGCGCTGTCAGGAAAGATCGCGCGCGTCCGCGCAAGCATCGCCTGCTTTCCCGAGCATCGCCACGCCTGGCACAGCGACGTTGCGCGCGACGACGGCACCGGATGCGGCAAGGTCATGGTGACCGCATGGATCCCGCTGATCGATGCGGGGCCCGAAAGCGGCGGGCTGGAGATCGCAGCGGGGCGCCAGCCCGCGCCGCTGGCGAGCGAGGGCGACGACGGTTTCGAAATCCCCGAATGGCGGCTTGCCGGCCTGCCGCGTGTTCAGCCCGAATGCCCGGCAGGGACGGTGCTGTTCCTCGATCGCTTCACCCCGCACCGCTCGCTTCCCGCGCGCGCGACGCGCTTTGCGCTCGTCATATGGATGAAGGCCGCCTGACCCGATCCGCCGCGGCCCGTCCTACCGCGCGGGTTCGACCCGAACCGTCCGGCTGGCGCGCTTGCCATCGGCGGAGCGGCTGCGCAGTTCTACGGCGCCGCTGACCGCCACCGGCCCGGCATAGCGCGTCCAAGCGCCGCCCTCGACACGATATTCGATCGCGGTGCCGGGGAACATGCTGTTCGCCTGAAGCTTGCCGTTCGCGATCCGCGCACCCGGCGGAGCGACGCGATAGGCGACGCCCATTTTTTCGAGCATCGGAAACTGCGCCGCGGTGCGCCCGGCGAAATCCCGCCAGCCCGCCTTGAGCTTCGCGGCGTCGATGCGTGTGTCGCCCCATTCATAGCTCGCCCCCGCCTGATAGGCCGGAGTCCACGGCGCCGGCGCCCACGCGCGTTCGGCGAGCGCGAGCAGGCGCGGGAAGAGCATATAATCGACCTGCGCGTCGGTGCGGATCGTCTCGCTCCACAATTGCGCCTGAAGCCCCGCGATGCGGTGTCCGGGTTGCAGGGTCGGCTTGTCCTCGATCGGCTTGCCTTCGGCCTGGATGTTGCGGATCGTCGCAGCGTTGGCGGGCAGATTGCCCGGCATGAAGCCGAACACCTGATACGGATCGACGCCGCGCGAGGCCCAGTTATAACCGCTCTCGTCGGGGTGCGGTGCGTATGGCATGTCGAAATAACCAAGGTCGGGGATCGACAGCACGGCGTCCCAACCACGGTTCATCTGGTCGTGCGCCTCGCGGATCGCGCCGGCGTGCAGCACACCCCAGATGTTCGTTTGCACCTCCTTTGGCATGCGCGCGGCTTCGGTATGCCCCATGCCGTCGCTCCAGCCGGCGGCTTCCAGCCCCTTGGCGGCGAGGCTTTTGCTCACGCGCTCGATGAAGCGTGGGGTGAGCTTGCCCGCATCACCGCCATTTTCGGCGATCATCACCTTGCAGGCGGGCGATTTGACCCAAGCGCCCGCGGTCTCGTCGGCGCCGAGGTGGAAGGTCTTGAGCGGCACGCCTGCCTGGCGGTGCATGTCGGCGAGCGCATCGACCACCGTGTCGACGAAGCGATAGGCCGCGGGCAGGCAGACATTGAGCGTGTTGTCGTTGTAATGCTGGACGCTGCGATATTCGGTGGCGTCGGCGGGGTCGATCAGCCGGTACGTCTCGGCCTCGGCCTTCTTGCCCGCGGTGGCCAGGCGGGCATAGCGAGCCTCCATCGCCCTGATCGCAGCGCGCGAGTGGCCGGGCATGTCGATCGACGGGATCACCTCGATCTGCCGCGCCGCCGCCGCCTGCACGATCGCGACATAGTCGGCGACGCTCAGATAGCCGTTGACGCCCCCCGCGCCGTCGGGGCCCGCGCCGAGCTGCGGCAGGAGGCACGTCTGTTCGGCGGGATCGTGGCAGCGTTTCGACCCGACGGCTGCGAGTTCGGGGAGCGCCGGGATTTCGATGCGCCAGCCTTCGTCGTCGGCGAGGTGGAGGTGCAGCTTGTTGAGCTTGTACGTCGCCATCGCTTCGACCAGCTTCAAAATCTGGTCGCGGCCATGGAAGTTGCGGCCAAGGTCGATGTGGAGGCCGCGGAAGCCATATTCGGGCGCATCCTCGACGCGGAGCGGCGCGAGCTTGCCCTTCTCAAACGCGGCCTGCTGCGCGAGTGAGCGCAGCGCGTGGCTTGCCCCCGCTGCGTCGTGCGCGGTGATGGCAATGCCCGGTGCCTTAACGTCGAGAATATAGCCCTCGGCCTTTTTCGCGGCGGCGGGATCGATGCGGATCGTCAGCGGCAGCGCGCCGCCCTCAGGCGACCCGAGCGCCGCCAAGGCAGGCGCAACCGCGCTGCGTTCGACGCCGTTCAGTGTCAGCGCGACGCCGCGGGCAAGATCCACCGCCCGCCCCCTGTTCTGCACCGCCTTCGCCGGCTTCGGCAGGATCACGATGCCCTGCGCTTCGGGCGCCAGCCGTGCGGCCTGCACATCGAAGGCGCGTTCGGCGGTCAGCCAGCGCGTCTTGTCGGCATCGCCCTTGGTCGCGAGCCTGGCCTCATCGGTCATCGGCGCGACAAAAGGCAGCGTCTCGAGCCCGGTCTCGGGATCGATCACCGCGCGCGTCGCGGCGATGGTGCGCGGCTTCAGCCCGTCGGCGATCAGATAAGCGTTGGGCATCGCGAACGCCTTCGAAAAATTCGAGCCGACGCCCCACAGCTTGATCTCGTGCGTCGAACCGGGGCGCAGCGTCATGCCGGGTTTCAACGTCAATTGCTGGACGTCGCCATTGACGTGGCGGTGCGTGAAAATGTCGCTTTCGACGCGGGGCAGCGGATTGACGAAGCTGAAAGTGAGCGAGAACCCCTTGGTCGGCAGGTCGGCGGGCAGCGTTTCAGGAAGGGTCAGCGTGATCGTCGACAGAAAACAACCCTCGATCCCGACCGGGCACGCCGGGCGGTTGTCGACCACCTGGAGCCGATAACCCAGCGTGTCGGCGAAACGGTCGAGCGCGGCCTGCGACGACGTGTCTGCCGCCAGAGTCTGAGGGGCGGCCAGCGCCGCAATCGCCATCCCGATCAACCCCGTGGCCTGCATTCCCAATTCTCCCGATCGATAATTTGTATCTAATTTGTCATGTAGAAACTGACCGGTCAACGCCTTTCCATTCGGCTGTTTTATAGGAAAAAATGGCAAAGCTTCTGGAAGGTTCGCATTTTCCCTCGTGGCGACCGCCAAATTGGTTTTATATTAGTATTGCAACCTGGTGTCGCTAGAGCGCGATCGTCGCGCCTTGTGCTGGGTGGCGCCTTGGCCGTTAGGACCCTGACGGCGAAAAGCCGAATTGGTCCTATCTCAATCGCGTGAGGAGCACACAATCGGGTGGACCCTTTTGTGCGAACGGTTGGCAACAAAGATTGACGCGACGATACCAATGCAACACATAAGGCTGCGGCGCTGGTCCTATCGGCTGAAGCGCCTTTACAACCGGATGGAGCAAACGTCCTTGTCACTGATCGAACGCGTGGGTCCGCTGCAAAAGGACGATCCCACCCCGCTGTACCTTCAGTTGCAGAAGATCCTGCGCGACGCGATCGAGGGGCAATTGGTCAAGGCCGAAGAGGCCATCCCGACCGAACGCGACCTCGCCGAGGAATTCGACGTCTCGCGCATCACCGTGCGCAAAGCGATCGACGGGCTGGTCGCCGATGGAATCGTTGCGCGGCGCCGCGGCGCGGGAACCTTCGTCACACGGCCGCGCGTCGAGAAAAGCTTCTCCAAGCTCACTTCCTTTTCGGAAGACATGGTGTCGCGCGGGCGCAAGCCGCACAGCAAGTGGATCAGCAAGACCGCGGGCGCGGTGACGCCCGAGGAAGCCCTGTCGCTCGGCCTGTCGCCGGGTTCGCTCGTCTATCGCTTCCACCGCATCCGCTATGCCGACGACACGTCGATGGCGCTCGAATATGCGACGATCCCGGCTTATTGCCTGCCATCGGTCGAGACGGTCGGCGCGTCGCTCTATGAGGCGCTCGAAGCGGCGGGACATCTGCCCGTGCGTGCGCTCCAGCGGTTGCGCGCGGTCGCCTTCACCGCCGAACAAGCCGAGATTCTGGGGATCGAGACGGGCACGCCCGGCCTGTTCATCGAACGGCGCGGATTTCTGCCCGACGGCCGCACCGCCGAATTCACTCAGAGCTATTATCGCGGCGACGCCTATGACGTCGTGGCGGAGCTCAACGGGTAGGCCGCGCAAAAAACCTCCGTGTAGACCCCGGCCAAGCCGTGCGGCGGCTCGCCCGCCCAGTGCCAGATACGCGACCGAATCCTCGCAGCCCGCACGATCTGCACAAGACCAATATCGGCCGCCATTGATTACCAATAAGCTACAAGCCCGGGCGCTGTCGATCGCCGGCCGTGGTCATGCAAAATGCAATCTAGGATAGCTAAGCGCGCTGAAAATGGCGCGCCACAAGGGATCGACAGTCAAAATCCGGCCGCAGCAAACATATATCTTGATAGGACATATATAACCTATATAGTACCAATATATCGAGGGCTGCACAGCACCGACCGGGAGACAAGATTCTATGACGCCGAACGCCGCATCGGACGGACGACAGACGCTGATGGAGCAGGAAGCAGGCGAAGCGGCAGGCGCCGTCGCAAGGATGCTGGAGGCGAATCGCGACGCTTTCGCCGCGATCGCCCGGCGCCTGCGCGCCTCGCCTCCGGCAGCGGTCGTCACCTGCGCGCGCGGATCGTCGGATCATGCGGCGACCTATGCCAAATATCTGATCGAGACGATGACGGGGACGCCGACCGCATCGGCCGCGCTGTCGATCGCCTCGCTCTATGACGTCCCCGCGGTCGCGGGCAATCGCCTCTGTCTCGCGATTTCGCAGTCGGGGAAAAGCCCCGACCTGCTCGCCGCGGTCGAACAGCAGCGCGATGCCGGGGCCTTTGTCGTCGTGCTGGTCAACGCCGAAGGCTCGCCGCTCGCAGCCCTCGCCGACGTCGTGATCCCGCTGTCCGCCGGGGTCGAGCGGTCGGTGGCCGCGACAAAATCCTATATCGCCTCGCTCGCCGCGATCGCAGCGCTTGTCGCGGCGTGGGCCGAGGACGCGGCGCTTGAAAACGCGCTGACCGCCCTGCCCGACCAGCTTGCAGAGGCTTTCGCGCTCGACTGGTCGCCTGCGGTCGGCGCCTTTCAGCGTGCCACGAACCTGTTCGTTCTCGGCCGCGGCTATGGCCTTGGCGTGGCGCAGGAGGCGGCGCTTAAGTTCAAGGAAACCTCGGGACTCCACGCCGAAAGTTTCAGCGCCGCCGAGGTGCGTCACGGCCCGATGGCGATCGTTGGCGATGCTTTTCATGTCCTCGCGCTGGGCGGCACCGACCGCGCCGCCGCCGGTGTTCGCGACGTTGCCGACGAGTTCCGCGGGCGCGGCGCCACCGTCTTGCTCGCCGATCCGGCGGGCGGCGACCTGCCCGCCATCGCGGCGCATCCGGCGATCGAGCCGATCCTGTTGATCCAGAGCTTTTACCGCATGGCGAGCGCGCTGGCGCTGGCCCGGGGGCACAACCCCGACTCGCCTCCGCATCTCAACAAGGTTACCGAGACTTTATGATCTTTCGTTTCCATAACGGCCGGGTCGCACTGCCGTCCGGCGCCGTCGGCGCGGTGGACATCGCCGTCGCCGGCGGCGCTGTTGCTTCCGTCACGCCCGCCGCCGACACCCCCGCAGACCGCGAGATCGACCTGGACGGCGGCTGGCTCCTCCCCGGCTTCGTCGACACGCAGGTCAATGGCGGCGGCGGGGTGCTGTTCAACGACCAGGTCGATGTCGAGGCGATCGCGGCGATCGGCGCGGCGCATGCGCGCTATGGCACCACCGCCTTCCTGCCGACGCTGATCAGCGACACGCCGGCGCAGATTAGCGCCGCGCTCGCCGCGGTCGATGCCGCGATCGAACAGGGCGTGCCGGGCGTCGTCGGCATCCATATCGAAGGCCCGTTCATCAACGAGGTGAAGCGCGGCATCCACGAGGCGCATCGTATCCGCCGCCTCGACGATGCGATCCTCGCGACGCTCACCGCGCCGCACCGCGGGCGCGTGATGCTGACGCTGGCGCCTGAACTCTGCGACGAGGACGACATCCGCACGCTCGTCCGCCACGGGGTGATCGTCAGCGCGGGGCATAGCGATGCGACCTATGACGAGGCGCAGCGCGCGATCGGCGCGGGGCTCACCGGCTTCACCCATTTGTTCAACGCGATGTCGCCGCTGCATCACCGCAATCCGGGCGCGGTCGGCGCGGCGTTCGATTCCGATAGCTGGTGCGGGCTGATCGTCGACGACGTCCACCTGCACCCCGCGGTCGTGCGGCTGGCGATCCATGCGAAGGGCAAGGACCGGATCATGCTCGTCACCGATGCGATGCCGAGCGTCGGCACCGAGGTCAGCGAATTCACGCTGCAGGGCAAGCGCATCGCGGTCAAGGACGGGGTCTGCATCTTCGAGGACGGCACGCTCGCGGGCACGCACCTCGACATGGCGTCGGCGCTGCGCAAGACGGTGGAGGTGACTGGGCTTTCCGTCCCCGATGTGTCGGCCATGGCGAGCGCGACACCTGCCGCTTTCCTGTCTTTGCAGGACCGCATCGGCGCGATCGCACCCGGGCAGCACGCCGACTGGGTGTGGTTGAGCGCCGACCTCGCGCCGCGCGCCACATGGATCGGCGGGCGGATCGTTCCGGAAACCGCATCGGACCTTGTCCACGCCGCACAATGATAAACAAGCCGCGGAACAACAAGCGGCGGAAGTTTTGGGGATTAAATCGATGAGCTTGATCATCACCTCTCCGCTCAGAGGATGGGCGACGACGCTGGACAGCGTTCCCGACCCCGTCTTTGCCCAGCGCATGATGGGCGATGGCGTCGCGATCCAGCCGCTCGGCGATACCGTCGTCGCGCCGTTCGACGGCGAGGTGGTGACGCTCCACGACGCGGGCCACGCGATTTCGCTGCGCAGCGCCGAGGGCGCCGAGGTGCTGATCCATATCGGGCTCGACACCGTGATGCTGAAAGGCGAAGGCTTCACTCCGCTCATCGCGATGGGCGACAAGGTGTCGCGCGGCGACCCGCTGATCCGCTTCGATCTCGATGCGGTCGCGCTCGCCGCGACGAGCCTGATCACCCCGGTGATCGTCACCAATGCCGAGGCTTTTGCAATCAGCCGCCGCACCGTCGATTGCGCGATCGGCGCATGCGAAGCGCTGATGACATTGGTGCCCGTGCAGGCCGAGGCGCGCCGCCGGTCGGATGACGGCACGGTGGTCGAGCAGGCGGTGACGCTGTCGCTGCCGCACGGCATCCACGCGCGTCCCGCCGCGCGGATCGGCGAGACGGCACGGCGGTTCGAGGCCGACGTGCATCTGCTGAACGGCGACAAGCGCGGCGATGCGCGCAGCACGGTCGCGCTGCTCGCGCTCGGCACGGGCTTTGGCGACGAGGTTGTGGTGCAGGCGCGCGGCGACGATGCAGAGGCGGCGCTTGCGGCAATCGTCGCCTTGCTCGCGACCGACATGGGCGAAGGCAAGCCCGCCGCAGCGGTAACCGCAGCCGCCACAGCCGCCGCCGAACCGTTGCGCGTCGGCCAGATCGGCGGCATCATCGCCTCGCGCGGCCTTGCGATGGGGCCGGCGGTGCGGCTCCGCCAAACCGAGATCGCGGTTGCGCGCGACGGCGCGAGCGCCGCCGAAGAGCGCACCGCACTGCTTGCGGCACGGACGGCCGCCCGCGCGCAAATCGCCGCGCGCGCCGACAGCGCCGACGGCAATGTCGCGGCGGTGATGCAGGCGCATCTCGCTCTGATCGACGATCCCGAACTGCTTGCGGGTGCCGAACGGCGCATCGCCGAGGGACGCAGCGCCGGCTTTGCATGGCGCGGCGCGATCCACGACCAGATCGACGCGATCCGCGCAACGGGCAACGCGCATCTGATCGAACGCATCGACGACCTGATCGACATCGAACGCCAATTGCTCTCTGCGCTCACCGGTACGCCGCTCGGCGGTGACGCGCTTCCGCCCGGCGCGATCATCATCGCCGACGATTTGCTGCCGTCACAATTCGTCGCGCTCGCTGCCGGCCGACCGGCGGGAATCGCGCTGCTCCACGGCGGACCGACGTCGCACGTCGCGATCCTGTGCGCGGGGATGTGCCTGCCCGCGCTGGTCGCGATGGGCGACGCGTTGAACGAAATCGCCGACGGAACTCCGCTGCTCCTCGATGCCGAAGCCGGCCTTGTCACCGCGTCGCCCACGCCCGGGGAGGTCGATGCCTTCGCCGCACGCCTCGCCCAGCGCGATGCCCGGCGCGAGGCAGCAAAGGCTGCGGCGAAAAATGCCTGCCAAACCGCCGACGGCACGCGCATCGAAATCTTTGCCAATATCGGCACGGTCGAAGACGCCGTGCTCGCCGCCGAACAGGGCGCCGAGGGATCGGGACTCGTCCGCAGCGAGTTCCTCTTCCTCGATCGCGACACCGCGCCGTCCGAGGATGAGCAGCACGCGGCGTATCAGGGCATCGCCGATGCGCTGGCGGGCATGCCCGTCATCATCCGCCTGCTCGACATCGGCGGCGATAAGCCCGCCGCTTATATCCCCATCGCCCACGAGGAAAATCCGGCGCTCGGCCAGCGCGGTATCCGCGTCGCGCTCGCGCAGCCCGACCTGCTCGAAACGCAGCTCCGCGCGATCCTGCGCGTCGAGCCGGCCGGCCAGTGCAAGATCATGATTCCGATGGTCGCGAGCCTCGACGAGCTGCGCCACGTCCGCGCGATCGTCGAGCGGCTCCGCGGCGAAATGGGGATAACAACACCGGTCGAGGTCGGGGTGATGGTTGAGACGCCCGCCGCGGCGATGACCGCCGATCTGCTCGCGGTCGAGGCCGATTTCCTGTCGATCGGCACCAACGACCTCACCCAATATGTCCTCGCGATGGATCGCGGCAATCCGGCGGTCGCCGCCGGGGTCGACGCGATGCACCCCGCGGTGCTGCGCATGATCGGCGAAACCTGCCGCCTTGCGACCGCGCGCGGGCGCTGGGTCGGGGTGTGCGGCGGGCTTGCCTCGGATCCCGCGGCGCTGCCGATCCTGGTCGGGCTCGGCGCCACCGAACTGTCGGCCGTCCCCGGCTTCGTCGCCGAGGCGAAGCAGATCGTCCGCGGCCTCACCCTGATCGAAGCGCGCGCGCACGCCGAACTCGCGCTGCAATGCAAGTCGGCGGCCGAGGTTCGCGCGCTCGCCCGCGCATTCGAGGAGACACGGCGATGAGAAAGATGCTCGAAACGCTCCAGCCGCTCGGCCGCGCGTTGATGCTGCCGATCGCGGTACTGCCGATCGCCGGCCTGCTGCTGCGTATCGGCCAGCCCGACCTGCTCGATATCGCCTTCATCTCGGCGGCGGGCGCCGCGATCTTCGAAAATCTGGGCATCCTCTTCGCAATCGGCGTCGCGGTCGGCTTCGCGCGCGACGGCAATGGCGCCGCGGCGCTTGCGGGCGTGGTCTGCTACCTCGTCACCACGACCGGCGCGCAGACCTTCCTGACGGCACCACCCGATATTGGTGCGGGTTTGCCCGAGGCGGCGGCGGCGCTCGCCGCGAAGAATTGGGCGCTCACGCAAATCGACAAGCTCGAGGTGCCGATAGGCATATTCTCCGGCCTCATCGGTGGCAATTTCTACAACCGCTTCGCCACCATCGCGCTCCCCGAATATCTCGCCTTCTTCGGCGGGCGGCGCTTCGTGCCGATCGCCAGCGGAGTCGCCGGGCTGCTGCTCGCCGCCATCATCGGCTATGGCTATGCGCATATTAGCGGCGCGATCGATACCGCGAGCCGCACCGTGGTCGAAAGCGGCAGCGCCGGTCTCTTCGTCTATGGCGCGCTCAACCGGCTGCTGATCGTCACCGGGCTCCACCACATCATCAACAACGCTGCCTGGTTCCTCGTCGGCGATTTCGCGGGCGCGACGGGCGATCTTCGGCGCTTCTTCGCTGGCGACCCCAATGCGGGCGCATTCATGTCGGGCTTTTTCCCGGTGATGATGTTCGGTCTGCCCGCCGCGTGCCTCGCCATGTATCACGAGGCGCGGCCCGAGCGGCGCAAGGCGGTCGGCGGCATGCTCTTCAGCCTCGCCTTCACCAGCTTCCTCACCGGCGTCACCGAACCGATCGAGTTCACCTTCATGTTCGTCGCGCCGTTGCTCTACGCGATCCACGCGCTGCTGACGGGCGCCTCGATGGCGCTGATGAACGCGCTCGACGTCAAACTTGGTTTCGGCTTTTCGGCCGGGCTGTTCGACTATGTGCTGAACTTCAGCCTTGCGACGCGGCCGTGGATGCTGCTGCCGGTGGGCGCTGCCTATGCCGCGCTCTATTACGGGCTGTTCCGTTTCTTCATCCGCCGCTTCGACCTCGCGACACCGGGACGCGAAAAGGGCGTCGTCGCCGAAACCGCGACCCAATCGGCGGGCGGCGCGCGCGGCGGAGCCTTTGTCGCGGCGCTCGGTGGCGCGGCCAATCTGGTCAGCGTCGATGCCTGCACCACGCGCCTGCGCCTGATCGTCGCCGACCAGCAGGCGATCGACGACGATGCGCTCACCGCACTCGGCGCGCGCGGTATCATCCGCCCGTCAGAGAAGGCGGCGCAAGTCGTGCTCGGGCCGATCGCCGATCTGGTCGCCGAGGAAATCCGCGGCGCGCTGGCGTGGAGCGGTGCAGCAGCGGCGGCGACGCTCACCCCGGTGGTGGCAGGGGGCACCGACGCCTCGGGCCTTCCGGCGGAAATCGTCGGCGCGCTCGGCGGCGATGCCAATGTCCGCACCATCCACGCGCTCCATGGGCGCTTCCGGGTCGAACTCGCCGATGCGGGACGCGTCGACGAGGGCGCACTCGGTCGGATCACGCGCGGCATCGTCCGCCCGCGACCCGACATCTGTCACATCCTGCTATGACTTAGGGCGGGCGCCTGGCCGTCCAGGCTAGTCCCAGTCGAGCGCCCCCTTTTTCCATTCGTAGATGAACCCGATCGTCAAAATGCCCAAGAAGACCATCATCGCGCCCCACGCTTCCCAGCCGAGGTCGTCGACAACGACGGCCCAGGGAAAGAGGAAGGCGGCCTCGAGGTCGAAAATGATGAACAGGATCGCGACAAGATAGAAACGGACGTCGAACGGCTTGCGCGGTGCCTCGAAGGCCGGAAAGCCGCATTCATATTCCGAAAGCTTTTCGCTGTCCGGCGCGTGGGCGCCGGTGAAGCGCGACACCGCGATCGGAAGGAAGACGAACAGAAGCGACAGCGCCAGCGCGACGCCCATAAAAATCAGGATTGGAAGATATTCGATCAACAGCGCGGATGAAGATCCCGCATTCACGCTGGACACGGATTTGGACAGCACGGCGGCCTCCCTTGGAAGTCGCCGGGCCGTCCCGGACCTGATGCCGGCGCACTGCCCCTTGGGCCGGATCCGCCGGGGAGGACGTGGCCTCGCTTGTCAGAACGCGCCGGTCAGGCGGGCGAGGACAGCTTCATCATCACCAGCCCGCTGACGATCAGCAGCGCGGCGGCAATCCGCATCGCATTCGCTTGTTCGCCGAGCACGAAGATGCCGACCAGAAAGGCACCGACCGCGCCAATCCCGGTCCAGATCGTATAGGCGGTGCCGAGCGGCAGCGATTTCATCGATAGCGCCAGCAGGGCGAAGCTCACGATCATTGCGACGAGCGTGATCGCAGTTGGCACGGGCCGCGTGAAGCCATCCGATTGCTTCATCGCAAACGCCCACACGATTTCGAAAATTCCGGCAATCGTCAAATATATCCAGGCCATGACAGCCTCCTTCAAAGGCTGCCGGGCCGTCCCGGACTTGTAAGCCCGCGCGTGGCGCGGGCGAGGACGTGGCCTCTTTTTGGCGGCCTGGCAGGGGCAGTAGGACTCGAACCTACGACCCTCGGTTTTGGAGACCGATGCTCTACCAACTGAGCTATACCCCTAGGCCGGAGTGCGCCACTAGCCGGATTGGAGAGGCGGGGCAAGAGGGATCACGGGTTGCACGGGCGGGCCGGGCTGATATGCGCAATTTCGCATGAGCGTAGCGCCGTCCCCTGCCCCGCCCGACGGGCCCCCGCAGAATTATCTGGGCGGCATCGGACTGCGGTTGCTCGCGATGGTCAGCCTGTCGCTGATGTTCGTGCTGGTCAAATATATCGACGCCGCGGGCATCCATATCGTCGAGAGCCTGTTCTGGCGGCAGGCGCTCGTCCTGCCCTTCCTGCTGCTGTGGGTCCAGGCGACCAGCGGTCTGTCGTCGCTCAAGACGCAGCGGATCGGCGCGCACGCGCGGCGGATGCTGATGGGGCTGACCGGCATGGCGTGCAATTTCGGCGCGATGATCCTGCTGCCGATGGCCGAGGCGACGACGATCAGCCTGTCGGTGCCGATCTTTGCCGTGATCTTCGCCGCGCTGATCCTCGGCGAGGCGACGGGTTGGCAGCGATGGAGCGCGGTGATCGTCGGTTTTATCGGCGTCCTCGTCGTGCTCGATCCGATTTCGAGCTTTGCGGGCGGATTCGGCGGCACGCACGGCCTCGGCACGATCGTTGCGCTGACGGGCGCGATTATGACCGCGTTGATTACGATTGCCGTGCGTGACCTGGGCCGCACCGAAAATGCCGGGACGATCGTCTTCTGGTTCAGCCTGTTGTCGATGATCCCGCTCGGCATCGCCCTGCCCTTCGTCATCACGCCGCACGACGGCCACGAATGGCTGCTCCTGATCGGGCTCGGCTTTCTCGGCGCGGTCGTCCAGATGTCGCTGACCGGCGCGCTGCGCCTCGCGCCGGTGTCGGTCGT
Organism: Sphingopyxis sp. LC81; assembly: GCF_000756375.1. Lineage (GTDB taxonomy): Bacteria > Pseudomonadota > Alphaproteobacteria > Sphingomonadales > Sphingomonadaceae > Sphingopyxis. The sequence continues at coordinate 12,803 of NZ_JNFD01000047.1, read as the reverse complement.
GATCCCGATGGATTATTCGAGCCTGCTCTGGGCAATCGCCGCGGGCTGGTGGTTCTTCGGAACCTTGCCCGCCGACACGACATGGGTCGGCGCGCCCTTGATCATCGCGTCGGGCCTGTTCATCGCCTGGCGCGAGCATCGCCGCCATATCGACCGCCCGAAGGAGGTTGCCGCATGACGCTGCCCATTCTCTATCATTGCCCCGATGCCCGCTCGCTGCGCTGCCTGTGGGCGGTCGAGGAAGCCGGGATCGACGTCGACCTCAAGCTGCTCAAATTCCCGCCGCGCGCGTTCGAGCCCGATTATCGCGCGGTCAATCCGCTGATGACGATTCCCGGCTGGGTCGAGGACGGGCGGCTGATGACCGAATCGGCGGCGATCTGCGAGCGCATCGCGGAAGGCACTCCGCTCGAAGTGCGCCGCGACGAGGATGATTATTGGGCATGGCGCAACTGGCTGCACCGCAGCGACGCGACGCTGACCTTCCCGCTCGCGATCATGATCCGCTATACGCGCGTCGAACCCGAGGAGCGTCGACTGAGCCAGGCGGTCGAGGATTACAAAGCCTTCTTCGGCGGCCGCGCAAAGAGCATCGAGGCGGCGCTGGGCGACGGGCGCGAGTGGCTGGTCGCGGGGCGCTTCACCATCGCCGATATCGTGATCGGCTATGCCGCCTTCCTCGCGACGACATTGGGCGCCGACGACGTACTGGGCGATGCGACGAAGGCGTGGCTGGACCGCTGCATGGCGCGCGACGGATTCCAACGCGCCCGCGCGCGGCAGAAAGCCGCGGCCTGACGGAAAAGGGCTCCACCATCAGGTGAAGCCCTTCGTGCCCCCCGTGTATGGCAACGCCAACGGAGAAAACGCATCGGCCTTTCGGGGTGTAGGTCGCGTGAAAGGCCGAATGTCGGGTAATTTTATGCCGCGGCGAGAAGCTTGGCTTTCACATTCTCACCGGATGGCAAGCCCTGCCTAAAACCACATATCGCGGACACAGCGCCCGTCGGGCGGCAGGTCTTCAAAACTGTCGGCGCCGTCGAAATGATCGATCGGCAAGTCGGCAACCGCCTCGGCGGGAGCAAGGCGAATATTGACCGCCATCCGGCGCCGGCCGTCCGCCTCGATCCGCAAGCCGCGCCAACTCAGCAGGCAACCGCAGGTCGGGCAGAAATGGATTTCGAGCGCCGGGTCCGCCTTGCCGCGCCGTGCGTAGGTCCGCGTCGAGCCATCGAGGGCGATCCGCTCCCCCTCATAATCATAGGCCCAGAGCGCGCCGTAGCGCACGCACATGCTGCAATTGCAGGCGGTGACCGAACCGGGATCGCCGGTCAGCGTCCAGCCCGCGTCGCCGCAAAGGCAGCGCCCTTCCAGCCGCAGCGACGCGGCGGTCAATTCACCATCCGCTCATACCCCTCCCAATAGGGGGCACGCAGGTCCTTGCGCAAAATCTTGCCGCTGGCGTTGCGCGGTAACGCGTCGATCACGTCGATGCTGCGCGGGCATTTGAACGGCGCGATGCGTTCGCGCGCCCAGGCGATGATGTCGGCTTCGTCAGCCGTCGTACCGGGCTTGGCGACGACGACGGCTTTCACCGTCTCGCCCCATTTCTCGTCGGGAATACCGATCACCGCGACCTCCTGCACCGCGGGGTGGCCGAAGATCGCGCTTTCGACCTCGGCCGGATAGACATTCTCGCCGCCCGTGATGATCATGTCCTTCATCCGGTCGTGGATGAAGAGATAGCCGTCCGCATCGAGGTAGCCCGCGTCGCCGGTGCGGATCCAGCCGTCGTCGGTCATCGTCTTCGCCGTCGCGTCGGGCAGGTTCCAATACCCCAGCATATTGTTCGACGAGCGCGTCACGACCTCGCCCACCTCGCCCATCGGGACCGGTTGGCCGTCGGGTCCGAGGATGACGATTTCGACCCCGGGGAGCGCCTTGCCCGCCGAACGCATGCGCGCATTGCCTTCGGGGTCATGGTCCTCGGGCGGCAGCATCGAGATCGTGCCGGTCGTCTCGGTCATGCCGTAGGCCTGGATGAACTGGGCGCCGAACATCTTGATGCACTGGCGGAGCAGATCGAGCGGGATCGGTGCGGCGCCATAGAGGATATATTTTAGGCGGCTGTAATCGACGCTGGCGCAGCGCGGGTGCATGAGCAGCATCTGCAGCGCCGCGGGGACGATGAAGAAGCGCGTCACGCCATGCTGCTCGACCGCGTCGAACACACCGTCGGGGTTGAATTCGGCGAGGATGACGCCGGGGAGCCCCGATGCGAGCGCCATAATGCCGAGCCCCGTGCCGCCGATATGCGCGCACGGCATCGCGACCAGCACCGCCTCGTCATCCTCCCATTTGGTGTAGGGGAGGTCGAGGGTGCTCGAATGTTTGCGCAGCGCGAAGAGGTTTTGGTTCGACAGCACCGCGCCCTTGGGATTGCCGGTGGTGCCCGAGGTGTAGAGCTGGAGCACCGCGTCATTGGCACCCGACGGATCGAACGACACACGCTCGGCCCGGTCGATCATCGCCCATGCATCGGCGGCACCAACAATCGCGGGGTCGTTCTGCAACTTGCCAGCGAGCTGCTCGGCGAGCGTATCGAACCCCGGCCCCGCGAAGACGATCTTCGCCTGCGTGTCATTGACGATGAACGCCCATTCGGTTGGCGACAGGCGCCAGCCGATCGGCGCCATCACGATTCCCGCGCGCGCCGCGCCATAAAAGAGCGTGAAATAAAGATCGCTGTTCTTGCCGATCCACGCGATGCGGTCGCCCTTCTTCAGCCCCGCCGCGATCAAAGCCGATGCTGCGCGCGCGGTGCGATCGTCGAGTTCGGCGTAGCTATAGACGCGATCCTCTTCGCGCAGCGCCACCCGGTCGGGGCGCTCGCTGGCCCAATGGGTCAGGAATTCGTCGAACGTAAACAGCTCCGAAACGTCGCGGCCCATCGGCTCTCTCTCCTCGAATCGCGTCTTTTGCGCGCAATCGAGGAAAGGCTAGCGACTGTACCCGCGAGGTAAAGCGCCGATCGCCAATCCTGTCAGGTCCGTCAGGTGCGGCGGAACAGCAGCATCAGATTGTTCGCGGGCATCGCGCGGCGCTCGGCGAAGGCGAGACCGGCATCGGCGGCGGCGGCTTTGACCGCATCGGTATCGCGCAGGCCCCATGCGGGATTGCGGCTCCGCAGGCTGGCATCGAAGGCGAGATTGCTTTCCGCAGTAGGAACGTCGGGTTCGACATAGGGGCCATAGAGGATCAGCGGTGCAGCGGGGGCGAGCAGCCGCGCCGCACCTGCGAACAGACCCAGCGTCGCCTCCCACGGGCTGATATGGACCATATTGATGCAGAGAATCGCGCCGGCGCGGTCGAGGGGCCATTCGGGCGCCGACGCATCGAGCGCAAGCGGCGGCGCGATGTTCACAAGACCGGCTTCGGCGCGATATGCCGCGATCGAGGTCAGGCCGGCGGGATCGGGGTCGCTCGGCTGCCAGTCAAGCTGTGGAAAGGCGGCGGCGAAGTGGACGGCGTGCTCGCCCGACCCGCTCGCGACCTCGAGCACCGTTCCCGCCACGGGCAACCAGTCGGCGAGCACCGCGACGATGGCGTCACGATTGCGCAGCGTAGCGGGGGCATGCCGCTTCTCCGCCGGCGCGCCATCGCCCGGCATCCAGGGCTGCGGCGTCACTTTTTCGCCTGCGCCCGCGCGCGCCGTTCGCGGGCGATGAGCCATGCGAACAGCCCGACCGGACCGACCATCAGGGTCAGGAACAGGAAAGGAAACTGGATGAGGCGGCTGAACCCTTTCTGGTCGGCATCGCGCGCGATCCACATACCGGTGAACAGGTCGAAGGCGAGGTAATGAATCCATCCCATCGTCGCGCCGCCGGGGCTGTCGAACAGCTTCATCACGCCCTTCAGCGTCGTGAAATCCGCGCCGCTCGCGCCGCCGGGATCGATGCCACCGGTCAGGAAACCGACGATCAGCACCGTATAGGCGAGGCAAAGGAGGAAAACGCCGGCGTAGAGGATCGCCGCGAGAGTTTTCGGGCCGCGCGACAGGAAGGCGAGTGCGATCCAGCCCGCGATGGCCCAGTAATTGGCCAACAGAAAGATATTGTCCCAGCTCATCGCGCGCTCCCCGCCCTGTCAGATCAGTCCGCCGAGCCCGAAAAGCACGACGCCTGCGAGCAAGGCAATGGCGCCGGTGACGGTAATCAGCAAGGCCATTCGCGCCGCCGAAGCGCGCCGCGATGCCGCGAACGCCGCCGCAGCGCCCAGCCCGAACGCGAAGAGCGGCGCATAGACGAAGGCCCAGTCGTAGCTGAACTCGCGCCGGACCTCGATCATCTCCCATTGCTCGACGACGAGGCCGTAGGCCGTGATCGCGATCAGCCAGCCGAGGATCGCGACGATCGCGAACAGCGCGCCGGTCGCGACACACCCGGCGGCAGACCGCACTGGACGTTCGGGACCGGGCGCCGGGTCCGCCATCAACCCTCCCAGGCGAGCACGGGCCTCCGCGCCGCGAGCGTCTCGTCGAGCCGCGCGCGCGGCGCGAAATGCGGCGCCGACTTGAGCGCGGGGTCGCCATTCTTCGCGCGCATCGCAATGCTGCGCAGCGCGCCGATGAACTGGTCGAGCGCCGCCTTGCTCTCGGTCTCGGTCGGCTCGACGAGCATCGCGCCGTGGACGACGAGCGGGAAATACACCGTCATCGGATGATAACCCTCGTCGATCAGCCCCTTGGCGATGTCGAGCGTCGAGAAGCCTTCGGCGAGGCCCTTGTCGCTGAACAGCGCCTCGTGCATGCACGGGCCCGACGCGGCGAACGGCGCGTCGAGCACGCCGTCGAGGCTGCGCAGCACATAGTTCGCGTTGAGCACCGCATCCTCGGCGACCTGCTTCAGCCCGTCGGCGCCGTGGCTCAGGATATAGGTCAGCGCGCGCGTGAACATGCCCATCTGGCCGTGGAAAGCGGTCATGCGGCCGAAGGTCTGCGGATGATCCTCGCCCGCATTCTCCTCCTCGATCAGGCGGAAATCATCGCCCTGCTTCGTGACGAAAGGCAGCGGCGCGAAGGGCGCGAGCGCTGCCGACAGCACGACCGGACCCGAACCCGGACCGCCGCCGCCGTGCGGGGTCGAGAAGGTCTTGTGCAGGTTGATGTGCATCGCATCGACGCCAAGGTCGCCGGGGCGCACACGGCCGACGATGGCGTTGAAGTTCGCGCCATCGCAATAGACATAGCCGCCCGCCGCATGGACCGCATCCGAGATCGCCTTCATCTCGCGCTCGAACAGGCCGCAGGTGTTGGGGTTGGTGATCATCACGCCCGCGACGTCGGGGCCGAGGCGCGCCTTCAAGGCTTCGAGGTTGACGCGGCCCGCCTCGGTTGCCGGGATATCCTCGACGGTAAAGCCCGCGAAGGCCGCGGTCGCGGGGTTGGTGCCGTGCGCGCTTTCGGGCACCAGGATCACGCGGCGGTCCTCGCCGCGCGCTTCGAGCGCCGCCTTGATGCACAGGATGCCGCACAGTTCGCCATGCGCGCCCGCCTTGGGCGACATCGCGACGCTGTGCATGCCGGTGAGCGTGATCAGCCATTCGGCGAGCTCGTGGATCACCGCATAGGCGCCCTGCACGGTTTCCTGCGGCTGGAGCGGGTGGACGTCGGCGAAGCCGGGCATCCGCGCGACCTTTTCGTTGAGGCGCGGGTTGTGCTTCATCGTGCAGCTGCCGAGCGGGAACAGGCCGAGGTCGATCGCGTAATTCTGCCGCGACAGGCGCGTATAATGGCGCACCGTTTCGGACTCGCTGAGCCCCGGCAGGCCGATCGGCGCGGCGCGCGCGAGCGCGCCGAGGTCGGCGGCGGGCGCGGCCTCGTCGAAGTCGACCCCGGTCGTCTCGCTGCCGCCAATCTCGAAGATCAGCGCTTCCTCGAGCATCAGCGCGCGGTTGCCGGTGAAGGTCGTGCTATCGTCGGCGCCGCCGGCGACGTTCATTTCGGGGCGCCAGCCGGCGCGGTTGAGCGCGGTCATGCCAGCACCTCCTTCAGGGCCGCGGCGAAGGCGGAAATATCCGCCTCGGTCACGGTTTCGGTCACGGCGACGACGAGGCCATTTTCGAGGCCGGCGTTGTCGGGATAGAGACGGCCGAGCGAAACGCCGCCCAATATGTCCTTCTCGGCGAGCTTGTGGATCACCGGCCGCGCCGCGGTCGGCAGCAGCAGCGTGAACTCGTTGAAGAAGCTGGTGTTCAGCACCGACACGCCGGGCACCTTCGCCAGCTCGGCGGCGGCGGCCTTCGCGCGGCCATGGTTGATCGCGGCGAGCTGGCGGAGACCCGCTTCGCCGAGCAAGGTCATGTGAATGCTGAAGGCCAGCGCACAAAGACCTGAATTGGTGCAGATATTGCTCGTCGCTTTCTCGCGGCGAATATGCTGTTCGCGCGTCGACAGCGTCAGCACGAAGCCGCGCTTGCCGTTCGCATCGACGGTTTCGCCGCAGAGGCGTCCGGGCATCTGGCGCACATATTTGGTCTTGCACGCGAAGAGGCCGACGTACGGCCCGCCGAACTGGAGTCCGACGCCGAGCGACTGCCCCTCGCCCACGACGATATCGGCGCCCATTTCGCCGGGCGACTTGATCAAACCGAGCGCGACGGGTTCGGTCACGACCGCGATCAGCAGCGCGCCCGCGGCTTGGCACGCTTCGGCGAGCTTCGTCATATCGTCGATGCGGCCGAGAATGTCGGGATATTGGACAACGACGCAGCTCGTGTCCTTGTCGATGCTGTCCGCGAGCGCAGCCCAGTCGGTGCCGGCTTCGAGGCTGGGGTCACCGTCGACCAGCACATCGCCGGTATATTTGGCCATGGTGCGCGCGACGCTGCGGTAATGCGGGTGGAGGCCGGTCGAAAGCAAAGCCTTCGCCCGCTTGGTGATGCGCCGCGCCATGACGATCGCTTCCCAGCAGGCGGTCGAGCCGTCGTACATCGACGCGTTGGCGACGTCGGTGCCGAGCAGGCGGGCGACCTGCGACTGGAATTCGAACAGCATCTGCAGCGTGCCCTGCGCGATTTCGGGCTGGTACGGCGTGTAGGCGGTCAGGAACTCGCCGCGCTGGATCAGGTGATCGACGCTCGCGGGCACATGGTGGCGATAGGCACCGGCGCCGAGGAAGAAAGGCCCCTCGCCCGCGGCGCGGCTGCGGCGTGCGAGTGCGCCCATGTGGCGCTCGACCGCAAGTTCGCTGGCGTGGTTCGGCAGGCCGGCGATCGGGCCATCGAGGCGTGCCTCGGCGGGGACGTCGACGAACAGGTCGTCGATCGTTGCGGCGCCGATCGTCGCGAGCATCGCCGCGCGGTCGTCATTGGTCAAAGGCAGATAACGCATGAACTACTCCGGGGAAGAGGCAGAATTTGCAGAAAAAAGTTGTACCGTATCGGCGAGCGCACCCGAAAAGATCGCCGGGCCCGCGTGGGTCGTCCGAATCCAGGGCGCGAGCCAGATACGAAAGCCCGTATCGCGAACGCGGCGGCAAAAAGCATAGTCGTCCGACAACAGAGCCTGGCTTTCGGGCTCGATCAGCGGGCAGAAAAAGGCGGGTTCGAGTTCGCCGACACCATGCGCCTGCCGTTCGGCGGGATCGGGACGAAAGACAAGGTCGGGCAAGGCCGCACGCATGCCGTCGAGCACCTCGCGGCGGATCAGCATCATCGCGGTGCCGAGACGCGACAGCTCGACAAGGTCGGTCATCTTGAAGCTTTGGTCGGCGTCCAGGAAATGCAGCGCGAAATCGCCCGAAAAACGGGCAAGGTCGGCGGGGTCATCCTTCGCGAGCCCCATCTCGACCGCGCGCGCGACATTACGCCAGTTGATCGTCCGGCGCGGATAGGCCCCGCCCAAAACGCCGCATTCGGGGTGCGCCGCCATCACGCGGATCAGCGAAAACACATCGTCCGATGAAAAATCGATATCGGCATCGACAAACAACAGATGTGTGCAATCGCTCGCGAGGAACATCGCGGTGAGGATATCCCGCGCGCGCGTGATCGACGGCTGGTAGAGGATGAATTCGAAGCGGACGGACATGCCGATCGCCTGCGCCCGCAACGCGAAATCAAGCGCCGCGCGGACATAGGTTCCCTGCGCCCCCTCATAGATGGGCGTCGCCACCATCAGGCGGCAATTGGCAAGGGCAGGATCGGTCGCGATCACATTATCTCCCCCTCCCGCAAGCGGGAGGGGAATCCTTCAAAGCGCGTCGCAGAAGACTTTGTACGCCTTCGCGTCCATCAGTCCTTCGAGCTGGCTCTTGTCGCCCAGCGTCATGCGGAAAAACCAGCCTTCGCCTTCGGCATCCGAATTGACGAGCGCGGGATCTTCCTCGAGCTGACCATTGCCTTCGGTCACGGTGCCGTCGACCGGCGCATAGACGTCGCTTGCCGCCTTCACCGATTCGACCACCGCCGCGTCGCCGCCCTTGGTGAGTTCGGCGCCGGTGTCGGGGACTTCGACGAACACGATGTCGCCAAGCTGGCCCTGCGCGAAGTCGGTGATGCCGACCGTCGCGACATCGCCGTCGACGTCGATCCACTCATGCTCTTCGGTAAAATAACGCGGCATCACTCAACCTCCTGTTTTACGAACATATTGATGCGGGACAAAGGGCATGGCCGCGACGGTGCAATGCACGCGCTTCCCGCGCACTTCGGCCGCGACCGCGGTGCCGGGCACAGCATGATCGCGCGGAACATAGCCCATCGCGATCGGCGCCCCGACGCTGGGGGCGAAACCGCCCGAGGTCACGACGCCAATCTCGTCCTCACCGTCGAACAGCTTGGCGCCCTCGCGCACTGGCAGCTTGCCGTCGACAAGAAGCCCGACCCGCTTGCGCGGGCTGCCGTCGGCGAGATGGCCGAGGATGCGTGCCGCGCCGGGGAAATTCTCTTCCTCGCGGCGACGCTTGCTGACCGCGAAGCCGAGATCGGCTTCGGCGGGGTCGATCGCGGGGGTGAGGTCGTGGCCGTAGAGCGGCAGGCCCGCTTCGAGCCGCAGCGAGTCGCGCGCACCGAGCCCGATCGGCTTCACTTCGTCCATCGCACAGAGCGCATCGGCGAAGGCGGTCAGCGCCTCGTTCGGCAGCGAGATTTCGAAGCCGTCCTCGCCGGTGTAGCCCGAGCGGCTGAGCGCGATCGCGTGGCCGGCCCAGGTCGCGCGGGTCGCCTGCATGAAGACGAGGCTCGCGGCCTCGGGCACTAGCCGTGCGAGCGCGTCGACCGCTTTCGGTCCCTGCAGCGCGAGGAGGCCATAATCTTCGTTGTGGTTGAGCGTGATATCGTCGGGAAGATTTTCGCGCAGGTGGCCGATATCTTCCCACTTCACCGCGCCGTTGACGACGATGCCGAACTGGTCGCCCTCGTTGGTGATCATCAGATCGTCGAGGATGCCGCCGTCTTCGTCCAGCAAGAGCGAATAGCGCATCCGGCCGGGCTTCAGCCCCGCGATGTCGCCGGGAACGAGCGTTTCGAGCGCTTCGGCGACATTGTCGCCCGACAAGGCCAGCTGGCCCATATGGCTGACGTCGAACAGGCCGGCGTTTTCGCGGACCCACAGATGCTCGGCCATGATGCCTTCATATTGGATCGGCATCCAATAGCCGGCGAATTCGACCATCCGGCCGCCCTTCGCGCGGTGCCAGGCGTCGAGCGGCAGCGTCGCGGTCTCAACTCCCGCCTCGTCGCCCGTAAATTCCGTGTCGGTCATGCCAGTCTCCCGCGGTTGCATAGCGTATGCGCGGCCCATCGCCGCGCCTTGCGCCATGCCCCCTCTGTCACGGGAACCTGAGAGTTTTCCCCCATATCATGGGGTTACCCCTTCGGTGGTTCCGGCGATACGGCCGGAACGCTTTCCAGAGTGTCCGTTCCAGCCTGCGCGGTCCATTTACCTGAGAGTTTCCGGGGCGGTTGCTCCTTCGGTGGTGAGGCGCCGGTTGCCCTGCCCTCACGCTCTCCCGCGCGGCCGGTCGAATCTCTTACGAGGCCCGACAGACGCTGCGAGCCTTGGCGCTGCCCTTTTACGGAGTCAATCGGCGAGCGCGCGGATCGCGTCGTTTTCGTGGATATGCACGCCCGAACCACGCTGGCCAGCGAGCGCGACGATCGCCGCGGCAACGGTAGCGCCCGAAATCGAGCGGTAGCGGCGGAAGCTGCCGTGAAGCAATGCGTCGGTCAACGGCGCCGCGATCGTCGCGATCCCTTCGCCCAGCCGCTGCGGTCCCGGCCGGTCGCCGCGCAGCAGGCCGGGGCGGATCAGGTCGAGCCGGTCGAAACCGAGAGCGCGCAGATCATCCTCGGTCTCGCCCTTGGTGCGCAGATAGAAATTGCCCCCTCTTTGCCGCAGCGCCGACCGAACTCACCGAAATCATGTGCGAGGTGCCGCCCGCCTTGGCACCGCGTGCGGCGGCGAGCACGAGATCATGATCGACCGCGCGAAACGCGGCCTGCGACCCCGCTTGCCGGATCGTCGTCCCGAGGCAGCAGATGAGGACGGCGGGCTTTTCGGCGGCGATCATGTCGGCCCAGCGCTCGGGCGGTGCGACCAGTGGCTTGTGCTGCGCCGCCAGCCCTTCGACTTCGCGGCGCGCAAGGACGGTGACGGGATTGGAACCGAAACACTCGATCACCGCGCGCCCGATCAACCCCGTCGCGCCGACGATCAGCGCGTCAGGCATGCGCGAGCGCGTGTGGCACCGCGTCGCGGCCGAAGATTTCGGCATAGCGGTCGATGGCGAAACGGTCGGTCATGCCCGCGATATAATCACCGATATGCCGGTTTGTCGCGCATTCTTCATGCGGCAGGCGCCCCGACCAATCCTCGCCCATCAGGCGCGGGTCGGCGGCATAAGCGGCAAAGAGATCGCCGACGACCTTGTTCGCCGCCTCGGCGGCGGCGACCTGTTCGGGGTGATGATAGAGATTGGCGTACATGAAGCGCTTGAGATCGCGCTCCTGCGCCGCAAGGCCGGTCGAAAAGCCGCCGAGCGCGCGGCCCGCGGCGCGAACCTCCTCGACGCTCCCCACCCCGGCTTCGGCGACATTCGCCTCGGTCGCCGCGATCACGTCGTTGACCATCACGCCGATCTGGTCGCGGACGAGCTCACGAAGCAAGCGGTCGCGCGGCGCGCCGGGGAAGCGCTCCTCGACCGCGCGGTAATTGGCGGCGACGAACGGCTGTTCCATCAACTGGTCGAGATCGAGCAGTCCGGCGCGGAGGCCATCGTCGATGTCGTGATTGTCATAGGCGATGTCGTCGGCGACCGCCGCGATCTGCGCCTCGAGGCTGGCGTGGCTGCCGAGGTCGAGCCCGAAATCGCCATCGATTTCGGCGAGCGCCCAGCCCGGGTTCGTCACCGGGCCATTATGCTTCGCGAGCCCTTCCAATGTTTCCCACGTCAGATTGAGGCCGTCGAAGCGCGGATAAGGACATTCGAGCCGCGCGAGCGTCCGCAGCGTATGACCATTGTGATCGAAGCCGCCATGCGCCGCCATCGCGGCCTTCAGCGCATCCTCGCCCGCATGACCGAAGGGCGGATGGCCGATGTCGTGCGCGAGACACAAGGCTTCGGTCAAATCCTCGTTGAGCCCGAGAGCGCGCGCGATGCCGCGGCCGATCTGCGCCACCTCGATGCTGTGGGTCAGCCGGACGCGATAATGGTCGCCGTCGGGGGCGACGAACACCTGCGTCTTGTGACGCAGGCGGCGAAAGGCGATCGAGTGAATGATGCGGTCGCGGTCGCGCTGGAAATCGTCGCGCGGCCCGCGCACGACGCGGCCAAGCTCGGCATGACGGCGCCCGCGGCTAGATGCGGGATCGCTGGCGCAGTCGGCAACGCTCACTTGACCGGATCGACGGACTGACCCGCCTCGCTGTTGAACAGGAAGCCGTCGCCGCCCGCCTTCTTATAGTCGCCCAGCCAATCCTGCGCCGCCTTGCGGTCCTTGAACGGCCCGACGAGCAGGCGGCGGGTCTTGCCCCATTCGGTCGTTGCACCCGACTTGCCCTTGAACACGGCGGGGCTCTTCTTGGCGAATTTGCCGAAATCGGTCGCGAGCGCCCTGGCATTCGCGCCGGTCGCGACCTGCACCCAGATGCGCGCCGGATTGGCCTTCTTCTCGGCCGCTTCTTCCTTGGCTTTCGCGTCGGCTTCTGCCTTCAATTTCGCGGCGGCACTGTCTTTTTCGCGCTTCGCCGCCTCGGCCGCCTCGGCCTTGCGCTTGTCTGCCATCAACCTGGCGAGCGTGTCGGCGCCGACGGCATTGTCACTCTGCGCCAGTTCTTCGGCCGGGATTTCAATCGATCCGACGATGTCGGCGAGCGAGGCGAGCGGCGCCGCCGAAACGGATGCTGGCGTGGCGGCTGCCATATTCACCGCCGGCGACGAGGCGGGCGCAACGGCTTCGGTCGCGGCGGGCGGCACGGCGCCCGTCGAACGGCCCATGTCGGCGATCGAAAAGCCCGGGCCGACCGGCCCCTTGCCGGCATCGACGGCCACGCCGATCGGCTCGGGCGCCGAGGCGGCGGGTGTCGAGGCGGGGGGGGGGGGAGAGCCGCCCGCCCGGGGGGCGGGGGGGGGGGGGGGGGGGGGGGGGGGGTTTGGTTGGGTTCCGAAGGGGCTGGTGAAAAGGGGACACCAGGACCGGGGGGGGGGAACGCGGGGGGGGGGCCTTCCCGAGGGGGGGCCACCCCCGGCGGGGGGGGGGGGGGGGGGGGCGGGGGGGGGCGGTGCAGACGGGGGGTGGGG
>NZ_JNFD01000046.1 GCF_000756375.1 Sphingopyxis sp. LC81 | reverse complement strand
GGGTGGCGGCGCGGGGCGCCTACATCTCGATGGTGATGCGCACTTTCGACGGGGTGGTGCCCGCGGCGTGGGCGATTTCGGCGCGCATGCGGGTGACGAGGTCCGAAAGATGGTCGCTGCCCGGTGCGCTGTCGCGGCTTAGCAGTTCGGTGGGCGAGGTGCCGAGGAGATCGGCGAGCGCCTGCAGCCGCGCGAGCCGCGGGCGCGAGCGGCCCTGTTCCCAATAGCAGATCGAGGTGACGGTGACGCCGAGCCGGCCGGCGATGTCGGTCTTGCTGAGCCCCCGTGCCTGACGCAGCCGCGCGAGGCGGTCGCCGAGCACTTCATAGCGTGTGTCGCTGTCCGGGTGGGCGTGGATCACAGACGTGCAACCTTTTCGACTTCGAGGTGCAACATTACCAAAGTTAAGGGTGGTCCGGCTTTCAACATTTCACCGATTATGGCGGGGGAAAAATGCGTAGGGCGCGCCGCCAAGCGGTGGATTGCGGGCAGGGCGCGGCGCCCCTATCGTGCGCGGGCAGGAGGCCGCGATGACCGGAATGGACAAGCAGGCAGGGGCGCGGGTGGCGCCGCGGATCGAGGATATCGCGGTGCACTGCACGCTGAACGACGGCACCGCGGTGTGCCTGCGCACGATCACCCCCGACGATGCGCCGCTGATCCGCGAGGGGATCGCCAAGCTGTCGGCGGAGTCGCGCTATCTGCGCTTTTTCTCGCCCGCGCCGGTGCTGCCCGATGCGGTGGTCGAGCGGCTCGCCGACGTCGACGGGCACGACCATATCGCGTGGGGCGCGATCTGCACCGAATGCCCGGGGCAGCCGCCGATCGGCGCGGTGCATGCGGTGCGCCACCGGCATGACGGGCCGGTGGGTGAATTTTCGATCGCGGTGCTCGACGCATTCCAGGGGCGGGGGCTGGCGCGGATGATGACCGCGGCGCTGCTCGTCCATTGCCATGCCGAGGGGCTGGACACGCTCGAGGTGCATATGTTGTCGGAAAATGCCGCGGCGCGGCGGCTGGTGAAATCGATGGATGCGGCGTGGGCGGGCGAGTCGGCGGGGGTCGCCGACTATAGGCTCGACGTCGCGGCGGCGATCGCGGCGCTGCGCGCCGATGACGATGCGCCGGGGGTGCAGGATGTGCTGCGCCTGCTCGAAGAGGCTCGCGGCTAGTCCCTCCCGCCGCCCTGGGTCGCTGGTGGCGGCGGGAGGGTGGTCCGTGAAATGGTTCGCTTAAAAGCGAGTTCCCGTCCCATTCAGGGTCAATATCCGCGATTGCGCGCGGCGGGGGTGATCGAGATCACAGGTCCGCGAAAATAGGCCGCGCACGATAAAGGGCGCCGGAATCAACCGGCGCCCTTCACCCTGCCCTTTAGGGGAGGCAGCCCTTACTTCTTGGCGGGGTCGGCCGGCGGCGTGGTGGGGGCGACTTCCGACGGGGCGATCTCGCCGCTATCGTCCATCGCGTTGGCCTTTTCCTCGCCGGCGGCTTCGACGGCGTCGGCCTTCGCCTCGGTTGCTTCCTTGGCCGCGCCCTCGGGCATGGCGTCGGCCTGCTCGTCGATCACGTCGGCCTTGGCTTCGGCCTGATCCTCGACCTTGTCGGCAGCCGGGCTCTGGCAGGCGCCGAGCGCGAGGGCCGAGGTAGCGGCGAGGGTGATGAACATCTTACGCATATTGAATGACTCCCAAAGTTGACTTGGGGGCTTAACGCGGGGTGAACGCAAGGGTTGCAATGAAATTATAAGTCAATGAAATCATGTTGATTTCTTTTCCGATATAGGCGTTGTTAAGGCCGGCCGGGATGGCTGCGGCTTTTGCCATTCCATATGCGGCAGGCAAAAAAGAGGGCGCCCGAAGCGCCCTCTCTCATATCTGGTCCGGTCCCGCGGCCTTTAGAAGCGCTGTTGGCGCTCATAGAGGTCGCGGTAATGCTGGATGCGCGTGACGCGCAGTCCGGGCATGCCGCTGCGGTCGATCGACCGCTGCCAGCCGGCAAATTCCTCGAGGGTCAGCCCATAGCGTTCGCACGCTTCGTCGACGGACAGGAGCCCGCCGTTAACGGCCGCGACGACCTCTGCCTTGCGGCGAACGACCCAGCGGGTCGTCGACGGGGGCGGCAGCGAGTCCAGCGTCAACGGCTCCCCGAGGGGGCCGATAACCTGAGCGGGCCGGATTTTCTGATTCTCGATCATAGTCATTCCACATTTTTACCGTCGGATGGGGGTGTGTCCGACGCATTCATATCTAGATCCGAGGGATTCAACATCGGCTGAAATCCTCTGGTAAACAGGCCGTTCATAGTTTCGGGCAGGACGTTCGCATCGTCGGATAAATCGAAGAAACGAACGACGCGCGGGGCTTTTTGTTCCGCCCTTGCACGCGTCCCGCAAAATATGTGGCGAACGGCGTTAAGCTTCGCCGCATGGCGTTCGCGATGCGCGTGCGTCCGCAGCTGCCGCACCGTCGGCAGGGCGGCCTGGCGCGCGCTGGACACGGCCAATATGATGTCGAAGCCGGGCTTTGACAGCTTGGCCGCACCGGCGATGCGCGGAAGATCGGACGGAACGAAGTTCATGCGACTCGTCTAGGCCAGAGGAGCTAAGGTCCCGTAAATGCCCGTTTCAGAACCTGTTAGCGAAGCTTAACCCCCGTCAATATCTTGACACTTTGCGCGGAAAAGCTGGCTTTTTTGCATTCGCGTCCCTAGATGGCGCCGACCATGATCGAGGCGATTCCTTCCCCTGCCGGGCTTGCCCAGGCCGACTTTCAGCTCGCTTCGCCGCTGAAGGACCGGCGAATCGTCGTCGCGATGTCGGGCGGAGTCGACTCGAGCGTCGTTGCCGCGCTCGCCGCGCGATCGGGCGCCGAGGTGATCGGCGTGACGCTCCAGCTCTATGATCATGGCGCCAAGGCGAAGCGCGTCGGTGCGTGCTGCGCCGGGCAGGACATCCGCGACGCGCGCGCGGTCGCCGACCGGCTGGGCTTCGCGCACCATGTCTATGACCATGAAAGCCGTTTCCGCGACACGGTGATCGACCAGTTCGCCGACGAATATCTGTCGGGCCGGACGCCGATCCCCTGCGTGCGCTGTAATATGGGGGTGAAGTTCACCGACCTGTTCCGGCTCGCCAAGGAGCTGGGCGCCGATTGCCTCGCGACGGGTCATTATGTGCGCCGTATGATGGGGCCGCAGGGCGCCGAGCTGCACCGTGCGGTCGATCCGGCGCGCGACCAGAGCTATTTCCTCTTCGCGACGACGCAGGACCAGCTCGACTTCCTGCGCTTTCCCTTGGGCGGGCTCGAGAAGAGCGTGGTGCGCGAGATTGCACGCGATCTGGGGCTCGGCGTCGCGGGCAAGCCCGACAGCCAGGATATCTGCTTCGTTCCCGATGGCGATTATGCGACGCTGGTGCGCAAGCTGCGCCCCGAGGCCGACGATCAGGGTGACATCGTCCATGTCGACGGCACCGTGCTCGGCGCGCACAAGGGCTTGATCCATTATACCGTCGGGCAGCGGCGCGGGATCGAGATCGGCGGGCAGGCCGAACCATTGTATGTGGTGCGCCTCGAAGCCGCGACGAAAGCGGTGATCGTCGGACCGCGGCGCGCGCTCGCGGTGTCCGGCGCGCGGCTGGGCGAGGCGAACTGGCTCGGCGCGGTCGACGGGCGCGATGTGCTGGCGAAGGTGCGCAGCATGGCGAAGCCGGTGCCCGCGCGCGTTGCGGGCGACCGGCTGATCTTTGCGACGCCCGAATATGGCGTCGCGCCGGGGCAGGCGGCGGTGCTCTACGATGCCGCCGACAATTCGCGCGTGCTGGGCGGCGGCTGGATCGAAGAGACGTTCGCGGCGGACGATGTTTAACCCGGAATAGATTGCACTTTTTTCTCCGATGCCGCAGCCTGCCGGCAAATCGGGGAGAAGAATGATGGTCAATTGGGTCTTGCGCGGCGCCGTCCTGCTGTGGGCGCTATTCTTTGTCATCGTCGGTGCGCGGGGGTTGTTCGACCCCGCGAGCTATACCGAGACCTTTGGCATATTGGTCGAGGGTCCGGCGACCAATACGATCCGCGCCGACCTGTCGGCCTTTTTCCTTGTCGCCGCGGGCGCCGCCGCGACCGGCGCGCTGGTGCCGGGCTGGCTGCGCGCGCTGCTGGTGCCCGCCGCGCTCTATGGCACCGCGCTTGCCGGCCGGTTGTTCGGGGTGGCGAGCGGCGATGCGGTGAACACGGGGATCGTCCAGGCGATGATCATCGAGGCGCTGACCGTGCTGCTGATGGTCGGAAGCTGGTGGGTGTTGTCGCGGCCGGTCGCGGCGGTCGATAATGCGGGGCCCGTCGACGCTGGATAGCGGGCAGTCCGATGAGTTTCGCGGATAGCTATCTTGGAAAGCTGCGTTCGCTCGTCGGGAGCCGCTGCCTGCTGGTTCCGGGAGCGCGCGTCGTAATCGTCCGCAGCGATGGATCGATCCTCCTGCAACACCGAAGCGACTTCGGCGTGTGGGGTCTTCCCGGCGGAAATGCGGAGGAGGGCGAGGATTTGACGGAGGTGGTCGTCCGCGAGACGCTCGAGGAGACCGGACTTCGCATCCGAAACCCGGTGCCCTTTGGTTTCGGCAGCGATCCGGAATATGAGACGGTGCGCTTCCCGAACGGCGATGTTTGCCAGTTCTTCGTCCTGATGTTCTACGCGACCAAGTTTGACGGCGCTGTGACCGCCGACGGTTCGGAAACGCTGGATCTGCGTTGGTATCGCCCGGACGACCTGCCCCCGATGCTCGAGAATATGCGCCGAAGTGTCGAGGCATTTACCGCTTTTGAGAAGAGCGGGTCGTTTCAGATGATCTGATCCATGAATTGTTCGGCAAGGCGTCGATGAGCGGAACATTGGCAGGAGGATGTTAGTGGCCGCCGTAGAGTAGCCTTTGTAAGAGTCCCGGAACCAGAAGTGGAAGGTGTTCCGTGGCTATGTCGTCGCAAAAAGAGATTTATCTGGTTCGGCATGGTGAAACCGAATGGAACGCCTCGGGCCGCTTTCAAGGAAAGCTCGACTCCCGCCTGACAGAAAAGGGTGTGGCACAGGCAGCCGCATATGGACGGCACCTTGCCGCAGTCGCGGCCGAGATAGAGGTGTTGGTAGCAAGTCCGTTGGGCCGAGTGCGCGAAACCACCGCCATCATCAAAACATTTGGCGCCCTTCCAGAGCCCCAGTGGGAGCCCCGAATTGCCGAGGTTTCGGTTGGTTCGTGGGACGGCCTTACCCATGCAGACATAGACGCCCAGTGGCCTGGGCGATTGGATGAAACGACCCCATTCGACTGGTTTTTCCGATCACCCGATGGTGAAAGCTACGATGCTGCTATGACGCGAGTGACCCAATGGTTGGATAGCTTGCAAGGCGTCGTACTGGCCGTGTCGCATGGATTAGTGGGGCGCCTCATTCGGGGAGCCTATCTAGGTCTGACCAAGGATGACGCCCTCGGTTTGCCCGTTCCGCAGGACGTAATATGGCGATTGGCCAATGGGTGCGTTGAGCCCATTCGCGTGAGCTGATGCATATCGGGGCGGGGGGGAATGTCCGCCGTTCGAGGAGGTGGCTGCCAAACTGCCTGTCTTGTGCACACCCCAAAGTTGATCCACCCACAAGCGGCCTATTCCCGCCGTTGCTTGTCTTTTTTACCATTTTATGAGCTATTGCGCGCCGGGTCGCTTCTGTTTTCCTTTGTGGTGGGGAGGAAGCGTATGACAAGCGATGAGGACAAAAGGGCGAGTTCGGAGCGGCGGTCGAGTGACCGCCGGACGACCGACGACCCGAATTATAAAGGGCCGGATCGCCGAAAGGGCGATCGGCGGACGGGCAAGGATCGCCGTTCCGACTGAGTGCGGCGGCGCGTGCCGGCAGGAGAAGAAATTTGACCGAACCGCGCGTACCGCGCCTCAGCGTCGACATCGTGTCCGACGTGATGTGCCCCTGGTGCATCATCGGCTGGCTGAAGTTCCGCAAGGTCATGGACCATTTTGCGGGACGGCTGGATTTCCGCGTCCAGTGGCATCCGTTCGAGCTGAACCCCGACATGCCGCCCGAGGGTGAGGATGCCGCGGCGCATGTCATGCGCAAATATGGGATCAGCGCCGAGCAGAGCCGCGCGAACAGCGGCAAGCTGGCGGGGGTCGCCGCCGACCTCGGCTTCACCTTCAATCGCAGCGGTGAAAGCCGCGTACGCAATAGTTTCGATGCGCACCGCCTGCTGACCTGGGCTGGCGCGCTCGAGGAGCCCGAGCAGGATGCGGCGACGGGCGTGCAGACCGCGCTGAAGCTCGCGTTATTCGCCGCGCACTTCACCGACAATCGCGATGTCAGCGATCATGCGGTGCTCGCCGATGTCGCGGCGTCGGTGGGGCTCGACCGCGAACGTGCGGCGGCGATCCTGGCGTCGGACGAGTTCGGCGAGATGGTGCGCACCGAAGAAGCCTATTGGGCCGACCAGAATATCACCGGGGTGCCCGCTTTCATCCTCGGCGGGCGGATGCTGATCCCGGGGGCGCAGGATCCCGAGGTTTTCATTCGCGTGATCGAGACGAAAATACTGGCGGCCGCCGCCTGAGGAACGGCCGCGACACCCTGCGCGTTTCCCGGCTGTCCCCTGAAAGGAGCCGGCCATGATCGACGATCCCCGCAAAGCAGAGGCCCAAGCCGACGAAGCCCCCGAAGCGCGCAATCGCGAGCAGGATGACGAGGAGGCGCAGGCGCAGAGCGTTGCCGAAGCCGCGCGTCGCGATCGGCCGCAGGAAGACAGCGACAAGGTCGGCAACGGGAACGCCAGCGACGATGTCCAGGATCTGGTCGACCATATGCGTCAGATGGAACGGTCGGGGCGGATCGACATGGACGCCTATCGCGGCGAACGCAGCGACGACGACGAGGACGACGAGCTTGGTCCCGAAGGGGTCGAGGACGACGAGCCGCGCGGCGCGCCCTGATCCGGAATCGGTTAGCCATCGCCGACGGGAGTTGTGGCTGTTGGTCGGAAACGGTGCCGCGGCGGACGCATTTGAACATAGTCGCACGCCATAGCGGACGCGCCTCGTTGGGATTTTGCTAAGCCTCTATCGTTAGGGTCGCGGCATGTCCGGACCCGATTTTCATTATCCGCGGCGCCGTACCGCTCGCCGCCGCAGGCCGGTGCGCAGGCGGCGCGGTGTCGGATCGAATCTGTGGCTGACGCCGGTGATGGCGGTCGCCTTCTTTGCCGCACTCGCGACTTTTCAACGCTTTCCAGGCGGAGCCGAAGCGATGCCCGCGCCCGTGGCGTCCTTGTTCGCGGGCGGCGAAGGCGCGGCGGAGCGCGACGCGCTGTCGGCGCGCTTCGCGCTCTGCCACAGCGGCGGCGGCCGCAATTGCGTCGTCGACGGCGACACCTTCTGGTTCGCGGACGACAAATATCGCATCGCCGATATCGACACTCCCGAAACGCATCCCGCGCGCTGCGCCGAGGAAGCGGCGCTCGGCGACGCCGCGACCGAACGGCTCCGCACCTGGCTGAATGCCGGCGCCTTCAGCCTGGAAAGCGCCGGGCGCGACACCGACCGCTACGGCCGCAACCTGCGCATCGTGACGCGCGGCGGGACGAGTGTTGGGTCGGTGCTCGTTGACGAAGGGCTGGCGCGGCCATGGGAGGGGCGGCGGCGCCCCTGGTGCTAATCGTTCGGGACGGCGGCGCGATGGAAAGCGGGCGCGGCTTTCGGGCGCCTTGCCTCGGGATATGGAGCCGACTCGCTTTTCTGTGCGTATGATGGCGAAGCTCCCCCTTCCCGGAGCGGTAAGGAGAATGACGATGGCAGAGCATGACCATAGCGCGATCAAGGAAGGCCTGAATGTTGTCGGCGCCGACGGCGTCCACGTCGGCACCGTCGACCATCTCGACGGCGAGCGCATCAAGCTGACCAAGGCCGACAGCGGCGACGGCAAGCATCATTACCTGCCCGCGGGTCTGGTCGCGGCGGTCGAAGGCGACACGGTCCGGCTGTCGGCGAACGCCGCGAACGCGGTCGAGCTGTTCGAAGAGGCCGAATAGTTTAGGCGAGATAACAGAGGGCCGGCGGCGCAATCGGGCGCGCCGGCACCGAACTGGCCCGTCCCCTCCCCTGGGGCGGGCCATTTTCATTTGCGGGTGCGGCATAACGACGAAAGGGAGCCGGTGTCCCGGCTCCCTCCCCGATCGCTGGCGCGATGCGGTCTCTCCCGATTTCCAAGGCGGGGAGCCGAGTGCACCCGGCTCCCCCCAGCGCGGCCACGTCCCTTATTGCAAGGGGTCGCCGCGGCTAGTCCCGATATGTCAGCGCGATTCGATCGCGGCGGTGGTGCGCGCCTGGATTTCGGCGCTCGACAATTTGGTGACGAGGCCGTGGGTCGCACCCACCGCGCCATGATAGATTTGGGCGATCGGCACATTGTAGAGCTTGCCGCCGCGGACCACGACCGCGGTGTCGCCTTCGACGCTCTGCACCGTGCCGACGCTGTTGCCGCCGGTGTCGTAAAGTTCGGCGCCCGCGCGCACCTGTTCGCGCGTCGCGAGGGTCAGGTTCGCGGTATCGACGGCCTTGCCGACCGCGCTGTCGACGCGATCGACGGTGCCGCCGACGGGGTTGGTGACGCCATCGACCGCGGCATCGACCGCGCCGCCCTTCAGCCCGACCTTGCCGACCAGATTGACGTTGGCGCTGCCGTCGGGGGCAAGCTGGGCGGGGGCCGGCGCGGGCGCGGGCGCGGGCGCGGTTTGCGCGAGCGCGGGGAAAGCGAGGAGGGCGGGAGCGACCGTCAGAAGGGCAAATGCTTTGCGCATGTCCGTGTCTCCGTCGTGGGACTTGGGTCAAGGGATTTGGGTCAGGCATCGGCGCGCCCCGCGGGGGGGAAGGGGGCGGCGCCGATGCCTTGACCGGAGAAACTTGTGCAATGTCCGATTGTTGCATCGCATCCGGGCGATTGCGACGGACCGCCGCGCGTGCGCGACGAGTGGCTAATGCGGTTGCGGGCGGGGCGGTTTTCCGGACGGTCCGGCGATCAATTTATTGAGCGTCGCGAGGCGCTGGCGCGCCGCGGTCCAGTCGCGTTCGGGGTGCGCCTGGATCTGATCGAGGAGGACGCGAACCTCCTTGCGGCGGTCGCCTTCGGTTACGGCCTGCATGGGCGTTCTCCTTTCGCCCGTCAGTATAGCAGCGACGCGGGGCAAAGGGTCGCGGCTCGCCGCGCGGGCGGGGCGGTCCGTCGAGCCGGTTTGCGTTGATGCGCGTCAGGCGCCGTCGTCGCGCTCCTCGCGATGCAGGCGCTGCCGCTCGCGCTGGCGCTCGATTCTGCGGTCGTGCGTATTGTGGCGCAGGTAGAATATGGCCGCGATCAGCGCTGCGATGAGCAGCAGGATAAGCCCGTAAGCGATCAGGGTTCTCGGTTCGATGACATCGACTCCGCGGGGCGGGTTGCCCCTTTGCAAGAACGGATGCCCGGCATGAAGGTTGCGGACTGCGAGAGGCGGGGTGGCGCGGCGCGGCCGCGATGCCTATTTAGGCCGCGATGATCGACGGGGACCGGAAAATGGTGGTGGTGGCACGGCTGCGCGCGGCGCCCCTGGTGGGGTGGCAGTTCGCGTGCGCGGTGTTGCTCGGCGTCTTGCTGGCGCGGCTCGACTGGGGCGGCGATCCGGTCGTTGCCTTTTGGAACATGGTGTTCGGGCAGCCGCTGTTGCTGCTCGGGATCGCCGCAGTGCTGAGCGTGTGGGGCTATGTCCTTGGCATGTGGCGGCGGCGCGGCGATTACCTCCGCCACGACGGAGTGACGCTCTATCGCGGCGCGAGCGCTGAGTGGCCGCTCGCGCTGGTCCGCGATGTGGTGGTGGCGCGCGGCAATCTGGGGCTGGAGTCGCTCCGGCTGGTCGTCGACGACGACAGCGAGGTCACGCGCGAGCTGGTGAAGCTCTATATGCTCGAAGGTCCGCCCGAGGTGGTGCGCGACGGCGTGATGTTCGCGGTGGCGCGTGTGGGCGGGGTGATGCGGCCGGTTACGGTGCATTGAGGGGGCGCTTGCCCCTTACATCTTGAAGACGTTTTCCCGATGCCACGCGAGAAAGCTCGGATGGGGGCGAAGCGCCGGATCGAGCGGTTCGATCGCCTTGCGGTCGGGCCGGAGCAGCCGATCGAGGCTTTCGGTGTCGTTGACGTGGCGTGAGACGATAATTGAGAGATCGTCGTCCAAAGAAATCAGACCGCGATCGAACATCCAGTGTGCGGTGCCCGAGAGGGCGAGGCCGTTGTTGACGCTGTCGGGGCCTTTCGCCGCGACGGGTCGGATATGCGCGGCGGCAACTTCGGCGCGACCGCCACCATTGATGAATTTGAGGCCGGTGATCGCGCAGCGTTTGTCATAGGCGGCGAGTACGGCGGTGCGGAAGACGCGGTCGCGGACAATGCGCGAGGTCAGGCTTTCGGCGCGAATGCGTTCCTGTTCAAAGCGGAATGGACGCTGATTGTCGCTGAGCGAGGGGGCTAGCGGAACGACGGCGTCACCGACACGGGGCAGGGCGCTTTCGTCATCGCCGAGGCCGAGATTGATGATGCGGACGAAGTCCTGCGTGCTGAGCGGTCGGACTGCGGCTTGCGCATTGGCGAGGCCGCTTTCGACAAGTTCGCCATCGATTGTTCGCGGGACGTTGTGCGCGAAGTCGAGATAGGTGTCAGGTTTGATGAGTGCGAGATAATGGCCTTCGCGCGTGGGATCGGGAACGATCTGTTCGACCCAGGCAACCGCGTAAAAGCCTCGGCCGCCAGCCTTCACCGGCTCATAATAAACAGCCCAATCACCCTCGAACTGACTGGCGCGTGAGAGATAGGCTTTAGGGAATTGATATTGCCGATAGGGCTCGTCGGCATAATGTGTGTCGCGACGATGGACGAAGACCCCGGGCATGGGGCGTGGTTAGCTCATGCAAGCCTGCTAAGCGACGGCTAATTGGGGGCTATTGCACTTGTCACTGTAGTTCCCACCGTAATTCATAGTTTGCGTTCTTGAATTTGACGACGCTGCCGTTCAAGCCCGTTTGATGGCAAAACGCACTAAAACACTTAGCGAAAAAGAGCTTAGAACGAGATTTGCAATCTCGCCTCTTTTGGATACCGAAATTGACATAAGTGGTTTGGGTTGGGTTGGTTTAACTGCCGACGCTTCTCACTCTCTTCGACAAAGTGTGACTGCCGCTGTAATCGCCGAGAGAATGGGTTATTCTTCGATTGACTATGTAAAGAAGCGATATTTGTCAAATATCGAGGAGCATATTTCGCGAGATGAGCCACTTCGAACGTTGTATCGGTTCCATGAATTTTCCTACAATGAGTTTTATCACTCCTTTGAACCTCGCACGGACGCCCCAATTGGAGTTTTTGCTTTTGATTTGGCCATGGTGCGAGCTCGTACAGCATTAGAGCTCTTAGTGTCTGTAGCTCGACAAGGCTTTATGATTGAAGCGGCATTGGTAGCACGAAGTTTGGTGGAGCAGTTTTCGTATGCGGCTTACGTTTGGGACAAGACGGAAGATGCAGAGGTGTTTGATGTTCATCCTCAAAATCTTTTGAGGAATTTGAAGGACATTTGCCCGTCTTCTGGGCGAGCGTATGGCTTGCTGTCAAAGATGGCGCATTACAACCCAAGAGAGCACTACCATTTTATCGGTGACACCGAAGGGGCTACCGTAAATCAACGTAGTTGGAAATTTAAGATTATATCTTCTGCTTGGGCATTCTTTATTTTTGATTTGAACTACCTAGTCTTTGAACGCTTTTATGGCGAGTATGACACTTTTGCGATCGTTCAGAGGCTTCGCGGATCAGCCCTAAAGGCCTTCGATCGTCATTTCGCAGGTGTCTCAGCGTCTGAGGTAGAAGAAGTCCGTTCTCTGTTTGGCGAGAGTCGACGAAAGGTCTAGATGCTTTCTGCAAGAAAGCCTTGGTGTCGAGAACCTAGGGTCAGCGTGCTAAACCGAAAATCCGCCCGAGTTCCGCCGGTTCGAATTCGCGGCCAACACCTTCTTGCCCGTCGGGGTCAGCGCCCATTTGGCGCCCTGCTTCACGACCAGTCCCAGCGTGACGAGTTCGTCGCGGATCGGGTCGGTGGGGAGTTGGGGGCGGCGGTTCGACAGGCCTTCGAGCGTCGTGCGCTGCGGCTGGCTGAGGATGAGGAGTTTCTGTTTCTGCTTGTCGGTCATTTGGGTGGCCTCTGACTTCTTGTCTTGTTTCGTGGGGCGGCGTTGTTGCCCTCCCCGCTGCAACTAGCGGGCAAGCCCGCAAGTTTCGCTGCCCCTCCCGCTTGCGGGAGGGGTTATCAGGTCGCTTATTCCGCGGCGATGCCGGCTTGTTTGAACATGTCTTCGCCGTCGGCTTCGGCGTCGTTGACGGGCGCCGCGTCTTCGCTGTTCTTCGCCTTCTTGCGGCTGTCGAAGCTGGTCCACACGCTGTTCCAGTCGCCGCGCGTCGCGCCCTTGCTGTATTCGGTCGCGCGCGTTTCGAAGAAGTTGGCGTGCTCCACGCCGTTGAGCAGCGGGGCGAGCCAGGGGAGCGGGTGCTCGTCGATCATGTAGATCGGCTGGAACCCGAGCTGGCCGAGGCGCCAGTCGGCGATGTAGCGGATGTAGCGCTTGATCTCCTTCGGCGTCATGCCGGGGACGGGGCCCTGTTCGAACGCGAGGTCGATGAACGCATCCTCGAGCCGCACCGTCTTCTGGCACGTGTCGATGATGTCTTCCTTCACCGCCTTGGTCAGGCAGTCGCGTTCCTTCACGAAGGTGTGGAACAGCTTGATGATGCCTTCGCAGTGGAGGCTTTCGTCGCGGATCGACCAGCTGACGATCTGGCCCATGCCCTTCATCTTGTTGAAGCGCGGGAAGTTCATCAGCATCGCGAAGCTGGCGAAGAGTTGGAGGCCCTCGGTAAAGCCGCCGAACATCGCGAGCGTGCGCGCGATATCCTCGTCGCTGTCGACGCCGAAGGTGCCCATATAGTCGTGCTTGGCGCGCATCTCGTCATATTCGAGGAACATGCCGTACTCGCTTTCGGGCATGCCGATCGTGTCGAGCAGGTGGCTGTACGCCGCGATATGCACGGTTTCCATGTTGCTGAACGCGGTCAGCATCATCTTGATTTCGGTCGGCTTGAACACGCGGCCATATTTGTCGTGGTAGCAATCCTGCACCTCGATATCGGCCTGCGTGAAGAAGCGGAAAATCTGCGTGAGCAGGTTGCGCTCATGGTCGCTGATCTTCTGCGCCCAGTCG
Organism: Sphingopyxis sp. LC81; assembly: GCF_000756375.1. Lineage (GTDB taxonomy): Bacteria > Pseudomonadota > Alphaproteobacteria > Sphingomonadales > Sphingomonadaceae > Sphingopyxis. The sequence goes on along the minus strand of NZ_JNFD01000046.1, from coordinate 96,989 downwards.
CGGCAATCCTCGCCCAGCGGCACTTCCTCGGGAACCCAGTGGATCTGCTGCTGGCGTTTCCAGAAATCATAGGCCCACGGATATTCGAAGGGCTTGTAGGTCTTGCGGGCTTCGAGAAGGGACATGGCGGTTACACTCCAGAAATTCGGTCGGTCACAGGGACCGTAGCATGGGCATCACGCCGGCGAGGACGAACCCCGTCCCGGCGATCATGAACAGGAGGCCCGAGAGCTGGCTCTTTTTCGCCCCGGGCGCTTCGGCTGCCTTGCGCGCGTGCGTCGTCATGACGGCGCTGAGCGCAAAGAAGACCGCGGCGAGCGCGATGTATGTGACGTTCACATTCATCGCATGTTCTCCGCACGGTCCATCATTGGCAAGCCAGGCACTCGTCATAGTCGGTGCTCTCGGCCGAGAGTTCGAACTTCGCGGCCTCGGGCGTGTTGTCGGCCTCGACCCCGCCCGCGAAGCCGGCGCGCTGCACCGATTTCGAGCGGAGATAATAGAGCGATTTGATGCCGAGTTCCCACGCGCGATAGTGGAGCATGAGCAGGTCCCATTTCTCGACGTCCGCCGGGATGAAGAGGTTCAGCGACTGCGCCTGATCGATGTACGGCGTGCGGTCGGCGCTGAGTTCGAGCAGCCAGCGCTGGTCGATCTCGAAGCTCGTCTTGTAGCAGTCCTTTTCGTCCTGCGACAGGAAGTCGAGGTGCTGGACGCTGCCGCCGCGCTCGAGGATCGAGTTCCACACCGCGTCGCTGTTCTTCGCCTTGTCAACGAGGAGCGCTTCGAGGTGCGGATTGCGGATCGAGAAGCTGCCCGAGAGCGTCTTGTGCGTGTAGATGTTCGCCGGGATCGGCTCGATACACGCGCTGGTGCCGCCGCAGATGATCGAGATCGACGCGGTCGGCGCGATCGCCATCTTGCAGCTGAAGCGTTCCATCACGCCCTGATCGGCGGCGTCGGGGCAGGGGCCGCGCTCGTTCGCGAGCAGCATCGACGCCTGATCGACCTGCGCGCGGATATGCTTGAAGACGCGGAGGTTCGACGATTTCGCCATCGCGCCCTCGAAGGGCAGGCCGCGCGCCTGGAGGAAGCTGTGGAAGCCCATGACGCCGAGCCCGACCGAGCGTTCGCGGCTGGCGCTATATTTGGCGCGCGCCATTTCGGGCGGGGCGCGGTCGATATAATCCTGAAGGACATTGTCGAGCATGCGCATGACGTCTTCGATGAAGATCTTGTCGCCGTTCCACTCGTCCCAGGTTTCGAGGTTCAAGGACGAGAGGCAGCAGACCGCGGTGCGATCGTTGCCGAGATGGTCGCGGCCCGTCGGCAGCGTGATTTCGCTGCAGAGGTTCGAAGTGGTGACCTTGAGCCCCAGGTCGCGATGATGCTTCGGCATCATGCGGTTCACCTGGTCGATGAAGATGATGTAGGGCTCGCCGGTCGCGAGGCGCGTCTCGACGAGCTTCTGGAACAGCGAGCGCGCGTCGACGGTGCCGCGGACGCTCTGGTCCTTGGGGCTGCGCAGGTTGAATTCGGCGCCGTCGCGGACGGCCTCCATGAACTCGTCGGTGATGAGGACGCCGTGGTGGAGGTTGAGCGCCTTGCGGTTGAAGTCGCCCGAGGGTTTGCGAACCTCGAGAAACTCCTCGATCTCGGGATGCGAGATGTCGAGATAGCAGGCGGCCGAACCGCGGCGCAGCGAGCCCTGCGAGATCGCGAGGGTCAGGCTGTCCATCACGCGGACGAAGGGAATGATGCCGCTGGTCTTGCCGTTGAGGCCGACGGGTTCGCCGATACCGCGCACCGCGCCCCAATAGGTGCCGATGCCGCCGCCGCGGCTCGCGAGCCAGACATTCTCGTTCCACGTGCCGACGATGCCCTCGAGGCTGTCGTCGACCGAGTTCAGATAGCAGCTGATCGGCAGGCCGCGGCCGGTGCCGCCGTTCGAGAGAACGGGGGTCGCGGGCATGAACCACAGCTTCGAGATATAGTCGTAGAGGCGCTGGGCGTGGTCCTGATCGTCGGCATAGGCCGACGCGACGCGCGCGAAGAGGTCCTGATATGATTCGCCGGGGAGGAGGTAGCGGTCCTCGAGCGTTTCCTTGCCGAAGTCGGTGAGTAGCGCGTCGCGGCTCTTGTCGGTCACGATGTCGAATCGGCGCGCGTGAACCTTGGCCTCGCTGCTGTCGTTGAGCTTCGCTGCGGGCGCCGCATCGGCAACCGATTCGCTCGCTGCCGGAGCGTCATTCTTTGCCAGTTCCATCGTCGCCACGTCGCTCGTCTCCACCCGTTCCGTTTCCCGAAAATCCATCTTATTCGCCCCCGATTTGAACGCGCAGCTGGTGCGCTTTGTTCCTGTCTTGTTCGACTCAGGGCGAAGCCCCGGTCTTAGCATCTAAACCTGTCCCCGTGGGCACTTTTTTTGGGCGCAGGGAGGGTTTTCCCGTGTCCATATGGGATGGACGACGGAAATCCGCCAGTTGCAGCCTAATACTATTTCTTGGGGTGCCCCCGTGTGTGACCCACCACCTATAGTGCCACGTCGGCGCCGCGATGCAAGACGCTAAATGACAGATCGGGGACTCAATTCGTCGATAATTTGATTCGTCTCGTCGCGGCTGGTGCACGAGCGCGAGGCGCCGCGCCAGCCTTTCCGCGGGTTTGCGGAGCGATTGGTGCCGCCGGATCAAAAAGCGGAATTTTTTGAGTGAGAAGACCGGTGCGAAAGGCGGCGCCGGTGACGCCGTTCCGGTGCGGATCACCGCACCGGCAACCGGTCATCCTGCGGCGGCCGTCATGCGGGCTTTGGGCAAAAAGAAAGGGCCCCGGCGATGCCGGAGCCCCTCCTGAAACCTGTTTTTTGCTTAGGCCTGACCGCCAGCACTGTCCGTGCCGCCGCCGCCCAGGAATGACCAAAACCAACCCATGACAAATCTCCTGTTCGCACTGCCCCAGAGGAACAGTTAACGGAGCATATACCTTAATTAGTAAGGTAAATCGAGTCTTAACTATAAGCATTGCTGCCAGCCTGGCAGTTACGCGGAGCGGTTCTTGGGAGAGGCGGCGAGAGTTGCCGTCAGTTCGGAAAACAGTTGAGGTTTTCCAAGATGATAGCCCTGGCCGACATCGCAACCGAGGCCGACGAGAAGTGTCATGGTTTCAGCATCTTCGATGCCTTCCGCGACCGCCACGGCGCCGAGACGATGCGCGAGATCGATCGTCGATTTGACGACTTCGAGGTTCCGCTGCGAATCGCGCATCGTCATCACGAATCGCTTGTCGATCTTGATTTCGTCGGCCTCGATCTCGGTTAGATATTCGAGGTTTGACTGGCCGGTGCCATAATCGTCGATCGACAGACGGATGCCGGTGCGGCGGAGCTGGGCGAGCGTCTGGCGCGCCTGGCGGCTGTTTTCGATCTGTGCGGTTTCGGTGATCTCGATGGTCAAGGTTTCTGGCGGCAGATGGTGCGCGGTGAGCATGACGCGGATCGTGCCGACAAGGTCGCTATGGTCGAGCAGGCTGGCCGACAGGTTAACCGACATGTTGATGTGAACGCCGCGTTCGCGCAGCTGCGCGGCCGAGCGGATCGCCTGATCCATCACGAACAGGGTGAGGCGATAGATGTCCTGGCTCTTTTCGGCCTGGACGATGAATTCGTCGGGCGGGATCGGGCCGCGCGTCGGGTGCGTCCAGCGCGCGAGCGCCTCGAGCCCGACGAGCTGCCGCGTCGCGATTTGATATTGCGGCTGGAAGGCGACCCAGATGTCACCGCCGGTCAGTGCGTCCTCGAGCTGCGAGTGGAAGGAAAGTTGCCAGCCGGCATCCTCCTTCTGGCGCGAGGTATATTTGGTCCACAGCGAACGCGTGCGGATCGCGCGCTCGGCCGCGACGAGCGCCGCGGCGAGGCGCTGCGCGTTCGACCCTTCGAACTCGTCATTGACCCCGAAGGCGATCGCAACGTCGACGCGCAGCTCGCCGATCGTCAGCGGCGCATTGAACAGCGCGGCAAGGCCCGCGAGCTGTCCCTCGATCTGACTGTGCTGATAATAGGGGACGAGCCAGGCGAAGGTGCCGTCGAGATCGTGGTGCAGCGTCGTGCCCTGCGAAGCGAGCTGGAGGCGGCGGGTGACCTGTTCGACGAGCTTGCTGATGCCGTCGCCGGGGATGAACGCCGCAAGATCCTCGAAATTGACGACCTTCGCGGCAACCACAGTCGCGCTGCCGAACGGCTGCTGCGATCGGAGGGCTTCGAAATTGGGCAGGCCCGACACCGGATTTTCGCGCTGCGCCGAACTGCGGCGCCGGGTACGCGAAACATTGGCCGCGATCGCCGCGACGTAGACGAGCGCGGCACCGATCCACGTCGTGACCAGCAGGGTGCCGAGGAAGACCTTGCCGCCGACGAGAAGCAAGGTCGTGACAAGCGCAACGGGAACAAATGCGCGCTGAAACGGTCGCAGCAGCGCGAAACCGGTTGCGAGAACGGCGAAAAGAAATGTGGGTATCCAGCCGATGTCCACGGGATTCCCGCGCTTCAGCGTTTCCGCAGCAATGACATGGATGAAGCCGCCGGGAATACGATCATGGCCGGGCAGATAGAAATAGTCCTGAAAACTGGGCGCCGTGGGCGCGAAAATTACATCCTTGCCCGCCAGTTCGCGTGCGCTGATCTTGCCCGAGAGCAAATCCGCCGCGCTATATTCAGTGATGGACCGCGTGTCGTAGCCAAGGTCCAGCCGGAAGCTTTTCGGCGTATCGCTATGCTTGCCCGCAATGATCGAGGCAAAGGTCGGCAGCAACTGTCCTTCGGCGCGATACGCGATCGGTGCGCTCCAGACTTGCCAGTATTCGCTTTCGATCGCGATGCTGGCGGTCGGCACGTCGGGACCGAATTTTGGGCTGGGAAAAATCGTGACTTTTTCGTCGCTGCCGGGAACCTGCCGCGTAGAGACGGCGAGCACGACGCGATCACCCATATTCTGGATCGCATTGACGAAGCGCGGGAAGTCGCTGTCGCCTTCGCGGCGGTCGAAATAAAAGTCGATCAGGAGCCGCTTTGCGTTGGCCCGGTTCACCGCATCGACGACATTGGCATATTGGGTCATCGAGAAGTTGCGATTGGGCGATTGCGCCATAGTGCGTTCGTCGAGCGCGACGATGACGACCTCGCCCGACACCGGGCGAGTAGCGAGACGAGCGACAACCGCATCGAGCACTCGATCAACCATTTCACCGGCGGATGAGACACCCACCGCGAGCGCCACCAGAAGCGAAAGCGCGATGGTTCGCCAGCTGATGATCAGACTTTTGACCGGGATGGGCACGCACGTCTCCAGCAATTGCCGGCCCGTGCCTAGTCTCAGATGGTTATCATCGCGTTAATTATGAATGAAATCCTGCGCCGTGCGCCGGAGCGTCAGGCGCAGGATTCCATATGTTTCAGGCGATCGCAGGCAGCGGCTCCAGCGCCGCGTCGCCGGCGAGCGCCGAGGCGGCGAGGCCGGTCGCCGCGGGGACGATCTGCTGCAGATAGAAGCGCGTCGAGGCGATCTTCGCTTCGAGGAAGGCGCGGTCGCCGCTACCTTCGTCGAGCGCCGCGCGCGCGGCCTTGTGCTGGATCGCCATCAGCCAGCCGCACGTCGCGGTGGCGAGCATGGTGAGATAGGGATAGCTGCCCGCGAGCCGGTCGCCGGTGTTCGCGCCGACCATCCAGTCGGTGACCGCGCGGCAGGCATCGACGAGCTGCTGCAATTCGGGGAAATCGGCGGCGCCGTGCGCGATATCGTCGATCAGACCGCGAACGAGGTCGCCGCCCGCCATGCCGAGCTTGCGCCCCACGAGGTCGGCGGCCTGGATGCCGTTGGTGCCCTCGTAGATCGGGGCGATGCGCGCATCGCGATAATGCTGCGCGGCGCCGGTTTCCTCGATGAAGCCCATGCCGCCGTGCACCTGAACGCCGAGGCTCGCGACCTCGCAGCCGATGTCGGTCGCGTGCGCCTTGACCAGCGGGATGAGGATGTCGGCGCGCATCGCGGCGGCTTCGTCGCCGAGCTTGCCGAAATCGATCTGCGCCGCGGCATAGTAAGTGAGCGCGCGCGCGGCCTCGGTCTGCGCGCGCATCCGCCACAGCATGCGGCGGACGTCGGGGTGCTGGTCGATCGTGACGGGGTTGCGGTCGGTGCCGCCCGCGAGCGCCGACTGGACGCGCTCGGCGGCGAAGCGCTGCGCCTGCTGCGTCGCGCGCTCGGCGATCTGGACGCCCTGACAGCCGACCATCAGCCGCGCATTGTTCATCATCACGAACATCGCGCGCATCCCGCCCATTTCGGCGCCGACGATCTCGCCAAGGCAATCCTCGTCCTCGCCATAGACCATCACCGCGGTCGGCGACCCGTGGATGCCGAGCTTATGCTCGATCGACGCGCAATGGACGCCGTTCGAATGCGCCGGCTTGCCATCGGCGTCGAGGCGATATTTGGGGACGAGGAAGAGCGAGATGCCGCGCGTCCCCTCGGGCGCGCCGGGGGTGCGCGCGAGGACGAGGTGGACGATATTGTCGGTGAGGTCATGCTCGCCGAAGGTGATGAAGATTTTCTGGCCCTTGATCCGGTAAAGGCCGGCGTGCTCGCCTTCGGTGACCTTCTCGGCGGTCGAGCGCAGCGCGCCGACGTCGCTGCCCGCGGCGGGCTCGGTCAGGTTCATCGTGCCGTTCCATTCGCCCGAGACGAGCTTGGGAAGCCAGGTCTGTCGCTGTTCCTCGGTGCCATAGGCCATCAGCGCATGGATCGCGCCGGGGGTGAGGATGTTGCACAGGGTAAAGCCCATGTCGGCGCTGCCGAGCGCCTCGATCACCACGGTCGCGAGGGTGAAGGGCAGGTCCTGCCCGCCATATTCGCCGGGGCCGTCGATGCTGCCCCAGCCATTGTCGACGAAGGCTTTGTACGCTTCCTTGAAGCCCGGGGGCATGGTGACCTTGCCGTCCGACCATTTGGGGTTGTTGACGTCGCCGACGCGGTTGAGCGGCGCGTAGACGTCGGCAGCAAATTCCCCGATCCCGGTGACGATCGCTTCGATCATGTCGGGGGTCGCGGCGGCGAAACGCTCATGCTGGGCCATCGCGTCGACGCGCGCGATATGGTTGAGGACGAAGAGCTGTTCGGTGGTCGGCGGCGTATAGGTCATGGGCAAGCTACTTTGCTGGTGAATCTCGTTGCGCGGGCGCTATAGCGCGGCATGGCCGATGCCTCAAAGTCCAGTATTGTTCTGCCGTTCGATAGCGCAGCTATCGCCGAGGCGGCGGCGTTGATCGCGGCAGGCGAGCCGGTCGCGGTGCCCACCGAGACGGTCTATGGCCTCGCCGCCGATGCGCGCAATGCGGAGGCGGTCGCGCGCATCTACGCCGCGAAGGGGCGCCCCGATTTCAACCCGCTGATCGTCCATGTGCCCGACCTTGCCGGGGCCGAGCGTCTAGGAGTGTTTGGCGATGTCGAGCGCCTGCTGGCGGCGCGCTTCTGGCCGGGGCCGCTGACGCTGGTGGTGCCGCGGACAGCGGATTGCCCGGTGGCGAGCATCGCGACCGCGGGGCTCGATACGATCGCGATAAGGGTGCCCGGACACCGCGCGATGCAGGCTTTGCTCGCCGAGAGTGGCGCACCGCTCGCCGCGCCCAGCGCCAATGCGAGCGGCGGGGTGAGCCCGACGAAGGCAAGCCATGTGCTCGCGAGCCTCGACGGACGAATCGCGCTGGTGATCGACGATGGCCCGACGACGGCGGGGGTCGAATCGACGATCGCGCGCGTGAAGGACGGCGCGGTCGAGATCCTGCGGCCGGGGCCGGTGACGGTGGAGATGCTGGCGGAGGCGAGCGGGCTCGCGGTGACCGGCGTCAAGGGACCGGAGATCGTCGCGCCGGGGATGCTCGCGAGCCACTATGCGCCGGGGAAGCCGGTGCGGCTGGGTGCGACCGCGTTCGCGGATGACGAATATGGGATCGGGTTCGGTGCGGTCGCGGGCGAATATGATCTGAGCGCGGCGGGCGATTTGACCGAGGCGGCTGCGCGGCTGTTCGACGCGCTGCACGCGGGCGCGGCGAGCGCGAAGGCGAAGATTGCGGTGGCGGCGGTTCCGGCCGAGGGGCTGGGCGCGGCGATCAACGACAGGTTAGCGAGGGCGGCGGTTTGACCCGCTCCCCTCCCATTTATGGGAGGGGGACTAAGCCGCCGCTGGCTCGATCGGATCGCCGTGCGGCGCCTTGCGCGCGACGATCAGGCAGGCGGCGACGATCAGCAACGCGCCGGCGAAGGTTGGCAGCGTGACGGCTTCGTCGAAGAAGAACCAGCCGAACAGCATCGCCCACAGGAAACCCGTATATTCTGTCGTCGCGAGGATCTGTGTCTCGGCGCGTGCATAGGCCCAGCTCAAAAGCAGCAGCGATGTGGTCGCGAGGAGCGCGGCGCCGAGGATGTGCGGCGCGTGGCTTGCGCCCGGCACCGCGAGGAACCAGGGCGTGCCCAATGCGAGGATCGCGGCGACGAAGAAATTCTGGAAAAAGGCGATCTCCATCGGCTCGGCCATCTTCGCCTGCCGCCGCGCGAGGATGAGGTTGTAGGCGTAAAAGATCGCCGAGAGGAACACCGCGCCGACCGCGAGCAGCGCCTCGTCGCTATAGTCGCTGCCGCCGAGTTTCCCCGCGACGATCACGATCACTCCGCACAGGCCGAGCATCGACGCCGCGATCGAGCGCGGGCCGATCTTCTCGCCCAGAAAGATCGCAGCCATGTAGAGCGCCATCAGCGGCGCGACAAAGGCGAGCGCGATGGCTTCGGCCATCGGCAGCCGCGCGAGCGCCCAGAAGAAGCAGAGCGCCATGCCCGCGACGAACAGCGAGCGCCACGCATGGATCTGCATCGTTGCCTTGCCCGGCCATTTGGGGCGGCTCGCAAAATAGAGCGCGCCCGCGAGAAGCGTGCCGGTGCCGGTGCGCCAGAGCACGGCGTTGTAAGCGCCGATGTCGATCGACAGCCCCTTCATCAGCACATCCATCGCCGAAAAGGTCGCAATGCCTGCGCACGCGATCAGGAAGGGGATGACGGGCGAGGGAGAATCGGGACGCATGGGTGCGCCTTAGCGGAAGGTTGCTTGCCCCGCGCCGTCGATGTTGAGTTTTTGCCCCGAGCAATAAGAGTTCGCGTCGCTGACGAACCAGACGACCGCCGCGGCGACGTCGGCGGGGACGGCGACGCGGCCGAAGGGCATTTTGGCGTCGAGGTGATGGATGTCCGCGTTACCCGTGATCGCGCGCGACAATTTCTCGCCCATGTCGCTGACGGTGAGCGCGGGGGCGACGATGTTGACGCGGACGCCGTTGCCGAGTTCCTCTTTGGCGAGTGCGTAGGCGAGGGCTTCGCCTGCCGCCTTGGCCATCGTGTAGGGCGCGCCGTTGGGCGAGTGGGTGTAGGTCGCGATGCTCGAAATGACGATGATGTCGCTGCGGGCGTGGGTGCGGAGCTGGGGCAGCGCAAGGCGCGACAGGCGATGCGGGCCCGCGGCGTGGACGGCGAAGAGTTTGTCGACCTCCTCGGGAGAGGTGTCGGCGACCGAGAGCCCGCGGCTCGCGATGCCGGCGTTGTTTACCAGGATCGACAGCGGGCCGAAGTCGGCCGCGACCGCGGCGACCATCGCGGCACAGGCGGCCTCGTCGGTGACCGACGCTTGATAGGCTTTCGCCTTGCGGCCGAGCGCCTCGATCGCGGCGACGGTTTCGGCGGCGGCTTCCTCGCCGCGGGTGTAGTTCACCGCGACGTCGGCGCCAGCCTCGGCCAGCCCGATCGCGATGCCGCGGCCGATGCCGCGCGAGGCGCCGGTGACGAGCGCGACGCGCCCCGCGAGAATCCCGTCGGCCATCAGTCTCTCCCTAACCCATCAGTTCGTTATAGATGTCGTCGTCGCTGCGGCTCGCGGCGTTGCGCCATTTGGGGGCGGCCTTGCGGTTGAGCACATGGCCCTCGGCGTCAAGGATCGCGACGGTCGGCGTGCCCTTGATTTTGAATCGGAAGCGCTTGGGCACATCGGGGTTGCGGCCTTGCCCGCGGATATGCGGCATGCCGATGTCGGCATAGACGATCTCGTAGCGCGCGCGGACGGGGGCGAAGCGGTCGGTCGCGAGCAGGTTCGCGAGCCAGGCGCTGTCGTGGCAGCCGCCGGTGCCCATGATGAGCAGGACAGGCTTGCCCGACTGTCCGGCTTTGGCGAGGGCGGCGTCGATCGCCGCCATCGGGTTTGGGTCGAAGGCGTCGCTCTTGTAAGCGTCCGCAACGCCCGGAATCGTGCGCGGTTCGCTGGCGGTCGGGGGTGCGAGCGCGAGCATCGCGGCGGTGAAGGCGAGGGCGATGGGGCGCGTCATGGACCGACGATAGGTTTCGGATGACGTTTCCGTCAACGTAAGATAGCCTTCGCCCCATGAGCTGGGAAAAAGAGATCGAAGAGCTGGGCCAACGCCGCGCGATGGCCGAGAAGATGGGCGGCGAGGAAAAGGTCGCGCGGCAGCATGGGCGCGGGAAGATGGACGCGCGGGCGCGGCTCGCGGGGATCGTCGACGCGGGCAGTTTTCGCGAGATCGGCAAGATTGCGGGCCGCGGGCGCTATGGCGCCGATGGCGAACTCGAAGACCTCGCCGCGAGCAATTTCATCTTTGGCCGCGCGAATATCGACGGGCGGCCAGTGGTGGCCTCGGCCGACGATTTCACCGTGCGCGGCGGCGCGGCCGATGCGGCGCTGCATCGCAAATTCGTCCAGTGCGAGGCGATGGCGCATGAATATCGCCTGCCGCTGATCCGCATGATCGACGGCACCGGCGGCGGCGGGTCGGTCAAGACATTGGAGGATATGGGCTACACCTATATCCCGCACGTCCCCGGCTGGGACGAGATCATCGCGAACCTCGACACCGTGCCGGTGGTGGCGCTCGCGCTCGGGCCGACCGCGGGGCTGGGCGCGGCGCGCGTCGTCGCGAGCCATTACAGCGTGATGGTGCGCGGGCTGTCGCAGCTGTTCGCGGCGGGGGCCGCGGGCGCGGCGGCGATCGGCGATACGCTCGACCGCGAGGAACTGGGCGGCAGCGACGTGCATACACGCAACGGCGTCGTCGACGACGAGGTCGCGAGCGAAGCCGAGGCGTTCGCGGCGGCGCGGCGGTTCCTGTCGTACCTGCCTTCGTCGATCCATGATCGGGCCTTGCGCACGCCGTGCAACGATCCGGTCGACCGGCGCGAGGAGAGCCTGCTATCGGCGGTGCCGCGCGAGGCGAAGCAGGTCTATTCGATGCGGCGGATTACGGCTGCGGTGTTCGATCAGGGCAGCTTCTTCGAAATGGGCGCGCGCTGGGGGCGGGCGGTGATCACCGCCTTTGCACGGCTCGACGGTTATCCGGTCGCGGTGCTCGCGAGCGATCCGTCGTATCTTGGCGGATCGTGGGACGCGAAGACGAGCGAGAAGGCCGAGCGTTTCGTGAAGATGGCCGACCAGTTCCGGCTGCCGATCGTTCACCTCGTCGACAATCCGGGCTTCATGATCGGCGGCGAGGCCGAGCGGACGGGGACGATCCGCTACGGCGTGCAGGCGATGAACGCGATCTACCGCGCGACGGTGCCGCTCGCGAGCGTCGTGGTGCGGCGCGCTTACGGGATCGCGGGGAGCGCGATGTCGAACGCCGAGCGCTTCCAGTACCGCTTCGCCTGGCCGTCGGGCGACTGGGGCAGCCTGCCGATCGAGGGCGGGGTCGAGGTTGCGTACAAGAGCGAGCTGGAGGCGGCGGAAGATCCGGCGGCGCATCTGGAGGCGATCCGCGAGCGGCTCAATCGCGTGCGCTCGCCGTTCCGGACGGCGGAGAAATATGGCGTCGAGGACATCATCGACCCAAGGGATACGCGGCCGCTGCTTTGCGAGTTTGCGGATCTGGCGTGGCGTGTGCTGAAGTAGATTTCCCCGCCCGTTTACGGGAGGGGCAGCGAGACTTGAGCCTGCGTAGCAGGCGCTAGTCGCAGCGGGGTGGGCAAAGAGCGCGGCGTTGCCAGCCCACCCCACTGCGGCTAGCCAGCAAGCTGGCAAGCCTCGTTGCCCCTCCCGCCTGCGGGAGGGGGGGCTTGGGAGGGGAGGCCTATGACCGGCGTGCGCCATCACGGCATGGACTGGCTGCGGATCGGCGCGTTCGGGCTGCTGATCCTCTATCATATCGGCATGTATTTCGTGCCGTGGGGATGGCACGTGAAGATCGCCGAGCCGCTCGACTGGGTGCAGCTTCCGATGCTCGCGACGAACAGCTGGCGGCTCGCGCTGCTGTTCCTCGTGTCGGGGTATGCGAGCGCGGCGCTGTTCGCGAAGCTCGGCGGCAGCGGCGCCTTTGCGCGGTCGCGCAGCGCGCGGCTGCTGATCCCGCTCGCTTTCGGTATCATCGTCATCATCCCGCCGCAGCCGTGGATCGAACTGGTCGGCCAGCATGGCTATACCCATGGCTTCCTGCATTTCTGGGCGCACGACTATTTCCGTTTCGGATCGCTGGGCGGGATCGTCCTGCCGACGTGGCAGCATCTGTGGTTCGTCGTCTATCTGTGGGTTTATACGATGCTCGCCGCGGTCCTGGTGGCGCTGGTGCCGGGCGCGATGCGGACCCGGATCGCCGATGGCGCGGCGCGGTGGCTCGGCGGCTTTGGGCTGCTTGTCTGGCCGCTCGCGGCGTGGTTGCTCATCTATGCCGCCTTTCCGGGCCATGACGAGACGCATGCGCTGTTCGACGACGGCCCGTCGCATCTTCATTATCTGATGCCCTTCCTTGTCGGCTGGTTGCTCCGGGTGCGGCCGCAGCTGTTCGGTGCGGTGGCGCGCTGGTGGCGCGCCGCGCTGGTCCTTGCGGTCGCGGCGTTCGCGGTTGTCGCATGGATCATGTGTCTCTGGCTGACCGGGGCGCAGCCCGCCGACTGGGGCCGGCTGCCGTTCAATATCGCGCATCTGGTGCAGGGCTGGGCGACGATCGTCGCGCTGGTCGGGATCGCCGACCATTACTGGAACCGCGATCACCCGTCGCGCACGACGCTCGCCGAGGCGGTGTTCCCCTTCTACATCATCCACCAGACGATCATCGTCGTGGTCGGCTGGTATCTGCTGCAGGCCGGCGTCGCGGCGCTGCCGTCCTTCCTAGTCCTGCTCGTCGCGACCACGCTTGGATGCTGGCTTTTCTACGTCATCGGGCGCAACATCGGCTGGCTGCGGCCGCTGATCGGACTGCAGCGCAGATAGGGAGGGCGTCATGGGGGCTTTCAGGGGAATCCTGACGATTGTCGGGGTCGCGGCGATCCTCGTCGGCGGGCTGTGGGTGCTGCAGGGGCTCGACATCGTCCGCTGGCCGGCGAGCAGTTTCATGCTCGGCGACACGGTTTGGACGCGCAATGGCCTGTTTTTGTCGATCCTCGGTATCGTCCTGATCCTGTTCGCTCGCAAAAGACGGCAGCCCTGACGGATCGACTACAAATGTAGTTGATCTGTATTGTCTATGTGATACGCCATGGCCAATCCGGGGTTGGATTGGAGATGAAGATGACGATTTCCCTGCGCCTCTTGCCCGGCCTGCTGATGGCCGGTGCGATAATCGCTGCGCCGTTGATCGCCTCGCCGGCGGCGATTGCCGCGGACGAAGTGAATGGCGATGCGGTCGCCGAAAAATATGCCGCGCTGCTCGAGCGCGACTATGTCTATCCCGAAACCGGCACGAAATACGCAGCGGCGCTGCGCGCGGGTGTGAAGGCCGGGCGTTACAAGGCGCTTTCGGGCGAGGCATTGGCCCGCGCGATCGACGCCGACATCGACGCGGTGGCGCCCGACGGGCATTTGCGGTTGCGCGTTCCCGATGCGGTGAGGCCCACGGGAGGCGCCAGCGGACCGGCGCCCGGGCCGCGGCCGCAGAAGGTCCCGATCGAGCAGGCGGGTTGGATCGCGCCGGGGATTGCCTTTATCCGCTTCAACGTCTTTCCGAACGATGCGGGTGTGACGGCGCAGGCGGCGAAGTTCATGGCGGACCATGCCGATGCGAAAGCCATCATCTTCGACATTCGCTCGCATGGCGGCGGCGGGCTCGAACAGATGGACGTCATGTTCCCGTGGATCTTCGACAAGAAGACGCGGCTTGTCACGATGGCGACACGCGCGTCGGTCGACGCCGAGGGCGGTTCGCCGATCGCCGGCATTCCTTCGCTGCACGTGGTGAAGGGCGATGCCGGCCTGGTGACGCGCGAACATTGGATCACGCCGAATGCCGACAATCGGCTGAGGGATGCGAAAATCTATGTGCTGACGTCGGGCGCAACGGGATCGGCGGCCGAGCATTTCTCGCTTGCGATGAAGCATACGGGACGCGGCGTGCTGGTGGGTAGCGCGACCGGCGGTGCCAACCATTTCGGGCGCGGCGAGGATCTGGGCGGCGGCTATGGCGCCTTCATCCCGGTCGGACGCACCTATGACCCCGCGACCGGCAAGGATTGGGAAGGCGATGGCGTCCAGCCCGACATCGCGGTGGCACCCGCCGACGCGCTGGTGCGCGTGCTCACCGAACTGGGTGTGGCGCCGGCGGAGGCGAAGACGCTGTCCGATGCGCATATGCCGAAGTGGCCGATGGAGCGGCGCAAGCCGCGGAAGTAAACAGCTTCCCAATTCCGTTCGTGTCGAGCCAAGTCGAGACACCCTGAAGGCATCTACAACTTCGCTCGATGCGAACGGGATTTGAAGGCTAGGCGTTCGCGAGAGCCGTCAGGGCGTCGCCGTCGACGCGCATCACGGTCCATTCGTCCATCAGCCTGGCGCCGAGGCTCTGGTAGAAACCGATCGAAGGGGTGTTCCAGTCGAGCACCCACCATTCGAGCCGCGCGCAATCGCGTTCGACGCAAAGCTTGGCGAGATGCGCGAGCAGCGCCTTGCCGAGCCCCGATCCGCGCGCTTCGGGGCGGACGAACAGATCCTCGAGATAGATGCCGGGCTTGCCCTCGAAGGTCGAGAAATTGTGGAAGAAGAGCGCGAAGCCCTGTGCCGCGCCATCGATTTCGCCGATCAGGACTTCCGCATAAGGCCGCGGGCCGAAGAGTTTTTCGCCGAGCTTCGCCTCGTCGAAGCGGACCTCGTGCGCGAGCTTTTCATAGTCGGCGAGGTCGCGGATGAACTGCGCGATCAGCGGCAGGTCGACGGGGGTGGCGGGGCGGATCGAGAGGGTCACCGGGCTATCCTGCTGAGAGGGAGGTTGCGGCGCTTTTAACGCGCGCGTGGCGCGGGGCAATGGTGCGCTTATCCGGTCAGCGAGAAGGTGCGCTCTTGCCGCCACGCCGGCACCCTGTAATCAGGACCGGCGACAGAGTGCGCGAACGACGGGAGATGCCGATGCCGATGGTGAGCGCGCGATTGCTGGTGCTGGCGTTGCTGGCGGGGAGCGCGGGTGTTTCCGCCATGGCGCAATCGGCGCCGGCCGCTCCGCCCGCGGAGACCGTCCGCGACGGTCTGCGCGATTTCGATTTCGAAATCGGGACCTGGGCAACCGAGGTGCGCGTGCTGCGCAATCCCTTGTCGGGCAAGCCGCCGGTCTGGGCCGAATATCGCGGCACGAGCCTCGTCCGCAGCCTGATGGATGGCAGGGCGAACAGCGTCGAGCTGTCGGTCGCGGGACCCGCAGGGAAGATCGAGGGCATCTCGCTGCGGCTTTACGATCCCGGTGCCCGCCGGTGGAGCCTCAACTTCGCCAGCCTGCGCGACGGGGCGCTGACCCCGCCGGTGATCGGCGGTTTTGGCGCCGATGGACGCGGCGTCTTTTATGGCGACGACAAGCTTGGCGAGCGGCCCGTCCGCGTGCGGTTCGTCATCACGCAGGTTTCGGCCGGCGAGGCGCATTTCGAGCAGGCCTTTTCGGCCGATGGCGGCGCGACATGGGAAGTGAACTGGATCGCGGTCGACCGGCGGACGGACTGAGCCGCCACGGGCATGTCGCTCGCGGGCGTTACGCCGCCTTGCCGTGCAGCGTGTCCATGCTCACCGAACTGCCCGCGTCGATTTCGGCCGCCTTCGCTTCGACGAGCTTGACGATATGGTCGATCATGTCGGCGTCTTCGACATGATGGTCGGTGACGCCCGACAGGAAGACCATATGCTTGCCGTTGCCGCCGCCGGTGATGCCGATGTCGGTTTCGCGCGCTTCGCCAGGACCGTTGACGACGCAGCCGAGGACCGAGAGCGACATCGGGGTCTTGATGTGGCTGAGCGCGTCTTCGAGTGCCTGCACGGTGCGGATGACGTCGAAGCCCTGCCGCGCGCAGCTGGGGCACGAGACGACGCGGACGCCGCGGGTTCTGAGGCCGAGCGACTTGAGGATTTCATAGCCGACGCGCACTTCCTCTTCGGGTTCGGCCGAGAGTGATACGCGGATCGTGTCGCCAATGCCCGCCCAGAGGAGGTTGCCGATGCCGAGCGCCGATTTGACGGTGCCGCCGATCAGCCCGCCGGCTTCGGTGATGCCGAGGTGGAGCGGACAGTCGACCGCGTCGGCGAGCTGCGCGTAAGCGGCGACCGCGAGGAAGACGTCGCTCGCCTTTACCGCGACCTTATATTCGTGGAAGTCGTGATCCTGGAGCAGCTTGATATGGTCGAGCGCGCTTTCGACGAGCGCCTCGGGGCACGGCTCGCCATATTTCTCGAGCAGGTCCTTTTCGAGCGACCCCGCGTTGACCCCGATGCGGATCGCGCAGCCGTTCGCCTTTGCGGCGCGGACGACTTCGCCGACGCGCTCGCTGCTGCCGATGTTGCCGGGGTTGATGCGCAGGCATGCGGCACCGGCGTCGGCGGCTTCCAATGCGCGCTTATAATGGAAATGGATGTCGGCGATGATCGGGATGCGCGCCGCGCGGACGATCTTGCCGAGCGCGGCGGTCGATTCGGTGTCGGGGCACGACACGCGGATCAGGTCGGCACCGGCTTCCTCGCAGCGGCGGATCTGGTCGATCGTCGCCACCGGATCGCTGGTCAGCGTGTTCGTCATCGTCTGCACGCTGATCGGCGCGCCGCCGCCGACGGGGACGTTGCCGACCATGATCTGGCGGCACTCGCGTCGTGCAATGTCGCGCCAGGGGCGCAGGCCGGGATTGTGATCGCTCATGGATGCTGCTCGATAGAGGGGATATGTGCCGCTCTTTAGCTGTCCGGCCGCGGCTTGGCAAAGCGCAAGCGGCTGTTGCGTGAAAGACACAGTCTGACGCCGATTCGTCGCTTTGCGCAATTTTCGTTTGTGCGTCGCAGCAAAATCGGCAATTTCACACGCGTTCGTCGTTACAGGCCCGTACGAAGAGGCGTGAACACGCAACGGCAGGCTGGGACGATCCGTTTTTTATTTAGGGGGATCACCCATGAAGTTTCTTACCAAAGCGTGTTTCGGCATGCTGCTCGCCGCGTCGGCCCTGTCGACGCCCGCCTTCGCGCAGGAAGAAGAAGAAGCGGCCAGCGGCCCGTTCACGCTTTCGGGCGGCATCGCGGTCACCTCGGACTATCGCTTCCGCGGCATTTCGCTGTCGAACGAAAAGGTCGCCGTGCAGCCGACGCTGACGCTCAGCCATGAAAGCGGCCTCTACGCGGGCGTGTGGGGCTCCTCGCTCCCCGACAGCGATGCCTATGGCAAGTTCGAACTCGACCTCTACGCTGGCTTCGCGACCGAAATCGCTTCGGGCACGACGGCCGACATCGGCGTGACCTACTACACCTATCCGGGCAGCCATGACGGCGGCGCGCCGACCGACTATTTCGAAGGCATTGGCAAGCTGTCGCACGACATCGGCCCCGTCTCGGTTACCGGCATGGTGGCTTATGCGCCGAAGCAGAACTCGCTCGGCGACGAAGACAATATCTATCTGAACCTCGGTGCCGGCTTCGGCATTCCCGACACGCCGGTCACGCTGACCGCGGGCGTCGGTTATAACGACGGTTCGCTCGGCCTCGTGTCGCCCGACGGCAAATATATCGACTGGTCGCTCGGCGCGTCCTTCGCGGCCGGTCCGATGACCTTCTCGGTGCAATATATCGACACCGACGTCAAAAAGTCGGGCATCAAGGCGCTCGATACGCTTTACGATCCAACCGTGGTCTTTACGCTGGGCGCATCTTTCTGATCGCCTAGCGGGTCAGCGACCACGCGCTAAGGGGACGGCTTCGGGGGAGGCCGTCCCCTTTTTCGTGCGCGAACGCCGGGCTTACCGCCAGCGAAGGTTGTGGGGGCCGAGATCGGCGAGGGTCCTGGCGCCCATCAATTTCATGCCGCGCTCCATTTCGGCGCGGAGCAAGGCGATCGCGCGTGCGACGCCATCCTCGCCCGCCGCGGCGAGCGCATAGAGATAGAGGCGGCCGCCCGAACAGGCTTTCGCGCCGACCGACAGCGCCTTCAGCACATGCGTGCCGCGCGTGATGCCGCCGTCGCAGATCACCTCGACCCGGTCGCCGACCGCGTCGACGATGGCGGCGAGCGCGTCGAAGGGCGCGATGCTGCCGTCGAGCTGGCGCCCGCCATGGTTCGACACCATGATCGCGGTGGCGCCGATGTCGGCGGCGCGCTTCGCATCCTCGACGGCGACGATGCCCTTGAGGCAGAAGGGGCCGTCCCATTTCTTGCGGATCGCCTCGGCGCGTTTCCAGTCGAGGCTCTGGTCGAGCATCGAGGTGAAATATTCGGCGACCGATTTGGGCACGCTCGACCCTTCGGAGACATGCGTCGCAAGGTTCGGCAGGCTGAATTTTTCGCGGAGGACATAGTCGAGGCCCCAGCCGGGCTTGGCGGCATAGCTCAGCATATTCGATGCGGTGAAGCGCGGCGGCGAGGTGAAGCCCGAGCGCAGGCAGCGTTCGCGGTTGCCGCCGACGATCGTGTCGACGGTGAGCGCGACCGCATCGAACTTCGCGTCGCGCGCGGCGTCGAGCATCGCCTGGTTGAGCCCTTCGTCATGGTGGACGTAGAGCTGGAACAGCTTGGGGCCGCCCGTCAGCGCGCCGGCTTCGGCGAGGCTGATCGTCGCGAGGCTCGATATGCCCGCGACAGTGCCCGCGTTCGCGGCGGCGCGGAGGACGGCGCGCTCGCCCTGCCAGTGGAACAGGCGCTGGAGCGCGGTCGGTGACAGGAAGAGCGGCATCGCGATCTCCCGCCCGAACAAGGTCGTTCGCATGTCGACACTTTCGACCCCGGCGAGGACGCGCGGGATGAGGTCGCAATCGTCGAAGGCGGCGCGGTTGCGGCGGCGCGTGACCTCGTCGTCGGCGGCACCGTCGATATAGTCGAACACCGGCCACGGCAGGCGCCGCTTCGCGAGCGCACGGAAATCGTCGATATTGTGGCAGTCGGTCAGGCGCACCTAATTTCCCCGTTATACCCCTGTGAAGGCAGGGGTCCATCACCTGCCGCCGCGCAAAATTCCAGCACCGGAGATGGGCCCCTGCCTTCGCAGGGGCACAGGCTCCTTAAAAGACCGTCCGCGCCGCCACCGTGCTCTTGGCCGCGAAGCTGAAGCGCGGTTCGACCGCGAGATTCTTGTCGAGGATGTGCGCCGCGACGCGTTTGCCAACCGCGGGGCCGTTCTTGAACCCGTGGCCCGAGCCGCCGCCGACGAGCCAGACGCGCTCCTGCCCGGGGAAGCGGTCGATGAGGTAATCGCCGTTCGAGCTATTCTCATATTGGCAGACGCGCCCGCCGATCAGCGGGGCATTGGCGAGTCCGGGAAAGCGGCGCTGCATATATGCGCGCGCCTCGGCTATTCCGGCCGGTGAGAGCTGGCGTTCCATCGTGTCGGGGTCGATCGCCGGGCCATGGACGTCGATCGCGATCTTGAACCCCGCTCCTTCGAGGTCGGGGATGCCATAGACGATGCGGCCATTGTTGAAATCGGCCCAGACCGGAAGTTCGGGCGGGGCGAAGCGGCTGTCGCCCTGCGGCGCGCCGAAATGATAGACCTCCTGCCGCGTCGCGACGATCTTGCCGCCCAATTGCTGCGGGAAGAGTTCGGCGATCCACGGGCCCGCGGCATAGACGAGATGGTCGGCGGTCCCGCCGTCGGGAAGCGTGTGCTTCCTGATCCGCTTCGAAAAGAGCGGTGCGGGCATGACGACGCGCTCGACCTCGATCTGCGCGTCGGCGATCACCTCCTGCACCCCGCGCGCGGCGATCAGCGCGCCCGCTTCGGTTTCGAGGATGCCGGTCTCGCCCTGATAGAATTGGATTTGGCGATATTTGTCCTGCAGCCAGCTGACGTCGCCATGTTCGTGGCCGACGCGGTTCGCCTGCAGCCACGCGAGCGATTGCGCGGTGTAGGCGTCACCCTGCGGCGCGAACCACAGCACGCCGGTGTTGTGGAAGATCGGCGCGCTCGCGGTGTCGGACAGGTCTTTCCAATATTTGAGCGAATCGCGTGCCATCTCCGAATAGATGGTGTCGGCGCCGTACCCCATGCGGATGACGCGGCTTTCACCCCCCGACGAGGCGCGCGCGTTGCCCGCACCATAGGCGTCGAAGAGGCGCACCGACTTGCCCGCGCGGAGCAGATGCCATGCGGTCCATGCGCCGAACACGCCCGCGCCGATGATCGCGACGTCGACATGCTGGACCCTGGGTTTCGCGGGTTTGCGCTTCTTGGGCTTGCGTTCTTTGCGCTCGGCCGCAGCCGCTGCGGCGGCAACCGGCAGCGCGGCGAGGCCGGTCAGGAGCGCGCGACGGGTCGGCACATCAGCGGCCAACGGTCGCGCCCTCCTTCTTCTTGTAATAGCGATAGCCGCCGATCCAGGTTTCGAGCGGGGTCATGCGGCGGATTTCGTCGGGGCTTGCGAGCATGGGATCGGCCTCGACGATCAGGAAGTCGGCGCGCATCCCGGGCATCAGCGTGCCGATACGGTCCTCGGCGAACCCGGCGAAGGCCGCAGTGCGCGTGAAGCCGTCGAGCGCGGTTTCGCGCGTCACGATCTCCTCGGGGCGCCAGCCGCCGAAGGGTTCGCCTTTGGCGTCGGTGCGCGAAATCGCGGCGGCGATGCCGGGGAAGGGGTTCGCGCTTTCGACCGGCACGTCGGAGCCGAAGGCAAGACGGACGCCGGCGTTTTCGAGGCTGCGCCAGGCATAGGCGCCCTTGAGCCGGTCGGGGCCGAGGCGGGCTTCGGCCATCACGCGGTCGCTCGTCTGGTGGACGGGCTGCGTCGAGGCAATGACCTTGAGCGTCGCGAAGCGCGGAATGTCGACGGGGTCGATGATCTGCGCATGTTCGATGCGCCAGCGGCGCTCGCCGGGCAGGTCGGCGGTGAGGTCGGTGATCGCATCGAGCGCCTCGGCATTGGCGGCGTCGCCGATCGCGTGGATCGCGACCTGGAACTTGTCCATCGACGCGCGCACCATCTTGTTGCGGAGCTGCGCGGGGGTGAGGAGGGGCAGGCCCCTTTGCCCCGGCGCGTCGCTGTACGGCGCCTTCAGCCACGCGCCGCGCGAACCCAAGGCGCCGTCGAGCAGGAGCTTCACCCCGACCATGCGGAGCCGGTCGTCGTAGAGCCAGGGCGTCGGTTCGGGGCCCGCGATGATTGCCATATTGTCGATGTCGGCGCCGTAGCTGAGGATGCGCACCGAAAGCTGTTTCTTATCGCCGGCGCGCCGATACGCCTGCCAGTCGGCGATACTGGTGCCCATGTCGGCGATCGTCGTGATCCCCTGTTCGAGCAGTTTCTGCTGCGCGAGATACAGCGCGCGGTCGAGGTCGCGCGCGAGCGGTTTGGGTTTCGCGCTCTCGATCAGGCTCATCGCGGCGTCGACGAAGACCCCGCTCGGCTTGCCGCCCTCCATTTCGATGCGTCCGCCCTCGGGTGACTTGCTCGCGGGGGTAATCTTCGCCGCGGTCATCGCCGCCGTGTTGGCCCAGCCGGCGTGGCCGTCGACGCGTTCGAGCCACACAGGGCGGTTCGGCACCGCGGCGTCGAGGTCGGCACTGGTCGGAAAACGGCCGAGGCCCCATTTTTCCTGATTCCACCCCGACCCGATGATCCACGGCATTTCGGGATTTTCGGCGGCATATTTGCGGATCGCCGCCTGCGCCTCGGCAAGGCTGTTGGTGTTCGACAGGTCGAGCAGCATGAGCTGGAAGCCGAGCCCTATGACATGGCCGTGCGCGTCGATCAGGCCGGGGATCAGCGTGCGGCCCTTGCCGTCTTCCTTGAAATCGGGGCGTTCGGGGCGCTTGTCCTTGCGGTCGAGCAGCTGCTTCACCTTGCCCTGCGTATCGATGACGAGCCCGGTGAAGCGGACGAGCTTGCCATCCTTGTCGAGCGTGATGCCGTTGACATTGTCGACGAGTGTGTCGGCGTGCGCGGGGGCGGCGAGGGTGAGGGCCAGCGCGGTGACGATCAGGCGTTTCACTTCGGAATCCTCGTCACGAGCGAGCTGGTGTCCTTTCGCCCGCCGCCGGCCTTTTGCACATCGGCGTAGAATTGATCGACGAGGCTGGCGACCGGCAAGGTCGCGCCGTTGACGCGTGCTTCGTCGAGCGCGAGGCCCAAGTCCTTGCGCATCCAGTCGACCGCGAAACCGAAGTCGAACTCGTCCTTCGCCATCGTCCCCCAGCGGTTGAGCATCTGCCAGCTCGCGGCGGCGCCGCCCGATACCGCCTCGAAAACCTTGTCGGTGTCGAGCTTCGACGCCTGCGCGAAACGGAGCGCTTCGGAGAGGCCCTGGACGACACCGGCGATCGCGATCTGGTTGACCATCTTGGTCGTCTGCCCCGCGCCGGGGCCGCCGATATGCACCATGCGCGCGGCATAGGCGTCCATCACCGGCGCGGCGGCGTCGAAGGCGGCCTTGGTGCCGCCGCACATGATCGAAAGCGTGCCGTTTTGGGCGCCGGCCTCGCCGCCCGAGACGGGGGCATCGAGGCAGAGGAGGCCGAGCCCTTCGGCTTCGACCGACAATTGCCGCGCGATGCGCGCGGAGACGGTGGTGTGATCGACGAACAGCGCGCCCTTGCGCATCGCCTTGAACGCGCCGTCGCGGCCGAGCGTCACTTGCGCGAGGTCGTCGTCGTTGCCGACGCAGGTGAGGACGACATCGGCGTCGCGTGCCGCTTCGGCCGGCGTTGCCACAGCGATGCCGCCGTGCTGCGCGACCCAGGCATCGGCCTTGGCGCGCGTCCGGTTGTAAACGGTGAGGTGGTGGCCCGCCTTGACGAGGTGGCCTGCCATCGGTCCGCCCATGACGCCGGTTCCGATGAAGCTGATGCGCAATTTTTGTTCGCTCATGGCCAAGTCCATAAGCATAGTTTGCGCGGCGCGCCAGATAGGCTAGTGCGCTTGCCGTTATGACAGATCAACTCACCCTGACCTCCGCCGCCGATTTACCGGCGATCACATTGGACGATGTGCGCGCGGCGGCGGGGCGAATTAACGGCGCGGTGGTCCGCACCCCGACGCTCCATTCGCAGACGCTGTCCGAAATGGTCGGCGCCGAGGTGTGGTTGAAGTTCGAAAATCTGCAGTTCACCGCGGCGTATAAGGAACGCGGCGCGCTGAACGCGCTGTTGCTGATGGACGAGGAAGCGCGCGCGCGCGGTGTGATCGCCGCGTCGGCTGGCAATCATGCGCAGGGACTCGCCTATCATGGCAAGCGGCTCGGCGTTCCCGTTACCATCGTGATGCCGAGCACGACACCGCAGGTGAAAGTGTCGCAAACCGCGAGCCACGGCGCGACGATCGTCTTGCATGGCGAGAAGTTCGACGACGCCTATGCGCATGCGCGCGAGCTGGAAGTCGAGCGCGGGTTGACCTTCGTCCATCCCTTCGACCATCCGCACGTCGCGGCGGGGCAGGGCACGGTAGCGCTCGAAATGCTCGAGGATGTGCCCGAACTCGACACGCTGATCGTGCCGATCGGCGGCGGCGGGCTGCTCGCGGGCATGGGCACCGCGGCGCGCGGGATCAAGAATGACATGCGCCTGATCGGGGTGCAGGCCGAACTCTATCCGTCGATGTACGCCGAACTCAATGGCGTCGACATGGCATGCGAGGGCGATACGCTCGCCGAAGGTATCGCGGTGAAGGAGCCGGGCAGCTACACGCGCAAGCTCGTCGCCGAACTCAACGACGATATCGTGCTCGTCGCCGAGCGCCATCTCGAGCGCGCGGTCAGCTTGCTGCTCCAGATCGAAAAGACGGTGGTCGAGGGCGCGGGCGCGGCGGGGCTCGCGGCGCTGCTCGCGCACCCCGAAGAATTCGCCGGCCGCAAGGTCGGGCTGGTGCTGACCGGGGGCAATATCGACACGCGCCTGCTCGCGAACGTGCTGCTGCGCGACCTCGCGCGTTCGGGCCGTATCGCGCGCCTGCGCATCCGGCTGCAGGACCGGCCGGGCGCCTTGTTCAAGGTGATGAAGCTGTTCGACGAGAAGCAGGTCAACATCATCGAAATCTATCACCAGCGCATCTTCACGACGCTGCCCGCCAAGGGATTGATCACCGACATCGAGTGCGAAGCGCGCGACCGCGAGCATCTCGACAGCCTCGTCGCGGCGCTCCGCGATGCGGGCTATATGGTGACCACCGTCGAACTCGCATAGACTATGCCGATATTCAGCCCGTGGCGGGCTGCGAACGGCCGTCTCCTGCGCTTCCGGTGCTCACGTACAAAAGTACGCTGCGCTCCGGTTCTCGGAGCCAGCCATTCTCGCTCCACCACGAACTGAATCTCGACATAGTCTGGGCGGCCGATGAAAGAATATACTCTCGAACTTACTGCGACGCCCGGGAGCATCGACGAGCTTGGGCATGTCAACAATGCCGTCTGGGTCCAGTGGATCCAGCAGGTCGCGACGGGCCATTGGGACGCCGCCGCGCCGCAGAGCCACAAGGATGCCTATATCTGGGTCGTGGTGCGGCACGAGATCGATTACCTCCGCGCGCTGGGGCCCGGCGAGACGGTGACCGCGCGGACGTGGGTCGCCGACAAGCCGCAGGGCGCGAAGTTCGACCGCTTCATGGAATTCACCGGTGAGAGCGGAAAGGTCCATGTCCGCGCGCGGACGGTGTGGGCGCTGCTCGACAAGGCGAGCGGGCGGCCGCTTCGGGTGACTGACGAAATTGTCGCGCCTTTCCTGATGAGTAGCTGAAAGCTGGTCTGATAGACAATAGGCCGCTTCCCTTATAATATTCGCGGCGGATATTTGAAGGAGGGGCTGGGGATGGCGATCTCTTCACTACCGCAACTGGAACGATTTTTCCTGACCGATGCGGGTCTCGAAACCGATATTTTATTCAACAAGGGCATCGACTTGCCGCTCTTTTCGTCGGTGACCTTGTTCACGTCCGACGAAGGTCTCGACGTCCTCGAAGCCTATTACCGCGACTTTCTCGATCTCGCGCGACGCAAGGGCACCGGCCTGATCCTCGAAAGCGCGACCTGGCGCGCGAGTCCCGACTGGGCCGAACCGCTGGGCTTTTCGCTGGCCGAACTCGATGCGCTGAACGGCGCGGCGATCGATCTGCTCACCGGGCTGCGCGCCGAATATGCCGATGTGCCGGTCGTTATCAGCGGTTGCCTCGGCCCGCGCGGCGACGGCTATGATCCGGGGACGGTTATGCGCGCGGAGGAGGCTCAGGCCTATCACGCGCATCAGGCGGGGGTGCTCGCGGCGGCGGGGGCCGAGATGCTCGCGGCGATCACGATGACGAATGTCCCCGAGGCGGTGGGCGTGGCGAATGCCGCGAGGGCGCTGCGGCTTCCGGTCGCGATCAGTTTCACGGTCGAGACCGATGGGCGGCTGCCGACGGGGGATGCGCTGGGCGCTGCTGTCGCAGCGGTCGATGCGGCGACCGGTGGTTACCCGGCCTATTATATGATCAACTGTGCGCATCCGACGCATTTCGACGCGGTGCTGGATGATGGTGCGGCGTGGACGGCGCGGATCGGCGGGGTGCGTGCGAATGCATCGTGCCTCAGCCATGCCGAGCTCGACGCGATGACCGAACTCGACATCGGCGATCCGGCCGACCTCGCGGCGCGCCACCGCGCGTTGCTCGACCGCTTTCCGCAGATCAAGGTCGTCGGCGGCTGTTGCGGCACCGACCTGCGTCATGTGACGGCGATTGCGGAAGCCTGCGTGGCGTAGCGTGGTTGCCAGCGCGCCTGTCCGGGCATAGGCGTTCGCGATGCTGATCCGTCCCGCCACGCCCGAAGACGCCGCCGCGATCTGGACGATCATCGAGCCGGTGATCCGTGCGGGCGAGACGCTGACGCTCGATCGCGACATGGCAGAGGAGGATGCGCTCTCCTATTGGTTCGGCGGCGATAAGGAGAGCTTCGTGGCGGAGGAGGGCGGCGTCATCCTTGGCACTTATTATCTTCGCGCGAACCAGACGGGGGGCGGCGCGCATGTCGCCAACGCGGGCTATGTGACCGGCGCGGCGGCGACCGGGCGCGGGGTCGCGCGGGCGATGGGCCTGCACTCGATCGACCATGCCAAGGCGCGCGGCTTTCGCGCGATGCAGTTCAATTTCGTGGTGAGTGCGAACGTGCGCGCGGTCGGGCTGTGGCAGTCGCTGGGGTTCGAAGTCGTGGGGCGCTTGCCGGGCGCGTTCGATCATCCGGTCGAGGGTTTCGTCGATGCGCTGGTGATGTTCCGGACGCTCTGACTATTCGCGGATGCGTTCGCTCAGTGGCTTGTCGGCCAAGGCCTTGAGCGCCTTCAATATCGCGCCGTGAACGTCGCCGACCTCTTCGAAGAGCGCGCGATAGACCTCGCCTATCCGCACGCTATAGGCGTCGATGCGGGCGAGCTGGTCGTGGCCCGCATCGGTCAGCCGGAAAATCTTGCGCCGCGCGTCGGCGGGGTCGGCGTGCTGGGTGATCAGGCCGAGGCGAAGCAGCGCGGGGCATTTCTGGATGACCAGCTGGTGCGACTGACCGAGCGCGCGCGCGAGGTCGGCGGCCGAGGCTTCGCCGGCCTCGACGAGCGCGGTGAGCAGCGAGCAGGAGCGGACGGGGACGGTGATGCCGGCTTCGTCGAACAAGGGACGCGTCTGTTCCTCGATCCGCTGGCTCAGTGCTTCGCTGAGGCGGCCGAGGAACGAGATGTCGTCGAGATCGGTCGAGATGTCAGTCGATGCGGGCATAGGTCTGGGTTGTTCCATCGCGGTCGATGCGTTCGAGCGCGGTGACCTTGCCGCCTTTGCGTACAATACGGAAGCGGAAGTCGCGCACGCCTTCGATCGCGAGCAGATCGCCGGCGAGCGGTTCGAGCGTCAGGCGGAGGCGTTCGCGCCAGGTGTAGAGCAATTTGCCCTCGACGAGGTCGACGCGCCGTTCTTCGTAGCGGCCAGCGATGGCCTTGAGCGCGGCGGTGGTCGGCTGCGGGCGCGCGGCGAGTTCGGGCGCGAGCCAGTCGGCGTCGGCGCGTTTGGCCGGATCGGTCTTGGCGAGGTCGGCGAGCGCGAGGCGATGCGCGACGGCGAGCGCGTCGGCCGACGGGACCAGATGGTCGGGCGTGACGCCCTGACCTTCGAAATCGCCGCGGTCGATAGGGTCGCGGATCTGGCCGATCGGCACCTGCACGAAAAAGTCGGTGCCGACGGGCTTGCGGTCGACCGGATGCGCGCCGCCCGCGGTGCGTTCGCCCACGAGCGTTGCGCGGCCGAGTTTCTTGAGCGTGTAGGCGAACCATTCGGCGGCGGAGAAGCTGGTCGATCCGGTGAGGACATAGACGGGTTTTCCGGTCAGCCGCTTCGCGGGCAGCGCGGGGAGCACCCATTGGCCGCGTTCGACGCGGCGACCGTCGAGGTTATAATAATAGTCGAACAGCTCCTGATCCTTGTCGCCGCGGAAAAGCTGGCTCGCAAGCAGCTGCGCCATCTCGAGATAGCCGCCATTATTGTAGCGCAGGTCATAAATCACCGCGTCGCCATTTTCGATAAAGCGCATCGCCGCCGCGGCGGCGTCATAGCCGGGTTCGGGATCGGCGAAATGCGTCAGGTCGACATAGGCGATATTGCCACCCAGATAGCGGAGGCCGGCGAAGCCGAAATTCTTCCGGGCCTCTTCGCGCCGTTCCGCCTCGCGCACTGCCGCGGCACGCGCGGGGTCCTGCCGTGCGGCATAGTCGGCGACCCATGCCGGATCGACCCCGACCGAGAAATGCAGGTCGTTGCTTGCCGCGATCAGGTCGTCGGTCAGCTCGCTGGCGAGCATGCGCCGGTCGGTCGCTTTATCATAATCGCCGGCGTCGAGGTGGCGGCGGAGCGTCGCGGCAATGGTTTTCGCTTTGTCGGGAAAGACGTAGTTCGCCTCGAGCGTCTGGCCGAGCTGTTCGACGACCGCGCGCTTGTCGGCGGCCGTGAGCGGCGCGTCTTGCGCAGCGGCGGTGCTTCCCATCCCTGCGGTGGTGGCGATCAGAATTGCAGCCCAATGCCGAATGTTCATGCGTTTTCCCGTCCATTATGCGATTCGTACAATATATTGCGCAATATGTTGTAATTATCATCGGCGCAAGCCCCACGATCGATTGAGGCGGCCGAAACCATGGGAACCATCGGGGTGCGAAGCGGTTCTCCGTGTGCGGCGCGGGCAGGAGAGGAGTCATCCATGGAAACGCAATTGCTGCACCGCGGGCGGTTGATCGATCATATCCAGCTTGTCGTCGCCGATCTGAAGGCGAGCCGCGCTTTTTACGGCGCGATCTTCGATGTCCTCGGCGTGCCGATTGGCGGTGAGGCCGAGGATTATTTCTGGGCCGACGAGTTATTCGTGTCGACGAAGGACAGCCAGGCGGCGCTCGGCCAGCTGACCGGGCGGCATCATCTGGCGTTTCAGGCGGCGGACCGCGGTGCGGTCGACGCCTTTTACAAGGCGGGCCTTGCGGCGGGCGGGCGCGACAATGGCGCGCCGGGCGAGCGACCCTATCATCCGGGCTATTATGCGGCCTTCCTGCTCGACCCAGACGGCAACAATATCGAGGCGGTCTATCATGGTGCGCATCGGCGCAGCGCGCCGTCGGTGGAGATCGGCTTCGAAGGCTGATGTCCCCTTGGGGTGGAATGCCGTGCTGGCCATCGCGCCGGCTCAGCCCGTCTCGGCGCATAAAAATGAAGTCCGCCGGCAAGCCGACGGACTTCAAGAGAGCAAGATGGCCTTGGTTCCACCTTCCTCGGGTCGCACCCGTTCAATGGCCGATTCGGTCGATTGTTTCACTACCCACGTGGGTAGGAGACAGAATATTTTCGTTTTATCGCATTGCGCTTGCCTTCGCGCCTTGGCTCCTCTCAAATGAGATCGCTGCGGGTCTTCTGGGGGGAAGTGCATGCAGAGTGGCCAGCTATCGACCTTTCCGTCCGACCATAATGCGCCGGCCGAATGGGAAGTGCTCAACGCGCTGATCGGCAAAATCTATGATTCGGTGCTCCATCCCGAAAGCTGGAACGAAACCCTCGCGCGCATCACCGGCACGCTCTGTCCGCTGAGCTGGGAAGCCGCCTTCATCCTCTGGGAAAGCAGCAATCCGCCGAGCGCGCGCTTCGTCGCCGCGACGGGCCTCGCCGCCGGCATCCAGGAAATCTACACCGCGGTCTATGCCGGCAGCCATCCGTGGTCGCGCAAGTTCCAGCGCTATGGCAACGGCAGCGTCATCGATAGTTATGACATCATGACGCGCGAGGAATTTTACGAGAGCGAGTTCTTCCGCAATTTCCTCAAACCCTATGGCATCGACCGGCTTGTCGGGGTGCTGCTCGACCGGCGCGACGGCGACCGCCTCGGGCTGATGATCCCCGGCCCCGGCGACCGCGACGTCGAGCGGCTGAAGCGCGGCCTCCGCGTTCTCGCGCCGCATATCCAGCGCGCGATGCGGATCAGCGACCGCATCGCCTCGCTCGACCTTGCCGCGGGCGCCGCGCGCGCCGCCGCCGACGCCGCGCCCTTCGCGATTTTCAGCCTCGACGACCAGCTGGGTATCCTCGCCGCGAACAACCGCGCCGCGCGTTATGAACAGGCGGGCTTCATCCGCATCGCGCAGGACCGCTTCGCTTTCACCCATCCCGCCAGCCAGAAACGGTTGCTCGACCTCGTCAAAAGCGCCGACCCCGCCGGCCTCGCTTTCCAGACGGTCGGCGACGCGGGCGCCGAATGCCCCGTGCTCGTCGCGCGCGTCACGCGGCAGTCGGTGCAGCAACTTGGCGGCGTGCGCCTCGGCGCCTCGCTGATCGTCACGCTTGGCAGCGCGCCGGGCGAAACCCCCGTGGTCGAAATCGATCGCGTCGCGCAATGGTTCGGGCTGACCCCCGCCGAAGCCCGCCTCGCCGTCGCGCTCGCCGCGGGCGACACGCTGAAGGACTATGCGGCGCTGCGGGCGGTCAGCGTGAACGCGGTCCGCTTCCTTCTGAAAGGGATCTTCCGCAAGACCGGCGCGACCACGCAGGCGCAGCTCGTCGCGCTGCTCGCGCGGCTGCCCGCGCCGGGCGCGAGTTAGGCGCGCCCACGTCGCTTACGCATAACCCACCCAGCCGCGCCAGGTGAAGGCGGCGTAGAATTGCTCGACGTTGGCGAAGCCCGCGGCGCGAAGCACGTCTTCGTCGGCTTCTGGGCTCAGCATCGCGACATGGGTGGCGACGGCCTCGCGGCCCTTGGCGACCTGATCGGGATCGCCGCCCGAGGCGATGGCATAGGCGGCGTAGCGATCGAGCCAGCGATCGCGTTCGTCAGCACCCTGTGGGAAGCTGCCGTGCGCAGCCACAAATGGTGCGCCGGGCTTGAGGCGGCGACGGATTTCTGCGGCGGTGCGGATGCGTTCTTCGGTCTCGAGGAAGTGGAGAGTCAGGAGGCAGGTCGCGCCGTCGAACGGGCCGGCGGGGGCGTCGTCGATATAGCCTTCGATCAATTCCGCGCGGTGGGCGTTCGGCCCGAGCACCTCAGCCGCGAGGTCGAGCATCGGTCCGGCGGGGTCGACACCGGTGAAACGCCAGCCCGGATGCGCCTCGGCTATCGCCTTCATCTCGCTGCCGCCGCCCGCGCCGAGCACGAGGATATGCGCGTCGTCGGGGACGCGCTCGGCCAGCAACAGCCCGGTCATGCGGTGGAGGCCGTCGAGCCCGGGGACGAAGCGCCGCGGCCCTTCGGTATAGCGCGCGACCGCGGCGGGGTCTTTGAAGCTGTCGAGGAAATGCTGGGCGCCTTCAGCCATGGATATGCTCCCGCGTTTGGGGGGATCGCGCGGCCATGCGCGCGTGGAAATCGGCGGCGAGCGCCGCGAGCGTCACTTCGCCGAAGCGCGCGAGCAGCAGCGCTTCGGCATCGCGAAAGCCGGTGTCGAGCGCGGCGTTGACCGCCTGTTCGACGAGGCAGCCGGGCGCCTCGGTGCGGTTGCCCATCGCCATCAGGCTGGGCCGCCCGATCGCGTCATAGACGTCGCGCATCGTGATGTGACCAAGGTCCTTCGCGATCGTCCAGCCGCCGCCATGGCCCTTTTCGCTGTGGACGAAGCCCGCATCGCGCAACCCGCCGAGGATGCGGCGGATCACGACCGGGTGCGTCTGCATCGCCTTCGCGAGCTGGTCCGAGGTCATCGGAGAGCCCTGTTCGGCCATATGGAGGAGGACGTGGAGCACGCCCGAGAGTCGGCTGTCGCGTTTCATGTAACTTTAAATAGTGCGTGAAATGTGATCGTCAAGACGCGGGATTGACCGCCGACGGCGGAGCGGTTAGCCACGCTCGCGATGACCAACGACCAATCTCTCCGATTCAAGGCGTATTGGCGCTCCTTTACATAGGAGCGGCATGGCATCACCTGTGACCATAGCCGCCGTGTTCGGACAGGCGAATGGTCATCATCACACCACCAACCCCCGGTCACGGCGTGCGCTTTTTGAAGAAGACGCGACATGACCGATACCTTGCTTGCCCTGTCGACCGACCATTGCCGCATCACGCCGCTCTTTGCCGATGATGCGCGCGCCTTGTCGGCGATCACCGACGAGACGGTGACCTCGCAGGTTCATTTCCTGCCCGCTCCCTTCACCGAAGCCGACGCGCGCGCGCTGATCGCCAAATCGGGAGGCGGCGATGTCTTTCATGCGGTGCGCGACGAAAGCGGGCTCGATCTCAACGGCGTGATCGGGGTGCACCGCCGCGTGGGGCAGGAATATGAGATCGGCTACTGGTTCGCGGCGCGGGTGCGGGGCAGGGGCATCGCGACCGAGGCGGTGCGCGCGGTCGTCGGGGCGCTCGCTTCGTCGCGGCCGGGCTGCTCGATCGTCGCCGAATGCCATCCCGACAACGATCGGTCGCGCGCACTTCTGCGCCGGATCGGTTTCGTATCGACGGGGCGCGCGGGGAAAAGACCGGGGCGGATGCTGATGGCGTGGCGCGCGGCGCCCGCCTATCGCATCGACGTCTGCTGATCGGGTGTTTCGTCGCTCACCTCTTCGGTCAGCGCCTTGACGATCGCCGCGACCGATGTGGGCGCATAGGCGAAACCCATATGGCCGCAGTCGACCTCGACCTGCCGGTCACTCTCATGCGGAAGCCCGCGCGCGCTGCTCACCGCGACGACGCCGTCGTGCTTCGACCAGAGCGCGAAGGTCGGCATTTCGGGGCGCGGCGCGGGGTGGAAGTCGATCGGCGGATTGTCGACCGGGTGGCGCGCGACGAGGTGATAGAGGCGCCAGGCGCGGTTGGCGCGGCGGCTGCCCGAAAAGGGCGAGCCCAAAGTGACGACGCGCGCGACCTTGTCGGGGTGATGCTTG
The DNA here is from genome assembly GCF_000756375.1 of Sphingopyxis sp. LC81. GTDB lineage: Bacteria > Pseudomonadota > Alphaproteobacteria > Sphingomonadales > Sphingomonadaceae > Sphingopyxis. The sequence continues at coordinate 64,193 of NZ_JNFD01000046.1, read as the reverse complement.
GCATATTCGCGCGCATAAATGCCGCCAAGGCTCCACCCGACGAGCGCGGGGGCATAGCCGGTGCGGTCGATGATCCACTGGACGCGGGTGTCGATGCGGTCGATGATGTCGGGGGTCGCGCCGCGGTTGAAGCCGAGACCCCAGGCGTAACAGCGGAAACCCGAGCGGCGGAGGTCGGCGCGCAGCCCCTTGGTGGCCCAGTCGCCCGACAGGAAGCCCGGGAGCACCATCACCGGCGGATGCTCGCTGTCGGGATTGGGCTCGGGCGGCATCGGCCGGATGCGCGCTCCGATGGCGCGCGCCAGCGACCCGATCTCGCGCCAGAGCAACGTCAGCGGCGGCAGCGCGTCGGGATCGGGGATGCGCGCGGGCCATTCGGCGCGCCGGGTAAGGAAGCCGCGGATCATGGGGGCGATATAGTCATTACCGAGCCCCGGCGAAAGGCGCCCGGAGGCGCATGACTCCGGGCGCGGTCAAAAACATCGCGCAATCTATCATGGGCCCCGGCTTTCGCCGGGGAACAGGAAGGGCGCTATTTCTTCGGGACGAGCCGCACCAGCTTGCCGTCCTCGCCGTCGGTGAGCAGCCAGACCGAGCCATCGTCGCGTACCTCGACCTCGCGGATGCGCTGGCCGAAGTTCCAGCGGTCGGACTTGTGGAGCTTGTCGCCATCGACTTGCATGCGGATCAGCCCTTCGCCCGACAGCGCGCCCATCAAGAGGCTGTTCTTCCAGCCCGGATAGAGGTCGCCGCCATACCAGACGAGCCCGCCGGGCGAGACCGACGGGTTCCACCAGAGTTTCGGCGCCGCGAATTCGGGGCGCGTCGGATGGTCGGGGATGTCCTTGCCGTCATAATGGTCGCCGTTCGACACGATCGGATAGCCGTAGTTCGCCTTGACCTCGACGAGATTGACCTCATCGCCGCCCTTTGGTCCCATTTCCTGGTTCCACAGCTTCCCGGTGCCGTCGAAGGCGAGCCCCAGGATATTGCGGTGGCCGAGCGACCAGATTTGCGCGGTCACGCCACCCTCGCTGACGAACGGGTTGTCGGCGGGGACGCTGCCATCGGGATTGAGGCGAAGGACCTTGCCGAGATTGCCCGTCATATCCTGCGCGGGTGTGAATTTCTGGCGCTCGCCCGAGCCGATGAAGAGATATTTGCCGTCGGGCGAGAAGAGAAGGCGGTGCGAATAATGTCCTTGGCCGGTGACCTTGGGGTTCTGTTTCCAGATGATCTGGAGCCCTTCGAGCGCGGGCGCGGCGCCTTGCTTCAGCTTCGCCTTGCCGACCACCGCGCCATAGGTGTTGCCGGGGCCGGGCTCGGCCCAGCTCAGGTAAATCGTGCCGCTGGTCGCAAAGTCGGGCGCGACGATCACGTCGCCGAACCCGCCCTGACCGCCATAGGCGACCGCGGGGACACCCGCGACGTCGAGCGTCGGGCCGCTTTCCTGCCACAGTTTGAGCTTGCCCGATCGTTCGGTGATCAGCGCCGCGCGCGTCCCGGGGACAAAAGTCATCGCCCAGGGTTCGTTGAAGCTCGCGACCTCCTTCACCGTGAAGGGTGCATCGGCGAGCGGCGTCGCGGGCTGCGCGCCCGAGGCGTCGAGCTTGGCGGTGTCCGCGGGCGCGGCTTCGGTCGACGCGGGGGCGGCCGAGCAGGCGGCGACGGCCAGCGCGGAAATCAGGGCAAGATGCGGCAGGTTTTTCATCGAAGGGGGCTCGCTTCGCTGGGGACGGATGCGCACATCTGACTTGAACGACCAAGAAAGTCGAGAGAATGAATAGCCCGTCGCCCCAGCGCAGGCGGGGGCCGCTAGCGAGGTAGTGTGGGGCCGACAGCGGCCCCCGCCTGCGCGGGGGCGACGGGATTATCTCAGCGGTTCGCCGCCTCGCGCCGCGCGGTGATCGTCTCGACGCTGTCCATGATCGCGTCGACCGCTTCGCTCGACGGCGGCGCGTCGGCGCGCTTCTGCGAGAATTGGCCGCTGTTCATAATCTCTTCGAGCGCCGCGCGCGCGCGCGAGACGCGGCTTTTCATGGTGCCGAGCGCACAATCGCAGATGCTCGCGGCTTCCTCGTAGGACAATCCGCCGGCGCCGACGAGGATCAGCGCCTCGCGCTGGTCCTGCGGCAATTCCATCAGTCCGCGCTGCAGGTCGGCCATCTCGCCGCTGTCTTCCTGGGCAGCGGGGGTCGACATCGTGCGCTCGACCGCGGTCTCGTCATATTCGCCGACGAATTTGTTGCGGCGCATCTGCGACAGGAAGGTGTTGCGCAGGATGACGAAGGTCCACGCCTTGATCGAGGTGCCGCGTTCGAACCGCTCGCGCGACGCCCACGCCTTGACCATCGTGTCCTGCGTCAGATCGTCGGCGAGGTCGGGGTTGCCCGACAGGCTGCGGCCATAGGCGCGAAGGTGCGGAATGACGCCGGCGAGCAGCGTCTTGAATTCGCTGTCGGACAGGGTTTCGGCCTGCGGCTGCGAAGCAGCGGCGGTGGTTCCGGTCATTATTGCTTCGGACTTTTCTGATCGAGCTGGGAAAGAAGGTCGAGCATATTATCGGGCAGCTTTTCGGCAACGACATTGCCATAGATCATGCGCAGTTTCGCGCTGACCGGCTCGGGCGCTTGTCGCCCGGTCAGCGTGCGGTGCCACTGGTCGCCGGTCGTGCCGGGAAAGCTTCCCAGCGTGCGGCGCGCGTCGGCGCCCGGGGGGAGGGGGCCCTTGCCGTTCATCCTATTGTTGCCTTGCGTAGCCATGCGGGAGCAACGACGAGAACGGCCCGGGGTTCCCCGCCTGCCGGTTTTTTCGACGAACGGTGTTGCGATAAAAGCACAATGTCTGGTCCGGCCGGTTTCGGTTACTGCCTCTTTGGGTGCGCTTTTGGTTCCCATAATGGATTCAACCCGCTAAGCCTTGTGTCTATTCAGCGGTGCTTCCGGGCGCCCAAACGATCAGGATTGTGTGACTAGCGACGAAACGCCTCAGCCGCTCGACGATGCCAGCTTCAAGCGTGAACTCGCGGCAATGCTGCCGCATCTGCGTGCATTCGGGCGCAGCTTGACGGGCAACGCCGACCTCGCCGACGATCTGGTGCAGGAAACGATGCTGAAGGCATGGAAGGCGCGCGCGCAATATGTGCCGGGCCCCGCCAGCATGAAGAGCTGGGCGTTCGTCATCCTGCGCAATTGTTTCCTGTCGCAGATGCGCCGCAAGAAATTCACCGCCGAATATGACGAGCTGGCCGCCGAGCGGTTGCTTGTCGCGCCCGACGATCAGGACGACAGCCTGCATCTGGCCGACGTGCAGCGGGCGTTGCTGCTGCTGCCGGTCGACCAGCGCGAGGCGCTCGTGCTGATTGGCGCCGGGCAATTATCTTACGAGGAAGGTGCGGCGATCTGCGGCTGCGCGGTCGGCACGATGAAAAGCCGGGTGTCGCGCGGCCGCGCAGCGCTGCAGTCGATATTGGAGAGCGGCGAAATGCCGCGGCGCAGCACTGACGCGATGCCGTCGAGCGAGGCGTTCCGCACGATCATGGACAATGTCGATCAGCTGACCGCGAACGGTCCCGGCGGGGACTGAGGTTGTTTCGATAATGTTTCTCCCCTCCCGTCTGCAGGAGGGGAGAAAGGAAAATCCTATGCTGCGAGCTGCGGCGTAAACAGCAAGCTCTGGCTGATCGCCGCGCGCACGGTGTTTTCGCGGAATGGCTTTGAAATCAGGAAGGTCGGCTCGACGCGGCCGCCCGTGAGCAATTGTTCGGGAAAGGCGGTGATGAAGATCGCCGGGACCGGCGCGATCGCCAGGATATCCTGCACCGCGTCGATCCCCGACGATCCGTCGGCAAGCTGGATATCGGCGAGGACGAGCCCCGCGTCGGTCCGTTCGAACGCGGCGACCGCATCCTCGTGGGTGGTCGCGACGCCCGCGACGCGGTGGCCCAGATCGCGCACGATCTGTTCGAGCTCCATCGCGATCAGCGGTTCGTCTTCGATGATCAGCACCGAGGTTTGCGATTCGCGGTCGAGTTCGCCGACCGCATCGTCGAGCAGTGTTTCGACCGTCGGCCCGTCGGTGCCGGTGATCAGCCCGGCCTCCTCGACCGAAAATCCCTCGAGCGCGGTGAGCAACAGAATCTGCCGGCCGAGCGGGGTGATCTGGACGAGGCGCCGATGCGCGGCGCGGACGAGCGGGTGCTCGCCCTCATCGCTGTCTTCGCCCTCGTCGATATAGGCGCTTTCCCAGATACGGTGGAAATTGCGGTAAAGGTCGATCCGGGTGCCGTCGCCGCTGTGGAATTCGTCGGGGGCCGCGACGATGACTTCGAGCGTCGTGTGGACGAAATTGTCGCCATGCTGCTGGCTACCCGTCAAAGCCCGCGCGTAGCGGCGCAGGAAAGGCAGATGCCCGCGAAGTTCCTCACCCAATGTCATCAAAATTGCTCCCTCTTGTGACCAGTCATACGCGTCCCGGCGCGGGTCGGTTCCGTCTGGCGGCCGAAAGGAGCGGCGGCGGCCGTTGCAACTTGTCGCGCCCCAATGCGTAGAGTCAGTCGGGACGCGATGAAAATGCGACGTAAGTAAGTGGAATTTAATTACTTTTCCGGTTGCGGCGCGAGCATGCTTTTGTAGGGACCATATTCATGGCAGAGCGGCGCCCCGGGGACATGAGCGATGCGGGGCCATCAGCATCGCAGGGCAGCGAGGGACGAGATTTGGCGGACGGGGGAGACGAAGCTGCAGCACGCGCCGAAAGGCTGCGTCTCGACACGCTTCGCGAATATCGCATCATGGACACCCCGCCCGAGCAGGCGTTCGACCGCGTCACGAAAATGGTCGCCGAACTGTACGGCGTGCCGATCGCGCTGGTCTCGCTCGTCGACGATTGCCGCCAATGGTTCAAATCGGCCTATGGCCTCGATACCCCCGAAACGCCGCGCGAGATGAGCTTTTGCCAATATGTCATCGCCGAGGAGCGGCCGGTGATGGTGACCGACGTGCTGGGCGATCCGCGCTTTCGCGACAATCCACTGGTGACCGGCGATCTGCACATCCGCTTCTATGCGGGGGTGCCGCTGCGCGCTTATAACGGCGCGATCCTGGGCAGCCTGTGCCTGATCGATCGCGATGAGCGCAAAGCGCTCACCGATATCGAGCTCGAACGGCTCGAGGATTTCGCCGGGATCATCATGGCCGAAGCCGACCTGCGCCGGATCGGCGCCGAGCGCGACGAGGCGCGCCGCACGCTCGAACGCGCGCTCGATTTTTCGGGAATCGCGTCGTGGCAATATGATCCGCGGACCGACCGGCTGCGCACGCAGGGCGCCGGCGCCGAACTATGGGGCTCCGAATATCAGGCGATGCTGGCGACCGGCAACGGATTTTTCGATCTCGTCCATCCCGACGACCGCGCCGGCCTGCGCGAGATACTGAAGGAAGCGATCGCGAACGGAACGCCCTATGCGGCCGAATATCGCGTGCTGAATCCCGAGCGCGGCGTGCGCTGGAACGCCGTGCGCGGCGACTGGGACGTGCGGTCGGACGATGCCATGCTGACCGGGGTGAGCATCGACATCACCGAACAGAAGAGCCGGCAGGAAAATGCCAATCTGTTGATGCGCGAGCTGCACCACCGGATGCGCAACCTGTTCGCGACGGTCAGCGCGATCATCTCGCTCACCCGCCACGCAGCGCGCGACGTCGACGATTATGTCGAACGGATCAGCAGCCGGCTCGACGCGCTTAACCGCGCGCAGAATGTCCTGCTCGGCGCCAATTTCATGACCGGATCGATGCACGCGCTGATGCGCGAGGTCGAGGCGGCCTTTCCGCGCATCCGCTGGTCGGGCCCCGATCTGCTGCTGCCCGAAAATGCGCTGGTCGCGATGGCGCTGGTGTTCAACGAGCTCGCGACCAATGCGGTCAAGCATGGCGCACTGATGAACGACGGAGGACGCGTCGAAATCCACTGGTCGCAGGATCCGGAGGGCAGCGAGTCGCGGATGTTTCGCCTGACCTGGACCGAAACCGGAACGCAGGGGCTGGTCGGACCGCCCGACCGCACCAGTTTCGGCACGCTGCTGATGGAACGCAGCGTGCGCAACAATCTGGGCGGCTCGATCGCGCGTCACTGGGAGCCGACCGGGCTGGTGGTCGACATCGCGCTGCCCGCAAAGTGGCGCGAGGCTTAGCGCGGACCCGGATTTGTTCCTTCTTTGTTCGTTGTGCTATGCAGGCGATATGAACAAGGCGGCGATTCCGATTCCGGCAGGTGGGTGCTGATGGCGAAAGCCAAGCATTGGCTCGAACCGCATTCGGGCGGGCTTTATGTGAAGCCCGCCGACCTGTGGATCGATCCCTCGCGCCCGGTCGAGCGCGCTGCGGTGACGCACGGTCACGCCGACCATGCGCGCAGCGGTCATGGCGCGGTGTTCGCGACGCCGGAGACGCTGGCGATTATGGCGCTGCGCTATGGCGTCGACGTCGAGGCGAGCCGCAATCAGGCGTTTGAATATGGCGACGGGTTCGAGCGCGGCGGAGTGCGTTTTTCCTTTCATCCGGCGGGGCATGTGCTCGGCAGCGCCCAGATCTTGATGGAGTATGGGGGCGAACGAATCGTCATCACCGGCGATTATAAGCGCCGCCCCGACCCGACCTGTGCGCCCTTCGAGGTCGTTCCGTGCGATATTTTCATCACCGAGGCGACCTTCGGATTGCCGGTGTTCCGCCACCCGCCGACCGAGGGCGAGATCGCCAAGCTGATCGGCGCGGTGCGCGCCGAGCCCGACCGCTCGGTGCTCGTCGGCGCCTATGCGCTGGGCAAGGCGCAGCGGGTGATTGCCGAATTGCGCGGGGCCGGATGGGATGCGCCGATCTATATCCACGGCGCGCTTGAGAAGATGTGCGAGCTTTATGCGGTGCATGGCGTTGATCTCGGCGAGTTGCGGCTGGTCAGCGAAACCGACAAGGCCGAGATGGCGGGGCGGATCGTCCTCGCACCGCCCTCGGCGCTGGGTGATCGCTGGTCGCGGCGGCTGCCCGATCCGGTGACCGCGATGGCGTCGGGCTGGATGCGCGTGCGCCAGCGCGCGCGGCAACGCATGGTCGAACTGCCGCTGGTGATTTCGGACCATGCCGATTGGGACGAGCTGACGACGACGATTTCGGAGGTGAACCCGAAGGAGAGCTGGATCACCCACGGCAGCGAGGACGGCCTGCTGCGCTGGTGCGAACTCACCCAGCGCAAGGCGCGCGCGCTGCACCTCGTCGGCCGCGATTTGGAGGAGGAGGTGTGAAGCGCTTCGCGGCCCTGATCGACCGGCTGATCTACACGCGCTCGCGTAATACGAAGCTCGCGCTGATCGTCGACTATCTGCGCCATACGCCCGACCCGGATCGTGGCTGGGCGATCGCGGCGCTGACCGAGAGTCTCGATTTCCCGGCGGTGAAGGCGGGGACGGTGCGGACCTTGCTGGCGACCCGCATCGATGAGGAATTGTTCCGCCTGTCGCGGCACTTCGTCGGCGATACGGCCGAGACGGCGGCGCTGCTGTGGCCTGACGTGCCGGGGAAGAAGGCGGGCCTTAGCGTATCGGATGCGGTGGATGCGCTGTCGGCCGCGTCTCGCAGCGATGCCCCGGCGATCGTCGCCTCGCTGCTCGACCGGCTCGACGCCGACGGCCGTTATGCCTTGCTCAAACTTGCGCTCGGCGGAATGCGCGTCGGGGTATCGGCGCGGCTCGCGAAACAGGCGTTCGCGCAGGCGTTCGACGTGCCGGTCGACGATGTCGAGGAGTTGTGGCACGCGATCCCGCCGCCCTATGCGCCGCTGTTCGCGTGGGGCGAGGGAAGGGCGGAGCGGCCCGACCTTGCCGACGTCGCCTTTTTCCGTCCGTTCATGCTCGCGCATCCATTGGAGGAGGCAAGCGTCGACCTCGCCGACTATGCCGCCGAGTGGAAATGGGACGGCATTCGCGTCCAGATCGTCCATGGTGGCGGCGAGACGCGCATCTACAGCCGCGGCGGCGAGGAGATCAGCGGCGCCTTCCCCGAGCTGGTCGCGGCGTTCGACCAGGACGCCGTGATCGACGGCGAACTGCTTGTGCGTGGTGAGGTGCAGGGCGGCGAGGCGGCGAGTTTCAATGCGCTGCAACAGCGGCTCGGGCGCAAAATCGTGTCGAAGAAGATGCTCGCCGATTATCCTGCGTTTGTGCGTGTGTACGACCTGCTCGCGGTCGACGGCGACGACCTGCGCGGGCTGCCGTGGACCGAGCGGCGGCGACAGTTGGAGGCCTTCGTGCCGCGGCTGGCGGGCAGCCATTTCGACCTTTCGCAAGTGATCGACGCCAAGGATTTCGACGACCTCGCCGAGCGCCGCGCGGGCGCGCGCGATGCGGCGATCGAGGGGGTGATGCTCAAGCGCCGCGACGCGCCTTATGTGGCGGGGCGCCGCGCCGGCCTCTGGTATAAATGGAAGCGCGACCCGCTCACCGCCGACTGCGTGATGATGTATGCGCAGCGCGGCAATGGACGCCGCGCGAGCTTCTATTCGGACTATACCTTCGGCTGCTGGTCCGAGGCGGGCGAGTTGCTGCCCGTCGGCAAGGCCTATTCGGGCTTCACCGACGAGGAGCTGAAATGGCTCGACAAGTTCGTGCGCGACAACACGCTGAACCGCTTTGGTCCCGTGCGCGAGGTCGAGAAATCGCTCGTGCTCGAAGTCGCCTTCGATTCGATCCACAGCAGCAAGCGTCACAAGTCGGGGCTCGCGATGCGCTTCCCGCGCATATCGCGCATCCGCCGCGACAAGCCCGCCGAGGAAGCCGACCGCATCGCGACGCTGCAAGCGATGGTGACCTGAAAAATAACCGCAAAATTTGCGGTCACAGGGTTGCAACCCGCGGGTCCGATACCGAGTTTAAGGCCGCAAACCCCTCAATAATAAAATGGAGACTGCCATGACGATCGCCCATCCTCCCCTCCCTTACGCCCAGGACGCGCTCGAGCCGCATATCTCGGCCGACACGCTGGCGACGCACCATGGCAAGCACCACAAGGCCTATGTCGACAAGACCAACGCCGCGATCGAAGGCACCGAGCTGGCGTCGAAGCCGCTCGAAGAAATCGTCCACCACGCCGAAGGATCGGGCAACAAGGGCCTGTTCAACAACGCCGCGCAGGCGTGGAACCACGCTTTCTATTGGGAAAGCCTGTCGCCGACGAAGACCGCGCCGAAGGGCGACCTGCTCGCCGCGATCGAGCGCGATTTCGGTTCGCTCGACGACCTCAAGAAGAAGCTCAAGGAAACCGCGGTCAACCATTTCGCCTCGGGCTGGGCGTGGCTCGTCTCGCGTGACGGCACGCTGTCGGTCACCGACACGCACGATGCCGGCACCGAGCTGGTTGCAGGTATCAAGCCGCTGCTCGTGATCGATGTGTGGGAACATGCCTATTACATCGACCGCAAGAATCTGCGTCCGGCCTATGTCGACGCGGTGGTCGACGAATTGCTGAACTGGGATTTCGCCGCGGAGAATTTCGCGCGCGATACGACCTGGACCTATCCGGCGTAAGCTTGTGATCCTCCCTGTCGCGAAGCGATGGGGAGGTGGCAGCCCGCAGGGCTGACGGAGGGGCGGCGACGTCGCGGCCCCTCCACCATGCTTCGCATGGTCCCCCTCCCCACGGCTGCGCCGCAGGGAGGATTTCTTGCAAGCCGTAACGAAAATTGGCCCACGCGGGCCTATCGGGATCGTCCGCCTTCTCCTATAGGGCCGCCATGACGATCAGCCTTTTCGAACTTTTCAAAATCGGTGTCGGTCCCTCCAGCTCGCATACGGTCGGGCCGATGGTTGCCGCGCGGCGTTTCACCGTGTGGCTCGACGAGCAGGCGCTGCTGGGCAAAACCGCGCATGTCGAAGCCGACCTTTACGGCTCGCTCGCGCTGACCGGCAAGGGGCACGCAGCGGACACCGCCATCGTAGCAGGTCTCGCCGGTGAGATTCCCGCGAGCACGAGCCTCGCGGCGATCCGCGCGCATTGGGACCGCGCCGAAAGCGAGGGCTTTCTCTATCTGCTCGGCCGCCAGCGCGCTCGCTTCAAACCGAAAAGCGACCTGCACTTCCAGATGCGCCAGCGGCAGCCCTTTCACAGCAACGCCGTGAGCTTCACCGCGCGCGACGGCGACGGCGAGATCCTCGCGAAGCGCATGTATTTCTCGATCGGCGGTGGCTTCGTCGTCGACGAGGACGAGGCGGGCCGCAACAGCCGCGGCGCCGAGGACGAGGTTGAACTGCCCTTCGCCTTCACCTCGGGCGCCGATCTGCTCGAAATGGGCGCGGCGTCGGGCAAGAGCTTCGCCGAGATGATGCTCGAAAATGAGCTCGCGCATCGCAGCCTCGAAGAGGTCGAGGCCGGGCTCGACGCGATCGCGGGCGCGATGGACGCGTCGATCGACGCGGGGTGCTGCAGTACCGGGGTCTTGCCGGGCGGGCTGAAGGTCAAGCGCCGCGCGCCGCAGATCGCCGACGACATCCGCAACCGCCACGAGGCGAATCTGACCGATCCGCTCGCGATGATGGACTGGATCAACCTGTGGGCGATGGCGGTGAACGAGGAAAATGCCGCGGGTGGCAAGGTCGTCACCGCGCCGACCAATGGCGCGGCGGGGATCATTCCCGCGGTGATCCGCTTTTACCGGCGCGGCTATCGCGGCAACGATGCGGGGGTGCGCACCTTCCTGCTCGCCGCGGGCGCGGTCGGTGCGCTCTACAAGCGCAACGCCAGCATCTCGGGCGCCGAGGTCGGCTGTCAGGGCGAGGTCGGCGTCGCCTGTTCGATGGCGGCGGCGGGGCTGACCGCGGCATTGGGCGGGACCAACGCGCAGGTCGAAAATGCCGCCGAGATCGGCATGGAACATAATCTCGGCCTGACCTGCGATCCGATCGGCGGGCTGGTGCAGATTCCGTGCATCGAACGCAACGCGATGGGTTCGATCAAGGCGATCGATGCGAGCCGCATCGCGATGATCGGCGACGGCACCCATGTCGTCAGCCTCGACACGGTGATCGCGACGATGCTGCAAACGGGCCGCGACATGCGCGACAAATATAAGGAAACATCCAAAGGGGGTCTTGCGGTCAGCGTCGTGGAGTGCTGATAGCCGGGCGAGAAGGAGATCGCCCATGAAGACCCGCGCCGCCGTTGCTTTCGAAGCGAAGAAGCCGCTGGAGATCGTCGAACTCGACCTCGAAGGCCCGAAGGCGGGCGAGGTGCTGGTCGAGATCATGGCGACAGGCATCTGCCACACCGACGCGTACACGCTCGACGGCTTCGACAGCGAGGGCATTTTCCCGAGCGTGCTGGGGCATGAGGGCGCGGGCATCGTGCGCGAAGTCGGCGCCGGCGTAACCTCGGTAAAGCCCGGCGATCATGTGATCCCGCTCTACACCCCCGAATGCCGCCAGTGCAAAAGCTGCCTCAGCGGCAAGACCAACCTCTGCACCGCGATCCGTGCGACGCAGGGCAAGGGGCTGATGCCCGACGGCACGACGCGCTTTTCGTACAAGGGCCAGCCGATCTTTCATTATATGGGCTGCTCGACCTTCTCGAACTTCACCGTATTGCCCGAGATCGCGGTCGCGAAGATCCGCGAAGATGCGCCGTTCCAGTCGAGCTGTTACATCGGCTGCGGCGTGACCACCGGGGTGGGAGCCGTCATCAATACGGCAAAAGTGCAGGTCGGTGACAATGTCGTCGTCTTCGGGCTTGGCGGCATCGGGCTCAACGTGATTCAGGGCGCGCGCCTCGCCGGTGCCGACAAGATCATCGGCGTCGACATCAACCCCGCGCGCGAGGAATGGGGCCGCAAGTTCGGCATGACCGAGTTCCTCAATTCGAAGGGCATGAGCCGCGAGGATGTCGTCGCGACGATCGTCCAGATGACCGACGGCGGCGCCGATTATACGTTCGATGCGACGGGGAATACCGAGGTGATGCGCACCGCATTGGAAGCCTGCCATCGCGGCTGGGGCACCTCGATCATCATCGGGGTGGCCGAAGCGGGCAAGGAAATCGCGACGCGGCCGTTCCAGCTCGTCACCGGGCGAAACTGGCGCGGCACCGCGTTCGGCGGCGCCAAGGGCCGCACCGATGTGCCCAAGATCGTCGACATGTATATGACCGGCAAGATCGAGATCGACCCGATGATCACCCACGTCATGGGGCTGGAAGAGATCAACAAGGGCTTCGACCTGATGCATGCGGGGACAAGCATCCGCAGCGTCGTCGTGTTCTGAGGCCGCCATGTTCAGTCATGTGGCGCTGGGCGCCGACGATATCGAAGCCGCGCGCCGCTTCTATGACGCGGCGCTCGGCGCGCTCGGAATCCCGCCGGGTGTCGTCGACGAATGGGGCCGGCTCATCTATTCGCACGCCGGTGGGCGCTTTTTGCTGACCAAGCCGCTCAATGGTGCGGCCGCGAGCGGGGCCAATGGCGGAACGCTGGGTTTCGTCGCCGCGTCGACCGAGGCGGTCGATGCCTGGCACGCCGCGGGCGCGGCGAACGGCGGCACGGCAATCGAGGATCCGCCCGGCGTTCGCCACGGCACCGAAGGGCGCACGCTCTATCTTGCCTATCTGCGCGATCCCGCCGGCAACAAGCTGTGCGCGACGCACCGGCTGGCATGATGGAAATGGACCAGCCCGCCTTTGTCCTGACCTTCAGCTGCGCCGATGCGGTCGGCATTGTCGCGGCGGTGACGGGGCTGCTCGCGGAACGCGACGGCTTCATCCTCGATAGCCAGCAATATGCCGACCTCGATTCGGGGCGCTTTTTCATGCGCGTCGAGTTCCGCGGTGCGGGGCCGCGCTTTCCCGGCGAGCTCGCGGCGGTGCAGGACGCTTTCGCACCGATCATCGATCGGTTCGCGATGGACGCGCGGATCAGCGACAGCCGCGTCAAGCCGCGCTTCGTCATCGCGGTGTCGCAGGGCAGCCATTGCCTCAACGACCTGCTCCACCGCTGGTCGACGGGCAATCTCGCGATCGACATCGCCGCGGTGGTGTCGAACCATGAGCATCAGCGGCGGCTGACCGAATGGCACGGCGTACCCTTTCATCACCTGCCGGTCAGCGACGCCAATCGCGCCGAACAGGAGGCGGCGATCGTGCAGATCATGGCCGATGCGGGCGCCGAGCATCTGGTGCTTGCGCGCTATATGCAGGTGCTGTCGCAGGATTTGTCGGCGAAGCTGTCGGGGCGCTGCATCAATATCCACCACAGCTTCCTGCCGGGCTTCAAGGGCGCCAAGCCCTATCACCGCGCGCACGAACGCGGGGTCAAGCTGATCGGCGCGACCGCGCATTTCGTGACGAGCGATCTCGACGAGGGGCCGATCATCGAACAGGCGGTCGAGCGCGTCGATCATCGCGATTCGGTCGACGAATTGATCCGCATCGGCCGCGATACCGAGGCGCAGGTGCTGGCGCGCGCGGTGCGCTGGGTTGCCGAACAGCGCGTGCTGATCGACGGGCGCAAGACGGTGGTCTTCCGCTAGGATAGGTACGAGCGCCCGGGTTCGTCATTTTTGCAGAATCCGAAACATTATGGCGGCTGGTCCTGCCCGGCCGAGCAGGGTAGGTATCGATTCGCAACCAGAATCAGGAGGAGCAAAGGCGATGTACAGTCACAATATGGTCGGGGCGAACGACCTCGAAGCCGCCAAGAAATTCTATGACGCGACCTTTCAGGCGATCGGCGGCAAGCCGGCGATCACCGACGACAAGGGACGCCTGATCTATATGTACAATGGCGGGCTGTTCCTCGTCGGTGCGCCGATCGATGGCGAACCCGCGACCGCGGGCAACGGCTGCACGATCGGCTTTGCGATGGAAGGCCCCGAGCAGGCCAAGGCGTGGCATGATGCCGGCGTCGCCAACGGCGGCACGTCGATCGAAGACCCGCCGGGCATCCGCGAAGGCGGTTTCGGCGCGATGTATCTCGCCTATCTGCGCGATCCGTCGGGCAACAAGCTCTGCGCGCTGCACCGCGTCGTCTGAGGATCGATCATGCGCGGCGAAGCGGGATTGCTGACCGACCTGGATGCGCTTGGCATCCCCTTCGCCGTATATGAGCATGTCGCGGTTTTCACCGTCGCCGAGAGCGACGAGGTCAATGCGGGCATTCCGGGCGCGCATACCAAGAATCTGTTTTTGAAGGACAATGGTGGCGCTTATTGGCTCGTCACTGTTCCCGGCGAGGCGCGTGTCGACCTGAAGGCGCTGCCCGCCGCGATCGGCAGCAAGCGCGTCAGCTTCGGCAAGGCCGACGATATGGAACGGCTGCTCGGGATCGCGCCGGGATCGGTGACGCCGCTCGCCGCGATCAATGCGCTTCCGGGCAGTATCACCGTCGTGCTCGACGAGGGGCTGGCCGCCGCGGCGACGGTCAATGTTCATCCATTGCGTAACACCGGCACACTCGGTCTGTCGGGGGCAACGATCCTCGACCTTCTGCGTCATTGGGGACATCAGCCCGTCGTCGCGCCCATCCCCGTTCAGGAGTCCGCATGACCCTCGAAACCCTCTCCACCGTTCGCAGCCATGGCGGCACGCAGGGCGTGTACAGGCATGCGAGCACGACCACCGGCACCGACATGACCTTTGCGGTGTTCGTCCCCGACCATGAACCCGGCGCGAAGCTTCCGGTGCTCTGGTATCTGTCGGGGCTGACCTGCACCCACGCCAATGTGATGGAAAAGGGCGAGTATCGCGCCGCGTGCGCCGAGCATGGCGTGATCTTCATCGCTCCCGATACCAGCCCGCGCGGCGATGGCGTTCCCGACGATCCCGACGCCGCGTGGGATTTCGGGCTGGGCGCGGGTTTCTATGTCGATGCGACCGAGGAGCCGTGGGCGAAGAACTACCGGATGCGCTCGTACATCGAGGATGAGCTGCCTTCGTTCGTCCTGCGCAATTTTGCGAGCGCCGACCTGACGCGGCAGGCGATCACCGGCCATTCGATGGGCGGGCATGGCGCGCTCACCATCGGCCTTCGCAATCAGGATCGTTTTCGTTCGGTGTCGGCCTTCTCGCCGATCGTCGCGCCGCTGCAATGTCCATGGGGCGAAAAGGCGCTCGGCAACTATCTCGGTAACAACCGCGAGGACTGGCACGCCTATGACGCGTGCGCGCTGCTCGATCAGGGGCTGCGCGTCCCCGACCTGCTCGTCGATCAGGGTGACGCCGATAATTTTCTCGCCGAGCAGCTGAAGACCGAATTGCTGGTCGCGGCGTGCGAACGTGCGGGGCAGAAGGCCGAGATCCGCATGCAGCCGGGGTATGACCACAGCTATTATTTCATCTCGACCTTTTTGGCCGAGCATGTCGCGTGGCATGCGGAGCGGTTGAACGCGTAATTTCTCCCCTCCCTTCAGGGAGGGGTCGGGGGAGAACATGTGACGTTGCGCAACCCTCCCCCACTGCGACTAGCGAGCAAGCTCGCAAGTCTCGCTGCCCCTCCCGCAGGCGGGAGGGGTTTAGTTGTGCTCCGGGATCAGCAAGGTCGAACCCGTCGTACGTCCCGCCTGCAAATCGGCGTGCGCCCTTGCCGCATCCTGTAGCCCATAGCGCTGTCCGACGGTGATCTGCACCGCGCCCGAGGCGATCATCTCGAACACGCGCGCTGCGCCCGCGGCGCGTTCGCCGGGCAGGTGATAATAGTCGAACAAGGTCGGGCGCGTGACGAACTGCGACCCATGCTGAGCGAGGATGCCGAGGTTGACCCCGGTCACCGGGCCGCCCGCATTTCCATAGCTGACAATCAGCCCGCGCCGCGCGGTGGCCTTTAGCGACACGTCCCACGTCGCCATGCCGATGCCGTCGAAGGTCACCGGCACGCCCTGACCATCGGTGATTTCGCGGACATGCGCGGCTACGTCGTCGCTCTTGTACATCAGCACATGGTCGGCGCCGGCTTCGCGCGCGGTGTGCGCCTTGGCTTCGGTGCTGACGGTGCCGATCACGGTCGCGCCGATCGCTTTCAGCCACTGGACGAGGATCAGCCCGACCCCGCCCGCGGCGGCGTGGACGAGCACGGGCGAGCCGGCCTGAACCTTCGCGCAGCGTTCGACGAGCATTTCGACGGTGCAGGCTTTCAGCAGCGCGGCGGCGGCGGTTTCATCGTCGATGTCGCCGGGGAGCTTGAACAGCGACGCCGCGCCGACGATCCGCGCGCTGGCATAGGCGGTGCGTTCGGGGCCGAAGGTCGCAACGCGGTCGCCGGGCTGGAGGCCGTGGACGTCGGCGCCGACGGCGATCACCTCGCCGGCGGATTCGACGCCGAGGCCGCTGGGCAGCGGGACGGGGTAAGTGCCGTCGCGATGATAGGTGTCGAGATAGTTGAGGCCGACCGCGGTCTGGCGGAGCAGCACCTGGCCGGGGCCGGGGTCGCCGAGCGTCACCTCGCGCCAGTCGATGACCTCGGGTCCGCCCTGGCTTTCGATAAAGGCTTCGATCGCTTGCATGCGCCGCTCTCCTGCTGTCCGGTCCATCTGGTGGGCCGGGCCGGGGAGCGCAAGGGCGGAGCGACAAAAGCCCCTCCCCGTCGGGGGAGGGGTTTATGGCTTACTTCGACGGACGGCGCGGGCTGCGCTGGCCGTAGGGCTTGGGCTTGTAGCGTTCGTTGCCGCCCGGGCCGCCCGGGCCACGCGGGCCGCGCGGACCCGAACGATCACCGAATCCACGATCACCGCCCGGCGCACGGCCGAGCGTGTTGCGCGGCGCGTTGTCGCGCGGACCCTTATCGCGGCGCGGCGGATAGGTCGGGCCGTCGGGCGCGGGCGTGATCGACACGCCGCTGTCGTCCTCGCCATCCTGATTCGCGGTCCGCACCACCGCTTCGGCAAAGCGGTCAGCAATCGCGCGCGGGATGTTGAACATCGTTTCCTTGGGACCGATGCGGATCGCCCCGATCTCGTTCTTGCTCACATGGCCGCGGCGGCAGAGCAGCGGCAGGATCCAGCGCGGATCGGCATTCTGGTGGCGGCCGATGTTGAGGCGGAACCAGACGGCGTCCTCGAATCCCTCGCGGCGGTCGCCGCCGCGTTCGGGGCGCTCGAAGCGTTCGCCGCGCTCGGGGCGGCCGGCGGCGTCGCGGCCGCGCGGGCTGTTGTCGAGCAGATCCTCGGGCGGCGGCATCAGCGCGCGGTGCGCCTGGACGAGCGATGCGGCGATGTCCTCGGGCGTGCGCTCGGCCATCAGGCGCTGCGCGAGTTCGATATCTTCGGCCTCATGCTCGACGGGCGTGAGCAGCTTTTCCATCAAACGCTCCTGATCGCGCTTGCGCACGTCGGCGGCGGTCGGCGCGTCCATCCACTCGGCGTTGATGCGCGCACCGCGCAGCATGCCGTCGACGCGGCGGCGGCGTGGATAGGGGACGATGATGACCGCGGTGCCCTTTTTGCCCGCGCGGCCGGTGCGGCCCGAACGGTGCTGGAGCGCCTCGGCGTCGCGCGGGATTTCGACGTGGATGACGAGGCTGAGCGTCGGAAGGTCGATGCCGCGCGCCGCGACGTCGGTTGCGACGCAGACCTTGGCGCGGCGATCACGAAGGGCTTGCAGCGCCGCGTTGCGTTCGTTCTGGCTATGCTCGCCCGACAGCGCGACCGCGGCGAAACCGCGCTCGACGAGGCTGGCGTGGAGGCGGCGGACATTGTCGCGCGTCGCGCAGAACAGCATCGCGGTTTCGGCGTCGTGCAGGCGGAGCAGGTTGACGACCGCGCCCTCGATGTCGGCGGGGGCGACGGTCACCGCCTGATAGGCGATGTCGCCATGGCCGCGGTCTTCGCCGACGGTCGAGATGCGCAGCGCATCCTGCTGGTAACGCTTGGCGAGCTGAACGATCGGCTTGGGGAGCGTCGCCGAGAACAAAAGCGTGCGGCGCGTTGCGGGGGTGCCGTCGAGGATTTCCTCAAGGTCGTCGCGGAAGCCCATGTCGAGCATTTCGTCGGCTTCGTCGAGCACCGCGACGCGGAGCGCGGTGAGGTCGAGCGCGCCGCGTTCGAGGTGATCGCGCAGGCGCCCCGGGGTTCCGACGACGATCTGCACGCCCTGGCCTAGCGCGCGGCGTTCCTTGCTGGCGTCCATGCCGCCGACGCAGGTCGCGATGCGCGCGCCGGCCTTGGCGTAAAGCCAGCTCAGTTCGCGGCTGACCTGCAACGCGAGTTCGCGGGTCGGGGCGACGATCAGCGCGAGCGGCGAGGTTGCGAAGGGCAGACGGCCGTCCTCGATCAGCTCGTCGGCCATCGCGAGGCCGAAGGCGACGGTCTTGCCCGAGCCGGTCTGGGCGGAGACGAGCAGGTCGCGGCCCTTGGCTTCGTCTTCGGTGACTTGCGTCTGGACGGGGGTGAGCGCTTCATAGCCGCGCGCGACAAGGGCGTCCGAAAGGACGGGAGAAAGATTTTCGAAAGGCATTTTTATCTCAATAATATGGGCGGTCACCGGTGCGGTGACGGGCCGACGGAAAAGGGGCTCAATGGGCTTAAATCACCTGTCCGGCAGCGTGTCCGCTGGCCCAGGCCCATTGAAAATTATAGCCGCCTAACCACCCTGTGACATCTACGGCTTCGCCGACCGCATAGAGGTTCGGGACGGTTTTGGCCATCATTGTTTGCGAGGATAGGTTTGCAGTCGAGATTCCGCCCACGGTGACCTCGGCTTTGGCGAAGCCTTCGGTGCCGTTGGGACGGAAAATCCAGCCCGCGAGTCGCGCCTCTGCATCGGCGAGCTTGC
This sequence comes from Sphingopyxis sp. LC81, assembly GCF_000756375.1. Taxonomy (GTDB): domain Bacteria; phylum Pseudomonadota; class Alphaproteobacteria; order Sphingomonadales; family Sphingomonadaceae; genus Sphingopyxis. The sequence continues at coordinate 45,402 of NZ_JNFD01000046.1, read as the reverse complement.
GGTCGGTCTGGGCGCCGAGTTCGCCGGGAAGTGCGAGGCGTTCGGCGAGGGTTTCGGCGAGTCGGTCGGGGAGTTGCGCGCCGAGCGCGGCGCGGAGGGTGGTGCGCGGACGGGTGCGTTTGGCGTCCGTCAGCCAGCCTTGCGGGGCGTCGGGCAGGAGGTCGATGGTCACGGGTTCGCCGTGGCGCCAATAGCTGCTGACCTGCAGGATCGCGGGACCCGAGAGGCCGCGATGGGTGAAAAGTGCGGCCTCGCGGAACGCGGCCTTGCCCGCGCGGGCTTCGACCGGTGCGGCGATTCCCGATAGCTCGCGGAACAGGACATCGTCGCCGCCGAGTGTCAGCGGAACGAGCGCAGGGCGCGGTTCGACGACTTTCAGACCGAACTGCCGCGCGAGATCATAGGCGAAGCCGGTCGCGCCCATCTTGGGGATCGACGGGCCGCCGGTCGCGATGACGAGCGCCGGGGCAGCGAAGCTCTGGTCGCCGAAACGGACGGCGAACTTGCCGTCGGCATGCTTCACGTCGCTCACCGGCTGGCCCGTGCGGACGTCGACACCGGCTTTCGCCGCCTCATCGAGCAGCATAGCGACGATCTGTTTCGCCGAACCGTCGCAGAAGAGCTGGCCCAATGTCTTTTCATGGTAAGCGATGCCATGGCGCTCGACGAGCGCGATAAAGTCGGCGGGGGTGTAGCGTGCGAGCGCCGACTTGGCGAAATGCGGGTTCGCCGAGAGGAAGCGGTCGGGCGCGCTATTCACATTGGTGAAATTGCAGCGCCCGCCGCCCGAGATCAGGATCTTCTTGCCCACCGCGTCTGCATGGTCGAGCAGCAGCACGCGGCGGCCGCGCGCGCCCGCGACCGTGGCGCACATCAGCCCGGCCGCGCCGGCACCCAGCACGATGGCGTCAAATTCGGTTGCGGACATGGTGGCTCAGTGCAGCTTTGCGATCGAAAGGCTGTCGGCCTTGGCCCGGATTTTCACCGATTCCTCGCTGCGCGTCAGCGCTTTCGCGATCGACTTCAGCGGCATGCCTTTCTTGGCAAGCGTATGGAGTTTGTCGATTTCGGCCGGGGTCCACGGCTGTTTGTGGCGTTCGAATTTGTCCTTCATGCCTGCGTCTCCGGATCGGCCTCGACCGCGAGGATCGCGATCGCATCCTCACGGTCCTGATATTCGATGCTCTCGCCGGTCTCGGTTCCCATCAGCGCGCGGGCGAGCGGGGCGGAAAAGGCGATGTGGCCGCGTGCCGGGTCGGCCTCGTCGCCGCCGACGATGGTGATCGTCTTTTCGGCCTTGTTCAGCCGATAGGTCACGCGGCTGCCGATGCCGACACTGCCGTCCGCGGGCGGTGCCTGCACCTCGGCAGTCGATTGCCGCGTGTGGAAATAGCGCAGGCGGCGCTGCAATTTCTTGCGCGCGTCCTCGTCGGCGGTTTCCGCGATCTCGCCCTCAAGCCGCGCGACCTCTTCGCCGAGCAGGCGCAGCCCGCGCGGAGTCACCAGGTTCGGGCCGACCGCGATGGGCAGCTCGAATTCGGGTTCCTTATGCTCGTCGTCGCTCTCGCGGCGAAAGGCTACGCTCATGGTCGGGCTTTCGGTTTCGGGGGAGAAATTGCCCTCTGGACGCCGAAGGTGGCGACAAGATGGCAGACCGCTGGACAGCGCCGATCATCGTGTGTTATGCAAGCAATACACAGAGGAGATTGATGATGCGGAACTGGATGATGGCGATTTTGCCGCTGGCGCTTGTGACCGGCTGCAACGGCGCGGCGCCGAGCGATGAAAAGCGGGCCGAGCGGGGCGGGCCGCCGGCCAGCGTCGGTCCGATCACGACCCAGACCTATGACCTGGCCGGTTTTACCGCGATTGAGGTTGCGGGCCCCGACGACGTCACCATCCGGCAGGGCGACGCTTTTTCGATCACCGCGCGTGGCCGCAAGGAAGCGCTCGACCGGCTTGAGATCAAGCTCGATGGACCGGATCTGTTGATCGGCCGCAAGCGCGAAGGTTTCAGCTTTTCGAGCAGCGACGAGGATGATGTCGATATCGCGATCACCCTACCTCGGCTGAACAAGGTGCGCCTGACCGGATCGGGAACGATCGACGCCGACAATGTCGACGGCGACGCGGTCGAGGCGGTGGTCACCGGATCGGGCGACCTCAAGGTTGCGAAGCTGACGGGCAAGCGCGCCGATATCACGGTGTCGGGTTCGGGCGATATCGAGATTGGCGGCGGCACGATCGGGGCGGGCGAGATCAGCGTCACCGGGTCGGGCGACATCGATGCCGACGGGCTGGTCGCGACGACGCTCGAAGTGTCGGTCACCGGATCGGGCAATGTCGACGCGCAGGCGACCGGCACGGCCGATATTCGCATCCTCGGGTCGGGCGATGTGACGCTGGCCGGCGGCGCGACCTGTTCGACGCGGCAGATGGGTTCGGGGACCGCGACCTGCAAATGATGCCGTGCTGGTGCCGCCTGCCCGAAGCGGGTAAGGCGGCACCATGACGCTTGCCACCAGATGCGCCGCGATCGCGGCCGCCGCCCTGCTTGCCGCCGGCCCCGCATGGGGCGCCGAAAAGCGTTATGGCCTCACCGGCTTCGAGACGATCGACGTCAGCGCCGATGTGACGGTCGAGGTCGTGACGCGGGCACCGGTGAGCGCTGTGGCGACCGGGCCGCAGGACGCGCTCGACCGGCTGAGCGTCGAAGCGCGTGACGGCAGGTTGGTGATCAGCGAACGCCAGTTCGCGGGCGACGAAAAACGCCGCGGGCCGCGCGGGCCGGTGACGGTTCGCATCAACGCCGCCAATCTGCGTGCGGCGACGCTTTCGGGCGCGGGATCGCTCCAGATCGACAGGCTGAAAGGGCAACGCGCGATGGTTGGCCTGCGCGGACCTGGACGGCTGATCGTCGGCCAGATCAGTACCGACCGATTGCAGGTCGCGATGATCGGCAACGGTACGATGACCCTCGGCGGCGCGGCAAAGAATGCGCAGATGACATTGTCGGGCGCGGGCGCGATCGACGCGGGGGCGCTGTCGGTCGACGAACTCATCAGCGACAGCGAAGGCGCGGGCGATCACATCTTGCGCGCGGTCAAGAGCGCCGCGATCACCTCGCGCGGGATCGGCAAAACCGTCGTGCTCGGTAAGCCGGTGTGCACCGTGCGCAATGTAGGTAGTGGGTCGGTGACGTGCGGGCCGGCGAAATAGCCTAGTGCGATGACGCGGCGCCGAGCCCGTCGATCTTCTTCGACTGGCGGACGATCAGCCCCGGGAACCAGCGTGCGAGGCGTGACAGGCGCTTCGCCATCTTGCCGACCGGGGTGTGGACGCTCGTCCCATGCACCGCTTCCCATGCGGCCTCGGCGACGCGCTCGACGGGGACGATTTCGAAGCCGCTGTCGGACAGGCGATTGCGCGCGGGTTCGTTGCTGTCGGCGCTGACCTGATCGAGCAGGGGCGTGTCGATGAAGCCCGGCATCAGCGAGCGGACCTTGATGCCATGTTTGGCGAATTCGATTTCGAGCGCCTCGGTCAGGCCGCGCACCGCGAATTTGGTCGCGGAATAGATGGCGAGGCCCGCGACGCCGTAGAAGCCGGACGCCGACCCGGTGTTGAGGATCGTCGATCCGGGGGTCGCGCGGAGCAGCGGCAGCGCCATATAGATGCCGTTGACGACACCGCCGAAATTGATCGCGATCAACCGGTCGGCCTCGGCCGGCGGCATATCGGCGAACTGCCCGCCCGTGCCGATGCCGGCGTTGTTGAAGAGGACATCGAGGCGGCCGCCGCTCTGCGCGGAAAAAGCGTCGAGCGCGGCCTGCCACTGGTCGCGATCGCGGACATCCATCATATGGCGCGACGAAGCCCCTTCGGGAAGCAGCGCGGCGGTTTCATCGATCCCGGCGCTGTTGACGTCGGCGATGCCGACGAACCAGCCCTGCCCGGCGAAATGGCGCGCGACCGCGCGGCCGATCCCCGATCCGCCCCCGGTGATGAAAATCGCCTTTCGTGCCATGGGCCCCTCCTTACATTGATGTCAGCGCGACAAGATGCGAAGTTGACGTTTCCGTCAAGCGGCAATCGCGGCTTGGCAAGGCGAAGCGCGGCTCGCTAAGAGGGCGCCGATGATGACCCGCGGCCTTCGTTTCATTCTCCTGTCGTTGCTGATGCTGTGCGCGGGCCTCGCGGCCCCGGCGCGCGCCGAGGTGGTCGTGAGTTTCTATAGCCATGATTTCGGCGACCGCTTTCCGCACGCCTTCATCGTGATGAAGGGAACAGTCGACGCGACGGGCGAGGTGGTCGACGCCAATTATGGTTTCACGGCGGTTTCGGTCAGCCCCGCGATCCTGTTCGGGGCGGTGAAGGGCAAGGTGGAGTCGTCCGAACCCGATTATATTGCGAAGAGCGATCGCCAGTTCGATGTGACGGTCGACGACGCGACCTATGCGCTGGTCATGGCGAAGGTCGCCGAATGGCGCGACCGCGAACAGCCGAGTTACAGCCTGAACAAATTCAATTGCGTCCATTTTGTCATGGAGCTGGCCGAGACAGTCGGGCTCAAGGTCGATCGAAAGAGCAAATTGTTCAAGAAACCGAAGAGTTTCCTGATCGAAGTACGCGGGTTGAACCCCGAACTGGCCGATCCCGCCGCGACGCCAGCCCCCTAGACGAGCCGCCGCTTTCACCCTATGTTCAGGGAACGGGGCGCAATAATCTGGGCTCCGAACGTTATGAGGGGCTATTCTTGCGGCTGTTGCTGACCCTTTTGGCATTACTGACCGGCCTGGCGACCGCCGACCGGGCTGTTGCCGCGCCTGCCGTTCCGGCGGCGATGGGGTCGCTGGTCATGTTCGCCGAAACCGCGGGCAAGGCCGAAACGAACGACGTCGAGCGTCGCCCGACCACCACCGCCCCGACCCGCCGCACCTCCAGCGGCAGCGGCAAGCCGCGCAAGGCGGCTCCGCCGCATCTTCCCGGCCTGCTCACCGGCAGCGACCGCGCGCTCGAATAGAGCAGCGTTTTAGCGCCTTTCCTGAGGCGCCGCCCCGCAATGGGGCCTTTTTCATATGTTCATGCGGTCGAAGCGCCGCCAATTCATTCTAATTCCAAGGAAAATCCATGTTTTCTGGCCTAGCCAAGAGCCTGTTCGGCTCGTCCAACGACCGTTATGTCGCCTCGATCCGCAAGATCGTCGACAAAATCAATGCGTTTGAGCCCGCGATGCAGGCGCTCGATGACGCCGGACTGCAGGCGCAAACACAGGCGTTCCGTGACCGTCTGACCGCCGGCGAGACGCTCGACGACATCCTGCCCGAAGCCTTTGCCACAGTGCGCGAGGCCGCGGTCCGCACGCTCGGCATGCGCCATTTCGACGTGCAGATGGTCGGCGGCGTCGTGCTCCACCGCGGCGAGATCGCGGAGATGGCAACGGGTGAAGGCAAGACGCTGATGGCGACCTTGCCCTGCTACCTCAACGCGCTCGAAGGCAAGGGCGTGCATGTCGTCACCGTCAACGACTATCTCGCGACGCGCGACGCCGAATGGATGGGCACCGTCTATGGCTTCCTGGGCCTGACGACCGGGATCATCGTCCCGAACCTCAACGAGACGCAGCGCCGCGACGCCTATAACAGCGACATCACCTATGCGACGAACAACGAGCTGGGGTTCGATTACCTCCGCGACAATATGAAGTTCGACCGCCAGCAGATGGTCCACCGCACCTTCAATTTCGGCATCGTCGACGAGGTCGATTCGATCCTGATCGACGAAGCGCGCACGCCGCTGATCATCTCGGGCCCGACCGACGACAAGTCCGAACTTTATATCCGGGTGAACGAGGTCGTGCTCAACCTGACCGAGGATGATTATGAAAAGGACGAAAAGTCCAAGTCGATCAACCTGACCGAGGACGGCACCGAGCATGTCGAGCGGCTGCTCGAAGCCGCCGGCCTGTTGCAGGGCAACAACCTTTACGACATCGAGAACACGCAGGTCGTGCATCACGTCAATCAGGCGTTGAAGGCGATCCAGATGTTCCGCATCGACACCGACTATATCGTCAAGGACGGCAAGGTCGTCATCATCGACGAATTCACCGGCCGCATGATGGACGGGCGCCGCTGGTCCGACGGCCTGCACCAGGCGGTCGAGGCGAAGGAAGGCGTCCAGATCGAGCCCGAGAACCAGACCCTCGCGTCGATCACCTTCCAGAATTATTTCCGCATGTACCCGAAGCTTTCGGGGATGACCGGCACCGCGGCGACCGAAGCCGCCGAATTCTTCGACATCTACAAGATGAATGTCGTCAACATCCCGACCAACCGTCCGATCGCGCGCGTCGACGACGAGGATGAATTCTACAAGAATATCACCGACAAGTTCGGTGCGATCGCCAAGACGATCCGCGAGGCGAACGAGCGCGGCCAGCCGGTGCTCGTCGGCACCGTGTCGATCGAAAAGTCCGAGCTGCTGTCGTCCTTCCTCGAAAAGGACGGCGTGCCGCACAGCGTGCTCAACGCGCGTTTCCACGAAAGCGAAGCGCATATTGTCGCTCAGGCGGGCCGCACCGGCGCGGTCACGATCGCGACGAACATGGCGGGCCGCGGCACCGACATCAAACTGGGCGGTAACGAAGAATTCCGCATCGACGACGAGCTGAAGGACCTGCCCGAGGGCGCCGAGCGCGACGCTGCGATCGCTCGCATCCGCGAAGAGGTTGCCGCCGAGCGCGAAGCGGTGAAGGCGGCGGGCGGGCTGTTCGTGCTCGCAACCGAGCGTCACGAAAGCCGCCGCATCGACAACCAGCTGCGCGGCCGTTCGGGGCGTCAGGGCGACCCGGGCCTGTCAAAATTCTACCTCTGCCTCGACGATGACCTGCTGCGCATCTTCGGCCCCGACACCTTGTTCTCCAAGATGATGAACAAGAATCTGGAGGATGGCGAGGCGATCGGGTCGAAGTGGCTGTCGAAGGCGATCGAGACCGCGCAGAAGAAGGTCGAAGCGCGCAACTACGACATCCGCAAGCAGGTCGTCGAATATGACAACGTCATGAACGACCAGCGCAAGGTCATCTATGAACAGCGCGGCGAGATCATCGACAGCGAGACCGTCGACGAGGTGATGACCGCGATGCGCGCCGAGACGGTCAATTCGATCGTTGCCGACGCGTGCCCTCCGGGCAGCTATCCCGAACAGTGGAACGTCGAGGCGATGAAGGAGCGGGTGGAGAATATCCTCGATCTTTCGCCGCCGATCGATGCGTGGATGCAGGAAGACGCGGTCGACGCCGAAATCTTCGAGGAACGCATTCAGGCGGCGGCCGACGCCGTCGCGGCCGAAAAGGCCGCGCTCGTCGACGAGGAAACATGGAAGGGCATCGAGAAATCGGTGCTGCTCCAGACGCTCGACCATCATTGGAAAGAGCATCTCTCGACGCTCGACGCGCTGCGCCAGGTCGTCTTCCTGCGCGCCTATGCGCAAAAGCAGCCGATCAACGAATATAAGCAGGAAGCCTTCGCGCTGTTCGAACGCATGCTGCAGAATATCCGCGAGGATGTGACGCGCACCGTGGCGCGCATTGATCTCCGCTTCGAAGAGCCCGAGGCGCTGCCGCTGCCCGACCTGCCCGATTTCCTGACGACGCACATCGACCCCTTCACGGGCGAGGACAACAGCGCCGATCTCGACGACGGCCAGCTGGGCGTGATCGCGAACACGCTGCCCCCGATGCAGTCACCGCGTCCCGATCTGCCCGAAGGCGAAAATCCCTATGCGGCGCTCGACATCAGCCGCAACGCGCCGTGCCCTTGCGGTTCGGGCCGCAAGTATAAGCACTGCCACGGCGCGATCTGACGCCGACGGCCTATAGCTTTTCCATTCGTCGCCCCGGACTTGATCCGGGGTCCATGCCTTCCCCGCGAGGATGGATGCCGGATCAAGTCCGGCATGACGAAGGAAAGGTAAGCCAACCCCTTGATGTTACCGTATCAATCGACACGATGCGCCCGCTTGCCAAGGCTCGCGGGCGCGATTAGCATTGCCCTCACAAGCCCGGTGGCCACGTAGCCGTCAGGCAACGCAGCAGCAGGAACATGGGTGTGCTGCGCTCGCGCGCGGCGGATGACGGCATGTTGCGTGGAAAGGGCAGGCGCATTTCCTTTTTCGACGAAATGACGAGCCAGGAGGGCGGAACCCGGTCGCCCTATCGCGAATATTGCGGGTGGTTCGAGGCCGAGGATGCGGCGCGCATCCAGCGCAAGGCGCAGCAGGCCGAGGCATTGTTCCGCACCACCGGGATCACCTTCAACGTCTATGGCGCCGCCGACGGCGACGAGCGGCTGATCCCGTTCGACGTCGTGCCGCGCATCATCTCCGCCAGCGAATGGCGCCGCCTGTCGCGCGGGATCGAGCAGCGCGTGCGCGCGCTCAACGCTTTCCTCCACGACATCTATCATCGGCAGGAGATTTTGCGCGCGGGGCGCGTCCCGGTCGAGTTAATCGCCGGGAACGAAGCTTTCCTGCCGATGATGATGGGGCTCGATCCGCCGGGCGGCATCTATACGCATATCAGCGGCACCGACATCGTGCGCACCGGCGCCGACGAATTCTATGTGCTCGAGGATAATGCGCGCACGCCGTCGGGTGTGTCGTACATGCTCGAAAACCGCGAAACGATGCTCCAGATGTTTCCCGAGCTGTTCGCGAAAGTGCCGGTGCGCGAGGTCAGCGACTATCCGATCAACCTATTGAAATCGCTCGCCGCGTGCGCACCGCCCGCATGCGGCGGTACGCCGACGGTCGCGGTGCTGACGCCGGGGATCCACAACAGCGCTTATTATGAGCACAGCTTCCTTGCCGACCATATGGGCGCCGAACTGGTCGAGGGGCACGACCTGCGCGTTATCGACGGGCGCGTCGCGATGCGCACCACCCAAGGATATAAGGCGATCGACGTGATCTATCGCCGCGTCGACGATGATTTCCTCGATCCGCTGAATTTCCGCCCTGACTCGCTGCTCGGCGTGCCCGGCATCTGGGACGTGTATCGCGCCGGGCGCATCACGATCGCCAACGCGCCGGGCACCGGCATCGCCGACGACAAGGCGCTGTACAGCTATATGCCCGACATCATCGAATTCTATACGGGCGAAAAGGCGCTGCTGCCCAATGTGCCGACGTGGCGCTGTTCGGACCCCGAGCATCTGCGCGAAGTGCTCGACCGGCTTCCCGAACTGGTGGTGAAAGAGGTCCACGGGTCGGGCGGTTATGGGATGCTGGTCGGCCCCGCCGCGAGCAAGAAGGAAATCGCGGCTTTCCGCGCCAAGCTGGAGGCGAACCCGGGCAATTATATCGCGCAGCCGACGCTGTCGCTCTCGACCGTGCCGATCTTTACGAAAAAGGGCCTCGCGCCGCGCCATGTTGATCTCCGCCCCTTCGTGTTGATGTCACCGCAGGGGATCACAATCACGCCGGGCGGGTTGACGCGCGTCGCGATGACCAAGGGATCGCTGGTGGTGAATTCGAGCCAGGGCGGCGGCACCAAAGACACTTGGGTATTGGAAGACTGATGCTGGGCAAGACCGCAGGCTCGCTCTTCTGGATGGCGCGCTACCTCGAGCGCAGCGAGAATAATGCGCGCCTGATCGACGCGGGGTTCCGCATCGCGCTGACGCGCTCGTCGACCGCGGCCGCCGAATGGAAGTCGGTGCTGGTGACCGCGGGGGTCAACCAGGCGTTCCAGGCGGCGCACGGCGATTACAGCTCGGCGCGGGTGATCGACTTCCTGCTTCGCGATCCCGCGAACCCGTCGAGCATCATGTCGGTGATCAGACAGGCGCGCGACAATGCCCGCACCGCGCGCACCGCGCTGACCCGCGAGACGTGGGAGGCGGTCAATACGAGCTGGATGACGCTCGTCGCGCTGCTGAAGCGGCCCGTGCGCGAGGATGATTTGCCCGATGTGCTGACGACGATCCGCCAGCAGAGCGCGCATGTTCGCGGGGCATTGAATGGCACGATGCTGCGCAACGACGGCTATCATTTCGCGCTGCTCGGCACGTTTCTGGAGCGCGCCGACAACACCGCGCGCATCCTCGACGTCAAATATTATCTGCTGCTGCCCTCGGTCGCGCATATCGGCAGCTCGATCGACAATGTGCAATGGGAGACGATCCTGCGGTCGGTGTCGGCGCATCGCGCCTATCGCTGGCTGTACGGGGCCGAGATCAGCGCGCTCAAGATTGCCGAATTCCTGATCCTCTACCGCCAGATGCCGCGCAGCCTCGCCTTTTGCGGCGAGCGGATGGAGGATCATCTGGCGCAGTTGCAGCGGCATTATGGCGAGGAAACCGAAGCGTGGCGGCTGGCGCATGCGCTCGCCCACGAAACGCTCGCCGGGCCGATCCAGTCGATCTTCGACGGCGGTCTGCACCAATATGTGACCGGATTCCTTCGCGCCAATGCGGCGCTCGCGCGCCAGATCGAGCGCGATTACAGGTTTGTGGAATGAAACTGCGCGTCGAACACACCACCCGTTACCAGTATGATGCGCCGGTCAGCTATGCGCTGCAGCAGCTGAAACTGACGCCGAAGGACCGGCCGGGGCAGCAGCGTGTCCACGGCTGGACGATCGAGGTCGAGGGTGGCGCGCAGCAGCTTCACTACACCGATCATCATGGCAATGGCGTCGACCTGATCGCGGTCCATGGCGGATCGAGCGAGCTCGTGGTCCGCTGTCATGGCGAGGTCGAGCTCGAGACCTGGGACGGCGTGATCGGGGAGCATCGCGGCGCGATGCCGCTCTGGACCTTTTTGCGTCCGACGCCGCTGACGCGCGCGGGGCGGCACGTCCGCGCGCTGACTGCGACACTCGGCCGCGACTATAGCAACGATATCGAGCGCGCGCACGCGCTGTCGGCGCTGATCGTCGACCGGCTGGCGTACCGGATCGGCTTTACCGATGCCGAGACGACCGCCGAACAGGCGCTCGGCAGCGAGGGCGGGGTGTGCCAGGACCATGCGCATATCTTCATCGCCGCGATGCGCCACCTCGGCCATCCGGCGCGCTATGTCTCGGGCTATCTGATGATGAACGACCGCACGCATCAGGATGCCACGCACGCATGGGCCGAGGCGCATTTCGACCATATCGGCTGGATCGGCTTCGATGTCAGCAACGGCCATTCGCCCGACCAGCGTTACATTCGCGTCGCGACGGGGCTCGATTATCGCGACGCTGCCCCGGTTCGCGGCATGCGCTATGGTGCGGCGCAGGAAAATCTGGTTGTTCAATTGCAGGTCCAGCAATAAGCGGGCTGGACGATCGGGACTTTCCGGGCGGGGAAACGGGATTCGATGACCTATTGCGTTGGCATGCGTTTGAACAAAGGGCTGGTGTTCATGTCGGACACCCGCACCAACGCGGGCGTCGACGACATTTCGCAGGTCCGCAAGATGCGCAGCTGGCACGTGCCCGGCGAGCGGGTGATCACATTGATGTCGGCGGGTAATCTGGCGACGACGCAGGCCGTGGTGAGCCTGCTCGACGAGCGCACCAAGGCCCCCGAGGAACGCCAACCTTCGATCCTCGCGGCGCCGTCGATGTTCGCGGTCGCGACGATCGTCGGCGAGACGCTGCGCAATATCGTGATGCGCCACAGCGACGAAGGGCCTGCAGCGGAATCGCTGTTCCGCGCCTCGCTGATCGTCGGCGGGCAGATCAAGGGGTCCGAACCGCGGCTGTTCCTCATCTATCCCGAAGGCAATTTCATCGAGGCGGGCGAGGACAATCCCTTCTTCCAGATCGGCGAGACCAAATATGGGCGGCCGATCATCGTGCGATCCTATGACCCGGCGATGTCGTTCGAGGATTCGGTGAAGCTGCTTTGCGTCTCGTTCGATTCGACGATCCGCGCCAATGCCGGTGTCGACTTGCCGATCGACCTTCGCGTCCATGAGCGCGACGATTTTGCCACGGTGCGCGAACGGCGGTTCGAGCGCAACGACCCCTATTTCGAAAGCGTCGCCGACGGCTGGGCCGAGGCATTGGGCATCGCGCTCGCGGAGCTTCCCGACTTCCATTTCTGACCGCCTTCGGCCACCGTGGCCCCGTCGTGAATGCACAGGGGATCGCCATGTCGCGCTGGATTGCTGCCGCACTTGTTCTGATAGCCAATCCGGCGGCGGCCAAAGAGACGCGCTTTGACGCGGCACTCAGCGATTTTCGCGAGCTGCATCGGAGCGAAACCGGCCGGGCGAAGATCGCGGGGAGCAGTTTCTACGTCGTACGTGACGGCCGGACCGTCGTAGCCGACCATCTGGGCGAGCAGGACGCCGACGCGCATGTCCCCGTCGATGCCGACACCATCTATCATTGGGCGTCGATCACCAAGACGATGACGGGGATCGCGATCATGCAGCTCCGCGATCGCGGGCTGCTTTCGCTCGACGATCCGATCGTGCGTTATGTGCCCGAACTCGCCGCTGTGCATAATCCCTATGGCGACACGGGCGCGATCACCCTGCGCCAGTTGATGAGCCACAGCGCGGGGTTTCGAAGCGGCACCTGGCCGTGGCGCAATCATGACTGGCAGCCGTTCGAGCCGAAGGGCTGGGCGCAGCTCGTGGCGATGCTGCCGTATACGCAGGTCGAGTTCAAACCCGGCACGCGCTTCGGCTATTCGAACCCCGGCATCGTCTATCTGGGGCAGGTCATCGAGCGCCTGTCGGGTGAGGATTATGAAGTCTATGTCGACAAGAACATCCTGAAGCCGCTGGGCATGCACGCCAGCTATTTCGACCGCACGCCGCCGCATCTGCTGCCGCATCGGTCGCACAGCTATTATATCCGCAATGGCCGGCGGGTCGCGGCGCCGTTCGATGTCGATACCGGAGTGACGGTGTCGAACGGCGGGCTCAACGCGCCGATGCCCGATATGACGAAATATGCGGCGTTCCTGCTCGGCGATCCGGCGCGCCAGTCCGACTATGATCTGGTGCTGAAGCGGTCTTCTCTCGAGGAAATGTGGGCGCCGCAAATCGCGGCGGGCGAGGATTTCACGCAGGGGCGCATGGCGAAGACGACGCAGAGCGGCCTGTCCTTCTTCATCGACCGCAGCGCGGGGGTGCGGTTCGTGGGGCATAATGGCGACCAGAACGGCTTTCGCGCCTATCTGAGCCTCTGTCCCGATCAGCGCATCGGCAGCCTGCTGGCGTTCAACACCGAAACGCGCGGTGTCGAGAATAGCGCGGCCAATCGCGAAACGGCGGAATCGCGTATCGCGCTGGCGACCGACGGTCTGTGCGGGGCGCTGGCGAAATAGTTGTTCCCCGGCGAAAGCCGGGGTCCAGACTGCGGAGCGCGCGATCGCGTGGGCCCCGGCTTTCGCCGGGGAACGCCGCCGGCTATTTATTCTTCCGTCCCTCAATCAGCCCGTCGACCAAACTCGGATCGGCGAGCGTCGATGTGTCCCCCAGCGACCCGAAATCATTCTCGGCGATCTTGCGCAGGATGCGGCGCATGATCTTGCCCGAGCGCGTCTTGGGCAGCCCGGGCGTCAGATGGATATGGTCGGGGGTTGCGATCGGGCCGATTTCGGTGCGGACCTGCTGTTTGAGCGCGGCGGCGATTTCATCGGTCGGCTCGACCCCGGCGTTGAGCGTCACATAGGCGTAGATGCCCTGACCCTTGATGTCGTGCGGAAAACCAACGACCGCGGCCTCGGCGACGAGGTCGTGGAGGACGAGCGCGCTTTCGACTTCGGCGGTGCCCATGCGGTGCCCCGACACGTTGATCACATCGTCGACCCGGCCGGTGATCCGCCAATAGCCGTCAGCATCGCGGCGGCAGCCGTCGCCGGTGAAATATTTGCCCCTGTAGGTCGAGAAATAGGTTTCGGCGAAGCGCTTATGGTCGCCATAAATCGTCCGCGCCTGTCCCGGCCAGCTGTGCGTGATGCAAAGATTGCCCTCGGCCGCGCCGCCGGTCTGTTCGTCGACGAGAACGCCGCCCTCGGCGTCCACCAGTTGCGGTCGGATGCCAAAGAAGGGGCGGCCCGCGCTGCCCGGCTGCATCGGATGCGCGCCGGGGAGGGTGGTGATCATGATGCCGCCGGTTTCGGTTTGCCACCAGGTGTCGACGACGGGAACGCGGTCCTTGCCGACAACCTGATGATACCAACGCCACGCCTCGGGATTGATCGGCTCGCCGACGCTGCCGAGCAGGCGGAGCGAGGACAGGTCGTGCCGCGTCACATAATCGTCGCCTTCGCGCATCAACGCGCGGATCGCCGTCGGGGCGGTGTAGAGAATGTTGACCCGATGCTTGTCGACGACCTGCCAGAAACGGTCGTGGCCGGGATAATTGGGCACGCCCTCGAACATCAAAGTCGTCGCGCCATTCTGGAGCGGGCCGTAGACGACGTAGCTGTGCCCGGTGACCCAGCCGATGTCGGCGCTGCACCAGAAGATTTCGCCGGGGCGGTAGTCGAAGCCATAATAGAAGGTGCTCGCGGTCCACACGCTGTAGCCGCCGACGGTGTGGAGCACGCCCTTGGGTTTGCCCGTCGATCCCGAAGTGTAGAGGATGAACAGCGGGTCTTCGGCACCCATCGGCTCGCACGGACAGTCGGCGCCGACGTCGGCCGAGAGCGCGTCGTACCAATGGTCGCGGCCTTCCTTCATCGCGACGTCGCCGCCGGTGTGCGCGATGACGAGCACCGCCTTCACATCGACGCGCTCGAGCGCCTTGTCGACATTGGCCTTGAGCGGAACCACCTTGCCGCCGCGCAGCCCTTCGTCGGCGCAGATCACCCAGTCGCTCGCGCAATCCTCGATGCGGCCATGGATCGCCTCGGGCGAGAAGCCGCCGAAATCGACGCTGTGGACCGCGCCGATGCGCGCGCAGGCGAGCATCGCGACCGCGCCCTCGGGGATCATCGGCATATAGATGGTGACGCGGTCGCCCTTTTGGACGCCCATCTTCTTCAGCGTGTTCGCGAAGCGGATGACGTCGGCGAGCAGCGCCGCATAGCTGATATGGCGCGTTTCGCCGTCGGGGGCGTCGGGTTCGAAGATGATTGCGATGCGGTCGCCGTGACCGGCGGCGACATGGCGGTCGACGGCGTTGTGGCAGAGGTTGAGGACGCCGTCTTCATACCATTTGATCTCGACCGGGTCGAAGGACCAGCCCGCGATCTTCGTCGGCGGCGTGATCCAGTCGATGCGCTTCGCCTGTTCGGCCCAAAAGGCATCGGGGTCGGCGATGCTCTGCGCATAGAGCCGGTCGTAGTCGGCGGCGGTGCAATGCGTGTTGGCAGCCGCGTCGGCGGGGACGGGAACGAAGGGTTCGGAGGGGTGCAGTTCGGACGACACGGGCGACTCTCCCTATTGGGTTTGCTTTGTTCGCGCGAAGCGATAACCCGCGAGCCGCAAACTGCAAGGCGCTCGCGCGCTGATGAAGGGACTTTATATGCTGCGACTGGGCCAGGAGACAGGGGCACTCCTCGACAGGCTGGGCGTCGACCGCGCGCTATGGGCCGACGGGTCGATGCCATCGGTGACGCCGTTGACGGGCGAGCAGCTCGGGATGGCGCAGGTCGTCGATGCCGCGGCGATCGATGAGACGCTCGACAAAGCGAGCGCGGCGTTCCGTGCATGGCGGAATGTCCCGGCGCCGCGCCGCGGCGAACTTGTCCGTTTGTGGGGCGAGGAATTGCGCGCGGCAAAGGACGATCTGGCCAAGCTGGTGACGATCGAGGCGGGCAAGATCCCGTCCGAGGGCGCGGGCGAAGTGCAGGAAATGATCGACATCTGCGACTTCGCGGTCGGGCTGTCGCGGCAATTATATGGCCTGACGATCGCGACCGAGCGACCGGGGCACCGGATGATGGAGGTGTGGCATCCGCTGGGGGTCGTCGGGGTGATCTCGGCATTCAACTTCCCTGTCGCGGTGTGGGCATGGAATGCGGCGATCGCGCTGGTGTGCGGCAACAGCGTCGTGTGGAAGCCGTCGGAAAAGACGCCGTTGACCGCCTTGGCAACGCAGGCGATTTTCGCGCGCGCGGTCGCGCGGTTCGGCGATGCGCCCGCGGGGCTGGCGCAACTCTTGATCGGCGGGCGCGAGGCGGGCGAGGCGCTGGTCGACGACAAGCGCGTGGCGCTCGTTTCGGCCACCGGTTCGACGCGCATGGGCCGCGCGGTCGCACCGCGGCTCGCGCAGCGTTTTGCGCGCGCGATCCTAGAACTCGGCGGCAACAATGGCGTGATCGTCGCGCCGTCGGCGGACCTCGACCTCGCGCTGCGCGGGGTGGCGTTCGGGGCGATGGGGACAGCGGGGCAACGCTGTACGACGACGCGGCGCTTGTTTCTGCACGACAATATCTACGACGGTTTCATCGCCAAGCTGAAGGCGGCCTATACGAGCGTCGGCGTCGGCAACCCGCTCGAAGCCGACGTGCTCGTCGGGCCGCTGATCGACCGCGCGGCCCATGAGATGATGCAGGACGCGCTGGGCAGGGCGCGCGCTGTGGGCGGCGTCGTCCATGGCGGCGAGCGCGTCGGCGAGGGCGCGAGCTTCTATGTGAAGCCCGCGCTGGTCGAGATGCCGGGGCAGGTCGGGCCGGTGCTCGAAGAGACGTTCGCGCCGATCCTCTATGTCATGCGCTATTATGATCTGGACGCGGTGATCGAGCTGCACAACGATGTCGCGGCAGGCCTGTCGTCGGCGATCTTCACCACCGACATGCGCGAGGCCGAGCGGTTTCTTGCGGCGAGCGATTGCGGGATCGCGAACGTCAATCTGGGCACCTCGGGGGCCGAGATCGGCGGCGCGTTCGGGGGCGAGAAGGAAACCGGCGGTGGGCGTGAAAGCGGGTCGGATAGCTGGAAGGCCTATATGCGGCGCGCGACGAATACGTTGAATTATTCGGATGTGCTGCCGCTGGCGCAGGGGGTTTCGTTCGAGATTTGATGTGTCCCCTCCCGCTTGCGGGAGGGGAGAGGCTTACGCGCGCCAGCCGAAGCCATCTTCCAGGGCGACGACCTGCCCCGCCGTCCCGACCGGCTCCTGCTTCCCATCGGTCAGGAATGCGAGCATCGCGGCATCGCCGACATCCACATGCGCCAGCGTGCGCTTGTTCTCGGGCGTGCGTGCGACGACAACGCCCGCTTTCGGCGCCCCATCGCGGCCATAAAACACGGTGTAGCTCTCGATCGTCGCCGGCCCCGCATAATCCTCGACCAGCTCGGGCACCGGCCCGCGTTGCGCTTCGGCCTCGGCCTGATAGTCGAAATCCTGCGGAAAGCTCGCTGCCGCAATCGGCCGGTTGCCCAGAACGATGCAATGATTGTCGGTCGCGAAGCCGCCGTTGGCGAAGAGAAAGCCGTAGCGGCCCTCGGTGCGCAGCTTTTCGACCATCGAGACGATCGCATGGCTCATATAGTTCGCGATCGGCCCGCCGCCGAACGTCAGCCCGCCGAACACGGTCGCGGGGCGGTCCCACGGCCAGCCGAGGATGCGCCGCGCCATCTTAGGAACGCACGGAAAACAGCTGTAAAGCTCGACGAAATCGAAATCTTCTGCGCCCATGTCGTTCAATTCGAGCGTGCGCGTGATCGAGGTCTCCATGCTGACGCTGCCGTCGTAACGGTCGCGGTGAAGGATGCTTGGCGGCTCCTTTGCGGCAGCGCCCATGCCGATATGGATCAGGCGGTCTTCGGCGATACCGCGGCGCCATGCTTCGGCGAGGCTCGCGACGATGAAGCCCGCGCCCTGATTGACCGACGAATTGGCGACCATCAGCTTCGAATAGGGGAAGGAGATCGGGCGGTTGCGCTCGTCGACGCGCAATATGTCCTCGGGCGACGCGGGCTTGCGGATCCACGCGCCCTCATTCGCTGCAGCGACCTCCGAAAAGCGCGCCCAGATTTCGGCGCTTTCGAATTGCGCGTCCTCGAGGCTCTGGCCCCACGCCGCGCGCGTCGCATTTTCGTAGAGCGGGTAGACATCGACGGGCGCGGCAAGCCCGTGGGTCTGGGCATAATTGGGTTCGCGCCGCGTCGCGACCTTGCGGATCGCGTTATAGCTCTTGTCCTCGCCGCTCGCGGCTTTGGCGGCACGGCCCGCGGCGGTGCGCAGCGCCTCGGCGCCGACGATGGCGGCCAGCTTGACCTCGCCCGCGCCGATGCGGTTCGCGGCTTCGTTGAGTAAGCGGACGGGCGTGTCGCCGTGCGGCGCGGCCGACTGGTAATTGATCTTGGGGTTCGCGCCGATTGCCGCAGCGAGCGGTTCGGGAAGCTTGCCGAGGCTGTGGAAGCTGATCTGGTCGACGATCGCGAGGCTGTCGAGTTCGGCGAGGAGCCCGCCGCCGGCATCGGTTTCAGCCACTTTGAGCGCCTCGACCATCAATCCAAGCGAGTCGAGCCCCTGATCGGGGTCTTCGGGCCGGTCGTTGACTTGCCCGACGCCGATGATCACGGGAATGCGTTCGGGATCGGTCATCGCCATATCAGCGCGCCTTCCACTCGGGCTTGCGCTTCTGCGCGAAGGCGAGCGGGCCTTCGCGCGCGTCTTCGCTGCGCATCAGCACCCCGCGCTCGCGGGTGTTATGTTCCCAATAGGGGGCGTCGGCGGCGATGCGGCCTTCGTCGATGCCGAGCGCGACGCGCTTCGACGCCTGCACCGACAGCGGCGCGTTGGCGGCGATCTTTTCGGCGAGCGCGAGCGCGGTGGGGAGCAGGTCGGCGAGCGGCACGACATGATTGACCAGCCCGAATTCGGCGGCGCGCGCGGCGGGGATCGGGTCACCGGTGAGCATATATTCCATCGCGAGCTTCTTCGGGAGCTGCTGCGCGAGGCGGAAGGCGCCGCCCGCCGCGGCAAACAGCCCGACCTTGACCTCGGGCAGGCCGAATTGCGCATGATCGGCGGCGATGATGATGTCGCTCATCAGCGCGATCTCGCAGCCGCCACCGAAGGCGAAGCCATTGACCGCGGCGATGATCGGTTTCGAGATTGGGTGCGACACCATGCCCGCGAAACCCCACGCCTGCTGCGCCGGATCGTCGGGATAGAGGCTTTCGCCGCGCGAGAGTGCGACCAGGTCGGCGCCCGCGCAGAAGCTCTTGTCGCCGGCGCCGGTGATGACGACGGCGCGGATTTCGGGGTCGGCTTCGGCGGTTTGAAGCGCGGTGCCGATGCCGATATGGACCGCAGCGTTGACCGCGTTGCGCGCTTCGGGCCGGTTGATCGTGACGAGCAGCACGTGCCCGCGACGTTCGGTGAGGATGGTGGTGTCGGTCATCGCGAATCTCTCCCTTTCGGGCGAGTATCGCGGTTGGTTGACGTTTACGTCAACTGTATAACACGCTGCGCACCCGCGAAGGCGGGTGCCCATCTCCGGTGGGCACTATCCAGAACCGGCGGGTGATGGGCCCCTGCCTTCGCAGGGGCACATAACTTGTTCGGGCTGATCAGATCGACTGCCCGGTCTTCGCCCAGTCGGCGAGGAAGCCTTCGATGCCCTTTTCGGTCAGGATATGCTTGAACAGCCCCTTGATCACCGACGGCGGCGCGGTCATCACGTCGGCGCCGATCTTGGCGGCTTCGAGCACATGGATGCCGTGGCGCACGCTCGCGACGAGGATCTCGGTCTCATAGCCGTAATTGTCGTAGATCAGACGGATGTCGGAGATCAGCTGCATCCCGTCGAACCCATTGTCGTCGTGGCGGCCGACGAAGGGCGAGACGAAGGTCGCGCCGGCCTTGGCGGCCAGCAGCGCCTGCGCCGCCGAGAAGCAGAGCGTGACATTGACCATCGTGCCGTCGCCGGTCAGCGCTTTGCACGTCTTGAGCCCGTCGATCGTCAGCGGCACCTTGATGCAGACGTTCGGCGCGATCTTGCGGAGGATCTCGGCCTCTTTCATCATCGTTGCATGGTCGAGCGCGACGACCTCGGCCGACACGGGGCCGGTGGTCAGCGCGCAGATTTCCTTCGTGACTTCCTTGAAGTCGCGGCCCGACTTGGCGATCAGCGAGGGGTTGGTGGTGACGCCGTCGAGCAGGCCGGTCGCGGCGAGCTCCTGGATGTCGGCGATTTCGGCGGTATCGGCGAAGAATTTCATGGCGCGGGGCTTTCCTGTGGGAAGGTGATTCGGGTTTGACGACGCCCTAGAGCAACGCGGGCAAAAACTGAACCGTCGGCTTCGATGAAAGCGCTGGCGTTCGTTCTTTGTTCCGATTATGCGAGCCGCAT
Source organism: Sphingopyxis sp. LC81 (assembly GCF_000756375.1). Classification (GTDB taxonomy): domain Bacteria; phylum Pseudomonadota; class Alphaproteobacteria; order Sphingomonadales; family Sphingomonadaceae; genus Sphingopyxis. The sequence continues at coordinate 25,138 of NZ_JNFD01000046.1, read as the reverse complement.
GGCCAAAGCGAAACGTCAATATGTCTGCCAGAATTGCGGCTCCGCCACCTATCGCTGGCAGGGGCAATGCGCCGATTGCGGCGAGTGGAACACGCTGGTCGAGGAGGCTGCCGAAACGGTGTTTTCGGCCAAGCACGACCTCAGCCGCGGCGGACGCACGCTCGCGCTCGAAACGCTTGATGCCGAGAGCAAGATGCCCGAGCGGATGCTGTGCGGGATTGCCGAGTTCGATCGCGCGCTCGGCGGCGGTTTCGTCGCGGGGTCGGCGACGCTGATCGGCGGCGACCCCGGGATCGGCAAGTCGACTTTGCTGTTGCAGGCGGCGGGGCGGCTCGCCAAGGCGGGCAAGTCGGTCGTGTATATCAGCGGCGAGGAAGCGGCGGCGCAGGTGCGGCTGCGCGCACAGCGGCTGGGGCTGGGCGATGCGCCGGTGGCGCTCGCCAGCGCGACATCGGTGCGCGACATCCTTGCGACGCTCGACAAGCAGACGGCCGATTTCGTCGTGATCGATTCGATCCAGACGATGCACAGCGACCTGATCGACAGCGCGCCGGGGACGGTGAGCCAGGTGCGCGCGAGCGCGCAGGAACTGATCCGCTATGCCAAGGACAGCGATGCGGCGATCGTGCTCGTCGGCCATGTCACCAAGGACGGGACGATCGCGGGGCCGCGCGTGCTCGAACATATGGTCGACACGGTGCTGGCGTTCGAGGGCGAGCGCAGTCATCAATATCGCATCCTGCGCGCGGTGAAAAACCGCTTTGGCGGCACCGACGAGATCGGGGTGTTCGCGATGGGCGAGGAAGGGCTGGGCGAGGTCAGCAACCCGTCGAGCCTGTTTCTGACCGACCGCAGCCGCGATGTGCCGGGGTCTGTCGTCTTCCCCGCGCTTGAAGGAACGCGGCCGGTGCTCGTCGAGGTGCAGGCGCTCACCGTCCGTCTCGCGAGCGGCGCGACGCCCCGCAGGGCCGTCGTCGGCTGGGACAGCGGGCGGCTTGCGATGGTGCTTGCGGTGCTGGAGGCGCGCTGCGGGCTCCAGATGGGCGCCGCCGAAGTCTATCTCAACATCGCGGGCGGCTATCGGCTCACCGATCCCGCCGCCGATCTCGCGGTCGCCGCGGCGCTGATCTCGGCGTTCAGCGAGCGGCCGGTGCCCGCCGACGCCATCGTATTCGGCGAGCTGTCGCTCTCGGGCGAGGTGCGGCAGGTTTCGCACGACGGCTTGCGCCTCCGCGAAGCGGCGAAGCTCGGTTTTTCGCGCGGCTGGGGGCCGACGGGCATGAAAGCGGTCGGCGGGATTTCGGTCACCGGTTTCGGGCGGCTCGGCGAACTCGTTGACCTGATGCTCGGGCGCGACTAGCGACCGGCCTATGGGAAGTCTGACGGCTCTGGATATCGTCGTGCTGGTGCTGGTTGGCGGCGGCGCGGTGCTCGGTTTTTCGCGCGGCCTCGTGCAGGAGGTGACGACGCTGCTCGCCTGGATTCTGGCGATCGCGGCGGTGCGTTTCTTTCACCCGCTGGTGACCGACCTTCTCGCGGGCTGGGTCGGGACCGAAGGCGGCGCCGCGGCACTCGCCTTCGTACTCCTCTTCGGCGGCGTGTTCGCGCTCGCCAAATGGGGATCGCGCGCGATGGGGCAACGCAGCCGCGCGTCGCTGGTCGGCGGGTTCGACCGCGGGCTGGGCGCGGGGTTCGGCGCCGTGAAAGGGCTGCTGATCGCGTCGATCGGCTTCATGCTCCTCACCTTGCTCTATGATATAGGTTATGGCGTTATGCAGCGCCCCGCGTGGATGACCGACAGCCGCACCTATCCGGCGCTCAATGCGACGAGCGCGGCGATGAGCAAGGTCATCGCCGCGCGCCGCGCCGAGGCCCTCGAGGCCGAAGCTGCCGGGGCGGACAAGCCATGAGCGCGCCGCTCTATAATCGCGACATATTGGCGCTGGCGGTGGCGACCGCGGAATATCTGCCGATCGCCGACGCGCGCCACCGCGTGAGCAAGCGCGCGCCGCTGTGCGGCAGCGCGATCATTCTCGATCTCGATACCGATGACGCGGGCCGGGTGACGCGCGTCGGCATGCATGTCGAGGCGTGCGCGCTGGGTCAGGCATCGGCGGCATTGCTTGCGCGCCACGCGCCGGGGCTCGGCCTGACCGAACTGCGCGCCGCGCGCGACGGGATCGCCAGCTGGTTCGCGGGCGCGGACGCACAGCCCGACTGGCCGGGGTTCGACCTGCTTGCGCCGGCGCAGGGCTATCCGGCGCGCCACGGCGCGATCCTGCTGCCCTTCGACGCCGCCATCGCGGCGCTTGAGGAGCGGGCGGCGGCTGCATGACGTTGCTCGCGCTCACCGCGGCCGCCTCGGAGGCGGCCGGAAAGGTGGCCGAAACCGCAACCGACACCGCGCTGGTTGAAGGCGCGATCCTGCTCGGCGTCGCGACCTTGTTCGTGCTGATCTTTCGCCGCCTCGGCCTCGGCGCGGTGCTTGGTTATCTGATCGCGGGGGCGATCGTCGGGCCGCACGGGCTCGGGCTGGTCGGCGGCGGCGAATCGAAGCTCGCCTTTGCCGAACTCGGGATCGCCTTCCTGCTCTTTCTCGTGGGGCTCGAACTGTCGCCGGGACGCTTGTGGCAGATGCGCCGCGCGATCTTCGGGCTCGGTATGGTGCAGGTCGTGGTGACCGGGCTCGTGCTCACCGGGCTCATCCATCTGACCTTGGGGTTCAGCCCGGCAGCCTCGCTCGCGCTCGGCCTGCCGCTCGCGCTGTCGTCGACCGCACAGGTGCTGCCCGGGCTCAAGAGCTCGGGCCGGATCAATTCGCCCTTTGGCGAGAAAGCCTTCTCGATCCTGCTGTTCCAGGACCTCGCGATCGTGCCGATGATCACGATCGTCGCCGTGCTGTCGCGCGCGCCCGCCGATCCGTCGGCGCCGCCGGGGTGGCAGATGGCCTTTTTCACCTTGTGGGCGATCGTCGTGCTCGTCCTCGCGGGCCGCTTCGTGGTCAATCCGCTGCTCCGCATCATCGGACGTTATGGTGAGCGCGAATTGTTCGTCGTCGTCGGGTTGCTCACCATCCTTGCGAGCGCGGCGCTGATGCACAGCCTGCACCTGTCGACCGCGCTCGGCGCCTTCATCGCGGGGGTGATGCTCGCCGACTCGCCCTATCGGCACGAGATCGAATCGGATGTCGAACCCTTCCGCCTGATCCTGCTCGGCCTCTTCTTCCTTGCCGTCGGCATGGTGCTCGACGTCGGGGCGGTGATCGAGCGGCCGTTGCTTGTCCTGTCGCTCGCGCTCGGGCTCGTCGCGGTGAAGGTCGTCGTCCTCACCTTGATCGTGAAATTGTTCGGCAAGCCGTGGCCGGTGGCACTCGGGCTCGGGTTGCTGCTGAGCCAGGGCGGCGAGTTCGGCTTCCTGCTGTTCGCGCAGGCCGCCGACGCGCTGCTGATCGATCCCGCAGCGGCGAGCCTGTTCAGCGCGGTGGTGACGCTGTCGATGGTGACGACGCCGTTCCTGATGCTCTTCGCGCGCAATCTGGAGTTTTCGCCCGCCGCCGAGCCGTTCGACCTCGACGATCCAGAGGGCGCACCGCGCGGGTCCGCGATCGTCGTCGGTTACGGGCGGTTCGGGCAGATCGTCTCGCAGATGCTGCACGGCGTCGCCTGTTCGGTGACGCTGATCGACAAGAAACCGAGCCAGATCGAGCTGTCGAGCCGTTTCGATACCAAGGTCTATTTCGGCGACGGGCTGCGCGTCGACCTGCTCCGCCGCGCCGGCGCCGACGAGGCGCGGCTGATCATCTTCTGCATCGACGATGCCTCGGTCGATGCCGCGGCGTTGAAGCCGATCGTCGACGCGTTTCCGAATGCGAAGGTGCTGATGCGCGTCTTTGACCGCCGCCAGTTGCTCGCGATCGACGGGGCGGGGGTCGACGGGGTTATTCGCGAGGTTTTTGAAAGCTCGGTCGCGATGGGCCTCACCGCGCTGCGCTATCTCGACGTCGATCCGCGCGAGATGGAAGATGTCGAGGCGACGTTGCGCCATCTCGACGAGACGCGGCTGCAGGCGCAGATCGACGAGGGCGATATTTCGGCGGGCATGGACCATCGCTTCAAGCCGGGCGGCGGACGCGAGGCCGAAAGCGTGCTGGAGAAATTCCGTTTGCGGCGCCTGGCGGCGAAGGCGCTGAAAGACGATCCGAAGGACGAGGAAAGCGAGCAGGCGTCGTCAGCGGTGAACTGACGCCCAAGTTCTGACCCTAACCGTCGAGAAACGCCGCGACGGCGTCGAGTCCATAGTCTTCAGTGACGAAACTCTGTCCGATACCGCGGGTCAGGATCAGCGGCAGCTTGCCGCCGCGCACCTTCTTGTCGTGCGCCATATGCCCCGCGAGCGTCGCGCCATCACAATTGACGCCCGCGCTGGCAAGACTGTGCGGCAGGTCGACGCTCGCCAGATGCGCGCGCACGCGTTCGGCGTCGGCCGCGGAGCAGAGGCCGTTCGCGGCCGAAAACTGGTGCGCAAGGACCATGCCCGCCGCGACGGCTTCGCCATGGAGCAGCCGGTCCGAATAGCCCGTTTCGGCTTCGAGCGCGTGGCCGAAGCTGTGGCCGAGGTTGAGCAGCGCGCGAATGTCCTGCGTCTCGCGCTCGTCGGCGGCGACGATGCGCGCCTTGGCGGCGACGCTATGGGCAATCGCCTTGTGACGGGCCGCGCTGTCGCCCGCGAGCAGCGCCGCGCCATGCTCCTCGCACCAGGCGAAGAAATCGGCGTCGTCGATCAGGCCATATTTGACGACTTCGGCATAGCCGGCGCCGAGTTCGCGGCGCGGCAGCGTTTCGAGCGTCGTCGGGTCGATCACGACCAAGGCGGGCTGGTGGAAGGCGCCGATCAGATTCTTGCCCGCGGGGACGTTGATCGCGGTCTTGCCGCCGACGCTGCTGTCGACCTGCGCCAGCAAGGTGGTCGGCACCTGGATGAAGTTGCAGCCGCGTTTGACGATGCTGCACGCGAAGCCGACGAGGTCGCCGATCACGCCGCCGCCGAGCGCGATGACATGATCGCCGCGCTCGACGCCTTCGCCGATCAGCCATTCGGTCAGGCGCGCGAGACCCGCCCAGCTCTTCGTGCCTTCGCCCGGGTCGAGCACGAAGGAGGAAAAGGAGATGTTCGCCATCGCGAGCGAGGTGCCGAGCGGGATCAGATATTGTTCGGCGACGTGGGTGTCGGTGACGATCATCGTGCGCGGGCGTTTCAGCAGCGGCGCGACATGATCGCCGATGTCGCGGATCAGCCAGTCGCCGATCAATATCGGATAGCTGCGGCTGCCCAATTCGACGGTCAGGCTTTCCATTTCGGATCTTCCCACTTTGACAGGGCCTCCAGGATCGCGCGCACCGTATGGTCGTGCGGCGTGCTTGCCGAACTGACGCGAATATGCGCCTCGGCATAGATGGGATTGCGGACCGCCGCCAGTTCGCGGAGCACTTCGCCGGGGTCGCGGTTCCTGAGCAACGGGCGATGGCTGCGGCGGCCGACGCGTTCGACCAGCGTCGCTATATCGGCGTCAAGCCATATGCAAAGACTGTCGCGGAGGATCAGCGCGCGGGTTTCCTCGTTGACGAAGGCGCCGCCGCCGGTCGCCAGCACCATTGGCTTTTCGCCGAGCAGGCGCGAAATCACGCGGCGTTCGCCGTCGCGAAAATGCGCCTCGCCGAAACGCGCGAAAATATCGGAGATCGTCATGCCTGCCGCGCGTTCGATTTCGTCGTCGGCGTCGGCGAAGCGCATGCCGAGCCGCTGCGCGAGGCGGCGGCCGATCGTCGATTTACCCGACCCCATCAGCCCGACGAGCACGATCGACCGGTCGCGGATCGACGCGGGGACGGCTGAAGCCGGGCTTTTCGGGTTTCGCGACATGGTGCGCGCGGCTATACCGAAGGGACCGCGCGGAACAATCGTTTTGCTGCGGTTCAAATGAGACGAACGGCAGGCATTGGATATTGCGCGCTCGGGGCAGATCGGGAAAAGGCCGCTGGATCGCACGATTGATCGTGCTGGCGCTGGTGCTGGCGGCGTTCTTTCTGTTCCTGCTGTTCCTGGGCCGGCCGATCGAGCCGCGAATGATTGAGGTGGACGTGACCGACAAGATTGCCGAAAGCGCTCCACGATGAAGATGAAAACGCTTTCGCTGACGCTGGGCCTTTCGGGCACCGCGCTCGCCGCGGTGCTGGTCCTGCCCGCGCTCGCGCAGGAATCGCTGCTGCCCGAAGGCTTCGGCAACCCCGCCGAGACGCCCGCGCCGCGGCCGACCCCCACGCCGTCGCCGACCGCGACCCCGACGCCGGGCTCGACGCCGGTCAACGGCACCGCTCCGCCGCCTGTCGCACCGACCGTCGGGGCCACGAGCGCGAGTGCGCCCGCCGAAACCGGTGAAGAGGCCGAGGAAGGCGAAGAAGTCGAATCGGGCGGCCTCAAATACGACCTGCCGCCGGGCGCGCGGCGCCTGCTGACGCGTATCGGGCCGCTGACCCCCGAATCGGGCGGGCTTGCGCCCGATGCGTTCGGCGTGCGCGGCCAATATGCCGCCGCGATCATGGGCAAGACGAACGGCCAGTTCGCGTCGCGTTGGGGGCAGATATTGCTCCGCCGCTCGCTCGCGTCGGCGATCGACACCCCCGACACGATCAACGGCGCCGATCTCGCCGCCGCTCGCGCGGCGCTGCTGCTGCGCATGGGCGAATCGATCATAGCGCGCCGGATCGTCCAGTCGGTCGATTATGACCGCGCGAGTCCGCGCCTCGTCGCCGCGGCGCAGCAAACCTATCTCGCCAACGCCGATCCGGCGGGCATGTGTCCTTATGTCCCCGCAGGCCTCGCGCATGGCGACGAGCAGGCGTGGCGCCTGTCGTCGGCGATCTGTTCGGGGCTGTCGGGCGAAGCCGGGCCCGCGGGCTGGGCGATCGGCCGCGTGCGGTCGAGCGGCAAGATATCGAACTTCGACATATTGCTGGCCGAACGCGTGCTTGGCGCGACGGGCGCCGGCCGCCGCTCGACGACGATCGAGTGGGACAATATCGACCGGCTGACGAGCTGGCGCTTCGGCATGGCGACCGCGACCGCGATCCCGGTGCCCGAGGCGCTGCGCACCGCGGCGCCGTCCAATATCAAGAGCTGGACGGTGCTCGCGCCGATGACCGACATGGCGAGCCGCATCGCCGCGGCGCCCGAAGCCGCCGCGCGCGGTGTGCTGTCTAGCGAAGCCTATGTGTCGCTGCTGAGCGCCGCGGCGAGCGAAGAGGAGCCCGCCGAGGCGATCGTGACGCAGACCGATCAGCTGCGCAGTGCGTTTCGCCTCGCGGCCGGCGCCGACCGCTATGCCGCGATGCAGCAGTTGTGGGGCGCGGGCGGCACGCCGGCGCAAAGCTATGCCGCGATGGTCGCAACCGCACGCGCCGCCGCGGCCTTGCCGGTGAATACCGAAGTGGGCGGTGATCCCTGGCAGCTTTTGGGGTCGATGCTCGCGGGCGGATATGACGAAAATGCCATCGCGTGGGTCCCAACCGTATCGGTCGGAAGCCGCGCATGGGGCGTGCTCGCGGTGGGATCGCCGCGGCCGCTTACCGGCATGAGCGCGGGGGCGGTCGGCCAGTTTGCGGGCGACGACGACAGCGCCGACACGCTGCGGTCGAAATTCCTGCTCGCGGGTCTCGCGGGTCTCGGGCGGCTCGATGCGAGCGCGGCGGCATCGGCGGCGGACGATCTGGAGGTCGATCTGGGCAAACAGACGCGCTGGTCGCGCGCGATCATGGCGGCCGCCGAGCGCCGCGAGCCCGGCATGGTGGCACTTCTCGCGGCGGCGGGGATGCAGGGCGAATGGTCGAAAGTCCCGCCCTATCATCTCTATTATATCGTCCGGGCGCTGCGCGACGTGGGCCTCGCGGCCGAAGCGCGGATGATTGCGGCCGAAGCGCTGGTGCGTGTCTGAGCCCATAAAGCTGCCGGACATCGGCGATGTCTGACGCGGCGCTGATCGACCGCTTCCTCGAAATGATGGCGGCCGAGCGCGGCGCCTCGCGCAACACGCTGGCCGCCTATCGCCGCGATCTGGAACAGGCGGCGGAGTGGGGGCAGGGCCGGCTAGCCGACGCCGATGCGGCGGCGCTGCGCAAATTGATGGCGGATTATCAGTCGCTTGCGGCAAGCAGCGCCGCGCGCAAGCTGTCGGCGCTGCGCCAGTTTTTCGCTTTTCTGCTCGATGAGGGCGAGCGCGCGGACAATCCGGCGCTCGATATCGCGCGGCCCGCGACGCGCCGGCCATTGCCGCGTATCCTGACCCATGACCATGTCGAGCGATTGTTCGACCAGGCCGAGGAGGAAGCGGCGGGTGAGGCGCCGCCCGCGGCGGCGGTGCGGATGCTACTGCTGCTCGAGCTTCTCTACGGTTCGGGCCTCCGCGCCAGCGAACTGGTGTCGCTGCCCCGCCGCGCGATGGCCGGCGAGCGCGAATTTCTGATCATCCGCGGGAAAGGCGACAAGGAACGTCTGGTCCCGCTGTCTGAACGGGCGCGCACGGCGCTCGATCGCTGGCTGCCGCTCATCGCCGATGGATCGCTCTGGCTGTTCCCGTCGGGCAAGGCGCACATCTCGCGCGTGCGGCTGTTCCAGATGCTGCGCGACCTTGCCGCGCGCGCCGGGATCGACCCGACCGCGATCAGCCCGCATGTGCTGCGCCACGCGTTCGCCACGCATCTGCTCGAGGGCGGGGCCGATCTGCGCGCGCTGCAATTGATGCTCGGCCACGCCGATATCGCGACGACCGAAATTTACACGCATGTCGATAGCCGCCGCCTCGTCGAACTGGTCAACAAACGGCATCCGCTGGCGCGGATGGATGGCGCCCACCCCGAAGTTGACGTTGCCGCGCCTTCGTCCTAGCGCTCTCCGCCATGACAGCCTTTCTGGATTTCGAAAAACAGGTCGCCGCGCTCGATCGACAGATTGCCGAATTGCGCGAAATGGGGGACGACCCGACGCTCAACATCGATAATGATATCGCGCAGCTTGAGGGCAAGTCCTCGAAATTGCTGCGTGAAATCTATTCGAAACTGACGCCCTGGCAAAAGACGCAGGTCGCGCGCCACCCTGACCGCCCGCATTTCAAACATTATGTCGCCGGCCTGTTCGACGACTGGATGCCGCTGGCCGGCGACCGCAACTTCGGCGACGATCAGGCGATTTTGGGCGGAATGGCGCGATTCCGCGGCCGCCGCGTGATGGTCATCGGCCACGAAAAGGGCGACGATATTCCGTCGCGGATGAAGCATAATTTCGGGATGGCGAAGCCCGAGGGCTATCGCAAGGCGATCCGCCTGATGCAGCTTGCCGACCGTTTCGGGCTGCCGGTGGTGACTTTGGTCGACACCTCGGGGGCCTTTCCCGGAATCCAGGCCGAAGAGCGCGGGCAGGCCGAAGCGATCGCACGGTCGACCGAACAATGCCTGGCGCTCGGCGTGCCGATGGTCGCCGCGGTGGTTGGCGAGGGCGGCTCGGGCGGCGCGATCGCGCTTGCCGCCGCGAACCGCGTGCTGATGTTCGAACATGCCGTCTATTCGGTGATTTCGCCCGAAGGCTGCGCGTCGATCCTGTGGCGCACGTCGGACAAGGCGGCCGACGCCGCCGCGGCGATGAAAATGTCGGCGCAGGATCTGCTGGGGCTGAAGGTCATCGACCGCATCGTCACCGAACCCGTCGGCGGCGCGCATCGCGCGCCCGAAGTCGCGATTGCGGCGCTTGGCGATGCGATCGAGCAGGAACTGGGCGCGTTGGCAGGATTGCCGCGCGAGACGTTGCTCGCGGCGCGCGAGGAAAAATTCCTCGCCATGGGCCGCGCCTGAACCGGAACCCGATCGCGCGCATTTGCGTTCCCGATCAAGGCAATGACAAGTCCGGGCTATGGCGCGGCTTGCCTTGTCGTGAATCGAGGATATTCCTTGATGACCAGAAGCATAAGGGAGGCGCGGCAATGACCCGGAAGACGAAAAACGGGCTGGCGATCAAGCTGGCGGCATCGGCAGCGCTCGGCAGCCTGGCCTTGACCGGGGTTGCCGATGCGCAGCTGAAGGCGATCAAGACCGCGACGAGCATTTCGCCCGCCGAACGCAAGCAGGGCACCGACGCGCATCCGCAGCTGATGGCCGAATTCGGAGGCGCCTACAACGGCCCGCAGGCCGCCTATGTGAACCGCGTCGGACAGAATATCGCCGTTCAGTCGGGCCTGTCGCGTAGCCCAAGCGATTTCACCGTCACCTTGCTCAATTCGCCGGTGAACAACGCCTTCGCGATCCCGGGGGGCTATGTTTACGTGACGCGCCAGTTGATGGCGCTGATGAACGACGAGGCCGAACTCGCGGGCGTGCTCGGGCACGAGGTCGGCCATGTCGCGGCGCAGCACAGCAAGAAGCGCCAGTCGGCGGCGACGCGCAACCAGATCCTCGGCGTGCTCGGCGCGGTGCTGGGTGGGGCGATTGGTGACAATGGCGGGCTGCTCGGCGGCCTCGGCGGCTTGCTCCAGAATAATTCGATGCGCGTGGCACAGCTTGCGACGCTGGGCTTTTCGCGCAGCCAGGAATTGCAGGCCGACCAGCTCGGCGTCCAATATCTGCGCAGCGCGGGCTATGACACGATGGCGCTGTCGACGATGCTGACGAGCCTCGCCAACCAGACGACGCTCGACGCGCGCCTGTCGGGCGGCGACGCGCGCTCGTTGCCCGAATGGGCGAGCACTCACCCCGACCCCGCATCGCGCGTGCGCAACGCGCAGACGCTGGCGAGCCGGGCGGGCGGCAGCGGCGGTAACCGCAACGCCGATGCCTTTCTCGCTTCGATCGATAATGTGCTTTATGGCGACGATCCGGCGCAGGGCGTGGTCGAGGGGCGGGATTTCCTGCACCCCGATCTCCGGCTGCGTTTCACGGTGCCGAACGGCTATGGCATGCAGAACGCCGCCGATGCGGTGTCGGTCAGCGGCAATGGCGGGCAAGCGCAGTTCACGACGGGGCCGTACAGCGGCGACATGAATGCCTATATCGCCGCCGCGTTCAGGGCGGTGGCGGGTAACGCGTCGATCAGCCCCGGCGCGATCCAGCGCACGACGGTGAACGGCATCCCGGCATCCTATTCAACCGCACGCGTGAATACCCAGTCGGGGCAGGTCGATGTCACCGTCTTCGCTTATGAATTTTCTCGCAGCAGCGCGTTTCACTTCGTCGCGCTGACGCAGGCGGGTGGCGGCAGCGTGTTCAATTCGATGTTCAGCAGCGTCCGGCGCCTGAGCACGGCGGAAGCGGCGGCGATCAGGCCGCGGCGGATCGATGTCGTGACTGTCGGGCGCGGCGATACACTCGCCAGCCTCGCGCGGCGAATGGCCTATAGCAATTATCAGACCGAACGGTTCCAGGTGCTCAACCGCCTGACCGCGAGCAGCCGGCTGACGCCGGGGCAAAAGGTGAAGATCGTCGTCTACGCCAGCCGCTGACGGGACAAAAAAAAGGGGCGGTGTTTCCACCGCCCCTTTTTTATTCAGTTGCGACCACTTACGGGGTCGTCGTCGAGGTGGTCGACAGGCCGTTGTTAACCTTGTTGAAGGTGTTGGTGACGCTGTTGCCAACGGCGCCCATCGCGGCGATGCCGGCGACGGCGATCAGAGCGGCGATCAGGCCGTATTCAATGGCGGTCGCGGCCTTGGTGTCGCGGACGAATTTCTTGATGAACTTCATGTCTGGTCTCCTGATTTCACTTACCCTGTTGACGGTCTGGTCTGGGTCAACATTTGGGGGTTTAGGGCGAATAGGTTTTGAAAATCTTAATGGCATCCGCCCAAAACCGGTGCGTGGCAGCCCCGAAAAGGGACGGCGGTTCCGGCGCTACATATTATTCTGAGCCGCGGTCGAAACGTTATTCCACATGCCCACGGTGGAATTGGCGACATTGCCTACCGCAACTACGGCCGCCAAAAAGATAAGGGCCAGGATCAGCCCGTATTCGACGGCTGTGGCGGCCCTGGTCGACCGCATCAGCCTGTAAAAGTTTCGCATTGTTCCACCCCTGACTGAAATTATAGTTCCCGAGGGTGCCCATATTGACACAGGAAGGTTAACAATTTGTCCGTGCCAGACCCCGGAAAGCCGCAGAAAAGCTCGCTCGTTGTCGTGGCGGCGGCGCTCGTCGACCGCGACGGAAGGCTGCTTGTCCAGCAGCGTCCCGAAGGTCTGTCGATGGCGGGATTGTGGGAATTCCCCGGCGGCAAGCTGGAACCCGGCGAGACGCCCGAGCAGGCGTTGATCCGCGAACTGGGCGAGGAACTTGCGATCGATGTCGATCACGCCTGCCTCGCGCCCGCCTGCTTCGCGAGCGACATGCTCGGCGACCGGCATCTGCTGCTGTTGCTTTACGTGTGCCGCAAATGGCGCGGGACGCCGGCGGCACAGCACGCCAGCGCGCTGCGCTGGGTGCGCCCCGTCGAACTGCACGGCCTCGACATGCCGCCCGCCGACAAGCCGCTGATCGGCCTGCTGGAGGCGCTGATCTAATCTTTCGGCTTGAGCGCTTCGGCGAGCGAGGCGGTGCCGCTGCCGCGCCGCGCGGGTTGCGGCTGGTCGGGATGCGGCGCCCAACCGCTGAAATGGATCAGGCGGAAGGTTTCGGCAATCCGGCCGTCGGGATCGGCCTGCCCCGCGAAAGCGGCGGCAATCCGCTCGGTTTCCTCGCGCGTCAGGGGCGGCGGCGCGGGCGCGAGCCGGCTCGACAGGTCGGCGGCGCGCAGGTCGCGCACCAGCGCGAACCAGTCGCCATAACGCACCGTCAGCGCGTCGACATCGACAACGGGCAGGGTGAAGCCGACGCGCTGGAGCAGATTGCCCATCGCGGCGAGGTCGATCTGCGGATGCAGCCGCGCGATCGAACGCACGCCATCGGTCATCACCGCCCGGCGCAGCCGGGGCAGGCTGCCGTCGCCGACGAAGGCGCCGAGCAGCAGGCCGTCGGGGGCGAGCAGCGCGCGGAGGCGGAGCAGCGCGCCGGGGACGTCGTTGACGCTATCGAGCCCGCCGGGCCAGATGATGAGATCGAAACTGGCGAAGGGCAGGTCGATCGCGTCGGCCTCGACCGCGATGGCGCCGGTTCCGGCGGCAAGGCGCGGCCCCGCCTCAGCGATGGTGAGGGTGGTGCCGGTCGCGCGCAGATGATCGGCGAGCGCCGCGTCGTGCGCGCCGATCAGCAATGTGCGGGAAAACTCGCGCGTCACCATCGCCAGCCGGTCGAGCAGGGTTTCGGCGATGAGCGGCGCGAGGAAATTGGCCGATGCGGGCAGGTGCGCCATGCGGTCGCGCTGGGCGCGGTGGCGGGCCGGGGAGAATAGCGGGCGGGGAGGCTGCGACATGCGCCGCTTGTGCCGTCCCCGGCGATGCTTCACAAGCCGGTGATGGCGACGACGACGGGGGATGTCGAAAAAGACGGCGCGCCGGCCGGGGCATGGCTGGGCGGATTGCGCGCCGCGGCGCGTGCGATCGTCGATTATGCGCTGCCGCCGCGCTGCCCCGGCTGCGGCGTCATCGTCGGCGAAGACCGCCAGTTCTGTCTGACCTGCTGGTCGTCGCTTCACTTTCTCGATGGACCGTCCTGCTCCCGCTGTTCGATTCCATTGCCCGCCGCCTTGCCCGGCGGGCCGACCCTATGCGGCGCGTGCCTGGCGAGTGCGCCGCCGTTCGAGGGTGCGCCCGCGGCGGTCGCCTATGGCCCCGTCGCGCGCACGGTGGCGCTGCGCCTCAAATATGGGCGGCGGACCGGGCATGCCCGGTTGATGGCGCGGCTGATGGCACGGCAGCTCGCGATACTGGGAGACATCGATGCGATGCTGCTGGTTCCGGTGCCGTTGCACCGCTGGCGATTGTGGTCGCGCGGGTTCAATCAGGCGGCGTTGATCGCCGACGAACTGGAACGGCTGACGGGGGCGCCGCGCGATCATCACCTGCTTTTGCGCACCAAGGCAACGGCATCGCTGCGCGGCAAGGGGCGGCGCGAGCGCGACCGGATCGTCGCCGGCGCCTTTGCACTGGCGGGCGATGCCAAGGCGCGCGCGGCGGGGCGGCATCTGGTGCTGGTCGACGACGTCCATGCCAGCGGTGCGACGCTGCGCGCGGCGGCGCGGGTGCTCGGGCGCAGCGGCGCCGCACGGGTGTCGGCGCTCACCTGGGCGCGCGTCGTTCCCGATGCCCTGATGACAAGCAACATATTTGACTTTGCTTCGTTGGATTCCGATATGGCGAGTGAAGGATGACAGGATAGCCGCATGGCCAAGATCGAAGTGTTTACGAAGTTCTTCTGCCCCTATTGCTCGCGCGCCAAGGCGCTGCTCGAGCGCAAGGGCGTCGAATATCAGGAAATCGACCTGACGATGGACCGCGCCGGGTTCGACGCGATGGTCGAGCGCGCGGGTGGCGCGCGCACCGTCCCGCAGATATTCATCGACGGCAAGCATATCGGCGGCAGCGACGATATGGCGGCGCTCGATGCGCGCGGTGGGCTCGATCCGTTGTTGGGACTGGGCTGACCTTGATCGTTTTCGACCTTTGCTGCGCCGCCGGTGATCACCGTTTCGAGGCCTGGTTCGCGAGCAGCGAGAGTTTCTCCGACCAGCAGGCGCGCGGGCTGATCAACTGCCCGGTGTGCGGCGATGACGATGTGAAAAAGGCGGTGATGGCGCCGCGGGTCGGTACCAAGTCCAACCGTCAGGGGGCGGTGCAGCCGCCCATCAAACCGGTGGGTTCGCCCGAGCCATCGCCCGACCTGGTGCGCAAATTATTCGCCGACATTGCCGCGAAGCAGGCCGAAATGCTGCCGCAGTCGCGCTGGGTCGGGCGCGATTTCGCCGATGCGGCGCGCGCGATGCACGAAGGACGCGCGGCCGAAGATCTGATCCATGGCCAGGCCTCGCCCGAAGAAGCGCAATCGCTGCACGACGACGGGATCGCCGCGATGCCCCTGCTGGTGCCGATCGTCCCGCCCGAGGCGGCCAATTGATCCATCGCGATTGACGCTTTGCGCGCTGCACCGCTAAACGAGCGGCGGCGCACCCGTAGCTCAGCAGGATAGAGCATCAGATTCCTAATCTGGGGGCCACAGGTTCGAATCCTGTCGGGTGCACCATTTTTCGGCTTGCCCGAATTCGATCGCCGTCAGCAGCGCTTCCGCCTCTTTCGTTCCGTCCGTCAGATAGGGGATGTTGGATCGCAATGCGAAGGGGTGATCGATCTCGCGCGAGATCGATCACCCTCCAAGCCGAATGCCTACATCTTGAAGCTGGCGCGGACGTAATAATAGCGCCCGGGCAAATCATAGGCGGTCGGATCGAAATTGTTGATGTCGCAGCTGATGCACCCCGGCGCCTTGACGTTGAACAGATTGTTCACGCCGAGCGCGAAGCCGAAGGCCTCGGGGTCCTCCGCCGGGAACCAACGCAGCTGGAAATCGGTGTAGAAGCGCGCCTTCAACTTGTTGTCGTTGGCCAGCGGTTCGCGGATCGCCGAAACATAACGGCCGGTCAGCGTCGCGCCGATCGATGCGCCGTCCCAGTCGAGGATGCCGACCGACTTCCATTTGGGGAAGGCCTGACTGGGACTGCCCTGTTCGGTCCCTTCGCGGCTGACGACCAGCGAGCCGTCGGCGGTCGGCACGATCACGTCATATTTCGTCAGGATCGTGTTGTTCCAGGTGAAGCCGAACCGCCCGGCGGACGTTTTCTGTGTCCGGAAGGTCAGGTTGGCGTCGATCCCCTTGGTACGGATGCCCGCGATATTCTGGAGCAACCCTTCGACAAAGGTCAGCTGGCCGCCCGCTGCGCGGGTGACGAGCGCGCAGGCGTCGGCATCGTTCTGCCCGGCACATTGCGCCAGCGTGATCTCGGCATTCACCGCCTGGATCGCGCCCTTGATCTTGATGTCGTAATAATTGGCCTCGATCGACAGGCCGGGGACGAAACCCGGACTGTAAACGCCGCCAAAGATCCAGCTTTTTGAACTTTCGGCGGCCAGATCCTGATTGCCGCCGACGAGTACCGAAATCTGCGGATTGGCCTGCGCATAGCCGGCGGCCGGAACCCCCTGCGCGATGCAATTGGTCCGAACGGTTGAGTTATTGTTCCAGTTCTGGCCCGTGGTCGTGGAGGTCGAGCAGGGATCGTTGATCTGCTGGTCGAAGCGCGACTGGGTGCCGAACAATTCGCCGATCGACGGCGCGCGGAAGCCTTCGGCATAGGAAGCGCGGAGGCGCAGGTCCTGGATCGGTTTCCAGTTGACCCCGCCCTTCAGCGTCGTCGTCGAGCCCGAGGTCGAATAGTCTGACCAGCGCACCGCGCCGGTGAATTCGAGCAGGTCGAAGAAGGGGGTGTCGGACAGCACCGGAGCGCTGAGTTCGGCATAGGCTTCCTTGACGTTATAGCTGCCGCGCGTCGGCAGCGCCGGGATGTCCGAACTGAAGCCCGCAGCGACGATCGGATCGGGATCGAAGCTGCCTTTCAGTTTGCGATATTCGACCCCGACCGCGATGCCGAGCGGCCCGCCGGGCAGGTCGAACAGGCTGCCGGTGATGTTGGCCGAGGCGCTGAAGGTCGACTGGCGGCTGCGGTCGCGCTGGGTGAACATGACATAGTCCATCATCGGCTGGGTGATCGAACCGACCCCGCCGAAGATGTTGAACGGCACGCATTCGCCGGTGCAGGCGGCGACCGGACCGAGCGCGCGGCGCAGGCGATCCGAATTGATGTTGCCGAACATCGTCTGCTTCGCCTTGTTGCGGCCATAGGCGGCGTTGACGTCCCAATACCATTTGCGCCCGCCGCCGAACTCGAAGCTGCCGTCGAGCGTCGCGACGCCATAGAGGGTCGTCACGCTCTGGTTGAAGCGGCGCGGGCCGCCCTCGACGAAGCGGCGATAGACGAGATCGGTGTTGCTCGCGTCGAGCGTCACCCCGAACGGGTTGAAGGGGTTGGTCGCATCGACGGTGATCGCGTCGAGCACCGGCGTCAGCCCCGCGGCGGGGCCGAAACCAAAGGGCAGCGGCGCGGCCTGGTTCTTCGATTTACGCCGGTTCCAAATCCCGCGAACCGAGAAATTGATGCTGTCGGAGATTTCCTGGCGGGCGTTGATAAAGGCGCCATAGCGTTCGACCGGAATCTGGAGATAGTTGAACGGGCCGAAATTGAAGCGGTCGGCGGTGCCAAACGCCTTGAAATCGCTCGCCGGGTCGGTCGGATTGCCCGCATTGTACACGGGGTTGCGGCCGATTACCGGGCCGCGCAGCGTCAAATCATTTCTTACTATCTGCCCTTGTGCATCGGGCGTTCCGAAGACGATAAAGCGTCCGAGCGGCACGAAGCCCGAACAGCCGCCATCGAGGCAGGTGTTCGAATAGGGCGCAGGGAAACGCGAAATCGCGCGGCTGCCCGCGAGGACGCCGTCCTGCTGGACATAGTTGGCGCCGACGACAATCTGCGTCGGGCCGCGGCCATTGCCCCAGCTAACCTGCGCGCTCTTGGTAAAGCCGTCGCCCTGGCCATAACCGCCGACCTGCGCGCTGGCGCGGAGCCCCTCCTGGCTTTTCTTGGTGATGATGTTGACGACGCCCGCGATCGCGTCGGACCCGTAGATCGCCGAGGCGCCGTCCTGCAGCACCTCGATGCGCTCGATCGCGCTTTCGGGGATCGAGTTGAGGTCGGTCGATCCGGGGACGCCGCTCGCCGAAGCGCCGTTCACATAGCGGATGCCGTCGACGAGCACGAGCACGCGGCGCGACCCCAGATAACGCAGGTCGATTTCCGCCGCGCCCGCGCCGACGCCGCCGCCGTCGGGCGGATTGCCGAGGTTGCCGCTGTTGTTGAACTTGCTGTTGAGGCCGCCGCCCGAACTGGGCAGCCGCTGGAGCACGTCGTTGACCGAATTGAGACCGGTCTTCGCGATATCCTCCTGACCGATGAACGCGATCGGGGCTTCCTGATCCAACGGGTCGCGGCGGATGCGCGAACCGGTGACGACAATGGTATCCCCCGATGTTTCGGCCATGCTGTCCTGCGGAAGCGGTTCCGATTGCTGCGCGTTGCCGGGGGCAGCGCTTGCCAGAGCTGCCGCTACGGCGATGACGGCTGTTCCCGACCGAGCAAATTGCTGGAATTGGGTCATTATCCTCTCCTCCTGTTGTTTTCAGGCATATGTGTGCGGTCGCCGAAATCCGGCAGCCGCGTCAGCAACGCTCGGGAAAAGAGTTAGGATGAACGCCAAGCTCCCGCCGCATACGAATCATGCGGTGCTGTGGCCCTAGGGTCACAGTCGGGATGGAGCGCGAAATCCCTACGAGGTTGGGCGGCCGCGCTCACAATTTCCGAGGTGAAAGCTGACAGGCCGCTACCGGCCAACGCGTCCACGCATACGCGCCCAAGTCGCCGGTTGCCAATTTGATCATACTTATATTATAAATGAGGATCAGAGCAATAAGGAGGAGAGGCGCATGCATTTTTCGGGTTCGGTCAACCGTCTTGCGCGCCGCGTCGTCCGGCGGATCGCGTGGGGTGTTGCGGTCGCGGCAATCGGCGGTCTTGCATTGCCTGCGGCGGCTGAGGAGACGGGTGTCGCCACCTTCGCCAACCCGCTGCTTCCCTCGGGGCCCGATCCGTGGATTCTGCAGGACGGTGGATATTATTATTACACCCATACGCTCGGCGACCGGATCGCGCTCTGGCGGACCGACAATGTCGCGAGACTGGGCGCGGTCGCGCCGGTGACCGTCTGGACGCCGCCGAAGGAGGGGGCGAACGCGCATTCGATATGGGCGCCCGAACTGCATCGCATCGATGGGAAGTGGTTCCTCTATTATTCCGCGACCGCCAGCGGGTTCACCGACGACGATCATCGCGCGGTCTTTGTCCTGGAAAATGCGGGCCCCGATCCGTTGAGCGGAAAATGGGTCGATCGCGGCCGCGTCAACACGGCGCACGCCGGGATCGACGGCACCGTCTTCGATCACGGCGGCAAACGCTATTTCGCCTATTCGCCCTACATCGGCCCCGACAGCGCCATCGCGATTGCTGAGATGGCGAACCCCTGGACCCTGAAGGGGCGCGAGGCGGTGATCGCGCGGCCCGATCATGTCTGGGAACGGCAAGGCGGCCGGCAGATCGTCGAGGGGCCCGAATTTCTGCCCGGCCCGAAGGGCGATCTTTTCCTGACCTATTCGGCCAGTGCCTGCTGGTCGGATGATTATTCGCTGGGGCTGCTCCGCGCGCCGCCGGGCGCGGATCCGCTCGACGCCGCCGTGTGGAGCAAGTCGCCGCAGCCCGTCTTCAAAAGCGCCAATGGCGTTTATGCGACCGGACACAACGGCTTTTTCCGGTCGCCCGACGGCCGGGAGAACTGGATCATCTATCATGCCAATCCGGCCGCGGGCATGGGCTGCACGGCGAAACGGGCGCCGCATATCCAGCGTTTTGGATGGACCACCGCAGGCTGGCCGGATTTCGGCGCGCCCGTCGCCGCCGGAACGCCATCGCCTGTCCCCGCCGGGTCGCGCGCTCGCTGAGCGTCGGTTGCCGCCGGCTCAGAACGCGAACGGCGGCGCAGCGCGCTCCTCTCCAACGCGGTAAGCTTGTTCGACGAGTTCGAGCGGCGCGGTGTCGGCGTCGATTTCCGCGGCCTCGACCAGCGCGTGGAAGCGATCATAGAGGCGGGGATATTCGCGATTTTCGCCACTATGCGGCGCGGCGCCGGGCAGCTCGACCGTGGCGCCGCCGTCGCGCAGGATCAATCGCCCGGCATCGGTCGCAACTTCGATGTCCCAGCTTGGCGCGCCGGCGAACAGAAAATCGAGATCGGCTTCAATCTTATAGCCATCGGCGCTGCGCAATGTGCAGGCGGCGGCGATCGCGGCCGACCGGTTGCTCGGGATGTCGAGGGTGGCGGCCTCGACCACGAAGCGTGCTGGCAGGATGCGGGTCAGGATCGAGAGGGCGTTGATGGCGGGATCGAAGACCCCCATGCCCGCGCGCTCGAGGATCCACTCCTGCCCGGGATGCCACTGGCGGATATCCTCCTTCCACACGATCCGCCCGCCGGTGACGACGCGATCCGACAGCCAGTCGCGCGCGCTATCGACCGCGGCGGCTTCGCGCGAGTGCCAGGAGGCGAACAAAGTGACGCCCTTTGCCGCCGCGTGGCGCGCCAGCGCGTGCACTTCATCGGCGGTGACGCCGGGCGGCTTTTCGAGCATCACGTGCAGGCCGGCATCGATCGCGCGGCGCGCGATATCGGCGCGTCCTTCGGGCGGCGTGCACAGCGACACCGCGTCGAGCGGGACGCCGGCGGCGAGCAATTCGTCGATGTTGCGATAGCCCGGCACGCCATCGACCGAATCGTTGCGGCTCACGGTCGCGACCAGCCGGTAGCGCGGGTCGGCGGCGATCGCCGGCAAGTGCTGATCGCGCGCGATCTTGCCGATGCCGACCAGCGCGAGGCGGATTTCCGTGCCTTCGCGTGCCTTCGAAAAATCTTTCCTCTCGTCCATCGCGTCCTCTTTATTTATCATATATATCTGCTTATACGAGATCGAAGCTTATGCAAGGGGGCCGCGCAAGGTCCGCACAGGGGAGAGTTTATGCCGCTTCGCAGACTGTCGATGGCTTGCCTTGCGCTCGCTGCGTTCGTCGCGCCCGCCTTGGCGCAGGATAACACGCAGCCGGCATCGGCACCCGACACCTATGTCCATCCGGACAAGGCCTATCTGTTCGCGCATATGAAGACCGGTCATTACGGCATCCTCTATTATTCGGTCAGCCGCGATGGCCTCTATTGGACAGAGCTCAATGGCGGAAAGCCGGTGTCGAAGGATTATCACGGCCACGCTTCGATCGCACAGGGGCCTGACGGGCGCTATTATCTGGTCGGCAACAAGAGCGACGAGGACCCGCTGATCCGCTTCTGGGTGTCGGACGATCTGGTCAACTGGGCGCCCTATGGCACCTATCAGCCCGATCTGCAGTCGGCGGTCGGCCTCGCCAATCCGCTGCAGCGCATCGGCGCGCCGAAGCTTTATTTCGACAAGTCGTCGAAGCGTTTCCTGCTGAGCTGGCACACGCCGACCGTGCCGGGGTCGGCGAGCGACCCCGAACGCTATTGGGAAAGCCAGCGCACGCTTTACGTCCTGTCGCCCGACCTCAAAAGCTTTGCCGGGCCGCCGCGCCGCCTGTTCGAATGGGAGATGGCGACGATCGACACCGTCATCCAGCCGAACCCCGAGGGCGGCTATTGCGCGCTCCTGAAGGACGAGCGTTACCCCTCATACGCCTGGACGACGGGCAAGACCGTCCGCATCACCTGCGCGAAGGACATGACAGGTCCCTATCCGACGCCCGGCCCGTCGCTCAGCCCCAATTTCCGCGAGGCGCCGACGATCATCCGCGCGCCGAACGGCGCCGACTGGCTGCTCTATTACGAGCAATATGCCGGCACCAGCTATGGCCTGTCGAAAGCGCCGCGGCTCGAGGGGCCGTGGTTCCAGATGTCGGGGAACAGCGGCGTGACCGAATGGAACCGCTACGCGGTGCCCGCTGGCGCGCGCCACGGATCGATGATCGAGATCAGCAAGGCGCAGCACGACCGGCTGGTCGCGGCCTTCAAATGACATTGAGCCAAGTCAGGAAATGAAGTGACGGACGACAAGCAAGATAGCGGATCGAAGCGGCCGGCCCTGAGGTCGCGATCATGGTTCGACAATCCCGACAATCCCGACATGACCGCGCTCTATGTCGAGCGTTATCTGAACTATGGCCTGTCGCTCGAAGAGTTGCAGTCGAACCGGCCGATCATCGGGATCGCGCAGACGGGCAGCGATCTTGTGCCGTGCAATCGCCACCACATCGTCCTTGCCGATCGGGTGAAGCAGGGCATCCGCGACGCGGGCGGCATCCCGATCGAATTTCCGGTGCACCCCATTCAGGAAACGGGCAAGCGGCCGACGGCGGGGCTCGACCGCAATCTCGCCTATCTCGGGCTCGTCGAGACGCTCTACGGCTATCCGCTCGACGGCGTCGTCCTGACCATCGGCTGCGACAAGACGACCCCGGCGTGCCTGATGGCCGCGGCGACGGTGAATATCCCCGCCGCCGCGCTGTCGGTGGGGCCGATGATCAACGGCTGGTACAAGGGGCAGCGTACCGGGTCGGGCACGATCGTATGGAAAGCGCGCGAGATGCTCGCGGCGGGCGAGATCGACTATAAGGGCTTTGTCGAACTCGTCGCCTCCTCGGCGCCTTCGACCGGCTATTGCAACACGATGGGCACTGCGACGACGATGAACAGCCTGGCCGAAGCGCTGGGCATGGCGTTGCCGGGGTCGGCGGCGATCCCCGCGCCCTATCGCGACCGCCAGGAATGCGCCTGGCAGACCGGCCGCACGATCGTCGAGATGGTGCACGCCGATCGCAAGCCCTCCGACATTCTGACCCGCGCCGCGTTCCTGAATGCGATCAAGGTCAATGCCGCGCTCGGCGGGTCGACGAATGCGCCGATCCACCTCAACGCGATCGCGCGGCATATCGGGGTCGAGCTGACGATGGACGACTGGCAGCGCGAGGGCGAGGATGTTCCCCTGCTCGTCAACCTGCAGCCCGCGGGCGAATATCTGGGCGAGGATTTCTATCGCGCCGGCGGCGTCCCGGCGGTGATCGGCGAACTGCTGCGCCAGGGACTGCTCGACGGGACTGTGCTCACCGCCAACGGCCGCACGCTCGCGGAGAATTGCGGCGAAGCGGTGACGCAGGATGCGGCGGTGATCCGGCCCTTTGCGTCGCCGCTTCGCGAGGATGCGGGGTTGATGGTGCTCAGCGGCAATCTGTTCGATTCGGCGGTGATGAAGGCGAGCGTGATCTCTGACGCGTTTCGCGCGCGCTATCTGTCGGACCCCGATCGGCCGAATGTCTTCGAAGGCCGTGCGATCGTGTTCGACGGTCCCGAGGATTATCACGCGCGCATCGACGATCCGGCGCTCGGCATCGACGAGGGCTGCATTCTCGTCATCCGCGGCACCGGGCCGATCGGCTATCCAGGCGGCGCCGAAGTCGTGAACATGCAGCCCCCCGTCGCGCTCATCAAGCGGGGGATCCATACCTTGCCCTGCATCGGAGATGGGCGGCAGTCGGGCACGTCGGGCAGTCCCTCGATCCTGAACGCATCGCCCGAGGCCGCCGCCGGCGGCGGGCTGGCGCTATTGGCGACGGGCGACATCATTCGCGTCGACCTCGTGCGCCGGACCGCCGACATGCTGGTCGACGACGCCGAGCTTGTCGCGCGGCGGAGCCGGCTCGAGCAAGCGGGCGGCTACGCCTATCCGGCGTCGCAGACGCCCTGGCAGGAAATCCAGCGCCAGCTGGTCGGCCAGTTCGACAGCGGCGCCGCGCTGGAGGCCGCGACCAAATATCAGCGGCTCGCCCAAAATGCCGGCCTGCCGAGGGACAGCCATTGAGCGCTTTCGAGATCGTTGAGCGCGATACGCGCGACCGGCTGGGCGAGGGGCCTTTGTGGTCGCCGCGCGACAATGCGCTGTACTGGGTCGACATTCTCGGCTGCGCGCTCAATCGGTTCGACCTCGCGGGCGGGGAGGCGACCCGCTGGACGCTCGCCGAGCCGATCGGCTGGGTGATCGAGCGCGCGCCGGGCGACGGTTTCATCGCGGGCCTGCAAAGCGGTTTCGCCGAGCTGCGGCTCGATCCCTTCACGGTGACGCCGTTCCACGATCCCGAGCCCGACCTGCCCGCGAACCGGATGAACGACGCCAAGGCCGACGACGCGGGGCGCATATGGGCGGGGACGATGCCGTTCGATTGCGAAGGCGCGAGCGGCAGCCTCTATCGGCTCGATCCCGATCGCCGCGTCACCCGGGTCGATACCGGCTATACGATCGCGAACGGCCCCGCGCTCATGCCTGGCGGCGAGCATCTGTTCCATACCGACAGCAAGCTGGGGCACGTCTATCGCTATCGCATCGCCGATGATGGCAGTCTGCACGATCGCAGCATTTTTCTCGATTTCGCCGATCGCGACGGAACCCCCGACGGCATGACTTTCGATGTCGAGGGCGGGCTTTGGATCGCGCTCTGGGGTGCGGGGCGCATCGAACGCTACGCGCCCGACGCCAGCCTCGACCGCAGCATCGCGCTGCCCGCGTCGCAGCTCACCAGCTGCACCTTCGCGGGCGCCGATTTGGACCGCCTGTTCGTCACCTCGGCCGCCGAAGACGACACCGCGTCGCCGCACGCCGGCGCCTTGTTCGAGGTCGATGCCGGCGTCCGGGGATTTGCCCCACGCCAATTCGCAAGTTAATTATCATATTAAACGGCTTTACTCGCAAAAAGGTGCGTGATAGACCATGAATAGGGAGAGATTATCATGAAGGCGAAGCTTGCGGCATCGCTCGCAATCGGGGCGGCCGGCTGGGCGCTGGCCCTTGCCCCCGCGGGCGCGGCGGAAATCCAGCGCAAGCCTTTTGGCGCTCTCCCCGACGGACGGCAGGTCGAGGCGGTGACGCTGACCAACGCCAAGGGCGTTTCGGCGACGATCATCAACTGGGGCGCCGCGATCCAGTCGCTGATGATGCCCGACAAGCAGGGCAAGGTCGCCGACGTCCAGCTCGGCTATCCCTCGATCGACGGCTATCTCGCCAAGTCCGAATATTTCGGTGCGACGGTCGGACGCTTCGCCAACCGCATCGCGAAGGGCAAGTTCAGCCTCGACGGCAAACATTATCAGACGCCGGTCAACAACATCGGCAATTCGCTGCATGGCGGCACCGCCGGTTTCGACAAGGTGCTGTGGGAGGTCGTCGAGGTCAAGAAGGGGGCAACGGCGTCGGTGACGCTGCGTTATGTCAGCCCCGACGGCGATCAGGGTTATCCGGGCAAGCTCACCGTGCTTGCGACCTATTCGCTCAACGAGAAGAACGAGCTCGGCATCGAATATCGCGCGACGACCGACAAGCCGACGATCGTCAACATCACCAACCACGGCTATTGGAATCTCGCCGGCGAGGGGTCGGGGCAGGGGGC
>NZ_JNFD01000045.1 GCF_000756375.1 Sphingopyxis sp. LC81 | reverse complement strand
GCCAAGGATTGGGAAACTACCATCGAATCCTCCACGGCATGGATAACGATAGCCTCCATCCGCATGCTCACCCGCAGAACTGCAAGGTATTGCTACGCTTGAGAAACTTCTGAGTCAGGCACTCAGGCGTTGCCGATGGAGAAAGGGAGGCGGCTGATGCAGGGGAGACCATCAGGCTGACGAATAAGCAGGCAGACAATATTCTCACGGCGGCACCTTCGGCACTCAAAACTGACGAAGATGTAGCATGCTGCACAAGATCATCAATGTCACGTCCGGGGCGCTTGATGCCCTTCACGGTTCCTCCAGATGTCGATCAAATGTCAGTGAGATCCTCAGGGTACATCCCACCGCGCTGGCAGAAGAGAGCCCATGTTTCCTTCCCCTGTGCGGTTACGATCATGCGAACCGGTAAATCGACTGCGAGCGCGATAAGGCCGAGGCGGACAAGCGGGCCAATGCTCCTATCGCTGATCACCCTGTCAGGGGTGTACCCTCCTGCCACGAGTGTCCATCCGGGCGTTCCGCGTTCGGTAATAGCCGGAGCGAGATGGCCGTCACGTGGGAGATCGGTATCGCGGCCCAGGGTGTATAGGCAGATACTCCAGAAGGCATCTCGCGGTCGTGGTGGGATCAACGCCCATTCCAGCGGGCCGGCATCATCCTGTTCGGGCGCTTGAACGGCTGCGGCCGGGTCGTCCCGGACTCCATCGCGGTACGCGCGCTCTAGCGCCTGCGCGATGGCGCCAGCAGTGTCGACGGCGATCCCGTACTTCCGATTGTAGCGATCCTTGGCGACAATGCCTCGGGCGATTTCGCGAAACCGCGCCTTGCGCCGGGGATCGGGACGCAGCCGTCCAGACGCCCCGGTCATGTCGTCACCGTGACATCAGGGCTCACGTTACCCCGTGCGCGAGCCACGATCCCGGCGACCGTGTTCTTGCTGAGTCCCAGGTCGCGAGCGATCCAGCGATAGCTCCGCCCCTCAGCGATATGCGCCAACACTTTGGGCGCGAGGCGGTCCGACTTGGGTCGCTCCCCCAGTTGCCGGCCGAGTTTGCGGCCACGTGCCCGCGCTGCAGCAAGGCCAGAGCGGACCCGCTCGCTCAGCATGTCGCGCTCGAACTGGGCTATACCTGCGAGCATCGTCGCCATCATCCGCCCATGCGGCGTATCGACCTCGAACGTCATGCCGCTCATCGCGACCACCGACACGCGCCAGCCCGACAGCCGGTTGAGTGTATCGAGCAGGTCCTGGGTCGAACGCCCCCAGCGACTGAGTTCGGTAACGAGGATCGCATCGATATGGCGTGCCTGCGCCAGCTTCATCACCTCAGCCCGCGCCGAACGGTTGGCCTTCATGCCCGACGCGGTTTCGCGGAAGACCTCGACCACTTCATAGCCGCCACGCTCGGCAAAGCCGGCCAGGTCGCGGAGCTGCCGTTCGCACGACTGGTCGGCTGTCGAAACCCTGGCGTAGATGGCGGCGCGCTGTCCCAATTGAACCCTTCTGGAATTAGGCCTCGAAAAGCCTTGATTTGCGTGGGGTCAGTGTTGTCCAAAACAGACTTCTGTTCAATGGGGACAAGCCGTGCATGCCGAGACGCCATATCCTCAGCGCCCGACAGCGTTCGGCCCTACTCGACCTACCGACTGACGAAGCGGCGCTGCTGCGCCATTATATTCTGGCAGACGATGACCTGATTCATATCGACCGGCGTCGCCGACCGGAGAACCGCATCGGGTTCGCCCTGCAGTTGTGCGCGCTGCGATATCCAGGCCGGACCCTTGCTCCCGGCGAACTGATCCCCCACACCGTATCTGCCTTTCTAGGCGCCCAGCTTGGCATCGCTGGCGAGACGCTCGCGGCCTATGCCGTTCGACGCCAAACCCGCCACCAGCACATGGAGGCGCTGCGCCGTATCTACGGATACAGAATGTTCCCCGGACGGGGACCGTATGCCAGGGCTTTCCGCGACTGGCTTCTCGCCGAAGCCGAGCAGGCACGCTCAAACGACGACCTTGCCCGGCGCTTCATTGCCCGCTGCCGTGGAACCATGACCATCCTGCCGGCGATCACGACAATCGAGCGTTTGTGCGCGGACGCGCTCGTCGCCGCCGAACGTCGGATCGAGAAGCGGATCGCGGCCCGTCTCGATCCCGTCGCCTGTGATGGGCTCGACAGACTGACTACCGAGATGCTGCCGGGGGCGATCAGCCGCTTCATCTGGCTGCGCCGGATTGAGCCGGGCAACAACTCCGCCGCGGCGAACCGGCTGCTCGACCGACTCGAGTTCCTGCGCGCGATGAACCTCAATGATGGTTTACTTGCCGGTGTTCCACCGCATCGCGTCGCCCGGCTACGCCGGCAGGGCGAGCGCTACTTCGCCGATGGCCTGCGCGACCTCGGCGCCGATCGGCGCCGCGCTATCATGGCGGTCTGTGTCATTGAATGGGCCACTGCGATGGCGGATGCGGTGATTGAAACACATGACCGGATCGTTGGCCGCACCTGGCGCGACGCGAAGCAACTGCATGACGCGCGGGTCGTAGAAACCAGAGGCGCTACCACTGCGACTTTGAACGGCTTCACTGCACTCGGTCAATCATTGCTCGAAGCGCATGGCGACGGCGCGTCGCTGGAAGATGCGGTCGCGCGCGGGGCGGGATGGGAACGGCTCACGAGCCTCGTCGCTACGGCCAAGACGTTGACGGACACCTTGGGCGACGATCCGCTGGCCCATGTTGATCAGGGGTATCACCGCTTCCGTCGGTATGCCCCGCGCATGCTGCGATGCCTCGACCTCAAAGCTGCGGCGGTTGCACGGCCTTTGCTGGACGCGGCTACCGTCATCGCTACCAAGGGCGCAGTTCCGGCGGCCGACGATTTCTTGCGCCCAAATTCCAAATGGCGGCGACAATTGCGGGCGAAGGGCGATGATGATGCCCGCCTCCGGGAAGTCGCGGTCATGTTCCACTTGCGCGACGCGCTGCGCTCGGGCGACATATGGCTCGATCGCTCGCATCGGTATGGTGACCTGCGCCACGTCCTCGTGCCGACGGCGGTCGCGCATGCCGCGAAGCTAGCGGTCCCGTCCGACCCGTATGTCTGGCTGGCTGACCGCAAGGTGCGTCTCGCCGATGGCCTTGCCCGGCTCGGTCGCGCCGCGCGCAGCGGTACAATTCCGAAAAGCAGCATCGAGGACGGCACGCTGCGCATTGATCGCCTCACCGCTGACGCGCCGGATGGGATCGAGGATCTGGTGCTCGATTTGTATCGCCGGCTGCCGCCCATCCGCATCACCGATCTCCTGCTCGAAGTCGATACCGCGCTGGGTTTCACCGATGCCTTCACGCATCTGCGCACCGGCGTGCCGTGCGGAGACCGGATCGGCCTGCTCAACGTCCTGCTCGCCGAGGGCCTGAATTTGGGCCTGCGTAAGATGGCAGAGGCTTCCAACACTCACGACTATTGGCAACTCTCCCGTCTCGCTCGCTGGCACGTCGAAAGCGAGGCGATCGACCAGGCGCTGGCCAACGTGGTCGCGGCGCAAGGGGCGCTGCCGATGGCCCAGGTCTGGGGTATGGGCAGATCCGCATCGGCCGATGGCCAGTTCTTCCCCGCCGCACGGCAGGGCGAGGCGATGAATACGATCAACGCCCGCTACGGCAACGATCCCGGCATCAAGGCCTATACCCACGTCAACGACCGCTTCGCGCCGTTTGCATCGCGGACCATTCCAGCCACGGTCAGCGAAGCACCTTATCTACTCGACGGGCTGACGATGAATGAGGCAGGGCGACGGATCGAAGAGCAGTACGCCGACACTGGCGGGTTCACCGATCATCTGTTCGGGATCAGCGCGATGCTCGGCTACCGCCTTGTACTGCGCATCCGCGACCTCCCATCCAAACGACTGTACGTGTTCGACCCTGCCGCGACGCCGAGCGAATTGCGCCCGCTGGTGGGCGGCAAGGCGCGTGAGGCGCTGATCGTTTCCAACTGGCCCGATCTGTTCCGCTGCGCCGCCACCATGAGCGCTGGACAGGTCGCGCCGAGCAGCATCTTGCGCAAGCTCGCCTCCTATCCGCGCCAGAACGATCTTGCCTCCGCGCTGCGCGAGGTGGGCCGGATCGAGCGGACGCTGTTCATCATCGAATGGATACTCGACGTCGGCATGCAGCGCCGTGCACAGGTCGGCCTCAACAAAGGCGAGGCACATCATGCGCTGAAAAATGCCCTGCGCATCGGCCGTCAGGGCGAAATCCGCGACCGCACGACGGAGGGTCAGCATTACCGGATCGCCGGCCTCAACCTGCTCACCGCCATCATCGTCTACTGGAACACCCTGCACCTTGGCCATGCCGTTGAGGCCCGGCGCCGCGAAGGGCTCGATACCCCCGACCATCTTCTCGCCCATATTTCGCCGCTCGGATGGGCACACATCCTCCTCACTGGCGAGTACCTTTGGCCCAAGGACGCCGGCGCTTAGGGTGTCATTCCGCCCTCAGCCGGAACCGACCCCCACTTCTGAGCCCGTAACAAGAATCTGAATCTCGAGATCTCGCCGGTTTCCGGCAAGTTCGAGGCAGCATTCGATATCGCGGCGGGTCGCGCGGGCGAAAAGGCTGACTGCGGCTCCGGTTTCTTCCTGTAGGATCAGTGACGCCGCCTCGTAATCGCTTTGAGACGCTGCGGGAAAACCGGCTTCGATCCTGTCAATGCCCGTTGCGGCAATCTGCTTGAAAAGCATAACTTTCGTATCGACGGACATGGCGTTCATCGGCGCCTGTTCGCCGTCTCGCAAGGTCGTGTCGAATAAGGTGACTTGTCGTACCATTTCTCATTCCTCTCACGTTCACTCAGGCTTTCGAAATCATGCTCGGCGCTCGAAAATGCGGACATGGCATCCGCCCTTTGGGCGAAGCGTTACGAAAGCAAGAACGGCCATTCGACACGTTCGACAAACCGCGCACCTACGGAACTTTAATTTCCCTTGGTCAAGCATCGTCGTCTGTTGTCGCGGATTCTGGTTCTGGACGAAAAGTTTCCCAACCAAAGACCCGTCGAGGCGGGAGCGGCGCCTGTCTGGACGCAGGAGGCAGATAATTGGATTCAATTACGCGCCAGTTGGCAAGGACCTTACTGACGTAATTCCGGGTCTCGACTATGCGCGGGATGCGACGACCCTTTCGGACGCGCCCTGGGCCAGCGTTGTAGGCTGCAAGGGCCAGGTCGACCCGGCCAAATTCGCGCAACTGCCAGCCAAGGTAACGCGCGGTCCCGCGAAGATTACCGCGAAGACTATAACGATCTACGCCGAGTTGCTTCGCAGTGCCGGGCATTAGCTGCCCGAGACCAAAAGCACCTTTAGGGCTGACTGCGACAGGATTGTAGCGACTTTCTTGCATGAGCAAAGCGTCCATTAAAGCGACCGGAATGCCGGCTTCGCAGGCGGCCTCGCGCACGAGGGAATAGAGAAGTTTTCGGCGTCGCTCGGCGTCACGTGCAAGGATGTTAGATGGGAGATAGGGACGCGGCCTACAGCGGCCAAGCAACTCAATCTGATTGTGCCTCATGCTCGCGGACCGAATTGATCTTTCGGGCTGCATCCACGAAGGTACCCGTATGCGATCGTTTGGAGGACTTGATGATGCCGCGCGTGTCCGCAGTTGCAATACAATGTTGGGATTGGGCTCCACAGTATCGACTTTCTTGCCAAAATCCATGCTTATAACGCTGGAAATCTGAGGAGCGTCGCCGCGAGGGAGCGGAGGTTTTGCAAAATCGATCAGTTCGGCTCGACGATGGGACGTCTCATTGGCGCTGACGCTAGTGCAAAGCGCATAGAAGGGTAACCCGCTCGCGAGCATAACCTTGCGTTTCATCGACCTAGCGCCAGAAAACGCTCTTTGATCTGCTTGTTGGTTTCCAATCCTTTGCAGATCGCCTGTTCGGCTTGGTTGATGATCGCTTCAGTTTGCCAACTATTCAATTCTTCGTCGAGCTCATTGTCGGGACGCGAAATGGCCTGGGCTAGGCGAGGTACGAGACGCGAAACGAGTATCGTACCGGGGGAGTAATATGATTCCGCGCAACCCAACACCTCGAGAGCGATCTGGGCTCGTAGCCGGTCGATCCGCAATGCATCACTGATCGCCAGCAATCGATCGTAGCTGGGCGTGCCACCGCGCGCCAAAAAATGATCGATCGTCCCAGGGCTTAATCTGGCGGTACTGGCGACCTGCCTGATCGATAAGCCCGTCCGTGATTGCTGCTCCTGACATAGAGACCGGTAGAGATTTGACACTGACATTCTGCGCCCCGAAGAAATGAATAAATTCCATGATATGAACTAATTCGTTCCTATGCAGGCGAGCGGCAGAGCGCTCCAATGTCAAGCAGAGAAGGCCTCAATTCTGGCTTGAATATTATGCCCCAGTGATGATGTAGAATGCGAGCCGGTGTAGCTGGATATTGGTAACGCGGGTTCCCGACGATTCAGAGAGGCGCCACCGGACCCTCCTAAGACGATCGTTGACCCATTTATCTACCCCGATGTTGATTGGGATATCACCACAAACCAGGTCCGTTCTCGCAAAATAGAGCAGGTCCTTCGGGGTGAGTTTTCCCAATTCACCGAGCTTTTTCTCGGCCACGTGCGCTAGCAGGCTTGGCAGGGAGTAGGCCCGTCGTTCGCATATGGATAATTCGCATATCGCGCGACACTGTATCTCCCAGAACGCCTCGCTAGCCCTGTAGCGCAGGGTCACTGTTTGTGTCTTTGGCATTCCATAAGCTTTCGATGGCCTCGTAACTATGCACTTCGATCTTCACACACAGTCTTCGAGTCCAAAGTGCCTGAAATTTTCGTTGCCGCGAGCAGAAACTTCATCCGAGTAACGAATTTCATGGTCAAACTGACGAAAAATTCATTCGCAATCTTTCAAAATATTGAGGCAAAAATGCCCATTCTGATGAAATTGGGTAATAATCGGTCTGCATTGGCTTGACCAGCATTTGCCACGGTTTCCCCTTCTGACCGGCGCCCGTTCGGGGCGTCGTTCACAAGATGGGAAAAGAATCATGCAAACCATGTCACTGATGAGAGACCGGGAGGGGGCGTCCGGTCGCGATCACCTTCCGCTTCTTGCCGCGGTAACGTTCCTTGCGTTCGTGTTGCTCGCAGGGCCGGCGTTCGCCGGCACTGATACGACCTTCGACACCGCGTTTAACAAATTCACCGCGTTTCTCGAAGGCTCGGGCGGCAAGATCATCACGATCATCTCGCTGGCGCTCGGCCTCGCCGGCATGGCCTCGGGCCGCTTCAGCCTCGGTCAGATCGCTCTTCCCGTCGGTGTCGGCATCGGTGTCGGCACGGGCGTTCCGATCGTCACCTCGGCTGTGACGGCAATCATCTGATGTGGGCGTCCGGGAAGTGCGCCAAGCGCGCGTAACCGGGCAAATGGGGCGGGGCGGTTATGGATCGCTATGTGATTCCCGGGAAGCTGGATGAACCCGAACGGATCGGGCTCTGGACCATGGACGAGTTCGTCGCGATGGCCGGGCCCTTTTTTATCGGGATCCTCGTACAGCATATCATCTGGGGCATATGTTTCGGAATTCTGGGTTGGTGGGTCTTGCGAAAGGCAAAGGCAGGCCGCGCTGGCTCGTGGCTCCTCCATATGGCCTATTGGTATCTTCCCGGCGGTGTCATGGGCATCCGGGCCGTCCCGCCTTCATATCTTCGATTGATGGCGGGGTAAGCGATGGAAGCGGGATTTAGCCAGGCGCAGGCGCAGCGCGTTCTCAAACAGCGCAATATGCTCGTGATGGCGAGTGCGGGCCTTGCGATCGTCACCATCTTCTCTCTGATTGCGGCCTCCGAGCGTGATCGGGAGATTGTTCTGCAGCCGGTCCTGACGCGGCAGCTCGAGCTCAGCAGCGCGGGGGTCAGCAGAGAGTATCTGGAGCTCGTCACGCGTGACGCTGCCGTGATGATGCTCAATCGTAGTCCGCAGAACCTCGACTACTGGATGGATTCGGTCCTCAAGATCGTTCATCCCTCCGCCTACGGTCGGATCAAGGGCGATTTGCTCAAGATCGTCAACGACCAGCGCGGCTCTAGTGTGTCGCAATATTTCACGATGGAATCGATGCGGGTGGATCCGCAGAGCCTGATGTCGGAAACGACGGGCACGCTCCACACTATGGTCGGCCGTCAAGAGGTTGGCGCGGTCAAGCGCACCTTCCGTTTCGACTGGAATTACACGGGCGTCGAGCTCCGATTGATCGGCTTCGGCATCGTGGTCCCGAACAAGCCGGGTGAAGACGCGCCCATTGGCGCCACCGAACCCGCTTCCCAATGATGGAGATGCTCATGCCTTTGGCACTCGGCACTGGCGGCGTGCTCTTTACGTCGCGCCCAATGGATCGGCTTCAGCGCGTTCTCGGCGTGACGATGATTGGCGCGGCGGTCTTAATCGCGCAGAGCGCGCGCGCGGACGAAACCGTTATGGTTGAGGATAATTCGCGCGTGGCGTGCGTTGCGTCGGAAAAGGATCTGACGCGCATTAGCTTGATCGGCGACGAGTTCGCGAGCGTGTCCAAGGTTCAACCGACGAACCCGCTTGACGATTTTTCGGTCGTCAACGAGCCGACCCGCGGCGACATCTATTTATCGGTGCCGGAGGGCTTTCGCCTGAAAGTCCTATCGTTCTTCGGAACGACGAAGAAAGGCTATGTCTACAAGTTCGGCTGCCGGATCGAGGCGATCGAGGCGCAGCAGATATTCGTGTCGAACCCGCTCGCCTTGGCAAAGGCTGATGCGGTCACGGAATCCGAAGAAGATGCACCCGACGCGGACGAGACGGCAGTGCGCCTCATCCAGGCGATGGCGTCGCAGGAAATCGTTCCGGGCTATCGTATGCGGCGCTCCGCACTCGTCCCGGTACAGGCCGGTGACCTCACCGTGCAGCTCGTCGCCGAATATGAGGGCCTCGATGTCGTCGGTCGTGTGGTCCGGATCGAGAATAGCTCGGCCGCTCCCGTCGAAATCACTGAGGGGCGGATAGCCCCCGTCGACGCGATCGCGGTGTCGATCGCCAACCCCAAGCTGGCGCCGCGACAGGCGACGTCGGCTTACGTCGTCACCCGGAAGCAAGGGAGCTAATCATGGCAGGTCTGGGGTCATTCCTGAAACGCGGTTCGCCGCGCGGTGAGGCGGCCGCAGCGCCGGCAGTTCCCGAAGGCGCAAGCCTGTCGGTCAACGAGGGCGTCGAAAAGCGCCAACGGATGCTGTTGTTCGGTGTGGGCGGTCTCCTCCTGACCGCCGCAGTCTACTGGTTGTTCTTCACCGGCAACACGGACGAGGGTCCGAATGCGCCGGGCAAGGATCTGGCATCGGAGAATATCAGGGTCTCGACTGACGATCTGGCGGCGCGCAACCTTTCCGAAAAGGAATGGCTGTCGATGTCGGAGAACCGGCTGAACAGCCAGGATTACCAGCTTCGCCGCATGCAAGGGCAGGGCGATCAGCTCGAGCAGATGCAGGCACAGATTGACGCGCTGCGCTCTGAAAATTCCAACATGGCATCGGAAGGCACGCGGGTCCTTTCGGCCTATGACGATGAAAATCGCCAGCTCAAGGAACAGCTCGCAGCGGCGCAAGCGTCGTCGCGGCCCTCCGCTGGCCCGACGGCGCTCTATGGTGCCGGTGGTCCTGCAGCCTATGATGCAGCCGGCGGCGGCGCGATCGCGGCGGGGCAAGCGCGGCGCGAGCTCAAGGTCATCAGTTTCGCGGCAACGCCGGCATCGACCGGCGGCGGCAGCAAATCTGCGCCGACGGGTAATCTCTTCGCATCCGACAGCCCCAATTATCTCCCGGCGAACAGCTACGCCAAGGCCCGGGTGATCGTCGGGGTCGACGCAGCGTCGAACGTTCAGTCACAGTCGGATCCGCTTCCCGTCGTTCTCCGTATCGTCGGGCCCGCGCGGTCGGTGGCGCAGAACGGCAAGGTGCTCACGACGCGCATCGATGGGTGCCTGGTCAATGGCGCAGCGCGCGGCGATCTCTCATCCGAGAAAGTCTATGTGAAGCTCGCCAAGATGACCTGCCCGCAACCGGGTGGCCGCTATGCCGAAAGCGAGGTCAAGGGCTTCATCGCGTTCGGCGGCAAGACCGGAGTCCGTGGCCGCGTGGTCAGCCGCGAAGGCAGTTTGACCATGCAGGCCTTCTTCGCCGGTCTCGTCGGCGGGATCGGCCGCGGCTTCTCGGCGAACTCGAACAGCTTCCTCTCCGGGACGACGACGGTCGTCAACGGAGAGCGCCAGAAATTGTCGACCGGCGATATCGCCAAGGGCGGGATCGGCGAAGGCGTGAGCCAGGCCGGCGACATGCTCTCCCAATATCTGATCGAGCGCGCTGAGCAATATCAGCCCGTCATCGAGATGCCGACCGGCGTCGAAGTCGAGATCGTGTTTCTCGACGGCGCCTTCATTCGCAATTGAGGAAAGGGCTGAACATGAAGCTCAAAATTGGTTTGGTCGCCGCATTGCTCCTCGGAGGCGCCGCGACCGCAGTCTATGCCGCTGATCGGCTTGAGCCGACGCGCGTTTCGGCGCTCCTCAAGACCCGCCTCCCGAAGACGCAGGTCTCGGCCATCGACTGCGACAAGGTTGAGGGGCTCTGCGAGGTCGTTGCCGGCAAGACATTGTTCTACGTCGACGGGACCGCACGGTATCTGATCGTCGGCCGCGTCTACGACATGGAATCGCGTCAGGATCTGACGGCGGCAAAGCTGCTCGAGATGAATCCGGACATGCTGCTCGGTGGCGCGGCGAAAGCCGGTCTCGAGGAGGAAAGCGAAACGCCGGTTCCACAGATGGCGGCCGCGGGTCCGGCTGGACGGGCGGCGGCGCCGCCCGCTGCCGCGCAGAAGGTCGACCTTTCCAAGCTTCCCGCGACTGGCGCGATCGTCTGGGGCAATCCGTCGGGCACTCCGGTCACCATCTTCACCGATCTTCATTGCGGCTTCTGCCGCGCGCTCGCGGGCGAGCTCGAGCAAATGCACGTCCGCGTAATCGAGCGGCCGATTTCGACGCTTGGGACGCGCGATCTCTCCAACCGTGTCTATTGCGCCAAGGACAAGCTGCGGGCGCTGAGAGCGGCCTATGCCGGCGCCGACGTGGCCCCCGCAAGCTGTGACACCAGCGGCCTCGACGCGAACGAGAATTTTGCTCGCTCGCATGGATTCAGCGGCACGCCAGTTCTCGTCCGGTCTGACGGAACCGTTCTCGAAGGCTATCGCCCGCGCGCGGTACTGGAGTCCTGGCTGAAGGGCGCAAAGTGATGCGCCCGCGCGATCTCCCGGAAGCCCTGTTGCTGACGCTGTGCATGGCGGGTCTTGCCGGCGCGGGGTTCACGGCTGACGCCGGTTTGGCCGAATTCGGCGGCGGGGGGCGCTACGCGCTTCTGTTCGGCTTCATTCGCGCGGTCGCGGTGTGCGGCGCGCTCATGGTTGTGCTCGCAACGGGCGGCTCGGCGATCGCCAATTTACTTGCCAAACGCCGTCGCCGCGTGGCCGCCGTTCGTCTTTGGAGGATCTGAGACTATGCGTCGCTTTGGTCTGCTTGCCGGTGCTTGCCTTATCTCCCTCAGCGGCTGTGCGTCGCTGGGCGGCAACGTCAAAGGCAATTTCATTTGCCGTGCGCCCGACGGGATCTGTTCGCCGACATCGAATATCGATGACCAGGCGATCGCGTCGATGACCGGCGGCGTGGCTTCTGGTGCGGTTGCCGGCGCAGTAACCGCGAATCCCGCTGCGCAGCGTTTGGCTGGTTCGCTGAAGGTCGTTCTGCCGGCACGAACGGACCGTTTCGGTCGCTGGCGCGACGAGACGGTCGTCTACATCGAACCGCAGCTTGCCGGCGGGGCAAGCGACGATCGTCAATTGGCGGCGTCGGTTTCCTCGGTCCCGGCGCGCTTGTCGCTCGTCGAGCTTGCGGCGGGCGCGCCGGCTCTCGCCGAGATTGCGAGCGCGGCAGTTCCGACGTCGGGCAAGCCTGTATCGGGCGAGAATTTCCGGGCCGAAGTCGAGCGCCGGCTGGCCGCAGGCCGCAAGGGTCCCGAACCGGTGGCGGTGCCGCCCTCCGATAGCGAAGGCGCGGCGGCCGCGGCCGACCAAGCGGTTGTGTCGGCGCCGGCACTTGCTGCCCAACCTGCGCCGGATGGCCGGTAATGGCGGGCTGGTTCAATAAGCTGCTCGGTGACCTGCTCGGCGGGCCGCGCAAGGTCGACAAGGCCGTTCCGTCGACGTCGATCCCGATGTTTGCCGATTGGCTGCCCTATCGGAGCTTCGATCAGAAGAACGGGCTCTATTACAATAGCGCGTCGCGCGGGTGGATCCTCGAAGTCTCGCCGCTGGTCGGCGCCGACGACAGGACGAGCGAAATCATTTCCCAGTTTTTGTCCGAAGGCATCCCCGACAAGACATCGATCCAGATTCTTCAGTGGATGAGTCCGCGTATCGCGGAACGGATGGTCCAATGGTTCATCCCGCGCCAAATGGCGAAGGGCGTCTATGAACGGATCGCGCAGCACCGCGCTGATTATCTTGAGGGCGGCGTTTGGTCGAGCCTGTCGGCCGATGCACCATTCCATCTGCGTTCGCACCGGGTCTTCATTTCACTTGGCGTGCCGGAGGGCGCAAAGGTCAGCGACGAGGAACTGATCACGCTTCGGGAATCGATGGCGTCGATGCTTCGCTCGATCGACGTCGAGGCGCAGATTCTCGATCCCGTCGGGCTTCTCAAGCTCGTTGACGATTTAACCTCGCCGACCACGGTGTCGGGTGAGGATGTCGTCGATTACAACCGCTTCGATCCGATTGCGGACCAAGCCGTGCGCCGTGATATGGAGATCGTCACCGATCCCAACCGCATCCTGATCCGAACCGAACGTTTTCGCGCACTCGGAGCGCTTCAGGACGGCGTGCCGGACATCGGCGAGATCGTGCCGGACCGCTTCGATATTCGCTGCTACGCGATCCGCAACCTTCCACCGCGTTGGGCACCGTGGGATACGGTCAAGCTTATCGGCGATCCCTATTTCGACAAGCTCCGGATGCCCTGTCCGGTGGCGACGATGCTCACCATCACCTATCCCGACGAACAGGCGGCGACCTCGCGCGCGGCCTTCAAGTTCATGCGGACGACCAGCCTCGCGAATTCGCAGAGCGCGAAGTTCACGCCGCAAATTCGCGACCAGTCGCGCGAGTGGGAATATGTCCAGGACCAGCTTCGGCAGGGGCAGAAGCTCGTACGCGTCTTCTACAGCGTGATGAGCGTCTCGCCCTACGGCGAGGGCGATCGGCACGAACGCAATCTCAAGGCTGTCTACAAGGCGGCGGGTTGGGAGCTTCAGGACGAACGCTATCTGCAGATGGCGGGGCTGATCTCGGTCATGCCGCTGACGATGGCCAACGGCCTCGCGAAAGACTTCGAGCGGCTGAAACGCTTCCGCACGATGCTGACCACAACGGTTGCCAACATCGCGCCGTTGCAGGGCGAATATAATGGCGGGCCGATCCCGCATTTGCTGCTTCTCGGTCGCCGCGGGCAGCCCTTCTTCTGGTCGCCGTTCGAGAACAGCGCCGGCAACCACAATGTCGCTGTCTTCGGCAAATCCGGATCGGGCAAGTCGGTGGCCCTGCAGGAAATCACCTCGGCGCTGGTCGGCGCCGGCGCGAAGGTCATCGTGATCGATGACGGCCGCAGCTTCGAGCATAGCTGCAAGCTGCAGGGCGGGTCATTTGTCGAGTTCACGATGAGCTCAGGCTTCTGCCTCAACCCCTTCTCGATGATCGACGCCGCCGAAGCGGAGCGTGACGAAGATTACCGGCTCGATTGCATCGCCATGTTGAAGGCGATCATCGGTCAGATGGGTCGCCATATCGACCGTCTCAACGATACCGAGCGCGGCCTGATCGACGCGGCGGTGAACGCCGAATGGGAAAAGAATGGCACGCAAGGTTCTATCGACGGCGTGATCGAGGCGCTGAACGCGAGGCAGCATGTTCAGGGC
Organism: Sphingopyxis sp. LC81; assembly: GCF_000756375.1. Taxonomy (GTDB): domain Bacteria; phylum Pseudomonadota; class Alphaproteobacteria; order Sphingomonadales; family Sphingomonadaceae; genus Sphingopyxis. Next base: position 15,996 of record NZ_JNFD01000045.1, on the reverse strand, counting down.
GAAGAGCTTGCGATCGCGATGCGGCCGTTCTCGAGCTCCGGCACCTATGGTCGTTTCTTCACGGGCCAGTCCACGCTGAAGATCGGGGCCGATCTGACCGTGTTCGAACTGTCCGATCTGTCAGCGCGCGAAGAGCTGCGATCCGTCGTCCTGACGGCCATCATGTTCCTTTCGAGCCAGGCGATGCGGAAAGATCGGAGCACCCGGAAGGCGCTGCTGCTTGATGAGGCGTGGCAGCTTCTCAAGGGCGGGTCGATGGCCGACTTCGTTGAGACATACGCCCGCACTTGCCGCAAATATGGGGCGTCGCTCATTACGGCGACCCAATCGCTCAACGACTATTACAAGTCCGAAGGGTCGATTGCCGCGCTCGAGAACAGCGACTGGTTCGTGATTCTCCAGCAAAAACCGGAGACGATCGCGGACTTCAAGAAGCTCGATCGCTTCGACATGAATGATGCGGTCGAATCGATGATGCGGTCGCTCAAGCGGAACGGCACCGAATATTCGGACATGCTCATCAAGGGGCCCGAGATGCTCGCGATGGGTCGTCTGGTGCTCGATCCCTATTCGGCCACGCTCTATTCCTCGAGCCCGCAAGTCTTTGCCGCAATCGATGCGAAAACAGCCGCTGGCATGAGCATGGCTGAGGCGATCGAAGATGTGGCCTTCCCGGGTGCGGCCAAGGAGCGCCGGGACCGCGGCGCCGATTATGCGGAAGCTGCAGAATGACGGCGTTGGCAACCTCGCGGAAGCAGCCACCCGCCATCGCGCCTCGGGGGCTGCTTCAGGACATCGCCTTCTCGTTCGTGTCGGTCAGTTGCTGGCTTGCGATCAATTGTCTCGCCGCTGCAGGGGTGATGCTCGGCTTCTTCGCCTTGATGGCAAATCTCAGCGTGGATCAGTTCTTCGCCGAAACGGCCAATCTGTCGAATCACTATCTCGCGGCCGACGGCGCGCGCCGTTCCGAGTTCGCTGAGATCCTTTTGTATCTCTTCGGCGGCCTCGTCCTGTTCTTCTGCATCACGCGCCGTGCTGCGCTGCTGGCGAACGCCTCAACACCCAAGGGGGACATGTCCAATGACTGAGCAACTGGCTTTGACCATCGGCGGGGAACCGCTTGTTCCTCCGACCGAGGCCGCGGCGGCGCCCACTTCCCGCCGCCGCGGTTTCGCCGGCTTCTCCTGGGGCCAGATAGCCGGAGGCGCGGCCCTTGTCGCGGCACTCGTCTGGGGCGGATGGGCCACTCGCGAGCTGATGATACTCAAGGAACGGCGGATCGTTTCGATTAGCCTCGCCGGTATGGCAAATGACTTCATCATGGCCGAAGCCCGATCGGGCGCGAGCCCCGAACAGGTCGATTCCGATACGCGCCATTTTATGGCCGCCATGCAGCGGACCCTTCAGGAGCGCGCGGCCGCGGGCGAGACGATCGTTGTGAGCGAGGCGGTCGTGGCGGCCTCGATGCCCGACATCACGCCGGAGATTCGGGCGGCTGTCGGCGAGTTCATCAAGCGCAACCCGCCGCCGCGCGTGGCGGCCGCCGCTCCTGCGCCGGCACAGGCGATGCCCGGGATTATGCCCACGGCTCCGATGCAGGCGCCGCCAGCGGCGAATCCGGTGTTCGGCGGCGGCGGTCTGCTTCCCGGCGGCGGGCAGTGAGATCATGGGACGCATTCGCTCGCCCTTGCTGCGAAATTCGCTGATCGCGGTCGGCCTGGTTGCGGCGACCAGCGCGTGGTTGTCGCTCGACACCTACGCGCAGCGGCATGGGTTCTTCATCAATCGCTCGCCCTCGCTGCCCAACTGGGCTTATTATTTCGAGCGCGGAAAGGCCGTGAAGCGCGGCGAAGTTGCGTTTTTCGCACCACCGTCAAATGCCCTCGTCCACGCCCATTTTGGCGCGGAGCCTCCGGTGTTCGGCAAGATCGTCTATGGCTTGCCGGGAGACATCGTGTCGCATCGCGGTGCCGACGTGATTGTGAGCTGGGCCGCGGGTGCTGATAACGAAGCGCCGTCGGAGCAGCTCGTAGCCAAGCTCAAGCCGCTGTCGTCCACGGGCGAAGCATTGGAGCCGGGGCCGACCGGCGTCATACCCAATGGCTGCTATTATATGGGCAGTCCGCATCCTGACGGGTTCGACAGCCGCTATGCAGCCATTGGATTCGTCTGCACCAAGCAGATTGTCGGCGTATCGAAGTGGTCGCTGCTGTGAACCGCGCGGCCACCATGTTCGTCGCGGCGATCGCGGCGATCGGCATCGCGCCGATCGCGAGCGCCAAGGATTATGGTCAGCAAGGGGCCGTGTTCCGGATCTCCGAGCCGGATCTTCTTCGCACGATCGAACAGAAGCTTCGGACGCTGGAAGCAAGTGGCGGCATCGAGCGGATGAATGCCGAGCTGACCCGCAAAACCGAAGCCGGCGTACGTCGGCCACGACCCGTCGCCGGTATCAGCCTCGCGGTGCGCGATCGTAGCTGGATCTTTGATCCGGCGATCCGTGTCGAGCAGGATATTCTCGACAACAAGGGCAATGTGATCGCCCGCGCGGGACAGCGGGTCAATCCGCTCGATTTCGTGACTGTTCGCCACAAGCTCGTTTTCATTGACGGGGACGACAAGGATCAGATGAGCTGGGCCTTGCGGCGGTTCGACGATCAGTCGGCGAAGCTCATCATGGTGAAGGGCGCTCCGCTCGACGCAATGACCTTGCACCAGCGCCGCTTCTATTTCGACCAGGGCGGATTTCTTGTCGGGCGGTTCGGGATCCGCGCGGTGCCGGCGGTCGTGGAGCCGAATGGGAAAACGATGAAGGTTTCGGAAATCCCGCTCGGGGTCGGTCGGAAATGATCGGCCGTATTCGCGCCTCGTTCCGGTCGGGCTTGCGGCGACTTCGATCGGCCGCATTCTTGACGCTGGCGGCCGCCGGCGTCGCAATGGCGGCGCCCACTATTGCCAGCGCCGCCGGCATCGATGGCACCCCGGGGAAGTGCACGGGCAAGTTCGTGAATCCGGTGACCGACGTATGCTGGTCATGCCTCTTTCCGCTTTCTGTCGGCGGGCTGAAGATCTTTCCATCGGATCGGCCCGACACCGACAATCCCGATCTGCCGATCTGCGCTTGCGGCTCTCCCCTTCCGCGCATCGGCGTTGCGATGGGATTTTGGGAGCCGGTGAGGCTCGCGGACGTCACAATGAAGCCGTGGTGCTTCGCCAGCCTCGGCGGCAAGAAGATCTCGCCCGGATTCAACATCGGTCACGGCCGCGCGGCCGATAGCGTCGACGGCCACGACCGCGGCGCGAAATGGCATGTCCACTGGTACGTCTATCCGCTCCTCTACTGGATGGAGATTCTGACGGACATGGCCTGCCTCGAGCAGTCGTCGTTCGACATCGCGTATGTCACCGAAATCGACCCGCTCTGGCAGGATGATACGCTGACGGCGCTGATCAATCCGGAAGTCGCACTGTTCGCCAATCCGCTCGCGCAGACGGCGTGCGCCGCGGACTGCGGTGCCGCTACCGGCAAGCTTCCACTCGATCCGCTCTTCTGGTGCGCGGGCTGCCTCGGGCCGATGTACCCGATGAACGGAAACATCTCGGGGCACATCGGCCACGTCCAGTCGAGCCGGCTGGCGCTCTCGCGCTTCGCCTTCAAGCTTCACCGGCAAGGGATTGCCTGGGGCACGATGGGCAAGAAGGGGCTCTGCGGCAAATACATCATGCCGATCATGAAGAAGCAGCAATATAGGTTCCAGGCCACGGTGCCATCGGCGATGGTCAAGGGCCGCTGGGCGTGCCCGCCAATTGGCGCCTCCGATATGAAGCCGGGCTCCGGCAACACCTATCCCGCCGTCGGCGAAGACATGGGCTATCTCGTGTGGAGGAAGCGAAATTGCTGCGTCCTTTGAAAAACCTTTCCAGAAAAGGGAAGTTTGTTTCCGCAGCCGTGCTGCTAGCCGCTTGCGGCGGCAGCATCGCGCTCGCGCAGAATGTCGATGGCCTCGATATTCAGCATATCCTGAGCCGCGGTGAAGCGGCCGATCCCGACGCGGAGGCGCTGATCCGCGAAGTCGCTCGCCGTGGTGACGAAATGCGCGCCGAAGCGCGCGAGGCGGCCGACGGTGGAAACCGCAACCTCAGCGAGAATAAGGGTGTGCTCGTGGGGGGACCCACCGGGGCGATAGATTTCGACCAGATGCTCGCCGCCTCCAACGAGCTTGAGGCCAGCGACAAGGGTGCGCCTCAGCTCATCGTTTTCGCATCGCTGTCAATGCCGGAGCAAAGCCTGAAAAAGCTTATCCGCGAGACGGCGAAAGCAGGCGGCACTGTCGTGTTCAACGGTTTCCCCGGGAACTCCATGAAGGCGTTCCAGCAGGGGATCATGAAGGTCGTCGACAACCAGGATGCTTACGGCAGCATCGGCATCGATCCGCGCCTGTTTCGCGCCTTCGACGTGACGGCGGTGCCGGCGATCGTCGTCGTGACATCGGAATTCGAGCTTTGCGACGGGTTCAACTGCCGTACGTCCGTCCCGCCCTCTGACCGGATGAGCGGCAATGTGCCGCTCGAATATGCACTCGAGACATTCGTCGACGGTCGTGGCCCCGGTTCGGCGATCGCGGGCCAAGCGCTGGCGCGGCTGAAAAAAGGGCAGGGGTCATGATCGACGCCAGCTCTCGACTAACAGTTTTGATCGAACCTGAAGCCGTTGCTGGTGCCGGCGTGCGGCGCTTGGGCCGTTCACTCGTCGCGATCGTCGCGGCGATCGCCATGGTGGTCGGTCCTATCCCGGTTGTTCAGGCGCAAACATCGCAGCCATCCGGAGAGATTTCCGCCGCCGGCAAGGATGGCGAAGCGTTCGCCAAATCAGGGAAAGAGGGGGCCGCCTCAATTCCCGATCAGGAAGTCTCCGGCGACGTCATTCCGGGCTATTCGACGGCGCCGAGCGACCTTTCGAACCTCTTCGGTACCGACGATGGGGCGCTCAATTCCGCGGGCGGCAATGCGGTCGGTAACGAAGCCTGGGAATTCATGATGGGCGCGGACGCCAATCGCGCGACCGTCGATCCATCCTCGTTCGAAGACATCATCAAGAAGGGCGAGGAGATCAACGAGAACGCCGGAAGCTCCGAGCTCGGCGAGAATATCAGCAATACGCCGGGCACCTGTGAAGAGGTGAAGGTTGGCGAAAAGCAGGACTATTATGACGCGACGTGCGACGTCGGCGTTACAGTCACGACGCCCGATCGCGTCGAGGAGCTGAGCTGCCCCGACGGTTATACCCTTGTCGGTCGGACTTGCACGAAAACGCTGACCCAGCCTGCGGACGTCACCTATACTTGCCCTGACGGCGGCGTGCTGCAGGGTACGACCTGCGTCGTGACCCAGCCCGCTTCGGTCTCCAGCCACAGTTGCCCCGCCGGGTTCACGCTGCAGGGCACGAACTGCACGCGCACGACGACGGAGCCCGCGGTGATTACCCGCTATAGCTGCCCGGCAGACTATATGCTTGACGGGACAAGCTGCGTCCGGACGCTCGAGCAGTCGGCGACGCCGAACTATAATTGTCCCGCTGGTTATGTTCTTGAAGGCACAACCTGTCGTTCGAAATCGACCTATGCCGCCACGGCAAGCTATAGCTGTCCCGCCGGCTATAATCTGTCCGGCACGACTTGCTCGCGGACGCTCTCGCAGCCGGCTAACGTCTACTATACGTGCCCCGCGGGCTATAATCTGAACGGCACGACCTGCACCCAGACGGGCACTTATACGGCAGTCCCGAATTATAGCTGTCCATCAGGCTATACTCTCGTGGGAACGACTTGCACGGCAACCGGAAGCTATGGGGCGACACCCAATTATAGCTGTCCGAACGGCGGTACGCTGCAGGGGACCGAATGCGTTACCTCCGGGAGCTATGCCGCAACGGCGAGCTATAGCTGCCCGAACGGGGGTACGCCGAACGGCACCAACTGCATGACGACGACCCAGACGCCGGGGACGCCGGTCTATCAGTGCAGTGGCTGGGCGCTGCCGATGGATCTCTATACCTTCGAAAATGCGCCCTACTGCGGCTTCGCCAAGACGGGCAAGACCTGCCCGACTACCTGGACCGGCTTCTATAAGGAAGGAAAAGCGCAGGGTTACAGCGGGACGAAGTGCTTCTTCCACCCGAAGGTCAATTATACCTGCCCTGGCGCTTATGTCGTCGAGGGATCGATGTGCACGATGGTAACCGCGACGCCGGGGACCGTCAGCTATAGCTGTCCGAACGGAGGAACGCTTAACGGCACGCAGTGCCAGACGAGCTCGAGCAGCCCAGCGACGGTCACTTACAGCTGTCCGAGCGGCGGCACGCTCGCCGGAAATATCTGTAACACGAGCAGCTCGCTGCCGGCGACGGTCACGCATACTTGCCCGAGTGGCGGCACGCTCAACGGTACGACGTGCACGATCGTCACGTCGACGTCTGCTACCCCGGTCTATTATTGCCCGTCTGGATATAATCTTTCGGGAACGACGTGCTCGCGGACCGACGAGACGAGCGCGACGGTTACCTATAGTTGCCCCAATGGCGGCTCGCTGTCTGGTTCGGTTTGCACCATCGATCTCGCGCAGCCTGCTGAGGTCACCTACAGCTGTCCGACCGGATGGGAGGTCCAGGGGGACAAGTGCAAGTCGGTCCTCTCGCAGCCAGCGACGCCGATCTATTCCTGCCCGTCTGGGTACAGCCTCAGCGGCGACATGTGCAGCAAGACGGAAACGCAGCCCGCGACCCCGAATTATAGCTGCCCGACCGACTTCACCCTTTCGGGCACGACCTGCACCAAGACCTATCCGGCGCAGCCCAACTATAGCTGCCCGGCGAATTACACGCTGTCGGGTACGACCTGTTCAATGACCCTCTCGCTGCCGGCGACGGTCACGATGGTCTGCCCGCCCGGCGCCACCGAACAGAATGGCACCTGCTACGGCGAGAGCGCGGGGCAGAGCGAGTGCGCCGAGCTCGAGTCCAATCCGAAATGCAGTCACGTGCGGGACACGTGCCTTGATGAGGAGCCGAATGGCCCCTGCAAGGTCACCGAGCGCACCTTCAAATGCCCGATTCCGAATTCTCCGCCGACCGATGTGAAGGAATATGTCTGCGGTGGGTCGATGTATTGCATCAACGGGAGCTGCAGCGAGATCGAGGACGAGGCCTCGAACGAGTTCAAAGACGCCCTCGTGGCGATGGGCGCGATCGATCAGGTCGGCAAGGAATTCGACCCCGACACGATGGGGCTTTTCAAGGGCACGCGCGAGACGTGCCACAAGCCCGTCTTCGGCTTGGTCAATTGCTGCGCTGGTAAAGTGTCGGGCCTGTTTTCCGGCGGCGTCGCCGCGGCCGCCGCCTGGGCGGGCCTCAGTGGCGGACCTGCCGCACTCGCAGGCGTTGCCACCCAGTTTCTCACCACGTTCCTGTGCTCGAATGAGGAAAAGCAGCTCGACGTAAAGGATCGCCTCGGTCTGTGCGTCTCGATCGGCAGCTATTGTTCGTCGAGCTTCCTCGGCGTCTGCCAGACCAAGCGGAAGGCATATTGCTGCTTTGAATCGAAGCTCACCCGGATCCTGCAGGAGCAGGGGCGGCCGCAAATCAACAAGCCGTGGGGCAATCCCAAGGAAGAGCAGTGCGCCGGCTTCACCGTCGACGAATTCTCGCGCCTCGACCTCAGCAAGATGGATTTTTCGGATATCTACGCGGACTTCCTCGAGGCCGTGAAGCTTCCCGAAGAAGCGCAGATGGCGAGCGACATTCAGGCGAAGATCGACGCCTATTACAAACAGCATCTGCCGGGAGGGATTTGACGAGATGATTCCATCTGGACGGCTTTCGGTCCTCGTCCGAGCGGTGGATCACGATAGGCGGGGAGCGCGAGGCTCAGACAACCCCGGTCGGCCGCGAAGTTCTCGAAATGCACAAACCGCCGCTCGCCAGGGCGGCGCTGCGGTCGCAGCGAAGCAGCCTTTCAAAACGGAGAAGAATGATGAAGACGGCGATCCGTAACGCGATTGCTCTTGCCGGCGCACTGCTCGTCGTTTCCGGCGTACCTATTCGAGCACAATCTTCGGCCGAAGATCGCTCTCCCGATGCGACTGACCCCTCTCCCAACCAAGATTTCTACTGCGGCGCCCGCAAACTCGGAACCTGGTTTTATTGCGACAAACCGAAACCGCGGCCGAACACAAAGTCAGCGTCGGCGCCGTCGTCGACAGCCGCGAGCGAACGGCTGGCTGCGATTGCCAAGGAACTCGACGAGCTGAAGGCGCGGGCAATCCTCGAGCCGTCGGAAGAGAATGTAGCAGCATATATTCGTTTCCAGCGCGAGCAGCTCGATCGGGCCTCGATGTTCTCCGATGTCTGGCAGCGGTCGATGTGGCAGAACCCCGAGCTCGACTATACGCTTCAGCGTCCCGTTTCGACGCTCGCCAAGCGTGCCTGGATCGACAATCGCAGGGCCGAACAGGAGCAGGCGCTCCGGAATCTCTCGAAACGCTACGGGATCTTCTATTTCTACGCGCAGAGCTGTGGCGCGTGCGAGATCTTTGCACCCATTCTGAAATCGCTTTCGATGAACAGCGGCTTCAATGTCGTTGCCGTCTCGATGGACGGCGGACCGAACCGCGAATTCCCGAATTACGTCGTCGATGTCGGACAGCACGCGAAGATGGGCCTGACCTCGAAGGCAACGCCGGCGCTGGTGCTCTACGATACTGTGGCGCGCCGCCCGATACCGATCGGCACCGGCATCTTGTCGGCCGACGAAATCACCGAACGCATTTTCACGCTCACGAGCACCAAAGTGGGGAGCGACTTCTAATGGCCGACATCAAATTCATCGCGCGGATCCGCGTGGCCGTTTCCCGCATCGGGATCGGCGTCATCGCACTCTCCGTAGCCGCGGCGCCGGCACAGGCTGGCGTGGGCGACGAGATGAGCGATTTCTTCAACGATATGGGCGCGGCGGCCAATGCTACCGGCGCGACGGCTTATCAGGGTCAGTCCGCCGGCTATTATTCGCTCGGCTCGGTATGGGCCCGGTTCCCCCAAAAAAGCGTCTATCCCGCCAACATCCAGCTTCCGAAGGTGCGTGCCGGCTGTGGCGGCATCGACATCTTCTCGGGCTCCTTCTCCTTCATCAACATGTCGGAATTCGTCGCGAACCTGAAGGCGATCGCGAACAACGCCATCGGCTTTGCCTTCAAGCTCGCGATCGACAGCATCAGTCCGCAAATCGGCGGCGTGATCGACCAGATGCAGGACATCGCCAACAAGGTGAACCAGTTCAACATGCAGAGCTGCGAGGCGGCCGCCGCGGCCGTCGGCGCCGTGTGGCCGAAGGTCGACGCGGCGGAGGATCGAATCTGCCAGTCGATCGGCACGTCTGCGGGTCGCTTCTCCGACTGGGCAAAGTCGCGGCGCGGATGCGGCAATGGCGGTGAGCGATCATCGACGATCAATTCCAATACCGATCCAGCACTTGCGGCAATGACCCCGGGCCCGAAAAACTACGCCTGGGACATGATCAAGCAATCGCCGCTCGAAAGCTCCGATCGGCAGATGCGCGAGCTGGTTATGACACTGACCGGGACGATCGTCGTGGGCAAGCGTCCATCGGATAACGACCCGCTCCCGATCATCTATCGGGGGGAGGGCGATCCCGCGATCCTCGATGCGTTGCTCGACGGCGACAAGGCGATCGACGTCCTCAGCTGCGACGAAACCGACAAGTGCCTCAATCCGGGCAAGCGGACGATCCCGGCACTAGGGGCCACGGCATTGCGTCCGCGCGTTGCAATGTTGATTCAGTCGATGAGCGACAAGGTGCGGAGCAATGCGGCGCTGACGACCGAAGAGAAGAACCTCCTCGGCGTTGCCAGCATCCCGCTTTACAAGGTTGTTGCCGTGCAGGCGGCCTCGGGCTTCAACCTGTCGCCGGGCGAGCTCAACTCGCTCGCCGAAGTCACCGCGATCGACCTGCTCAACTCGATCGTCCAGCGGATGCTCGATCAGGTGGCCTCTGGCCAGTCGAACAACAGCAATCAAGCCGATTCCGAAAATTTGCGCCAGTTCAACGAGCAGCTTGCGCGCGTGCGCCAGCGGCTGTTCGAGCGCGAAAGCACGGTGAACCAGCGCGTGACGCGGACCTTCGAAATCGTCGATCGCGCGATGATGATCGAAAGCACCCTGCAGACGCGCATGGCGCCGGGGATGGCGGCATCCCTGAATTTCTCCCGCGCTTTGTCGGCGCAAGGCTTGCGGCCCTGATTTCGGGCTGAAGGAGCGCGTGCGATGATCGAGGTCTTCACGGTCGGGGGCGGGGAGTATCTCGTCAACGTCTTCAACGCGGTGGCGTCGTGGTCAGGCTCCGGTGGTTACCGGGGCCTCATTCGCGTTGTCATGGTCATGGCGTTCACCTGGGCGCTTCTCGTCACGGCTTGGAATATGGATCCGCGGGCGCTCCTCAAATGGTTCATGCAGGCGACCCTGATGTATTTGGTCGTCATGGTGCCGACGATCTCGGTAAAAGTTACCGATCGCACCAACCCAGGAGTGACGGCGGCGGTGGTCGACAATGTTCCGGTCGGCCTCGGCCTGGTCGCGGGCTTCACCAGCCAGATCGGCGATTATCTGACGCGAGCCGCCGAGACCGTGTTCGCCATGCCCCAAGTGCTCAATTATTCGACCGGAGGCATGATCTATGGCGCGAAGTTGCTCGATGCTACGCAGGGCCTGAGGATCGACGATCCGGTCTATGCGACCAACCTGAACGAGCATTTCAAGCAGTGCGTCTTTTATGACATCCTGCTCGGCCGAAAAACCTATGACGACATCCTGAAGTCCTCGGATCTGCTCACTGCGATGGGGCCGGGGTCGGTCGCGCTTTCGCAGCAGTATATCTATCCCGATGGCACATCGGGCATCGTCACATGCGAGACGGCCTATAGTTTCATTCGCAATGGCTGGAGCAATTACTACGCCATCGCAGCTCCCAAAATTGCCGCTCAGTTCTTCCCCGGCATTCCGGTTGCGCAAGCGTCGACCCGCCTTAACAACGACATCAGTAATATGAACGCCGCGGGAATGGGCTCGAGCAGCGGTCAGCTCGTTCGGCAGGCGATGTTCATCAATGCGCTGACGGAGGCGCGCGACAGCTTTGCCAGCGGATCCGCACAGGGGTCGATCGATGCGTTCGCGCAGACGCGCGCGGACATTCAGACCCGCAATACCTATTCCACGATCGCGTCGGGCGCGATGAAATGGGTTCCCTTGCTGAACATCGTTCTGACGGTCGTTTTCTACTCGCTCTTCCCAATCCTGTTTCTACTGATGCTGCTGCCCACCAACGGCATGACCGTTGCCAAAGGCTATATCACCGGCTTCTTCTATCTGGCCGCCTGGGGGCCGCTGTTCGTCATTTTGAACATGATCTTCATGTCGCGTTGGCAGGATTCGCTGGCATCGTGGGGCGCGAATGGCGGGATGACCGCCGCCAACTTCTCCGGCATTTCGGCCGTCAACCAAGACGTCGGCGCGCTCGCCGGTTATATGATCATGTCTGTGCCATTCATTGCTGCCGGCATGGCAAAGGGCGCGATGGCGATCGCGTCGCATTCGGCCAGCTTCCTCTCGCCGAGCCAAAACGCTGCCGAGCAAGCAGCGGCGGAGGCAACGACGGGCAATTACTCATACGGCAATGCGTCGCTGATGAACCGCCAGATTAACACGCTCAGCCGCGATCAATATTCGACCGCGCCAAGCTTCCATACCGGCGCCGGATCGATCCACCAGCGCGCCGGCGACGGCGCATTCACCCGGTATAATGAGGACGGCACGTTCGCCTATGATACCAGCCAAGGTATTTCGAATCTTGGCTTCGCGATTTCGGCGAGCAAGGACTATGGCTCGCAGCTTCAGAAGGGGCTTAGTCAAGGATCGGGCGTGGTCGAGCAGAAGCGCGTGGCGGCGAATGATAGCTGGGCCACGACACGCACGGAAACTGCGCGATTGTTCGACACGGCGCAAACGTCCGCGAGCGCGACGACCGAAGAGGGCCGCTCGCTACAATCATCGATCGCGCAGGTCCAAGACCTGTCGTCGAGTTGGTCGAATACTCTTCAGACCCAATTCGGCATGACGAAAAGCGAAGCGGACAAATTGGCACGCGATACAGTGTTGACCGGCAGGGGTGGAATCGGTGCATCGGGGGCGGTAACTGGAAAACGCGGGCCGCTTTCAGGCCAGGTTGATGGGAAAATCGGCATCGACGGCAATTCGAGCGACAGAAGAAACACCGAACAGGGTGTTTCAACTCAGAATGCAAACACTGACGCCTATCAGTGGCTCGAAAAGGAATCGAATTCGGAAGCCGCACGGCAAGCGCGCGAGAGCTTCTATCGTGCAACCACTTCGTCGACCGACAGTCAGGTCCGTGGTTTGGGGCAGGAAGTATCGCAGGATCTGAGGCACTCACAAAGCCTCAGCGAGGAAGCTTCGCGCGCGGAAGAGCAGTATCAGCGCTGGTCGAGCGAATTTTCGCAGTTTGAGCGCGACGGCTACGCGCTGAACAAGAATTTGAGCCAGGATTTTGTCCGCTATGCTCAAACCGCGATGATGGATCCGCAAAATCGTCATCTCGATCAGAGCTATCACCCGGGCCTGGTCAACATGACGACGACGCAGGCGATGACTCAAGACGCTTTGTTGAAGCAGTTCATGGACGATCGCGTTGAAAAGATGCACCGCGACCTCGGTGTTGTTCCCAACGCTCCTGCCGGGACGATTACCGGACCCTCGTTCTCTACCGCCGACGACATACGCGCGATCGGCGCTGCCGGCATGGCCGATATCGCATCGCGCGGCCCGGCGGTCGATGTTTCCGGCACTGCACGCGACGTGGCTCTTGAAGATAATGTTAGAGGCCGTCTCGATGGAAGCGTGGCGCGTCTCGATGACTATGGTCAGGGTATGAGAGCGACGTTGCTCGGCGATCGCCGTCAGGCTGACAGTCTTAGTGCGACAGCAGAGGCTCGGAATGATTCCTGGGTTATTCGCACAATGCCGGGAGTGGCCGCGGCGCTGACGGCGGTTGGGCTGGATAATGCGGCAGACGCCCCGCTCGGCGGGCACCGGGTTAATCTCGGCGGCGTAGCCGCCACCGCCGGCCTCGGCGTAAAGGGCGGAGCCAATCTCAGCTCAATGGACTCGAGTATGGCGTCGGCGTTGACTGCCGCAGCGGCGTCTGCTCACGCTCTCGGGCTGCCGCAACGCGTCGTAACGTCGGCCCGAGACAGTCAGCATTCCCGCGGTAGTTTGCATCCGGAAGGGAAGGGGCTTGATCTGCGCGGGAATGACATCAGCGTCGCGCAGGGCCGCCAGTGGGCACGCGACGTTCGCGAACGCCTCGGACCGGAATATGACGTCAATTTTGAGACGTTCCGCGACAATCCCGCGAACAATCATCTTCACATTGAACACGATCCAAAGCCGCGTGGCGGAAGAGGCCATAAGCGTTGAGCTTAGCGGCCATCCGGATTAACCGCTGGCCGTGGTCAATGTGTTCCGAAGACAAGGATGAGCCCGAAATAGGCCGCAACTACCGCCAGCCCGGCATACAAGAGGCGCACACCCCAAGGCCCGAGCTCCGTCATGTCGTCACGGTTCTTGGTTAGTCGTGCGAGTCCATCCTCCGCTGCTGACGAAACGTACAGCGGGTGCGACGGATCGTAGAGTCGCCTCGAGAAATTATCGTCGTCATTCATGGGCCAATCCTCCAATGCGAACATACAGGAAACACCCAAGAACGGCAAGTTCCGGCATGTTTTGCGGTTACAGATAAGCTCCGACGCAGCGGAATTTGAGCCGGGTTTGCCCAGGAAAGCCGCCATTCTTGTTTTGATAACAGCTCGGAGCTATATAGGAGCAACGATCCAGAGAGGGTCGCGTTAAGAGTCGGATGATGGCAAACGCTGTAACTCAAGTGCTTACTACGGTGAACGCCCCTTACGGGGCGGCTGTTTCTGCACATCAGCTTGCCGCTATGATCGTCGATTCCGATAGCGCGATTAGCTTCAATGCGCCAGTTTTTGCATTCTTCTCCGAAGTTCCGCTTCAGGTCCAGAAGCAGTTCATGTGGGCCATGAATGTGGATGAGCAACTAGCGAGCCAAGTCGCAGAGCAGGTCTCCCAGCTTTCCGGTTACGCATTGCCGCTGGCGGCCTGACGCCGTGCCCGAGAAGCGGCCAAGCGAATGGCCGGTCCTCTTCGATGTCGCCATCGGTATCCTGAAGCATTTCAACGAAAAAAATGGTTTTTCGCCCCAATGGAGCTTTGGCGGCGGGACTGCTCTTATGTTGCAGATCGACCATCGCGAGAGCCACGACATCGATCTGTTTCTGGACGATCCGCAATATCTACCGTTCTTGAATCCCGAGACGCAGGGAATCAAGCTCGACCGAGCTCCCGATAGCTATCAAGCTGGCACGGACGTCTTGAAGCTCGCATATGAGGATTTGGGCGAAATCGACTTCATTTGCTGCGATAACATCCTGCCAGACCCGACCACCGCGACCGACGTACGAGGGCATGCCGTAGCTTTGGAGACGCCGGCGGAAATCATTGCAAAGAAGGTATTCTATCGCGGCTGGAGCTTCCAACCTCGTGATATGTTCGATCTAGCCGCTGTTTCCGAGCATTTCGGTTCGGAATATGTGGTTTCAGCACTCAAGCAATGCCCGCCGGGCAAATGCAAAACTGCGCTGGAAGTTATCGACAAAACCAACCCGGCCTATGTCGAAGCCATTATTGGCCAGCTTATGCTTCGTGACAAAACGCGCGGCCTGGTCGCGCGATCAAGAGAAATCAGCCGCAACCTCCTTGGACTCGCAATTACCAACTAACCGCGCCCCGGTGACGCTGCCTTTCGCTGGCGACGTCAATCTCGACATCGTTCCGCAACGGCGCAGATCGCAATGGCACCTCTGTCAAAATTCGATAAGCTGAGACACGCTCGCGGGGAAGAGCTGCGCCGGCCAACACAGTCTCGACGGCACTTCCGCAAAAAAGGCGTGCGAAACGTCTAACATAATAAGGGGGACCAAATTCCGGAATCCCCGATTGGGGGAAATTTTGGATCTGTTACCGCAGTGGACGGAGAAGGCGGAGAAGCGCGGCCTAGACCCCCTTGGCATTCAAAATAGCGGCGTCCTCCTGTACCAGGCGCTTTTGCCGGGCATCAGCAATGTTACCCTCCGCATGCGCTACTACTGCTACTATTGCTGGGTCAGCGAAACTTATGCACGCAGTGGAGCTTCCGACGATTTCGAGGCGTGGCGAACTTGGCTCCGCAGAGCTGAGGCGCTCTACGCCCTAGTCGCCGCATATGCCGAGGAGACTGGCGTCGGCGGAACAGAATGGGCGAACGGTCGGCTCGCCGCCGACGAGAAGGTCATCGACTTCGATGCAGCCGCCTCTACCGATCGATCGCAGAAACTATATTTGCGCCAAGCGCTCGGCGTCTTCGGAGGCGCATATTTTTCCCAAATGGAAGAAATGGGGCTCTTCACCTACAACAAGCATGGCATTCAGGTCGCCACGCGCGAACTCGGCAAACGTGCCGCGGTCTTGTTCGCCAACGCAATCGGCCCGGACGTTGCGAAGCTGCTCAAGAAGAGGATCGCGGATGCCAGCGTAAGCGTTCGCGATCTCGAGCGCCTCATCGGGATTGCTCCATCCGAAATCGAAGAGGGCAGCGCCGAGTGCGAATTTTACGAAATGCTCCTATTCGCAGACGCAGACGCTGGCTCCGAGAACGCGCGCAGCCGAAGTGTGTCCGCCGTCAGCACCAATGGCACAGATTTGAGGTTGTGATTTAAGGAGGATCTGGGCTTCGTCGTAGTGACGAAGGAACGAAGATGAAGCCCAGATCCTCCAATGTAAAATCGCCCGCCAAGGCC
>NZ_JNFD01000044.1 GCF_000756375.1 Sphingopyxis sp. LC81 | reverse complement strand
AGCCCGATCCGGTCGATCCGGCGCCGCCGGTGACGGTTACCGATCCGCCGCCGGCACCGACGCCCGAGCCGCCCCCGGCGCCCGAACCCGCAGCGCCGCCGCCGCCGCCCGAACCGCCGGCCGAGCCCGCGCCGCTTCCCCCGCCGACCCCTGACCCGGCGGCCGAACCGCCCACTCCCGACGCAACTCCGGTGGTCGCCGAGGCTGGCGAAGTCGTTCCGCTCTTCCGTCCAGAGGTCGCGGCCTTTGTCGCGGCGGGGCCCGTCGCGCATCATCTGGCGTCGGCGACGCTCGGCACTTTCCACGAACGCCGCGGCGAGCAGGCGCTGCTGCGCGGCGGCGGCGTACTGCCCGCGACATGGGGCCGCGTCTTCGCCGAGAATAGCGACATCAAATGGGACGGCGACGTCGCACCCTCGCTCGACGGCGACCTCTCGGGTTTCCAGATCGGGCAGGATTTCGCCGGCTGGGGCGAGGATGGCGGGACGAATATCCGTCTCGGCGCCTTCGTCGGGCGCTCATCGACCGACGGCACCGTCCGCGGCGGCGCGCTCGGCTGGAACGACCTGACCGTCGGCCAGATCGACGTCAAGGCGACGAGCCTTGCCGGTTATGCGACGCTCGTCGGGACAAGCGGCTGGTACGTCGACCTGGTGGCGATGCACAGCTGGTTCGACGGCGAAGCCGCCGCCAGTTCGGGCATGGCGATCGACGTCGACGGCACCGGCTGGACCGCATCGCTCGAGGCCGGATATCCGATCGCGCTCTCGGGCAAGTGGACGCTCGAACCGCAGGCGCAGCTCTTGTGGCAGCAGGTAAAGCTCGACGACCGCACCGACGCCTTCTCGACGATCGATTTCGCCACGGGCGATTCGCTTACGGGGCGCGCCGGACTGCGTCTCCAGGGCGAATATGGCGGCTTCCAGCCCTATCTCCACGCCAGCCTTTGGCACGGCTTTTCGGGCGACCAGTCGACGCGCTTCGGCACCGATCCGATCCGCACCGACCTCGGCCGCACCGAGGCCGAAGTCGGCGCCGGGCTGATCGCACGCCTCGGCGACAGCGTCGCGGTGCATGTGAAGGGCGATTATGCCTTTGACGCCGACGGGCCGCGCAGCCGGCGCTATGGCGGCACGGTCGGGGTGACGATCCGCTGGTAGGCGTCAGGCGGGAAGTAAGGCTTTCAGCGGGGTTTCGGTGTCGGCGAGCTGCTCGGCCGTCGCCACCAGCCCCGCGGTGACGATCATGCGCCCCTGGACATAGTCCTTGGTCGCATTGACGCAGTCGAGCGCGATGACCTTGCCCGCCTTGAGGTAGACGACCGAGAAGCTGCGCGTGGCGGGATCGCCGCGCAGCACCGCCTGATCGTGACCGGTCGAAAGACCCGCGGTCTGGAGCTTGAGGTCATATTGGTTCGACCAGAACCAGGGGATGGCGTGGTAGGGTGCTTCGTCGCCGACGATGCCCTTCGCGACGACATTCGCCTGATCATTGGCGTTCTGCACCGATTCCAGCCGGATCTCGGCACCTTCGGCGAAGTCATTCGCATGCGCCGCGCAGTCGCCGATCGCATAGACGTCGGGCAGGCTCGTCTTGCACAGGCGGTCGACGCGCACGCCGTTGGCGCAGTCGGCGCCCGCGGCGATCAGCGGTTCGACCGCGGGCACGATACCGATACCGACGATGACGAGATCGGCGGGGATCACCTCACCGCCCGCCAGGCGGACGCCGGTGACCTTCGTCTCGCCCTCGATGGCATCGACACACACGCCGAGGCGCAGGTCGACGCCATGATCGCGGTGCTCCTTCTCGTAGAAGCGCGACAGGTCCGCACCCGCGACGCGCGCGAGCACGCGGTCGAGCGCTTCGAGGAGCACGACCTTCTTGCCCGCCTTGCTCAGCACCGCCGCGGCTTCGAGCCCGATATAGCCGCCGCCGATCACGACGATCTGGCCCGCGGTTTCGGACGCCGCCTTCATCGCGTCGGCATCGGCGCGCGTGCGCACGCCCTGCACGCCGGGCAAGTCGCCGCCGGGGATCGGGAGCATGCGCGGAGACCCGCCGGTCGCCCAGACGAGCTTGCCATAGCCGATCGTCTCGCCGCCATCGGTGGTGACGGTGTGCGCGGCCGGATCGACCGACATGACGCGCTTGCCGAGCAGCATCGTCACCTCGCGCTCGTCCCAATATTTGGCGGGACGCAGCTGGATGCGTTCGAATTCCTTCTCGCCCGCGAAATATTCTTTCGACAGCGGCGGGCGTTCATAAGGAAGTTCGGGCTCGTCGCCGATGATCGCGATGGTCCCTGCAAATTTCTGCGTGCGCAGCATGATCGCCACCTGCGCCCCGCCATGACCCGCGCCCACTATCACCACGTCGAACTGCATCGTCTTCGTCTCCGACTGCTCGCCGGTGCCCTCGCACGCGTCCGCGGGCGAGGCAAGCTGCCGCGGCCTCGCCACCACGAAAGAAAATCTTGAAGGTCGGCGAAGGCCGTTCAGTCCGTCAGCCCGGCGAGCCATTCGGCGATCATCATACGCCCCGCCGCCACCGCGGAAGGTCCATGCCGCCGATGGAGGTCGCGCATTCCGTTCACGCTCCCGCCGGTTTCGTCGAGCGCATCGGGCCATTGGCGCAGCCATTCGTCGAACCGCGGATCGAGGCCCATTTCGCCGTGGAACTGCAGCGCCAGGATATTGTTGCCGCGCCGAAATGCCTGATGCGGATAGGCGGGCGTCGACGCCAGCAATTCGACGTCATCGGGAAGGTCGAAGGTGTCGCCGTGCCAATGGAGCACCGGCACATCGGCAAGGTGGCGCAGCGGTGAGGCCGTGTCGACGAAGCTCAGCGGGTGAAACCCGACCTCCTTCGCCCGCCCCCGATAAACGCGCGCGCCCATCGCCGCGGCCATCATCTGCGCCCCGAAGCACACGCCGAGCGTCGGCCGCCCCGCGTCGAGCCGGCGTGCCAGGCGCTTCATCTGGCACGCGATCCACGGGTGCGCGTCCTGCTCGTAAACCCCCATCGGACCGCCCATCATGATGAGCAGGTCGGGCTCGCCCAGATCGACCGCGCCAAAATTCGCATCGGAGACATCGAGGCGCGCCAGCGCATATCCCGCGGCCTCGATGGGTTCGCGATATCCGGCGATCCCTTCGTGCGGAACGTGGCGGATGATGAGTCCGGTTCTGGTCTTTTGCTGCGGTGGCATTTCGGGCGATGAATCGAGTGGTTGCTGCGCTGTTTCGAACGCACCCTGTCTAGCCAAACCATCGCCCCGATGTCACTCTACCAAAGCAGTAGAGATACTGTTGCGGCCCGTAGCTGAGCTTGGCTCCGTTCGCTACGGGCCGCCATTGGCTCGTCAGGCCAGCTCGGCGACAAGCTCTTCCAGTTCCGACCCCGTGACGGCGACGACTTCGCCCAGCTTCGCCGCGATGATCGCCGCCTGCCCGGGCGGAAGCCCCGCGACCGTCACTTCGATCCGCATATGCGTCGGCAGGACCCGCATCGCCATCGCGCTCGGCACGATCGACCGCTGCGCGAAATAATTGGCGACGCGCGGCAGCGATTGCGGATCGAGGATTGCGTCGACATGAAAGCGGTGCATCAGGCCGCCTCGCGCTGCGCGCCCGCGATCACCTCTTCGGCCATCTCGTCGGCGACCAGCGCGGGCGAGCGGCCTTCGCGCGCCGCGCGTTCGAGCAGCGCGCCGACGCGCGGTGCGATTTCGGCGACGCGAAGCTTCACATCATCCTCGTCCTCGCCCAGATATTCGGCCGACACGTTGATGATCCCGCCCGCGTTGACGACATAGTCGGGGGCATAGGCGATGCCGCGTTCGAGCAGCAGCGCGGCAACGTCGGGGGTCGCAAGCTGGTTGTTCGCCGCGCCGCAGACGAGCTTCGCCTTCAGCCTGGCGACGGTCTCGCGGTCAAGCGCCCCGCCGAGCGCGCAGGGCGCAAAGATGTCGGCCTCGACCGACGCGATCTCCGAAACGTCGACGACCTCGGCGCCAAGCACCGCCTTCAGCCGGTCGCGGCGCGCCGGATTGACGTCGGCGATGACCAGCCGCGCACCCGCGTCGGCGAGACGGCGGCACAGGTCGGCGCCGACATTGCCGGTGCCCTGCACCGCCACCGTCAGCCCGGCCAGATCGCGCCCCAATGCGAACCCGGCCGCGACCTGCATCGATTCGAACACGCCCTTGGCCGTCCACGGCGACGGATCACCCCCCGCACGCCCCGCCACCGCAGGCAGGCCGGCAACGTGGCGCGAGACCGCGGCGACCTCCTGCATATCCTCGACCGACGTGCCGACATCCTCGGCGGTGACATACATCCCGCCCAGATTTTCGACCGCGCGGCCGAACGCGCGGAACAGGGCCACGCGATCAAATTCGCCCTCGGGACGCCGCAACACCGCCTTCGCGCCGCCGAGCGGCAGCCCGGCCAGCGCATTCTTATAACTCATGCCCTCGGCCAGCCGCACGGCGTCGCCCAGCGCCTGCTTCATATCGGGGTAGGACCACAGGCGGCAGCCGCCCGCCCCCGGCCCCAATGCCGTCGAGTGAATCGCAATGAATCCGTCGAGCCCCGCTTCGAGATCATAGAGCCGCACGCATTCGAGCGGCGGGGCCAGACGGGCAAGACGGACGACCATGAAACATACTCCTTTGATTGAGCGTGCCTTGTCGCATTTCCGCCTTGGGCATTCTTGATCGATTATCGGCCGCCCACGCTGAATTTTGCATTTTATGATCCGAATAATTGTCATATGGGAATGAAATGACCGATCTTGATCCATTCGAGATGAAAATTCTCCGCGAATTGCAGCGCGACGCGAATCAAACGACGGCCGAGATCGCCGAGCGCGTCGGGCTGTCGGTCTCGCCATGCTGGCGCCGCATCGACCGCCTCGAACGCGAGGGTTTCATCAGGAAGCGTGTCGCGATCATCGACCGGCGCAAGGTCGGGCTCAACGCGCATGTGTTCGCACAGGTGAAGCTCAACGCCCACGGCCGCGCCAACCTCGACGAATTCAGCGCCGCGATCCGGGGGTTTCCCGAGGTGCTCGACGCCTATGTGCTGATGGGGACGACCGATTTCATGCTGCGCATCGTCGCGAAGGACATCGACGCCTATGAACGCTTCTTCTTCAACCAGCTGAGCAAATTGCCGGGGATACAGGAAATCAATTCGACCGTGGCGCTGTCCGAAATCAAGGCGACGACCGAACTACCGCTGGGTCAGGATTAGGCAGCGGACCGTCCCCGCTTTGCCCGCCCCGAACGCGAACGCCGAAACCTGCGCAAGGACGCTTGTTTTCATCCCAAGGCGCTGCTAGTGGCGCCCCTCGTTGCCGCTTTAGCTCAGTTGGTAGAGCACATCATTCGTAATGATGGGGTCACAGGTTCGAGTCCTGTAAGCGGCACCACTATCTCCCTAGAAAATCACCAGAGAAAAGCCGAAGGGCTTTGCGCCGCGTTTCCGGGCGCCGACCTATAGTCGATCCATGCGGAGCCAGGCCTTGTCGCCGATCCATGCCTTCGACAAGGCCTTGTCGGCGGCGGCCGCCTCAAGCCTGTTCCCCTGCGCCGCCTCGCTGCGGCCGAGCCCGTAAAGCGCCCAGCCGTTGTTCGGCGTCTGCGCCAGCGCGGCGCGAAAGGCATCGCTCGCTTCGCCATAGCGCCGCGCGCGGAACAGCGCCGCGCCCAGCGACTGCTTCACCGGATAATACCAATAGGGCGGTTCCTGATAGGGAAGGCCGGCCTCGATCGCGATCGCTTGGCGGTAGAAACCGATGGCGTCGTCGGTGCGGCCCTGCACGCTTGCGAACCGGCCGCGCGCCACGAACTCGGCCAGCGAGACCAGATCGCCCGCCGGCACGCCCTGTTCGATCATCGCCTTCATGGCATCCGACGTCCGTATCCGGGCCATCGCCGCCAGTTCGCGATCGAAGGCCTTGCGGTCGCGAAGCCTGGCATAGGCGATACTCCGGGCGAAATGCCGCATCGCCGTCGGATAAGCGAGGCTCGCGTCGGGCGCGGGCATCGCCAATATGGCTTTCGGATCGGCAAATTGCGCCATCGCAAAATAGGGCGCGGCATCGATCGACTGGATCCATGCAATCTGAGCCGAAGTCTTGGGATCGAGCACCGTCCGCAGCCGCTGCGCCTCGCGAATGGCGGTGGGCATGTCACCCGCCATTTGCGCCGACGTCACGATGAAATGGATATTGTGCGGATAATAGCCGTAGCGCACGAGCCCGTTGTCGCCGGCGCTGCGGATATATTCCTCGTCCGCGCGCGCCGCCGCGATGTTGACGCGGATCGAATCGGCGTGGCGGCCGCGCAGCTGATAGATATGCCCGGGCATGTGGACGAGATGCGCCGCGCTGGGTGCCGACGGGCTCGCCAGCCGGTCCGCCGCCGCCTCGGCACGCTGCGGGTCGCTCGCTTCCACCAGATGGATATAGAGATGGTTCGCCTGGACATGGCCGGGATTGCGCTTGAGCACCGCCTCGACAAGCCGCACGGCCTCGCCGCTCCGGCCGACCGATGTCTTCTTGTCGGCCTCCCAATAGTTCCACGGGCTCGTATTCATCACCGCCTCGGCCGTGAGCACCGCCACATCGTCGTCGCCCGGAAACCGGCGCGCGACGTCGAGCATCGCGTCGGCATAGCCCGCATCGAGCGCGGCGCGGTCGCTTCCCGGATCGCGCGAATATCGCCTCGCGACGGCTTCGATCAGCGCGCGCTCCATCGGCGTGGCTGTGCTTCGCAGCGCCATCGCGCGGTCCATCGCGTCCAGCGCGGCACCGCGGTCGCGATCGTCCATCGGCGCATTGATGTTGGGGCCGAGCGCGACGGCTTCGCCCCACCAGCACATCGCGCAATCGCCGTCGAGCCGCTGCGCCTCGCGGAACGAGCGCACCGCGCCCGCATGATTGAAGCCATAGGTCAGGAGCAGCCCCTGGCTGAAATAGCGCCGGGCCTGATCCTTGTCGGTCGAAACCGGAAACGGTGAAGTGGCGAGGTCAGGAAAGAGCGGGATCGGCCTGCCCTCGCTCGCCGGCGCCGCGAACGCCGCCGCGACAAGGAGATTCTGCGCCAGCGACGACCCCGCACGCCTGCCCCCGCAGAGGAGGGTCGCAAGACGGCTCGGATCGAGCGCTGCGAGCGCGGCGGCCGAAAAAGCCGGCGGCGGCGCAAAGCTCGTCAGCGAAATCCCGATCCCCACTATCGCCGCGACTTTGAATGGGCCAAGCATCACAATCCCCTTCCCCAAAGGTGACCAGAAACAGCAACGCCAAAATATCACGAATAGATTACGCGCCAAAACCGAATCTTCATCCCATTCTAGTCCCCTAATATTCAACGAAAGTTCGGAGCACATCTATTCGAGCGCGCCTGCTCATCCCCGAATGACTTGGGGAATTTCCGCCGCGAGCATGCCCCGTTCCGCCGCGATCCGTGGAGATCGCGGCGGAACGGACCACAAGGGAGCCCGGCGATCAGGTCTTCTTCGCGGCTTCATCGGCATATTTGATCGCACCGCCGTCGGGTTGGACAAAGGCGCCGATGCACCATTCCGGCATGGCCGCTGGCAATCCTCGGGACGTTTCGACCCGTTCGATTTCTCGGCTTCCGGCTTGCAGTTAGACGGCTACACAGCGATGCAACCTCCGGCAACTTGCGATGCAGGCGAAAGATCGAACGCTCGATGACCAGTGAAATATTGATCGATAGAGCGGGACGCCAACGATGAAGCCGGGCGAACTGCGCGACCTTATGGAAACGCGGCAGGTTGCGATCTACTTCGGCGCGGTATTGCTTGGCGCGCTCGCGGGCGCGCTGATACCCGGCGCCGAAGCGCTCGAACCGGCGATCAATCCCGCGCTCGCCTTCATGCTGTTCGTGACCTTTCTCCAGGTGCCACTGGCGGCGCTGGGCCAGGCGCTTCGCGATCTCCGGTTCCTCGCCGCATTGCTGGCGGTCAACTTCCTTGTCGTGCCGCTGCTGGTGGCCGCGTTGATCCAGTTCGCTCCCGACGATCCGCTCATCCGGCTCGGCGTACTGATCGTGCTGCTTTGCCCGTGCATCGACTATGTCGTGACCTTCGCGCATCTCGGCCGCGCCGATGCACGGCTGCTGCTCGCCTCCACTCCGGCGCTGCTGATCGTGCAAATGCTTTTGCTGCCGCTCTATCTTGCCGCGTTCCTCGGCAAGGCCGCTGCCGGTCTCGTCCACGCCAGCCCGTTCATCCACGCGTTTCTCTGGCTCATCGCCCTGCCCCTGGCGCTGGCGATCCTGTGCCAGCTCTGGGCGGCGCGCAGCCGCGCGGGTGGGCGGGCGGCCGCCGCGCTCGGCCTGCTCCCCGTCCCGGCAACCGCGCTCGTGCTGTCGATCGTCATCGCCGCCGTCCTGCCGCGGCTTGGCGCCGCGATCCCTGCGGCACTCGGCGTCTTGCCGCTCTATATCGCCTTCGCGGCGATCGCTCCCGTCGCGGGATGGCTCGTGGCCCGCGCCGCGCGGCTCGACGCGCCCGGCGGCCGCGCGGTCGCGTTCAGCGCCGGCACGCGCAATTCGCTCGTCGTGTTGCCGCTGGCGCTGGCCGTGCCCGGTGCGATGCCGGAGCTGCCCGCCATCATCGTCACGCAGACGCTCGTCGAGCTGCTATTCGAACTCCTGTATGTTCGCACGATCGCGAAATGGGGACGCCGCGCCGCGCAAAGTGCGTAAGCCCATCGGGACTGCAGGATCATCGAAAATCTCGGCCGATTGACGCGCCCAGTCCGGATGCGTTGCGGCCAAGGATCATGCGGCAACAACGGCATTTCTGCCGTGGCGATGGTTTCTGGATGTCGGGAGAAGGGTAATGGTGCCCAGAAGAGGACTCGAACCTCCACGACCTTGCGATCGCCAGCACCTGAAGCTGGTGCGTCTACCAATTCCGCCATCTGGGCACGGGGTAGGAGCGGGCGCTTAGCGGCGCGTGTGTCGGCTTGTCAACCGCATCAGACGAGCCAGAGTGCATTTTATCGCAAAGCCATCGGTTTCGCGTCATAATGCCCTGCTCGCCCCTTGCCCCCCTCCCCGCTTCGCGGCATGGGGAAGGCCATCGGCGCGCCCCGCGCCATCCAGAGAATCGATCACAGGCGGACGACATGCAGAAACTCGACGGGCAATTGATCACGGTATTGGGCGGCGGCGGCTTCCTCGGCCGCTATGTCGTGCAGCGCCTGCTCACGCGCGGCGCGCGCGTCCGCATCGCGCAGCGCGAGCCGCGCGCCGCGACCTTCCTGAAGCCGCTCGGCGGGCTCGGCCAGACACAGTTCGTGGCATGCGATGTCCGCAACCCCGCTAGTATCACGCGCGCCGTGCAGGGCAGCGACGCCGTCATCAACCTCGTCGGCGCGTTCGCCGACATGCAGGCGGTGCAGGCCGACGGCGCGGGCCATGTTGCCGCCGCGGCGAAGGCGGCGGGCGCCGGCGCACTCGTCCATGTCTCGGCGATCGGCGCCGATTCCGCGAGCGCCTCGGCGTACGGCCGCAGCAAGGGCGACGGCGAAGCGGCGGTGCACGCCGCCTTTGCCGACGCCGCGATCCTGCGCCCGTCGATCCTGTTCGGCCGCGAGGACCATTTCATCAACCGCTTCGCGGGGATGATGCGCATGGCGCCGATCGTTCCGGTGATCGCGCCGAATGCGAAGTTCCAGCCAGTCTATGTCGGCGATGTCGCCGATGCAGTCGTCGCGGCGCTCGGCAGCGGCGCTGCCGGCAAGACGTTCGAACTTGGCGGGCCGCAGGTGCTGACGATGGCCGAACTGCTCCGCTGGGTCGCCGATGCGACCGGCCGCCGCCCGCTGTTCGTCGACGTTCCCGATTTCGTCGCCTCGGCGCTCGCGAGCGGCTTCGGCTGGGCGCCCGGCGCACCGATCACCAAGGACCAGTGGCAGATGCTCCAGCGCGACAATGTCGTTGCAGCGGGCGCCGCGGACCTCGCCGAGCTCGGTGTCACGCCGACCTCGCTGGGGTCGGTCGCCGAGGGCTGGCTCGTCCAATATCGCCGCCATGGGCGCTTCGCCGAGCTCGCCTCGCGATAATGGGTATCTGGCTGACCGCAATCATCCTCGGCATCGTCGAGGGTTTGACCGAGTTTTTGCCCGTCTCCTCGACGGGACACCTCATCCTCGCGACCGAATTGCTCGGTTATGACGCCGCGCGCTGGGCGATTTTCAACATCGCGATCCAGCCGGGGGCGATCCTCGCGATCGTCGTCCTGTACCGGAAACTGTTCTGGGAGATGTTCACCGGCTTCTTCCGGCGCGACCCCGTAGCGATCGCCTTTGTGCGCAATCTGCTGCTCGCCTTTTTCCCCGCGGTGATCCTCGGCCTCGCCTTTGGCGATTACATCGAGCTATTGCTCGAAAATGCGGTCGTCGTCGCCTGGGCGCTGATCATCGGCGGCTTTGCCATCCTGCTCGTCGAGCGTTTCGCCAAGACGACCGACGTCGGCGGCGTCGCGAATGTGTCGGCGCGGCAATCGATGCTCGTCGGGCTGGTCCAGTGTATCGCGATGATCCCGGGCGTCAGCCGCTCGGGCGCGACGATCCTCGGCGCGATGTCGTTCGGGGTCGACCGCAAGACCGCCGCCGAGTTCAGCTTCTTCCTCGCGCTCCCGACGCTGACCGGCGCGACCGTGCTCCAGCTGTTCAAGCATCGCGATGCGATCACCTCGAACGACCTCGGCCTGATCGCGGTGGGCTCGCTCGTCTCGTTCGTCGTTGCCTGGGCGGTGATCAAGGCCTTCCTTGCGGTCGTCACGCGTTACGGCTTTGCACCCTTCGCCTGGTATCGAATCATCGCGGGCGTCGCCGCGCTGATCTGGCTCGGCATGAGATAGGTCCGATACGGTATTAATTGACGAAAGATAATTGCGCGAACCTGTTTTGAGGCAAATTCACCCTCAATTTTAGGTTAGCAATCCTGTCCTAACTCGCAATTTGGCCGTGACAGGCCGATTTCGCCGATGCAATTCCCCGCTCAACGAAGGGGATACTGCATGGCTTCCGATCGCATGCTCCAGTTTGTGGAGCGTGAACAATCCTATCCGGACAAGCGCTCCGCCGAAGAACGCGCGCGCGACTTTCGCGAGATCGCCGAGCGCTACGCCGCGCCCGACGCCGACGCACAGGCGGCGCGCTGTTCGCAGTGCGGCGTGCCCTATTGCTCGGTGCATTGCCCGCTCCACAACCATATTCCCGACTGGCTGCGGCTGACGGCGGAAGGCCGGCTGCGAGAAGCCTATGAGCTCAGCAACGCGACCTCGACGATGCCCGAGATCTGCGGCCGCATCTGCCCGCAGGATCGCCTCTGCGAGGGCAATTGCGTCATCGAATTCTCGGGCCATGGCGCGGTGACGATCGGCAGCGTCGAGAAATATATCACCGACACCGCCTGGGCCGAGGGCTGGGTCGAACCGCTGCACGTCGGCGCCGCGACCGGCCAGTCGGTCGGTGTGATCGGCGCGGGTCCGGCGGGGCTGACCGCCGCCGAATATCTGCGCGCCGCGGGGCACGAGGTGCATGTTTACGATCGCCACGATCGCGCCGGCGGCCTCCTCACCTATGGCATCCCCGGCTTCAAGCTGGAGAAGGATGTCGTGATGCGCCGTATCGACCGGCTGGTCGAGGGCGGCATTCACTTCCACCTCGGCTTCGCGGTCGGCGAGGATGCGACGCTCGACGCGCTGCGCCAAAAGCATGACGCGATCCTGATCGCGACCGGCGTCTACAAGGCGCGCGAAATCAACGTCCCCGGCAATAGCGCCGACGGCGTGATCGCGGCGCTCGACTATCTGATCGCGTCGAACCGCAAGAGCTTTGGCGATGCGGTTCCGGCGTTCGACGACGGCCGCCTCGACGCCAAAGATAAGCATGTCGTCGTGATCGGCGGCGGCGACACCGCGATGGACTGCGTCCGCACCGCGGTGCGTCAGGGCGCGAAGTCGGTGAAATGCCTCTATCGCCGCGACCGCGAGAATATGCCCGGGTCGCAGCGCGAAGTCGCAAATGCCGAGGAAGAAGGCGTCGAGTTCGTCTGGCTCTCGGCCCCCGAAAGCTTCACCGCCGACAAGCATGTGAAAGAGGTCGCGGTTGCGGGCATGCGCCTCGGCGCGCCCGACGCGAGCGGCCGCCGCAGCCCCGAGGCCGACCCCGGCCGCAAGTTCGACGTGCCCGCCGACATGGTGATCAAGGCGCTGGGCTTCGACCCCGAGGAATTGCCGCACCTGTTCGGTTCGCCCGACCTGTCGGTCACGCGCTGGGGCACTTTGCGCGTCGATCATCAGACGATGATGACCAGCCTGCCGGGCGTTTTTGCGGCGGGCGACATCGTGCGCGGTGCGAGCCTGGTCGTGTGGGGCATCCGCGACGGCCGCGATGTCAGCGAACAGATGGCAAAGTGGTTGAAGGTGAAGGCGAAAAGCGAAAAGAAGGCGGCATGACCAACAGGGAAGGAAATATATGATGCCGTCGTTCCAATCGATCCTGCTTGCCGGTGCCGCCGCGATGCTGCCGCTCGGCGCACCCGCGCATGCCGCGCAGAAGGAAGCGCCGGTCGCCGAGGTCGTCGCAGCGCCCGTCGAGGATGAGACCGCCGCCCCGGACGACAGCGAAGCCTCTGCCGAAGCGGCAAAGGCCAAGATGCAGAAGGAAATGGACGAGGCGATCGCGCTGATCGAAAAAATGTTCGATACGAGCAGCCTGCCGCCGATCGATCCCGCGCGCCTGACGCTCGCGCAGCAGACGACCGCCGCGCTGATCCCGAACGGCAGCGTCGAGAAGATGGTCGACAATCTCTACGGCAAGATGTTCAAGACGATCATGGGCGAGTTCGGCGGCCAGTCGGACCTGATGCTCTCGATCCAGACCGGCGTCGAAAGCGAACAGATCGCCAAGCTCGACGAAGCGACCAAGGGTAAGGTCGCCGACATGTTCGACCCGCACCGCAAGGAGCGCGAGGACCAGATCACCAAGGTGATCAAGCCGCTGATCAGCGAAGCGCTCGCCGATATGGAACCGCCGATGCGGAGCGGTCTCGCCAAGGCCTATGCGCGCAAGTTCACCGGCGCGCAGCTCACCGACCTCAACACCTTCCTCGCGACGCCGACCGGCAATATCTATGCGAGCGAATGGATGGCGCTGCAGGCCGATCCCGAAGTGATGCTGGCGGTGATCAAGGCGGTGCCGCCGCTGATCACCAAATTCATCGACCGCGCGCCCGAACTCGAGAAGGATTTCAAGGATCTGCCGAAGGAAAAGCAGCTCTCCGACTTCGACGACAAGGAACTCGGCAAGCTCGCCAAGCTGATGAAGGTCGATGTGAAGCTGCTGAAAGAACAGCGCGACATGTGGAAGACCGACAGCGTCGAGGCGACCGAAGCGGTCGCGGTCGAGGCCGCCGACGATTATGCCGTCGACGCGGCGGCCGATGCGGCGACCGCGGCGGCAGACGCGGCCGATGCCGCGGTCGCCGACCCCGCCTATGACCGCAGCAACTGGTCGGCCGCCGACCTGAAGCGCGTCGAGGACCTCGAAGCCGCGTACGAAAATGCGTCGCTCGCCGCGCAACAGGCCGCCGAAGAAGCGGCGGCCAATGCAAGCAAGCGTTCGAAGCTACCCAACAAATAGGCATCCAGCCTGTCAGGACGAAGATGATGACCCACTACCCCACCCCCGATCACGCGCGGCTCGAAGCCGAAGGCATGTATCGCCCCGACCTCGAATCCGATGCCTGCGGCGTCGGCATGGTCGCGGCGACCGACGGCAAGCCGTCGCGCCGCGTCGTCGAGGCGGCGATCGAAGCGTTGCGGGCCGTGTGGCACCGCGGCGCGGTCGACGCCGACGGCAAGACCGGGGATGGGGCGGGCATCCACGTCGACCTGCCCGTCCGCTTCTTCGACGATGCGATCGCGGCGTCGGGCCACAAGGTGCGCCCGAACCGCCTCGCCGTCGGCATGGTCTTCCTGCCGCGCACCGACCTCGGCGCGCAGGAGGAATGCCGCACGATCGTCGAGGCCGAGATCATCGACGCCGGTTTCACCATCTATGGCTGGAGGCAGGTGCCGGTCGACGTGTCGGTCATCGGCGACAAGGCGCAGCGCACGCGCCCCGAGATCGAGCAGATCATGATCGCGGGCCCCCTGCCCGACGAACAGTCGATCGCCGAGTTCGAAAAGCAACTCTATCTCGTCCGCCGCCGGATCGAGAAGAAGGTGATCGCCGCGCAGATCGCCGACTTCTATATCTGCAGCCTGTCGGCGCGCTCGATCATCTATAAGGGCCTGTTCCTCGCCGAAAGCCTCGCGGATTTCTTCCCCGACCTCACGAACAAGCTGTTCGAGAGCCGCGTCGCGATCTTCCACCAGCGCTATTCGACCAACACCTTCCCGCAATGGTGGCTGGCGCAGCCGTTCCGCTGCCTCGCGCATAATGGCGAGATCAACACGATCCGCGGCAACAAGAACTGGATGAAGAGCCACGAGATCAAGATGGCGAGCCTCGCATTCGGCGAGCATAGCGAAGACATCAAGCCGGTGATCCCGGCGGGCGCCAGCGACACCGCCGCGCTCGACGCGGTGTTCGAGGCGCTGTGCCGCGCCGGCCGCGACGCGCCGACCGCGAAGCTGATCCTCGTCCCCGAGGCGTGGACGACCGAGTGCGACGTCCCCGACAACCACCGCGCGATGTATAGCTATCTCGCCAGCGTCATGGAGCCGTGGGACGGCCCCGCCGCGCTCGCGATGACCGACGGCCGCTGGGCGGTCGCGGGCATGGACCGCAACGCGCTCCGCCCGCTGCGCTACACGCTGACCGCCGACAATCTGCTCGTCGTCGGGTCGGAAAGCGGCATGGTGCTGCTGCCCGAAGCGAGCATCCGCAAGAAGGGCCGCCTTGGCCCCGGCCAGATGATCGCGGTCGATCTCGACGACGGCACGCTCTACGAAGACCTCGCGATCAAGGACAAGATCGCCGACGCGCAGGATTATCCTTCGCGCGTCAAGGGTTTCCGCACGATGGCCGACCTGCCCAAGGGCGGCAAGGCGACGCTGCCGCAGTGGGACCGGAGCGAACTGCTGCGCCGCCAGGTCGCCGCGGGCCTCACCATGGAGGATATGGAACTGATCCTCTCCCCGATGGTCGAGGATGCGAAGGAAGCGATCGGGTCGATGGGCGACGACACCCCGCTCGCGGTCATCTCCGACAAGCCGCGTCACGTCGCGCAATTCTTCCGCCAGAACTTCAGCCAGGTCACCAATCCGCCGATCGACAGCCTGCGCGAACGCCATGTGATGAGCCTGAAGACGCGCTTCGCGAACCTCGCGAACATCCTCGACGAAAAGGGGCAGAGCGACCACGTCCTCGTGATCGACAGCCCCGTGCTCGTCGGCGACGATTGGGATCGGCTGCGCGCCTATTTCGGCGATGCCGTCGCCGACATCGACTGCACCTTCGCCGCCGGCGGCGACGCGTCGACGCTGCGCGAGGCGATCGCGCGCGTCCGCCGCGAGGCCGAGGATGCCGTCCGTGCGGGACGCTCCGAACTGTTCCTGAGCGACCAGTCGATCGGCGAAGGCCGCGTCGGCATGGCGATGGTGCTCGCCGCCGCCGCCGTCCACACCCACCTCGTGCGCAAGGGGCTGCGCAGCTATGCCTCGATCAACGTGCGTTCGGCCGAGGTGCTCGACACCCACGCCTTCGCCGTGCTCGTCGGCGTCGGCGCGACGACGGTCCACGCCTATCTGACCGAAGCCGCGATCGCCGACCGTCAGGCGCGCGGGCTGTTTGGTGAGCTCTCGCTCGACGACTGCCGACTGCGTTTCCGTAAGGCGATCGACGACGGGCTGCTCAAGATCCTCGCCAAAATGGGGATCGCGGTGATCTCCAGCTATCGCGGCGGCTATAATTTCGAGGCGGTCGGCCTGTCGCGCGCGCTCGTCAACGACCTCTTCCCCGGCATGCCGGCAAAGATTTCGGGCGAAGGCTATCAGTCGCTGTTCATCAATGCGACCGACAAGCACAGCGCCGCCTTCGACAAGCGTGTCACCACCCTCCCGATCGGCGGCTTCTATCGCCAGCGCGCGGGCGGCGAGACGCACGCCTATTCGGCGCAGCTGATGCATTTGCTGCAGACCGCGGTCGCGACCGACAGTTACTCGACCTATCTGCAATTCGCGCGCGGCGTCGCCGACCTGCCCCCCGTCTATCTGCGTGATCTGATGGAGTTCAACTATCCGGCGCAAGGCGTCGCGCTCGACAGCGTCGAGGCGATCACCGAAATCCGCAAGCGTTTCGTCACCCCCGGCATGTCGCTCGGCGCGTTGTCGCCCGAGGCGCATGAGACGCTGGCGATCGCGATGAACCGCATCGGCGCGAAGGCGGTGTCGGGCGAAGGCGGCGAAGCGAGCGAACGCTATCGCCCCTATGCCAACGGCGACAACGCCAACAGCAATATCAAGCAGATCGCGTCGGGCCGCTTCGGCGTCACCGCCGAATATCTCGGCGCGTGCGACGAGATCGAAATCAAGGTCGCGCAGGGCGCCAAGCCCGGCGAAGGCGGCCAGCTCCCGGGCTTCAAGGTCACCGAGTTCATTGCGCGGCTGCGCCATGCAACCCCCGGTGTGACGCTCATCTCGCCGCCGCCGCACCACGACATCTATTCGATCGAGGATCTCGCGCAGCTCATCTACGACCTCAAGCAGATCAACCCCAAGGCGCGGGTCTGCGTGAAGCTCGTTAGCTCGGCGGGCATCGGCACCGTCGCGGCGGGCGTCGCCAAGGCGCACGCCGACGTCATCCTTGTCGCAGGCAACACCGGCGGCACAGGTGCCTCGCCGCAGACGAGCGTCAAATATGCCGGCACCCCTTGGGAAATGGGCCTGTCCGAAGTCAACCAGGTGCTCACCCTCAATGGTCTGCGCCATCGCATCCGCCTGCGCACCGACGGGGGCCTCAAGACCGGCCGCGACATCGTCATCGCCGCCATCTTGGGGGCCGAGGAATATGGCATCGGGACTTTGAGCCTCGTCGCGATGGGCTGCATCATGGTGCGCCAGTGCCACTCGAACACCTGCCCCGTCGGCGTCTGCACGCAGGACGAGAAGCTGCGCCAGAAGTTCACGGGCAGCCCCGAGAAGGTCATCAACCTGATGACCTTCATCGCCGAGGAAGTGCGCGAAATCCTCGCCAAGCTCGGCTGCCGCAGCCTCGACGAGGTCATCGGCCGCACCGAGCTGCTGCGTCAGGTCAGCCGCGGCGCCGAACATCTCGACGACCTCGACCTCAACCCGATCCTCGCCAAGGTCGACGCCCCCGACGATCAGCGCCGTTCGCAAGGCCCGAGCTTCCGCAACCCCGTGCCCGACAGCCTCGACGCGCAGATATTGAACGATGCCAAGCCGCTGTTCGAGCGCGGCGAGCGCATGCAGCTGACGTACAATGTCCGCAACACGCACCGCGCCGTCGGCACCCGCCTGTCGGCCGAGGTCACCGCGCGCTTCGGGATGAACGGGCTGGCCGACAATCATGTGCAGGTGCGCCTGCGCGGCACCGCGGGCCAGTCGCTCGGCGCCTTCCTGTGCAGCGGCATCACGCTCGAAGTGTTCGGCGACGCCAACGACTATGTCGGCAAGGGCCTCTCGGGCGGCCGCATCGTCGTGCGCCCGACCGTGTCGAGCCCGCTGGTCAGCCAGCACAACAGCATCATCGGCAACACCGTCCTCTATGGCGCGACCGCGGGCACCCTGCTTGCTGCGGGTCAGGCGGGCGAACGCTTCGCGGTCCGCAACTCGGGCGCAAAGGTCGTCGTCGAGGGCTGCGGCGCCAACGGCTGCGAATATATGACCGGCGGCACCGCGGTGATCCTCGGCCCCGTGGGTTCGAACTTCGGTGCGGGTATGACCGGCGGCATGGCGTTCATCCTCGACACCGACGGCCAGTTCGAACGCCGCGCCAATGCCGAATCGATCGTGTGGCAGCGGATCGACAGCGCGCATTGGGAAGCCGTCGTGAAAGAACTGGTCGAAGATCATGCCAAGGCAACCGGCAGCAAATGGTCGAGCGAAGTCCTCGCCGACTGGGACCGCTGGCGGGACCAGTTCTGGCAGGTTTGCCCGAAGGAAATGCTGACGAGGCTGGCGCATCCGCTGAGCGATGCAGAGGCTGAGGTGGTTGCGGCCGAGTAATATCCGTCGCCCCCGCGAAAGCGGGGGCGACGGACCATATTGTTCTGTCGCGTTCGCGGTACGCTTCACCGCATCACCGCGCCCGTTCACCCCAGCGAAAGCGTCGCTTCCCTATAAACGCCGCTTTGCTGAACCCTTGCGTCCTTCGAAAGGATGGAGTCATGACCCGTTTCGCGCTGATCGCCCTCCCCCTGCTCGCGCTCGCCGCGCCGCTGCCGGCCGCCGCCAATGAAATGCAGGGCGCCGTTGCGACGCTCAACGACCCCGTGGCGCAGGACCGGATGGCCGACACCATCACGGCGATGGTCGGTGCCCTGATGCAAATGCAGGTCGGCCCGCTCGCGAAAGCCGTGGCGCAGATCGACCCCGAATCCGACGCCGCCTACATCCCGCCCGACGCGACGCTCGGCGAAGTCACCGGCCGCGACCCCGAATATGCCGAGCGCATGGGCGCCGACGTCCGCGCGGGAACGCGCATGGCGGGGCACGCCGCCTCGGCGCTCGCGGCCTATGCGCCGGTGCTCAAGGACATGGCGCGCGACTTTGCGGCGCAATGGGAACGCGAGCGCGAGGCGTCGCGTCGCTGACGCCTAATCCACAATCCGCGACTTTCCGCGCGCCATAGCCGTTGCGCGCGGCGCCCCGCTGCCGCTATGCCGGGGGCATGTGGCAACTCTATCAATTCCCGCTCTGTCCCTTTTCGCGCAAGGTCCGCCTTTTGCTGGGCGAAAAGGGCGTCGGTTATGAATTGGTGCGCGAATCGCCGTGGGAGCGCCGCGACGAGTTCATCGACCTGAACCCCGCGGGGCGCACCCCCGTGATGGTCGACCAGGCGCGTGGCCAGGTGCTGATGGACAGCATGGCGATCGCCGAATATTTCGAGGAAACCGTCGAAGGCAAGGCGATGATCAACGGCACCGCGGCGAACCGCGCCGAAATCCGCCGGCTGACGTCATGGTTCGACCATGATTTCTATTATGAAGTCACCGGCCCGCTGCTGTTCGAGCGCATGCAGAAACGCATCGTCCACCGCCAGCCGCCCGACGGCGGCGCGCTGCGCGAGGCGATGAAGGCGGCGAACAACCATCTCGATTATGTCGATTACCTCATCGACCACCGCACCTGGCTCGCCGGCGCGACGATGAGCCTCGCCGACCTGACCGCCGCGGCGCATATCTCGGTCGCCGACTATCTCGGCGGGATCGACTGGACGGGGCACGAGCAGACCAAGGGCTGGTATTCGGGGCTGAAATCGCGGCCGAGTTTTCGGCCATTGCTGGCGGAGCGGATGGAAATCGTCAGCCCGCCTAAGTACTACGAAGACGTCGACTTTTGACCGTCGCCCCTGCGAAGGCAGGGGTCGCTGGCGGCCTTGCGCCGCACCGATAGCGGCCAGTTAAGGGTTGGACATGCCCCGCATGTCCAAGGGTTGTCCGGGGGACAACCCGACCCTTCACTCCTTCGCGGGGGCGACGAGCTCGTCAGCGGCCCTTATACTTCCAATTCCGGTCCTTGCCCTCGGCGACCTGCGCGACGGTGGTTTCGATGCGCTTGACGCGCGTTTCATCGCGTTTCGCCTCGATCACCCATTCGATATAGTCGCGGCGCTTTCCGGGCGAGAAGGCTTCCCAATGGCCTTGGGCCGCGGCATTGGCCTTCAGCGCCGCGCCGAGATCGGCGGGCAGGTCGAGCGCCGCCTTTGGCTTCGGCGGGGGGCGTTTGGGCTTGCCCTCGGCAGAGAGCGCCGCCGCCTTGGCTATGAACGCCGCCATCTCGGTGTCGGAGGGCAGATCGGCCAGCGATGCCAACCGTCCCATGCTGCCCATCGCGCCGGTATCGCGCGGCGATCCGGTGACCTCCTCGTCGCGCCAGAAGCCGAAGGTCGCATGTTCCTTGAACGCCGCCATGCCCGCCAGATTTTGCCCCTTCAGCACGAAGGCCGGCACGCCCCATTTCAGCGTCTCTTCCGCGCCTGGGGCGTATTTGTGAACCAGTTCGCGAAGGTGATTGAGGATCGGCTGCGCGAAGGGCTGCGCCTTCGCGATATAGGCGTCGACGCGCGGGTCGCGGCTCAGCCCGGCCACCGCGCCGCGACCAGATAGTTGAGCGCCTCGCTGCCGCCGAGCTTGAAGCCCTTCGCCGCCGACGGCGACAGGCCGGTGCGGTCGATGACCTCCAGCCCCGCGCCTTCGAGCAGCTTGGTGAGCTCCTCGGGCTTCAGGAACTGGTCCCAGTCGTGCGTCCCGCGCGGCACCGCACCGATCCGCTCGGCCGCCTCGACGAGCAGCAGCTTCGACAGCGCAGTCCGGTTAGGGGTCGAGAGGATCATCAGCCCGCCTTGCGCAAGCCGCGCCACGAGTTCCCCGATAAAGGCGGCGGGGTCGGTGACATGCTCGACGACCTCCATCGAGGTAACGAGGTCGAAGGTCGCGGGTGGCAGCGCGGCGAGCTCGCCGGCAAAATAGCTGATCGCGAGCCCCTGCCCCGCCGCATGATCGCGCGCGGCAGCGATATTTTCCGGTGCCGCATCGACACCCATCACCTTCGCGCCCATGCGCGCCAGCGGCTCGGCGAGCAGCCCGGCGCCGCAACCGACATCGAGCGCGGCGCGGCCCGCCAGCGCATAACGCTCGCGCGCATCGACATGCCAGTGCGCGTCTATCTGGTCGCGGATATAGGCAAGCCGCACCGGGTTGAGCTTGTGCAGCATCGCCGACGAGCCGTGCGGATCCCACCAGTCGGCGGCGAGCGCGCCGAAATGGGCGGCTTCGTGCGGGTTGATCGTGGCGGCGCTCATGCCTCGCGATGTGGCACCGTGCCTCGCGCCATGCAAGAAATTCTATCGCGCGCATACGTTCGCGCGCTTGCCATCGCCCTTCCCCTTGCCTAACGACGCGAGCGCCGCGGAAATGCTCGGAAAAGTTGCGGCTGAAACTTATTCAGGAAAGCGGGGCGACATGGCGCGGATCGTGATGAAATTCGGGGGCACGTCGATGGCGGGCACCGAGCGGATTCGCACCGTGGCGAAACTCGTCGCGCGCGAAGTCGCCAATGGCAACGAGGTCGCTGTCGTCGTCTCGGCGATGGCGGGCGAAACCGACCGGCTCGTCAATTTCTGCCGCGAGGCGAACCCCCGCTACGACCCCGCAGAGTACGACGTCGTCGTCGCCGCGGGCGAACAGATCACCTCGGGCCTCCTCGCGCTGACCTTGCAGGCGATGGGCACCCCCGCGCGGAGCTGGCTCGGCTGGCAGCTCCCGATCCGCACCGAGGAAGCCCACGCCCGCGCGCGCATCACCGACATCGACACCGGCGCGCTCGGCGCCGCGATGGCGAAGGGCGAGGTCGCGGTGATCCCGGGCTTCCAGGGCCTGATGGACGACGGCCGCGTCTCGACGCTCGGCCGCGGCGGCTCCGACACCAGCGCGGTCGCGGTTGCAGCGGCGCTCAAGGCCGACCGCTGCGACATCTACACCGACGTCGACGGCGTCTACACGACCGACCCGCGCATCGTCGCGCGCGCGCGCAAGCTCGACTATGTCACCTATGAGGAAATGCTCGAACTCGCGAGCGTCGGCGCCAAGGTGCTCCAGACCCGCTCGGTCGGGCTCGCGATGAAAGAGGGCGTGCGCGTACAGGTGCTCTCGAGCTTCGTCGAGGGCGACGAGGCTCCCAAAAAAGGCACGATGATCGTCAGCGACGAGGAAATAGAGGAACATCAGATGGAACGGCAGCTGATCACTGGCATCGCCCACGACAAGAATGAAGCGAAGATCATCGTCACGCGCGTCCCCGACAAGCCGGGCGCGGTCGCGAACATCTTTGGCCCGCTCGCCGCGGCCGGGATCAACGTCGACATGATCATCCAGAATGTCGGCCGCGAAAAGGGCGAGACCGACGTGACCTTCACCGTTCCCGCCATCGACCTTCTCCGCTCGATCGACCTGCTCGAGAGCGCGAAGGACAAGATCGGCTTCAACCGCATCATCAGCGACGACAAGGTCGCGAAGATCAGCGTCGTCGGCGTCGGCATGAAGAGCCACGCCGGGGTCGCGAGCACGATGTTCCGTGCCCTCGCCGACCGCGGCATCAACATCCAGGCGATCTCGACCAGCGAGATCAAAGTCAGCGTGCTGATCGACGAGGACGAAACCGAACTCGCGGTGCGCGTGCTGCACACCGCCTACGGGCTCGACGCCGAGTAAGCTATTCGGCCACCAGCGGTTGCAGCTCGCCGCCAGCGCGGCGGCGCAGCCGCGCCTGCCCGATGACATGCACTACCGCGATGTGGATCGCGAACAGGCCAAACTTCGACGCGAGCGGGAAAATCCCGATGAACAGCGGCCACCATGCGGTGAAGAAGAGCGCGATGACGAGGTTCAATCCCGCGCTCGTGAACATCAACGCCGCCCAGATCATCCCGAAGCGGTCCATTACGTCGCCGACGATCGCGAGCTGTTCGGGCAATATATAGCGATTGAGCCAGCCGCGGCGGAGCATCACCGTCCCGACGATCAGATAGACGATCGTCGGCTTCGCCATCACGAAACGCGGGTCGCCGGTAAAGAGCGTCGCCGCGGCGGTGAAAAGCACCGAGGCAAGGCTGATCCATTGCAGCGCCGCGACCTTCTTGCCGCGCACCAGCTCATAACCGACGACCGCGAGCGCGACGACGGTGCCTGCGATCGTCGCGGGCGCGATTCCCGCACCGGCGACCAGCAGCACCGCAAAGACGAGGACGCCGAGCGAGTCGAACAGCATCGGTCCGAGCGCGTAGAGCAAGGTTTTCATCCGCTTGTCCTTTCCGACTCAATGTTATCGACGTAAACATTGATTGCGGATCGCGTCGGCGTCAAGGATAAATTGACGTTGTTAACATTGCTTGCGGTGAAGCGTCGCGTTGTGGCGGCCAGCTGCGGAGCCGCTCCTTCGCCCAAAAAGAAGACCCGCCCCCAGGCCCATGTCCCCGGGGGCGGGCCGCGACCCGTCGTCTTGTACGGCCGCCGCTGCCCCCGCGGCATATGCGGGGACAGCGGCGCCAGAAGATCAGGCGAGGTCGAAGCGGTCGGCGTTCATCACCTTCGTCCAGGCCTTGACGAAGTCCTTCACGAACTTCTCTTCATGGCCGGTCTCGGCATAGACTTCGGCGACCGCGCGCAGTTCGGCGTTGGAACCGAAGATCAGGTCGGCACGCGTCGCGCGCCATGTCTCGCCGCCGCCTTTGCGGTCGGTCGCGACATATTCCTGGTCGTCCGAACCGTCGACGGCCTTCCACACATTGGTCATGTCGAGCAGGTTGACGAAGAAGTCGTTCGTCAGCTGGCCCGAGCGCTTGGTGAAATGGCCATGCCCGCGCTCGCCGTGATTGGCGCCGAGCACGCGCAGCCCGCCGATCAACACGATCATTTCGGGAACCGACAGGCCGAGCAGCGAGGCGCGATCGAGCATCATCTCCTCGGTCTTCACTGCCAGCTTCTTCTTGCCGAGATAGTTGCGGAAGGCGTCGGCCTCGGGCTCCATCACGGCGAAGCTGTCGGCGTCGGTCTGTTCCGCCGTCGCGTCGCCGCGACCGCCGGTGAAGGGCACCGACACGTTGAAGCCCGCATCCTTGATCGCCTTTTCCAGCCCGACGACACCGCCGAGCACGATCGCATCGGCGATCGACAGATTGCCGCGCAGCCCGTCGAGCGTATCGAGCACCTTGGCGAGCTGGGCGGGCTCGTTGACTTCCCAGTCCTTCTGCGGCGCCAGACGGACGCGCGCGCCATTGGCGCCGCCGCGGAAGTCGGACTTGCGATAGGTGCTCGCCGACGCCCAGGCGGCCTTGATCAGCTGGCTGACAGTCAGCCCGCTATTGGCGATCTTGTCCTTCACCGCTTTGACATCGGCATCCGACGGCTTGCTGCCCGCGGGGATCGGGTCCTGCCAGATCAAATCCTCGGCGGGGACTTCGGGACCGAGGTAACGGATCTTGGGGCCCATGTCGCGGTGCGTCAGCTTGAACCACGCACGCGCGAAGGCATCCCGGAACGCGTCATGATCGTCGCGGAATTTCTCGCTGATCTTGCGGTACGCCGGATCGCGCTTCAGCGCCATGTCGGCGGTGGTCATCATCGTCGGAACCTTCAGGTTCGGATCCCACGCCGCGGGCGCCATATCCTCTTCTTTCTGGTTGATCGGCTGCCACTGGTTGGCACCCGCAGGCGACTGCACCAGCTCGTAATCATAGTCGAACAGCAGGCGGAAGAAATTGTCGGTCCATTTGTCGGGCGTGTTGGTCCACGCCCCTTCGAGGCCGCTGGTGACCGTATGTTCTCCGACGCCGCCGCTCTCATGGCCGCTGACCCAGCCAAAACCCTGCGCGGCCAGGTCGCCGCCCGAGGGCGCGGCGCCGAGCAGCGAGGCGTCGCCATTGCCGTGCGCCTTGCCGAAAGTATGACCGCCAGCGGTCAGCGCGACGGTTTCCTCGTCGTTCATCGCCATCCGCGCGAAGGTTTCCTTCATGTCGCGCGCCATGCCTTCATTGTCGTGCGAATTGCCCTGCGGCCCTTCGGGATTGACGTAGATCAGGCCCATCTGGATCGCGGCGAGCGGTCCTTCGATCTCGTGGAAGCCATGTTCGGGGGCGATGCGCGTCTGCACGCCCTGGTTCACCCATTTGTCTTCGCTGCCCCAGTAAATGTCGCGCTCGGGCTCGAACACATCGACGCGGCCGCCGCCAAAGCCGAACACCGGGCCGCCCATGCTTTCGATCGCGACATTGCCGGCGAGGATGAACAGGTCGGCCCAGCTGATCTTGTTGCCGTATTTCTGCTTGATCGGCCACAACAGGCGGCGCGCCTTGTCGAGATTGCCGTTGTCGGGCCAGCTGTCGAGCGGCGCGAAGCGCTGTTGTCCGCTGTTGGCGCCGCCGCGGCCGTCGGCGGTGCGATAGGTGCCCGCGGCGTGCCAGGCCATGCGGATGAAGAAGGGCCCATAATGGCCGTAGTCGGCGGGCCACCACGGCTGGCTGTCGGTCATCAGCGCGGTCAGGTCGTCCTTCAGCGCCTGATAGTCGAGCGACTTGAACGCCGCGGCATAATCGAAATCGGCGCCCAGCGGGTTCGATGCGCCATTGGGGTTGAGGATCTCGGTCGCCAGCATCTCGGGCCACCAGTCCTTGTTGGTGCGGCCGAGCAGCGCGCGCGCGCCGCCGGGCTGGTGGATCGGGCAGCCGCCCGCGGGATCGATGGGGGTTGGGTCGTTCATGCAGTCTCTCCTTTTATGGTTTGGGAATGCTGACGCGGCCGGATGACCGGCGCATGACGAGCCGACGACTTCGAGGTCGCCGGGTGGTTTCGGTGCAGGCAAGCACCGAGTCGGTCACACCATCCTTTCGCTCTGACCCGGGGAGGATAGGCCGCGCCGGCCAATCGACCTAAACGAATAAGGTGAATTCAGTGATTGAGTGGTCCGATTACAACGCCCCAGCCGCGAAGATGTTCGCTGACCTTGTCGCTCAACCGCCACGGCCCGGCGAAAACGCGACGAATGGCGGAACATCGGCCCGGCCCGGCGGGTTGTTCCGAATGCCGCATGATTATGTTTTGCGCGGCAAAAGGAGATGGAAAGTGGCTAACACCCCCAACCAACCGAATGAAAAGAAACCGCAGGCGGACCGCGACGAAGAACAGCGCCGCCAGCAACAGCAGCAGGGCGGCCAGAACCGCCAGCCCGGCAGCGACCAGCGTCCCGATCAGGGCCGCCAGAACCCGCAGCAGCGCTGACACAGGCTGCATGAGAAAGGGGCGGCCCGCGGGCCGCCCCTTTTCATTTGGGCGCTGATAATTGGAGACTCAGAAGCTCGCCTTGATCGTCCCGCCCCACGTCCGCGGGTCGCCCGGCAGGCCGACGATCAAACCGGTGTTGCCCGGCCCGACGCTCAGCTGGTCAAGATATTTCTTGTCGAACGCGTTGCGGACCCAGCCAAAGATGTCGATGCCATTCTCGGTGCGGAACCCGGCGCGGAAGTTCGACAGCGAATAGCCCTCGATCCAGGTGTAGGCCGACGGCGACGGGTTCGACGAGAAGCTCGACCGGTAGCTGCCGTCATATCCCAGATAAAATTGGCCGTCCTGCCCGAACAGCTTCGATTCGGCATTCGCCTCCGCTCCGAAAGAGAAAGCCCATTTCGACACGCCCGGCAGGCGCTGGCCCGAAATGTCGCAGTTCGCGGGGCTGAGCCCGGGCCGGCCGGGCGCACCCGGAGTCTGTCCCGCGCCGACCGTGGTGCCGCCCGAAAGTTCGGGGGGGCACGGCGCGTCGACGAAGCGCTTGTATTTGGCGTCGGTATAGGCGCCGTTGACATAGGAACGAAAGCGCTCGCTCGGCCGGGCCGAAAAGTCGAACTCGACGCCTTGCGTCCGCACCTTACCCGCATTGGCGAGATAGCCGCGCAGCACGCCGAACTGGCCATTGTTCACATTGGCCTGATAATTTTTGATGTCGGTGCGGAAGGCGGTGAGGTTCAGCGTCACCTCGCGGTCGAGGAATTCGGCTTTCACGCCCGCTTCATAATGGTTGACCGATTCGGGCTTCACCGTCGCCGCGTCGAGGATCGGGTTGTTCGCGGCGTCGCTCGGAACCCCGTTCTGGTTGATGCCGCCCGATTTGAACGTCTTGGCATAGGTGGCGTAAAACAGCAGATCCTGCGTCGCCTTGTACGTCGCGGTCAGATCATAGCTGAAGTTCCAGTCGCTGAACGACGGCGAGATTTCCTGCGGCGCGAACACGCCGAGCCGCGCGACGGTGATCGCGTCGGTCGGGCCAAAGACGACCGGCGTGCCATCGCCCGCGAAAACGCGGCGCTGATAGAAACCGTCCTTCTTGTCATAGTTCAGGCGAACGCCCGGCTGGATCGTGAACTGGTCGGTGATCTTCCAGCTCGCCTGCCCGAACAGCGCCGCGCTGGTGTTCTTCAGATACTGCGTGTTGATCGCCGTCAGCCCGTTCAGCACCGACGGATTGTTGGCGAGCGCGCTCGTCGGATTAAGCGTCCAGCGGCTCGACGCCGGGCCGTGCGCTTCGGTGCCCTGCGTGTCGATGCGCTGGTAATAATAGAAGCCGCCAAGCACGAAGTCGAAGCGGTCGCCGGTGTAATTGTAACGCAGTTCCTGCGTATACTGGTCCTGCTGCGACGGGTTCTGCGACTTGGTGACGATCGGCAGGCCGGTGAAATCGCGATCGTTTTCGGGTTGCCAATCCCAATAGCGCCACGCGGTGACCGAGGTCAGCGTGCCGGGGCCGATGTCCCATTTGACGCGCAGCGCCGCGCCGCCAATCTCGTTGCCGGCATTGAGGTTCGCGTCGAGGTCGGTCAGCCGGTCATAGGGGTTGGTGCTCGGCACCACATAGCCCTGTGCTGCAGCGAGCGCGGCATATTGGCGGTTCAGCGGGCGCTGCGTCGCGCCGGTGCGGACGAAGACCGAGCTGCAGCACACCGCGTCCTGCTTGTTCCAGTCGCCCGAGAGCGTGATGCTAAGATCGTCGTTCGGCTGCCACAGCAATTGCCCGCGGATGCCGATATTATCCTGGCTCTGCGTCCAGCGATCGGACGTGACGTTATAGATGGTGCCGCGGCGGCTGGTCGACGACACCGCGATGCGCGCCGCGAGCGTGTCCGACAGCGGACCCGAGATCGCGGCCTTCGCCTGCTTGAAATTGAAATTGCCGATGCTGACCTCGGCCTTGCCCTCGAAGTCGAAGGTCGGCTGGTTGGTCGTGATGTTGATCGCACCGGCCGTGGTGTTCTTGCCGTAAAGCGTTCCCTGCGGACCGCGCAGCACTTCGATCTGCGCAACGTCGAGGAAGTCGAAGGTCGAGGAGGCGACGCGCGAATAATAGACGTCGTCGACATAGATGCCGACGCCCTGCTCGATCCCGTCGTTGGTCAGGCCGAACGGCGCGCCGATACCGCGGATATTGACCGCCGTGTTGCGCGGGTTCGACGAATAGAATTGAAGGGTCGGCGCCAGCTGGGTCAGGCGGCCGACGTTGAAGCTGCCGGTATTGTCGATCTGTTCGCCCGCGACGACCGAGATGGCGATCGGCACGTCCTGCGCGGTTTCCAGGCGGCGGCGCGCGGTGACGATGATTTCGCCGCCATAGCTGCCGCCCTCGGCCTGCGCAGCGGCATCGTCAGCGGCTGCCGACGTTGCCGCCCCGGCGTCGTCAGTTGCGGCAGCCTCATTGGCGGCGGCGGCGGGCGTCGCGGCGCACGCGAGCAAGAAGGACAAGGTAAGCGACGAAGCCCGCACGCGGCGGCGGACCGAAGGATATTTCGCAGTCATGGGTCATTTCCTGTTGCATAAGAAATCACCACATCCGGCG
Organism: Sphingopyxis sp. LC81; assembly: GCF_000756375.1. Lineage (GTDB taxonomy): Bacteria > Pseudomonadota > Alphaproteobacteria > Sphingomonadales > Sphingomonadaceae > Sphingopyxis. Next base: position 1,588 of record NZ_JNFD01000044.1, on the reverse strand, counting down.
GTCCGGTCTGCGGCAAGTGGGGACGCATGTCCCCTTTGGGAGCTCAAAAATCAGTTGGGGTAGCGGTGCCGCTCGGTCACATCGACCTGCACCAGACGGCCCTCATGCACGGTCAGCTGGATCGCGCCGAACTTTAGCTTGTCGAGTGCTTCGAGCACGGTCTGAATGGCGCGCGGCACGTCTTCGGAGCCGCCTTTGGCGACTTCATTGATAGCGCTCATGATAATTCCTTTCCCTCGTGGATTCGCCGGCCAAGCATATGCCAAGTAATTTAGTAGACAATGATTGATTTGCTTTCTGCGCCGAAAGGTTGGGTTGTTGCGCCAAACGGACCGCGCCGAACGGATTCAGGCATGCGACGGGCCGACGCCCGCAACGACGCTAGGGATTGCGCGCGAGTCCCAGTGCTGGCAAAGGCTGGCTCAATGAGCAAAATTAACGATCTGATGGCCCGCGGAACCGAGCTTCTCGGCAGCGACTATGCCATCCTCTGTGGTGCGATGAGCTGGGTTTCCGAACGCCATCTGGTCAGCGCGATCAGCAATGCCGGCGGGTTCGGCGTGATCGCGTGCGGCGCGATGACGCCCGAGCTTCTCGACACCGAAATCGCCGCGACCAAGGCGCTGGCGAAGCGCAATTTTGGCGTCAACCTGATCACCATGCACCCGCAGCTCTTCGAACTGATCGACGTGTGCGCGAAGCACAAGGTCGGCCATGTCGTGCTCGCGGGCGGCCTGCCGCCCAAGGGCAGCCTCGAGGCGATCAAGGCATCGGGCGCCAAGGTCATCTGTTTCGCCCCGACGCTAGCACTGGCGAAAAAGCTCGTCCGTTCGGGTGTCGATGCGCTGGTGATCGAGGGGATGGAGGCCGGCGGCCATATCGGCCCGGTGTCGACGAGCGTGCTGGCGCAGGAAATCCTGCCCACCTTGGCCGATGAAGTTCCGGTCTTTGTCGCGGGCGGTATCGGCCGCGGCGAAGCGATTGCCGCCTATCTGGAGATGGGCGCATCGGGTGTCCAGCTCGGCACACGCTTCGTCTGCGCAACCGAAAGCATCGCGCATCCCAATTTCAAAAAGGCGTTCATGCGCGCATCGGCACGCGAAGCGGTCGCGAGCGTCCAGATCGACCCGCGCCTGCCCGTGATCCCGGTCCGAGCGCTCAAAAATGCGGGGACCGAGGCCTTTACCGCCAAGCAGCGCGAAGTCGCGAACAAGCTCGACAAGGGCGACGTCGACATGATGGAAGCACAGCTGGAAATCGAGCATTATTGGGCGGGCGCGCTGCGCCGCGCGGTGATCGACGGCGACGTCGAAAATGGTTCGTTAATGGCAGGGCAATCTGTCGGTATGGTATCGGAAGAAGAGAGCGCGGCAGCAATCGTCGCATCTCTGGTGCAACAGGCCGAAGCGGCGTTGCACGCTCGGGGTTGATCCCGCATAATATGCGGATGGGGAGTGGGTCATGAAACTGTCGCGTAAGATCATCGTAGCCGGTCTGCTGGCGAGCGTCGCCGCCTGTGCGCCCAAGCCCCCGCCGCCTCCCCCGCCGCTGGCTCTTATTCACATCCGACGCTGCCGACGAACTACCC
>NZ_JNFD01000043.1 GCF_000756375.1 Sphingopyxis sp. LC81 | reverse complement strand
CGCGAGCACGCCGACCACCTCGGGCGCCTTCACCCCCGCATCAAACGCCGCCATCACCAGCGCCGCCTCGTCGACATGGCCGAACGGACGGTCCGCCATATAATCCGCCGACGGCGCACGCCGCAGCACATAGCCTTCCCCCGCCCAATCGAACGCGAAGCTCTCCATGTTCGCGCCGCCCGACAAGCGCGTCAGGCCCGACAAAACGCCGGGGCCGGCGACGCGCGCCATCAAGGCCGGGAGCAAGTCAGGAAGAACCGTCATGCGGGGATCGTGCGGTCTTGGGCCGATGAGCGCAAGCCGCCAATCGCGTCAGGATAGGTACGGACCAAGAAAGCGAAAACACCGCCTCAAGGAGCGCCAAATCCGCTAGACCGTCACAAATCGCCCCATGATGCATAGTCCTCGACATGCGTGTTGGGCCGGCGAAAGCTCGTGAAACTCATGCTCGCCGACAGGTCGAGCGCTTCGACCTGATGCCACCAGCCGACGGGAAGGAAGATCGCTTCGCCCGGGCCGATGATTGTTTCGAGTACCGGCGGTACGGCCGCATCACCATGGCCGGCGGGCAGCGCCTCATTGCCCCAGTCGGAGAAGCAATGGCGGCTGTTGCGCATCCGCGCGAACGCCCATGGCGGCGCCATCCGCACGCGCTTGCGCCCGATCACCTGCACGAGCAGATTGTTGGTGAGATCATGGTGCCAGGGGGTCAGCGTGCCCCTGGGTCCGAGCCAGAAAAAGCCGTCGCGCGGGCGCGTATCGTCGAGCAGCGCGATCGGCGCCATATCGTCCCACAAGGGAGCGAGCGCCGCGGCGTTGGCTCCGCTGTTGTAAGCGGTGAGGTAAATGTCGTTGCTCGCCTCGTCCTTGCGGAGCCAGTCGATCAGTTCGGCGAAACGGACGAGGCGGCGGTGATCGTCCTTCGCCAGCTCATAGTCGGGGTCGCGCTCGCGCTCGACCTGCGCCTCGACCACGGCATCGCCCGCGGCCGCGGCGAAATGGTCGAGCGACCAGCGCGCCAGCGCGGGCCAATGATCGACGATGCCCGTCAGCTTCGCGGGCCGGTTGACCTCATAATAGTGGCGATAGAAATGCTCGGCATCGGGCGCAGCGAGCGTGTCGAGCGCGAAGCCGCCCTCGGCCTCGCGCGCCAGCCGTTCCTGATTGGCGAGCAGCCAGCCCTGCTTCGCCATCCGCGCCGCCTGCCGCCGCAGCATCGCCGCCATCGGATCCTTCGCCAGCCGGTCGACCTCATATTTCGCCGCCGCCGCCGACACGCCCGCGGCGGCGAGGCGCGCGTGGAGCGCGCTATCGTCATCGCCGGCCGCAAGGCCTTCGGCGAGCAGGGTGCGTTTGTCGGGCTGGGACATCTGAAAACTCCTCGCGCCGCTCAAGGACATCGCGATGACAAAAGGATGACAGGCTAATCGCCCGCCGGTCCCTTATAGTCCAGCCCATAGACGGCAGCGCGAAAATCGCGGTGGAGGGTGCCGTCATAAGGAATGGTCTGGACGAAGAAGACCGCGGTCAGCTTGTTCGCCGGATCGACCCAGAAGAGGGTCGAGGCCATGCCGTCCCAGAAATATTCGCCCGTCGCGCCGCGATTTTCCTGTGACGTCTGCGGCGGCGATTTGCGCACCGCGAAGTCGAAACCGAAGCCGACCGCGCCCTTGCCGGGGAGCCACGCGCGTTCCTTGATCGCGGGGTCGAGCTGGTCGGTCGCCATCAGCTTGACGGTCGAAGGCTTGAGGATGCGCGCGCCATCGAGTTCCCCCTTGTTCAACAACATCCGGGCGAAGCGCTGATAATCGTCGAGGGTGGAGGCGAGGCCGAAGCCGCCGGGGGTCAGCGCATGATCCCTGAAATTCAGCACCTGCGCCTCGGCCGCGGCTTGCTGGATCAGCTTGCCATCCTTCTTCACATTCATCGCCGCGAAGCGCGGCAGCCGCGCGTCGGGCTGGCGCCACGCGGTCTCCCGCATCCCCAGCGGTTCGAAGATATGGGTTTGGACATAGGCCGCGAAGGGCTGGCCCGAGAGCTTCTCGACGAGCGCCGCCTGCACATCGACCGCGATGCTATATTCCCACTGGGTGCCGGGCTGGTACAGCAGCGGCACTGTCGCCAGTCGCTTGCTCGCTTCGGCAAGCGGAATCGCCAGCGCGAGCGGTTCGGCGGCGACATAGGCGTCGTGTGCGGGCGTCGGTCCGGCGCCATAGGCGAAACCCGCAGTGTGGCGCAGGATGTCGCGGACGGTGATCGGGCGTTCGGCCGCGACATAGCGCGGCTGGCCCGCGGTGTCCTTCCCGGCATAGACGCGCATATTCGCATATTCGGGGAGATATTTGGCGAGCGGGTCGTCGAGGCGGAACTTGCCCGCCTCCCAGAGCTGCATCAGCGCGACGCCGGTCACGGGCTTGGTCATCGAATAGATTTGCGCGATCGTGTCGCGGCGCATCGGGCGCTTCGCGTCGCGGTCGGCCATGCCGGCGCTGCCGAAATAGACTTCGCGCCCGTCCTGCCAGATCAGCGCCGAGCTGCCCGCAGCGCGGCCGTCGGCGATCATCGCCTTCAGCGCGGCATCGATCCGCGCCTTGTCGATCGTCACCGCTTCGCGCGGCGCTGCCTGTGCATGGAACGGCGGAGCGATCGCCGCCACGCCCGCACTCGCCATCATCATCGCCAACGCCAGTCGCTTGCCGCGCATATCGCCTCTCCCCTGCCCGGCCGTCCGCCGGGTTCGGCGCACATCACATGGGATCGGGCGCCACAGGTCAACCCGAATAGGTCTGCGCAGGGTTATTCGGTCGCGGCTGTTTCCGCCGCGGGCGCCTCTGCGGCCGTGAGGCTTCCGTTCTGGATCAGCCATTGCGGATGGTCCGCCTGTACCGAAGCCATGATGCGGTCGATCGCGGCGGCGACCTGCTCGCCCTCTGCCTCGCGGTCGCGCTGGACGATGACACGGCGCGCCTGCCCGTCGACCAGCACCCGTTCGCGCGGCAGCAATTCACCGACGGTCAGGCCGGCGAGGATTGCGCGGCTGTCCTCATCGCGCTGTTCGAGCGCGGCGAGACGGCGATTGAGCTGTTCCTCGACCTGCACCGCGGCGTTGGTCTGCTGCCGCAGCTGGACGATATTGACGTGCACCTCGCGACCCAGCTCGGCGCCGATCTTCGCCGCGAGTTGCGTATCGAGCCGGCCCGCATAGCGATCGACCAGCACGACGCCATCGACCGCGATGGCGTCATGTTCCATCCGCACGTTGAGGCTGTCGACGCGGTCGCTTTCGCCGAGCATGGCGCGCAGTTCGGTCTGGACCACCGACCGCGCGCGGACTTCGCCCGCCAGGCTGTTGAGCGTGAGCGCGAGCGGGATCGACAATATGCCGAGCGTCAGGGCGATGCCCACGACCTGCATCGCCGTATGCTGCGGCGTCAGCGACGGCCCAAAATGATTGAGGCGCGCGACGATCGTCGCGGCAAAGGCGATGGCGAGCGTGTTGGTGAGGAAGAGGAGCGCCGCGCCGAGTGCGAAATCGAGGCGGCCCGTCGCGAGGCCGAAGCCGACGGTCGACAGCGGCGGCACCAGCGCGGTCGCAATCGCAACGCCGACCATCACCCCCGACAGCTTGCGCATGATCGCATAGACGCCGGCAATCCCGCCAACCACCGCGACCCCGAGGTCGAGCAGGGTGGGCTGGGTCCGCGCGCGAAGTTCGGGGGTGACGTCCTTGATCGGCGACAGCCAGATGATCAGCATCGCGACGAGCACCGCGACCGCCATGCCCGCGGCGAGCGTCACGAGCGAGCGGCGAATCAGATTGGTTTCGAGGGTCGCAAGGCCGAAGCCAACCCCCATGATCGGCCCCATCAGCGGCGACACGAGCATCGCGCCGATGACGACCGCGGTCGAGCTTTGCAGCAGGCCCAGCGTGGCGATCATCGCCGCGAGGATGGTCAGCAGGAGGAATTTCTTGTCGAGCCGCGCATCGCGCGCAACGCTCGCCAGAATCAACGAGCGGTCGAGGGCGTCGTCGCCCTCGACCGCATCGTGATGGTCCGCGTTCCGCGCCGCGCGGCGACCGCCGGCATTGAACGGCGCGTCGCCCAGTCCGGGCACTCCGGGATGGTTACCGGCCACTGCAGCTGCCGGTTAGATCTTGCCGGTCAGTTCGGGAACGGCATTGAAGAGATCGGCGACGAGGCCGAAGTCGGCGACCTGGAAGATCGGGGCGTCTTCGTCCTTGTTGATCGCGACGATCGTCTTCGAATCCTTCATCCCGGCGAGATGCTGGATCGCGCCCGAGATGCCGATCGCGAAATAGACCTGCGGCGCGACGATCTTGCCGGTCTGGCCGACCTGATAGTCGTTGGGGACATAACCCGCATCGACCGCGGCGCGCGAAGCACCGAGCGCGGCGCCGAGCTTGTCGGCGAGCGGTACGATGACTTCCTCATACTTCTCGCTCGAACCGAGCGCGCGGCCGCCTGACACGATGATCTTCGCCGAGGTCAGCTCGGGACGCTCCGACTTGGCGATTTCGGCGCCGACGAAGCTCGAGATGCCGGTATCGCCGCCAGCCGAGACGGCTTCGACCGCGCCCGAACCGCCCGAGGTGGCAGCCTTTTCAAAGGCGGTGCCGCGAACGGTGAGAACGAGCTTCGCGTCGCTGCTCTCGACGGTCGCGATCGCGTTGCCGGCGTAGATCGGACGGGTGAAGGTCTTCGGACCTTCGACCGACAGGATTTCCGAAATCTGCATCACGTCGAGCAAGGCGGCGACGCGCGGCGCGATATTCTTGCCGGTGGTCGTCGCGGGCGCAACGAATGCATCGTGCGAACCCATGAGGTCGGCGACGAGCGGTGCGACATTTTCGGGCAGGTTGTGACCGAAAGCGGCGTTGTCGGCGACATGCACCTTGCCCACGCCGGCGATCTGCGCGGCTTCCTTGGCGACGCCATCGACGCCGCTACCGGCGACGAGGAGGTGGACTTCGCCGAGCTTCGCGGCGGCGGTCACCGCGGCGAGCGTGGCGTCCTTGACGGCGCTGCCGTCATGTTCGACCCAAACCAGAGTTTTCATGAATGCACTCCCAGCGCTTTGAGCTTGGCAACCAGTTCATCGACATCGGCGACCTTGACGCCGGCCGAGCGGACGGGCGGTTCCGAAACCTTGAGCGTCTTGACGCGCGGCGCCGTATCGACGCCGTAATCGGCGGGCGACTTGGTATCGAGCGGCTTCGACTTTGCCTTCATGATGTTCGGCAGCGACGCGTAGCGCGGCTCGTTCAGACGAAGGTCGGTGGTGACGATCGCGGGAAGTTTCAGCTTCACCGTCTCGAGGCCGCCGTCGACTTCGCGCGTCACATTGACGCTATCGCCATCGACGTTGACCGCGCTGGCGAAGGTGCCCTGCGCCCAGCCGGTGAGTGCAGCGAGCATCTGGCCGGTCTGGTTGTTGTCGTCGTCGATCGCCTGCTTGCCGAGGATCACGAGACCCGGCTGTTCGGCATCGGCGATCGCCTTGAAGATCTTCGCGAGCGCGAGCGGCTCAACGGCGTCATCGGTCTGGACGAGGATTGCGCGGTCGGCGCCCATCGCGAGCGCGGTGCGCAGCGTTTCCTGCGCCTTGGCCGGGCCGACGGAAACCGCGATGATCTCGGTCGCGACGCCCTTTTCCTTCAGGCGAATCGCTTCTTCGACGCCGATCTCATCGAACGGGTTCATCGACATCTTCACATTGGCCAGGTCAACGCCCGTGCCGTCGGCCTTGACCCGCGGCTTGACGTTATAATCGAGCACCCGCTTTACGGGGACGAGGATTTTCATAGCTTCGACAGCTCCTCTCGAAAAATTGTGCACTGCGCCATAATTGGCGTTTACGTAAACGTCAACTAGCAGTCCCTACTCCTCCCTCGCGGGTGCGAGGGAGGGTTGGATTTTCACGCCGCCTTGTTCACCTCGGCGACGATTTTCTTTGCCGCGTCGCCCAGATCATTGGCCGCAACGATCGGCAGGCCCGAATTGGCGAGGATGTCCTTGCCTTCTTGGACGTTCGTGCCTTCGAGGCGGACGACGAGCGGGACCGAGAGGTTCACTTCCTTCGCCGCGGCGACGATGCCGTCGGCGATGATGTCGCACTTCATGATGCCGCCGAAGATGTTGACGAGGATGCCCTTCACGGCGGGGTCCTTGAGGATGATCTTGAACGCCGCGGTGACCTTTTCCTTCGAAGCGCCGCCGCCGACGTCGAGGAAGTTGGCGGGGAATTCGCCGTTGAGCTTGATGATGTCCATCGTCGCCATCGCGAGACCGGCGCCATTCACCATGCAGCCGATGTTGCCGTCGAGCTTGATGTAGGCGAGGTCATATTCCGACGCCTCGACCTCGGCCGGGTCTTCCTCGGTCAGGTCGCGGAGATCGGCGAGATCCTTGTGGCGGAACATCGCGTTGCCGTCGAACGCCACCTTGGCGTCGAGCACGAGCAGTTCGTCGCCGTTCGCGCCTTCGCAGACGGCGAGCGGGTTGATTTCGATCTGTTCGGCGTCGGTGCCGAGGAACGCGGCGTAGAGGCCCGCAAGAACCTTGGCCGCCTGCTTGGCGAGATCACCCGACAGGCCGAGCGCCGCGGCGACGCTGCGGCCGTGGTGCGGCTGGAGGCCGGTGGCGGGGTCCACGACGATCGTGTGGATCTTTTCGGGCGTGTCGTGCGCGACGGTTTCGATGTCCATGCCGCCTTCGGTCGAGGCGACGACCGCGATACGGCTGGTGGCGCGATCGACGAGCAAAGCGAGGTAAAATTCCTGCTTAATGTCGGCGCCGTCGGTGATGTAGAGGCGGTTGACCTGCTTGCCGGCGTCGCCGGTCTGGATCGTCACCAGTGTGTTGCCGAGCATATCCTTGGCATGCGCTTCGACTTCCTCGATGGTCTTGGCAAGGCGGACGCCGCCCTTCGCGTCGGGGCCGAGTTCCTTGAACTTGCCCTTGCCGCGGCCACCGGCGTGGATCTGCGATTTGACGACATAGAGCGGCCCGGGGAGCTGCTTCGCGGCCGCGACGGCCTCTTCGACGCTCATCGCGGCAATGCCCTTGGGCACGGCGACGCCAAATTTCGCGAGCAGTTCTTTTGCCTGATATTCGTGGATGTTCATGAGGTCTGCCGGGCCTTTCGACTCTGGAAGGGGAGAGGATCGGCGCCGCCTAAGCACAAGTTCGGCGCCAATTCTACCCCCGGGTAGCCTCAGATATTCTTGTGCGCGGCAAAGGCGTGCGGCGAGCCGGTCCGTCTTTCGGATGACGTCCCGGGCCCGAGTTGATAATCGGGCAAGGTCGAAATGTGGGATGAGGGAAGCGAAGATGCGGATAAAGCTTCTAGTTTTGGTGTTGTCGGCGCTCGCCGGCCAGGGCGCCGCGACGGCACAAGTGAACCAGGCGCTCGATATCCAGGTCGCCGAGACGCCCGATGTTGTACGCATCGGCGCTGCCGACCAGCTCGTTTACGAACTGCACCTTACCAATTTTGCCAGTCTTCCGCTGCGGCTGGACCAGCTTGTCGTGAAAGTCGGCGACAAGGGAACGCCGCTCAAGACCTACGCCGGCGACGAGCTGGCGAAGGCCATCGGGCTTGTCGGACCGGTCGAGCCCGATGCGCGAATCATTCCGCCCGGTCGCCGCGCGGTCGTCTATATCAACGCACCGGTCATGGCCGATTTGCCGCGCGGCGGGATTTCGCATGAACTCACGCTCGGCAAGGCCGGTGCCGACGGCGCCAGCTTCACGATCTCGGGTGGCACAGCGACGCCGGAAACCACCGCCCTAGCCCGCCTGTCGCCGCCGCTGCGCGGCGGGCCATGGGTCGCGGTGTACGATCCCGGCATGGAGCGCGGGCACCGCCGTGTCTTCTACGCCACCGAGGGGTCGGCCACGCTGCCCGGCCGCTTCGCGATCGACTATATGAAGGTCGACACGAAAGGAAAATTGTCGTCGGGCGACGCCAATATCCCGGCAAATCATTATGGATTCGGCGCCGAGGTGCTCGCGGTCGCCGACGGCACGATCGTCGCGGTGCGCGACGATGTCCCCGATCCCGCCACCATATCGGGCCGGCCGAGGCCCGGCATCGCCGACGCCAGCGGCAATTTCGTTATGCTCGACATCGGCGGCGGCCGCATCGCGACCTACGAACATATGAAACAGGGCGCCCCGGTCGCGGTCGGCGACCGCGTCAAGGTGGGGCAGGTCGTCGGCTTTCTCGGCTTCACCGGGCAGGCCAGCGCGCCGCACCTGCATTTCCACCTCGCCGACCGCGCGTCGATCCTCGGCGCCGAGGGGCAGCCCTATGTCGTCACCGCGCTCACGCGGCTGGGGCAATATGCCACGATCGAAAGCTTTTCCCGCCGCGAAGCATGGCCGCCGGCCGATCGCTCCGAAACGGTGCGGAACAGCTTTCCGCCGCCGAACCTCGTCGTGCGCTTTCCGGGCGATTGACGGCTTAGCGCAGCGCGCAGAGCGCGGCGGAGCTGGTCGACACCGTCAGGATCTCGGGATCCTTGAGCGCGCGGACCTTGTGAAAAAACTGGTCGAGCGAGAGATCGGTGACGCGCTTGTCCTTGAGGCTGCCGAGCGCCGACAGGCGGCGCAGCTGGACCAGCGACAGCCGGTCGACCATGCGTTCGGCCATGCACGCCGACATCGCCTTCGACAGGCCGGCATTGTTGAGGCCGGTGCGCAGCCGCGTTTCGGGCGTCGCACATCCGGCGAGCGCGAGCGCCAGCAGGGCCAGCGGCAGGGCAGCAAGCTTCATCCTCGATTACCTTCCGTGATATTCGGCGACGGCCGACGAGACCGACTGCATCAGCGCCATGCGCGCCGGAATGCCCGAGGTCGTGCTACCCATCATCACGACGATCGCATAGCGCGTGCCGTCGGGCGCGGTCGCGATGCCGATGTCGTTATAGCCCGCGGTCATGCCGCCCAGATTCTGCCCGGTGCCGGTCTTGTGCATGAACTGCCAGCCCGGCGGCAGACCGGCCTTGAGCCGGCGCGGCCCGCTTCGTGTCCGGCTCATCACGCCTTGCAGATATTCGGTCGATTCGGGCGAAAGCAAGGTGCCGCGTGCGAGCCGCGTGAGCGCGCTCGCGATCGCGGCCGGGCTCGCGCCGTCGACGGGATTGGCGAGGTAATTGTTCATCGCGGCCTGGCGCGTCGCGGCCGACAGCGCGGCGCGCGCGGCCTCGAAATTGCGGCCGACCGAATAGCTTTGCTGCCAGGTCAGCCCGGCGGTCCCCGCCTGCAACAAGCGCTCACCCGGACCGAAGCGGATCGAGCCGAGGTCCTTTTTCGCGACGAAAGCGCGCACTGCGCTCGGGCCGCCGACGGTGCGCAGCAGGCTGTCGTTCGCGGTGTTGTCGCTGTGCGTGATCGCGGTTTCGATGAGGTCGCGGACGCTCATCGTCACCGAACCCTCGGCGCGCACGCGCGCCGCGATCGGCTGGTGGAACAGGGTGAGATCCTCGGGGCCGATGCGGACGCGCTGGTCCATCGTCATCCGCCCCTGATCGACCGCGTCGAGCACGGTGAGCGTGACCCACAGCTTCGACACGCTCTGCTGCGGGAACAACTCGGCGCCGCGCTGCGACAATGACCATTCGCCGTCGATGCGCTGCACCGCAATGCCGGTCTTGCCCGGGAAGGCGCGCCATAATTCGAAGATGCGATCGTTGAGGCCGGCGGGAGCGCGGCGAAAGCCGGGATCGAGCGGTCCTGCCGGGCGCGGCATTTGCGAACGCACCGGCTGGCCGATCGGAACGGTGACCGCGCCGGACGGGCCACGCACCGCCGCCGGTTGCTGCGCGCGCGGCTGCGGCACGATCGCGGCGCTGCTGACGCAACCCGCAAGCACCGCGGCGCTCATCGTCACGGCGAGGAGCGGCCTGCCGGAAAACTCAAACTTCATCCAAACCCCGCATTTGCGACTTTTATAGCATCCCGACCCCGTTCGGGCTTTTCCTGCGTCACGCAGGCACGCGGGAGGGGCCAGCGATTTGCGGTGAATGATTCTTCTGCCGCGACCAACGGCGGAACCGGGCGGTTTCAGGACGCGGGCTTCGCCCGCACGCCGTTGTCAGGGTGCTGGCTTCGCCCGCACCATATCGGGATAGAGCCGCTTCAGCGCCGCCAGCTTGGGTGCGTCCCAGCGCAGGATATAGCCGTTCTTGGGGTTGCGGCGCATGAAATCCTGGTGGTTCGCTTCGGCGGGATAAAAACGCTTATACGCCTCGACCGGGACGACGAGGGGCTTGGCGAAATATTTGCCGCCGCCGATCTGCGACAGATAGGCGGTCGCGACCTGGCGCTGGCTGGCGTCGAGCGGGACGATGGCGGCGCGATATTGCGGGCCCGTGTCGGGACCCTGACGATTTTTGAGCGTCGGGTCAGCGATCACCGAAAAGAGGATGCGAAGCAGACTGCCATAGCTGACCTGCGACGGGTCATAGACGATGCGGACTGCCTCGGCATGACCCGATTTGCCATCGTGGGTCAGTTCATATTTGGCGGTCGCGGCGCTGCCGCCATGATAGCCCGATTCGACCGAAATCACGCCTTTGACGTTGGAAAAGACGCCTTCGACGCCCCAGAAGCAGCCCCCGGCAAGCACCGCGGTCGCGCGTTTCGCATTGACGGCGGGATCGACGAGTGCGGCGGGCAGCTTGACGACGCTTTCGGCCTGCGCCGGGGTGCATTGCGCGACGATCGCGCCTGCAACCAGCGCCGTGGCGGCGCGAAGCGAGAGGCTGCGCCGCAGCGGCGTCACGCCGGGATCGGCAGCGCCGGCTGATTGAGCACGATGTAGGTTGCGCCAATCGCGAAGCCAGCGAGCATGGTCAGGAACCAGTCGGAGCGGAGCATGGAGAGCATATGGGCCTCTTTTCATATCTTGTCGATTCGCGGCTTTTGCCGCTTTGGTTACACCGACGATATGGAGCGCCCCGACCAGCCGTGCAGTGATGGCAGTCACCCTTAACGGAAATGACTTACTATCCGGTGAACCGGGCGGTTAACCGCCGTTCAGGTTCAAATAGTCGCCGCCGCCGCGATTACAAGACCGATCGGTACAAAATAATCGTGCGCGGCTGAAATGCCGCTTAGCTGAGCGCTGCGCACGCCTGCTGGATGCGCACGCACGCTTCCTTGAGCACCGCTTCCGACGTCGCGTAGGAGACGCGGAACGCCGGCGACAGGCCAAAGGCGCCGCCGTGCACCGCCGCGACCTTCGCGCTGTCGAGGAAATAGTCGATGAGCGCCTCGTCGCTGTCGATCAGCTTGCCGTCGGGGGTCTTCTTGCCGATGCAGCCCGACGCGTCGGGATAGACATAGAAAGCGCCATCGGGGACCGGGCAGTTGAGGCCGGGCGCGTCGTTGAGCATCGCGACGACCATGTCGCGACGCTTCCTGAACGCGGCGTTGCGGTCGTCGAGGAAATGCTGCGGGCCGCCGAGCGCGGCGGCGGCGGCGGCCTGCGCGATCGAACAGGGGTTCGACGTCGACTGCGACTGGAGCTTGCCCATCGCCTTGATGATCCACGCGGGGCCGCCGGCATAGCCGATGCGCCAGCCGGTCATCGCATAGGCTTTCGAACAGCCGTTCACCGTCAGGATGCGGTCGATCAGGTCGGGGCAGCGCTGCGCGAAGGTCGTGAAGGCGAAATCGGCGTACCAGACATGCTCGTACATATCGTCGGTCATCACCATCACATGCGGGTGACGACGGATGACTTCGCCAAGCGCGTCGAGTTCCTCGCCCGAATAGGCGGCGCCCGACGGGTTCGACGGCGAGTTGAACATCACCCAGCGCGTCTTCGGCGTGATCGCGGCGTCGAGCTGCGCCGGCGTGATCTTGTAATTCTGCGCCGCGGTGCCCTCGATGATCACCGGCGTGCCGCCCGCGAAGGCGACGATGTCGGGATAGCTCACCCAATAGGGTGCGGGGATGATCACCTCATCGCCCTTGTCGACGGTCGCGACGAGCGCGTTGAACAGGGTGTGCTTGCCGCCGACGTTGACCGAAATCTGGTCGAGCCCGAAATCGAGCCCATTGTCGCGGCGAAACTTGCCGCGGATCGCTTCCTTCAGCGCGACGGTGCCGTCGACGAGCGTATATTTGGTCTGGCCGTTGCGGATCGCCTCGATCGCCGCTTCCTTGACGAAATCGGGGGTGTCGAAATCGGGCTCGCCGGCGCTGAGACCGATCACATCGACGCCCGCGGCTTTCAGCGCCGTCACGCGCGCGGTCATCGCGAGCGTTGCCGACGGCTGGATGCGGTTGAGGGCGGCGGAGACATGGGGCTTCAGCGACATGACGATATCTTCCGTGGCTTGCGCGGTCGGCTGCAAAAGGACAGGAAATTGCGCGCGGCCGCGCCTAAAGCCTCTGACCGATATTCGCAAGCGCGCTGGTTGATAATTTACCTATGCAGATGGCAGGTCAGCCTATCGCGGATGCCGCAGCGTCCGCCAGCCGCGCCGGGATCAGTCCGCGCAGCGAATTGCCGATGAAGAATCCGCTCTCCAGATCGGCGAGCCGCAGGTGCGATTCGACCGCGCGCCCCTTGTCGATCAGCTCGGCGCGCAGCACCCCGGGAAGCAGCCCGAGCGCGAGCGGCGGGGTGAGCAACTGGCCGTCGCGCTCGACGAAAATATTGCTCCAGCTGCCCTCGGTGACGAAGCCGGGCTCGTCGACGAAGACGACCTCGGCGGCGCCGCTCGCGTGCCGCGCGCTGTCATAGGCGGCGCGCAGGCTCGTCTTGTGCGTCAGGCGGAAATCGTCGGCGGCCATCGGCGCGGGACGCACCGCGACGGGCACCGGCAGCTCGGCGAGCCGTGGCAGCGGCGACACCTCGATCGCGAGCGCGCCCGACGGCGCGAGCCGCATCCGCACCCGCGCGGCGCTGCGCAGGCGGAAGGTCGCCGATTGCAGGACGTTGCGCGCGCCGTGCCGGTCGAAGGTGAAACCCAGCGCCGCGGCGCTCGCCTTCATCCGCGCCAGATGCCCCTCGATCCGCTGGACGCCTTCGACCGGATCGAAGAACATCGTTTCGATGAGGTCGAAGCTTTCCCCCGCTGCGCCCACAAATTCCCCCTTGGCCAGACATTCGCGCCATTCTTCAACCGGTTCGCTGTCGGCGACGATTCCGGAGCCCAGTCCCAGCGTGGCGCAAGCAGGACCGTCCTGCAAGGCGCTTTGCGGTAACAAAAGCGTCCGGATCGCAACATTGAATGCCGCATCGCCCCCCGGCTCAATGAACCCGATCGAGCCCGTATAAAGCCCGCGCGCACCCGATTCCAGCTCGTCGATGATTTCCATCGCGCGCACTTTCGGCGCCCCGGTGATCGACCCGCACGGAAAAGCGGCGCGCAACACGTCGACCGCCCCGGCGCCCTCGGGCAGGCGCGCACTGACATCGGAGACGAGCTGGTGGATCGTCGGAAAGCTTTCGACACGGAACAGGTCAGGCACCGCGACCGACCCCGGCACCGCGACGCGCGACAGGTCGTTGCGGATCAGGTCGACGATCATCAGATTTTCGGCGCGCTGCTTGGGATCTTCGGCAAGCTCGCGCGCCGCGGCCGCATCGGCCTCGGGATCGGAAAGCCGCGCCGCGGTTCCCTTCATCGGCCGCGCCATCACCTGCCCGCCCCGCAGCGCGAAGAAGAGCTCGGGCGAGTGCGAGACGATCGCCTGTTCGCCGGTCCAGATCACCCCGCCATAACCCGCGCGCGCGGTGCGGCGCAGCCGTGCATGAACCGCGAGCGGATTGCCGCGCACGGGAACGTCGGCGCGAAAGGTGAAATTCGCCTGATAGATGTCGCCCGCACGGATCAGCCCGAGCACGGCTTCGACCGCGGCCAGATAGTCGGCGCGCGCGACGCGCGGCGCGACCTTGCCGATCCACGCCGACGCCGGATCGGGGAGCAGGTCCGCCACCTTGTCGGCATCGATCCGCCGGACCGTGTCGAACAGCCCGAACCAGCCGAGCGGCGCATCGCCGGTTTCGGCATCGACCGCCCCGCGCCATGCCGGCGCGAGCGCCTTGCCCGCCTCGTACGTCAGATAGCCCGCCGCGTGGAGCCCGCGCGCCTGCGCCGCTTCGAGCGCCGAAAGCAGCGCCGGAACCTCGGCCGCGGAATGGGCGGTCAGCACTTCGACCGGGCAGGCGAACAGCCGCGCCGCCGCCGCGCCCTCGGCGCGCGCGTCGTCGAGCAGCACGAAGGGCGGACAGCCCGGCCCCGGAAGCGGGATCGCGTCGCCGCCCGTCATCGCTGTATCGTCATCGCTAGGTCACGGGTGTCGATCGCGCCGGCGGTTGTCAGCGGTCGCGCTTCATGCGGATCGTGCGGCCGCCGTCGATGGACGCGAAATAGCTGCCCATCGTCGCGACCTTGATCTTCACCTTCTGCCCCGCCTTCGGCTGGCGCGGCAGGCTGGTGGTGTCGATCTGCACCCACACCGCGTCATCTTCCATCACCAGCGTATATTTGCCCGACCGGTCGATGCTCGCCGAGCGGATCGTCGTTTCGATCTCCTTGACCTCATCCTCATCGCCGCCGAAAATTCCGCCGAGCTTGGGGAAGGCAAAGCCGAACAGCCCGCGCCGCGCCTTTTTGGCGGTCTCGCGGTCGGTGAAAGTGATTTCGCGCGCCTGATCGGCGGTCGACAGCTCGCCGACCTCGCGGTCGAAACAGGCGAGGCGCGCCGCCGGATCGGCGATGTCGCGGCACGCATAGAGCTCCCGGATCTGCGCAGGCTGTGCCGGCGGCAGCTTGTCCTTCGCGGCGGCCGGAACGGCGAGCGCGCAGGCGAGTACGACGAATGGCGCGGCGACGCGCGATGACAGCTGCAGCATGGCAAAACCCCTGGCGAAGACAATATGCGCTGCCTAGCCGTCCGGACTGCGCGCCGCAAGCGAGCCCGGTTGCAAATCACCTTACTGACCCTAGTGTAAGGAACCCCGCATATTCGAAGAGGATATCACCGCCGATGGACAGCCGCTTTTCCTGGTCGACCGATTATCGCCATCCCACGGCCTGGGACCAGGAGTTTGCGCCGCTGTCGCTGCCCGACATGCTCGCCGCCAGCGTCGCGCGGCGCGGCGATGCGCCGATGCTCGATTTTCTGGGCCGCGAGTTCAGCTATGCCGAGGTTGCGCGCGGTGCGGCGCGCGTTGCCCGCGGATTGCAGCAGCGCGGGATCGGCAAGGGCAGCCGCGTCGGCCTCTTCCTGCCCAACGTCCCGCATTATGTCGCCGCCTATTATGGCGCGCTCGCCGCCGGGGCGACGGTGGTCAATTTCTCGCCGCTCTATACCGTCGCCGAACTCGAGGCGCAGGTGGAGGATTCGGGCACCGAGACGCTGTTCACGATCAGCGCCGCGGCGCTGCTTCCCACCGCACTCAAGGTGCTCGACGGATCGAGCCTCAAACAGCTTGTCGTCGGCTCGGTCGCGGGCGGGCTCCCCGCGGCGAAGTCGATGCTCTATCGCCTGTTCAAGCGCAGCGAAGTCGCGGCGTTGCCGGCCGACCCGCGCATCATCCGTTTCTCGGCGCTCACCGACAATGATGGCAAACCCGATGCCGTCGCGATCGACGCCGAAAAGGATATTGCGCTGATCCAATATACCGGGGGCACCACCGGGACGCCCAAGGGCGCCAAGCTGACGCACCAGAACCTCACCGCCAATGCGCGGCAGGTGAATGCGATCGACCCCGACCATGACGCCGACGATCGCATCCTCGGCGTGCTGCCCTTTTTTCACGTCTTCGCGAACACCTGCGTGCTCAACCGCACGGTGCTCAACGGTGGTTCGATCACGATGCTGCCGCGCTTCGATGCCAAGCAGGCGCTCGACGCGATCACGCGAACGAAAACGACCGCGCTCCCGGGCGTGCCGACAATGTATCAGGCGCTGCTCGACCACCCCGATCTCGCAAAGACCGACTTCTCCAGCTTGCGCATCTGCATTTCGGGCGGCGCGCCGATGCCCGGTGAATTGCGTGAGAAATTCACCGCGGCGACCGGCGCCTCGCTCGTCGAAGGCTATGGCCTCACCGAAAGCTCGGGCGTCGTGGCGACCAACCCCTATGAAGGCCCCGTCCAGCCGGGCACGATCGGCCAGCCGCTCCCCGCGACGCACATCCGCCTGCTCGACAAGGAGGATCCGACGAAGGACGCCCCCGATGGCGAGCCCGGCGAGCTCGCGGTCAAGGGACCGCAGATCATGCAGGGTTACTGGAATCGCCCCGACGCGGACAAGGACAGCTTCACCGACGACGGCTGGCTGCGCACCGGCGACGTCGCGGTGGTCGAGGCCGACGGTTATATCCGCATCGTCGACCGGCTGAAGGACATGATCGCGGTCGGCGGGTTCAAAGTCTATCCGAGCGTGATCGAGGCGCATCTCTATGAGCATCCCGCGGTCAAGGAAGCGATCGTGCTCGGCGTGCCCGACGCCTATCGCGGCGAAGCGCCCAAGGCGTTCGTGACACTGGAGGATGGGTTCCAGGTGAGCGGCGAGGCGCTCGCCGCCTGGCTCAACCCGCAGCTCGGCAAGCACGAACGCGTGCGCGAGGTCGAGGTGCGGCTGAACCTGCCCAAGACGATGATCGGCAAGCTCGACCGCAAGGCGTTGCGCGCGGAGGAAGCGGGCAGCTAGCCCCGCGCCTTCATAATCGCCTTGTTGCGCGCCTCGAGCGTGCGGAAGGCCGAAAAGACGCTCAGTCTTTCGTCGATCCGCCCCTTGTGGCCGATCAGCCAGAGCTGCTGGTAGAACCAGTAGATGCCCGCGAAGCCGTCGATCGCCTTGACCATCTGGAGGCGCTTGAGGAAGCCGAGCCAGCCGGGAACAAGCCCGAGGCCGTCCTCATAGCGCGGCAATATCCCGGCGCCCGCGAGCAGCCGTTTCGGCGCGTCGGTCATGAGGCACATCGGCCGGCCGAGGCCGATCACGTCGGCGGCGGCGCGCTCGATCGCCTGCTCCATCGCGGCACGGCTACGAAAGCCGCCCGTGACCATCAGCGGCACCGACACCCGCGCCTGCATCGCCAGCGCGAAATCGACGAAATAGGCTTCGCGCGCGAGGGTCGACGGCGCGACATTCTGCGGCGCGCTCTCCTCCATGCCCTCGATCCCGAGCAGCTTCGGCTGCTCATAGGTGCCGCCCGAAATCTCGATCAGGTCGACGCTTGCGGCTTCGAGCCACCCGGCGACGGTCAGGCTATCCTCGAACGCGAAGCCGCCCTTCTGGAAATCGGCGCTGTTGAGCTTGACCGAGATCGGGAAGGCGGGCCCGGTCGCCGCGCGGATCGCCGCAATTACGTCGAGCAACAGACGCGCCCGATTTTCGAGGGTGCCGCCATAATCGTCGGTCCGCCGGTTCGAAAGCGGGCTCAGGAACTGCGACATCAGATAGCCGTGCGCGGCGTGCACCTGCACCCCGGTGAAGCCCGCATCCTGGCATGCCTTTGCCGCCACCGCCCAGCGATCGACCAGTTCGCTAATTTCTTCGCGAGTCAGCGGCTCGGGCTGGCCGAACTGCCCGCCGGGCAGCCCGAGCTTGACGTCCGAGGCCGATTTGGGATGGCGGTTGACCACCGCCGGCGTCTGCCGCCCGCTATGGCTGATCTGCGCCCAGAAATGATTGCCGCCGCGCGTTGCGGCACCTGCCCAGCGCGAGAGACGCTCGCGCATGTCGGCGTCGGGCGCACGGTCGATCACGACATTGCCCGGCCGTTCGAGATGATCGCGGTCGATCACCAGATTGCCGCCGATCAGCAACCCCGCGCCACCGTCGGACCACAGGCCGTAAAGCCGGTCGAGTTCGGGGGTCGGGCGCCCGTCGGGGGTCGCCATCCCCTCGGTCATCGCGGCCTTGGCGATCCGGTTGGGCAATGTCGCGCCGCAGGGCAGCGTCAGCGGTTCCGACAAAAGGCTCATGCGCACCCTCCCCATTGGTTTTCTTATGAAACGGACTGACCGGCCCCTTGAGGCAAGTCAAAAAGATTCGCGTATGTGATGTTGTAACCTTGGTCATGTTATGCCATATCAAGCGCCGCAATCGTCGAACGGAGAATCGGGTGACGCACGTCGCCAGCCATGCCCCTGCCCTGACGCGCCTCGGCGCGGTGGTTCGGGCTGCGCGCGATTCGCGTCCGCTGACCTCCTTGAGCGGCGACCAGCTGGCGATGGGATTGTCGGGGCTGTGCCTCGTCCACTGCCTCGCGACGACGATCTTTTTCGCCTCGATCGCCTCGGTCGGCGGGGTGTTTCTCGACAATCACCTGTTCCACGAGATCGGGCTGATCATCGCGATCGGCTTTGCCCTGATCACGCTCGTTTCGGGCGTGCTCAGCCACGGCTATATGATGCCCTTCGCGGTCGGTAGCTTCGGGCTCGGCATGATGGCGGGCGCGCTGTCGCGGCCGCACGACGGCAGCGAAGTGATCGCGACGATGATCGGCGTCGCGGTCGTCGCCCTGGGTCACGACCTCAACCGCCGCGCGCGGCACTGATCCCACCGCATCGGAGATGTCCGCAACTTGCGGGCGCCCCCTAAACAGCCTACATTGCGACGATAGTTAGCGCGGGATTTCCCACGCCTGAGGAAACGCCAATGGGCAAGCATGATCATCCGCACGTCGAGGCCAGCGGCGCCTCGCTCGCCAAGGCGGCGCAGGCGGCGCTCGAGGGCGCGGGCGAAGCCTGGACCGACATGCGTTCGCAGATTTTCGACGCGGTCGCCGAAATCGGCAAGCCCGCGAGCGCCTATGAAATCGCCGACATCGTCTCGCAAAAACGCGGCAAGCGCGTCGCGCCGAACAGCGTCTATCGCATCCTCGACCTGTTCGTGGCCAACAACCTCGTCCGCCGCGTCGAGAGCGCGAACGCCTTTGTCGCGAACAGCCACCCCGGCTGCCTCCACGACTGCATCTTCCTGATCTGCGACACGTGCGGCACCGCGGTGCATGTCGACAACGACAAGATTTCAGGCGGCGTCCGCGCCGCGGCCGAGGCGACAGGCTTCGCCGCCGAGCGCCCGGTGATCGAAGTGCGCGGCAAATGCGCCGAGTGCCAATAAGGTGAGCGAGCGCGCTCCACCGGACGGCTAGATGCCGATCGGGGGGCTCCAGCATTGGATCGAAACGCAGCGGACGCGGCCGCCCGCACCGACGCGCGCTTGGTATTGGAGCTTGGCGTTCGGCATCGCGACGCTGCTTTTCGGCCTGTATCTGGGTCAGGTCTTCCCGCAAACGGGCCATGACATCGCGCCCGGCTATGGCGCCCCCGTACTCGCTTTCGAGTTCGCCGGCGGGCAGGCCGACCTCGAAGCGATCTTCGGCTTCTATACCGATCCCGAGCAGGTCACGCGCCTCGCCGCGATGCGGACCGGCAACGAGCGCGACTATCTCTATATGCTGCTCTACGCCAGCTTCCTCGCCAGCGGCTGCATCGCGCTGTGGCACGAGCTTCGCCTCCGCGCGCTTCTTGCCGCCGCCGTGCTGCCGGTCGCCGCGGCGCTATGCGACGCGTGGGAGAATTACCTGCTCTTCGACATCCAGGCCGCTTTCACGCTCGGCGACTATTCGCCCGCAATGGCGAGCCTGCCCTATCCCGTTGCCGCCAAGTTCCTGCTGCTTGCCGCGACCAATGTCGTGATCGGCGCGGCGGCGACGCAGATCGGGCGCTGGTGGGCGCTGTTCGGGACGATCGCGATCCTCGCCGCGATCCCGACGGTGATGGCGATCATCACCCCCGCCGCCTTCGCCTGGGCGCTGATCCCCTCGGCGGCGGGCGGCTGGCTTCTGCTCCTTGCGCTCGCCGCTGTAGGCAGTTGGCAGGCGCTTATCCGCAAACGCCCGCTTGTCGATTTGGGGACGGCGGTCCCCGTGTCCGACGAACCACAACCCGCCTCACCGACGCGCCGCGTCTTCGGCCGCCGCCGCACCTGACCCCTTGTCCACCCCGGCCGTGCAGGTCTAGGGAGGCCGCGAATCCTGCAAAAGGGCGAAGGGCTGCACATGAACACCGTGATCATCCGCGAAGACGACCTCATCGAAACGATCGCCGACGCGCTCCAGTACATCAGCTATTTTCATCCGATGGACTATATCCGCGCGCTGGGCGCCGCGTATGAACGCGAAGTGTCGCCCGCGGCGAAGGACGCGATGGCGCAGATCCTCTCGAACAGCCGCATGTGCGCCGAAGGGCATCGCCCGATCTGCCAGGACACGGGCATCGTCACCGTCTTCATCAAATGGGGCATGGACTGCCGCCTCGACAGCCCCCGCAGCCTGCAGCAGGTCGTCGACGAGGGCGTGCGCAAGGCGTATCTCCACCCCGACAACAAGCTCCGCGCCTCGATCCTCGCCGACCCCGCGTTCAGCCGCGTCAACACCAAGGACAACACGCCGTCGGTGCTCAACGTCGAGATGGTTCCCGGCGCGAAGGTCCATATCGACGTCGCCGCGAAGGGCGGCGGCAGCGAGAATAAGTCGAAGTTCAAGATGATGAACCCGTCGGATTCGATCGTCGACTGGGTGCTTGAAATGGTCCCGCAGATGGGCGCCGGCTGGTGCCCGCCCGGCATGCTCGGCATCGGCATCGGCGGCACCGCCGAAAAGGCGATGCTGCTCGCCAAGCAATCGCTGATGGACCCGATCGACATGACCGAGCTGCTCGCGCGCGGGCCGAGCAATCCGACCGAAGAATTGCGCATCGAGCTGTATGAAAAGGTCAACGCGCTCGGCATCGGCGCGCAGGGGCTCGGCGGCCTCGCGACCGTTCTCGACATCAAGATTGCGGACTGGCCGACGCACGCCGCGTCGAAGCCCGTCGCGATGATCCCGAACTGCGCCGCGACGCGCCACGCGCATGTGACGCTCGACGGCAGCGGCCCGGCCTTCCTCGAACCGCCGGTGCTCGCCGACTATCCGCAGATCGACTGGGCGCCCGACAAGGCCGCGATCCGCGTCGACCTCGATAATCTCACGCCCGAGGTGGTCGCGAGCTGGAAACAGGGCGACCGCATCCTCCTCAACGGCAAGATGCTCACCGGCCGCGACGCCGCGCACAAGCGCATCGCCGACATGCTCGCGAAGGGCGAAGAGCTGCCCGTCGAGTTCAAGGGCCGCGTCATCTATTATGTCGGCCCGGTCGATCCGGTCGGCGAGGAAATCGTCGGCCCCGCGGGTCCCACGACCGCGACGCGCATGGACAAGTTCATGGACATGATGCTGGATCAGGGCTTGCTCGCCTGTGTCGGCAAGGCCGAGCGCGGCCCCGCCGCGACGCAGGCGATCGCCAAGCACAAAAGCGCCTACCTCATGGCAGTCGGCGGCGCGGCGTATCTCGTCGCGCGCGCTATCAAGGGGTCGAAGGTCGTCGGCTTCGCAGACCTTGGCATGGAGGCGATCTACGAGTTCGAGGTCCAGGACTTCCCCGTCACCGTCGCGGTCGACAGCGAAGGCCAGAATGTCCACGTCAACGCGCCGAAGCTGTGGCAGAAACGCATCGCCGACGAGGGGCTGCTGGAGCGGGCATAAGGCATGGCCTTTCGTCCCTTTGGCTTTGCCTTTGAACTGCGGACGCCGCTCGATCTCGCCGAAAGCAAACGCCGCATCCGGCAATGCAAACAGCCTTGGTATGATCCGTCCGACGGTCCGCGCGGCTTCATTGTCGGCCGCTTCATCTGTTTGTGGAGCAGCGTTGTCCAGAGTCAGGGTCCGATGCTGATCGGCCGGATTCGCGATGACGGAATGGGCTGCCGGATCGCCGGCCGGTCTGGTTCTGACATCAACGGCATGCTCTACCTAGCCCTCACCGGGGTGTTGCTTGCGGTGGTCGCAGCAGGATTATACCGTGATGGCCAGATGGGCCCGTCCGCCGCAATGATGCTGGCCCTATGCGCCGTTGCTCTGATCTTGCTGCTGTGGAGTGCCAGCAGGGAGCGGCGCGCTGGGTTGGTTTTGGTCGATTTTGTCGAACTTACGCTTGGCAGCGACGCGCGGCATGAGTTTCGCTGACCGCCCGCAAAAAGTGGCGGCGGCGAGGCAACGGACCTTCCTGCGCCGCGAAAATCGACGCTAGCCCCACCTGTAACGGTAAGTCCCCGACACGCGCTTGCGTTTCGCCGCCGATTCGGCACATTGCTTCGTATACAAAGCAGGCAGGGGACTTATGATGGATTTCCGTGAGCTTAACCGACTGAACCGCCGCGACATGTTGCGCGGCACCGCGATGCTGGGGGCGGGCGCCGCGTTCATGCAGCCTGTTCCGCTCTGGGCGCAGTCGGGGACGATGACGGATATCCGCAAGGCCGCCGAGGCGGGCAAGGACGCGTCGATCAAGCGCATCCGCGACTGGATCGCCCTGCCCTCGATCGCTGCCGAAAACCGCAGCATGCCCGAAGGCGCGGCCTATATGGCCGAACTCGCGAAAGACGCGGGCTTCACCAATGTCGAGATCGTGCCCACCGACGGCCACCCCGGGGTGTTCGGGACGATCGACGTCGGCGCCAAGCGCACGCTCGGTATCTATTTCATGTATGACGTCAAACAATTCGACCCCGCCGAATGGTCGTCGCCGCCGCTCGAGGGCAAGATGGTCGAGCGCCCCGGTTTCGGGCAGGCGATCATGGGCCGCGGCGCGGTGAACCAGAAGGGGCCCGAGGCGACCTTCCTCGCCGCGCTCCACGCGATCCGCGCCGCGGGGCGCAAGCTGCCGGTCAACATCGTGCTCGTGTGCGAGGGCGAGGAAGAGATCGGATCGCCGCACTTCCGCCAGATCGCGACCAAGCCGAACATCCTCGCCGCGCTGAAGAAGTGCGAGGGAATCTTCATCCCCTTCGCCTCGCAGGGCAAGACGGGCAACGTCACGGTCAACCTGGGATCGAAGGGGATCATCGAACTCGAACTGGTCGCGAGCGGCGAGAAGTGGGGCCGCGGACCGAAAGGCGACGTGCATTCGAGCCTGAAGGCGATGGTCGATTCGCCCGCATGGCGGCTGGTGCAAGCGCTCCAGACGCTTGTTACCGAGGGTGGCAATAAGCCGGCGATCGAGGGCTGGTTCGAAAATGTCCGTCCGCTCACCGACCGCGAAAAATCGCTGATCCGCGAAGCGGCAAAGGCCGGCGACGAGGCGCAGCAGAAGGCGGCGCTCGGCGTCACTCACTGGATCGACAACCTGTCCTTTGACGACGCGCTGATCCGCCTCGCGCAGGAACCGACGGTCAATATCGAGGGGCTCGTTGCGGGCTACACCGGCCCCGGCGGCAAGACCGTGCTGCCCGGCAAGGCGGTCGCGAAGCTCGACCTCCGGCTCGTTCCCAACCAGACGCGCGCCGAGGCCGAGAAGAAGCTGCGCGCGCATCTCGACAAGCATGGCTTCACCGATGTCGAGGTCAATGTATCAGGCGGTTACGATCCGACCGAGGTTGCCGAGGACAGCCGCCTCATCCGCTCGGAACTCGCGACCTACAAGAAGCTCGGTGTCGCGACGAGCCTCAACCCGCGGATGGCGGGCAGCTGGCCGGGATCGACCTTCACCGCGCCGCCGGTGTCGATCCCCGCGGCGCATTTCGGCATCGGTCACGGCTCGGGCGCGCACGCCCCCGACGAATATTTCCTGATCGATTCGACCAATCCGAAGGTCGCGGGGCTGGTCGACGCGACGATGGGCTTCGCCGAATTCCTCTATGTGCTGGCGGCGATCAAATAGGTCGCAACATGGACAAAAAACGAAAGACGAAGGCGAAGCGGCGGCGCGGGCTGTCGCTCGCCCTTGGCCTGCCGCTCGCGCTCTGGATGTCGGCGCTCGCCGCGCCCCAATTGCTCGCCTTTCCCCACCATGCCGAAATCGGGACGACGCGCGTTTATTCGGAGACGCCGTTCCGCACCGATGACATGCGCCGGATCTTGGCGCGGTCCGATGCGCTGACCTTGCGCACCGGCCGATCCGACCCCGCCGGAACGCGTATCTTCCTCACCGACGGCGGATGGCGCTGGACGATCCTCGCGCTGACATCGCGCGGCGCCTTTGCCTATACGCGCCCGATCTCGACGATCGTGTCGGATGCGGTCGTCGTGAACCGCGCTGACTCGATGGCCGACATGGCGTTCAACGGGCGCCCCATCGGCGGGCGACGGAAATTGAGCGGCGTGATCGCGCACGAACGCACGCATATCTGGACCGGCCGCGCGCTGGGCCTTGTCGAAAACGCGCTGCTGCCGAACTGGCAGCGCGAGGGATATGCCGATTACATCGCACAGGAAACCAGCCTGAGCGCAGCGGAATATCAGTGGCTCAAGCAGAGCGGCACCACTCATCCCGCCATCCCCTATTATGAGGGCCGGCAGCGGATCGAGGCGATGGCGAAGACAAAGGGCGGCACGATTGCCGCGATGTTTCAGCCGGCGCAGCAGACTAGAACCCGTACACCAGCGTAAAGCGCGTCTGCGTGTCGACGCTTTCGATGCCCGGCGGCGGGCTCGTGTCGATCTGCGCCGAATAGGCGATGCGCGCCGACAGCGCGCCGGTCAGCTTGGCACTCAGCGCGGTCTGCGAGCTGGTCGACCCGTTGGCCTCGCCGATAATCGTCGATGCGACCTGCGTCAGCCGCAGCGTCGGCGATATCTGCCAGCCGAAATCGAGCCCCGCGAGCGCGGTCAGTTCGGTGTCCTCTTCACCGTTCACGAAATCGGTCTGCCGGAACGCCGGGCCGCCCTTCAGGCTCAGCGTCATCTTCTTGCTATCGACGACCTTGTAACCGAGCCCGCCCGACAGGTTCCAGCGCGTGTCGTACCCGAGTATCCGGTCATGTTCCCAGCGGCCGAGGCCAAAGGCGAACGTCCGGTCGTTGATCCGATATTGCGGCTCGATCTCGCTCAGATAGCGTTCGACCGACGTCTTGCCGTTGGTGCGCTGGTAATCGGCCTGCGCGCGAAACTTGTGCGTCCAGTCGATCCCCTTGCGCGCGAGCGCGACGCCGGCGCTCAGCCCGACGGACTCGGTGTTGCCGCTGCTCTGCGACGCACCGATCTGCCCCTCGCCCTTCCAATTCTGCCAGAATCTCGACGCGGCCAGCCTGGCGCGCTCGGCCGCCGCCGCCTCGTCCCGCAGGCGCTTTCGTTCGGCGCGATAAGCGAGCAGCCGTTCCTCGATCTCCGCCGCATTCTCGGGATTGGTTTCCTTCGCGAGCTTTGCCACCGCCTCGACTTCGGCATCCTTGGCTGTCGCCATCGCGGCCGCGAGCATATTGCCCACCGGATCAGGCGGCGTCTCCGGTGGATGCTCGCTGCGATAATAAGCAAGGAGCGCGTCGATTTCGCCGATATTACGCGGGTTGGTCCGTCTGGCGACCTTGGCCACCGCTTCGACATCATCGTTGTCGCCGCTCGCGAAGGCGGCGTCGATCATCGCGCGCACCGAGCCGGGCAACGCCGGGTCGAGCTCCATCAGTGCCGTGGGAATCGGATTGGCCAGTACCGGGTCGACGAGCACGGGGTTCGGCTGCGGCGGATCGACCGGTTCCTGCGACGCGTGCGCCGAAGGAACAGCAAGAGCGAGCGGCAGGCAAAGCGCGGCCAGGCGGGGGAGAGTTGTCACCGAAGACGTCCTTCTCTGGGGGGCAGGAGCCGGGTTCGTTCGATCGTTCGCGCGGGGCCGGTGCGCGAGCGATGCGTCCCTATAAACCGAAAGTTGCTGGCATTTCCACCCCGCGTCCCCCATTTGCAAACCTATGGTTATCGCGCTCATCGCCATTTTCTGCGCCGGGGTCGGCAATTTCGCGATGCACCGCGCCTTCATGGAAAGCGACGATCCGCTGATCCAGCAGATGGTCAAGCCGCTCGCGGACAAGGTCGGGCCGAACATCACCTATGTTTTTGAATTCCTGCTGCTCGTCGGCGCGATGGCGATCGCGACGCGGAACTGGTTCACCGCGCTGATGCTCTATGGCCTTTATACGATCTTTAACGCGATGGCGTTCAGCTGGATCATGCAAAGACCGCGATAGGCCGTGGCTACCAGGCGGGGCCGGCGATCGGCAGGCCCTGCAACTTGAGCTGGTCGAGCACGCCGTCCCTCTCGGCCAATATGCGCAAGGGCACGACCGCCAGCGTCACGCCGGACTGCGTCGTCGCGTCGCGGATCGCACCGACCCAGGTCTGACGCAGCGCGGGACCGAAGCTGTCGTTCGTCCACGGCCAGCAGCGCCCGAGCGCTTCTTCGAGCGGGTTCGCCATCACCGCGGGCACGTCGAATTCGGTCCACGCGCGGCCGCGCTCGGTCACCACATCGCCGCCCGCCTCGGCCGCCGCCATCGCGGCTTCGAGGCACGGGACATGCGTTTCGGGCGCCGCGGCGAAGAGATTGTCGAGCATATCCTCGCCGCGCACCTCGCCGACGGGCTGGGTCGGAATTTTCGACTGCCGCGCCGCCTTGCGCACGACGTCGGAGGCGTCGTCGGCGCTGTCCTTGTTGAAAGCGAGGCGTTTCGACAGCAGGTCGAAGGCGGTCATCAGGAAATTCGCGCGCGCATAATCCTGATCGAAACGCGTTTCGAGCGCATGGAGCCGCTGCATCTGGCGCGCATCGAGATAATCGCCCGCAACGCGCCCCTTCGGCAATTTGGTGAGCCCGCCGCCCTTGAAGATCAGCCGCAAGATGTCGCCCGGCGACACCTTCGCCTTGGTGCCGAGGATGACGCGCTGCGCCCGATCGGTCGCGCCTTCGAGCCGCTCGGGACGCCAAGGTGTGGCTTTCGGAACCGCCGCGATCTCGCCGACGAGGATGACGACACCGGTCCGCGTCCGGATCGTCCACATCGGCGCGCCCGACCGGCGTGCGGTGACGACGATTTCGTCATTCGCCTGATCGGTAGCCGGCGGCTCGGCCGCCCACGCGGCGGGCGATGCCACCGTCGCGGTAGCCAGCAGGATCGCCATCAGACCGCGCATCAGGCTACGCCGTGATACCACCACACGCCGTCGCGGTCCTCACGCTGCACGCGCCCTTCGACCTCGAGCCGCTTCAGATGCGCAAGCGCCTCGCCCGTTGCGAGCCCCTGATTATGCTCGCCGATCGGACGGTTGAACAGCAGCGGGAAACTGTCGACCGCGCGCATCGGCGCCTTCGCCGCGGCTTCGGCCAGATTGTAGAGCCGCATGCGATGCTCGTCGCGCAGCGCCATCAGGCGGACGTGCAGCCCCTTGAACGGCTCGCCATGCGCGGGGCAGGTGACAACATCGGCGGGCACCGTCGCGAGCAATTTGTCGATCGACGCGAGCCATTCGCCCAAGGGATCGGCGTCGGGTTCGGTGATGTTGACCGAGACGTTCGAGCTGATCCGCGGCAGCACCTGGTCGCCCGAGACGAGCACGCCCTCTTTCTCGTTCCACAGGCACGCATGTTCGGGGCTGTGTCCGGACCCGGTAACGACACGCCACTGGTGTCCGCCCATGTCGAGCCGGTCGCCATCCTTGATCCGCACATAGGAGCGCGGCAGGGTGAAGATCATCCGCTGGAACATATTCCAGCCGCGCGAGCGCTGTGCCTCGATCGCCGCCTCATCCCAGCCCGCGGCGCGCGATTGCACGATCACTTCGTCGGGCGCGGTGTCGGACGAATCGGCGACGATCGCGCGCGCGGTGAGCATCTCGCCGCGCGTCATCCACAGTTTGACGTCCTGTTTCTTCGCGATCCAGCCCGCGAGGCCGATGTGATCGGGGTGCAAATGCGTGCCGATCACGCGCGTGATGCGCTTGTCCTTGAGCGCCCCGGCGTAGAGCGCCTTCCACGCATCGGAGCACATCGTCAGGCAAATGCCGGTGTCCACGACAGCGACGCCGTCGTCATCGTCGAGCAGCCAGCTGTTGATATGGCCGAGCGACCCCGGCATCGGGATGCGCGCCCAGCTGATCCCGTTCGCGATGCGGATCGTCTCGCCCGCCCCCGGCGCCGCCTCGCCCCACGGATAGGTGAGGCCCGCATGGCTCGTCGCGGTAAAGCTGTCGTCCTGGGTCAGCGAGGCGTCCGGCGAGCCGCTGGCCGCCGGGATATTGTCCTCGTCCGTCCCCGCCATGCCTCAGGCTTCGCCGTCGGCTTCGGCTTCTTCGGCAGCGCGCGCTTCGTTCGCGGCGGTGCGTTCGGCGCGCAGTTCTTCGAGTAAAGCTTCGCGGTCGCCTTCGAAACGGCTGTCTTCGGGCGCCTTGATGCCGGCCTTCTTCGCCGCCTTGGCGACGAGCGCGTCGAGTTCGCGCTGCGAGCAGAGGCCAAGCGTCACCGGATCCTTGGGCACGATATTCGCGCTGTTCCAGTGGCTGCGGTCGCGGATCGCGCCGATCGTGTTGCGGGTGGTGCCGATCAGCTTGCCGATCGCGCCGTCCGAAACCTCGGGATGGTTCTTCAGGATCCAGGCGATGCCGTCTGGCTTGTCCTGGCGCTTGCTGACCGGGGTGTAGCGCGGGCCGCGGGTACGGCGAATCGTGTCCTGCGCCTGCTTGCTCATCTTGAGCTTGTAGTTCGGGTCCTTCTGACCCTTTTCGATCTCTTCCATCGACAGCTCGTGCGCGCGGACGGGGTCGCGTCCGGTATATTTGGTAGCGGCGGTCTCGTCGGCGATCGCCTGCACTTCCAGGATGTGGATGCCGCAATATTCGGCGATCTGGGCAAAGGTGAGGCCAGTGTTGTCGACCAGCCAGGCGGCGGTCGCGTGCGGCATCAGCGGGGTGGCATCGGCGTTGGCCATGACGGAAACTCTCCAAGCGGAAATAATAAGGGCCGCCCCTCGCGGGGCGGCCGTTCGGCGGCTGATGTAGACCTGTTTTAGGCTGCGGGCAAGAGGTGGTCGCCGGCGGCGAAGCCCGCGACAGATTCGACCAGCCACGCGCAAACCGCCCGCACGTCGGCGCAGGCCATGTTCGCGGGGGTCGCGAGCATATGGTAGCTCTCCCCTTCGATGACCGGGCCAAAGGGGTGGACCAGCAGCCCGGCATCGATCTCGGGCCGGGCGAGGATCAGGCTGCCGATCGCCACGCCATGCCCCGCGACCGCCGCCTGCAAGGCGTGATCGTCCGAACTGAAACGCGGCCCTTCATCGACGGCCAGCCCCTCCATCCCGGCAATCCGCGCCCACCGCCGCCAGTCCGACGCGTTGGCGGGCTGGCACCAGTCGACGTGCAGCAAGGTGGCGCGCGCGAGGTCCTCTGGCCCGGTGAGACCGAGCTTCGGGCTGCAAAGCAATCCGAAGCGCTCCGAAAAAAGCGGCCGGCTGACCAGCCCGTCGAAGGGCCCGCGACCATAACGAACCGCGACATCGGCCAGTCCCGCAGCCAGATCGACTGCCTCGTTCGAGGAATGCAGCCGCAGGTCGAAATCGGGAAAGCGTTCGCGAAACGAGCCAAGCGCGGGCAGCAGCCTGCGCGCCGTAAACTGGATCGTCGCGGTCAATGTCACCGCCGCACGCCGGGACTCCGGAGCGAGATCGGCGAGCGTCCGGTCGAATGCATCGAATCCGTCGCGCAGAGTTGGATATAGTCGCTCGCCCGCTTCGGTCAGCGCGACCTGCCGCACGCGGCGCGTGAACAGCGCGAGCCCCAGCACATCCTCCAGCAGACGAATCTGGTGGCTGATCGCCGTCGGCGTCACTCCCAGCTCGCCCGCGGCCTTTCGAAAACTGAGATGGCGCGCCGCGGCCTCGAAGGCGCGCAACGTCGCGAGCGGCGGCAGTTTCCGGTTCCGTATCATAGATGAGTAAAATCGATCCATTGGCTGAGATATTCGCGTTCGACTACCCAAATTATAGGGAGATATATGCACTCAGTCACCTCATTAAATGAACTGGACTCTTCTATGAATGCCCCTGCAACATCGCCCCTGCGTATACTCCACATCGATTCCAGCGCCCGGCCGGGCATTTCGGGTCAGGACCGGCACGGTTCGCACAGCCGGCGACTGGGCGAACGCATGATACGCCGCTGGTCGATCGCACGGCCGCAGGATGAGATCGTCTATCGCGACGTCGGCCTTGCTCCGCCGTCGCATGTCGACGCCGAATGGATCGCCGCCGCTTTCTCCCCGCCCGGCGCGCGCAGCGACGAACAGCGCGCGCGGCTGGCCGAAAGCGACCGGCTGGTCGCCGAACTGATCGCGGCGGATCTCGTCGTCATCGGGGCGCCCATGTATAATTTCGGCATGCCGGCACCGCTGAAGGCGTGGCTCGACAACATCGTTCGCGTCGGCGTCACGTTCGGTTTCGACCGCGCGCGAGCGGGCGATCCCTATTGGCCGATGCTGCCTTCCGGCAAGCGGCTGGTCATCCTCGGCGCGCGCGGCGATTATGGTTATGATCCGGGCGGTCGCCAGGCCGACGTCAATTTCGTCGAGACCGGCCTGAAAGCGCCGCTCGCCTATATCGGGCTTCGCGAGACCGATTCGATCGCGGTCGAATTTGACGAGTTCGCCGACGAACGCCTCGCCCGATCGATCGCCGCCGCCGAAAGCCGCGTCGATGCGCTGGTCGACCGGTTGGTTACCGATCTGAAACAGTGCGTGGCGGCCTGACCTTTATCCCATCCCGATATAGCCGGGCTCGGCCTCCACCCGCGTCAGCCAGCGCTGCACCGCCGGATAATCGGACAGCGCGAAGCACCCGCCCTCCTCGGCGACATGCGTATAGGCATAGAGCGTGATGTCGGCGAGCGAGAGGTCCTGCCCGGCGAACCAGTCGTGCGCCGCCAGATGGTCGTCCATCAGCTGCAGCGCCGCGGCGCCTGCCGCCTGCTTCGCCGGCACCTGCGCGCGCTGGAGCTCGGTGAAATTCGCCTCGCCGATCCACTTCATCCAGAAACGCAAGGTCGCAACATTGGGTTCGTGATTATATTGTTCGAAGAACATCCAGTGCAGCATGTCGGCGCGTTCGAACCGATCATAGGGGATGAGGTGCGTCCCGTCGGCGAGCCAGAAGCAGGCGGCATTGCTTTCGGGCAGGAATTTGTCGCCGACCTGCAGCACCGGGATGCGGCCATTGGCGTTGACGTTCGCGAGGAAGTCGGGCGTGCGCGTCTCGCCCTTCATAATGTCATATTCGCGCCGTTCGATCGGGCAGTCGAGCAGCGCCGCGGTCAGGCGGATCTTGTAGCAATTGCCGCTCGCAGCATATTCGTGAAGGATCGGCCTGTCGCCCATTGCAGCCCCCATATCGATGAATCGCCGCTGTCCCCCGACACCGCGGCGACGCCTCTATGCGGCGTGCGCGCGGTGCCCGCAAGCAGGCGTTACGGACCGCAGCGCCACAGCCCCGCGAAGACGCGCTGTGCGCCGTCGGCGCGGTCGGCGGTCAGCGTCGCGGGACGCGGCGGCGATTCGCCGCCGCCGGGCGCCGGGCCGACCAGCGCGACGCGGAGCTGCACGCCCTTGCTGAAGAATTTGGTGCCCTTTGCCATCGCATCGAAGCCGCCGTTCGCCGACACGGCCTCGATCGTATCGCCGACCTTCACGATGCCGCGCGACGGGTCCGCCGAGGCGACGTCGCCCTGCGCATGAAGGATCGGTTGCGCGGCTTCGTCGGCGGCGAAGCTGCACGCGAGTTCGCCCTTGAGCTTGGCGCCGCTGACGTCGGCTTCGGTGAGCGCCGCCAGTTCGATCGGCGATCCGTCGCCGCCGCGCGTCGGGATGTCGACGGGCTTGATCGCGGGCACGGCCGGTTCGGCCGCCCTGCCCTCGGGCACGACGTCACCGTCATAGGATGCGGTCGGGGTCTTTTCGGTTTCGGCGGGCCCGGAACAGGCCGCAAGGGCAAAGGAGAGAGCGGTGGCGAGAAGCAACAAACTACGCATCTTCATCAGGAGAGATCATCCTCTTTTGATTGGCCCCCGCTCGCTCAACCGCCGATCCTGATCGAATGTTCCCTCGGTTCATCCCACGCGGAGCACGATCTTCCCCACATGCTCGCCCGCCTGCATCCGCGCGTGCGCGGCAGCGGCGTCGGCGAGCGGGAAGACTTGATCCATCGCGGGCTTCCATCCGCCGTCGGCGAGCCGCTGCCAGAGCGTGCCATGGATTTCGTCCGCCAGCGCCGCTTTGAAATCGGCGCTGCGGGCGCGGAGCGTCGAGCCGGTCAGCGTCAGCCTGCGGCGCATCACATCGGCGATGTCGAATTCGACCTTCGCGCCGCGCTGGAACGCGATGGTGACATGGCGCCCGTCCTCGGCGAGGCAGGCGAGGTTGCGCGGCAGATAGTCGCCGCCGACCATGTCGAGCACGACATTGACGCCCTTGCCGCCGGTAAAGCCCTTTACCGCCTCGACATAATCCTCGGCCGAATAATCGACCGCGAGGTCGGCGCCGAGCGCGGTCGCGGCGGCGCACTTGTCGGCGCTGCCGCAGGTCACGATGATCTTGATGTCGAACAGCTTGCAAAGGCCGATCGCGGTCGTCCCGATGCCGCTGGTGCCGCCGTGGACGAGCACGGTCTCGCCGTCGCGCACATAACCGCGCTCAAAGAGGTTATGCCACACGGTGAAGACCGTCTCGGGCAGCGCCGCGGCCTCTTCCATCGAAAGGCCCTTCGGCACCGGCAGGCAGCTACCGGCCGGCGCGGTGCAATATTCGGCATAGCCGCCGCCTGCGACGAGCGCGCACACCGCCTGCCCCAAAAGCTCGGGATCGCCGCCGGGACCGACCGCGACGATCGTCCCCGAAATCTCGAGCCCCGGCAGGTCCGACGCCCCCGGCGGCGGCGGATAAAATCCCATGCGCTGAAGCACGTCGGGACGGTTCACCCCCGCGGCCGCGACGCGGATCAGCACCTCGCCCGCTCCGGGCTGCGGCACCGGGCGCGTTGTAGGCTGCAACACCTCGGGCCCGCCCGGCGCGCTGATGGCGATGGCGGTCATCTCTACTGGCACGCTGGTCACGCTGCTATTTCCCCCACTGGTCCTTCGTCCCCTACCCCCTGCCTCGCCTTATTGACAGAGCCGCGACACGGGTCAACAGTCGCGCGCCTTTTAACCTTAGGGACCAGGAGGATGCGCCATGGACGATGACGACCTTCCCCGCCGCCGCGACGATGTTCTGACGGCGCTGATCAAGCAGCCGCTCGACCCGCTGTCGGTCGACGAACTGGGCGAACGCATCGAAATCCTCGAAGCCGAGATCGAGCGCGTCAAAGCGCACCGCAGCTCCGCGACCAGCCAGAAAGCGGCCGCCGAGGCGCTGTTCAGGAAGGGCTAGCTATTCGGCCTCGGTGCTGAGGCCGAGTTCGGGAATGCCGATCGAGCGCCGCCCGCCGAAATCGGCGCGCACGACGATCACGCCCTGCTTTTCCATATATTCGACGAGGCGGCGGATGCGCCCCGGCGAGCGGCTGCCATAGGCGCGGCCGAGAATCTCGTCGTCGGGGCAGGGCTCGCCGTCCATCGCAGCGCGCGCGATCTGCAGGAAGGGTGCGAACATATCGTGCGGAAGCCGATCGGCGACGGCGAGCATCTCGCGCCAGCGCGGCTCCGACGGATCGAACACGCCCCCCTTGGCGAGCGCGAAGCGGCGGCGGAAGGCGGCGAGGTCGAGCGGCACCTTCTTCAGCTTCTGCATCCGGCAACGCACCGAAAAATCCTGATAGAGATAGGCTTCGGGCTGGAACGCGCTGTCGGGGTCGGACAGCATCTCTTCGAGCATCGCGATCACCACCGCATCGCTGTGCCCCGCTTCCTCCGCCGCCTCGACGATGTCGAGCACCGGCGGCGCGTCCAGATCCTCGTGCAGCCCTTCGCTCGCCGCGATCCGCTCCAACAGCTCGCTCGCGGCGACGGGTTCGGGTTCGGGCGCAAAGACGCGCGGCGCCACCGGCGCCTCCATCTCGGTGAACAGCATCGAGCGCATATCCTCGCCGCCCGCGACAGGCAGCGGCATCAGGCTGTGCGTTCCCATCCGCGTCGCGGTCTGCGTCGATCCGATACGCACCGAGAGCGGCCGCCGCGAGATCGCGGGGCCGAGCCCGAGGAAATGCCCGCGCTCGAGGTCGCGGATCGCCTCGGCCTGCCGCCGCTCCATGCCGAGCAGGTCGGCGGCGCGCGCCATATCGATGTCGAGGAAGGTGCGCCCCATCAGGAAATTGCTCGCCTCGGCGGCGACATTCTTCGCGAGCTTGGCCAGCCGCTGCGTCGCGATCGCGCCCGCAAGGCCGCGCTTGCGCCCGCGGCACATCAGGTTGGTCATCGCGGACAGGCTCGCGCGCCGCACATTGTCGGCGACGTCGCCCGCGACGCTCGGCGCGAACATCTGCGCCTCGTCGACCACCACCAGCGCCGGAAACCAGTGCTCGCGCGGCGCATCGAACAGCGCGTTCAGGAACGCCGCGGCGCAGGTCATCTGCGCCTCGATATCGAGCGATTCGAGGCTGAGGATGATCGACGCGCGATGCTCGCGGATGCGCGCGCCCATCGCCGCGATCTCGCGCTCGTTATAATCGCCGCCATTGATCACGACATGGCTGTACGCATCGGCGAGCGTGACGAAATCGCCCTCGGGGTCGATCACGATCTGCTGCACCAGCTCGGCGCTTTCCTCGAGGATACGGCGCAAGAGGTGCGACTTGCCCGACCCCGAATTGCCCTGGACGAGCAGACGCGTCGCCAGCAGTTCCTGGACGTTGATGTGCACGCCCTGCCCGGTGCTGTCGGTTCCGATCTCGATGCTGGTCTTCACGGACGCCGCCCTATCGGGGCGCTTGGGCAAAGACAACCGGGCGGGTCTTCGGATCGCCCGATTTTGCCGCGCGAGCTTGCCAAGCGGCACGAAGGCGCCAAAAGGGCGCATGGATTTCGACGACCAGCTCCGCCGCTATTTCGGCACCGCCGACCTCGCGGCGATCCACCCCGAGGCGCACGCAGCGGGCACCGAACGCATGCGCGTCGACTTCGGCCTCGAAACCAACCCCGGCCGCCGCTTCGCGCTGTGGGCGCTGATGTACATGCTAGGCGTTGCGCCCGATCTTGACGTAGCGTTCAAGGACGAGAGCGAGCGGAATACGGCACGCGATTTCATGGATATGGTGGATCGAGCGGGCGAAAGTAACGGCGGCTAGCGACCGAATGTTGCCATAAGATCCTCCCTGTCGCGCAGCGATGGGGAGGTGGCAGCGCGCAGCGCTGACGGAGGGGTTTTGACGCGAGGTTGCCACCCCTCCACCACCGCTTCGCGGCGGTCCCCCTCCCCACGGCTTCGCCGCAGGGAGGATCTTTATGACAGCTTCCCACCCCAGAACGGACACCAGCTACAATCCTGAAAAACCGCTGTCCTACATTATTTGGAGCGCATGGCCTCGACCGACTATGACCGCCCCTGCCGCGCTCCCGCGATCCTCGAACCTTAAGTCCTGCGCGCAGCCAACAGGTATCATTATACCGGAGGGGAGTGTGACCTTTGAGACCTTTGAAAGGAAATTGCGCACTGGCCATCCAAATTCTCAACGCCCCGTTAACCACACTGCAACCCCCGTCATCGTAATTTCACAAAGCCGACCGCTTTTCCCTTGCGGTGGGGCGGCGGCATCGCCACGTTGCATTTCTAAGGGGGCCGCTCTCCCCGGCCTGGTCCCCGCAAGGAGATGAAGACCATGCCGTCCTTTTCGGAAAGCCTCGAAAAGACACTACATAATGCGCTGAAGGCCGCTTCGGAGCGCCATCACGAATATGCGACGCTCGAGCATCTGCTCTATGCGCTGATCGACGACGATCATGCCGCCGAAGTGATGCGCGCGTGCGGCGTCGCGCTCGACGACCTGCAATCGGCGG
Organism: Sphingopyxis sp. LC81; assembly: GCF_000756375.1. GTDB lineage: Bacteria > Pseudomonadota > Alphaproteobacteria > Sphingomonadales > Sphingomonadaceae > Sphingopyxis. Next base: position 13,657 of record NZ_JNFD01000043.1, on the reverse strand, counting down.
TCGTCCACTATCTCGATACCGAACTCGATAGCCTGAAGGTCGAGGGGCACAGCGACCCGTCGCCGACGAGCGGATTCCAGCGCGTCGTCCAGCGCGCGATCCTGCACGTCCAGTCGTCGGGCAAGGATGAGGTGACGGGCGCCAACGTCCTCGTCGCGCTCTTCTCCGAACGCGAAAGCTACGCCGTCTATTTCCTGCAGCAGCAGGACCTGACGCGCCTCGACGCGGTCTCCTACCTCAGCCACGGCGTCGGCAAGGGCGGCAAGCCCTCGCCGCAGGCCGAGCCCGAGGAAAAGGAGGAGACGAAGGACAAGGACAGCGGCGGCAAGAACAAGAAAGAGACCGCGCTCGACCAGTTCACCGTCAACCTCAACGAAAAGGCCAAGGTCGGCAAGGTCGACCCGCTGATCGGCCGTAATGCCGAGGTCGACCGCACGATCCAGATTCTCTGCCGCCGCAGCAAGAACAACCCGCTCTATGTCGGCGATCCCGGCGTCGGCAAGACTGCGATCGCCGAAGGCCTCGCGCGCAAGATCATCGAGGGCGACGTGCCCGAGGTGCTGCTGCCCGCGGTGATCTATTCGCTCGACATGGGCGCGCTGCTCGCCGGCACGCGCTATCGCGGTGATTTCGAGGAGCGGCTGAAGCAGGTCGTGACCGAACTCGAAGGCCTGCCGCACGCGATCCTGTTCATCGACGAAATCCACACCGTCATCGGTGCCGGCGCGACCAGCGGCGGCGCGATGGATGCGTCGAACCTCCTGAAGCCCGCGCTCTCGGGCGGCGTGATCCGCTGCATCGGCTCGACGACGTACAAGGAATTCCGCAACCATTTCGAAAAGGACCGCGCGCTGCTGCGCCGGTTCCAGAAGATCGACGTGATCGAGCCGAGCCTCGAGGATACGAAAAAAATCCTCGCGGGTCTGCGCAGCGCGTTCGAGGCGCACCACCAGGTGCGTTACACGCAGGAGGCGATCAACGCCGCGGTCGACCTGTCGGCGCGCTACATCAACGACCGGAAATTGCCCGACAAGGCGATCGACGTGATCGACGAGGTCGGCGCGATGCAGATGCTCGTCGCCCCGTCGAAGCGCAAAAAGACGATCACCGCGAAGGAGATCGAGGCCGTGATCGCGACGATGGCGCGCATCCCGCCCAAATCGGTGTCGAGCGACGACAAGGCGACGCTCGCGAGCTTGGAAACCGACCTCAAGCGCGTTGTCTTCGGCCAGAACACCGCGATCGAGGTGCTGTCGTCGGCGATCAAGCTGAGCCGCGCGGGTCTGCGCGATCCCGAAAAGCCGATCGGAAACTATCTGTTCAGCGGCCCGACCGGCGTCGGCAAGACCGAGGTCGCCAAGCAGCTCGCGTCGATCATGGGCATCCCGCTCCAGCGCTTCGACATGTCCGAATATATGGAACGCCACTCGGTGAGCCGCCTGATCGGCGCGCCCCCGGGCTATGTCGGTTATGATCAGGGCGGTTTGCTCACCGATGCGATCGACCAGAACCCGCATTGCGTGCTGCTGCTCGACGAGATCGAAAAGGCGCATCCCGACCTGTTCAACATATTGTTGCAGGTCATGGACCATGGCCGACTGACCGATCATCACGGCAAGACGGTCGACTTCCGCAACGTCATCCTGATCATGACGACCAATGCGGGCGCCAGCGACATGGCGCGCGAGGGCATCGGCTTCGGCCAGTTCACCCGCGAGGATGTGCAGGAGGAAGCGGTGAAGAATCTCTTCACCCCCGAATTCCGCAACCGCCTCGATGCGATCGTGCCCTTCGGCTATCTGCCGCCCGAAGTGGTCGCACGCGTCGTCGACAAGTTCATCCTCGAACTCGAGCTGCAGCTCGCCGACCGCAACGTCCATATCCAGCTCGACGATGCGGCGCGCGAATGGCTGACCGGCAAGGGCTATGACAAGCTCTATGGCGCGCGTCCGATGGGCCGCCTGATCCAGGAAAAGATCAAGCAGCCGCTCGCCGAGGAGCTGCTGTTCGGCAAGCTCGTTCATGGCGGCGAGGTCAAGGTGAAGATGAAGACCGGCGACGACGCGCATGTCGGCAACCCGCTGGCCTTTGAAATCACCCCCGCCCCGCCCAAGGCGAGCAAGGGCAAGCCGAAAGCCGACAAGGCGAAGAAGGCGGCGGAATAAAGGTGACGGGGCGGCCGGTGGCCGCCCCTCGCTTTTTCGGCCTCCAGCGACTATATCGCTCTTATGTACGACTATGTCTCAGTAACCGCCGACGAAGCCTCGGCCCCCGCCCGCGTTCGCGATGGCACGATCAAGCTGCACGACGAGGCGGGCTTTGCCGGCATGCGCAAGGCGGGGCGGCTGTCGGCCGAAATCCTCGACGCGCTCGTTCCCTTCGTCCAGCCCGGCGTGACCACGGCGGCGATCGACGACCTTGTTCGCACGATGATGCTCGACGGCGGCGGCATTCCCGCGACATTGGGTTATCGCGGTTTCACGCACAGCTGCTGCACCAGCATCAACCATGTCGTGTGCCACGGCATCCCCGACGACAAGCCGGTGCGCGAAGGCGATATCGTCAACATCGACGTCACCAGCATCGTCGACGGCTGGCACGGCGACACGAGCCGCATGTATCTGGTCGGCGACGTACCGATCAAGGCGAAGCGCCTCGTCGAAATCACCTATGAATGCCTGATGCTTGGCATCGAGCAGGCGAAGCCCGGCAACCGCATGGGCGACGTCGCGCATGCGATCCAGACCCACGCCGAAAAGCATCGCTATTCGGTCGTCCGCGATTTCTGCGGCCATGGACTCGGCCAGATGTTCCACGACGCGCCCGAGGTCGTCCATGCCGGACGCCCCGGCACCGGGCCGGAACTGCGCCCCGGCATGTTCTTCACGATCGAGCCGATGATCAACACCGGCAAATATGCGGTGAAGATGCTCGCCGACGGCTGGACCGCGGTGACGCGCGACCGTTCGCTCTCGGCGCAGTTCGAGCACAGCATCGGGATCACCGAGACAGGCTGCGAGATTTTTACCGCGAGCCCGACGGGCCTGAACGCGCCGCCCTGGAAATAAAGACAACAATCGTTATTTCAATTTCCCGCTTGCGCCGTTATAGCTTCGGACGCAGACTTGACGTGAACGTCAAGCACAAGGCGTCGAACGGGAGAGCAAGGGATGGCGAAACGGGTCTTTTCGGCCGCGCTGCTGGGCTGCGCGGCACTGGCACTGGCTTCATGCAACGCATCGAAGAATGAGAGCATCTCGGGGACCGGATCGCTCGACGATGCCGAGAAAGCCAGCGAGACCCTGCTCAAGACCGGCGGCAATGGCGACGATTGGGGCGCCATCGGCTACAGCTATGACGAGCAGCGCTTCAGCCCGCTGACCGATATCGACGACAAAAATGTGGGCACCCTTGGCATTGCGTGGACTGCCGACCTCGACGATGCGCGCGGGCAGGAAGCGACCCCCGTCGTCGTCGACGGGGTGATGTATGTGACCCACGCCTGGTCGAAGGTCAGCGCATGGGATGCGGCGACCGGCAAACCCTTGTGGAAATTCGACCCCAAAGTTCCAGGCGAGCGCGCGGTTTCGGCCTGCTGCGACGTCGTCAACCGCGGCGTCGCGGTGTGGGGCGATAAGGTCTTCGTCGGCGCCCTCGACGGCCGCTTGATCGCGCTCGACAAAAAGACGGGTAAGGAGCTGTGGTCGACGCAGACCTTCGACGCGTCGAAACCTTACACCATCACTGGCGCGCCGCGCGTCGTGAAGGATATGGTGCTGATCGGCAACGGCGGCGCCGAATTCGGGGTGCGCGGCTATGTCACCGCCTACGACGCCGATACCGGCAAGGAGCGCTGGCGCTTCTACACCGCGCCTAATCCGACCAGGGCGAAGGATGGCGCGGCATCGGACGACATCTTTGCGAGCAAGGCGAACGCGACCTGGTCCGACAAGGGCGAGTGGCAGACCTCGGGCGGCGGCGGCACGGTGTGGGATGCGATCGTCTACGACAAGGATCTCGACCAGATCTATCTCGGCGTCGGTAACGGCAATCCGTGGAACCATGGCACGCGCTCGAATGGCGAGGGCGACAACTGGTTCCTTTCCTCGGTCGTCGCGCTCGATGCGTCGAACGGCAAGTATAAATGGCATTATCAGGAAACCCCGGGCGAGACGTGGGACTATACCGCGACGCAGCCGATCATCCTCGCCGAGCAGGCGGTGAACGGTACGCCGACCAAAGTGCTGTACCATGCGCCGAAGAACGGCTTCTTCTTCACCATCGACCGCGCGAGCGGCAAGCTGATCGACGCTAAGCCCTTCGTCGACGGGATCAACTGGGCGACCGGCTACGACATGGCCACCGGCCGCCCGATCGAGAATCCCGAGGCGCGCTTTTACAAGACGGGTAAGCCTTTCATCGCGATCCCGGGCGCCTTGGGCGCGCACAACTGGCACCCGATGAGCTATAATCCGGCGACAGGGCTCGTTTACATCCCCGCACAGCAGATTCCGCAGGGCTATCTCGCCGACATGACCGAACTCGACAAACGCAAGGTGGTCGGCTTCAACATCGGCTCGTCGCTGACCGCAACGATGATGCCCGACGACAAGGCGGCGTATCGCGCCGCGGTCGCCGCGACGACCGGCCGCCTCGTCGCCTTCGATCCGCGCACGGGCAAGGTCGCGTGGGCGGTCGACCATCCCGCGGCGTGGAACGGCGGCACGATGACGACTGCGGGCAATCTGGTGTTCCAAGGAACGAGCACCGGCCGCTTCCGCGCCTATGCCGCCGACACCGGCAAGCAACTCCTCGACCTCGACATGCAGTCGGGGATCGTCAGCGCGCCCTCGACCTTCCGCGTCGGCGGGGTGCAATATGTCGCCTTCCAGACGAGCAAGGGCGGCGCCTTTCCGCTTGTCGCCGGGGTCGCAGGCGGTGTGACGCGCAAGGTGCCCAATATCCCGCGCCTCGTCGTGATGAAGATCGGCGGCACGGTAAAGCTCCCCGCCCCACCCGCCGCGGCGGCGCTCGCGTGGAACCCGCCGCCGCAGTTCGGCACGCCCGCGCAGGTCGCAGCGGGCAAGGCGCATTTCGGGCGCTATTGCATCGTCTGTCACGGCGACAGCGCGATCGGCAACGGCTTCACCCCCGATTTGCGCGTCTCGGGCACGCTCACCAACGCGGATGCGTGGAAGTCGGTGATCATCGACGGCGCGCTCAAGGACCGCGGGATGGTAAGCTTTGCGAAGGTGCTGACGCCCGCCGATGCCGAGGCGATTCGCGCCTATGTCATCGAGCGGTCGAACTGGACCAAGGCCAATCTGGCGGACTCCGCGGCGCCGATGGGCCGCTGATTGCCCAAAATTTAGGCATCCAAATAACGCCGCTGCCCACCCCTTGGGCAACGGCGTTATTTCGTTTCAAATTTCTTACCAAAACCCCGCGATTCGCCAATTGGCACGGCTTTTGATTGGTGCAAGATGGCGGGACACCGCACCGACTCGACGGCGAACCGGGCAGGCACACCTGATCCGGCTCGATGCGCAAGGGGCGGCGGCCAGCCCAAAGGGGGACGAGAAGCGTGAAGAAGATTGAGGCGATCATCAAGCCGTTCAAACTCGACGAAGTGAAGGAAGCGCTGCACGAAGTGGGTGTCAGCGGCATCACCGTCACCGAGGCCAAGGGTTTCGGCCGGCAGAAGGGTCACACCGAGCTGTATCGCGGCGCCGAATATGTCGTCGATTTCCTGCCCAAGGTGAAGCTGGAGGTTATCGTCGAGGATTCGATGGCCGAACGTGTGGTGGAGGCGATCGCCGCCGCCGCGCAGACCGGCCGCATCGGCGACGGCAAGATCTTCGTCATTCCGGTCGAGACGGCGCTCCGCATCCGCACCGGCGAACGCAACGAGGACGCGCTTTAATCTTTCGCATTTTTCATACCCTCAACAATCCCCGGCACGCCGGACCATTTCGCAAGAAGGAAGCATAGACGATGGCTACGAAGCCCAAGGATATCATCGCGCGGATCAAGGAAAACGACATCGAGTGGGTCGACCTGCGCTTCACCGACCCCAAGGGCAAGTGGCAGCATCTGACGATGGTCGCCTCGGTCCTCGGCGAGGACGAGCTTGAAGACGGCCTGATGTTCGACGGCTCGTCGATCGAAGGCTGGAAGGCGATCAACGAGTCGGACATGATCCTGAAGCCCGACCTCGACGCCGTCTATGACGACCCCTTCTCGGCGACCCCGATGCTCGTGATCTTCTGCGACATTGTCGAACCGTCGACCGGCGAAGGCTATGCCCGCGACCCGCGCACCACCGCAAAGCGCGCCGAAGCCTATGTCGCCTCGACCGGCATCGGCGACACCGTCTATGTCGGCCCCGAAGCCGAATTCTTCATGTTCGACGATGTCCGCTTCGAAACCGGCTATAACAAGTCGGGCTTCGAGATCGACGACATCGAACTGCCGACCAACACCGGCCGCGCGTACGAAGGCGGCAACCTCGCCCACCGTCCGCGCGCCAAGGGCGGCTATTTCCCCGTCGCCCCGGTCGACAGCGCCGTCGACATCCGCGCCGAAATGGTCTCGACGATGCTCGAACTCGGCCTTCCGTGCGACAAGCATCACCATGAGGTCGCCGCCGCGCAGCACGAGCTTGGCCTGACCTTCGGCACGCTGACCGAAACCGCCGACCGCATGCAGATCTACAAATATGTCGTGCACCAGGTCGCGCATGCTTACGGCAAGACCGCGACCTTCATGCCGAAGCCGATCAAGGACGATAACGGCAGCGGCATGCACACCCACATCTCGATCTGGGAAAAGGGCAAGCCGCTCTTCGCCGGCAATGGCTATGCTGGCCTCAGCGACATGTGCCTCTATTTCATCGGCGGCGTGGTCAAGCATGCCAAGGCGCTCAACGCCTTCACCAACCCGACGACGAACAGCTACAAGCGCCTCGTCCCGGGCTTCGAAGCGCCGGTGCTGCTCGCTTACTCGAGCCGCAACCGTTCGGCGTCGTGCCGTATCCCGTACGGTGCTGGCGCCAAGTCGAAGCGCGTCGAATTCCGCTTCCCCGACGCGATGGCCAACCCCTATCTCTGCTATTCGGCGCTGCTGATGGCGGGCCTCGACGGCATCCAGAACAAGATCCACCCGGGCGACCCGATGGACAAGAATCTGTACGACCTGCCGCCCGAGGAACTGAGCGAAGTCCCGACCGTCTGCGGTTCGCTTCGCGAAGCGCTCGACAGCCTGCTCGCCGACCACGACTTCCTGCTCAAGGGCGACGTGTTCAGCAAGGATCAGATCGAAGCCTATGTCGAACTGAAGTGGGACGAGGTCTATCGTTTCGAACAGACTCCGAGCCCGGTCGAATTCGACATGTACTACAGCGCCTGATCCTACAGGGTCAGATCGCCTAAGGGAGGGCGTCCGGTTCGGGGGAACCGGGCGCCCTTTCCTTATTTTGGCCGCCCGTCCCCATTACGCTTTGGTAAGCCCTTCGCGTTAAGAGAGGGCCAGTCTTTCCGGGGGGAATGCTCGATGTTTCGCATGATGGTGCCGATTGCAGCGATGCTGCTCGCGACCGGCTGCGGCAAAATGGCTGAACTGGCGAACCAGACGCGGACCGTCGCGGCGCCGCGCGAACAGGTGTTCGCCAAGATGTTCGGCGACGGCAGCGCGTTCGCCGGGCTTCCGCTCGTCACCAACGGCGGGTCGACGCGCCTCTACGAACTCGTCGTGCAAAAGGGCGAACCCGGGTTCGAACAAATGGTGCCCGACGAGCGGCCCGAGGCATATAAGGTCAAGATCGCCGTCGCGATGGAGATCCCACGCGAAGCGCATCTGATCTACAGCGTCGACGACGGCGCGCTGTCCACGGGGCTGAAGTTCACCTTCGACGAGCTGGCGCCCGATCGCACCCGCGTCGCGTTCGCCATCGACGACCTGACGGGCACCGAGACGAAAGGCTTGGCGGTCAATCGCTCCGCACTGACCAAAATTGCCCGCGACGCGCTGGGCAAGCTCGACGATTTCGAGGAGGTCAAAGAGCCCGCCTGAGGCGGCCCGGGATCGCCGCCCGTATGGCGAACCCGGCGGGGTTGCGATCCCCGCCCCCCGATGGCAGATTGCAGTCGGGGTGGGGTTCGATCACGAAAGGCTGTTCGGCCATGCGGATGCGCGTCTTTGCCGCCCTTGCCCCTTTCCTCCTCGCGTCGTGCGGCGGAGGCGATGGCGGGGGCAGCACACCGCCCGCGGCCAATGCGCCGCCAGCCTTCACCTCGCTCCAGACCGCCAGCGTCGCGGAAAACACCGCCGCCGCCTATCAGGCGACCGCGAGCGACCCCAATGGCGATGTCCTGACCTTTGCGATCGACGGCGGCGCCGACGCGGCACGCTTCTCGATCACCGCCGCCGGCGCGCTCCGCTTCAACGAGGCGCCCGATTACGACCTGCCCGGCGATGCCAATGGCGACAATGTCTATACGGTCCAGCTCCGCGTCAGCGACGCCAGCGCCAGTGCGACGCAAACGGTCAACATCACCGTCACCAACAGCCGCGAGGGCATCGTTGTCGCGCGCGTCGGGACCGGTTTCAGCCAGCCAACCTATGTTCTCGGCATTCCGGGCAGCAGCGACGTCTATGTGCTGGAAAAGGCGGGACGGGTCTATCGCCTGAATCCCTCGACCGGCGTGAAGACATTGCGCTACACGGTCGGCGATCTATCGACCGACGGCGAGCGCGGATTGCTGAGCATGGCGCTGTTGCCGAACCCGGCGAATTCCGATCGCTTCATGATCTATTGCACCAATGCCGCGGGCGATATCGAGCTTCGCGAATATGGAACCCTCTCCGGATCGCCGCAAATATTGGAAAGGCTCACGATACCGCATCCCGGCGCGAACAATCATAACGGCGGCTCGATGGTCTTCGGTCCCGACGGCTTTCTCTATGTGGGGGTGGGCGATGGCGGCGGCGCGGGCGATCCCGGCAACAACGCCCAGAACCCCAATTCGCGGCTCGGCAAGATATTGCGGATCAGGGTGGTCGAAGATCCCTATGCGGGTGCGTCGCCGACCTTCTTCACCCCGGCGCCGGGCAACCCCTATCTCAGCGGCGGCGGGGATCCGTACGTCTATGCCCTTGGCCTCCGCAATCCGTTCCGTACCTCCTTCTCGGGCTCGACGCTGATCATCGGCGACGTTGGGCAAGGCGCGGTCGAAGAAATCGACATGGTGACGACCACCGGGCCGGGGCTGAACTTCGGCTGGCGCTTCAAGGAAGGGACCCAGCCTTTCACCGGCACGGCACCCGGCGGGCTCACCGACCCGGTCGCCGAATATGGCCATGGCAGCGGTCCGCGGCAGGGCAATTCGATCACCGGCGGCTATGTCTATCGCGGCCCGGTGACGTCCTTGCAGGGTCAATATGTCTTCGCCGATTTCGTCTCGGGCAATATCTGGTCGGTGCCTTTCGCCAGCCTCGTCCCCGGCCAGACGCTCGCCTCCTCGCGCTTCGCGCGGCGGAACGAGGATTTTGCACCCGACGCCGGGACGCTGAATTCGATCGCCTCGTTCGGCGAGGACAGCGCGGGCAACCTCTTCCTGATCAGCATCGGCGGCGATATTTTCATGGTCCGCCCCGGAACCTGAGCGGGTTCCCGGCCATTTCCTTGCGGGGGGTGCCAGCCCGCAAGGACATGACATGCCTGCTCCCCTGACTGCCGCCGCCATCAACTGCTCGCTTTCGGCCAAGGGCCGCGCCAGTTCGACCGACGCAATGATCGCCGTGCTCGCCGAACATTTCGCGGCGCTGGGCGTGACGGTCGCCGACCCGATCCGCATCGCCGCGCACAACGTCAAATGGGGTGTGACCTCAAACCAGGGGCCGGACGACGACTGGCCCGCGATCCGCAAACAGATCCTCGCCGCCGACATCTTGATCTTCGGCACCCCGATCTGGATGGGGCAGGCGTCGAGCGTCGCCAAGCTCGTGATGGAGCGCATGGACGCCTTCCTGTCGGAAGCCGACGATCGGGGGCGCATGCCGAGCTATTCGAAGGTCGCGGTCGCCGCGATCGTCGGCAATGAGGATGGCGCGCACAATGTCTCGGCGCAAATCTTCCAGGCGCTGAACGATGTCGGCTGGACGATCCCCGCGGTCGCCGCTTGCTATTGGGTCGGCGAGGCGATGGGATCGACCGACTTTAAGGATCTGGAACACCGGCCGCGCAAGGTGACCGAAACCGCGAAGATGGTTGCCGCCAACGCGGCGCACCTCGCAAGACTACTCAAACAAGCGCCCTATCCCGGCTGAGCGCTTGCCGAGGCGCGGTCGAGGCTGCACAAGAGGGTGTCCAGAGGAGCCTCCCCATGAAATCACTGCCGTTTTCCGCTCTCGTCGCCTTCCAGCTCGCACTCGCCCCGGCGGCGGAGGCCAAGCTCTCGAAGGCCGAGAGCGGCATGGCGAAGACGGTTGCGGCCGAGCAGGATCGTTCGCTCGCCTTGCTCGAAAAGCTCGTCAATCAGAACAGCGGCTCGCTCAATCTCGAAGGGGTCGAGAAGGTCGGGGCGATGATGCGCGCCGAACTCGAACCCTTGGGTTTCAAGGTCGAATGGAAGCCGATGCGCGACACCGGCCGCGCCGGCCATTTGATCGCCACGCACAGCGGCAAACCCGATACCAAGCGCCTGCTCCTCATCGCGCATCTCGACACGGTGTTCGAGCCCGACTCGCCCTTCCAGAAATTCACGCGCAAGGGCGATATGGGCGAAGGCCCCGGCGCGGGCGACGACAAGGGCGGTATGGTCGTGATCGTCGCGGCGCTGCGCGCGATGCAGGCGGCCGGGACGCTGAAGGATGCCAATATCGAAATCCACATGACCGGCGACGAGGAAGATTCGGGCAGCCCGATCGAGAAGGCGCGAGCGGACCTGATCGCGGCGGGCAAGCGCAGCGACGTCGCGCTCGATTTCGAGGGGCTTGTGCGCGATGGTGGTGCCGACATGGGTTCGGTCGCGCGGCGCTCGTCGGACAGCTGGACCGTCACCGCGACGGGCAAGAGCGCGCACAGTTCGGGTATCTTCAGCGCCGCGGCGGGCGACGGCGCGATCTATGAACTCACGCGCATCGTCCACCGCTTCCGCACCGAGCTGCCCGAGCCGAACCTCACCTTCAACGTCGGGCTGATCGCAGGCGGGCAGCAGGCCGATCTCGACGCGGGCGGCATCCGCGCGACGGTGACCGGCAAGACCAACATCATCGCGCCGATCGCGGTCGCGCGCGGCGACCTCCGCGCGCTGTCGCCCGAACAGATCGCGCGCGTGAAGACGAAAATGACGGCGATCGTCGCCGAGCACGCCCCCGGCACCGATGCGAAGATTACTTTCGATCCGGGCGGCTATCCGTCGATGGCGCCGACCGATGGCAACCGCGCGCTGCTCACGAAGCTCAACGGCGTGAACCGTGACCTCGGCCTCGCCGAAATGGCGCCGCTCGACCCGCTGAAGCGCGGCGCGGGCGACATCAGCTTCGTCGCCGCCGACATCGACGGACTGGCGGGACTCGGGCCATACAGCACGGGCGACCATGCCCCGGGGGAGGCGGTCGACATCCCCAGCATCGCGCGGCAGGCAACGCGCGCTGCCATCCTGATGTCACGCCTTTCTGCTGAAAAACGCTGACCTGCCGCAATTGGCAGTTGGCCTTCGCTTGATTCATCCGCCACAGTGATTAGGTAGCAATCCGAGACGGATTCACCGCCGATGGGAGACAGGACATGAGCACCGAAACGCACCTCAAACAGAATTACATCGGCGGCCGCTGGGTCGACAGCAAAGGCGGCAAGCCGCACGACGTCATCAACCCGGCGACCGAGGAAGCCGCCTCGACGATCGTCCTTGGCACCGCCGCCGACGTCGACGATGCCGTCGCCGCGGCGCGCGAAGCGCTGAAGAGCTGGTCGCGGACGACGCGCGAAGAACGGCTCGAGCTGCTGAACCGCATCGTCGAGGAATATAAGAAGCGCGCCCCCGACCTTGCCAAGTCGATGGCGAGCGAAATGGGCGCTCCCGTCAGCTTCGCGGGCACCGCACAGGTCGGCGCTGGCATCGGCGGCTTCCTCGGCACGATCGCGGCGCTCAAAGATTTCGCCTTCACCGAAAAATATGCCGCGGGCGTCATCGCCTATGAACCGATCGGCGTCGTCGGCATGATCACGCCGTGGAACTGGCCGCTCAACCAGATCGCACTGAAGGTCGCCCCGGCGCTCGCCGGCGGCAATACGATGGTGCTGAAGCCCTCCGAAGAATGCCCCGGCAACGCGACGATCTTCGCCGAAATCCTCGACGCCGCGGGCGTCCCGCCGGGCGTGTTCAACCTCGTGCAAGGCGACGGACCCACCGTCGGCAACGCAATCAGCGCGCATCCCGGCATCGAAATGGTCAGCTTCACCGGATCGACCCGCGCGGGCATCCTCGTCGCCAAGGCGGCCGCCGACACCGTCAAGCGCGTCCATCAGGAACTCGGCGGCAAGTCGCCGAACATCGTCCTGCCCGACGCCGATTTCGCCGCGGTGCTGCCGCCGACGGTGCAGGGCGTGCTCGTCAACACCGGTCAGAGCTGCATCGCCCCGACTCGCATCCTCGTCCAGAAGGAGCGCGAGGCCGAGGCGGTCGGCGTGATCAAGGCGATGTTCGACGGCACTTCCGTGGGCGATCCGCAGGCCGAGGGCGGCCACATCGGCCCCGTCGTCAACAAGGCGCAGTTCGACAAGATCCAGGGCCTGATCCAGTCGGCGATCGACGAAGGCGCGACGCTCGAAACCGGCGGCACCGGCCTGCCGAGCAACGTCAACCGCGGCTATTATATCAAGCCGACCGTATTCTCGGGCGTCACGCGCGACATGCGCATCGCCAACGAGGAAATCTTCGGCCCCGTCGCGACGATCATGGCCTATGGCGACCTCGACGAAGCCGTCGATATCGCCAACGATACCGAATACGGCCTGTCGGCGGTGATTTCGGGCGACCCCGCCAAGGCGGCCGACGTGGCACCGAAGCTGCGCGCCGGCATGGTCGCGGTCAACGCGTGGGGTCCCGGTCCGGGCGCGGCGTTCGGCGGCTACAAGGCGTCGGGCAACGGCCGCGAAGGCGGCGTGTTCGGGCTCAAGGACTTCATGGAAGTGAAGTCGATCAGCGGCATTCCGGGTTAAGCCGAAGATCCTCCCCATCGCGAAGCGTTGGGGAGGGGGACCGCCGCAAAGCGGTGGTGGAGGGGTTTCTACGGCAGCGCCAACCCCTCCGTCAGCGCTCCGCGCTGCCACCTCCCCTTGGCTTCGCCATGGGGAGGATCTTTGCCCCTCCCGCTTGCGGGAGGGGTTTTGCTTTGGGCCGATAACGATTATGCGCACGCGCATGACTACACGCTCGCCCCTCGCCATCGCCGCCTTCCCCGTCCTCCCCGACATCGCCCGGGTTACCCGCAGCTTCGCGCGCGCGCGGTACAATAATTGGGACCGATTCGACTTCACATATATCGCGCTGCCACCTGCCCCCACCTGCGCGTGCGCGCTCACGCGCAACAGCTGCTGCTCGCGCGCGGTCGAGCTGGGGCGCGAACAGGGCGAGGGCGGGCCCGGCCCCGCGCG
>NZ_JNFD01000042.1 GCF_000756375.1 Sphingopyxis sp. LC81 | reverse complement strand
ACGCCGCTGTTCGCGGTGACGAAGCGCCCATCGATTCCGCGGCCGGGCAATGCTGCCGTGACGCAGATCCTGCCCGGCCGCGGAATCGATGGGCGCTTCGTCACCGCGAACAGCGGCGTGACCGGCGACCGTGCCTTCTGGCAGCTGAAGATCGGCCTCAACGTCGCGGCCATCGGCTGTCGCGGGATTGAGGAAACGACGCTTATTTCGGCTTACAACAACATCATCAAGGCGCACGGCAAGGTGATCAAGTCGACCGAGAAGAGCGTCATCACCCAGCTCGGCAAGGAACATAAGAATAACGGCATCGCGCCGCGCGACCGCCTTTCGACGCAGCTGTTCAACTATTTCGCGCAGCCACCGGCGCAGCGCGGTTTCTGCGTCCGCGCCAACGAGATCGCGCAGGTCGTGTCGTCGACCCCGACAGCGCAGCTCGTCGAACAGGCACCCGCACATCTCGCGCGGCTCGACGAGCCGTTCAACGAATTTTATCAGGCTTATGCCCAATATCAGGTCGACGCTGTCGCGTGGGACGCGAAATATGCGCCGCGGCCGGCGATCATGAACACCCCGGCGCCAGCATCGCCGGTCGGCCCGACCGCTTCCGTGACTGTTCCGACCAGCAAGCACTGACGCCGGTTTCGGACTGCATAGGAATAGATTGGCCAATCGCGCGCGGGGTATTGGCGCGCACCGCATCCTTCTGTTAGCAGGTTTGCGATGACCAACGCCCCGCCACCGCCCTCGTCGGCCGCCCAGTCGGCGCGCACCATCCTGACCCGGTTGCACGAGGTCATGGCATCGCGTTCCAATGCGCAGGGCAAGCTCAATCAGGTCGTCGGCATCATCGGCGAATGCCTCGATAGCGAGGTCTGCTCGATCTATTTGCTGCGCGATGGCGCGCTCGAACTTTATGCGACGCGCGGGCTGAAGCAGGAGGCGGTGCACGTCACGCGCCTCGGCCTCGGCGAAGGACTGGTCGGCATGATCGCCGACCAGATCGAGACGCTGAACCTCGACGAAGCCGCCGCGCACCCCGACTTTTCCTATCGCCCCGAAACCGGCGAAGAATTATTCCACAGCTTTGCCGGGGTGCCGATCATCCGCCGCGAGCGCGCGGTCGGCGTGCTCTGCGTCCAGCACAGCGATCCACGCCGGTATGACGATATCGAGATCGAGACGCTGCAGACCGTCGCGATGGTGCTGTCCGAACTAATCGCCAACGCCGACCTGGTGGATACCGCCGCGCGCACCGATGCTGCGGCCGCCGACCAGTCGGCGCAGCGACTGAACGGCCAGAAGCTGGTCGACGGCATGGGCGCCGGGGTCGCGGTGTTCCACCAGCCGCGCATCACGATCGAACATACCGTCGCCGACGACACCGAGGCCGAGCGCCACCGCGTTTACGCCGCGTTCGACAAGATGCGCGAACAGATCGACCGCATGGCGAGCTCGGCCGACTTCGGCGTCGGCGGCGAGCATGAGGAGGTCATCGAGACCTACAAGATGTTCGCCTATGACGAGGGATGGTCGCGGCGCATCAACGAGGCGATCGACAGCGGCCTGACCGCCGAGGCGGCGATCGAACGCGTCCAGCAGCGCACCCGCATGCGGATGCGCCAGATCGACGACCCGTTGCTGCGCGACCGCATGCACGATCTGGAGGATCTGTCGAACCGGCTGATCCGCATCGTGTCGGGGCAGATGGGCACCGCGGCGCAAATGGGCCTTCGGCAGGATTCGATCCTGATCGCGCGCAACCTCGGCCCCGCCGAGCTGCTCGAATATGACCGCCGCCGCCTGAAGGGCGTCGTGCTCGAGGAAGGATCGCTCACCGCACACGTCATCATCGTCGCGCGCGCGATGGGAGTGCCCGTTATGGGCCGCGTCAGCGACGTACGCGCGTCGATCCGCGAAGGCGATTTGCTGTTGCTCGATTCGGCTGCGGGAACAGTGCACGTCCGGCCAACGCAGGCGGTGCAGGACGCGTTTGACGCCAAGCTGGAGATTTCGCAAAAGCGCCGCGCCAACCTCGCGTCGCTGCGCGATCTGCCCGCGGTCACCAAGGACGGCGTACCGATCGAGTTGATGATCAACGCGGGGCTGCGCGAAGATATCGCCGCGCTCGACCTCACCGGCGCACGCGGGATCGGGCTGTTCCGCACCGAATTCCAGTTCCTTGTGTCGGCAACTTTGCCTTCGCGCGACCGCCAGCAGCGGCTCTACCGCGACGTCCTCGACGCCGCGGGCGACCGGCCGGTGATCTTTCGCACCGTCGACATCGGCGGCGACAAGGCGCTGCCCTATATGAATGCCGGTGACAGCGCGCATGAGGAAAATCCGGCGATGGGCTGGCGCGCGCTCCGCCTGGCGCTCGAGCGCGAGGGGCTGCTCAAGGTTCAGGCGCGCGCGCTGATGGAGGCCGCCGCCGGGCGGACGCTCAACGTCATGTTCCCGATGGTGTCCGAGCCGTGGGAGTATGAAGCCGCGCGCAATTTGTTCGTCGGCCAGCGCGCCTGGCTAGCGAGCCACAACAAGAAATTGCCGGTCGCGATCCGCTACGGCGCGATGCTCGAAGTGCCGGGCCTTCTCGAAACGCTCGACCTGATGCTGCCGCACCTCGATTTTCTGTCGGTTGGCACCAACGACCTGACGCAATTCCTGTTCGCCGCCGACCGCGCGCACCCGCGGCTCGCCGAACGCTATGACTGGCTGTCGCCAACGGTCATGCGTTACCTCGCCCGCGTCGTCCGCACGGTGTCGGGATCGAAGGTCGCGCTCGGCGTCTGCGGCGAAATGGGCGGCCGCCCGCTGGAGGCGATGGCGCTGCTCGGCGTCGGCATCGAGCGCCTGTCGATCACCCCCGCCGGCGTCGGCCCGGTGAAGGCAATGATCCGTTCGCTCGACCTCGGCGCGCTGCGCGCCGACATGGCGGCGATCCTGGCGCAGCCGTCATCCGATCCGCGCGGCCAGTATCAGGCGTGGGCGGCGGCACATGGGGTTGATCTGGGCGATTAATTCTGGTGATCGGAAGACGATCAGGCGGTCGCTGGCACCACATATCCGACCGGCTCGGCCGTTTCCACTTTCTCGACATCAACAATCCGTTCGGCGAGCCAGAGACAGCCCCATGCCAGCACAATACCGATCGGCACATCGATGACATAATGCCAGCGGGTGGCAATCGAGGTTACCAGGATGAAGAAGAGAATTGCCGAATAGAGCGGCAGAAGGATCCGGCCGTGTTTCCACGCGAACAGGAAAAAGAGGAAGGCTCCAGCAGCGTGTAGCGACGGCATTGCTGCGAGGCCCGCGGTGAATTCGGCACCGCCATATTGTGCCAGCCACTCGGGGCCGCCCGTAACCGAACTGCGGTAGAACTCCAGCATGCCGATTTGACCGGGCGTGACGATCGGGTCGATTCCACGCTCATAGATGAACGGTCCGACCGCCGGTGCTACAAGATAGGCGATCGCGCCGAGCGATTGCACGAGCAGGACGGCCACCACCAGGGTCCGGAAATAGGCGGGGGTCTTCATCGCGTGATAAAGGAAGCTGGTATAGAACAGGCCGATGAACGACAGCATGTAGAAGTTCGATTCAAAGGTCACGAACCCGAACAGATTTTCCCGGACATAAATGCATGCGTCGACAATCGGGCGCACCATCTGGTCCGTCTTCCAGTAAAACTCGTCGTAAAGCACAGGATTTATGTGAGGTATCCACAGTTTGATGTTGAAGTGAGCGAACAGGATGGCGACGTAGCAGGGGAGCGCGATGAAAAAGCTGATCGCAACGTCGCGTTTGCCCGCGATGAAGGTCGAAATGCCAAGGAGCGCCACGCCGATCAGCGGATAGAGGTAATGAACGCCGACGAAAGCGGCGCGGCCGCCGGATGGCGCCACGATGGGCAAATTGAAAGCTACCGACAAAAGGAGCATTACAGCCAGCATTATGCCAGTGATGACAACTTCCGGCGCAATGGCGCGTAGGCTGGATCGCATCAATCATCCCCAAGGCAATAGAGACTGGGCGTCCCGTGCATTATCGCTAGCGCCCTCCCGCAAGGTCGACTTGCCACAACAAGGTTAACGAAGAAATAAATCGCCGAGCGGTAGCGGCGGAAACCCTTGATCGTTGCCGCGATTCAAAAATTCCCAACAATATATGTTTATGCTATGTTCTCATTCCAATTTCCCAGAGGAGAATAAAGTGATGAGCGAGCAAGCCCCCCGTGCCAGCGGTCAATGCCATTGCGGCGCGATCCGTTATTCGATGACCACCGCGGTGCAGCATCATGCGCTGTGCCATTGCAGCGACTGCCGCCGCCACTCGGGCGCACCGCTCGTCGGCTGGGCGCTCGTCGGAAACGATGAAATCGAGATCGATGGCACGGCGAAGATCTACGCCTCGTCCGAGCATGGCCGCCGCCATTTCTGCGCCGATTGCGGCACCGGGCTCTTCTATTCGAACGAGGCGATCTTTCCGGGCCAGATCGACGTGCAGACCGCGACGCTCGACGATCCCGACCTCATCCCCGCGCAGGCGCAAATCCAGACCGCCGAACGCATCGGCTGGATGGAAAAGCTGAACGACCTGCCCGCGTTCGAGCGTTACCCGCCCTTCGAATGATCAGCGGTCAGCCGCAACGATCGCCTTGACGAGCTTTGCGATGTCGAGCCGGGTCTTGTCGTCGTCATAACCCTGCCGCACGATCACCAGTTCGCGTGACGGGATGACGATGACATATTGACCGCGGTTGCCAAAGCCGCCGAAGGCATCGGCGGGCACGCCGTCCGACTTGCCCAGCAACCAGAAGCCCGCACCATAGCCGAACGCGCCGTCGGGCTGCGGCCCGCTGGGCGTCGTGACGAAGCGGCGCCAGTCGGCGGGGAGCAAGCGCTCGCCCTGCCACATCCCGTCGTTCTGATAGAGGAGGCCCAGCCGCGCGAGGTCGCGCGCCGTGGTCCACACCTGGCTCGACAAGATATAGTCGCCGTCCTTGTCATGTTCGACGAAGGTGCGCGTCATGCCGAGCCGGTCAAAGAAGGCGGCGGGATCGAGCGGCGCGCCTGCCTTTTGCAGCGCGGCCTTCAGCGACAATGTCGCGAGCAGTGTGTCGTTGTTCGCATAGCGATAGCGCGTGTTAGGCGGGTTGAGCAGCGGCCATTGCGTGGTCCACTGGCGCACCGATGCGCCGCCCATATAGATGGCGTCGCTGCGGTTGCCCGCGGTGTCGCTGGTCAGGCCGCTCGCCATGCGCATCAGCTGCTCGGTCGTGATCGCCGCGCGCGCGTCGCCCGGCGACTGCCACTCGGCGATCAACGCGGGCTTCGTCACGTCGATCGAGCCCTGCTGCACCGCATGGCCGATCAAGGTCGCGGCCATCGATTTGGCAACCGAGAAAGTGCGCTGCGCGGTGTGAAGATCGTGCCCGCCCCAATAATGTTCGAATGCGATCCGGCCGTTTTTGACGATCAGCAGCGAACTCGTGCGGCCGCCAAACCCGTCCATGTTCGTTGCCGTCTGCTCGAACCTGCTCATGCCCTTCGGGACCGGCCGGCGCGCATCCTTGTCGCCAATCGGCCACGGCCGGGCGTCGAGGTCAGCGCGGTGGTCGGCGGCGGGCATCGCCGCCGGCTGCGCGCCGATCGGCAGGGTGACGCAGCCTGCGCGCCCGCTCCATTCCGCGATCCGCGGGGGCATGTCGTCGCGATAGCGAACGCTCACCCGCTTCGCCTCGGCATCGATATCGGCCTTCAGCGCGCGGACATCGGCCTCGATCTCGGGATAGATGCCCGTGAGTTCGTCGCGTTCGATCGCCTCGATCGGCTTGCCCGCACCGTTCCACAGCGACGAGCAGACAAAGGCCGCGCGATAACCCGCCGCCCATGCGCGGTTCAGCTCGGCATTGGGTTTCGGCGCCTGCGCCGCTGCGGGCACGGCACCGGCAAGGAACGCGGCGCCGAGGACACGCAGCAGGTCAGGGGCGATCGCCAAGAGCCTGCCGCTGCGCTTTCTTGGCGCGATCCCACCAGGCCCGGCGGATGACATCGGCGACGCGATCGGGATCGTCCGACCCGAAGCGGACGAGCAGCGCGTGCCAGCCTTCATAATGCGGGGTTTGCCAGAAGGTGTCGGGATCGGTTTCAAGCAGGATTTCCTTTTCGTCGGGCTTGCACATCACGGCAAAACTGCCGGGCTCGCGTCCCGGCGAGGCGAGCGCCTTGCCGTTGAGCTTCGGACAGGGGGTGCCATAAAAGGAAAGCATTTCGACATCGGGAAGCGCGCACGCGAACGCGACCACATCGTCCCAACTGTCGAAGGTCAGCGCCATATCCCGGTGCAGATCAGTCTTCCAATGTCCCGGCGGTGACCTCTATGTCGCGCCCCAGTGGCTGCATGGGCTGGAAGCGCAGGCGCGTCAACACCAGCCGGTCGTCCTGAATATCGAGATCATAGAAGGCGTTGCCGCCGCGCGGGCAGCAATTGCCGTCGCCGTCGCGCGCCACGGGCACCGAGACGAACATCTCGTCGAAGGCGAATTGCGCGGGCCCACGCAGCCAATAGCCCGTCGGCAGCAGCTTGCCACCCTGCTCCGACCAGTCGGACAGGTCGACGCGGCGCCATTTGGGCGCGGCGGTCTCGCTGACGAACAGCGCATCGGCGTTGCCCCCGCCGCTGCCAGCCAGCGTACCGCCGACATGGACCATCCGGCGCTTGTCATCGTCCAGCACCAGATCGGGCGTTCCGATCGATCCCGAGCTTTCGGCGAACCCCGCAAGCGCCGCCTTCCCTGCCTTGTCCTGCGACAGCAGCACAAGCATCCGCGCCAGCGGCCCGTCGCGCGGCGCGAGGCGCATTTTCTGCCAGAGCAAGCTGGTGCCGGGATCGCGGCCGTTGATCCGTCCGCTCGCTTCGACGCTGCATTTCCCGCCGAAGTCGTAGAGGCATCGCTGCGCGATATTGGTGACGCGCGCGCGGGTCAGCGCGATCTTCGCCGTCACCTCCGCGGCGGTGCATTTCGTTTCGATAGTGCCGCCTGGACAGGACAGGATCGGTGTCGCTGCAGCGGCAAGGACAAGCGCCAATGCCATGATGACTACCCCAGTTCCGGCGCGACCCGACTTGTCCCAAAACTATACTCATGCGTCCAACGAGGCAAGGCCGGCGTCAGTCCTTCGCGCGGCGCCGTTCGTCCCACCAGGCGAGGCGTTCGGCGATCCGCTTTTCGAAACCGCGGTCGACGGGGCGATAGAAATCGGCCGGCACCATGCCGTCCGGCCAATAATTGTCGCCCGAAAAGCCGTCGGGCGCATCATGGTCGTAGCTGTAGCCCTCGCCATAACCCAAGTCTTTCATCAGCTTGGTCGGGGCGTTCAGGATATTGGCGGGCGGCGCGAGGCTGCCGGTTTCGCGGGCCGCGGCCCATGCCGCTTTCTGTGCTGCATAGGCGGCGTTCGACTTGGGGGCGGTCGCGCAATAGAGGCACGCCTGCACGATCGCGAGCTCGCCTTCGGGCGAGCCGAGGAACTGATAGGCGTCCTTGGCGGCGAGGCACTGCACCAGCGCTTGCGGGTCGGCGAGGCCAATATCTTCGCTCGCGAACCGGACGATTCGGCGCAGGACGTAAAGCGGCTCCTCGCCCGCGACGAGCATGCGCGCGAGCCAGTAGAGCGACGCCTGCGGATCCGATCCGCGCAGCGCCTTATGCAGCGCCGAGATCAGATTATAATGGCCGTCGCGGTCCTTGTCGTAGACCGGCATGCGGCGATGCAGGAACTGCGCGAGTTCGGCGGGATCGAGCGGGGCGTCGATCGCGGTCGCGAACAAGGTTTCGACCTGGTTGAGCAGGAAGCGGCCGTCGCCATCGGCGCTCGAGATCAGCGCCGCCCTGGCGTCGTCGGTGACAGGCAACGCGCGGCCGACTTCGGCCTCCGCGCGCTCGACCAGCGTCGCCAGCGCGTCTTCGCCCAAGCGGTTCAGCACCAGCACCTGCGCCCGCGACAGCAGCGCCGCGTTGAGCGCGAAGCTGGGGTTCTCGGTCGTCGCGCCGACGAGCACGACAGTGCCGCGTTCGACATAGGGCAGGAAGCCGTCCTGCTGGGCGCGATTGAAACGGTGGATCTCGTCGACGAAAAGCAGGGTGCGCTTGCCCGCCGCCGCCATCTTCTCGGCATCGGCGAAGGCTTGCCGGAGGTCGGCGACGCCCGAGAAGACCGCCGACAGCGGTGCGAAGCGCATCCCCACGGCTTCGGCGAGCAGCCGCGCGATCGTCGTCTTACCCGTGCCCGGCGGACCCCAAAGGATGATCGACGACAATTGGCCCGCCGCGACCATACGGCCGATCGCGCCTTCGGGACCGGTCAGATGTTCCTGCCCGACGACATCGGCGAGCGTGCGGGGGCGCAGTCGCTCAGCGAGCGGGACAGGCCCGGTCGCACCGCCCTGCTTCGCCTCGGGCACATCTTCGCCGAACAGGTCCCCGGCCATCGGCCGCTCAGCCCCGGCGCCGCTGTTTCTGGCGGATCAGGCGGATATAGGTGTCGGCGACCGCCTGGTTGATCGCATCCCATTGATAGGCGCCGCTTTCGAGCACCGCCGCCGCACCATGTTCGGCGCGCAGCTGGATATCGCGGCAATAGCGCTGGAGATGGTCGGCAAAGCCGGTGATCGAACCCGGGGCGACGAGATAGCCGGTCTGGCCATGCTTGACGATGCTCGCGCTCCCCGTCGCGCGCGCCGCGACGACGGGCAGGCCGCACGCCATCGCCTCCAGGGTCACATTGCCGAAGGTCTCGGTCACCGACGGATTGAAGAAAATGTCGCACGAGGCGAGCGCATGCGCGAGATCCGCGCCGCCCTGGAAGCCGACGAAATTGGCGTTGGGCAGGCGCGATTCGAACCATTCGCCCGCGGGGCCCTCGCCGATCACGACGACCTTGTGCGGCACCCCGCGCCGCTGGAGCACGTCGATCGCATCGGCAAAGACGTCGAGCCCCTTTTCCATCACCAGTCGCCCAAGAAAGGCGATCGCGGGCACATCGTCCTCGATCCCGAGC
The DNA here is from genome assembly GCF_000756375.1 of Sphingopyxis sp. LC81. Lineage (GTDB taxonomy): Bacteria > Pseudomonadota > Alphaproteobacteria > Sphingomonadales > Sphingomonadaceae > Sphingopyxis. Next base: position 54,795 of record NZ_JNFD01000042.1, on the reverse strand, counting down.
GAGCGGCGCCATGCCATGTCGCGGCGACCGGGATTGAAAACCGACTGCTCGACGCCGCGGGTCCAGATGCCGATGTCGTAGTTCATCCGCTGTTCGCGCAGCACCTGCGCAAAGCTTTCGGACGGCGCGATCAGCGCATCGCACTTGCGGTAAAGCTTGCGCAGCCAGGCGACCATCACGGGTTCGAGGAACGACAGATTATAATAGCGGACGTAGGTTTCGAAGCGCGTGTGCACCGAACAGGCGACCGGGAGCCGCCGGCGCCGCGCCCACGCCGCCGCCTGCCGCGCCACGCGGTCGGGGCTGGAGATATGGACGATATTGGGCGCGAAAGCGGTGATATCTTCGCGGACCCGCGACGAGAAGGACACTGGAATGCGATATTCGCTGCGCCCCGGAATCGCGACCGAAGGCACGCTGACCAGATCGCCCGTCGGCTCAAAAGCCGGATGGGCGACGGTCGGCGAATAGACGCGAACCGCGGCGCCATGCGCCAGAAGATAGCCGACCAAGCGGTTCAGCGCCTTGTTCGCGCCGTCGGTGGTCATGTTGTAATTGCCGCTGAACAGGGCGATGCGAAGGTCGGAGACGTCCATCGCGCCTGCGCTAGTCGTTCAGGCGGCCAAAGGCAATTGCGTCAGAACTCGTCGGACCGGTCCGACGGCGCCTCAAGATCGACGATCACCGGCGGGTGGAGCCGCAGGCGGTGGACGCGGCGTTCGTCGGCCTCGGTCACCTCGATGCGCCAGCCGCTCGGGTGGACGAGGATTTCCCCGACCTCGGGGACATGGCCCGCAAGCACGGCGGCGAGGCCGCCCAGCGTGTCGACATCCTCCTCGATCTCGGCGAGCCGCGGGTCGATCGCCTCGCCGACATCGTCGAGCTCGGCGCGCGCGTCGGCTTCCCAGCATCCGCCCTCGCCGGGCGCGAACAGCGCGGTCGGCTCGTCGTCATGCTCGTCCTCGATCTCGCCGACGATCTCCTCGACCAGATCCTCGATCGTCAGCAGCCCCTCGGTGCCCGAATATTCGTCGATGACGATCGCAAGGTGGGTGCGTTTCGCGCGCATCTCGGCGAGCAGGTCGAGCACGCCCATCGATTGCGGGACGTAAAGCGGCTGGCGAATGAGGTCGAGCAAGGGCGGCGGCGTGCGCCCCTCGGCAAGCACGGCGAACACGTCCTTGACGTGGATCATGCCGACGACCTCGTCGAGATTCTCGCGATAGACCGGCAGGCGGCTGTGCCCGGCTTCGGCGAACAAGGCGACGATTTCGGCAAAGCTCGCGCTTTCGGGGATGGCGATGATGTCGGCACGCGGCACCGCGACATCGTCGACGGTCTGCTCGCCGAAGTGGAGGAGGTTGCGCAGCATCTTGCGCTCGGTCTGCGACAGGTCGCCGACGACGCTGCTACCGCGCCGTTCCTGCCCCTCTTCCTCAGCCTCGTCGATGACCTCTTCGATCTGCTCGCGCAGCGACGGTTCCTTGTCGCCGCCGAACAAAAGATTCTTCAGCCCGGACAATAGTCCGGGTCTACTACTGTCCTCTTCCGATCGGCTCGAAGATCCCTGGTCGTCGGGCATGTGCGTGTCGTTTCCCTGCTAGTCGAGTTCCGCATATGGATTGGCGATGCCCAGCGATGCAAGCGCTTTCACCTCGAGCGCCTCCATCGCGGCGGCCGAGTGATCGTCCATATGGTCGTAACCGACGAGATGCAGCGTACCGTGGACGATCAGATGCGTCGCATGATCGGCGATCGAAATCCCCTTCTCCTCCGCCTCGCGCGCGCAGGTTTCGCGCGCGAGCACGATATCGCCGAGCAGGATTTCGCCATCATCGCTGTTCGCGAGGCTTTCGAGCAAATCCTCCTGCACCTGCGGAAAGGAAAGGACGTTGGTCGGCTTGTCACGCCCACGAAAATCGCGGTTGAGCGTGTGCACCTCGGCATCGTCGGTCAGCCGCACCGAGACTTCGACGAGCGGCGCGGCATCGGCAAGCTCGGCATAGGGCGTCAGTGCGAGCGCCGCGGCGACCGCCTCCCCTGCCCGCACCTCCCAGTCGAGCGGATCGGGCCACGGCGTCGCGGCGTGGGTTTCGACGCTCAGCATCGCGCACCGCGGAAGGTCTCAAAAGTCACACTCCCCTCCGGTATAATGATACCCGTCGGCTGTTTGAGCGCATCGGGAAGGCGGCGTGGCGAGGGGAACGAAGCGATAGTCATCCTTACCCCGTTATCGTGGCAGTGTTATGTAGGACAGCGATATTTGGCCGGATCATGGGTCGAGAATGACCGCGCGCCCGGCAAGGTCCCGCGCGTGCGACAGTTCAGCGGCGGCGGCCTCGCTCAGCCAGTCGCGAAAGCGGGCGATCTTCGCGCTTTGCAGCCGCGCGACGGGATAGACGAACCAGAAGGCGCGGCCGTCACCCGCAACGAGGTCGTGCGCGGGGACGAGGCGTCCGGCGGCGATTTCGTCGCGGAACAGGATCGGCGAACCGATCGCGATCCCGTGCCCCGCGATCGCGGCGGCGATATCCATATGCTCGGCGGCGAGGCTGGTGCCGAAGCGGTCAGGTGGCGGCCCCGGGGCGACGCCGAGCGCGCGATACCACAGTCCCCACCAGTCGGGCCGGCCGAGCAGCGGGACATCGAGCGCTTTGCCGGGATCCTCCAGCCCGGCGGCCGCGGCCTTCAGCGCGGGCGCGCAAAGCGGCATGAACAGGACCGGGAACAGCCGGACGCTGCGGAGGCCGCGCCAGTCGCCAAGACCGTGACGGATCGCGGCATCGAAACGGCCATCGCCCAGCGCCTGTGGCTCCGCCGATAATTCGAGCTCGATCGCGATGTCGGGGTGGCGCGCGCGGAACAGCCCGAGCCGCGGGGTGAGCCAGCTCGTCCCGAAGGTCGGAAGCGTCGTCAGCGACAGCCGTGCCTCGTCGCGGTCCTGCGCCTTTACGAAGCTGGCGTGCAGCGCCGCGAAGGCGGCCGTCGCCTCACGCGCGATCGCGGCACCGGCGGCGGTCAGCACGACCTTGTGCGGATGGCGGACGAACAGATGCAGCCCGGTCTGCTGTTCGAGCTGGCGGACATGGTAGCTGACCGACGCGGCGGTGGTGCCGAGCTCCTGCGCGGCGCGGGCAAAGCTCTCCAGCCGCGCCGCCGCTTCAAAGGCGCGGATCGAGGGCAAGGGCGGAAGCTTGTCGGAGCGGACCATAAATATGACTTAGCCTCTCTTTCCATTCTTCGCATCCTCAAAGCGTCGCGCGCAGGGCAAACCAAGCCACCCATTCGCCGGAGGCCCGATGACCCATCTTCCCACTTCGCTCGACCGCCGCCGCCTGATCGAAACGATGATCTTCGCCGGTGGCGCGGCCGCTTTTGGTGTGCCTGCATGGGGCCAGACCCTGACCGCCGGGAGCGGCGACGCGCATCGCCGCGACTGGCAATGGCTGGTCGGCAATTGGGAGGTCTGGCACCGGCGGCTGAAGGAGCGGCTCGCGGGCAGCGACGACTGGGCAGAGTTCGGCGGCAGGAGCGCATGCTGGCTGACGCTCGGCGGGCTCGGGACTATCGACGATAATATCCTCGACCTGCCGGGCGGCGAGTATCGCGGATTCGGCATTCGCGCCTTCGATCCCGCGACGCAGCGCTGGGCGATCTGGTGGGTCGACGGGCGCAACCCGGTGCATATCGAGCCGCCGGTGATCGGACGCTTCGACGGCGGTGAGGGCGTCTTTACCGGACGCGATACATATAAGGGTCAGGATATCGCGGTCCGCTTTCGCTGGCACGAAATCCACGGCCCGCGGCCGCATTGGGACCAGGGGTTTTCGACCGATGGCGGCAAGACGTGGGAGATCAACTGGCGCAATTATTTCACGCGCACTCGCGCCACGCCGGCGCCGCTGCCCTTGCTTGCCGAAGAGGCACCGAACGCCCGCGACTTCGCCTTTCTGGTCGGCAGTTGGAAGGTGCGGCACCGCAAGCTCAAGACGCGGCTCGCGGGAAGCCGCGACTGGGTCGATTTCGACGGGACGCTGGTGAACTGGCCGGTGCTCGGCGGGCGCGGCAATGTCGGCGACAATGTGATGAGCTTTCCCGGCGCCCCGTTCCGCGGGGTCGGCATCCGCGCGCTCGATCCGGCGACGGGCGAATGGCTGAGCTGGTGGCTCGACGGGCGCAGTCCGACAGCGATCGCACCGCCCGTCCGCGGCGGGTTCAAGGACGGGATCGGCACCTTCATCGGCGACGACAGTTTCGAGGGGCGGCCGATCAAGACGCGCGTTCTGTGGTCGCGCATCACCGCGACCTCGGCGCGCTGGGAGCAGGCATCGTCGGCGGACGGCGGGCAAAGCTGGGAGACCAACTGGATCAGCGATTTCGAACGGACCGCCTGAGATGACGGTCTTTGCCTTCGCGCTTTCGCTGCTTGCCGTGGCGCCCGCGGTCGAGATCGTTGGCGAGGCCGAGTTATTTGGGCCGGGGATCGCCTCGACCGATCATTCGGAGATTCGCCTGACGATCAGCGCCGATGGCCGAACCGCCTTGTGGTTCAGCCGCGACCGGCCGGGCGGGCCCGGCGGCTATGACATCTGGATATCGCGGCGCGTCGGGGCAAGCTGGGCGGCGGCGACGCCGGTTTCGTTCAATTCGCCGGGGCGCGATTTCGACCCCGCTTTTTCGCGCGACGGACGCTTCGTCTATTTCTGTTCGGACCGGCCCGGCGGGATGGGCAAGGACGATCTTTATCGCGTCGCGGTGACCGCGGCGGGGTTCGGGACGCCCGAGAATCTGGGGCCCAAGGTCAACAGCGCGGCCAGCGAATATGCGCCGATGCTGTCGCCCGATGGCCGGCAATTGCTGTTTTCGAGCGACCGGCCGGGTGGCGCCGGGCGCCACGACCTTTACACCGCGCGGTCGAAAGGCCGCGGCTTTGCGGCCGCCGTGCCGCTGCCCGGAGCGATCAACACCCCCGCCGACGAATTCGACGCGAGCTTTCTGGCCGACAACCGGACCTTGGTCTTCGCGCGCGCGCCGAGCATGAAGGACGATCGCATCGACCTGTTCGCCGCGACATCGCATGGTGGCCGCTACGATGCGGGAATGATATTGCCCCTCGCGGTGAACGATCGGGTCAGGGACAGCTATGGTCCGATGCTCGACTGGTCGGCGCCGGATCGGCTGACCTTTTCGGGCCAGCGGGGAGGAGCGCAATCGATGGAATTGTACCGCATCAGCTATCGCCTTGTATCGGGCGGGATTTCGGGAGGGCAGCATGGCCGATAATCTTTTGACCGGCCTCAGCTTTGCCGCCGCGGGCGGCGCGGCGCTGGTCGGCGGGGTCTTCTTCGGTTTTTCGAACTTCGTCATGGCCGGGCTCGGACGGCTCGCGCCCGAACAGGGCGCGACCGCGATGAATTCGATCAACGTCACGGTGATCAATCCCGCCTTTATGACCGCGCTGTTCGGCACCGGGCTGCTGTGCTTGGTCGCGGCGGCGATGGCATTGGGGTCGCTCGGCACGCTCGACGGCAAGCTGATCCTCGCCGCGGCGCTGCTCTATGTGATCGGCTGCGACGGGGTCACGATGGCGCTGAATGTCCCGCTCAACAATGCGCTCGCCGCCACACCGGTCGGCACGCCCGAGGGCGCGGCACTGTGGACGCGCTATCTCAAGGACTGGACCTTCTGGAACTCGGTGCGCACGGCGGCGGGCTTTGCCGCGGCGATCCTGTTCGTCGCCGCGGGGGTATGCCGCGCCGCCTGACCGTCAATGCATGTGCCTCAGCTTGTCGGGATTGCGCATGACATAGATGGCGGTGACCTTGCCGTCCGCTATCTCGAGCGCGGTGGTCTGAAGCTCGCCGTCGGCTTCGCGCGTGACGAAGCCCGGCAGCCCGTTGATCATCCCGGTATGGACGAGCGTCGAGCCATATTTGCCGAACAGCACCGCGAGGCTGCGGTGCAGTTTCAGCACGGTGTCATAGCCAAGCACCGGCCCCATCGCGGCGGGACGCTTGCCACCGCCGTCGGCCCACATGCCAACATCGGCGGCGAGCAGCGCGCCGAGCGCGCCCATATCGCCGCTGCGCGAGGCCGCGAAAAAGGCGTTGGCGATCTGAAGCCCCTGCTCCTTCTCGAGCTTGTAGCGCGGTCGCGCGTCGCGGACGTGCGTGCGCGCCCGCGCGGCGAGCTGGCGCGTCGCGGCGGGATCGCGGTCGATCGTCTTCGCGACCTCGTCAAATTCGACGCCGAAGACGTCGTGCAGAAGAAATGCGGCGCGCTCGAGCGGCGAGAGGCGTTCGAGCGCGAGCATCAGCGGCAGCGTCACATCATCCTCTTCCTCCTCCTCGACCAGCGGGTCGGGGAGCCAGGGGCCGACATAGGTCTCGCGCCGGTTTCGCGCCGACTTGATCTGGTCGAGGCAGAGCCGCGTCACGGTGCGGCGGAGGAACGCCGCGGGCTCGCGCACCGCATCGCGGTCGGCGGCGAGCCAGCGGATGAAGGCATCCTGCACCACATCCTCGGCATCGGCGACCGAGCCGAGCATGCGGTACGCGACGCGGGTGAGGAGCGGACGCAGCGGGTCGAAACTCGCCGCCGCGTCCGCCGCCGCACCGGTGTCGCCGTGGATGCCTTCGGGGGTCATCAGGCGGCCTTCGCGGGCGCGCCGCCTTCGTACCAGAGGTCGAAGCCGACCGCGATGCGGTTCCAGCCATTGATGACGTTGATCATCACGGTCAGGTTCATCTGTTCCTCCGCAGTGAAGTGCGCATCGAGCGCTTCGCGAGCTTCCTTCTGCGCGTGCCCTTGCGAAAGGCGGGTCAAGGCGTCGGTCCAGGCGAGCGCGGCGCGCTCGCGCGGCGTATAGACCGGGGCGTCGGTCCACGCCGCGAGCAGGTAGATGCGCTGCTCGGTCTCGCCCTTCGCGCGGGCTTCGGCAGTGTGCATGTTGATGCAGTTGGCGCAGCCGTTGAGGATCGACGAGCGGATCTTCACCAGCTCGATCAGGCTCGCCTCAAGGCTTTTTTCGGCCGCGAGGCTGACCGCCATCCACTGCTTCATGAGCTGCGGCGAGGCGGCGAAGGGGTCGGTTACCTTGGTCATGTCGTATCTCCTTTGGGCGGGTTGTACCGACTTGACGAGACAGGATCGGCGCGTGTGACATGAAACGCGAAAAAAATTCGCGTTGGCCAGAAAATCGGTTAGCCTCCCCGCCTCGACAATCGGAATGAGGGGGAAAATCATGAAGTTTCTCGATGGTTTCGGCGAACAGGCCTATGCATTGCTGCGCATCGTCGCGGGCCTGTTGTTCATGGCGCATGGCGTACAGAAATTCTTCAACTTCCCGGTCAAGTTCCCGATGGAACTGAACCCGATGCTGCAAGCCGCGGGGGTGATCGAACTGGTCGCGGGCGGCCTGATCGTCATCGGCCTGTTCACCCGCCCCGCGGCCTTCATCGCCAGCGGCATGGCGGCGGTCGGCTACTGGGTCGCGCACGGCAGCCAGGGCGCCTTCCCGATCGCCAATGGCGGCGAGACGATCGCGCTCTACTGCTTCATCTTCCTGTTCATCGCGACGCGGGGCGCGGGCATCTGGAGCGTCGATGGCGCGATGAAGAAATAGGGAACGGGAACGCCGCCCGTGGAAACCGTTCCTGTCGTGATCACCGTGACGATGATCATCGCATTTTTCCTGTTTCCTAAACGGCCGACTCCAAAGCCGCTGATAATTGCAGGTTGCCTGTTGTCGGTTGCCGGCTGGGGCGGCATTTTTCTGGGCCTCGCGCTTGGCGATACCACGCTGATGCAATCCGAACTTGTCGCGAGCCTGTGGATGGGTGTTTTCGGCACATTTGCCGGCCTGCTGGCCCCCGTGGCTCTGGTGACCGGCATTTTTGCGTTGTTGAGGAATCGCAAGACGAAGCGTACGCCCTAACGCTTAGCAAAAAACGGGGCAGTGCTTTGTGGCACTGCCCCGTAGTTTCGGGCTTCACATGGTGAAGGTCGTCAAAACCTGCGTGTGTTCGTTTCGATCAGCTTCTTCGCCTCGGCGATCGCCTTGGCGGTGGTCAGCTTCTTTTCCTGGATGTCGTCGGCCATTTCGAGCAGGCGGCCGCTGATCACAGTGCCGGTATCGGCCTTTTCCTCGATCGCGATGCCGCCCTTGGCCGCCGCGACGCGGTCCCATTCGGCGCGGACCGCCGCCCAATAATCCTTGGTCGCGGCCCAATAATCGTCGGCCGCCTTCACGTCATATTGGTCATATTTGATATAGGTGTTGAGGACATATTCCTGGACGATCGGCACCAGCTTGCCGTCCTTCGTCCCCATTTTCGTATTGTCCTGCCAGTGGACCCAGCCGTCGGGCGAAGGCTGGTGACGGTTGATCGAGAGGTAGCGGTCGTAGACTGGGCTCCGCACGGCGTCGCGCCGCGCGAGCGGGCGCCAGGTCCAGTTCGAGCGCCAACGGCGGACGCCGCCCTGCGTTTCGAACTGGCCCCAGCCGCCGTAGCGCGGGCTGTCGTCGACCTGATAGACCGTCTGCGACCAGCGGCCCGTGCGCATCTTTTCGGGCACATCTTCCCACGTCCAGGCGTTGCGGTCCGAATAGACGAGCACCTTCGCGGGCTCATATTCCCAGTCCTGGCGCCAATGCTTGATGATCATGCTCTTGTCGTCGTCGCCGGTGATGACGAGCATGTGCTGCAGGCTGATCTTTCGGCCCGTATCCTCGATCACGCGCACGACCTCGTTGCCGCCCGAGCGCTTGGGTTCGAGCACCTCATACGCCGGATCCCAGCGCGTCGATTCCTGCATGTTGAAGCTGACGCGGTAATTGCCCGCCATCGCGAGGATGTCGGCGCGGTCCTGCTCGAAATTGGCGGCGGCGGCATCGGTGGCGATCGGCGGATGGGCCGACGCGGCGACGGGAAGCGCGGCGGTGAGCAGCAGCAGTCCGGCGGCGATCTTGCGATAGGATTTCATCGGTGCAGTCCTTCTTTCTGTTTTAAAAGCGGAAGCTCAGCGACACGCTCGCGTTGCGGCCGGGCTGGGTATAGGCGTCGGCGCTCGCCGGGACCGTCGGCGCCGTTGCCGTTCCGCCCATCGCGAGGCCGCGCACATCGCTCCACCAGCTGTATTTCTTGTCGAGGATGTTGAAGACACCGGCGCGCAGCGTGAGCGCATCCATCACGCGCACGAACGCCGTCGCGTCGAGGATCGTGAAGGCGTCGGGGCGGAAGCATGTGGGGGTGCAGAGCCCCGTCGTGCGCGACGCTTCCTTGCGGCCCGCGTGCGTCATGATGATCTGGCCGCCGAAGCGCCCCGACGATTGCCGATAGCCGATGCCGGCGACGAGCTTGAGCGGATCGATCGACGATAGCGGCGAACGCACGCCATCGGGGTCGATGATGTCACCCTTCGCATAGGATAGGGCGAGCGTCGTATACAGGCCGGACGACGCTCGCCCCTCGAACCGCGCCTCGGCCCCTTTGACCCGGACGCGATCGAGATTCACGAATTGATAGAGGATGGGATTGGCGATCGTGCCGACGCCGCCGACCTGCTCCTGGCTGATGAAATCCTTGTAGCGCGCCGAAAAGCCGGTGACGTCGAGGCTGATCGCGTCGCTGGAGAAGCGCACGCCGCCCTCGAAGCTTTCGCTGCGCTCGGGCCCGAGATCGGGGTTCGGGAGCGTGCGGTACGAGAAGAAGGGCGAGGTCAGATTTTCGAAGAACTGGTTGACCTGCCCCGGCTCGGGTGCCTTGAAACCGGTCGCATAATTGGCGAACAGCCGGACCTCGTCGGTGACCTTCCACACCGCGCCGAATTTCGGCGAGACGCGCGAACCGTCCTGCTTGGCGCCGCGGAATGTCGGCAGCAGCGGGTCGTTGTCGGGCGACAGGTCGTACCAGTCGAAGCGCAGCGCCGGGTAGAGCAGAAGCCGGCCATCGGCGATCGCGATCTCGTCGCCTACAAAAAGTCCGGCGCGGGTAAAGTCGGTGCTGGGGAAGGCGCGCGTCGGGTAGGTTTCGCCCGCCGGAGGCACGGTTCCGCCGCGCAAGCCTTGCTGGCGCGTCTTGCTGATGTCGCCGCCGAAGACGAGGCGATGGGTGATCGCGCCCGTCGCGAAATCGGCGCGGGCGTCGGCCGAGGCGCCGAAGACGCGGTTCTCGAAGGTGTTGAGGCGCGTGCGGTCGGCCGACGGCGTGCGGTCTTCCTCGGTATATTGCCGATCCTCGCCATCCTGCCAGTAGAGCGCGACACGCGCGAAATCGATCGCCCCCTCGCCTTCCCAGCTCCAGTCGAGCGAGACGCGCTTGCGTTCCCCCGTGTCGAAGCCTTCGAGGCGGTCGACGGTCGCGCCGAGCCCGTTCGGGCCGAGGCCGCTGAGGCCGTTGGTATAGAGGCGCGTGTCGAGATATTCGCCGGTCAGCCGCAGCTTGTGGCCGTTCGCGGGGTCGTAGACGATGCGCGCGAGCGCGGCGTCCGAGCGGCCGTCCTGCGGGTTGGCGCGCGTGCGCGACGGACCGATGCCGTTCGCGGTGCCGAGGCTGCCCTGGTTCTCCAGCTCCTTGTAATCGCGGCGCGTATAGGCCGCCATGACCGACCAGTCGCCGCTGCGCCCCGCGAGGATCGCGGTTTCGCTGAACTCCTCGTCGGCGCTGCTGTAACCGGCGCGAAGCAGGCCGCCGACATTCTTGCCCTCTTCGAGGAAATCGGCGGGATCGGAGGTGATGAAACTGACCGCGCCCGCAAGCCCGTCGCTGCCGTAGAGCGCCGAAGATGGACCGCGCAGGATCTCGACCGATTTGACGAGGCCCAAGTCGACATAATCGCCGCGCCCCGACGCCTGCGCGCCGAAGCTGAAGCCGTCGGGGACGCGCACGCCGTCGACCTGGATCAGCACGCGGTTGCCGCCGATGCCGCGGATGTTGAAGCTGTCGTTACCCGCGCGGCCGGTCGCGCCGAGCGCGGCGCCGAAGCGTGCGGGCTGGCGCTGGACGCTGACGCCGGGTTCGAAGCGGACGAGGTCGCGGATGTCGGTGACGAGTTCGTCGGCGATCTGCTCGTCGCTCTTCACCGTGACGGTGATGGGAATATCCTCGGCCTTCACCGCGGTGCGCGTCGCGGTGACGACGATCCGATTCTTGAGCGATACCCAATATTCGCCGTCATTGTCCTGCGCAAAGGCCGGTGAAGCGGTCGCGGCGAGCGCGAGGCCCAGCGCGCTGCCTGCGGCGAGGCGGGATACGGACGGCAGACGTTGGATGTTCAATTATCTTCCCCTAATTGATGCGACTGACTCGCAATAGCGGCCCTCTAGGCGAACAAAATCAGGGGGTCAATATGCTATTGAGAATCGTTCTCGAAAATTAGCGGCGGGTGGCAGCGCGCGACGATCCGGCCGCAAGCGCCGTGAACGCGGAAACAAGCTCGGAATTATAAAAGACGGGTAGCGACCGGTTGCGGACGTTAATCTCCCCTCCCGCTTGCGGGAGGGGTCGGGGGTGGGCCAGCACCGTTGCGATCAGCCCACCCCGCTGCGGCCAACGAACAAGATCGCAAGCCTCGCTGCCCCTCCCGCAGGCGGGAGGGGGTATTCGCGTGCTACTCGAACGACCGCTTCCCACCCCAAAGCCGACGCTGTCCGCGCGCTAAGCCCCCGGCCCTTCATAGGCATCGACGATGCGCCCGACGATCGGGTGGCGGACGACGTCGGCGCTGGTGAAGTAGCTGACGTTGATGCCCTCCAGCCCTTCGAGCCGGCCGACGGCGTCGGCGAGGCCCGAGGTTGCGGGGATCGGCAAGTCGACCTGCTTGGGGTCGCCGCAGACCACCATGCGGCTGTTCATGCCGAAGCGCGTCAGGAACATCTTCATCTGCGGGATCGTCGTGTTCTGCGCCTCGTCGAGGATGATGAAGGCATCGGCGAGCGTGCGCCCGCGCATGAAGGCGAGCGGCGCGATCTCGATCTCTCCGCTCGCAATCCGGCGCTCGACCTGCTCGGCGGGCAGGCAGTCGTGGAGCGCGTCGTAAAGCGGGCGGAGGTAGGGATCGACCTTTTCCTTCATGTCGCCGGGGAGGAAGCCGAGCTTTTCGCCCGCCTCGACCGCCGGACGCGAGAGGATCAGACGCTGGACGCTGCCGGTGATCAGCTGCGCAACCGCCTGCGCGACGGCAAGATAGGTCTTGCCGGTGCCCGCCGGGCCGAGCGCAAAAATCACGTCGTCGCGCGCGAGCGCCTGCATATAGGGGACCTGCGACGGCGCGCGCGGGACGATCATCTTTTTGCGCGTGCGGATCATGATCGGCGGCGCTTCGTCCTTGTCGTGGCGGATGATGCCCGCGAGCGTCGGCTGCGCCGACATCGCGATCACGCCGTCGACGAGGCCGGTGTCGACCTCCTGCCCCTGTTCGATCCGGTTATAAAGTTCGGTGAGCACGTCGCGCGCGCGCGCCGCGGCTTCGGCCTCGCCCTCGATCTGCACGCGGTTGCCGCGCGCCGAGATATAGACGCCGAGGCGGTTTTCGATCGCAACGAGATTGCGGTCGAACTCGCCGAAAAGAATGCCCAAAAGCTGCGTTCGCTCAAATTCCGCTGTCAGTCGGACGCGGTCGCCGGGTTCGGCGGGGGTGGAGGCGGTCAGCGGGCGTTTGGACATATAAGCAAGGCTCCTTCGATCGACGACATGACTGTACTCCCGCCAAGATGGGAGTCCATGACTTGCGGGCTGCGAATGCGACGGAAGGAGGCGGAGTGTGTCTTCGGGGAGACAGGTTCCGCCAAGCGCACTAGGCGACCTCTTCCGTCAGCGCTTCGGCGCCGACGCTGTTGGCGCCGGCCGAGGTGATGCGTACATCTATCATGTCGCCGATCTTGAGCCCCGGCGCGATGACGTGCACCGACTGGAGCCAGGGCGACTTGCCGATCAACTGGCCTTCGAGCTTGCCCTTGCGTTCGAGAAGCAGACGCGTCGTGCGGCCAACGGTCGCCTCGTTGAACGCCTGCTGCTGTTCGTTGAGCAAAGCCTGCAGCCGCTGGAGGCGGTCGTTGAGCACCGCTTCGTCGATCTGGCCGTCCATCGTCGCGGCGGGGGTGCCGGGGCGGCGCGAATATTTGAAGCTGTATGCCATCGCATAATTGGTCGCGCGGACGATATCGAGCGTCGCCTCGAAATCGGCGTCACTTTCACCCGGGAAGCCGACGATGAAGTCGCCCGAAATCGCGATGTCGGGGCGCACGGCACGGACGCGTTCGATGATTTTCAGATAGCTTTCGACCGAATGGCTGCGGTTCATTGCCGCGAGAATGCGGTCGCTGCCCGCCTGCACCGGCAGATGGAGGAAGGGCATCAGCTTGTCGATTTCGCCATGCGCGGCGATCAACCCGTCGGTCATGTCGTTGGGGTGGCTGGTGGTATAGCGGATGCGCTCCAGCCCATCCTCGCGCGCGAGTTCGCGGATCAGCCCGTCGAGGCCGATCGCCCGGCCCTTGTCGTCCTCGCCGTCCCACGCGTTGACGTTCTGGCCGAGCAAGGTGATTTCGCGCACCCCGCCCGCGACGAGCGCGCGCGCCTCGGCGATCAGGTCGGCGAACGGGCGGCTGATCTCGGCGCCGCGCGTGTAGGGCACGACGCAGTAAGTGCAGAATTTGTCGCAGCCTTCCTGCACGGTCAGGAAGGCGGTCGGGCGCTGGCCGCCCGCGCGTTTGGGCAGCGCGCCGAACTTGCTCTCGAGCGGCATGTCGAGGTCGACGGCTTTCTCGCCGCGCGCGGCGCGGGCGATCAGGTCGGGGAGGCGGTGGTACGCCTGCGGGCCGACGACGACATCGACGGTCGGCGCGCGGCGCGCGATTTCGGCGCCCTCGGCTTGCGCGACGCAGCCCGCGACGGCGATCGTCGGACGGCTGCCGTCGGCGCGCTTCAGCCGGCCGATGTCCGAATAGACCTTCTCGGCCGCTTTCTCGCGGATGTGGCACGTGTTGAGCACGACGAGGTCGGCGTCGGCGCCGTCGGCGGCGGCCACATAGCCCTCGGCGCCCAGCATCTCGGCCATGCGCTCGCCGTCATAGACGTTCATCTGGCAGCCGAAGGATTTGACGTGAAAAGTCTTGGGGGAGTCGGATTTCATCGGCGCGCTATAGGCGATGCGGCGCGCCGGCGGAAGACCGTGCGATTTCGGCCGCGATCGAGGCGCGCGCGGCCTCGGCGAGCAGCTTGCGGTCGCCCTCGACGATATCGGGCAAGGGATCGAGATAGTGGATTGTCAGGTGGACCGGGCGCTTGCGCGCGAGCAGCCGCTTGAAATTATCGAGCCCCGATTCGGGATCGAGCCAGGCGATGTCGTTCGCCTCGTGCCCGTAATCGAGAAATACCGGCTGCACGCGCAGGTTCGGCGGCGTCGGGATCACCGCCTGGAACAGCGAGGCGCGGAAGGGCAGCAGGCCGTCACCGGGCCCCGTCGTGCCTTCGGGAAAGAGCGTCACCGGACGGCCGCGCGCGAGCGCACCCCGCAGCTCGTTCGCCTGATTGTGAATCTCGCGCCGCGCCTCGCGCTGGACATAGATGGTGTGGTTCTGGTCGGCGAGCCAGCCGACGAGCGGCGTTTCACCGACCTCGGCCTTCGACACGAACGCCGAGCGCGCGGCGCCGCCCAATGCGAGAATGTCGAGCCAGCTGACATGGTTCGACACGAACAGGACGTTGCGCCTGAGCCGCGTCCCCGTCGTGCGGATGCGCAGCCCGGCGATCCAGCCCACGGCATTCAGGAAGGCCATCACCATCGGCGACGGGCGACGGGCAGCGCGGTAGAGGAGGTGCGGGACGATCAGAAACAGCAGCGTCAGCACCATCAAGGCGAGACGGGCGACCGTCCGCCAGGTGATCGAGGCGCGATCAGTCGCGCTTGCGATCGATGGCGACACCATAAAGCTCCATGCGATGGTCGACGAGGCGGTAGCCCAGTCGTTCGGCGATCACCTTTTGCAACGCCTCGAGCTCGGGATCGACGAATTCGATCACCTTGCCCGTTTCGACGTCGATCAGATGATCGTGATGCGCCTCGGGCGCGGCTTCGTAGCGCGAGCGGCCGTCGCCGAAATCGTGGCGGTCGAGAATGCCCGCCTCTTCGAACAGGCGGACGGTGCGGTAGACGGTGGCGATCGAGATGCCGCTGTCGACCTTTGACGCGCGTTCATACAGCGTCTCGACGTCGGGATGATCCTCCGAATCCGAGATGACGCGCGCAATGATGCGACGCTGTTCGGTGATGCGCAGCCCCTTTTCGTGGCACAGGGCTTCGAGATCGATATTGCCGGACATGCTTGCCTTTCCTGCAGATGCAGCCGTGTCTGTCTTTGTTACAAACTGTATAGGCACGCCCCGCGAATAGGACAAGGGCGGCACCCCTACGACGCCGCCCTTCCCTGCTCCGGCTGGAGCGATTTATCGCAAGTATCAGGCCTTGGGCTTGCGCTTGCGCCCGCCGCCGCGGCCCTTGGTGCCGAGGCCGATTTCCTTGGCCAGCGCGCGGCGCTTTTCGGCATAGTTCGGCGCGACCATCGGATAGTCGGCGGGCAGACCCCATTTCGCGCGATAATCGTCAGGGGTCATACCATAATGCGTCATCAGGTGGCGGCGCAGCATCTTGAGCTTTTTGCCGTCCTCGAGACAGACGATATAGTCGGGCTTGACCGAGGTGCGGATCGACACCGCCGGCACCAGCTTTTCCTCGACGACCGGTTCGGTGCCGAGCCCCGACAGCGCCGCGTGCACATTATTTATCAAAATGGAGAGGTCCGAAATGGCGACGCTGTTGTTGCTGACGTGCGCGGCGACGATGTCAGCAGTAAGCGTAACGAGCATCTCGTTGGTATCGGCTTGGTCGGACATGAGACTATTCCTTGTTTATTTTACCCAGAAGACATGCCGGCGAATATTGGATTTGTTCTTCCGCCAGCCAGAATACTGCCACTTTGGATGGAATTCCGCAATGACGGATCAGTCCGCCTTTTCGTCGCGTGCCGACTGGCGCATCGTAATTGCGTCGCGAACCACCCCGTCATTGCCGCGGTAATAGGCCGGCCGCCGGCCGCACTCTGCAAACCCCGCGCTCGCGTAGAGATGAACCGCGTCATTATCGGCGCGCATTTCAAGAAAATAGTCTTCGGCGCCCTGTTCGGCCGCCCATGCGCGCCAGTCGTCGATCAGTAATGCACCGATACCGCGGCCGCGAAACAGCGGGTCGACCGCGAGCAACAATAATTCGCTTTCGGGCCCGGCGATGCGCGCCGCCGAGAAGCCGCACGCATGATCGCCGTCCCACGCGAGGCACACGCGCGCCGAGGGCAGCGCGAACAAGGTCAAAAGCTGCGCGCCGCTCCACGCTTCGCCATAAGCGGGCTCGAACGCGGCCTCCATCACGCGCATCACCGCGGCGAGATCGCCGACGCGCGCGGTGGCGAGGCGGATGGCGCCCGTCATGCCGGCGCCATCGGCTTGGCATCGGGTGCGCGGCCGTAAATCGGGCTGGGCTGATCGATCAGCAAAGCGGGCGGCAGCCGCAGGAAGGCGCGCGCGTCGGGCAGTGCCGCCAGCGCGCGCCCGGCGCCGCGCCGCGCGACAAAGGGCTCGGCGCGATTGCCGACGACCAGCTCGTCGCCGATCAGGACGGCGTCGTCGGGAAGGAGCGAGCGAATCTCGCCGCGCGGCGTCAGGTCGGCCGCGAACGGCTGGACGAACCATTGGCCGTGCCCGCCCTCCATCACCACCAGCGCGCCGCCGGCGGCCGCGATATCATCGGCGGCGCCGGCCGCAACGAGCGCGAGCGTCGAAAAGCCATGCACGGGCACCTGCCAGCCGAGCGCGAGCGCGCGCGCCGCCGCCACGCCGATCCGGACCCCGGCAAAACTGCCCGGGCCGCATCCCGCGACGATGACGTCGGCGCGGCCGCCGTCCGCGAGTTCGGCGATCAGCGGAACCAGCCGTTCGGCATGGCCGCGGCCGATCACCTCGTGGCGATGGTCGACGACCGCTCCGGCCTCCAGCAGCGCCACCGAACAGGCCTCACTCGCCGAATCGATGACCAGATACCGCATAGTGGTGGAACGCGCTCAGGCGATACGGTTGAAGCGGGCGAAATCGGGGCGCGGGCTGCGATCGAAGATCGTCGCGGCATCGCCATAGCCGAGGGTCGAGATGAAATTGCTCTTCACATTCGGCTGGTCGGCAAAGAAGGCCTCGTCGACCCCGGCGTTGTTGAACCCCGACATCGGCCCGGTATCGAGCCCGAGTGCACGCGCGGCGAGGATGAAATAAGCGCCCTGGAGCGTGGCATTGCGGAAAGCCGTCGTCTGCGCCAGCGCCTCATTGCCCACGAACCAGCTGCGCGCGTCGGTATGCGGGAAAAATTCGGGCAGATTTTCGTAAAATTCATTGTCGCTCGCGATGATCGCGGTGACCGGCGCCTTCAGGATCTTTTCCTCGTTCCCCGGTATCGCGAACGCGGCGAGCTTCGCCTTCGCCTCGTCGGTCACGCACCAGACGATCCGCGCCGGCAGGCTGTTGGCGCTGGTCGGGCCGAATTTCACCAGATCCCAGATCGCGTGCAGCTGCGTTTCCGAAACCGGCTTGTCGAGATAGCCATTATAGGTGCGCGCGGTACGAAACAGCTGGTCGAGAGCGCTGTCGGAAAGCGGCTCGCTCATGGGTTATCTCCTGAAATGATTTTGGTCAGACGGCGTGGACTGCCGTTACCTCAGGCACATAATGTTTCAAGAGGGACTCGATGCCATTCTTCAGCGTCGCGGTCGAGGACGGGCATCCCGCGCACGCGCCCTGCATCTTTAGATAGACATTGCCCTTGTCGAAACCGCGATAGACGATGTCGCCGCCGTCGTTGGCGACCGCGGGGCGGACGCGCGTTTCGATCAGCTCCTTGATCTGCTCGATGATGTCGGCGTCGGCCGGATCGTCGGCAAAGCCGGCCTCATCCTCGGCCGGAACCGAAAAGCCCGCGCTTGCGGCGTTGAACAGCGGCACGTCGGCGAGAAAGTGATCCATCACGATACCGAGCACATCGGGCTTCACATCGGCCCATTCGGCGCCGGGCGCGATCGTCACCGACACGAAATCGCGGCCGAAGAAGACGCCCGTCACGTCGCCAAGCGAGAAAAGCGCGCTCGCGAGCGGCGACGCCTCGGCCTCTTCGGGGCTCGCAAAGTCGCGGGTTCCCGCCTCCATCACCGCCCGGCCGGGCAGGAATTTGAGCGTCGCAGGATTGGGCGTCGATTCGGTTTCGATCAGCATGGGGTGCATGTGGGGCCGAGCGAGGCTTTGTGCAAGACGACATGGATGCGCTAAGGCGCGGCGATGCGTCCTTTCACCCATTTTGCCGCGCTCGACTGGTCGGGCGCCCGCGGTCCG
This sequence comes from Sphingopyxis sp. LC81, assembly GCF_000756375.1. Lineage (GTDB taxonomy): Bacteria > Pseudomonadota > Alphaproteobacteria > Sphingomonadales > Sphingomonadaceae > Sphingopyxis. The sequence goes on along the minus strand of NZ_JNFD01000042.1, from coordinate 36,370 downwards.
CGCCAGCGCGGGATCGCCCTGGCGGTCGCGAGCGGCAGCGCAGCGCCCGCACTGGTGCGGCCGGGGCATATCTGGTCGCGCGCCGAAATCCTCGATTGGCTGGAGGGCGTCGCGGCGGCGGGCGAGAATATGCTGATCGGTTTCGACTTTTCGGCCGCCTTCGCCTTTGCCGACCATGGCGCCTATTTCCCCGGCTGGGCTGAAAGTCCGGCCGACATGCGCGCGCTATGGGCGCTCGTCGAACATCTGGCGGGCGGCGATCCGCATTATGAAGCGGGCGGATTCCTAACGCACTCCGAGGCGCGGCGGCATTTCCGCCAGCGCGGCGAGGCCGGCGATCTGTTCGAAGCCGGCGCGGGGCGGCTGCGCGTCGTCGAGCATCACCAGCGCGCGACGAAGCAGGCGGCGAGCGTCAGCAATTTCAACCTCGTCGGCGCGGCGCAGGTCGGCAAGGCGAGCCTGTCGGGCATGCGCCTGCTCCACCGGCTGGCGCGCCGCATCCCGCTGTGGCCCGGCGATCCGGTGCCCGCGGCGGGGCCGATGCTGGTCGAAATCTACACCAGCCTTGCCGCGCGCGCGGCCGGACTGCCCCCGGGGCGCAGCAAGATCCGCGACGGCGCGGCGCTCGACGCGGCGCTCGCGGCGCTGGGTTCGCCGCCCTGCAGCTTGACGGGGCCGGTCAGCGACCATGCGAGCGACGCGCTGCTGACCGCCACCTGGCTGCGCGCGATCGCTGGCGACGCCGCGCCCTGGTCGCCTTCGCCGCTGACGGACCGCCTTGCGCGAACCGAGGGCTGGACCTTTGGCATCATCTGAGGATTTTATGTTCGGCGCATTTTCCCAACGTCGGATGTTTCCATCCGGCCGAATAATGCTAAGGGGCGATCAGCCGTGCCGGCTTAGCTCAGTTGGTAGAGCACCTGATTTGTAATCAGGGGGCCACGGGTTCGAATCCTGTAGCCGGCACCATCAGCCTATTTCAGTGGTTTCAGAAACGCCTTGCAGGCGCCGCCGGTCCGCGACGCGACGGCACCGCACGCAGGATCAAATTGCCGAAGCGGCCCTGACCTGTCATCCGCCCCTCGACAAACCCCAACAAAGGAGATTCCTATGAGCATCGAACGCCTGCATTCGGGCCCGCGCATGAGCCAGGCCGTGATCCATGGCGGCATCGTCTATCTGGCTGGCCAGGTCGCCGCACCGGGCGAGGACGCGACCGCGCAAACGCGCGCCATTCTCGCGTCGATCGACGAATTGCTCGCCGAGGCCGGCACCGATAAATCGCACCTGCTCACGGCCATGGTCTGGCTGGCCGACATGGCCGATTTCGCCGCGATGAACGTGGTTTGGGAAGAATGGATTGGCGGCGCCAATGCGCCGACGCGGGCGACCGGCGAAGTCCGTCTGGCAACCCCCGACTACCGCGTGGAAATCATCGTCACCGCCGCCCGGCCCTGACGCCCTCCTCGGGGCAGCCGAAGCAAGGCCGGGACTGCGTGACCTTGCTTCGAACTGCCCCGAAAACGGATCCGATTAGAAATCGACCTTCGCGCCGACGGTAACGTAGCGCCCGACGACGTCGTACAGCGTGCTGTTGACGGTGATGAGCGGCGGATCGCGGTCGAACAGATTGTTCACATTGCCGAACAGCATGAAGCGATCGTCGATCTTGAACCGCGCGCCGAGGTCGACATAGGTCCGCGACGCGATCCTGTTGTTGATCAGCGTCGTGCGCGTCCGGTCAAAATTGCCGCCATCGATGTACCGCGCGCGGATGTCGAACCCGACATTGTCATCCTCATAGGTCGCGCTGAGCGTGCCGCGCCATTTGGGCGTCGCGCGCAGCACCGAATCGCCGACATCGCCCGCGGTCTCGACGCGGGTAACGCCGGTATCGAACACCAGCTTGTCGACATAGGTCGCCAGCGCGCGGATACGCAGGCTGCCCGGCAGACCCGCACTGACGTTCGACAGGTTGACGACATAGGATGCCTCCATGTCGAGCCCGCTCGTCTCGAAGCTCGCGATATTCTGCTGGGTTGCAGCCACCTGGGTAACCGTCCCCGTCGCGTCGCGCGTGATGCTGTCGCAGGCGGATGTGACCCCGCGCGAGCACAGGAGCGTGAGGTTCGATCCGTTCAGCGCCGTGACCGCACCGTCGATCTTGATCTTGTAATAATCGACCGAAGCGCTGAAGCCGCGCAGGAAGGACGGCGAATATGTTGCGCCGATCGCCGTCGTGTAGCTCACTTCCGGCACCAGATTGGGGTTGCCGCCGGTGAATGTCGTCACGGTCGACGGCTGCGGATTATATGCGGGGTTGGCCGCGGCTCGCCCGGCCCTGTCCTGATCGTTGAGCGGCCCGATGTTGATCGCGCGGAGTGCGAACAATTCGCCGATGCCCGGCGAGCGGATGTCGCGCGAGCGCGTTGCGCGCAGCAGCAGGTCGCCAAACAGCCGCGCGGTGCCCCCGGCTTTCCACGTCCAGATGCCGCCGCTGGTGCTGTAATCCGAATAGCGCGCGGCGCCGCTCAGGTCGATTTCGACCGCATTTTCGAGTTTGAGCAGCGGGAACAGGACTTCGCCGAACGCCTCCTTGACGTTGAACCCGCCCGACGTGGGCGTCGAAAAGACGAGGATGCCGAAGTTGCTGGCGTTCGCGATCGTGAAATCGTCGCGCGACGAGACCTGTTCCTCCCAGCGTGCCTCGGCGCCGATCGCGACGGTCACCGGGCCGGCCCACAAGGAAAAGAGATCGCCCTGAATTTCGGCGCCCACCGAATCGAGCTTTCGGGTTTCGAACGATTGCTGCGCCCCGGTGACATAGTCGCGCGCCTCGGGCGACGCGTTCAATGCGCCGAAGGGATTGAGCGGCCGGCACGCGGGATCGTTATTCGTCGGGTCCGCGTCGGCATTGATGCCGCAGACGATTTGCCCGCCGCTCGACACCGCATTGATCGCGTTGCTGAACTGCCGGACCAATCGCGAGTTGCCCATCGACTGTTCGCTGTCGACCTCGCCGTGGCTGTACCAGGCCTTGTAGCGGAAGCCCTTGCCGAACGTGCCGTCGACGCCGATCGCGCCTTCCTTGCTGACCCGCTCGCCGCGGAACTGCAGTTGAAGGATGTCGTTGAAATAGCGGCCGAAGGTGAAACTCGTCTCGCCTGCGGCGGCGAGCCGATCGCGGATCGCGGTCGACAGATAGGGGTTGTTCGCCTGGATCGTGAGGTACGGCAGGCCCAGCGCCCCGCCGACCGTATAATCGCCGAAGAAGGGCGCGTCCGACAGCGAACGTGCGTAGCTGCCGTCGACCCAGAAGGTCGCGTCGCCTACCTCATAACTCAGCCGGGCGTAGGTGCTCAGCCGCTCGAAAGGCGAGGAGACGGGAATGGTGTCATAGAGGTTGATGCCGTCCGCGCCGCCGACCATCCGCAGCGGGAAAGCGCCCGCACCGACGCTCGTGCCGCGCGCGAAAGGCCGCAGCGTTCCGTCGGCGTTGAACGTCTGTCCGGCGAGCACGCCGCTGGTGATCAGGCCGCCCAGCGTGACATTGCCGAAGTTCACGTCGCGGACCAGTTCCGACCCCGTGCCCGACGGAATGAAATCGGGGCTGTTGAGGTTCGGGCGCGTGCTGCGGTTGATCACGCCGCGGTCTTTGACATATTCGCCGCCGATGATGAAATGGCCGCGTCCGTCGGCGAAGCCGGTGCCGAATTTCGCATCGAAACCATAGCGGAACCCGTCGCCGCGCGACGAAACGCCGACATTGCCGCCGATCGACAGGCCGTCATAATCCTTGTCGAGAAGGATGTTGACGACGCCCGCGACCGCGCCCGAGCCCCAGGCGGCCGAGGCGCCGCCGGTCACAACCTCGACGCGCTCGACCAGATTCGCCGGGATGAAGTTCAGATTGCCCTCGCCGACGAAGCGGCGGCCGTCGAGCAACACCAGCGTGCGGTTGACACCCAGGCCGCGCATGTCGACGGGCGCGGTGCCGGTGGAGGTGTTGCCGTTCGATACGGTGGGCGTGGTCGTCGGGCGGATTTGCGGCAGGTCGTTCAGCACCTGCTGGATGTTCGGACGCGCGCCGAGGCGCAATTCATCCTCGCCGATCACCGTCGTGGGCGTGGGCTGATCGAAACCGGCGCGCGCGATGCGCGATCCCGTGACGAGGATTTCCTCGTCGGCCGTGGCCTCGGTCTCGGCGACGGTCTGCGCCGCGGCCGGCACGGCGAGCCATAATCCGGCCGCCAACGCCGCAATGCTGCTGCCGCGCGCGAGCCGGTAACCGGGATTGCCTCTATCCTTATGCATCTCATCTACCCCTTTTTGCTGGGCCGCTCGATGGCGGCTTTTTTTGTTCCCCATAAGGAAGCTGCCATAATGTCCTATTTAGGACAATATATTTCTTTTGCGAGAAATTAGGCCCATAATTGCCATGATCTTCAATGAGGCCAGTCGGTCCCCGGTGTCGAATCGGGCCGAAACCCGGGATGATGGCGTCGCTGCTATGGCGCTCACGCCCGCCGCTTGCGCGCAAAGCGAAGAGGTTTTTCAAGATTCGAAAGCGATGGATTGACGAAGTCCTGATGGGACAATATCGTCCTGATCAGAAAATTACAAAGCAGGGGATGATGATGCTATTTTCTCGACGGCAGGCGATTTGCGCCGCGGGCGCGGCGCTCGCTGCCCCCCTCGCCGCGCCTTATGTTGCGCGCGCGCATTTCCAGATCAATCCGGCGACGAACCGCGCCTATTCGAAGCGCGCGATCGAGCTGGTCCAGCGCGCGGTCGTCGTCGACATGCTCGCGCCGATCAAGATCGACTTCGACCCCAGCTATTACACCAAGGCGCTGAGCGAAAAGGAAACCGCCGACTTTCGCGCCAGCGGCATCAACGCCATCCACCATGCGGTCGGCATCGGCGGCCCGACGGCGAAGGAGCAGGCGCTCAGCTTCTTCGCGATCTGGGGCAATTTCATTGCGCGCAACAGCCATGTCTTCACCGGGGTCGACAAATTCGCCGACATCCTGCGCGCCAAAAAGGACGGCAAGGTCGCGGTCATCATGGGGCTGCAGAATGCCGACCATTTCAATCGCGCCGCCGACGTCAAGACCTTTTATGAGATCGGCCAGCGCTGCGCGCAGCTCACTTATAATTCGCAGAACCGCATCGGATCGGGATCGACCGAACGCGTCGACGGCGGCGTGAGCGATTTCGGGGTCGAGATCATCAAGGCGATGAACGAGGTCGGCATGCTCGTCGACGTGTCGCATTGCGGCGACCGCACAACCTTAGATGCAATCGAAATTTCGCCGAAGCCGATCGCGATCACGCACAGCAATTGCCGCGCGCTGATCGATCACCCGCGCGTCAAGACCGACGAGGCGATCAAGGCGCTCGCCGCCAAGGGCGGGGTGATGGGCATCACCGGGGTGCGCAATTTCGTGAGCAAGACCGACCCGACGACGATCGTGAATTATGCCGATCATATCGACCATGTCGTGAAGCTGGTCGGGATCGACCATGTCGGCGTCGGCACCGATTCCGACCTTTATGGCTATGACGACACCTCGCCCGAAATGAACAAGATGCTGCGCGGCGCCTATAAGGACAGCTACGCCTTTCGCGAGAAGATCGACGTCGACGGGTTCGACCATCCGCTCAAGATGTTCGACCTGACCGAGGAACTGCTGCGCCGCAAATATTCCGACGCGAACATCCTCGCGGTGCTCGGCGGCAATTTCCAACGGCTGCTGACCGCGACGTGGGGCGGCTGATGAACGCGCTGACCGAACGCCTCGCCGGTGCGCTTGTGCTGCCGCAGCCCTATGTGCTGTTCCTCGGCGACACGACCATCCCTGGTTTTGCAAAGACCGCCTTCGGGCTGAAGGATTGGGCGCCTGACAAATGCGTCGGCGAGCTGCGGCTGCCGGGCGCCACGGTCACCACCGGGCTGGAGGCGCTCACCGCCGCCGAAGCGCGGGCGCGTGGTGCGCGGGCGCTGGTGATCGGTGTCGCCAACCTCGGCGGCGTGATCCCCGCGAACTGGCGCGCGTCGCTGGTCGGGGCACTGGAGGCGGGGCTCGACCTGATCGCGGGCATGCACATGCGCCTCACCGACATCCCCGAACTCGCCGAAGCGGCGCACCGGCTCGGCCGCCAGCTGATCGACGTGCGCGTGCCGCCGCCGCATATCCCCGTCGGCACCGGTCGCAAGCGCAGCGGCAAGCGGCTGCTGACCGTCGGCACCGACTGCGCGCTCGGCAAGAAATATACCGCGCTGGCGCTGCACCGCGCCCTCAAGGCGCGCGGCATCGACAGTGATTTCCGCGCGAGCGGGCAGACGGGGATTATGATCGCCGGCGGCGGCATCGCGATGGACGCGGTCGTTTCCGATTTCGAGGCCGGCGCCGCCGAGTTGCTCTCGCCCGACGCGCCCGCGGACCATTGGGACGTGATCGAGGGTCAGGGCGCGCTGACGCACCCAGCCTATGCAGCGGTGTCGCTGGGGCTGCTCCACGGCAGCCAGCCCGATGTCTTCGTCGTCTGCCACGAGCCCGGCCGCACCGAGATGCTCGGCACCGCGGGCTATACGCTGACCAGCGTCGAAGAAGTCGTCGAGCTCACGATGCGGCTCGGCCGGCGGACCAACCCCGCGATCCGGTGCGGCGGCTTCGCCTTCAACACCTCGGCGCTCGATGCGGCGTCCGCGGCCGAACTGATGGCGCGCGAGAGCGTGCGGCTCGGCTTGCCGGTCGCCGATCCGATCCGCGGCGGGCCTGCGTTCGACGCGCTCGTCGACAGCTGCCTCGCATGAAGTCCCTGACCTTCGGAGATCTTGCATGACCCGACTCCCGGCCCTGCGCCGTACCGCATTCGCCGCCGCGCTGCTCGGCTCGATCGCCCTGCCATCCAACGCGATGGCGCAAGCGGCCACCGAAACCAGCTACAGCATCCCGCAGGACCGGATCGCCGGGCTCGCCGATTTCGTCGACGGCGTGATGGCGCAGCAGATCGCGACGCGCGAGGTCGCGGGCGCGGTGGTCACCGTCGTCTACCGCGACAAGGTCCTGTTCTCGCGCGGCTACGGCTTTGCCGATATCGACAAGGGCATCGCGGTCGACGGGCAGCAGACTTTGTTCCGGCCGGGGTCGGTGTCGAAGATGTTCACGTGGAGCGCGCTGCTGCAACAGGTCGAGGCGGGCCGCGTCGACCTCGACGCCGATGTGAACAAATATCTCGATTTCCAGATTCCCGCATATGAAGGCCAGCCGATCCGCGTGCGCGACCTTTTGTCGCACACGCCGGGAATGAGCGACGTCGGCGGGCTGACCGCGCCGACGCCCGACAAGATCCAGCCCTATGTCGAATGGATGAAGACGCATATTCCGGCACGGCTTTGGCGGCCCGGGACCGAGACCTCCTATTCGAACTATGGCTCGGTCCTCGCGGGCTATATCGTCGAGCGCGTGTCGGGCGAGGCCTTTCCCGATTATGTCGAAAAGCATATCTTCGCGCCGCTCGGCATGAATGCGACGACCTTTCGCGAACCTTTGCCCGCCGCGCTCGCGCCGCGCATGGCGTTGGGTTATCAGGTCAAGGACGGACGGCTGGTCGCCGAGCCGTTCGAACTGTTCAGCCCTGTGATGCCCGCGGGGTCGGGAACGAGCAGCGGCCCCGACATGGCGCGATTCATGATGGCGATGATGAACGGCGGCGCGCTCGGTAAGGCGCGCATCCTGAAACCCGCCTCGGTCAAACTGCTGATGACCAACTCGGTCGCCAACGCCCCCGGCCTGCCCGGCTTGGCGCACGGCTTCTTCGTCGTTCGCGAAAAAGGCCCGCGCATGGTGGGTCACGGCGGCAACACCGGCGATTTCCATTCGAACATGATTTTGGCGCCCGAGGCGGGGCTGGGCTTCTTCATCTCCGAGACCGGCGGCGAGGGCAGCTATGGCGGGCGCACCGAACTGACCGAGGCGATCATCGGCCGGCTATTCCCCGTCGCCCCCGCCCCGCGTGTCGCCGCGCCCGCGAACGAGACATTGCCGCTCGGCGCCTATCGCGTGAACCGGCGCGACTATGCGAGCGCCCCCGATCCCGAGCGCGACCTGAAGATCGCCGCGGCGGGCCCGAACGCGGTTGTGGTCACCAACGACGGGAAAGCCAGCTATTGGGAGCGCGTCGGCCCGATGCGGTTCGAACGGGCGACCGGTGCCCGCGCCGGCGGCCCTTATGAGCAATTGCTGTTCCACGGCGCCGAGGGACGCTGGCGCCTGTCCTTCACGTCGCAACCGCATGTTCTCTATCATTTTGTCCAGCCCTGAGGAGAAGCCATTATGAAGCTGTTGATCGCACTCGCGCTCTCCTGCGCCCCCGTCGCGGCCCTTGCGCAGACCGTCGCGGCCGATACGCCCGGCAAGCTCGCCAGCGGCGTGCAATATGTCCAGCCCAAGGACTGGACCGCATCGAAGCAAGGCCCCGCGCTCGTCTTCACCTCGCCCGAGAGTGACCTGCGCATCGTCGTCGCCGAGATCGGCGCGGCCGTCGATGCCGCCGATGCCGCCGCCAAGGCCTGGGCGGTCGTCCGCCCGGGCGCCGTACCGACGCAGCGCACCAGCACCGCCGCTCCTCCCGCCGACGGCTGGGATGAGCGCGTGAGCTTCGCCTATGAAACGCTGCCGACCGAGCGCGCCGCGCGCTCGGCGTCGGCGCTGCGCAAGGGCAGCGCCTGGACCGTGCTGATCGTCGATGGTTCGGCGGGCACAGCGGCCAAGCGTTCGGCCGCGATGTCGGTGATCGCGCAGGGGCTGCGTCCCGCCGGCTTCCAGAAGGAAAATTTCGCCGGCAAGACCGCGCACCAGCTGACGCCCGAGCGCGTCAAGCTGCTCACCGACTTTGTCGAGGCGAGCCGGCAGGAGCTTGAGGTCCCCGGCATCGGCTTTGCGCTGATCGATGACGGCAAAGTGCTGTGGCAGGGCGGCTTCGGCGTCCGCGCGCTCGGATCGCCCGAAAAGGTCGACGAGCACACCAAATTCATGATCGCGTCGAACACCAAGGGGATGACCACGCTGCTCCTCTCGACGATCGCCGATGAGGGCAAGCTTCGGTGGGACGAGAAGGTCGTCGACCTCTATCCCGCGTTCCGGCTTGGCAATGACGAGGTCACCAAGTCGGTGCTCGTCAAGCATCTGATCTGCGCCTGTACCGGCCTGCCGCGCAAGGACTTCAGTTTCATCCTCGCCGACAAGGGGCAGCCCGCGGCGGACACTTTCGCGCAGCTTGCCGCGACGATGCCGACCAGCAAGTTCGGCGACCTATTCCAGTATAACAACCAGCTCGCCTCGGCGGCCGGCTATGTCGGCGGGCATATCCTCTACCCGAAGATGGAATTCGGCGCCGCCTATGACCGCGCGATGGAAGAGAAGGTCTTCAAGCCGCTCGGCATGAAGGACAGCAGCTTCGATTATGCCGAGGGCATGGCGGGCAATTGGGCGGCACCGCACGGCCTCGACATCGACGGCAAGGTGACGCTGATGTCGAACGACTTCAACTGGGCGCCCTATCCCTATCGTCCCGCGGGCGCGGCCTTTTCCACCACCGCTGACATGGTCCGCTATGTCCAGCTCGAACTCGGCAAGGGCATGCTCGACGGCAAGCGCGTCGTAAGCGAGACCAACCTCCTCGCGCGGCGCGAAAAGGGCGTCCAGGTCGGACCCGACAGCTGGTACGGCATGGGCCTGTTCCAGCGCGACGCCTCGGGGGTACAGGTCGTCACGCATGGCGGGACGCTGTTGGGCTATCACAGCACCTGGTTTGCGCTTCCCGAGTCCGGCGTCGGCCTCGTGATCCTGACCAACAGCGATCCGGGCGCGTCGATGCTGGCGCCGACACTCCGCCGCCTGCTCGAAATACTCTACGACGGACAGCCCGAGGCGGCGCGCGACATCACCGCCGCGGCCACGCGGATCAAGGCGCAGGCCAGCGCGAAGCGCGAGCGGCTGACCTATCCGGGCGATGCCGCAGTGCTGGCGGGCCTCGCCGGCCACTATAGCGACCCGTCGGTCGGTCAGATCACGGTCAGTGAGAAAAACGGCCAGAAATGGATCAAGGCCGGCTTCGTCGAGGGGCCGATCGCCACGCGCAAGAACGCCGACGGCAGCATGTCGATCGTCTCGGTCGGCCCGGGCAATATCGGCGTCGAGGCACTCGTCGGGACGAAAGACGGCAAGCGCACGCTCAACATCAACGACGGCCAGCAGACCCAATATCTGTACGTCGAGGACTGACAGCATGACCCGATTGCGGTGCCGTATCAGTCGGCCGTCACCTCGATCTCGCGCTGCTGGCGGATATCGGCCGAAGACGATCCGGCCATGATCCGGTAACGGCCGGGGACGACGCGCCACTCGCCGCGTTCGGCGTCGAATTGCGAAAAGGCGCGGGGGTCGAGCGTCACGTTGACCGTCCGGCGCGCGCCGGGCGCGAGGTCGATCTTGGCAAAACCGCGCAGCACGATCGGCGGATCACCCGCCGCGGGAGCGAGCGGCGCGACATAGATCTGCACCACTTCCTTGCCCGCGCGCTTGCCGGTGTTGCGCAGCGTGAGTTTCGCCGAAACCGCCTCGCCGCCCTTGACGCGCGCGGGCGCCGACAGCGCCGAGTAGGCGAAGCTCGTGTAGCTGAGCCCGTGACCGAAGGCGAAGAGCGGCGTTACGCCCTTCGCGACATAGCCGCGATACCCGACGAGCAGCCCTTCCGAATAGGGCGTCTTGGCGCCCTTGAGGTTGATCGTATCGTCTTCCGTCCGTGCCGGAAACGTCACGGGCAGCTTGCCCGACGGGTTGACCTTGCCGGTCAGCACGTTCGCGAGCGCCGCAGCGCCGCCCTCGCCCGGCAGCCACATGTCGACGATCGCGGGCGCCTTGTCGGACCAGGGCATCGTCATCGCGGCGCCCGCGTTGACGACGACCGCGGTCTTCGGATTGGCGGCGAGGATCGCCTCGACGAGCTTGTTCTGCTCGCCCGGCAGGTCGAGCGAGGTGCGGTCATAACCTTCACCCTCGGTCGTCGAGGATGAGCCGACGAACACGACCGCGGCGTCGGCGCCGCGCGCGACGGCGACCGCCTCGTCGAACGAGGGCAGCGGTTCGCGAATGCCGAAACTCAGATATTCGTACGGCGTCTGGCCGTTCACATAATCGAGCCGGATCGGGTAGCTGCGGCCAGCCTCGAGTTCGACCGACACGGTGCGGCGGGGGATCGGGAAGCCGAGCACATCGCGAATGTCGGGCTTCGACGCACTGGCTTTCGACAGCACGGTTTTGCCGTCGAGCGTGATCGTCGCATTGCCGGTTCCGCGGGTGCTGAATTCATAGGTGCCGCTCTTGTCGGGCCAGAACAGCCCTTCCCAGCGAAACGCGGCGTAGCCCGTGACCTGCGGCCCGGCGATGTTGCCGCTGATCCGCTTGAGAAAGCTCGTCGCGGTTTCGCGCTTCACCGGCTCGCCGCTCATGTCGGCATTGGCATAATAGGTCGCCGCGAGGCCGGTGACGCTGCGGTCGGTTCCGGGACTGAACAATTTGGAATTGGCGCCCGGCGGCGTCTCTTCATTGTCGACGCCGCGCGCGTAGTCGATCCGGACCCCCGGCAGCGCCGCCTTGAGCGCGGCGAGCGGCGTGCTTGTCTCGAACGGCACGACCGCCGAGCTGCCGCCGCCCTGGATGCGCACGACATCGGCGTTGGGGCCGATCACCGCGAGTGACTTGATCGACGCAGGAAGCGGCAGCACGCCGCTGTTCTTGAGCAGGACGATCGCTTCTTCGGCTGCACTTTGCGCCAGCGCGGCGTTGCGCGGCATCTGGGCGGCAACCGGACGCGCGACGCCGCGTTCGATCGCGCCGCTGCGGACGATCAGCCGCACCATCCGGCGCGCATTGTCGTCGAGCTGTGCTGTCGTGACCTTGCCTTCCTCGACCGCCTTCTTGAGCTTGGGCCCGAAATGGTTCGGCGGCCCCGGCATCTCGAGGTCCATGCCGGCGTTGACGGTCGTCGCGGTCGAATGGACCGCGCCCCAGTCCGACACGACAAAGCCCTGATAGCCCCATTCACTCTTGAGCAGATCGGTCAGCAGCCAACGGTTCTCGGCCGCGTGGGTGCCGTTGATCTTGTTATACGCCGCCATCACCGACCAGGGATCGCCCTGTTTGATCACCGTTTCGAACGCCGGCAGATAGATTTCGCGCAGCGTGCGCGGATCGACCACCGAGTCGACGATGAAGCGGTTGGTTTCCTGATTGTTCGCGGCGAAATGCTTGAGCGACACCCCGATGCCCGCGCCCTGCGCGCCCTTCACATAACCAAGCCCGATCTGGCCCGCGAGATAGGGGTCTTCGGAATAGGTTTCGAAATTGCGCCCCCAGCGCGGGGTGCGCACGATATTGACCGTCGGCGCGAGCAGCACGTCGGCGCCGTGCGCGAGCGTTTCCTTGCCGATCGCCGCGCCGACCTTGGCGGTGAGGTCGGGGTTCCACGTCGCCGCCATCGCGACGCCGACGGGGAACACCGTCGCGGGCTTGCCCTCGGGCGAGCGCACCCCGGTCGGCCCGTCGGTCATGCGGATCGACGGGATCCCGAGCCGTTCGATCGGGTTCAGCGTCATCGAGCTTTCGCCCGCGAGCAGCAGGATCTTTTCGTCGATCGTCAACCGCCCCATCAGGTCGTCGACGCGCGCCTCGATCGGCGCCGACTTGTCCTTGTAGATCATATCCTGCGCCTGTGCGCCGGACAGCGCCACCATGGAAGACAGCAATGTTGCCGCCAGATAGGCTGTCCGGCTTTTCATCACTTGATCTCCGCCAGATCCTTGGCGGTCGCGGCGAGCATCTCGTCGGTGATCTTGCCGTTCGAATAGGGCTGGAGCTGCGTCAGGCTGATCGCCTTGAACATCTCATATTCGGGCAATGCGATCATGCCGGGAAAATGCTTTTCGATCACCGCCTTGCCCTTTTCGTCGGCGACGATGTCCTGCAGCGGGGTGTCGAGGTTGAATTTCGCATCGCTTGCGGGCGCAGCCGGCGCCGGTGCTGGAGCGGCGGGAGCGGCCGGAACGGCGGTGCCCTGGGCAAAGGCGGGGGCGGCGGCCATCAGCGCCGCAACAAACATGGCAGTTTTCATTGTGCTTCTTCCTTTCCGAGATCGGCGACCATCGCCTCTCTGATCAGATATTTCTGGACTTTTCCCGTCACGGTGGTGGGGAATTCGCCGACGATACGCACGTAGCGCGGGACTTTATAGTGGGCGATCTGGCCGCGGCAGAACTCGCGTATATCGTCCGGACTGACCTCCGCGCCGGGCTTCAGCCGTACCCATGCGCACAGTTCCTCGCCCATGCGCTCGTCGGGAATGCCGACCACCGCGACATCCTCGACCGCGGGGTGGCGATAGAGATAATCCTCGACCTCGCGCGGGTAGATATTCTCGCCGCCGCGGATCACCATGTCCTTCAAACGCCCGACGATATTGCCATAACCCTCGGCGTCGATCGTCGCGAGGTCGCCCGAGTGCATCCAACCGTCGGTGTCGATCGATTCCATCGTGCGCTGCGGCTCGTCCCAATAGCCGATCATCACCGAATAGCCGCGCGTGCAGAGCTCACCGGGTTCGCCCGACGGCACGATATTGCCGTCGGCATCGACGATCTTGCATTCAAGGTGCGGCTGGACGCGGCCGATCGAGCCGACGCGGCGCTCGAACGGATCGTCGGGCGCGGTCTGGAAGCTCACCGGGCTCGTCTCGGTCATCCCGTAAGCGATCGTCACGTCGCGCATGTTCAGCCGCTCGACCACCTGCCGCATCAGCGGCTCAGGACAGATCGCGCCCGCCATGCAGCCGGTGCGCAGCGAAGACACATCGAATTTGTCGAAATCGGGATGCGCGAGCACCGCGATGAACATCGTCGGGACACCGTAGAGAGACGTGCAGCGCTCGGCCTCGACCGCGCGGAGCACCGCCTCGGGGTCGAAGCCTTCGGACGGATAGACCATCGCCGCACCGTGAGTGATGCTCGCAAGGTTGCCCATCACCATGCCGAAGCAATGATAGAGCGGCACCGGGATGCAGATGCGGTCGCCCTCCCCCAGCCCTTGGGTGCGGCCGACGAAATAGCCGTTGTTGAGGATGTTTCGGTGACTGAGCGTCGCGCCCTTGGGGAGGCCGGTGGTGCCGCTGGTGAACTGGATGTTGATCGCGTCGTTGGCGTCGAGCGTCGACCCGATCGCGGCGAGGCGCTGGCGGTCGGCATCACTTCCCTGCCCCATCACGTCGTCGAAGCGCAGCCAGCCGGGACGCGCATCCGCACCGATCAGGATCAGCGAACGCAGCGTCGGCAGGCGCGCCGCGCGAAGCTCGCCCGGCGTGCTCGCGGCCACTTCGGGCGCGAGCTCCTCGATCATCGCGGGATAGTCGCTCGTCTTGAAGCGCGTCGCGGCGACCAGTGCCGACAGCCCGACCTTGTTGATCGTATATTCGACCTCGGACAGGCGATAGGCGGGGTTGATCGTGACGAGGATCAGCCCGGCGCGCGCGGCGGCGAACTGGGTCAGCGTCCACTCGACACAATTCGGCGCCCAGATGCCGATCCGGTCGCCGGGATTGAGGCCGAGCGCGAGCAGCCCGGCGGCGAAGGCGTCGGATCGTTCAATCAGTTCGGCGAAATTCCAGCTTATCCCCTGCCCGACCGAGACGAGCGCATCGCGGTCGCCCCAGCGCTCGGCGGCGAGCGCGAGCGCTTCGCCGATGCTATGTTCGATCAGCGGCGGTTCGGTTGCTCCGTGAACATGGCTCGTCATTTTCCGGGTGCCTCGCAGGTAAAGCTCGCCGCATCGTCGGTCGAACCCTTACTGTCCCATTTCGCGACCTTGGGGAATGCACAGAGCGGCCGCGTCCGCCCGGCCTTTGCGGGGAGGCCGATATAGGCGAACAGGTCGTTGTCATATTTGGTCGCGATGATGCGTTCGGGCGCGGGTCCGCCCTGCCGCCAGCCGTCGAGCGCCGCCAGCGGGTCGAAGTTGTTGGGTCCGGGTCCGGCGAGGCAATGCGACATGCCGGGGACCATGAACAGGCGAACCGAGGTGGATGCAGCCTTTGGGTTCGCCGCGACCAGACGCTCATAATAATCGATGCTGTTCTGCGCCGGAATCCCGGCATCGTTCCAGCCGTGATAGAGGATCAGTTTGCCGCCGCGCTTGTAAAAGGCGCCGAGGTCGGTGCGGTCCGCATCGAGATCGCCGCCAACGCGCGCCTTCGCGAGCGCATAGTCGCGTTCGAGGTTGAAATCCGAAAGCTGCCAGTCGGGATTGGCGTGCACGAAATAGCGGAAGAAGGCGGTGCCGAACTTCACATGCTGCGACGTCTTGCCGGTCAGCCATTGCGACCAGGTTCCCGCCTCGGCCTCGGCGCCGGGCGCGAAGCCGGGGTAGAAGCTTTTGCCGTCGGCGCTCTTCGGACCTTCGTAGAACAGTTTCGCGGTCGCGACCTCACCCGGCGTCAGGCAATCGGCGCCCTCGCCGCCCTTGCACGCGAGCTTCGCGGGATCGAAATGGCAGGCGCGCGGATCGTCGATCACGCCGTCCTGCACGCCGTCGAGCCCGTCGCAATGGCCGAGCGATGCCGACTGGAGCAATTTCAATTTCGCCATCGACAGGTCGCCGCCGGGCTTGTTCGCCGCTACGGCATTGTTCGCAAAGGCACTCGCCATGCGCGTCCACGGCATTGCGGGGGCGCCCGCGATGATCGCGTCATAATCGGCGGGGTAACGCTGTGCGAGGGTCAGTGCCTGCCGCCCGCCGTCCGAACAGCCGTGGAAATAGCTCGCCGCGAGCGGATTTTCATAAAAGGCCGCGATCACCTGTTTCGCGGTTTCCGCGCCGACATGGTTGGCGCGCCAGCCATAGTCGCGGACCTTTTCGGGCGCGTTCAGCGCCCAGCTCGCGTCGACATCGGCTTCGCTGACATGCCCCATGTCGGTGCCGACCGCGGCATAGCCCTTTTGCACCGCGCCGCGCATCAAGAGCGACGGCAGCAGCATGTTCGCACCGAAGCCGCCATTGCCCGCGCCGAGCAGCTTGCCGTTCCAGCCCATACGTTCGGGCAGCCACACCTCGACCTTGATCGACGATCCGGGCACCGGCGACAGCGTCGCCTGTACGCGACAGAACGCCGCGGGCGCAGGCAGGCCCGGCTTGCCCGCTTCGAGATTGACCATCGCGCCGCCCGCGAGCGACGTCGCGGCGTCGACCTTGCCGTCCTTCAGCGCGAGGCCCGTCAGCGCTTCACAGCTACCGATCTTTTGTACGGCGGGTGTCGGCGCCGGGGCGGGTTCGTTCGCGGTGCAGCCCGCGAGCAGCGATCCGCCGGCGAGCAGGAGGAGCGATGGGGCCCTCATTTGCCGACGAGTCCCTGGGTGCGCATCCAGTCGGCCATCGCGTCGGTCCATGCGTCGCTCGGTTTGCCGCTCTTCTTCATGCCGAAACCATGGCCCCCGCTCTCGTAAGTGACGATCGTGCTGCTCACGCCCGCGCTCTTCCACGCCGCGGCAAGGCGGACGCTGTCGTCATACGCCAGCTTGTCGTCCTTCGCCGCCGCGACGAACAGCGGCGGGGCCTTCTTCGGCACCGCGATCGTGTCGGGCAGCAAGCCGGGGTAGATGGCGATCGCGAAGTCGGGGCGGCTCGCGGGCTTGTTCGCCGCCAGCGTCCACACGGTCACCGCACCGCCCGCCGAAAAGCCCATCAGCCCGACGCGGTTGGATTTGATGCCGTAGCGGCCCGCATTCTTGCGCACCCATTTGACCGCATTCTCGCCGTCGGCGGTCGCGAGCGGGCGCAGCGGTTCGACCGCGGTGCGCAAGGAGGGGAGATTGGCGAGGTAACGCATCATCTGGAGCGGAAAATCGGCGCCGGTTTCGAGCAGGCGATATTTGAGCACGAAGGCGGTGACGCCCTGGCTGTTCAGCCATTTGGCGACCGCCTCGCCCTCATTGTCGATCGACAGCATGTGAAAGCCGCCGCCGGGCGCGACGATGACCGCGGTGCCGTTGGGCTTGTCCGCCACATAAGGGGTCAGCGTCGCATCGGACACGTTGCGCACGATCGTCCCGAACGGCCCCGTTTCGCGCACCTCCTTCGACGTCGCGGGCACGGGGTCCGACGACAGGCGGATCACCTCCCACGCGCAGGCGGGGATCGCGACGATGGCGAGCGCGCCCGCTATGACGGCGGAGAGGCGCATGGTCATGACTTTCATTATTTTCCGTCCCGTGCCGCGGCGAGGGCGGTGAGTGCAGGTGTGGTTGCGGGCGCCATCGCGGTTGTCTCGATCCCCATCGACAGCAGCCGCGGCGCCGCGGGGTCGAGCCGCGACCAGGCGGGCAGTCCGCTGCCATTCGGATCGCCGGTCTTCGCGAAATTGGTCCAATAGTCGCCAAGCTGTTTCGCCGCCGCGCGGTCGGCGGCGGTGGCATCGCCGGGCAGATTGCCGAACTGGAACGCAACGTCCGACGCATGCACCGCGCCGACATCGGGCTTGCGCTGGCCCTCAGCAACATAGCCGAAACGATAGAGGAAGGTCGGCGCGCCCGCGCGCGCCTGCAACAGACCAAAGGCGAGCGCCGGTTCGGCAAAAATCGCGTCGCCA
This sequence comes from Sphingopyxis sp. LC81, assembly GCF_000756375.1. GTDB lineage: Bacteria > Pseudomonadota > Alphaproteobacteria > Sphingomonadales > Sphingomonadaceae > Sphingopyxis. The sequence continues at coordinate 18,673 of NZ_JNFD01000042.1, read as the reverse complement.
CCCAGCCGCCGGTTCGCCTCATCTTCGCTCGCATAGGCTGCTTTCACGGTAGCAGCGGCAGAGCCCAACGCCTTTTCGACCGGGCCATTGACCATCGCGCGGAACGGCGCGGGGATGAAGCCGAGCTCATCGTCGTTGCTGCCGATGATATAGGGAATGCGCGCCTGCTTGCCCGCGGCAAAGATCGTCTCGGCGCCCGCGGGAACGATCGTCCCGTCGGTCATCGGCCCCGAATAGCGATCCTCTTCCTTGCTCATCAACGCGAGGCTGCCGAGAACCTTGTCGGCGGGAAGCGCGCGCAACGCTGCAGCGTCGGCAGCGCCTGCGCGCACGCCGAACGCCTGCCCCTTCGCCTGCGCGTCAGCCAGCGTCGGCCAGTCGTCGCGGCCACCGCCCGAGGCGACGATCGCGCGCGCGAATAGACCTTTGGCAGCGGGCGATGCCATCAGGCGCGACACCGACTCCCCGCCGGCGCTCTCGCCGAAGATCGTGACCTTTGCCGGATCGCCACCGAACGCCGCGATGTTGCGCTGGACCCATTTGAGCGCCGCGACCTGATCCATCAGGCCCCAGTTGCCGCCCTCGCCCAGCGCCGGATGCGCGAAGAAGCCGAAGCGGCCGAGGCGATAGTTGAAGCTGACGACCACGACATCGCGCTTTGCGAGCAGACTGCCGTCGGTTTCGGGCAGCGTGCCCGACCCGCCAACAAAGCCGCCGCCGTGGATCCAGACCATCACCGGCAGCTTCGCGCCCTTGACGGGTTTCGGCGTCCAGACGTTGAGCGTCAGGCAATCTTCGCTCATCGGCCGCGATCCGGGTTGGATGCCGGGCAGCGGGTTCTGCATGCAGTCGGGGCCGTAAGCGGTTGCGTCGCGCGGTGCGCTCCACGGTGCGGCGGGCGCAGGCGCGCTCCAGCGCAGGGCACCGACCGGCGGGGCGGCATAGGGAATGCCCTTGAACGCCGCGACGCCTTCGGTGGTCGCGCCGGCAACGGTGCCGCTGTCGATCGCCACCTGCTGCGCGGCGGCGGGGGTCGCCAACATGATAGCCGAAACGAATATGCCGCGGATCATTGTGCGCCTCCGGTGGTGAAGATGAAACGGCCGGGGCCGGTGCGATAGATGGAATAGCCCTTGTCTTCGCGGACCGGGCTGGCGTCCGAGGGCGGGGTCATGGCGCCGAAACGCATTGGCACCCAAATCTCGCCCGTCGTGTTCGCCGGCACTTCGGCCGTCAGCGTCAGCCTGCCCGCATCGACCTTCCAGCCCGAGAAAGCGCGGCCGTGGATGGTGTCCATTGCCGCCTCGGCGCTCGCGAGCCCGTCGGGGATCGCGGGTTTGACGAGCACAATCTTATACCCCGGCGCCCCCGGCCGCAGCCCGGCCAGCCGTTGCCGCATCCAGTCGGCGATCGAGGCGAAATAATGATGGTCGCGCGAGCGGCTGTTCAGGCTCCACGTCTCGAACATCGTCTTATGGCCGTTCTTGATCCACCAGCCCCAGCTCGGCTCGTCGGTGCGCGTCGCGACCCGGTACGCAAGGTTCGCATGGCCATAGTCGCTGAGGATTTCGAGCAGATAGCGCGCGCCATAGACGCCGGTACGCAGCCCCTGTTTGTCGACATCGCGCGCGATGGTGTCGGCGACGCCCTGCTCGCGGCCCGGCGGCACCATACCGAACGCGAGCGGCAGGATATTCTGCACCTGTGTCGGCTGACCCGCGACGCCCTTGGCATCGACGGTGCGATACCAGCCGCTCGTCGCATCCCAATAGCGCGTGTTGTAGGCGGTCCGGATATCCTCGGCGAGCTTCGCGTAACGCGCTGCATCCTCGGCCTTGCCGACGATCGCCGACGACTTCGCGAGCAGGTCCGCCTGATGGAAGAAATAGGCCGTGGTCACCGCATCGATGCCGCCGCCACGCGCGTTGCTGTAATCCATGCCGCCCGCCGACGCCCATTCGGAAAGCCCGGCCGAGCGCTGATAATCGGGCGCCTTGATGAAGGTCGCGGTGTAATCGACCAGCCGGCGCTGCATGTCCTGATTGTCCGCGAGCACACGCGTATCGCCATAGGTCGTGTAAAGCTCCCACGGCAGGATCATCGCCGCCGCGTCCCACGGCGTCGTCGGCCCCCAGATCACGTTCCAGCCGGGGGTGTTCTCATAGCCATAGAAGGGCGTTGTCGGCGCGATCTCGGGCACTTCGCCCTTGTCCGATTGCGCATCGCGGAAATCGGCGAGCCATTTGGTCCAGACGCGCGCGATGTCGAGGCTGCGCGCCGCGGCGCCCGCCGACGCCTGCGCATCGCCGGACCAGCCATTTTTCTCATAGGTCGGCGTGTCGGTCTGGAAGCCGTGGAGATTGTTAAGGATCGACGCGATCGCCGCGTAGTCGATCTGGTTCAGCAGCGGGTCGGCGCTGGCAAAGCTGCCCGTGCGCGCGACCGCCGAATGGACAATGCGGGCGGTGAGCGCGCCTTCGGGCGGCGTGCCCGGAAAACCATCGACCTGCACATAACGAAAGCCGCGATAGCCGAAGCGTGGTTCCCACTGCTCCACGCCCTTGCCCGCGAGCTTATAGCGATCAGTCTGGAGCTGCGCGTCGATCAGGCCCGCGGCGGGGACGACCTTACCGTCGTCGGCGACGCGCTCGCTCGCGACCATCGACACGGTGAGACCGCGCGGACCGCTGACCTTCAGCGCCGGCCAGCCCGCGACGATGCGCCCGAAATCATAGACATAGACGCCTGGGGCGACTTCCTTGACTGCGACGGGCGCGATATTTTCGACCGGCTCGATCGCTTCGGAGGTGGCGGCGACAAGCTGTCCCGCCGGCCCTGCAACTACCGGCGCCGCCTGCCATTTGCGGTCGCGGAAACTCGCACGATCCCAGCCCGCCAGCACCAGCCGCGCGTCATGACGTTCGCCGCGATGCACCGAGTCATTGAGCGTCGGGCCAGAAACGGTGCGCCAGCTGCCGTCGGTCACGACCGTTTCGCGCGTCCCGTCGGCGTAAGCGACTTCGAGCTGCGCCTTGAGCGCGGGTTCGGCGTGCCAGGGCGCCGCGTGGAAATACCATTCGTTGGGATCGGTCAGCCCGTACCAGCCGCGCCCGAGTTCGGCGCCGATCACATTCTCACCGCGACGCAGCAGGCTGGTGACGTCGAGGGCATAACCCAGCACGCGCTTGTCATAGGCGGTGAACCCCGCGCCGAGCGACGAGCCGACGACACTGCCGTTGACCGACAGGCGCGGCATACCCGCGCCCGCATAATAGAGGCGTGCGCTGGCCACCGGCTTGGAGAGACGGAAGGCGCGCCGGACGAGCGGCGCGGGTGCTTCGATCGGGAGCATCAGGTCGACGCCCGGAACGCCGCTGGCGACGACGAGCCCGTCCTTCGCCACGCTGCCGCCGGTGAACGGATTGTCGCCGCCCGCAAAATCGAACGCGACCGCGGGGCTTTGCGTGCCCGATACGCGGACCGAATGAATTGTAGCGGCACTGGCTTCCTTACCTGCAAAGCCGATCGTGCCGTGCTTGTGCGCGTCGTTGTCGACCGTCGCGACGACCGCCCCGTCGATGCGCGTGACGATGCGGCCACCCTCGGCGCGGATCGACAGCGCGATGCGGCGCCCTTTCAGGGGCGCGGCAAGCTTGGCCTGCCCCAGCCGCTCCATCTTGATCGCCGAACTCGTGCCGCCGGGATAGCGGCGGATCGTCTCGATCAGCTCGGGCCCGTTCTTGTCGTCGGCGAGCGTCCAGACATAGGCGTCGCCATAGGTTTTGCCGTTGGGAAGCGCGCGGAACAATATATCGACGCTCTTGCCCGTCAGCGTCAGCTCGGCGTCGAGAGTCAGGTCGCCCCAGTCATGATCGCGCCTTGTGGGTCCCGAAATCCACTTGGCCTGCCAGTCGGATGCCGTGAGCAGTCCCGTTTCCCACCAGGCGGGCGTGCTCCAGCCGGTCACCTTGCCGCCCTCGTCCCAAACCTGCACCTGCCACCAGTAACGCTGGCGCGACGCGAGCGCGGGTCCGGCATAGGCAATCTGGACATTGTCCGCGGATACGACCTTGCCGCTATCCCACAGCGGCGCGCGATCGAGGTCGGCTTCGGAAGTCGCGACGCGGATACGATACGCCGTTTGCCGCGCGACCGGCGAGCGCCACGCCAGCCGCGGCGCCGCCGTGTCGAGACCCAGCGGCGCCGCGGCATATTCGGTCCGCAGCTCCGCCGGGGCCTGATCGGCCGCCGATGCAGGCGAGGTCGCCATGCCGGCGGCCGCGAGCGCACCCCAGAACAGGCCTCGCAAGCTTCCGATCAGCGGCAACCCAACCTCCCCGTCAGAATTTGGTGCGAATACCGAAGGATACCAGCCGGCCGAGCGTGCTGCCATTGGTATAGCCCGATGCACTGTTCAGGAACGGCGGGTCCTCGTCAAAGACATTGTCGACGTTCAGCGTCAGCAGCGTGTTCGCGAGCATGTCGCCCAGATCATAGCTGAAGAAAAGGTCGACGGTGTCGAACGCCGACACCCGCTCCTGCGGCGGCAGCCCGATGATCGGATAGCCGCTGCGATGGTTGAGCGTCGCGCGCGCGGTGAAATCGCCCACCGTCGCGCCAAGCCCCGCGGTGAAGAGGAAACGCCCGGTGCCATTCTTGAGATCGTCGTTGACCGGACCGCCTTGCACCACCTGCGTCTCGCGATTGAGGAGGTAGCTGCCGGTGAAATTCGCGTGGATCGAGCCGAAGCCCGTCGGGCGATTATAGGCGAGGTTGAAGTCGATCCCGTCGACATTCACCGCGCCGAGGTTCGCGCGCTGCGCGAGGAACAGCACATAGGGCGAGCTGATCGCGAACAAGGTCGCGAGGTTCGGCACGCCATCGACGCGGAGGTTTCCTGCCGCTGCCTGCGCCTGTGCGAGCGTTGGATTGAGGATGAAGAAGTCCGCATATGCCGGGGTCGTGAACAGCAAGGGCGACGTGAACGGCGGGACCGCGATCGCATCCTTGAACTTCACGTTGAAATAGGTCGCGCTGGCGACGAAGCCCTCGATCGCCGCGGGCTTGAGGTCGAAACCGAGCGACCAGGTGTCGGCGGTTTCGGGCTTCAGATTGGCGTTGCCGCCGGCGATCGCGATCGTCGGGCGCAGCGCGTCGAACGGCGAGCTGTTCGGCGCGCGGAACGGACTGAACGGCAGCACCTGAACGCGCGCATCGACCGAATTGCCGAGGTCGGCAAGGCTCGGCGCGTGGAACGACGTGCCGTAATTGCCGCGGATCGTCAGCGCCTCGAACGGCCGCCAGGTCACGCCGATCTTGGGATTGGTCGTGCCGCCGACGTCGCTGTAATCGTCGTAGCGGATCGATCCCGACAGCTCGAGGCTGTAGAACCCCGGGGTGCGGTTGTCGGCGCCGAAGATCGGGATCAGCAATTCGCCGAACAGCGACTTGACGTTGCGCGCGGTGTAGGCGTTCGATCCGGTGACGGCAGCCTCGGGGCCGCTGCCGGTGAACGAGCGGATATTCTCATAATGATATTCGCCGCCGACCGCGAGGCGCACGTCGCCGCCAGGCATCGCGAACAGCGGGCCGTCGAGCACGACGCGCCCTTCGGCGAGCTCCTGCGTCGCTTCGCCATAGTTGACGAAATCGTCGATCGCCGCGAGCACCGCGGGCGACGTCGCCGAGAGATTATAGGGGTTGAGCGCGGTTGCGGTGGTTCTGCCCGCAAGCGCGATCGTCGCCGCGGTCGAGTTGAACGACCGCTCGGTCGATTCATTCTCGCTGCGTCCGAAGTTGGCCATTGTGCGCAGCTGCCAGCCGCCGCCGAGCTCGAAATCGAAGCTGGGCGTTATTCCATAGGAGGTGAAGCTGGACGGGCTGTCGTTGCTCGGCCCGAAGACGTCGTCGAATGCGAAGGCGACGCTGTGCGCGAGCTCGGTTCCGATCGGGCGGAAGAAGGGGTTCGCGGCGGTGATCGTCCCGCTCATGCTGCTCTGCGCGCTGCGGTGCAGCGTGTCGCGCTTCGACCAATAGGCCGACAGCTTGAACGCGACCGAATCGCTCAGGTCCTGCGTCAGTCCGGCGAAGACGCTATGGCGTTCCTCGCGCGGATAGATCGCCGCATAATCGGTCTGATCGCAGCGATTGACCCCCGGCGCCCGACCCGGAAGCGCATAGGTCGTCGTGCCGACGGTGATGTTGGCGAGCGCGCAGGCGGTGCTGCGGAAATCGCCGCCGCCGCGGTCGGTCTGGTTCGCGGTCGCATAATCGCGGTCGAGCCCGATCAAATCGTCGTGCCAGGCGTAGGAATAGGAAATATAGGCCGAGCCCGAACCCCAGTCCTTGCCCGCGATGACGCTGGCATCGATCGTCTGGTAATTTTTGGCAAAGCCATAACGCGCGTTGACGCCGATGCCGTCATAGCGGTCGCGCGTGATGAAGTTGATCACGCCGCCGATCGCGTCCGAACCATAGATCGACGAGCCGCCGTCGGGGATAACATCGACGCGCTTGATCACGTCGGGCGGGATGACCGAGGGATCAAAGCTCGTCTGCAGGATGCCGGCGCCGACCATGCGGTGGCCGTCGACGAGCACGAGCGTCGTCGAGCCGCCGCTCGCGCCGAGGTTACGGATATTGGGGCGCACGATCGGGTTGCCGAAATTGCCGAGCCCCGCCGGGATCGTCCCGAAATTACCGACCTGCGGGATCGAGGCGAGCAGGTCGTTCGCCGAGGCGGCGCCCGAAGCGACGACATCGGCCTCGCTGACCGCGACGACATTGGTGCCGACCGGCGCGACGCCGCGCAGCAAGGTGCCGGTGACGACAATGTCCGCGTCGGTCGGGGCTTCGGAATCGGCTTCCTGCGCATAGGCACCGCTCGCTCCGAGCAGCGCGCCCGCGCACGCCAGCGCCGAAATGCCGCGCCGCCGCGCGTTCCGCCGCGCAACCATATCCAGCCCTGCAGTCGTCATCGCCTTCATCGCATCCTCCCTGCGCTCGCCCTCGCGAGCTGTCCCTTTTGACGGAGGCGCCTGTCCGGCCATCTTGTTCCTCCGATGCCACGCTTCGATGAGCGTTTCTGCATCAATGCTCATTATTTGTCTTTATCAATCACGTCAACGATCAAATTCAATCATTCGAACCCGAACGGCACGGCGGGCCGCGGTTTTGGTTCAATGACTTTGGGAAATTCAGGCGATGACGACGCGGATACCGGCGGCTTCCATCATCGCGACATGGTGCGGTTCGATTCCGGCGTCGGTGACGACGACGTCGATCTCGTCGAGCGAGCAAACGACATTGCCCGAGGGACCCGAGAATTTGGAACTGTCGACGAGCACGATGATCTCGTCGGCGCGCTCGATCAGGCGGCGTTCGGCGGCGACAAGGATCACGTCGGCCTGCATCAGCCCGGCGGGGCCCATCGACGCCGCGCCCATGAACAACTTGGGCGCGTGAAAGCGCGGCATGCCGTCGTCTCCCGCCGCCGAAAGGACGATATTCTGTTCGCGAAACACCTGCCCCGACGGCACCAATATGCGCGTCGTCGGCTGCGGCAGCAGCGCACTGACGATATGGAGCGAGTTGGTCAGAACCTGCAGCGCGAGGCCGTCGAGGTGCGGACACATTTGCAGCGTCGTCGAGCCGCCGTCGATCATCACGCCCTCGCCGGGGATGCAGAGCCCCGCCGCGGCGCGCCCGATCGCTTCCTTCGCGGCGCGATTGCGGCCGATATTTTCGTGGAAGGGGATACCCGACAGGCCGTCTTCGGACGCGGTCGACGCACCATCTCCCCCGCCGACGCGCTTCGCCCCGCCGCGCACGCGCGTGATGACGCCGGCTTCTTCGAGCCGGTCGAGATCGCGGCGAATGGTGGCGGGCGACGCGGCGACGCGGCTTTCGAGGTCGCGGAACGAGACGAAACCGCTCTCGCCCAGGCTGTCGAGGATCATTTTTTCGCGTTCGGCTGCGTGCATATGGGTCCCTGTCTGATTGCGCCTATTTGACGGGAGCTGCGCCGAGTTGCAATCGAATGATTAGACGATCCCCGCGGCCGCTCCCGCGGCGCGCCGTTCCTGCGCCTTACGATCACGCCAGCCGCTCGCGCGATAGGCCGCGATCGTGTCGATCGCCCCGCCCGCTTCGGCGCGCGCCGCCGCGAGGATCGGGGTGACATCGGTGCGGTACGCGGCACGCAGCGCCTGGAACGCCATCATCGTGTCATTGGCTTCCTGCGCCGCGAGCAAAGCCTCGCGGTCGACGAGCAGCGCCTTGGCATAGGCCGCGACGATCGCCTCGGCCGACGACAGCATGCTCTCGATCGGGTCGGTCACATTATGCGACTGGTCGATCATGTAAGCGGGGCGGAAATCGCCGCGCGGGTTCAGCTCGGCCTCGATCAATTCGTTGAAGACGAGAAAGAGCTGGTGCGGATTGATCGAGCCGCTGTCGAGATCGTCGTCGCCATATTTGCTGTCGTTGAAGTGGAATCCGCCGAGTTTTCCGAAGCGGTGCAGCCGCGCGACGATCTGTTCGATGTTCACGTTCGGCGCATGATGGCCAAGGTCGACGAGGCACTTCGCCTTGTCGCCAAGTTCCTGCGCGACGAGGATCGAGCTGCCCCAGTCCGAAATCACGGTCGAGTAGAAAGCTGGCTCGAACATCTTGTGCTCGATCAGCATCCGCCAGTCGGCGGGAAGCGCGGCATATACCTGCGACGCCGCATCGAGATAGCGATCGAGCGAACGGCCGAGATCCTGCTGCCCCGGAAAATTGGTGCCGTCGCCGACCCACACCGTCAGGTCGGTGACGCCGAGCTGCTTGCCGATCTCGATACATTCGATGTTATGCGCGACCGCCTGCTCACGCACCTCGGCGCGCGTCGAGGAGAGCGAGCCGGTGGCATAGCTCACCGCCTGCCCCGGTTGGTCCTGGAAGGTGTTGCTGTTCACCGCGTCGAAACCGAGGCCGAGCGCGGCGGCTTCCTCACGCAGCGCGCGATAGTCGCTGACCTTGTCCCACGGGAAATGCGGGCTGACGCGCGGCGTCGCGCGGCCGAGCTGCTGGATGACCGCGCAATCCTCGATCTTTTCGTGAATATTGGTCGGCTCGCCCGCGATCGGAAATTTGGCGAAGCGCGTGCCGCCGCGCCCCGCGCCCCAGCTCGGCACCGCGACCGAGAAGTCCGCCACCTTCGCCTTGACGCCTTCGATGTCGATGCCGCGCCGGCCGAGCTGGCGGCCGAGGCTGCCGTAATCGTCGTCGAGCGCGGCGGTCAGACCGGCGTTCAGCCGCTCGATGTCATCCTGTGCGAGCGGCAGATCGCCAGCCATAAAACTCTCCTGATTCCGTATCTTATCGCGTAAACGCCTGCGCGTTGCCCGCGTCGACGTTGATCATGTTGCCGGTCGACTTTGCCGACATATCGCTGCTGAGGAAATAGACCGCTTCGGCGACGTCCTCGGGCAGCACGTCGCGCTTGAGCATCGAGCGGTTGCGATAATGTTCCTCGAGCTCGCTGCCCGAATCGATCCCGTGCGCGCCCGCGCGCTCGCGGCGCCAGTCGCCGTCCCAGATGCGCGACCCCTTGATCACCGCGTCGGGGTTGACCGTGTTGACGCGAATGCCGAACGGCGCGCCTTCGAGCGCGAGGCAGCGCGCGAGGTGCAGCGCCGCCGCCTTCGCCGAGGCATAGGCCGACGCGTTGGTCGCGGCCGCGATGCCGTTCTTCGATCCGATGAAGACGATCGACCCGCTCCCTTGCGCCTTCATCAGCGGGAAGGCCGCGCGCGCGGTAAGGAAATAGCCCTGCGCGAGCACGTCGTAATTACGCTGCCAGAGCTCGAGCGTCGTATCCTCGATCGGCGCCGACGAGGCGATACCGGCGTTGGCGACGAGAATGTCGAGCCCGCCGAATTCGCGCGCGCACGCCGCGAAGGCCGCGGCAACCTGCGCCTCGTCGGTCACGTCGCACACCGCCGAGCGAATGCGGTCGCGGCCGAAGCGGCCTTCGAGTTCGTGCGCCGCTGTGGTCAGCGCATCGGCGTCGCGGTCGACGAGCAGCACGCACGCATCGTCGGCAGCGAGGCGCTCGGCGGTCGCGGCGCCGATCCCGCCCGCCCCGCCAGTGACGAGCGCGATGCGTCCCGCAAGCGGCTTCGGTTTCGGCATGCGCTGGAGCTTCGCTTCCTCGAGCAGCCAATATTCGATGTCGAACGCTTCCTGTTCGTCGAGCCCGACATAGGCGCCGATCGCCTCGGCGCCGCGCATCACGTTGATCGCGTTCGCGTAGAATTCGCCCGCGAGCCGCGCGGTCGTCTTGTCGCCGGCAAAGGTCATGCGGCCGATGCCGGGGACGAGCACGACCACGGGATTGGGATCGCGCATCGCGGGCGAATTGGGCCGCGCGCACCGCTGGTAATAGGCGGCATAATCGGCGCGATACGTCTCGATCCGCTCGGCGAGATAGGCAGCGTCGTCGATCCGCGCCGGGTCAAGCACGAGCGGCGCGATCTTGGTGCGCAGGAAATGGTCGGGGCACGAGGTGCCGACCGCGGCGAGCTTCGCAAAATCGCGGCTGCAGGTGAATTCGAGCGTTTCGGCATCGTCGGCAAAATGCCCGACGCGGCGCCCGCCCATCAGGCCGCGGAGCAGCGGCACCAGCTTGGCGGCGGCGGATGCACGGCCGGCGGCTGGCAGCGGCGCGATAACCTCGCCACCGAACGCCGGCCCCTCGGCCAGCTTCGCATTCAGATAGTTCGCGGCATCGGTGATCAGCGCGATTGTGTTGTCATAACAGGCGCTGGCGGTGTCGCCCCAGCAGATGATGCCATGCCCCGCCAGCATTACCCCGCGCAGCCCCGGATGCGCGGCGACAAAATCGCGCAGCTTCAGCCCAAGGTCGAAACCCGGACGCTGCCAGGGCAACCAGCCGACTGCCCCGCCCCAGATCGCCTTGGTCGCGGTTTCGCCTTCGCTCGACGCCGCGAGCGCAATGATCGCGTCGGGATGGACATGGTCGACATGCGCGAAGGGCAGATAGGAGTGGAGCGGCGTGTCGATCGACGCCGCGCGCGGGTTGAGCGCGAAGGTGCAGTGCGGCAGATAACCGACCATCTCGTCTTCATGCTCAAGCCCGCGATAGAGTTTTTCGAGGCCGAGCAGCTTGTCCTGATAGAGCGTCGAAAACCCGTCGAGCTTCATCGAACCGATATCGCCGCCCGACCCCTTGACCCACAAAATCTGCACGCTTTCACCGGTGAGCGGATCGCGCGCATCGAGCTTGGCCGAGGTGTTGCCGCCGCCGAAATTGGTCACGGTGAGGTCCGAGCCAAGACGGTTCGAGCGATAGAGGAGCAGATCTTCAGGCGACTTGCCCGCCACCTCTTCGTCCGACCAGCGATTCGCCGGGATAGCGAACAGCAGCGCGGCGGCGTTGGATCGGGGTGTGACGTCCATAAGATCGGGCATGAAGGAAACTCGTTGTTTCGACTATGCGGGGACATGTATCGAAATCGCTGGCGCTCTGCAATCAGTTTCGATAAAGTTCGATCAAATTCGGTCGCAACGAAGCAAAGGGAGAAGGATGAAAGGTCGCGCAACCATAATCCTCGATAGCGGTAAAACCTTGGCAAAGCTGAGCCTTTGGTCCGCCGATGGCGCGATGATCGAACGCCGCGTGCGCGCCAATGCGCGCGTCGAGACGGGCGCCTATCTCGCGCTCGACGCCGCGGGGATCGAAGCCTGGATCGCCGAGGTGCTGCGCGACTTTGCCAAACTGGCCGATGTCGGCGCGATCATCCCCGTGGGGCATGGCGCCGCGGCGGCGATCGTCCGCGGCGACCGCCTCGCCTGCCCGCCCGTCGATTATGAAGACGCGATGCCCGCGAACCTGCGCGCGCGCTATGACGCCGAGCGCGACGCCTTTTCGGATAGCGGATCGCCTTGCCTTCCCGATGGTCTCAACCTCGGCGCGCAGATCTGCCGGCTCGAGGCGCTCGATCCCGATCTTGCGCACGGGACGCAAATCCTGCCGTGGGCGCAATATTGGAGCTGGCTGCTCTGCGGCGTTGCGGCATCCGAAGTGACCAGCCTCGGCTGTCACACCGACCTCTGGAACCCGCTGGCCGGCAAAGCTTCGGCGCTTGCCGAACGGCGCGGCTGGGCCGCAAGGCTCGCGCCGCTGCGCGGAGCCGGCGATGTACTCGGCACTCTGACCTCCGCATGGGTCCGGCGCACCGGCCTGCCCGCCGATACCGAAGTCCATTGCGGGCTGCACGATTCGAACGCGGCGCTGCTCGCGGCCCGCGGCTTTGCAGAGATTGCCGACGAGGAATCGACGGTGCTGTCGACGGGCACCTGGTTCGTCGCGATGCGATCGCCCAAGGACGCCGCCTCGATCGATACGAGCCGCGTCGACGAAGCGCGCGACTGCCTGATCAACGTCGACGCGTTCGGCACGCCGATCCCGTCGGCGCGCTTCATGGGCGGGCGCGAGATCGAGACGCTGATCGGGTTCGACACGCGGCAGATCGATATCGCGGCCGACCAGCCCGCCCTGCTCGCAGCGCTTCCTGACGTGCTCGCAAGCGGCGCGATGGTACTGCCGACCTTCGCGCCGGGCTTCGGCCCCTTTCCGCACGCCCGCGGCCGCTGGATCGCGAGGCCCGACGATCACGCCGCGCGCCGCGCCGCGGTGTCGCTCTATGCCGCGCTGGTTACCGATGCAGCGCTCGGCCTGATAGGCACGCGCGAACGGCTGCTGATCGAAGGGCGCTTTGCAGAGGGCCAGGTCTTCGTCCGCGCGCTGGCGGCGCTGCGCCCCGACCTGCGCGTCTATGTCGGCAAGGCGCATAACGATGTGTCTTATGGCGCGCTGCGCCTGCTCGATGCCGCCTTGCCGCCGACCGAGCCGCTCGAACTGGTGGCGCCGCTCGACGTCGATCTCGCGCCCTATCGCGAGCGCTGGCTGCATGAAGCCGAACGGGTGGAAGAAGCCGCGTGAAACCTGCATCGATCGGCGATTATCGCGAAGCCGCGCGGCGGCGCCTGCCGCATTTCCTCTTCGAATATTTCGACGGCGGTTCCTATGCAGAGCGCACTTTGCGCGCCAACATTGCGGATCTGCAGGATATTTCGCTGCGTCAGCGGGTGTTGAACGATGTGTCGGCGATCGACCTGTCGGTCAGCCTGTTCGGCCAGCATCTCGCGATGCCCGTCGCGCTCGGTCCGATCGGGCTTGCCGGGATGGCCGCACGGCGCGGCGAAGTGCAGGCAGCGCGCGCGGCGGCGGCGAAGGGCGTGCCTTTTACCTTGTCGACCGTATCGGCCTGCTCGCTCGCCGAGGTCGCGCGCGGCTCTCCGGTGCCCTTCTGGTTCCAGCTCTATATGGTGCGTGACCGCGGTTTCATGCGGTCGCTGCTCGAGGAAGCGAGCGCCGCGCGCTGCCCGGCGCTGGTGTTCACGGTCGACATGCCGCTGCCCGGCGCGCGCTATCGCGATGTCCGTTCGGGGCTTTCGGGCGCCGCGAACTGGCGCGGACAGGCGCGGCGTGTGGGTCAGGCCATGGCCCGCCCCGGCTGGGCATGGGACGTCGGGATCCACGGCCGCCCGCACCAGCTCGGCAATGTCGCGCCTTTGCTCGGCCCGAAGTCGGGGCTCGAGGATTTCCTTGGCTGGATGAAGGATAATTTCGATCCGGGCGTGACGTGGGCCGACCTCGATTTCGTGCGCGCGCACTGGAAGGGACCGATCGTGATCAAGGGCATATTGGACGCCGATGACGCGCGCCGCGCTGCGGAGGCCGGCGTCGACGGGATCATCGTGTCGAATCATGGCGGACGCCAGCTCGATGGCGTGCCGTCGGTGGCGCGCGCGCTGCCGAGGATCGTCGATGCGGTCGGCGACCGGCTGACCATCCTTGCCGACGGCGGGGTGCGATCGGGGCTCGACGTCGTGCGCATGCTCGCGCTCGGCGCGCAGGGCGTGCTGCTCGGCCGGGCGTGGGCGTTCGCGCTCGCCGCTGCGGGCGAAGCGGGCGTGCGCCATGTGCTGGATTTGATCGAGGCCGAAATGCGCGTCGCGATGGCGCTTACCGGGGTGACCGGGGTGGACAGGATCGGGCCGGAGACATTAGCCGGCTGACGAGAACGAGGGGAGAAAGATATGGATGCGAACCCGCTGCTTGGCGTGTTCTTTCACTGGCTGGGCGGGTTGTCGTCGGCGAGCTTCTATGTGCCGTACAAGCGCATCCGCGCGTGGTCGTGGGAGATTTTCTGGATCACCGGCGGCATCTTCTCGTGGCTCATCGCGCCGTGGCTGTTCGCGTCGATCCAGACGCACGACCTGATCGGCGTGCTCAGCCGCACGCCCGCCGATATCTGGTTCTGGTGCTGGTTCTGGGGCGCGATGTGGGGGCTTGGCGGGCTGACCTTCGGGCTCACGATGCGCTACCTCGGCCTGTCGCTCGGCATGGCGGTCGCGCTCGGGCTGACGACCGTTATCGGCACGATGGGGCCGCCGATCTTTCGCGGCACCTTGGGCGAGCTCTTCGCGACGAGCAGCGGGAAGACGGTCTTCCTAGGCATCGCGATCACGCTTGTAGGGATCGTCATCGTCGCGCAGGCCGGACGCCGCAAGGAACGCGAGATGGGCGCGACGATCGCCGAGGCCGACAAGTCCGAGTTCAACCTCCGCAAAGGGCTCGCGATCGCGGTCTTCTCCGGCATCATGTCGGGCTGCTTCGCTTGGGGTCTCGACGCCGGCGCGCCGATCCGCGAGCTGACGCTGGCGACCGGGACCGATCCGCTATGGCAGGGACTGCCCGTGCTCTGCGTCGTGCTACTCGGCGGGCTCACGACCAACCTCATCTGGTGCGGCATCCTGATCGCGCGCAACCGCAGCATCCGCCAGTTCGCCGGCGAGGCCGCGCCCGGCGCGACCGAACGCCCGCCGCTCGCGCTGAACTATGGCCTCGCCGCGCTCGGCGGGACGCTGTGGTATTTCCAGTTCTTCTTCTACACGATGGGCGAAAGCCAGATGGGGCGTTTCGGCTTTTCGAGCTGGACGCTGCACATGGCGAGCATCATCCTTTTCTCGACGCTCTGGGGTTTCGCGCTCAAGGAATGGGCGCCCGCGGGCCGGCGCACGCGCGCGCTCGTGTGGCTCGGGATCGCGGTGCTGATGGCCTCGACCGTCGTGATCGGTCTTGGCAACAGCCTGGCGTAAGGTCTTCTAGGCGGGCGTGGCGGCGAGTTCGCCGCGCGCCTGCTTAAACACTTCGATGCTGCCCCAGATCGCAAGCGCCGCCATGATCGCCGCGACCGCAAGGTCGGGCCAGCTGCGCCCCGTGCCGAACACGCCAAGCGCGGCGCCCATCACCGCGATATTGCCGATCGCGTCGTTGCGCGAGCAGATCCACACCGAGCGCATGTTCGCGTCGCCGGTGCGGTAGCGATAGAGCATCAGCGCGACCGCGACATTGGCAGCGAGCGCGAGCGCGCCGATCAGCCCCATCGTCTCGGCATGCGGCGCCGATCCGCTGACGAAGCCCCAGACCGCCGATCCGAACACCCACAGGCCAAAGACGAGCATCGTTCCCGCCTTCAGCAACGCGGCGCGCGCACGCCAGGCGAGCGCCATGCCCGCGACGCCGAGGCTGATCGCATAATTGGCGCTGTCGCCAAGGAAATCGAGCGCGTCGGCCTGCAGCGCGCGCGAATCCGCCGCGACGCCCGCGACAATCTCAACCCCGAACATCGCGGCGTTGATGATGAGCGCGATCCACAGGATACGCCGCCATGTGGGGTCATTGAGTGCGGTCTTGCCGCTTTTGCCGGCACAGCATTGATCGGCCACTGCGAAAGCTCCTGTTATCTTCGAGTCGGCACCCTATATGCACCCTGTAGCAACTACGGGGTCAAGCGATGAAAATCGGCGAACTGTCGCGGGCGACCGGGACCAATATCGAAACCATCCGCTATTATGAGCGCATCGGGCTGCTTCCCGCGCCGGGTCGCACCGCCGCGAATTACCGCAGCTATGGCGATGCGCACCGGGCACGGCTGGCGTTCGTGCGCCATTCGCGCGACCTGGGCTTCACGATCGAGGAAGTCCGCTCGCTGCTCGACCTGTCGGACAATCCGACACGCGAGTGCGACGAGGCCGACCGCATCGCGACGCGGCATCTGGAGCAGGTCGAGGAAAAGATCGCGCAGCTCAGCCTGCTACGCGACGAACTGGCCCGCATCATCGGGCGCTGCCGTGGCGGCATCGCCGCCGATTGCCGGGTGATCGAGGCGCTCAGCGACCATAGCCACTGCGAAAATGCGCATTGATCATCGATTTTAAGGAAAGGTGGGACGATTCTGTTGCCCGGCTCGTCCCCAGCCGCTGGTATCCGATTCTGTTGCCCGGTTCGGTCCGAACCGCGTTCTATTTGTCTAACCTTAGGCCGTGAGGCTTATCGGTTAGGCAGCCAGAGCGAGTGCTTCGTTATCGTTAGCACCTATTGGTTTTGAGCCTTGAACGGGTTACTCAGCCCGGGCAAAAATATCGTCTTTGAACACACGTCGATCCTGGTTCGGCCCCGTCAGAAACCCGCGCGCCCATCAAAGAAACGCGGGTTTGTGGTGGAGCCGCCGGGTACTGCCCCCGGGTCCGCTGTGTCTATTCCACGACACCATTTATCACCATAGCCGGCCGAAACCGGCACGAGTGATATAGGGTGCCCGCGCGCCGATGGAAAGGGCGCGCGTGCAATTCATCGTGGATAGGTCACGCCTTCTTTCTCAGCTCGTCGCGGATTTCGGTAAGGATATCAATCTCGGTCGGGCCTGCTTCGGCCGGCTTGATGAATTTGCTCGCCTGCCGCACCAGCAGGAACACGACGAAGGCGAGCAGGATGAAATTGATCACCGCAGTAACGAAGCTGCCGAGCGCCATCACATTCGCGCCCGTCGCCTTCGCCGCCGCCAGCGTCATGCCCGCGGCCACCTTGTCGCCGCCCGACAGCACCAGATACTGATTGGTGAAATCGACCCCGCCGCCGGTGACGAAGCCGATGAAGGGCATCAGCACATCGTCGGTCAGCGACTTGACGATCGTCCCGAACGCCGCGCCGATGATCACACCGACGGCCAGCCCCATCACATTGCCCTGGTTCAGGAATGCCTTGAAATCCTTGATCATATACCAACCCCTTTGGTCGCTGCGCCTGCCCACCCAGAGTGCATGACACGATTATCCGCGTCAATGATTGCGGGGTGCGAAGCGTCTTACTATATTAAACCAGTTGGCGCGGCGCCCCGCCGCGCGGAGGGAGTGTCCGACCATGACTTTGCGTTCCGCCCGTTGGTTGATTGTGCCCGTTGCCGCGATGTCGCTGTCCGCTTGCGGCATCAACAGCGTTCCCACCAAGGAAGAAGCCGCCAAAGCCAAGTGGGCGAACGTCGAAGCCGCGTACCAGCGCCGCGCCGACCTGATCCCCAACCTCGTCGAAACCGCCAAGGGCGCCTCGCAGATCGAGCAGTCGACGCTCGAAGGCGTGATCCAGGCGCGCGCATCGGCGACGCAGGTCAAGCTCAGCACCGACGACCTCGAAGATCCCGCCAAGGTACAGGCGTTCCAGCAGGCGCAGGGACAGGTCTCGGGCGCGCTCGGCCGCTTGCTTGCCACGGTCGAAGCCTATCCCGACCTCAAGAGCCAGGCGCGCTTTGCCGACCTGATGACCCAGCTCGAGGGCACCGAAAACCGGATCAACGTGTCGGTCCAGGACTATAATGGCGCGGTGCAGGATTATAACACGACGATCCGCACCTTCCCCGACATCATCGGCGCCAAGATCGTCCATGGCGCGCAGCCGATGACCCCCTACAAGGCGATCACGCCCAACGCCAACCAGGCGCCGAAGGTCGATTTCGGCAAATAAGGTGGCCCTGACCGCCCTTTTGCGTCCACTAGCAACAGCGGCCCTTACCGGGTTGTTGTTGCTGGCGGGACCCGCCGCCGCGCAGACCTTTCCGAAGCTCGCGGGCAATCCGGTCGTCGATCAGGCCGACATCATTCCCGCGGCCGAGGAAGCGGCGCTCAACACGCAGCTCCTCGAACTCGAGAAGACGACCGGGCATCAGCTCGTCGTCGCGACGGTCAGCGACCTCGAAGGCAATGATGTTTCGGAATATGGCTACAAGCTGGGCCGCGCGTGGGGGATCGGCGACGAAGCCAGAGACGACGGCGTCGTTTTCCTGATCGCGCCGAACGAACGGCGGATGAACATCGCGGTCGGCCTCGGGCTCGAACCGGTGCTGACCGACGCGCTGTCGGGGCGGATCATCCGCGACGTCGTGACGCCCAAGTTCAAGGCGGGCGACATGCCCGGCGGCATTCAGGACGGCGTCAATGCGATCGCGCAGCAAATCCAGTTGCCGCCCGAAGAGGCCGCGGCGCGGGCGAAAGCGGCAGACGCCGCCGAGCGCGACCGCGCCAACGACGGCAATTTCGGCGGGCTTTTCTTCGTCGGCTTCATCATCCTGATCTTCTTCGTCCTGCCGATGCTCTCGCGCCTCGGGCGGCGGGGGGACGCGGGCGGGTGCGCAACAATCACTAAACGCAGGCGACGTCCAGCGGGGCCCTTGGTTGCGCCACGCCCTGCCAAGCGTCGATGTGAGTG
>NZ_JNFD01000041.1 GCF_000756375.1 Sphingopyxis sp. LC81 | reverse complement strand
CACGAGTTCTTTGCAGTCGCAGTTTATGTCGAGCGTGGCGGCGCGAGGCGCAGGTTTCCTTCGGTTTTCCATGATTTCACTCCAGATATTATGAGGGTTAGAGAGAGTGTTCGGAGACGGGTCAGGCCCGCCTTCGAACGTCAGTGAGCATTGTGATCAAGGCGTCGGAAGGCGGCTTGAAGCGCCCCGGCTTGATCGCAGGGGCACCGTGGGCTGCGAGAATCTGCAGCTTCTCTTCGGGATCGGCGCGCAAGTAGGTCTCGGTGCTCTGGATACTGGCGTGGCCGAGCCATAATGCGACCTTGCGAATGTCCCCCGTCGCCGCGAGCGTGTGCATCGCGCAAGAATGACGAAGCACGTGGGGTGTGACGCGCTTCCCAAGGATCGACGGCTGCTTCGTCGCTGCCGTCTTGACGTGCTCGGCCAATCGGAACGCAAATCCGTCGCGGGTCATCGGCTGCCCGTTGGCATTGAGGAATATCTCGGTGACCTCAACTTGAGGCCGGATCGCAAGCCATGCGCGCAATGCGATCTGGGTCTCCTTCCACAGCGGCAGGACCCGTTCACGTCGCCCTTTGCCCATGATGTGCATGGTGGACAGGGAGCGGTCCGGGAAATCGCCCAGTTGCAGCGTTACGAGTTCCGACACCCTCAGTCCGCCAGCATAGGTAAGATGCAGCATCGCGCGATCACGGGTGCCGAGGCGTGTCCGGGGATCGGGTGTATCGAGCAAAGCCTTGATCTCGGCCCGGTCGAGATAATCGATCAGCGCCTTGTCTGTCTTCTTGGTCGGGATTGCTCTGACACGGAGTGCCTGATCGAGGCAGGCTGGAATCCGGTACTCGATGTATCGGAAGAAGGATCGGATCGCGGCGAGCCTGCCATTGCGGGTCCGCACGCAGCTGCCGCGGCCGATCTCGACATGATCGAGGAAGGCCATGATCATGTCTGTGTCGAGATCCTCAACCTCTAGATCGGTCGGTCGGCGCTTCAGCCGATCGGCAGCGAACTGGACGAGGAGGACGAAGCAGTTGGCATAGGTCTTCACCGTGTGCGGGCTGACGGCGCGTTCGCGCGGCAGATGTTCCCGCAGATATGCCGAGAGATGGGGAGCAAGCGCCGTCATGCCGCTTCTCCTTGAAAAAGTTGCTCGCTTGCAGCCGCAATGTCGCGCAGCAGCACTGGCGTGGCTTCGAGATACCAGTACGTGTTGGCGATCGACGCGTGCCCCAGGTAGACACTGAGACCGGCCATGTGGTGGGCAATGGCCTCCCTGTCACGCGGGCAGGACTCAAGCGAGCGAACAGCGAACGTATGTCGCAGATCGTGGAGTCGCATGCCTGCCGTACCGGTTGCTCCACGATATCCGAGAAGCCGGGCCAACCTGACGAACACGACGTGGGCGCGCACCTTGTGCGGCGCCCGCCCCCGGATAGTGACGAACAGGTCATTACACTTGGCCGGGTGCTTCGCGCGGATCGCAATGTAGGCTTCGAGTGCTTGGCGCGTCGATGGCTGCAAGGCGATCAGCCGCTGCTTGCCGAACTTGCCGTTGCGGACGACCAGCCCATCCTCGACCAGATCGTCGCACTGTAGGGCGAGAGCCTCGGAAATCCGGAGACCTGTCGCCGCGAGCAGGCCGAACAGGTAATGGTACGTGTATGGGCTAATCGTGCCATGGGGCGGAACGTTCAATGCCGCCGCCATGATCGCCCGCACCTGGTCCGGTTCGATGATGGTCGGAGTGGGACGTGGCCGCTTCCCCCGGCCGAAAACGCCGACAGGCGGGACTTCGTGGTCTGGGTCCTCGGCGTGAGCGAAAAGGCTGAAATTACGAGCAGCGTCGTACCTATGGCGAGCCACGTTCTGCGAGCTTGCCGTGTGGCACCAGTCGTAGATGCGCTGCACTCGGGTGTGCCGGTCACCGAAGCGTTCGGCGAAAGCGGCGTATTGGCGCAGCAGTCGTTCCTGTTCCGAGAACTTCCGCCCCAAGCCGCGATACAGCGAGACGTATCTGGCAATGTGCGTGTTCAGCATGACGGTTCTCCCGGCCATGGCTGCGCGATCTTCATGAGCATCGGCAGGTCGACCTTGGCGTAGATGGCGGTGGTCTCGGGCGAGCTGTGGCGCAGGATCGTTCCAACGGACTCCAGCCCTGCGCCCGCGCGCAGCAAGTTGGTGGCAAGCGAATGCCGGAAAATGTGCGATCCGGTCGGCACGCCTTCGATCCCGCCGCGCTCATGCGTGCGTGCAACGATGCCGGCGATCTCCGCCGATGAGCGGAACGAACGGAACGGGGCTTGCGCGCGCACGAACAGATGCGGATCGGCGGTCTTGGGACGCGCCGTGGCAATGTAGTCCAGGATCGCGTCACCGACGTCCTGAGGCAATGGCAGGCGATCAGGCCGACGCGCCTTGCCCTTGACCGTCAGGTGGCCCGAGCGCCAGTCGATATCGTCGAGGTGCATATCCCGAATATCACCGGCACGCAGGCCAAGCCGGGCGAGCAGGAGAATGATGGCCTTGTCCCGAACTTCCACCGGGCGATCAGTCGGACATGCGCCGATGATCTGCTCGATCGTTGCCGGGTTGACGTGCCGGGGCAGCGTCGAAAGACGGTAGCGTTGCACTGATGGGATCGCGTGCAACAAAGCTGGACGGCAAACACCCTGCACGACCAGGAACCGAATATAGCTCCTCATTATCGTGACGAGCAGTGATGCAGAACCCGGCGTCTCCTTGCTTCGTTGTTGAAACGCACGCCTGAGGACGGCTGCATCCCATTGTGAAGGGTCGCCGAGCATAGGCATGAGCCGCCTGATATCGGCCCGGTAGCGCCGGATCGTCTCATCGGTCGCGCCGCGGTGTTGCTTGAGCCATGCCAGATATGCCGCCATGTGCGGGTCGTCATCCGACACCGGTTCGACTGAAGGGATGACACCCCGGCCGCGCAAGAACTCGACGAAGTGCCGAGCGCCACGCCGCCGCCGCTTCGCGCCCGAGGCGACGAGCTTGCCCCGCTTGCGCCAGACCGGACAGCGGCAACCATGCGCCGCGTACTGGTCGAGGATCGCGTCATCGACATCGGCCCACGACTGCCGCTTGATGCGAAGCCAAGCCACAATATGCTCGGCTTCCGACCGGTAGCCCTGTGCCACTCCAGGGGCGAGTTGCAGGCTGTCGATTGCATCGGAGTAGTCGGTGAGGTGACGGGGGAGATCGTCGATCCCATCGTCGACTTCGATATACCCTTGATCTTCGAGGAACCGGACAAAGCGCCGGACCCGCGCAGCCTGATCAGTCTTATAGGCGGCTTGCTGAGCCGAGTATCCGTGGCACCGACAACGGTGCTTCTCGAACCGTCGGACGACTTGATCGCCGAGCGTACTGACCGGGATGGCATGCACATCCAGCCAATGCAGGAAATGACGGATCGCTGCACTGTACAGGATCGAACAGGCCGCTTCCTCCTTGACCCACAGAGAGGAGAGGAAGGCGTTGAATAGGGCATCTGAGCTCGGCGGATCTTCGATCCGGAGCTGTGCCGGACAAAACAGCTCTGATGATCTTGTTCTCATGGTGGTTCCTTCGACTTGTTCAGGTCGAGGGAACCGTAATTATCTGGAGTGAAATCATGGAAAACCGAAGGAAACCTGCGCCTCGCGCCGCCACGCTCGACATAAACTGCGACTGCAAAGAATA
>NZ_JNFD01000040.1 GCF_000756375.1 Sphingopyxis sp. LC81 | reverse complement strand
CTGCGGCGTGCGCCGTCGGCGGATTATATGGCGGACCGTCCGTTCGGCCATGTCGACGAGGCGGCGCTGGTGATGGCGGCGTTTGATGCGGGGGTGAAGGCGCCCGAGGTGGTCGGCGTGCTCGAGCCGGGCGACGGGCTGGGCACGGGCTATGTGATGCGGCGGGTGATGGCGGAGGTGTCGCCGGCGAAGATATTGGCGGGTCCGCCGCCGTCGTTGCTGGAGGATCTCGGCCGCGAGCTGGCACGGATCCACGGCATCCCACTGGACCGCGTGCCCGCTGCGATCCCGCTGATGGACACGGCGGCGGCGCTGGCGGAGCTTCGCTCGCGCTTCCTGTCGTACGGCGGCGACCGCCCGGTGATCGCGCTCGCGATCCGCTGGTGCGAGGAGCATCTGCCCGAACCGGCGGCGCCGGTGCTCGTCCACGGCGATTACCGGATGGGCAATGTCATGGTCGACAGCGCGGGTCTTGCGGCGGTGCTCGACTGGGAGCTGGCGCACCGCGGCGATGCGCATGAGGACCTCGCGTTCGGCTGCATGACCGTGTGGCGCTTCGGCGCGCTCGATAAACTGGCGTTCGGGGTGGGGAGCCTCGAGGATTATTTTGCGGCCTATGAGGCGGCAGGCGGGGTGCCGGTCGACCGCACCCGCTTCCGCTTCTGGCTGATCTACCGGACGCTCTGGTGGGCGCTGGGGTGCCTGCAGATGGGGCAGATGTGGCGGAGCGGCGCCGACCGGACGGTCGAGCGCGTCGTGATCGGCCGGCGGACGGCGGAGCAGGAGCTCGATCTGGTGCGCCTGCTCGAAGACGAGGCGCCCGAGGCCGAGCGAGGGAGGGCGTTGCCCGCATCGCCCGAACCCGCGTCCGCGCCGACCGGCGAGCCGACCAATGCCGAGATCGTGCAGGCGGTGCGCGACTGGATCGAGGGATCGATCAAGCCCGCATCGCAAGGCCACGCCAAGTTCGAGGCGGTGGTCGCGATGAACGCGCTCGGCATCGTGCTGCGCGACCTGGGTGCGGGGGTGCGCGCCGAGGATGCGGCGCTCGCGGATGCCTTGCTCAGCGGCGCGACGACGCTCGCCGAGCCGGGGCTGCTCGCGCGATTGCGCCGCGATGTGCTCGATAAATGCGCGATCGACAGCCCCAAATATGCCGCGCTCGCCGCGGCGCGCGCCGACTGGCGCGGATAACGGAACACAGGAGAGAGACATGGACTTTGCGATGCCCGCCGACTTGCAGGCGTACCTCGACGAACTCGACGCGTTTATCGAGGCCGAGATCAAACCGCTCGAGCTGGCCGACGACAATATCCGCTTCTTCGATCATCGCCGCGAGCACAGCCGCACCGACTGGGACAATCAGGGCCTGCCGCGTCACGAATGGGAGGCGTTGCTACGCCAAGCCACTCGCAAGGCCGACGCCGCGGGTCACTGGCGCTTCTCGGCGCCGAAGAAATATGGCGGCAAGGACGGCAGCAACCTCTGGATGGCGGTGATCCGCGAGCACTTCGCGGCGAAGGGGCTGGG
>NZ_JNFD01000039.1 GCF_000756375.1 Sphingopyxis sp. LC81 | reverse complement strand
GTCGTGGAATGCGCACCGGGACCGTATATCGTGTACTTCGACTGGGATAAGTCGGACATCACGCCGGAAGCGGCTTCGACGCTCGACAACGCGATCAGCGCCTACAACCGTGGTTGCACGGGTACGCAGGTCATGCTCGCCGGTCACGCTGACCGTTCGGGTTCGGCCAAGTACAACGTCGGCCTGTCGGAACGTCGCAACACCGCGGTTCGCAGCTATCTCACCGCTCGCGGTATCTCGGATGGCTCGATCAGCGCGCAGGGCTTCGGCGAAAGCCGCCCGGCCGTTGCAACCGCCGATGGCGTCCGCAACGACCAGAACCGTCGCGTGGAAATCACTTACGGTCCGAACTCGGGCATGTAAGACCGGTTTCCGCTCCCGACTGGGACGGAACGAAAAAAGAAGGGCGGTGCCGAAAGGTGCCGCCCTTTCTTTATGCGCGCTTTGTACGGCAGTAATCGTCCGCTGCTCATTTTCCAGTTTCTGCTTGCTCGTTTCGCAGTATGATATACCATCACTTTCAGGGCGTGAGATGGTCTTGGGCCCTCGATGAGGGGGTGGTGCCCGTCAAGCGCGGTGCGTCCTCCCCCAGCGGGAGAGAGACGATGCGCAATCGCAGCAGGTTTCATCGCAGCATTTTTCGTGCCGACCCCAATGGTGATCCCGATATCAACACCACGCCGTTGATCGACGTGATGCTGGTGATGCTCGTGATGTTCATCATCACCATCCCGCCGCCGACGCACAGTGTCGACGTCATGTTGCCCGGAGATACGGGAGGCATTCCCGTCAAAGAGGAAAATCGAGTCACGATCGATACCGTCGACGTGATCCGCTGGAACAACGAGGCCGTCGATCTGGCCCAATTGGGCATGTTGGTAAAACAGGCGGCCGAGCGTCCCGAACCTGCCGCGATCCTGCTCGAACCCGAAGCGCGGGCGCGATACCTGCGCGTCGATGAGGCGATCGGGGCGATCCGGCGCAATGGCGGATCGAAGCTCGCCTTTCCGGGGATCCAGAATTACGCCAGTCTGATCTGATCCCTGGCGGGTTCCCGCCGCCTCAGGCGGCGGGAGCCGTTCCGGGCCGGAGATAGCGCATCATATAGCTGACATAATCGGCCTTGCCGAGCGGGACGCCCATGTGGCGCAGCACCGCATAGGCCGCGGTGCGATGGAAGGCGAATTGCGGCTGCGCCCAGTCGCGGACATAGTCGAAGGCGCGCATGTCGAAGATCATGCCGTTGGGCAGCGGGAAGCTGACCGCGCGATCGAGGTCGGTGCCGAGCGTGGCGGGATCGATCGCATCGAGGACCGCGAGCGTCGCCGCGATCTGTTCCTGCATTCCCGCGAAATCGATCGCGTCCTCGGCGAATTCGGGGACTTCGGCGTCGGCGAGGCGGACGAGCGGCTGGAGCGCCTGGACACAGGTGAAGCGGACCTGCGCGGCGAGCGGGAACATGTCGGGTGCGAGGCGCGCGACCGCAAACTGCAATTCGCCGATGCCGTTTTCCTCACCCCAAGCGCGCGCCCGCGACAGCTCTCCCGACAGGGCCCTCAGGCCGTTCTGCCAGGCGGGTACGGTCAGGTCGTAGAGCATCATCATTTCCTTCGGTCGATCGAACTTGAGTCAGGCGGCGGCGAGATTGTCCTGGAACTGGAGCCGCGCGAGGCGCGCGTAGAGGCCGTCGGCGGCGACGAGTTCGTCGTGCCTGCCCTCTTCGACGATGCGGCCGTCGTCCATCACGATGATGCGGTCGGCGGCGCGCACGGTCGCGAGGCGGTGCGCGATGACGATCGTCGTGCGGTCGTGCATCAGCGTTTCGAGCGCGTCCTGAACGAGTTTCTCGGACTCGGCGTCGAGCGCCGAGGTCGCCTCGTCGAGCAGCAGCAGCGGAGCGCGGCGGAGCAGCGCGCGCGCGATCGCGACACGCTGGCGTTGGCCGCCCGAGAGGCGCGCACCGCCTTCGCCCATGAAGGTGTCGAGCCCGTCGGGCAGTTTGCGCAGGAATTCCTCGGCATTGGCGGCGCGCGCTGCCTCCCAGAGTTCTTCGTCGGTCGCGGCCCAATTGCCGTAGCGGAGATTGTCGCGCGCCGACGCGGCGAAGATCACCGTTTCCTGCGGCACCATCGCGATGCGCGCGCGGATGTCGGCGGGGTCGGCTTCGGTGAGCGGAACGCCGTCGAGGCGGATCTGGCCGCGCTGTGGGTCGTAGAAGCGCTCGGCGAGCTGGAACAGGGTCGACTTGCCGGCGCCCGAGGGGCCGACGATCGCCACCGTCTCGCGCGGATGGATCGCAAGGCTGAAATCATGGAGCGCTGGCGCATCGGGGCGGGTCGGATAGTGGAATTCGACATGATCGAATTCGAGCGTGCCGAGGGGCGGCTCGGGGAAACGGCGCGGATTCGCGGGCGGCGCGATGCTCGCGTCGGCATTGAGCAGCTCGCTCAGCCGTTCGGCGGCGCCCGCGGCGCGGAGCAGGTCGCCATAGACTTCGGTCAATGCTCCGAACGCGCCCGCGACGAGCACGCCGGTGAGGACGAAGGCGGCGATGGTGCCGCCGGTGATCGTCCCTTGCGCGACGCCTTCGGCACCGTACCAGAGCAGGGTGGTGATCGCGCCGAACAAGAGGCCGATCACGGTCGCTGTAATGATCGCACGAAGGCGAATGCGGCGCTTGGCGGTCGCGAAATTGGCTTCGACCGCAACCGAGAAACGGTCGGCCTCGCGCGCTTCCTGCCCGAACGCCTGGACGATCTTCATCGCGCCCATCTGTTCGGCGGTCGTCGCGCCGATATCGGCAACACGGTCCTGGCTGGTCCGCGAGACTTTCTGGAGCCGGCGGCCGAGGAGGACGATCGGCAGGATGATCAGGGGGATGCCGAGCAATATGCCCGCGGTCAGTTTGGGCGAGAGGCTGAACAGATAGATGATGCCCCCGATGCCCATCACGGTGTTGCGGAGCGCGACCGAGACGGTGGTGCCGACGACCTGCTCGATGATCGCGGTGTCCGACGTCATGCGCGAGGCGATTTCAGACGGGCGGTTTTCCTCGAAGAAGCCGGGCGCGAGGCGCAGCAGGTTCTGCTGCACCGCCTGGCGGATATCGGCGACGGTGCGCTCGCCCAGCCAGCTGACGAAATAGAAACGCAGCGCGGTCGCGACGGCAAGCGCGATGCAGATAGCGTAGAAGAGGCGGAAATGCGGGGCGACGTCGCCGCCGCCGGCGATGAAGCCGCTGTCGATCATCGCCTTGAATTGGTAGGGAATGGCGAGCGTCGCGAGCGCGGCAATCCCCAGTGCGATCCCGGCGATGACCAGTTGCAGCGGATAACGGCTGGCATAGTGCCATACCATGCGCAGGCTGCCGAGCTTGCGGCGGGGCGGGTCGGATTTGTCGGATGTGGTCGCCATGGACGACGGCCCTAGCAGCCCCGCCGATGCCGCCCAACGCCGCAGAATGACACATGGCTTCAAGCGCTTTGAAGCGGGGCGATATTGTCGGCCGAAAAGGGAGCGCGGCGACCCGCGCCGCGCTCCCGATCATCAACGCCCGATCGTCACCGGTTGTCGAGCTGCGCGCGCACGGCGCGAAGACCCGCCTGCGTGATGCGGTATGGCGCCCCGTTCTGCGAGCCGATGAAACCGCGCCGCCGCAGGCGGTTGAACAAGGGCAGGCCGGTATTGGCGAGGACGTGGCCATCGCGCGTGAAGCACAAAGCTTCGACGATATGACCGTTTTCGCCGCGCCGATGGCGGATCATGCCGCCCTGCGCCAGGACATGGAGCATGCGCTGCTCCGCTTTCGAAATATTCATGGGATTATCCGGGATTATCAAGCAACAAAGGCGCGCGGACCCGTTGGTCCGCACGCTGCGCACATCCCGATTACGCCGGGATGTTAGCGGTCGCCCGCAATCTCAGACATAGTCACTCCATCGGCACATCATGCGCCGTTCCCCGCAGATTATTCGACTTCGGTACGCCTCGCAACGATTTTGATGCATTGCACAATGAGGATGAGCCCCTAGACTGCTAACCAATGAGCAGGTGCCGAAGAGCGCCGCCGGGGTCACGCAAGGAAGAATCGAATATGCTGTATCACGCTTTTGACATGCAGAAGAACTGGCTCGCAGGCGCGAGTGCGCTGGCGACCGCGGGTGCGCAGGTGATGCAGCATCCGGCAAATCCGCTCGGCTATTTCAGCGGCAGCCCGATGTTTGCTTCCGCGCTCGAAGTGTTCGCGCATGCCTCGGCGCCGCGCGGCAAGCCGGGGTTCGAGCTGTACGAGACGATCGTCGAGGGCGAAACGGTGCGCGTGACCGAGGTCGTCGAGGCGCGCAAGCCGTTCGGCCAGCTCAAGCATTTCAAGCATAAGGGGTCGAAAGATGCGCCCAAGCTGCTGATCGTCGCGCCGATGTCGGGCCATTATGCGACGCTGCTGCGCGGCACGGTCGAACGCATGCTGCCCGGCCATGACCTGTGGATCACCGACTGGCGCGACGCGCGCAACGTGCCGCTCGAAGCCGGCAAGTTCGACCTCGACGATTATGTCGATTATCTGATCTCGTGGCTCGAGCATATTGGCCCCGGCGCGCATGTGCTGGCGGTGTGCCAGCCTTCGGTGCCGAGCCTCGCCGCCGCGGCGATCATGGCAGCGAACAAGCATAAGTGCCGGCCGAAGACGCTGACGATGATGGGCGGCCCGATCGACACGCGCAAGGCGCCGACCGCGGTCAACGACCATGCGATGACGCGCCCGCACGCCTGGTTCCAGGAAAATGTCATCGCGACCGTCCCGGCTTATTATCCGGGCGCCGGGCGCCGCGTCTATCCGGGCTTCCTGCAGCTTGCCGGCTTCATGTCGATGAACCTTGGCAATCACATGATGAGCCATTGGGAGATGTTCAAACATCTGGTCGATGGCGACGGTGAGAGCGCCGACAAGACCAAGGAATTCTACGACGAATATCGCGCGGTGTGCGACATGACCGCCGAATTCTACCTGCAGACCGTCGATGTCGTGTTCCAGCGCCACCTGCTGCCGAAGGGCGAGATGACGCACCGCGGCCAGCCGGTCGATGTCGGCGTCATCGAGGACATCGCGATCCTCGCGATCGAGGGCGAGCGCGACGATATTTCAGGGATCGGCCAGACCAAGGCGGCGCTGACGATCGCCAAGGCGCTGCCGGCCGACCAGAAGAAATATCTGATGGTGAAGGGCGTCGGCCATTACGGGATTTTCAACGGCCGCAAGTGGCGCGAGGAGATTGCGCCGGTGGTAGAGAAATGGATCCGCGCGCACGGCGGCTAACCATCGAGACCGAAATGTCCCCAATAGTCGTCGGTCTGCTTCTCGCTTCGGCGCTCATCCACGCCATCTGGAACGCCATCGTCAGGAATGGCGAGGATCGCTTCTGGACGTTGGCGATCATATGTCTGGTCGGAGCCATCGCGGCCTTGCCCTTTGCCATGGCCCTGGGCGCGCCCGCCCTGCCGAGTTGGCCCTATCTCATCCTCTCGTCCTTGCTTCAGATCGGATATAGCCTGTTTCTGGTCCGGGCTTATCGTCACGGCGAACTGTCCAGCGTCTATCCGATCGCACGCGGGAGCGCGCCCCTGCTGGTTACATTTGGCGCGGCGCTGGTCGCGGGCGAGTTGCCGAGTAGCGTGGGGCTTGCAGGAATTGCCTGCGTCTCGTTGGGCATCATTTTATTGACGCTCGGAAGCAACCGCCCCGATTCAAAGTCGACCATCGCCGCTTTTGCGACGGGGATCTTTATCGCCAGCTATATGGTTGTTGATGGACTTGGCGTCCGCCTGTCGGAACGCGCCACCAGCTATGCCGCCTGGCAAGCTGTTGTGGCGGGATTTCTCATTCCCCTGTCCTTCATCGTCATCAGGCGGCAAGCTCCCCGCCTGCCTCGGGGAAAAGCGGGGGCGCTGGTTATCGGCGCAGGGATATTGGGCACACTTGGTTATTGCATCGCGGTCTGGGCGATGAGCCGAAGCACGATGGGCGGCGTTTCTGCCATTCGCGAAACCAGCATATTATTTGCGGCACTTATCGGGACATTCGTGCTGCACGAAAGGATGACGCTGCAGAAGATTTTGGGTGCGTTGACGGTGACGGCGGGCGTCGTCTGTCTCTCGGCGGGATAAGGAACCCGCCTTTCGCTGTCCGGCATTTAGTGCCAGGGCGACGTCCGTACGCTCCAATAGACAATATAGAGCAGCCCCGCCCACAGCAGCAGGATGAACGCCATGCCGGCGCGGCTCGACGGACGTTCGCTCGCGGTTTCGGCGGCGGCGTGGAGTTCGGCCCAGAGTGGATCGGGGATCAGGCGGCGCACGACCCACAGGCCGAGCGGCACGAGCAGCAAATCGTCGAGCCAGCCGAGCACCGGAATGAAATCGGGGATCAGGTCGATCGGCGACAGCGCATAGGCCGCGACCGCGATCGCGAGCAGGCGCGCGAGCCAGGGCACGCGCGGGTCGCGCGCGGCGAGCCAGGCGGCGTGCGCCTCGACCGCGAGGCGGTGGCCGAGGTCGCCGATACGTTCGGAAAGGGATTTGCCGGTCATCGCGATCTACACTAGCCTTCCCGCATGGCTATCCAACTGAAAAGCGCACGTGTTGAACGCTGGCCGGTCGCCGGCGCGTTCGTGATCAGCCGCGGCACCAAGACGCACGTCGATGTGGTCGTCGCCGAAATAGAGGGAGAGGGCGAGCTTGGGCGCGGCGAGGGGACGCCGGTCTATTATCTGGGCGAGGATGCGGCGGGGTGCCGCGATCAGATTTTGCGCGTCGCGCCGCATATCGCCGAACTGGATGCTGCGAGTGCGCGTGCGGCGGTGCAGGAGTTGATGGCGGCGGGTGCAGCGCGCAACGCTCTCGACTGCGCGCTGTGGGACCTTGAGGCGCGGCAGCGCGGCCTCAGGCTTTGGCAGCTCGCGGGGTGCGACGGCGCGCCGACGTCGCGTGTTACCGCATTCACCATCTCGCTCGGCACTCCCGGCGCGATGGCGGAGCGGGCGGCGACGGCCGAGGCCGACGGCTATCGCTTGCTGAAGCTCAAGCTCACCGGCGAGGACGACCGGCTGCGCGTCGCCGCGGTGCGCAAGGGCGCGCCCGGGGCGCGGCTGATCGTCGACGCGAACGAAAGCTGGCGCGACATCGACATTTTGAGCGAGGCCGAGGCGCTCGCCGATCTGGGGGTCGAAATGATCGAACAGCCGGTGCCGGTGGGCGCCGACGCGCTGCTCGATCCGATCTATGCGCCGATTCCCTTCCTTGCCGACGAGAGCTGTCAGACCGCGGCCGATGTCGCGCGGATCGGCGCCTTTTACGACGGGGTGAATATCAAGCTCGACAAGGCGGGCGGATTGACCGAGGCGCTGCGCATCGCCGATGCGGCCGATGCGGCGGGCTTGTCGATCATGGTCGGGTGCATGCTCTGTACCAGCCTCGCAATCAGACCGGCTTTCGTACTCGCGCAGCGCGCGCGCTGGGTCGACCTCGACGGACCGGCGCTGCTGGAGCGCGATCGCGAGGGCGGGTTCGAGTTTCGCGACGGGCGGATCGGGCCGCCTGTGGTTTAACGTTACCCCTGCCTTCGCAGGGGCGACGAATGTTTACAGCGCCACTTTGGCATGTTGGCCGAAGTCGCCCGCCTTCATTGTCATGCCGGTCGCGAGCTTGAACATGCCTTTGACGCCCGGATGCGCGGTCCAGATTTCGGCATCGTCGAGATCGAAGCGCAGCAGGACGAGCCTGGGGTCGTCCTTGCCGCCTTCGTACCAGGCGGCGATGTGGTTGTTCCACAATTTGTCGAGCACCGCGCGGTCGGTTTCGCGACGCAAAGTGCCAGAAATGCATGCGAAAAGGTCGTGGCCCGCGGCGGCGAACTGCGCCATCGCGGGGCCGCCGCCGGCCAGCTGGTTGTCGGTTGCGGTGAAAAACCAGAAGACGCCGTGCGCTTGCCTGTCGAGCTGCGCGGTCATCGGGATATGATGTTCGCGTTCGCCGGTCGCCCCGACCATGACGATGGGGCTGTTGGCCAGCGCCTTCCAGAATAATGCCTTGATGTCGTCGCTCATCGAAAGACTCCTTCATGCCCCCCGATGATCGCTCAACGCGGCAGGGCGCCGGTCGTTGCCCCGTTCAGCGCCGCCGCGGCTCCGCATAGCTGACGACCTCATATTCGATGCCGTCGGGATCGAAGAAATAGAAGCGGCGCCCGGGTTCGTAATCGCCGTGGTTGAACGGGGTCAGCCCGACCGCCTTCACGCGCATTTCGATCGTGTCGAGATCGTCGACCTGCACCCCGACATGGTTGAGTGGTGCGCCTTTCGGATATTGCGCGCCGGCGTGCTCGCCGTCGGGGCCGGTGTAGAGCGCGATATAGGCGGCGTCGCTGCCAAGGTGGATCGTGCGCCCGCCACCCTGCGCAGGGCCGCGCCAGCGTTCGTGCCAGCCGAAGATCGCCGAGAGGATTCCGGCGGTGCGGTCGGGATCGCTGACCGTCAGATTCACATGCTCGATGAAGGGGTGCGTCACCTGTTTTCTCCTGATTCGCGTTGACGCGCGGCTTATGAAAGCTCAAGTCAGGTTGAGATCAAGGGGAAAAGCGGGAGCGCGGACAATGCATCGGACCGACCTGATCGCGATCGGCGAACTCGCGGCGCGCACCGGCGTCGCGGTGTCGGCGATCCGCTTTTACGAAGCGAAGGGGCTGATCGAGGCGCTGCGTACCGGCGGCGGCCAGCGCCGCTTCCTGCGCGCCGATATCCGCCGCGTGTCGTTCATCCTGATCGCGCAGCAACTGGGGCTGAGCCTCGAGGAGATCGTCGACGAGCTGGCACGGCTTCCCGCGGGGCGGACGCCGAACGGCGCCGACTGGACGCGGATCAGCACCGGCCTTCGTGCGCGGATCGACGCGCAGATCGCGGCGCTTCAGCGCACGCGCGAACTGCTCGGCAATTGCATCGGTTGCGGCTGCCTCTCGCTCAAGAAATGCGGCCTCTACAACCGCGAGGACAAGGCGGCGCAGCGCGGGGCGGGGCCGCGCTATGTGCTCGGCGACCGGTCGGGCGAGATCGCCGAGGTCGGCTGAGTGCCGGTCAGGCCGCGCTGAGCCGTTCGATCTCGGGCGCGCCGGCGAGGCAGGGGCCGAGCTTGGCGCTAAGGTCGCGGAAATGGTTCGACGCGCGGTGCGCCACGACCGCCGCGTCGTCGTCATAGCATTCCATCACCTTGTAGACGCTAGCCTCGCCGGTGCGGAACAGGCGGTAATAGCTGTTGCCGGGTTCGTCCGCGCGGACCGCGGCCGCCAGCTCGGCGAACACCGCCTCGAACGCCTCTTCCTTGCCGGGCTGCACGCGCAGCGTGGCGATCACACCGATGGCACTCATCGTCTTTCTCCCAAATTTCAGGCTTTGAGGTCGGGGTCGACGGTCCAGCCGTCCTCGACCTGGATGCCGAAGCTGTTCAATATCATCGAAACCTGCGCGTATTGGCCGACGGTCATGACGAGGTCCATGCGGCCCTTGTCGCCGAGCGGCGCGAGCGCGGCCCAGCTTGCGTCGGTCACGAAATGATTGCCGGTGAGTTCGTCGGTCGCGCGGAGCATCGCACGGTCGAGGTCGTTCCAGCCGCTCGCGTCGGGGCCGGCCTTGATGCGCGCAATCTCGTCTTCGGTCAGCCCGCAATCGAGCCCGATGCGTTTGTGCTGCGTCCATTCATAACCCGAGCGGCAGTTGTAGCCGGTGCGCAGGATGACGAGTTCGCGGTCGCGGGCGGAAAGCGCGTTGCGCTTCGAGAGGATATAATTGCCCCAGCCGAGGAAGGCGGTCAGCGCCTTGGGCGCATGGGCGAGGGTGCGGAAGATGTTGAGGATCTTGCCGCCCCCGACCTTGCCCCCATCGGAGGCAAGGAAGGGTTCGAGCGCGGTGCGCTGGTCGGCATCGAGCCGGTCGAGGTCGACCGGCTCGATACGCGGTTGGCTCAGCCGCAAATCAGAAGACCTCGAAGAGGCCCGCTGCGCCCTGGCCGCCACCGATGCACATGGTGACGACGGCGTACTTCACGCCGCGGCGCTTGCCTTCGATCAGCGCGTGGCCGACGCAGCGCGCGCCGGTCATGCCGAAGGGGTGGCCGATCGAGATCGAGCCGCCGTTGACGTTGAGCAGCTCGTTCGGGATGCCGAGCTTGTCGCGGCAGTACAGCACCTGCACCGCAAAGGCTTCGTTGAGTTCCCAGAGGCCGATGTCGTCCATCTTGAGCTCGAAGCGTTCGAGCAGCTTGGGGATCGCGAAGACGGGGCCGATGCCCATTTCGTCGGGCTCGGTGCCCGCGACCGCCATGCCGACATAGCGGCCGAGCGGCTGGAGACCCTTCTTTTCGGCGACCTTGGCTTCCATCAGAACCGCGGCCGATGCGCCGTCGGCGAGCTGGCTGGCGTTGCCCGCGGTGATCGAGAAGCCTTCGCCCATCACCGGCTTCAGGCTCGACAGACCTTCGAGCGTCGTGTCGGGACGGTTGCACTCGTCCTTGTTCGCGACGACGTCCTGGAAGCTGACTTCCTTCGTTTCCTTGTTCACCACCGCCATCGTCGCGTTGCACGCGACGATCTCGTCGTCATATTTGCCCGCGGCCTGCGCGGCGGCGGTGCGCTGCTGCGACTGGAACGAATATTCGTCCTGTGCTTCGCGGCTGATGTTGTAGCGCTTGGCGACGACCTCGGCGGTGCCGATCATCGGCATATAGGTGTCCTTGTGCATCGCGATCAACTCGGCGTCGGTCTCGATGAACACCTTGCCGCTGCCGCTGACCTTCGAGATGCTCTCGATACCGCCGGCGACCGCGATATCCTGGCGGTCGACGATGATCTGCTTCGCGGCGGTCGCGATCGTCATCAGGCCCGACGAGCACTGGCGGTCGATCGACATGCCGGGGACGGTGACGGGCAGGCCGGCGCGCAGCGCAATGAGGCGCGCGACGTTCATCGTCTGCGAGCCCTGCTGCATCGCGGCGCCGAAGACGACGTCGTCGATCTCGCCGCCTTCGATGCCGGCGCGCTCGACCGCGGCGCGGACCGCATGGGCCCCCAGCGTCGGGGCGAGGGTATTGTTGAACGAGCCGCGCGCCGCCTTGGTCAGCGGGGTGCGGGCGGTGGAAACGATGACGGCGTCACGCATGATGTAATTCCTCTTCGAAGAGTTTGGCAGAATCTTTGCCGGGGAGGGCTATGCTCAAACGAAAAACTGGCTGATCCATTCGGCGATCAGGGCGGGCTTTTCCTCGCCCTCGATCTCGACGGTGACTTCATTGGTCTGCTGCCACTGGCCGGGGCGCTTTTCCTCGAGCTCGAGCAGCTTCACATGGCTGCGCACGCGTTTGCCCGAGCGGACGGGCGAGAGGAAGCGGACCTTGTTGCAGCCGTAATTGACGCCCATCTTGACGCCGCCGACCTTGGGGCCGTCGGTGCTCGCGCCGAGCAGCGGCATCAGCGAGAGGGTGAGGAAGCCGTGCGCGATCGTGCCGCCGAACGGCGTCAGCTTCGCCTTTTCCTCGTCGATATGGATGAACTGGTGGTCGCCCGTGGCGTCGGCGAACTTGTTGATCATCTCCTGATCGACGAGCACCCATTCGGAGGTGCCGAGATGCTCACCGACCTTGGTCTGCAGTTCCTGCGGCGTGATGGTGGCCATATGTCATCCCCTGAAATTGCTGGTTCGGGGCGCGTTCTAGGCATCTCTTGCCGCGTTGCACAAGAGCCAAGCCCCGCAGCCGCGGCGCCGTAGCGTCAGCCGGGCTTCGCTGCCTTTGCCGCCGCCGCCTTTGGCTTTGGAGACTCGGAATAGGGCATGATCATGGTCCCGTCGGGCGCCGCGGTAAAGGTCGTCTGCGTCGGATAGGCGAACTCGTAGCCGCTCCTGGCCATCGCGTCGAAAACGCGGATGGCGATATCGGTGCGCGCCGCGGCGACGACATCATAATCGTCGCTGAAGACATCGAAGATCAGTTCGAAATCGAGGCTCGACGGGCCGAAGGTCAAAAAGCTCGAGCGGATGAATTCCTGGCCGCCGGCAACCACCTGCTCCTCGAGCAACGCCGGCAGGTCGCGGAGCATGGTGGGGGTCGTCTGGTAGATGACGCCGATCTTGAAGGTGATCCGGCGGCGGTGGAGATGCGCGAAGTTGGTGATCTCCTTGCTCAGCAAATTTGTGTTCGAGATCACGAGCAATTCGCCGTTGAGCGAACGGAGGCGCGTGCTCTTGAGCCCGATGCGTTCGACCGTCGCGGTGCTCATATCATATTTGATCGTTTCGCCGACGCGGAACGGGCGGTCGAAGATGATCGAGAGCGAGGCGAAGAGGTCGGAAAATATCCCCTGCGCGGCGAGGCCGATCGCGATGCCGCCGATACCGAGGCCGGCGATGAGGCCCGTGACGTTCACGCCCATATTGTCGAGGATGACGATCGCCGCGATCGCGAAGAGCGCGATGCTGATCAGCAGGCGGATGATGCCCATCGCGTTGCTGAGCGTCTCGTTATTGCCCTCGGCGGCGCGGCGCTGGATCAGCCCGAGCACGATCTCGCGCGCCCAGATCGCGACCTGCAGCACCACCGCGACGGTGAAGACGAGCTGGACCAGATGCATGATCACGGCGGGCGGCTGCGCATAGCCCGCGACCATGCGGATCGCGATGATCGCGAGCACCGATGATTTGGTCTTGTGGATCACGCGCCCGGCGATGTGGGTCAGCGAGAGGTCGCCTTCGGCCGACCGCGCATATTTGAGCGCAAAGCGGCGGGCCATCGACAGCAGGAAATAGATGAGCAGGCCGACGCCGATCGCGATGCCGATCTGCAGCCAGTGAATTTCCACCCACGCGAGGCTCATGTCCCAAGTGCGTTGCAGGTCGGCGAGCGGGTCGGTCGCGGCCGCCTTTGCGGGCGCAGCTTTCGGGGCGGCGGTGGTCGCGGCGGCGAGGATGGAGAAATTCATGGGGGTCCTATGTACGTCGGATCAGGCGGATTGGAGCAGCACCGCGGCCGCGGGCGCCTGCTCCAGATAGGTCAAAAATCCGCGTTCGTAACGCGAAAGATAGCGCGTCGCGCGCGGCAGGTTGCCGACCATCGCGGCAAAGTCTTCGCGCGCCTGCGCCGCGGCGAGCATTGCCGGGTGGACATAGGCCTTGCGCGCAATCGCGGGGGTGTTGCCGAGGCGGTCCGCGACATGTTCGAGCATCGCCTTTAAGGTCGGCGGTTCGGGCGCGTCGTAGAGGAAGGCGAATGCCTCGACGCTCGCCGACCAGGTGCGGAAATGCTTGGCGCTGAACTCGTCGCCCATCGCTTCGCGGATATAGGCGTTCACATCGTCGGACGCGACGGCGCAGAGGGCACCCTCATCCTCATATTGAAAGAGATTCTGGCCGGGCAGGTCCTGGAGCCGGCGCACCAGCGTGGTGAGGCTGCGGTCGCTGATCGTGACCTCGCGCTTGGCGCCGCCCTTGGCGATATATTTGAGGCGGAGCGTCTTGCCCGAGAGTTTGGCGTGGCGCTGGCGAAGCGTCGTCGCGCCGAAGCTTTTGTTCGCCGCGACATATTGTTCGTTCCCGACCCGCAGCGCGGCGAGGTCGAGCAGGCGCACGACCGCCGCGACGACGCGTTCCGGGCCGAGCGTCCGGCGGTTCAGATCATCGACGAGGCGCGCGCGCAGCAACGGCAGCGCATGGCCGAAGGCGGCGCAGCGGTCATATTTATCGGCCTCGCGCGCCATCCGGAAATCAGGATGATAGCGATATTGCTTGCGCCCGCGCGCGTCGTAGCCGGTCGCGAGGATATGGCCGTTCGCCGCGGGGCAGAACCATGCGTCCTCATAGGCCGGCGGAAGCGCGATCGCGTTGAGCCGGTCGATCTCGTCGCGGTCGCGGATGATCTTGCCCCTGGCGTCGCGATAGCGCCAGCCGACGCCCGAACGGGTGCGGCTGATGCCGGGCAGGCTGTCGTCGACATGGACAAGGCGCGGAGCGGACATGGATCCATAGCGCCTCGCCGCCGCTGATGGTTCCCCGGCCGCGATCCGGCGCCCGCGGATCAGGTCTCGCTACGGCCCGCGGCGAAGATGGTGCGCGGTGCGGCGAGCAG
The DNA here is from genome assembly GCF_000756375.1 of Sphingopyxis sp. LC81. GTDB lineage: Bacteria > Pseudomonadota > Alphaproteobacteria > Sphingomonadales > Sphingomonadaceae > Sphingopyxis. Next base: position 45,711 of record NZ_JNFD01000039.1, on the reverse strand, counting down.
GCGGTCGCCGGCCCGCTGGGCGATCCGCCGCCCCGGCACTTCGAGCGCGATATGGAGAAGATGCGACACGGCGAGCGTCAACAGGATGAAGGCGAGGATTTTGACCGGATGGACCAGCGCCGGATCGTCGACGAAGAAAAGCTTGAAGAGGATCCACAGGAAGAAATGCGACAGATAAACGGCATAGCTGATTTCGCCGAGCCATTGCGCGATCCGGCCCGACAGGAGCGGCCGCGGCGCCGTCGAGGCCTGCAGCGCGAGGATGACGACGGCGGTCATGATCAGCGGCACGGCCGCGGGCTGTGACCCGGCCACCCCGAACAGAAGCACCGCGGCGCCAATGAGGCCGAGCGCGGTGCCATAGATGATCGCCGTACCGCGGGGCGCTTCGCGCTGCGCCGTCCACCATTGGCAAAGCAGGATACCGATGCCGAATTCGACGAGACAGCGCAGCAGGCCGGTCGCGGGAATATCGTCGCCAATGCTCGCGCGGCCGGTGGCCGCGAACCACCATCCGAGGCCGGCGGCCATCGCGATGATCAACAAAGGGAAGCTCCACACGCCGCGCGGCAGCCGGGTCAGCCAGCCGCCGGCGATCGCCAGCAGCAGATAGGCCGCCCATTCGGTCGAGATCGACCAGGCCGGATCGTTCCAAGTCAGCCCGTTGCCGAACCCCCAGTTCTGGACCAGCAGATAATGCGCCGGCAGCGCGGCGAAGCTGTAATGCGCGCCGGGGTCACGCCCGCTGACGAGCAGCGCCACCGCGAACAGCAGCATCGCCGACAGGATCGCGAGGTGGAGCGGGAAGATGCGGGCAAATCGCCGTATGATGAAGCGCGGTGCGGCGCGGATACCCTGATCGCGGAATTCGGCGCCATAGGTCCACCACAGCACGAACCCCGACAGCACGAAGAACAGGTCGACCGCGAGATAGCCCTCGGCCAGCACCGCAATCACCCGATCGGGCAGGAAGCCCCCCATCGCGCCGCGAATATGGTAGAGCAGCACCATCAGCGCCGCGAATCCGCGCAGCCCGGTGAGGGTCGGCAGCATCTGCCGCGGCATGGCGGTGGCGCTCACGCGGCCACCATCGGGCGCGGCGTCAGCGGTCGCCAGCCCGCTTCCTGTTCGCGCCGGCGGCAATAGGTCGTCAGCCCGATCTCGAGCGCCAGCATCATGTAGATGAAGGGCTGGAAGGCGATGGCGACGAACAGCGAGCCGACCAGATAGACGATGTGGCCGTGCTGCAGCGCGGTCGCCAGCGGCGCGATCCATTGCTCTTCGCCGCGCCGCGTTTTCAGGTAGCGCCGCCGGATCCGTTCCATCTGGACCAGTCCCGCAAAATGGAGGAGCAACCACATGGCGGTTCCCGGATAGCCCTGTTCGCCCAGCATCTCGAAATAGCTGGAGTGATAGGCGCGCGATTCTTCCTCATACACGCTCGCCGTCTCTTCTGGACTGCTCGCTTCCTTTTCGACGCGGACACGATTTTGAAGGAAGGCGTTGAAGCCGCCGCCCATGGGATTGTCCTTCGCATAGTCCCAGGTCCACGCCCACACCGCGACGCGCGTCGAAGCCGACTGGTCGGACTTGTAGCCGCGGATCGTTTCCATCCGGTCGGTGTAGCTTTGCGGCAAGAAAGGAATGGCGGCGGCCGCGAGCAGTCCCGCGCCGGCGATGTAGAGAAGGCGGTGTTTGACCGCGCGCAGCGACAGCAGCGCGAGCACGAAGAGGCAGATCAGCCCGGTGCGCGCCTGCGTGCCGACGGGCAGCAGGGCACAGGCGAAGACCAGTGCGAAGCAGAAGGCCGACACCATCCAGTCGGGCGGAAAGATCGTCCCGTGACGGCGATACCACAGGATCAGCGGGATGATCGATATGGCGACGCACGACATGGTGCTGCCCTCGTAAAGCCCGTAATTTTCGCTCAGCAGCAACCGAAGCGTGCCATAACCGCCGCCGCCCGCTGCGGTTTTGATACCGCCCGCGATCGCGATCGCCGCCGCCGAGAGCAGCAACATCAGCGCCAGCGCCTCGATCCGCAGCTTCGTCCGCAGCGTCAGCGGAAGGAAGATCGCCCAGATCAGCGCCTTCCACACCCAGCTCCATTTGTCCGCCGCCTCGACGGGGAAATCGGCGTAGATCGTCGTCATCCAGCAATAGACGAGCAGCATCACGAGCAGGGTCTGCCGCCCCGACCAGCGGGTATCCTTCTTGTCGTCGGCGACGAGCCAGCCGGCGATTGCGAGCCCGAAGACGATCAGCGAAACCGGGATCGAGTTGATCAGGAAATAGCTCAGACGCTGCGGCGCGACGATGTCGATATAGCAAAAGCACAGCACGAACAGGAATGGCTTGCGAAAGCCGATCCCGATGAACGCGAACAGAAAGGCTACGAACGCGAGGTCACGCATCGGGGCGGGCATCCGCTTCGGCGCGTTCGGCGTCGCGGCGTTGCTGCCACAGCAGGCGCGGGCTGACCTCGCGATCGAGATCGTCGCGATGGAGCAGGCGCCAGAGCGCAATCGCCATCAGGACGTGCGTCAAGCCAAGGGAAAAATTGTCGACCATGTCCGCTCCGGCTACGCGATCGGGGTTGACGCCGCGTTAAGGCTTGTATGTCAGTGCACTGGCCCATGACACGCATCCTGCACGTCCTCGACCATAGCCTGCCCGCGCACAGCGGCTACACCTTTCGCACGCGCGCGCTGATGAAGGCGCAGGTCGCCAAGGGTTGGGAAGTTGCGGGCGTGACGGGTGTGCGGCATCCCGAGCCGGGTCCGGACGGCGAGACCGTCGACGGGCTGACTTTCTATCGCACGCCTCCGATCGCAACCGGGCTTCCGGTGATCCGCGAATGGCGCGAAATCGGGGCGCTTGCGAGGCGCGTCGAGGCGCTGGCTCGTGAATGGCAGCCGGATGTGCTGCACGCGCATTCGCCGGTGCTCGATGGTCTCGCGGCGCTGCGCGTCGGCAAAAAACTCGGCATCCCGGTGATCTATGAAATTCGCGCCTTTTGGGAGGATGCGTCGGTCGGCAACGGCACCGGGCGCGAAGGCAGTTTGCGTTACTGGCTCACCAAGCAGCTCGAAACCCACGCGGTGAAATCGGCCGATGCGGTCGCGGTGATCTGCGAAGGATTGCGCGGCGACCTGATCGCGCGCGGGATCGACGCGGACAAAATCACCGTGTCGCCGAACGGCGTCGACCTCGAGCTGTTCGGCGATCCGCCTCCGCGCGACGGCGCGCTGGCCGACACGCTCGGCCTTGCCGCCGACGATGCGGTGATCGGCTATATCGGCAGCTTTTACGATTATGAGGGGATCGACGACCTCATCGCGGCGATGCCTGCGCTGGTCGCCACGCAGCCCAAGGCGCGGCTGCTCCTCGTCGGCGGCGGGCCGAGGGAGGCGGCGTTGAAGGCGCAGGCCGCGGCATCGCCTGCTGCCGCGCACATCCATTTTGTCGGCCGTGTCCCGCATCAGGAAGTCGAGCGCTATTATTCGCTGATCGATATCCTCGCCTATCCGCGCAAGAAGATGCGGCTGACCGATCTCGTCACGCCGCTGAAACCGCTCGAGGCGATGGCGCAGGGCAAGCTCGTCGCCGCGTCCGACGTCGGCGGGCATCGCGAACTGATCGAGGATGGCGCAACGGGCACCTTGTTCGCGCCCGACGACCCCGCCGCGATTGCGGGCGCGCTCGCCAAGCTGCTGGAAAATCGCGAGATGTGGCCCGCGCGACGGCGGACGGCACGTATATTTGTGGAAAGTCATCGTAACTGGTCATCAAACATTTTACGTTACGAGCCGGTTTACCAGCGATTGCTGCGCGGCGCCTGAACGCCGCGATTCTAAGTGACGACAAATGGCCCGACGGGCCGATGGATTTGAAACGATATGGAAGAAACCAGCGAGAATCGGACCAAGGCGACGGCGACCGCGCTGCTGCGCGCGCTCCAGCCCGCGATTCCGGCGGTGATCGGCGCCGCGGCGCTGACCTTCATGTTCGCCGCGGTCATGCCCTTTTCGTGGGTCGCGGGGATCAGCTGGAACCTCTATCTCGACCGCCTCTCCGACCTTTTCGTGCAGCCGATCGGCAATGGCGGACGGATGGCGCTCGCGTTCGGCATGTCGGCGTTCGCCGCGTTGATCGCGGGGCTCGTCGCGCTGCTGATTGCAAAACCCGAAGCGGCGGGGCTGTCCTCGCTGCGCGACCGTTTTCGCCGCGCCTCCCATGATGTGGAGAGTGACGATAGCGAAGAGATTCTGACGCGCCGGCGTCGCGTTGACCTGCATCCCGACGATCCGCCGCGTCCGCCGATCCGCGCCGGGCGCGACCTGCCTGTGGGTGGGCTGGACGGAAGCGCCATCGCTGAACTGGGTGCTCCCGGCTTGTGGCTGGACGAAGCAGCGACCGATGACGCCGATGAACTGGTGCTCGCCGATCTCGCGCCCGAAGAGGAATTCGACGGCGACGCGCCCTGGCTGCAACCCGCCGAGATGACCTCGCCGCCGCCGATGCCCGATCCCGCCGACAAATCGCTCGACGCGATGGTCGCGCGGTTCGAAGCCGGGCTGGCGCGTCGCCGGCAAGCCGCCCCCGTTTCGACCACCGCGATCCCGGTGCCCGAAGCTGTGGCGCCCGAAAGCGAACCCGAAGTCGACTTCGCGCTCGAAGCCGCGCTCAGCACCTTGCAGCGGATGACGCGCCAGTCGGTCGGCTAATCCTCGACCGTCAATATCTCGATCCGCAGCGTCTGCGGCTCGGTCCCGCATTCCACCACGACATCGGCGACGATATGGCCGGGGAGCGTCCATTCGGCCGTGTTCAGCCGATCGTGCAGCGCGCGTCGGACCGGCTCGCTATCGCCCGCCGCGAGCACACAGGGAAACAGGTGACGCGCGCCGACGAAACTCGCGCTCGCCCAAGGGCGAAAGGTCGATGCGCCCGGCGCCAGCCCCTGCGGCAATTCGCGCACAAGCAGATGGCGGAGCCGCCGATGCGGGCAACCGGGACGCGGCGGCAAGGCCGGGGACCAACGCATCATGCCTGTGCTCCCTGCTCGATACGGCGGAAGGCGCGGGTTCGCCGGTCGCCCTGCGGCGCGACCTGGCCCGCGCGCCGTTCGGCACGCCATTTGTTCATGAAATGTTCCAAGCGGCATGTCATGTCGAGCCCCGGCTCGCGGCCCCCGCGCAAATCGGCGACGAGGCGCGGGTCGTGCGCGGCGGCGCGGCCGAACACGCTCGGCGGCATCGCCGATTCCTTCAGAAAGGCCTCGATCCGTTGCAGCAGGCTGCGCTCCATATTTTCCTCCCTGATCGCACTGAAACCGGGCGACTCACCCAATAGGATATTTCCTATTTGATGCCAATTTTCCTACTTGTCTAGGAAAAATCCGTTTGCTAGAGACGAAATAGGAAGGACAGCCCCCAGCGACCTATGGCCGATTTCGATCAGGATCCGCGCACCGCGCTCGACCGCCTCCTGGCTGAAAGGGGGATCGACTATGCGCGCATATCGCAGGTGATCGGGCGCAACCCCGCCTATATCCAGCAATATATCAAGCGCGGCTCGCCGCGGCGGCTGGCCGAGCAGGATCGCGCGCGGATCGCCGCCTATCTCGGCGTGTCCGAAGCGATGCTGGGCGGGCCTGTACAGCGTGTCGCGACGCCGGCGCGGGTGCGCGGGCCCGGAATGATATTGGTGCCGAAACTCGCGATCGGCGCCTCGGCGGGTGCGGGCGCCAGCGTCGATGGCGAAGCCGTCGAGGGCGAGGTCGCGTTCGACCCCAAATGGCTGCGCGACCTCGGCGCCGATCCGCGCGCGCTCAGCATCATTCGCGTCGAGGGCGATTCGATGGCGCCGACGCTCGACGATGGCGACGACATATTGGTCGACGGCGGCGATGCGGCGGCGCGGCTGCGCGACGGCATCTATGTCCTGCGCATGGATGATGTGCTGATGGTGAAGCGCGTCGCGCGCGCGCCGGGGCAGGGCCGCATTTCGGTGATCAGCGACAATCCGCACTATCGCAGCTGGGACGACCTGCCGATGGCGTCGGTGCAACTGGTCGGCCGCGTCGTGTGGACGGGCCGGCGGGTACGCTAAATCCGCTTAACGCGGCGCCGCCATTAGCGCTTCGATCTCATGCTCCAGAACTTCGGCGCGCTGGCATTGGTCGGCCTTGCCGTCGCGGCACTTTTCGGCCGCCTTGTCGCGCTGGCGCGACAGCTTGCCCAGCTGTTCCTCGCGCTTGCGCATTTCGCGGCCGCGGTTGCGATCCGATTCGTCCTGGCTGGTCGTCGACCAGTCGGCGACCTGACCGACAGCTTTCACCGGCGCGGTGACGACCGTCTTGACCGCGCTGAAACAGCCAGCGAGCAGGGGCGCGGCCATGACCGCCAAGATTAAAACGCGCATTTTCTTCTCCTCGCCGATGACGCCCCATCGCATAACCGCCGCGATCTGAACAGGATATTGCGACGGATCGGCGCCGCGCGCGGCCGGTGTGTCACATCACTGAAATAAATGGTTAAATTGCTGTTTACCAAGCGGCTCTAGGTCGGAGCGCGAACAAGGTCGCAGACTGAAGAGAGAGTGATGAACGCCATGGGATATGCCTTTACGCCATCGCCGGGCCACGCGTCCGCGATCGGCGCCGACGCGCATATGTCGCAGGTCATCGACCTGTTTCGCGGCAATCCGCAGCTCCGCGCGCTCGCGGTGGTCGATGGCGACGAGCGGCCGGTAGGCATCATTCGCGAACAGCGGGTGCGCGAATTGCTCTTTTGTCCCTTCTGGTTCTCGCTGATGCAGAATCCGACGATCGGCGGCTCGATCGCCTCGATGATCGAACCTTGTCCGACCGCCGATGTCGCACGGTCGACGACCGATTTGCTGCGCATCGTGGCACAGTCACCGGGGCAGCAGGAGCTGATCCTCGTCCGGGCGGGACGGTTCGTCGAGACACTCGACAGCGGTCAGCTCGCCAAGCTGGCGATGCTGCGCGAGGTCGAACTGGCACAGGAGCGTGCGGCGCGCACGACGCACATCGACGATGCCGGGCGGCGGTTCCAGCAGGACATCACCGCGCTCACCGCGACGCTGTCCGAAATGGCGCGCAAGGTCGAAGCGGTCGCCGGCACCTTGTCTGAACGCGCGCAGCAAACGGGCCGCGACGCGGTCACCGTCGCGGGCGCGACGGCGCAGACGCTGGCCGGGCTGCAGGACCTCGGCGATCGCGGTCATGCGCTCGCCGCGACAATGGCGAAGATCGTCGACGACGGATCGCGCGCGCGCACCGTTCGCGGCGACGCGCATCGCAAGATCAAGCAGGCCAGCGATCGATCGGTCGCATTGAAGGCGGCGAGTCAGTCGATCGAGCAGATGCTCGCATTGATCATCGACATGGCGAGCCGTACCAACATGCTCGCGCTCAACGCGGGGATCGAGGCCGCGCGCGCCGGCGATGCCGGCCGCGGCTTTGCCGTGGTCGCGTCGGAGGTGAAGACGCTGGCCAGCCAGACGCGCTCCGCGGCGGGCGACATCACCCAATATGTCGACCGGATCCGCGATATCGTCGAACAGGTCGCGGCCGGATTTGAAGAGGTCGAGAAGGCGATTGACGCCAACAACGGTTTTTCCGACGCGATCGACCGCGCGGTCGACGGGCAGAGCGCGACGACGCTGACGATCGCGAGCTATGTCGAACAGGCGGTCTTCGCTGGCCGCGAAATCGACGCGCGTGTCCGCGAGATCGGGCATGGCGCGACCGCCGTCGGCGATGGCGCGCAGGCGCTGGGCAAATTGTCCGCCGGGCTGACCGAAGCGGCGCTGTCGCTCCACCAGCGCGCGCGCGACTTCGTCGAGGCGGTTGCCGCCGCCTGATTCGTCTCGATTCGACAAGGGCTTGCCCGTTCGCGCAGCGCTGATAGGATGCGGTTCGCGCCGGGGGCGTCAGAGGCCGTCGGCGGGGAGGAGGGTCATCATGACGAATATCCAAAAGGGACTAGCCGAATTTATCGGCACGTTCTGGCTTGTCTTTGGCGGTTGCGGCAGCGCGGTTCTGGCCGCGGCATTTCCCGATGTCGGGATCGGACTGCTCGGCGTCTCGCTTGCTTTCGGGCTGACGGTTGTCACCATGGCTTATGCGATCGGCCATATTTCGGGCTGTCACCTCAATCCCGCAGTCACTGTGGGGCTGTGGGCGGGCGGGCGCTTCGACGCGCGCGATATTCCGCTCTATGTCATCGCGCAGGTGCTCGGCGCGATCGTCGCGGCGTTCCTGCTTTATCATGTTGCGGCGGGCAGCCCGACCTTCGACATCGCAAATGGCCTCGCTGCCAATGGTTATGACGCGGGTTCGCCGGGCAATTACGATATCACGTCGGCATTGATCATCGAGATCGTGCTGACCGCCTTCTTCCTGTGGATCATCATGGGATCGACCGACGGGCGGGCGCCCGCGGGCTTCGCGCCGATCGCGATCGGCCTCGCGTTGACGCTGATCCACCTCATCTCGATCCCGGTGACCAACACCTCGGTCAACCCGGCGCGCAGCACCGGTCCCGCGCTGGTCGTGGGTGGCATCGCGCTGCAGCAATTGTGGCTGTTCTGGATCGCGCCGTTGATCGGCGGGGCGATTGGCGGGCTGCTCTACAAGACGCTTGGGGCCGACAGCTTTCCGAAACCGAATATCGAAGGCGAATAATCGCCGGGCCGGCGGGGGCTGCAGCCTCCGCCGCTCCTATTTCAGCAGGTCGACCGCAAAGGCACGGACTTCGTCGGCCATGTCCGGGCGCCCGAGTGCGACCGCGAGGTTCGCCTGGATATATCCGGCCTTCGAACCGCAGTCATAACGCGCACCGTCGAAGGTGACGGCGTGGAAGGGCTGGTTGCCGATCATCGTCGCCATTGCGTCGGTGAGCTGGATTTCGCCGCCCGCGCCCTTTTCCTGTCCCTCGAGCACGCGCATCACTTCGGGCTGCAGGATATAGCGGCCCGAAATGATGAGGTTCGACGGCGCGTCGGCGACCGGCGGCTTTTCGACGAGGCCGTGGACTTCGGTGAGCGCGCCATCGCGCGCGCCGGGCGCGATAACGCCATAGGCGGACACTTGTTCGTGCGGCACTTCGAGCACCGAGATCAGATTGCCGCCGACCTTTTGATACGCATCGACCATCTGTTTCATGCAGCCGGGCGATCCGTGCATGAATTCGTCGGGTAGGAAGATGGCAAAGGGCTCGTCGCCGACGATATCGCGCGCGCACCAGATCGCATGGCCCAAGCCCAACGGTTCCTGTTGTCGGACATAGGCGCAGGCGCCGGGGCCGAGGCGCGTCGGTTCGAGCACCGACAGATCCTTCCCGCGCTCGGACATCGTCTTTTCGAGTTCGAACGCGACGTCGAAATGATCCTCGATCGCGCTTTTGCCGCGGCCGGTGACGAAGATCATCTGTTCGATCCCCGCCTCGCGCGCTTCGTCGACCGCATATTGGATCAGCGGCCGGTCGACGACCGGCAGCATTTCCTTGGGTATCGCCTTGGTCGCAGGGAGGAAGCGGGTGCCGAGGCCGGCAACGGGGAAGACGGCTTTGCGGATCGGTTTCATATGCTAGGGCTTAACCGCGAACTTTGCTTAAGAAAAGAGTCCGGGGAGCGCCGATCGCCGCGTCACTGCGGCGTGACGATCACGACCACGCGCCGGTTGTCCTGCCGACCCTCCGCTGTCGCATTGCTCGACAGCGGCAGGGTCTCGCCGCGGCCGACGACCTGGTCCGCGGTGAACCGCATGCCGCCCGCCTGCATCGGCGCCGCGACGGCTTCCGCGCGTGCCTGCGACAGCGTCAGATTATACGCCGGGGCGCCGGTCGAATCGGTATGACCTTCGATCCGCGCGGTTGCGATACCCACCGAGACGAGCTTGACGGCGATATCGCTGATCCGTTGTAGCTGGTCGGGCGACACGCTGCTTTCGTTCGATGCGAAAAGCAGCCGCTCGGGCATGTTCAGCATCCACCCGGGACCATCTTCAACGAAGCCCTGCGACTGGAGAACGGCGATTTGTTCCGGCGTGAAGCCGGTGGATGGCGGCACGCTTTGGCACGCCGCGAGCAATGCGGCGAAGCCGATGAGGAAAAAGGTCCGGATCGATCGGGGGAAATCAAGGGTCACGGCATTACTCCGCTGGTTATCATCGGGAACGGTTGGTCAGTTTGTCGGCATACATGGCGGCGTCGGCTGCGGTGAGCAGCGCGGTGGCGTTGCTGCCATCGTCGGGGAAGACCGCGACGCCGACGCTGACCGCTGCGCGATAGGTTTCGCCGCCCGGCAGCGCGATGGGCTGCGACACGCAGGCGCGGATCCGGCTCGCCAGATCGCTGGGGACGGCGTCGGTGTCGAGCGGGTCGACGATGACGATAAATTCGTCGCCGCCGATCCGCGCGGCGAAATCGCCCTTGCGAAGCGTTTCCTTGATGCAGGCCGATAGCGCGACGAGCACGGTGTCGCCCGCGGCATGGCCGAAATTGTCGTTCGCCGCCTTGAAATTATCGGCGTCGATGAAAAGCAGCGCAAAGCGGTCGCCGCGACCCTCGGCCGCCCGGATGCGCTCCGCCAGTTGCTCGTCGAACGCGGCGCGGTTCGGCATCGCGGTCAACGTGTCGTGCGACGCGCGGTGCGCGAGCATCGCGCGCTCGCTTTCCATATGCCCCTGCCAGCCCTGCAATTCGTCGAGCAGCGCATTGATATCGCCGCCCAGCCGGTCGAGCTCGGCAATGCCGAGCGGCTTGACTCGCTTGTCGAACCGCCGGTGCAGGCGCACGTCGTGCGCGACGGTCGCAATTTCGTTCAATGGCTTGACCAGCTCATATTCGAAGCGCCGCGCGAGGAAGATGGTGCCGAACGCCGTGATCAGCAGGCAGCCGAGGCCGGCAAGCAGGCCGAGGCGGACATAATCGACCAACGTCGAGCTGTCGCCCCACACCTCGATCGTGCCGATCGCCGACCCGTTGCGCTGGACGGTGACGGCGAAGGGGCGGGGGAAGAAGATACGCGTCAGGATCGGCGCCGGGTCGGCGCTGGGTGAGGTCCATTCGGTGACCGGCCGACCGACGTCGTTGAGCACGCGCAGGCGGGCGATCCCCGGAATCCGGGTCAACGGTTCCAGCCCTTCGCGGACCGCCTGCGGATCGTTGAACACCAGCGCGGGTTCGACGCCATAGGCGCCGAGCTGCGCCGCGAGTTCCATATTGCGGTCGGCATAGCCGCGCAGCGCGGTGACCCCGGCGAGCAAAATGGTCAGGCCCGAAAGCGCGACCGCGAACAGGGTAATACCAAAATGAAAGCGCGACAGCAGTTTTTGCAGCGTCGTGCGCGCGCCGATGCGTTCGACCGGGGGCGTGGGGGTCTGTCCGGTCATGCCGCGCCGCCTTTGCCGCCGCCGATGCGCAGCACGCGCGGATCGATGCGCAGCGGGCCGCGCCCGATCGCGTCGATATTGACCGAAAAGCTGATGCTCGCCGCCTTGTTGCTGAGGCAGAACATCGCGCCATAGATGCAGGCGGCGTCATCGTCGGTGATGGTCAGGACCGGGCGCCCGCGCACCCAGGCGATGAGTTGCCGGCGATCGGCGACGGGCATCCGGCCGAGGAACAGGATGTCGCACTCGGGGGTGACGGTGGCGGTGGTCGTCCGGCGGACCGTGACCGAGCCGGGCCCCGGCACATCGGGGGCCATGCGATCGGTCAGCCGCGGCGTGCCGACGATGCACATCGTCCGGGCGGCGGCGGCCGAGCCATCGGGCCAGCTTGCATAGCTGACGATGCCGCCCACCATCCGGTTGACGGCGCGCGTCATCCCGCCCGCCCCGTCTTCGACAGCGGTCTGGCTTGCGGCTTGAACCGACATCTGCGGCGTCGTCACCAACGCGCCGATCAGAAACAGTGATGCCAGCACCTGGCCGTGCCCCCAACTGCGTTTCAGGGGCATCCTGCCCCAGCGAAGGCGCGTCCGCTAGACAAAACAATTGGAAAGTCAATGAAAAGTGACGTCATGCGGCCATATTGCAACAGCCGTCGCGTCGATTCACGCTCGTCTATTCGGCGCGCAAACGATCACTGAATCCCTTGCGAAGTTTAGCCAGCTTTGGCGGGATCACCGCCATGCAATAGGGATTGCGCTGGCCTTCGCCGTCCCAATAGGACTGGTGGTAATCCTCGGCCGGATACCATTGGGACGCACTCTCGATCGTGGTGACGATGGGTGCGGGCCAATCGGCGGCGGCGCGGGTGATTCCGGCGCGCGCGGCATCGGCCTGTGCTGCATCGAGCGGGAAGAGGGCGCTGCGATACTGGGTGCCGATGTCGTTGCCCTGGCGGTTGAGCGTCGTCGGATCGTGCGTCGCGAAATGGACGTCGAGCAGGTCGTCGTAGGAAATGACGGCGGGATCGAAAGTGATGCGGATTGCTTCGGCGTGGCCGGTGTCGCCGCCGCAAACCTGCTTATAGGTCGGATTCTCGACCGTCCCGCCGATATAGCCGCTCTCGACGCCCTCGACTCCGCTGAGCGACTGGAACACGGCTTCGGTGCACCAGAAGCAGCCTCCGGCGAAAATGGCGGTCTCTTGGGTCATGGGCGTCGATCCTTTTCGGGGAGAGGTGATTGTTCCCGAAATAGGATGTGCGCCGGGCTATTCCAAGGGCGGCGGGGCGTCGACCAGCGGCGGGCGCAGCGGTTGGCCCGCCTTGCGCAGCGAAGCGATCGCCGATGCTTCGGCTTCGAGCGCCGCGACGCGGTCGCGCCAGTTCGGGTGCGTGCTGGCCTGGAACATCGGCCGCCCCTTTCGCTGGCCGAAGCGCGACCAGAAACGCGCTGCCGCGGCGGGATCATAGTCCGCGCCGGCGAGCAGCCACACCGACAGCCGATCGGCTTCGACCTCGGTCTGCTTGAACAGGCGGGCATTGCGGCCGAATTGCTTGCCGAGCCCGCGATCGACCCCCGCGGCGTCGAGCCGCGCGCGGTGGCGCAATATATTATGCGCCAGCTCGTGCGCGATCGCGGCCGCGAGTTCCTCGTCATCGGCGGCGAAATCGGCGAGGCCCTGATTGACGAGGACCATCCGCCCGTCGGCGACAGCGGCGGGCCTGTCGCTGGCCTCGACCCGAAAATCGCTGACGCAGCCCGCGACCGGCGTGAGGGTGACGATGCGCCCGGCGCCGACATGCAATGCGATCGCGGTATCGACCGGCAGCGCCGCCATGCTGCCTTCGATCGCCGTAATACGTGCGAAGGGATGGTCCCCGCTTCCGTCGGGGACGGGCGTGTCCGCTATCGCTGTGACGGGTGTGCCGACCTTCATTCCCGCCGATGCGGCGGGCGCGTGCGGGGCCAGCGCCGCAATGAAAGGGGGAAGCTGGTCGGTGATCCCATAGGCCGCGAGCGCCTCGGCGCGCCGGTCGGCGGTGTAAAGGCGCGGGTCGCCCCATATCCAGCCGAACTGGGGCTGGCGCACCGGGCACCAGGCGGCGTTGGCGGTTGTCAGCCGAAAGCCGATGGTCGCGACGCGCGCCTCCGTTGCGGCCAGCGCTGCGTAAGGGGATTGCTGGGCGAAAGCTGGCGCAGCCATCGACAACGACAGGATGGCGAAGATCGATCGGGCGTTGCGAAGCATCGGCATCCCCTATCAAGTCGCACCTGTCGGGGCCATGAATTTCCCCCCGATGCCCGGCTTCGGACCCCTTGCCTATCGCCCGGCAAGCGCCGATAGGGCGGGCCATGACGCACGCCTCTGTCTTGCCGGCGCCTGCCGCCCGCCAACCCCGCCCCGCGGCGCTCGCGCGCTGGCTCTGGGCGGTCGCATTGCTCGTGATCATCGTAGTTGGGGTCGGCGGGATCACCCGCCTCACCGAATCGGGGCTTTCGATCACCGAATGGCGTCCCGTTTCGGGCGTGCTGCCGCCGCTGAGCGAGGCCGGATGGATCGCGGAATTCGAGAAGTATAAGCAGATCCCCGAATATAAGGAGATCAACCTTGGCATGACGCTGGCGGGGTTCAAGGCGATCTTTTTTTGGGAGTGGCTGCACCGCATCCTCGGCCGCCTCGTCGGCATGGCGCTGGTCGTGCCCTTGATCTGGTACGCCTGGCGCCGCGCGATCCCGACCGGATACGGCTGGCGGCTGCTCGCGCTTGCCGCGCTCGTGGGGTTGCAGGGCGCGATCGGCTGGTGGATGGTCGCCTCGGGGCTCGAATATCGCACCGACGTCAGCCATTTCCGCCTCGCCACCCATTTGCTGACCGCGCTGTTCCTGCTTGGCGGTTTGGTGTGGACGGCGCGCGACCTCGATAGTCTGGCGCGCGATCCCGCCGCGCGGCCGGCGCGCCTGACCGGACCCGCGATCGGCATCATCGCGATCCTCTTCGTCCAGCTGCTGCTCGGCGCGTGGGTTGCGGGGCTCAACGCCGGTTCTGTCGCGAGCACATGGCCGCTGATGAACGATCATTTCGTGCCCGAGGGTATCGACTGGGCGGGCGGTGCCTGGCTTGCGCTGACCAATGATCCCTTCCTGATCCATTTTCTCCATCGCTGGTGGTCGTGGGCCGCGGCGATCGCGTTACTCCTCCTTGCGCGCAGCTTGTCGCGGCGCGGCGCGCATATCGAGGCGCGGCTGCTCGCCCTGGTCGTCGCGGCGCAGATGCTGCTCGGCATCTGGACCGTCGTGTCGGGCGTTTCGATGTGGGTTGCCGTGTGGCACCAGGTGACCGGCGCGATCCTTGTCGCCATCGCCGCGGCGGCGCTTCACCGGCTGGGTCGCCGCGCGGCATGATTTCGGTCGGCGGTATCGGCGGCGCACTCTTGCTGCTGGTGGCCCAGCCCCTTCCATCCCCCGCGCTGGGCGATGTTCCGGCCGCGGCGGCCGCGCATTTTCAGTTCGCTCCCCCGGTGGGCCGGCCGATGACCTATCGCGTAACCACGCGCCGGATCGGCCGCGAAGGATCGCTGGTCAACTTCTCGCTCGTTTATGCGCTGCAATGGCAGCGCGTCGGGCGCGGTTACCAGCTCGAGGCGGTGCTGCAGCGGATCGATTCGGATGCCCGGCCCGAAGTGACCCGTGCGCTGTCGTTGATGCTCGAGCCGCTGGTCGGCGAAGCGATGGCCTATCTTGTCGCGCCCGACGGCAGCCGGATCGATCTTGTCGACCCGGACGCGTTGTGGGAGCGGGTGACGGCGCGGATCGAGGCGGTCGGGGCCAAGGCGGGACGGCCCGAAGCCCGGCAGCTGGCACAGCTGATCGCCGCCTTGCCCGCCGCCGAACGCGACCGGCTGGCGACCGCCGATATCCGGGCGCTGGTTGCGCCCGCAAATGGCGCCATCCCGCTCTCGGCGCAGGCGGACGGTGCGAGCGTGTCGATCGTGCACGACGGCGCGTTGCAGACGATCGCCAAGGTCGAGCGCGATTCCGCACCCGTCGCCGGCACCGCCAAGCCGCTGGAAATCGACAATCTATGGACCGTCGACACCGCCACCGGACTGGTGATGCGTGAACAGCGGCAGAGCTGGATCGTCGAGACGGAAGGCGTCGGACGGACGCTCGTCGAAGAGCGGGTCCGGGCGCTGGAGTTCGCTTCCTAAGGCCTGTGGTATTATGATACCTGTCAGCAAAGCCGCGATCTGCTTGACTTTCCGCTCAGTTGGCGCCATTGGCCCGCTCCGAAGCGCCGCTGCGTCCCTTCCAGGATCAGGCGGCGCGGTTTGTTTTCGGGCGGCGGCATGGCTGCTCGTCCTAGTCCATATCTGTCAAGGAGGTCGCCATGATGAAGGCGCTGACCAAGACGACTGTTTCGGCGAATGCCGGTACGGTCGAAAAGAAATGGGTGCTGATCGACGCCGAGGGTCTCGTTGTGGGCCGCGTTGCATCGATCATCGCCAACATCCTGCGCGGCAAGCACAAGCCGTCGTTCACCCCGCACGTCGATTGCGGTGACAATGTCATCGTCATCAACGCGGAGAAGGTGGCGTTCACGGGCAAGAAGCTGCAGGACAAGCGTTACTACAAGCACACCGGCTATGCCGGCGGCATCAAGGAAACGAGCCCCGCGAAGATCCTCGAAGGCCGTTTCCCCGAGCGCGTGCTCGAAAAGGCTGTCGAACGCATGATCCCGCGTGGGCCCCTGGGCCGCCAGCAGATGCGCAACCTGCGCATCTTCGCCGGCACCGAACATCCGCATGAAGGGCAGAGCCCCGAAGTGATCGACGTCGCGTCGATGAACCGCAAGAACAAGGTGGGTGCATAATGGCTGACGAACAGACCATGACCGATCTCAAGGATCTCGCCGGCGCCGTCGAAGGCACCGTTGCCGCTCCGGTCTCGACCACGCCGCTGCGCGAAAAGATCGTCGACAAGCAGGGCCGCGCCTATGCGACCGGCCGCCGCAAGGACGCCGTTGCCCGCGTGTGGGTCAAGCCCGGCACGGGCAAGATCACCGTCAACGGCCGCGACCAGGAAGTTTACTTCGCACGTCCGACACTGCGCCTCGTCATCAACCAGCCCTTCGGTCTGACCGAGCGCGTTGGCCAGTATGACGTGATCGCAACCGTCAAGGGCGGCGGTCTGTCGGGCCAGGCGGGCGCCGTGCTGCACGGCATCGCACAGGCGCTGACCCGTTTCGAACCCGCACTGCGCGGCGTCGTGAAGACGGCCGGGTTCCTGACCCGCGACAGCCGCGCCGTCGAGCGTAAGAAGTACGGCAAGGCCAAGGCCCGCCGCAGCTTCCAGTTCTCGAAGCGCTAATCAGTTTCTTCCGTCGACGGACGGAGAAAGGAAGGGCGGTCCGGCAACGGGCCGCCCTTTTCCGTTGGGAAACGGGCGATCCGACGCCGCACCGGCTCGGTTAGAGCAGGTCGAGGCTCCCGAGCGCGAGCGCCTGACGCGCTGGTCGTTCGGCCATCACCGCGAACATCTCGTCGCCGCGTTCGGTGCGTTCGACGCTCATCGAGGCGAAGACCGCCATGAAATAGCCGCTCAAGGCCCCGACGCGGTAATCGGGCCACAGCGCTTCGGCATCGGGCTCGACGCCCGCGGTGGTCAATGCCGCGATCCAATGGTCGAAGGCGGGCCGGTCGGCTGCGGCGCGCTCGAACGGATCGGCGATGCTGGTGCCGACCAGATAGGCGAGATCGGCGGCGCCGCTGCCGCGCCCTAGCGTCTGCCAGTCGACGATCCAGCAGGCTTCGCCGTCCGGCGTGAAGAGGATATTGTCGACGCGCAGGTCGCCATGGACGATCGTCCGGACCGAAGGCTCGCGCGCCAGATAGGCGTCGAGTTTCGTAACCAGCCCGGCGCCGAGGTCGAGCACGTCGGGCGCGAGCCTTGCCGCATAACGCTCACGAAAACCGGCATAGAGCTGGGGGAACAGGGCGCGGATCAGCCCGGCATTGTCGCGCGCAAGCGAGGGCATCTGCGCGAGCCGGGCGTCGTTCCACAAATAGGCGTGAAGTTTTGCCGCCGCTTCGATGCAAGGGGTCAGCCCGGAAAGGCCGAGACCGGCAAGCTGGTCGCCCGCCCGTGCCGGAGCGAGGTCCGACAGGATCAGGACAAAATCGACGTCATCGTCGGCGATGTCGCAATGGTGGCAGATCGGCGCGGGAACGCCGCTGGCCGCGGCAAGCTCGCGATACCAGCTGATTTCCTTGACATAGGTGCCGGTAAGCTTGGCGATATTGCGGCTCGCCTCGTCATGGCTGGGGCATTTGGCGATGACGGTCGCGGGGGCGTCGACGCCATCCGCCCAGTCGAGCGTCAGGCGATAGCTGTCGCACATCTGCCCGGTGCCGACCTTGGCCGCGACGAAACCCTTCAGCTTTTCCGGGTGTCCGAGCACCGCACCGAGCCACCCTGGCTGCATCGCCTCGGGCGAGGTCGGAAAGCTCACGGTGCGGGGTCCAGCAGGCCGGAGAGGCCGGTCGGCGCATGCGGGCCGACGAACAATTGTTCGAGCACACCGACGCCGCTTTCGCTGCGGTCGCCGTCGGCGAGCTCGGCACGGACGAGCGCCTGCACATGCATCGCTAGCGGATTGCCCCAGGTCCGTTCGGCTTCGGACAGGCTGTCGTGCGCGACCTCGAGATCGCCGTGATCGAAACCGTGACCCCAGACGGGATGGGTGTAGCCGAGTCCGCTCATCGCGAAGGTCGGCCCGCTCGGGGTCAGCGTCAGGCGCGTGCTGCCGTCGAAATCGGCGGTCAGCTTGCTCAGGCGCCGCGTGCCCGGCTGCCATTCGGCGGCGAAGGCGGGATCGGCATAATGGCGCTCGCCGCCGTTGGCCCCGACCAGCAGCGCGCGGCGGTTCCATGGGCTCCCCTCGCCGTCATCGTTGCTGTGAAAGAAGAGCGAGCGGTCGGCGAAATTGCACGGCGTCCACAACCAGAAGAATTGGTGGAAATTGCCCTGCGGCGGCGGCTGCGGCTCGGCGGCACCGACGGGACGGATTCCCCAGCTGCGGTCGCGCGTTCCGGCCCAGCCGGCATCGACATCGACACGCGCACCATCGACCGAGAGCCATCCCGACCAATGGCCGTTCTGCGTCATGCGCGTATAGTCCATGAACAGGCGCGTGCCATTGCGGCGAGTAAAGCGCGGTTCTTCGATCGGGAAATGGCGCGCGGTAAAACGCAGATCGGCGGCGAGCGGGCCGTCGTTCGCGGCAATGCGCAGCGTCAGCGTTTCGAGCGGTGCGTCGATGCCGATCGAAATCGGCCCCACCGACAGGTCGAGCCGCTCTCCACCCGAGCGGCGGCTCGCGCGCAGATTGTGCTGCACGCCATCGACCAGCACGCAGAAAGCGGCGTCGACGATACCGAGCTGCGGATAGAAACCCATCGCCGCGGCAAAAAAGACCGACCCGTCGGGCGAATAGCCGTTGAAGAAATAACGGTCATAGAAATTGCGGTCGGTGCCCGCGAACGCGATCGGCTCGGCGCTCTGGTGCAGCGGGAAATCATCGCCCTTTGTCAGCATCGTCTCTCATCCCATTTTGCGTTTTTTCTTGCAACGTAACGGGATAAGGCGCGGCGTCAATGCACCGGCGGATCGACCGGCGGCACGGCGTCGATCGGCGCGACGGGTTCATCCGGCGTGCGCGGTGGCAGGGCGTCGGGCGGGATGTCGGCGATTTGCATATCGGTGGTCGGAACCGCCTCGATATTGCGCACGCGCACGGCGATGGCGCCGTCCTTGATCCGCAGTTCATTGAAGCTTGGCGGGGTCGAACGGATGCGCTGCGATAACGTCCCTGCGCCGATCATGCGGATCGGTCCGGATGTGGTTTGCGCGACGAGATCGAAGGCGTCGTGGACGTGGCCGGTGAGCACCGCCGCGACGCCACGCTTGGCCAGTTCGCGCAGCGCCCGTTCGCCGCCACGGGTGAGCGAGCGCCCCTTCGTGCCCGCTTCGACCAGCGGGTGGTGCGCGGTGACCAGAGCCGTCGTGCCGCGCGGCAGCGCGTCGATCGCCGCGAGTGTCTTTTCCAGCGCCCGCGCCGTCACCCAGCCCTTCGACCAGTCGAGCCGCCATTGCGCGCGCGCGGTGGTCTTCAGCGGCACGACTGCGACGCCGGGCAGGTCGAGTTCGCGTTCGACCAGCCGCTCGATCCCGCGAATGCGGCGATAGGGATAGAAGAAGCGTTCGATCGGGTTGAAATAGGGCAGGTCATGATTGCCGACCTCGACCGTCACGGGCACGTCGAGCGCGCCGATCCAGTCGCACGCGGCGGCAAACTCATGGCTGCGCGCGCGCATCGTGAGGTCGCCGGTGATCAGCACCGCATCGGGCTGCTCGCGGCGCACGCATTCGCGGAACCAGTCAAGCGCGGCAGGGTCCTCGAGCCCGAAGTGCAGGTCGCTGATATGGAAGAGCCGCGTCATCGCGTGGCGGGTGCCGTGGCGAGAAATGCGAGCGGGCTGGCTTCGAGGCGATAGGTTGCGCCCGACGGCAATTCGGCGGGTTCGCCGTCGAGCAGCAGGCCGATCGATCCTTTGCCTTCGATGACGACCGCGCGGCGTTCGGACAGGTCGACGCTCGGCCCTTCGCGAAAATCGCCGCCGAGCCAGGCGATCCCGTGGCTCAGGATCGACCCGGCGCTGTCGGTGATCAGCCCCTCGGCGAGGATGCGGTCGGGCTTTGGCGTCAGGTTGATCGCCTGGAACGATTCGTCCGAGCCGCGGATGCGCACACCGTCGCCATGAAGCGTCGCATCGATCGCATCGGGGATGGTTTCGGCCAGCCCGCTGAGGCTGAGCGAACGGAATTGCTCGCGGACTTCGGCCCATGCGGTCGTCGGCCCGGCGATCACACCGATATAGGCGCGCCCCGCGTCGCAGAGAATCGTCGGCGGATGGACGCGCCGCGCCTTGCCCGCGAGCGCGTCGTGCAAGATATCCTCGGGACCGCGATCGCCATGCAGCGTCTTGTGGAACAGGTTGAGCGTCCCGCCGGGGAGCGGGAGCATCGCGCCGCTCCATGTTTCGAGCGCGCCCGCAGCGGCGTTGACCGTACCGTCGCCGCTGAGGACGAGCAGCAGATCGATGCCGCCGCCCTCCAACGTGGCCGCCGACGGCAGGTCGGCGTCGGGAAGGATGATCGTGCGGACGAGCGGCGCGCCTGCCGTATCGCATATCTCGGTCAAACGGCCGACGAGCGCCTCGTCGGAACTTCCGCTGCGCAGGTTGCAGACAAGGGCGGGGCGGGAGAAGCTGTTGGTCATCGCCCTGTCCTACGCGCGAACGCGGAAAAGGTGGCGGCCTATGTCGCGCCGCCGCTTGTTCGCCGCCCCGCCGCCCTGTAGGGCGCGGATGATGGCGGGGCCGGTTTCCAAAGGACGACGGTTGATCAAATTCCTATTTGTGGTGCTGCTGCTCGTGCTGCTGTTCGGCGGTGGGGCCAAGATGATCGTCGCGGGCGGTGCGAAGTCGCTCAACATGGCCGACCGGCTGCTCGGGCAGGGCGATGGGGCGCGGCTGCTGCTGGGCGATCAGCCCTATGGCAACGGGCCGCGCCAGTCGCTCGACATCTGGGTTCCGGAAAATGCCAAAGCCGACGATCAGCTACCCGTAGTCGTCTTCTTCTATGGCGGCGGCTGGAACAGCGGCGAGCGAGACAGCTATGGCTTTGCCGGCCGCGCGCTCGCGCGGCAGGGGTTCGTCGTCGTGATCCCCGACTATCGCCTCGTGCCCAAGGCATATTGGCCGGATTTCATCGAGGACAGTGCAGCGGCGGTCGCATGGACGCACGAGCATATCGCAAAGCTCGGCGGCGACCCCGACCGGATCGCGCTGATGGGCCATTCGGCGGGCGCCTATAATGCCGCGATGCTCGCACTCGACCCGCAATGGCTGCGCGCGGCGAAGCGCGACCCGTCGATCATCCGCGGCGTCGCGGGCCTCGCGGGCCCGTATGACTTCCTTCCGCTCGAAACGGGCGGCCGCGGCGACAAGGCGATGGGCAAGGTCAAGCCGATCGAGAAAACCCAGCCGATCCACTTCGCGCGGGGCGATGCGCCGCCGATGTGGCTCGCGACCGGTGACGAGGATGACACGGTGCGTCCGCGCAACAGCCAGAACCTCGCCGCCGCGATCGAGAAGGCGGGCGGCCCGGTGACGCTCCGCGTCTACCCCGGCATGGGCCACACCGGCATCGTGATGGCGCTCGCCGCGCCGTTCCAGAACAAGGGGCCGGTGCTGGAGGAGGCGACCGATTTCCTGCGCGGCGTCACCGCGCGGCGCATTGCTCCCGCGCCGGACGCCGCCCAATGAGCGGCGCGATTCCGGCGATCATACTTGCGGGCAGCCGCCCCGGCCCCGATCCGCTGCTGACCGGAACCGGCGTGTCGACCAAGGCGCTGCTCCCGATCGCGGGACAGGCGATGCTCGTCCATGTCGTCACGGCGCTGCGCGCTTCGCCCGAAGTCGGGCCGATCACAATCCTTGCGCAGAACAGCGCCGAGTTAGCGGCCGAGCCGGGACTGGCCGGGCTCACCGACCTGCATTTCGCGGATTCGGGGCAGGGGATCAGCAGCTCGCTTGCCGCCGCGCTGCCGCCGGGCGACGATCCGTTGCTCGTCACGACCGCCGACAACGTCCTGCTGACCCCCACCATGGTCGCCGAATTCCTGCGCGGCGCCGCGGACAGCGACGTCGCGGTCGCGATGGTCGAGCGCGGCACGTTGCTTGCGCGATATCCGCAGTCGAAGCGCACCTGGCTGAAATTCCGCGGCGGCTGGTGGTCAGGCGCGAACATGTTCCGCCTGCGCGGGCGCCGTGTGTTGCCGTTGCTCGATTTCTGGGGGCGCATCGAACGCGACCGCAAGAAAGGGCTGAAGATCGTCGCGGCGTTCGGCCCGTGGCTGCTGATCGGTGCGCTGCTCCGCCTCTTCACGATCCAGCAGGGCGTCGCGCGCGCGGGGCTGCGTTTCGGCCTCAACGCGAAGGTCGTGCCGATGTCCGAGCCCGAAGCGTGCATCGACGCCGACAAGCCCGCCGACATCGAACTGATCGAAGCGATATTTGCCGCGCGGCGGGAAGCGGCTATAGGCCAGCCCCTATGACCATCGACAAAGCCATCATCCTGTCGGCCGGGCAAGGTTCGCGCCTGCTGCCGCTGACCCGCGACATCCCCAAATGCCTGATCGAGTTCAACGGCCGCAGCCTCATCAGCTGGCAGGTCGCGGCGCTCGTCGCGAACGGGATCAAGGACATCGTCGTCGTCACGGGCTTTCGCACCGAGCGTGTCGAGGATCATGCGCTCCAGCTCTACCGCGACACCGGTGCGCGGATCCGCACCCTGTTCAATCCCTTCTTTCAGGTCGCCGACAACCTCGGCACCTGCTGGATCGCGCGCGAGGAGATGGACCGCGATTTCATCATCCTCAACGGCGACACCATCATCTCGGACGAGATCGTCGCGAAGTTGATCGCGGGCGCGAACGAGCCGATCAATGTCACCGTCGACGTCAAGGCCGACTATGACGACGACGATATGAAGGTGAACCGCGACGCCGAGGGGCGCCTGCACCACATCGGCAAGCGGCTGCTGCCCCCCGACACCAATGCGGAGTCGATCGGCATGCTCGCTTTCGTCGGCGACGGCCCCTCGATCTTCCGCAACCAGGTCGACCAGATGATGCGCACCCCCGACGGGGTCGAGCGCTGGTATCTGCGTGCGATCGACATCATCGCGAAGGGCAACCGCGTCGGCACCGTGTCGATCGAGGGGCTGGAATGGCAGGAAGTCGACTTCCCGCAGGATGTCGAGGCCGCCGACGCGCTTACCGCGAAATGGGCCGAAGAAGGCCGCTACGCGAAATAGGGTTTGAGCCAGCCGACGAGTTCGGCGACCTGCGTCTCATCGAGCTTCACCGCTTGCCCGAGGTCGGGCTGGCCCGGCCAGCCCGCGTCGGCCACGGTCAGCCCCGCGCCCGAACGTTCGCCGTCATAGCGCGGCAGGACGTGGAAATGGACGTGCGGGTCGACCATCATCAGCATCAGATAGTTGATCTTCGCATAGCCGACTGCTTGCCCCAGCGCGGCCTCGATCGCGGCGGTCGCCACCTTGAGTTCGGCATGCGCTTCGGCCGGCAAGTCGCCGAACGCTGTCGCATCCGACTTTGCCGCCAGCACCAGCGCGCCGAGCGTCGGCTGCGCGGGGCGCAGCAACACGGCCCAATGCGCATATTCGGCGATCAGCGTCGCCGGGTGGCCGAATTTCGCGATCGTATCGTTCATGCTTCTTCCATCCAGCTGACGATCGGCCGGCCCGAACGCTTTACGGCATAGGCTTGCACCAGCCGCACCGCATGGACGACCAGCGATATGACGGTCCACCACGCGAGCGCGATCAGCCCGATGTCGGGGCGCCCGGCGAGCGTCGCGAAAAAGAGGATCGCGAAGTTCGGATTGCGGCGCGCGGTGATCAGGCGGAAATCGCTGTCGAACTTCTGCCAGACATGGATGTCCATGCCGAAGTCTTTGATGAACAATCCCTCGATCACGCGCTGGAGCACATAGCCCGCGACCACCGCGACCATCACCCAGATGAAGGTCGGCGTCGACAGCGCCAGCCCCCATGCGCCCAGCCCGACGCCCCAGAAATACCACCAGAAGGGCGGATGGATCAGGTCGACGCCATGGTCGGCGACATTGCCCCATTTCGACGAGGTGATCGTGCAGCGCGCGAGCTTTCCGTCGACGGTGTCGAGTACCATGAAGATGAAGCCCGCGAGCATGCCGGTCCAATAATGGCCGTAGGCGAAGAGGTAGGTCGCGTAGACGCACAGCGCCGCGCCGATCGCGGTGACCATGTTTGGGGTCATGCCGATGCTCGCGGCACCGCGCGTCAGCCACAAAGCGAGTTCGGGCCAGAGATATTTGGTCAGCGCATCGGTGACGCCCTTGTACGCGCCGAAATAGCTCTTCCGCTCGATCTCGCGCCGCGTGCCGGGGGTCAGCTCCCTGACGAACGGCTGCTCGAGCTTGCGAAGCTGGCGGTTGTAAAGCTTGCGCCCGTCCGACAGGTCGATGACCGCGGCCGCCATCGGGTCGCTGCCCACGGGAATCTGCCCGATCACGGGGGCGCCGCCCCACGCGAAAACCGTGCCAGGCTGATCAATCACCCAGCGCAGCAGCATCGGGTCGAAGACATAGGCGAGGTTGAAGACCAGCTCGTGGCCCGGCGCGAGCGGCTTTCCGTCCTTTTCCGCCATGCGGCGGCAGCGCTCGGCGTTGGTCATGCCCCAGATCGGGGTGGCGTTGTCGCCGAGCAGGCGGATCGGCGCGCTCATCGCGGCGTCCTTGCGAAATCGAGGATGATGTCGGCCTGCCGTATCGAGGCGGGGATCGGGAATTGGTCGATGGAATCGTGCATGGCGGCTTCCTGAGCATCAACAAAGGTCGGTTGCAAGTCCGCAGCCCGCGCGAGCGCCGCGGGGAGTTCGGCGATATCGTCGATGACCTGACCCAAATGCCAATGCGCGAACGCCGGATCGTCGCGCCACGCCAACCGGTCGAGGTTGAGGAAAATGCACGGACGCGGGCGCAGGAGGAATTCGTAAACCTGGCTCGACACGTCGCCCAGATAGACGTCGGAGCTCATCGTATAGCTCATGTCGATCGAATGATGGCTTCCCATATCGACCCGGATATGTGGCGCGGTGGTCGTGATCGGCGGCACGCGCTGCGCCAGTTTCGTATGCGGCGCGATGATTACGTTCCACCCCTCGAGCGCCTCGAGCGCGGCGAGCAATTCGGGTCCGTGCGCCGGCCACGACGACAGCTTCGCGTCGAAATGCGGATTGTAGAACAGCACCGGCCGCTCATTGTCGAAAAAGCGCTGCCGCTCGGCGCATATTTCGAACTTGGCATAGCCGCCCACGACGACATTGCCGGGTTCGGACAGTCTGTGTTCGATCATGCGCCGCCGGTCCTTCTCGCCCGCGACGAGAGTCAGGTCGATCAGGGCGTGGCGCCCGCGATAGCCGCCCGCGCGGTCGCCCGCGCCATGTTTGATCACGACGATGCGCGATGAAAAGCCGGGGATGCGTTTCAGCCAGGCGCTCGAAATCTCGGTCGTGACCAGCACGGGAAAGCGCCGGATCGCCGGATAGTTGAGCAGCAAAGTCGCGAGCCGCGAGGGCTGGCGGAACAGGGAGTCGGGGCCAAAGGGCGGCCGGCGCAGCAGGACGGGTTCGAACCGGCGCTGCGTATCATAGCTGAGTATGAGATCGAGGATCTGGCGCGACGGCGACAAGATCGAAACCCGGACATCGTCGCGCTTCGCGAGTTCGAGCGCCGCCGGCAGCCAATGATAAAGCTGTTGTGCTTCGGCAAGGGCAAGGAAGGCGATAGGGGTCGGCAAGGGGGGCTCCGGTGGCGAGGAACTGGCGAAAGGGGCCGGGCGCATTCAACCGGGCCCGATTTCGAAATCCAGCGTCCGCCAGCCCTGCTGTGCGGCAAGACGGACCAGCTTGCGGCTGCGTCCGATCAGCCAGGATTCATTCGCCAGCGCAAAGGTCGGGGCGTCGCTCGGGTGATCCGAATAGGCGCGGATATGCACCGCGCCGCTGGCCGCGTTCGCATCAAGCCACTCGGTCACCCGGCGCGCCTTTTCGGGCCCGTAGCAATTTTCGCCATCGAGCAGCGGGAGCCAGCTGCCGTCGTCGGCGCGCCGGTGCCGGGTCGCGACAATGGCGTCGAAGCCTAGGGCTTCGGCAATCGCGCCGGCGTAGAATTCGGGCGCTGCTGTCGCCATCAGCAGGCGGTATCGCTCGGCGCGGTCGCGCGCGATAGACGCCTGCGCGCCCGGCGGCACGTCGCGCGGCACGCGCCAGGCGGCGAAATCGACGGCGAGCTTATCGGCGCGGGCGGGGGCGATGCTGGCGCCGAGCATCAGGCGAATCGCGGCAGGCTTGAACCGGTCGCGGCCATAGAGGCGCAGCGCATAGCCGATCATCAGCGCTGCGAGCGCGGGAAGCAACAGCATGCGCCACGGCGCCTCGCGCCACGCCGCCCACAGCAGGAACAGCGTGAAGGTCGGCTTGCGCAGCACGGTGCGGTCGAGGTCGTAGATCGCGACGCGGATGGGCAGTTCCTCGCTCATCGCTCTGTGGGTCCGATCAGGCGCAATCTACGCGCCGTCTTGCCGAGCGATGCGCGGTCGGCGAGTGGCAGGGCAAAACGCAGCGCGAACCAGATCGCGGCGGCGGCGATCAGTCCAAGCAGGGGCAGCGCGATGGCATCGGGCAGCAGGCCGGCGAACAGCGCCGTCGTTCCGGCAACGAGGGTGATCGCCATTCCGCGCAAGGCAACCGCCGGGAATTGCGCATCGAAGGGGTGAAGCTTCTCGATCGCCGCGAGCTGGAGCATCGGGATCGCGGCCATCACGACAAGCCCGATCGCCGTCGCCAGCGTCACCCCGGTCAGCGGGTCGAGATGGCCGACGATCAGCCATCCAGCGCCGACCGCGACGGCAACCCCGAAGATGCTGGCGGTGAGCTGCTGGCGGAACGCCGCGACAACTTGCAGCACCGGCGCCGAAATGCCGAGCACGGCTTCGGCGGCGCGCGCGAACAGCAGGATGACGAGCGCGGCCTGCGCGGCCTGCGCGCCATGCCCGAAGAGCCCGAGCAGCGACGCGCTGCCCGCGGCGAGCACCGCGGCGAGCGGCAGCGCGATCGCCAGGATCAGCCGCGTCGCATAGGCATAGATGTCGGCGACCTGCCGCCGGTCCTCGCGCTCGGCGCTCGCGGCGAGGGGCGCCATCACATAGGTGAAGGCGATACGCACGAGCTGGACGACGCTCGACAGCTTGCGCGCGATTGTGAACAGGCCCGCCGCCGCCGCGCCCGCCGCGCCGGGGAGCAGCATGTTGAGGATGAGCGCGGGCGCATCGCCGAACAGCCGGGCGATGATGTTCGACGGCAGGATCGAAAGCCCCGCCCAGAAGGTGTTGCGCGCCGTGTCGCTGGCCCACGGTCCGCGCCACAGATCGGCGAAACTATAGTGGCGTGCGAGCAGCCGCACGCTGAGCCCCGCGGTGATCGCGAGCGAACAGAGATGCGCGATGAACAGCCCCTTGAGGCCCAGTCCGCCGGCGAAAAACAGCGCCGCGAACACCAGCCGCAGCATCTGTTCCCACACGATCCTGAGGCGGATTTCGGCGCCGAACACCATGCGCGCGCGCAGCGCCGATGTCGCGATTTCGACAAAGGCCCACAGCGGCAGCGCCCACACGAAGATGCGGATCGCGGGGGTGACGAGATCGCGGTCCTTCGCCGCGACATTGAGCAGCGGCCCGAGGTCGGCAGCAAAGATGGCGACCAGCGCCGCGACGATGATGCACGGCCCGACGCCAAAGATCATCGCGGTGCGCAGCGCCGCCGCAGCCTCGGCCTTGCCCGCCGATTGCGGCACGGTGCGCTGCATGGCGCTCGTCATGCCGAGGTCGAAGATATTCTCGAGCAGGTTCACCGCTGCCCACAGCACGGCATAGAGGCCATAGCCGGCAAGGCCGAACATCAGGACGTAAAGCGGCTGCGCGACGATCTCGACCACTGCGCCGAGGCGCGCCAGCACGGTCGTGCCAAGCCCGCGCGCGACGCTGCGGCTGGTAACGGCGGGTTGGGCGACGTCTTCGCTCATCCTTGCCGCACCTAGCGACTCGTCCGCCGCGCCGCCAGCGGCTTTCGCGCTTTGGCGGCCTTCACCCCCTTGTCGACTCTGCCATTCGGGGCTAGGCAGCGCGCAATTGCATAGGGAACCCCGCGATATGGCCCAATTTGTCCTGCCCAAGAACAGCCGCCCGCAAAAGACGGGCAAGGTCCACAAGGCCGAAGGCGCCGCGGCGGTGAAGAAATTCAAAGTCTATCGTTACGACCCCGACAGCGGCCAGAATCCGCGGTTCGACACGTTCGAGATCGACACCGAAAAATGCGGTCCGATGGTGCTAGACGCGCTCATCAAGATGAAGAGCGAGCAGGATTCGTCGCTGACCTTCCGCCGCTCGTGCCGCGAGGGCATTTGCGGCAGCTGTTCGATGAACATGAACGGCAAGAACGGCCTCGCCTGCACCACCGCGATCGAGGATCTGAAGGGCGACATCACGATCACCCCGCTGCCGTCGATGGACGTGATCAAGGATCTCGTCCCCGACTTCACGCATTTCTATGCGCAATATGCGTCGATCGAACCTTGGCTCAAGACCAAGACGACGACGCCTAGCGGCAAGGAGCGGCTGCAGTCGCCCGCCGAACGCGAAAAGCTCGACGGCCTCTATGAGTGCATCCTGTGCGCCTGCTGCTCGACGAGCTGCCCCAGCTATTGGTGGAACAGCGACAAATTCCTCGGCCCCGCGATCCTGCTCCAGGCGTATCGCTGGCTCGCCGACAGCCGCGACGAGATGACCGGCGAACGTCTCGACGAGCTCGAAGATCCGTTCCGCCTCTACCGCTGCCACACGATCATGAACTGCGCCAATGCGTGCCCGAAGGGCCTCAGCCCCGCGCGCGCGATCGCCGAGATCAAGAAGCTCGAGGCCGAGCGGCAGGTGTGAACGACGGGATCGAGGAACCGAAGCGCCGGGACCATTTCAGCGCGGAGACGCTGGAGGATGGTTGGGTCAGCTGGAACCTCAAGGACCCCAGCCGCTTCAACGCTTTCATCGAACCGCTGACGGTCCGCGTCGAACCGCCGACCGCCGACGGCCGCCCGTGCGCGCGGGTGCGCATGATCCCCGAACGCAAGCACAGCAACCTCGGCGATAACGTTCATGGCGCCGTGACGCTCGCGCTCGTCGACATCGCGCTGTTCGCGGCGTCGCATCAGTTTGGTTCGCTCAACGCCGGTCATTCGGTGACGCTCGACCTGTCGACGCAGTTTGTTGGCGCGGGGCGCGTCGGCGAGCCGCTCGACGCCGTGGTCGAGCTGGTGCGCGAGACTGGCCGGCTGATCTTCCTGCGCGGCCTTGTCGTGCAGGGCGAAGGCGACAGCCATATCGTACTGACCTTCGCCGGAACGATCCGCAAGGCGAGCGCCAAGTGACCACCGTTCTTGCGGCTTATGATGCGCTTGTCGCGGCGGGCGAGCTTCGTCCCGATCCCGAACAGCGCGCCGCCGCCGAGCGGCTGAACCAGTTGCAGGCCGAGCTCGAAGCCGTGCCTAAGCGCGGCAGCCTGCTCTGGCGTCTTGCCGGCCGCAAGCCCGAGGCGCTGCGCGGCGTCTATCTGTGGGGCGCGGTCGGACGTGGGAAGTCCATGCTCATGGACCTCTTTTATGATCAGCTTTCTATCCAGCGGAAGCGGCGCGTTCATTTCCACGCCTTCATGCTCGACGTCCATGCGCGGATGCGCGAGGTTCGCAAAAGCGAGAGCGGCGATCCGATCCCGCTCGTCGCCGACGCGCTGGCCGAGAACGTGCGCTGCCTCGCGTTCGACGAGATGGTCGTGAACAACAGCGCCGACGCGATGATCCTCTCGCGCCTGTTCACCGCGCTGATCGACCGCGGGGTGACGATGGTCGCGACCTCGAACCGGCCGCCGAAGGATCTCTACAAGGACGGGCTCAACCGCGAGCATTTCCTGCCCTTCATCGCGCTCGTCGAGGAACGGCTCGACGTGATGAGCCTGAACGGCCCGACCGATTACCGCCGCGACCGGCTGGGCGACGGGGCGCGCTGGTTCGTTCCCGCCGACGATGCCGCGAGCGCGGCGCTGTCGGCGGCCTTCTTCCGCCTCACCGACTATCCGCCGGAGGACCGCGCGCATGTCCCGACGCTCGAACTCGACGTCGGCGGCGGGCGGACGCTGCACGTGCCAAAGGCGCTGAAAGGCGTCGCGGTCTTTTCATTCAAGCGGCTCTGTGCCACCGCGCGCGGCGCCGCCGATTATCTCGCGGTTGCGCGCCATTTTCACACGGTGATCATCGTTGGCATCCCGCGCATGGGACCCGAGAACCGCAACGAAGCGGCGCGCTTCGTGACGCTGATCGACGCGCTTTACGAATATAAGGTCAAGCTGCTTGCGAGCGCCGCGGCGATGCCCGACCAGCTTTACATCGCGGGCGACGGGGCGTTCGAATTCGAGCGGACGGCAAGCCGCCTCGCCGAAATGCAATCGGACGATTATCTGGCGCTAGGCCACGGCCAGGAAGACGCCGCCTAGAACCTTTCCCCATCGTGACGAATTGACCGTCACCGAAATGAGGTCGCGGACGTAGCGCACCTCGTGCGCCAGATGACCGAAGCCCTGCTCGATCGTCCGGCGCAGCGTGCGGAGCGGCTTGGGCGCGGCGAGCCCGATCCGCGCCGGGCGTGCGGGCGGTCCGGGCAGCGTCGCGAAACCGCCGCTCGTCACCCGCGCGTCGTCCGCGACCGCGCGGCACAGCGCTTCCATTCGCGAAATTGCGAGGCCGTTGGGAACTTCGCGGTCGCGGCTCAAGAGTTCGAAGCTGTGGCTGAACGCCGAAAACTGGATCGCGCCGCTCGCCGCGCTATGATCGAGCGCGTCGCGCATCTCCTCTTCGGACATCGCGCAAAGCTGCGCCGGGCGAAAGCGGTTCGCGCGGTCCATCAGCCCGCTGACCGGCACCTCGACGACGCCATGGTGCGTGCGCATGCCAAGGTTGCCGGCATCGAGCGAGATGGCGCAGCCATGGCCCTGATACGCGCCGTTGAAGCTGCTGTCGAAGCGGAAACCCAGGGCGGCGAGCGCGCGCAGCGTGTCGTCGTTGGCGCCGAAATTTCCGGCACGAAAGGCCGTCGGTTTCGGGGCGCCCGCGCCGACAAGGATGTCGCGCGCGAGCGCGATCAGCTTCTTTTGCGCCGCGAGCGGGAAATCGCCAATGTTGCGGCCGGTCTGCCGCCCGACCGGGTTGAAGCGCGCGAAGGCGAGCCATTCGGTGTGGATATGGACCTGCACCTCGTGCCCGCGCTCGACGACGGGCCGGACAATCGCGTCGATCACCTCGGGGCCATAGACGAGCGCGGGCATTGGATCGATGAAGAACACGCCGGTCAGACCGTGGCGTTCGAGCATGTCCATCTGGAAATGAATGCCGAAATCGCCATCGCGGCAGCGGCCGAGAATCGAGCTTTCGAAATTGGCGCGCGCGTCGGCGCCGCGCTGATAGAGGCCGGCCGACAATTCGGTGTCGAAGCTGATGATTGCCCGGGTCATGGTTCCCGCGCGTAGCATGGCAGCGATAAGGGAGGGTTAACCGATTCCTGCGGGATCGCCGCGAAGGCGGGGCGTGCCGCCGCTTCGCGCTTGTCACATCTCGCGACTATTCCCATTGGAGCGCGTCGCGCAAGGCGGCTTATAGTTATTGCGAACTATTAGCAAAGAAAGCCGATTTTTCGTCCTTTTCGCGGTTGTTTCGTTAACGGAATCGGCGTAGGGGCGTCGCCAGTCTTGGGACCGGAGCGGAGCTTTAGCCCGTGCTCCCGCCGGTCTGTGAACCAATTGCCGGGCTTGCCAGGAAGGGAGTGCCGCGCGCCATGGGACGCAAGAAGATCGCTTTGATCGGAGCCGGAAATATCGGCGGAACGTTGGCGCTGCTCGCCGCGCAGAAGGAACTCGGCGACGTCGTCCTGTTCGACGTGGTCGAAGGCGTGCCGCAGGGCAAGGCGCTCGATCTGTCGCAGGTTGGCCCGATCGCGGGTTTCGACGCGAAGATCACCGGCACGAACGACTATGCCGACATCGCCGGCGCCGACGTCATCATCGTCACCGCCGGTGTCGCCCGCAAGCCGGGCATGAGCCGCGACGACCTGCTCGGCATCAACCTGAAAGTGATGAAGGCCGTCGGCGAAGGCATCAAGGCCAACGCCCCCGACGCGTTCGTCATCTGCATCACCAACCCGCTCGACGCGATGGTCTGGGCGCTGCGCGAATTCTCGGGTCTGCCGCACAATAAGGTCGTCGGCATGGCCGGCGTGCTCGATTCGGCGCGCTTCAGCCACTTCATCGCCGACGAGTTCGACGTGTCGGTGAAGGATGTGAACACCTTCGTGCTCGGCGGCCACGGCGACACGATGGTTCCCGTCGTGCGCTACTCGACCGTCAACGGCATCCCCGTTCCCGACCTCGTCAAGATGGGCCTGTCGTCGCAGGACAAGATCGATGCGATCGTCAAGCGCACCCGCGGCGGCGGCGGCGAGATCGTCGCGCTGCTCGGCACCGGTTCGGCTTTCTATGCGCCCGCAGCCTCGGGCATCGCGATGGCCGAAGCCTATCTCGGTGACCAGAAGCGCATCCTGCCCTGCGCCGCTTATGTCGACGGCCAGTATGGCCTCGACGGCCTCTATGTCGGCGTGCCCGTGCTGATCGGTGCCGGCGGCGTCGAGAAGATCGTCGAGATCGAACTCGACGATGCCGACAAGGCCGGTCTGCAGGTCTCGGTCGACGCGGTCAAGGAACTGCTCGACGCTTGCAAGGCGCTGGATCCGTCGCTGGCATAATGCTCGCTACGCTTGCCTTGGCTGCTGCTGCGTCACAGCCGGTTTACCCGGCCGAGCAGTTGATGCGGGAGCTAAAATCCGTCTGCTCTGTCGACTATCGGTGGGCGAAGCAGGCGGGCTTTATTGGTCCCGCGTCGGACGCGATTGGCTATTGGGCGAGCACAGCGACAGCAAACGGCTGGACTCCCGTTACGAGTGACACGCAAAACCTCTCTCGTCGCGACGTTTCGGCATTGGGAAGGATAGAGGCGCTCAATCAGCTGCTGTTCGGCAGCTATGCGGTGGCGAACGACTATGCTCCGGTCCCAACGGAACTGCTGGGAGGCCAAGTTTTCCGGAAAAATGTCGCGGGCCGAACCTTGTATCTTTCCGTTTTCGGCGCCGATGATGGTGTGCGAACGGTCGGCGAATGCCGGATTCATGATCTGCTGGGTGACGGCGTGCAGAAGAATCCGATCTCGTCGCAGGCTGTGAAGCGCGTCTTTGGTGCGAACACGAAGACCGGGAAAGGCCCGTTCGGCAGCACGACCTATTCGTGGCACGCGGGCGAAGAGCGGATCGGGCATTTTGAAGTCCATTTTGGCTTCGGTGGCTGGAAGCTCTCGTCGTTCAATCAAAAGATCGAAAACTTTGACCCCTATGCACCCTATGGCCTTACGCTGGTCATGGGATTTCGCGATGAAACGATAATAATCTGAGGAAATATCAATGAGCATTCTTATCGACAAGAATACCAAGGTCATCACGCAAGGGATGACCGGTGCTACCGGCACTTTCCACACCGAGCAGGCGCTCGCCTATGGCACGCAGATGGTCGGCGGCGTGACGCCGGGCAAGGGCGGCACGACGCACATCGGCCTGCCCAACTTCAACACCGTCGAAGAGGCCAAGGCCGCAACCGGCGCGACCGCGAGCTGCATCTATGTTCCGCCGCCGTTCGCCGCGGACTCGATCCTCGAGGCGATCGATGCCGAGATGGAGCTGATCGTCTGCATCACCGAAGGCATTCCGGTGCTCGACATGGTCAAGGTGAAGCGCGCGCTGTCGGGTTCGAAATCGCGCCTGATCGGCCCGAACTGCCCCGGCGTGCTGACCCCCGGCGAATGCAAGATCGGCATCATGCCCGGCAGCATCTTTTCGAAGGGCAGCGTCGGCGTCGTCTCGCGCTCGGGCACGCTCACCTATGAAGCGGTGTTCCAGACCACCAACGTCGGCCTCGGTCAGACGACCGCGGTCGGCATCGGCGGCGACCCCGTCAACGGCACCAACTTCATCGACGTGCTCGAACTCTTCCTCGCCGACGAAGCGACCAAGTCGATCATCATGATTGGCGAAATCGGCGGCGATGCCGAGGAACAGGCAGCGCAGTTCCTGATCGACGAAGCCAAGCGCGGCCGCAAGAAGCCGATGGCCGGCTTCATCGCGGGCCGCACCGCGCCTCCGGGCCGCCGCATGGGCCATGCCGGCGCGATCGTGTCGGGCGGCAAGGGCGACGCCGAAAGCAAGATCGCGGCGATGGAAGCCGCGGGCATCAAGGTGTCGGCGAGCCCGTCGGAACTCGGCTCGACCCTCGCCGAAGTGCTGAAGGAACGCGTCTGATCGGACGGCCCGCCGGCGCCCTTTGCCGGCGGGCCTCCGCTCCCCATATAAATCCCACCCCTACCTCCCCGTGGAAAAGCAGATGAACCTCGAACGACAAAGCTTCGACATCGACGAGCCGCAGGCCGGCCCGAGCTGGGCGCCGAAGAACTGGCCCCAGATCGACAGCGACGACCTGACCGCCGCGCTCGACCCGCAGCAGATGCAGGTCGCGGTGAAGGCCGCCGCCGCCAAGGCGGGCGCCCCGCTGTCGAACGCCGAAGTCGAGCGCGCCGCGGACGATTCGATCCGCGCGATGATGCTGATCCGCACCTATCGCGTGCGCGGCCACCTTGCCGCCAACCTCGATCCGCTCGGCCTCAGCCAGCGCGAGCTGCCCGCCGACCTGACGCCCGAATATCACGGCTTCGTCGGCGCCGATCTCGATCGTCCGGTTTACATCGGCGGAACGCTCGGCCTCGAAAAGGCGACCATTCGCGAGATCGTCGCGATCCTGCGCGCCAATTATTGCGGCAATGTCGGCCTCGAATATATGCACATCGCGGACATCGAGGAGCGCCAGTTCCTGCAGGAACGGATGGAAGGCGCCGACAAGATCATCGAATTTTCGGTCGAGGGCAAACGCGCCATCCTGAGCAAGGTGATCCAGGCCGAGGAGTGGGAGAAATTCCTCGCGCGCAAATATGTCGGCACCAAGCGCTTCGGCCTCGACGGCGGCGAGAGCATGATTCCCGCGATGGAAGCCATCATCAAATATGGCGCCCAGTACGGCGTGCGCGAGATCGTTTATGGCATGGCGCACCGCGGGCGTCTCAACATGCTCGCGAACGTCATGGCGAAGCCGTATCAGGTGATCTTCCACGAATTCGCCGGCGGCTCGGCGAACCCCGACGACATCGGCGGTTCGGGCGACGTCAAATATCACCTCGGCACCTCGACCGACCGCGAATTCGGCGGCGCGTCGGTGCATATGTCGCTCGTCCCCAACCCGTCGCACCTCGAAGCCGCCGACCCGGTCGTGCTCGGCAAAGTGCGCGCGCAGCAGGTCGTGCGCGACGACCTAACCAAGCATGAGCAGGTGCTGCCCGTGCTGATCCACGGCGACGCGGCGTTCGCGGGGCAGGGGATCGTCTGGGAATGCCTCGGCTTCTCGGGCATCCGCGGCTATAACACCGGCGGCTGCATCCATTTCATCGTCAACAACCAGATCGGTTTCACGACCAGCCCGCAATTCGCGCGCTCGTCGCCCTATCCGTCGGACGTGGCGAAGGGCGTGATGGCGCCGATCCTCCACGTCAACGGCGACGATCCCGAAGCGGTGACCTTCGCGTGCAAGCTCGCCATCGATTTCCGCCAGCAGTTCAAGCGCGACGTCGTGATCGACATGTGGTGCTATCGCCGCTTCGGGCATAACGAGGGCGACGAGCCGTCGTTCACGCAGCCGCTGATGTACGCCGTCATTCGTCAGCATCCGCCGGTGTCGCAGCTTTGCGCCGCGAAGCTGGAAGCCGAAGGCGTGGTCGATGCGGGTTGGGCCGATGCCCGGCGTGCCGAATTCGTGGCGCGGCTCGAAGAGGATTTCGAAGCGGCGAAGAGCTACAAGCCGAACAAGGCCGACTGGTTCGCGGGCCGCTGGTCGGGGCTGCACGCCCCCGCCGATCCCGAAAATGCGCGCCGCAATATCGCGACCGGCGTGTCGGACAAATTGTTCGATTCGATCGGCCGCACGCTGACGACGATCCCCGCCGACGTCGAAGTCCACAAGACGCTCCGCCGCGTGATCGACGCGCGCGGCGCGATGTTCGCCGACAAGAGCGACGGCGAAGTGTTCGACTGGGCAACCGCCGAAAGCCTCGCGTTCGGCACCTTGCTCAGCGAAGGCTATCAGGTCCGCCTGTCGGGCCAGGATTCGGGTCGCGGCACGTTCAGCCAGCGTCATGCGGTCTGGATCGACCAGAAGACCGAAGCCAGATATGTCCCGCTGACCACCGTGCCGCACGGCCGGTTCGAGGTGCTCGACAGCCCGCTCTCCGAATATGGCGTGCTCGGCTTCGAATATGGCTATGCGATGGCCGATCCGAAGAGCCTCGTGCTCTGGGAAGCGCAGTTCGGCGATTTCGCCAACGGCGCGCAGATCATGATCGACCAGTTCATCGCGTCGGGCGAGGCCAAGTGGCTGCGCGCCAACGGGCTCGTGATGCTGCTCCCGCACGGTTATG
Organism: Sphingopyxis sp. LC81; assembly: GCF_000756375.1. Lineage (GTDB taxonomy): Bacteria > Pseudomonadota > Alphaproteobacteria > Sphingomonadales > Sphingomonadaceae > Sphingopyxis. The sequence goes on along the minus strand of NZ_JNFD01000039.1, from coordinate 8,890 downwards.
AAGGACAGGGGCCGGAGCATAGCTCGGCGCGCCTCGAACGCTTCCTCCAGCTGTGCGCGGGCGACAATATCCAGGTGTGCAATATTTCGACCCCGTCGAACTATTTCCACGTCCTGCGCCGCCAGATGCTGCGCCCGTTCCGCAAGCCGATGATCATCATGACGCCCAAGTCGCTGCTCCGCCACAAGCTCGCGGTGTCGCAGCGTTCGGACTTCATCGGCGACGCGCATTTCCGCCGCCTGATGTCGGATCGCACCCCGCCGGCGGACAAGGACGTCAAGCGCGTCGTCCTCTGTTCGGGCAAGGTCGGCTACGACCTGATGGAAGCGCGCGATGCCGCGGGCCTCACCGACACGACCGTCGTGCGCGTCGAGCAGATCTATCCCTTCCCGGGTGAGCCGCTCGCGGTTCGTCTGAAGCGGATGCCGAACCTCGAAGAGGTCGTCTGGGCGCAGGAAGAGCCGCGCAACAATGGCGCCTGGTTCTTCGTCAACGAACTGATCGAGGATGCGCTGACCGAGGCGGGCAAGAAGGGCATGCGTCCCCGCTATGCCGGTCGCGCCGCTGCGGCTTCGCCCGCGACGGGCCTGATGAGCCGCCACCAGACCGAACAGTCGGCGCTCGTCGCCGACGCGCTCGGCCTTTCGGTTCGCGCCGAAATCCGCCGTACCAAGAACAAAGCCTGAGCCCCCAAGGAACTGCACCTATGAGCACCGAAGTCAAAGTCCCCACGCTGGGCGAAAGCGTTACCGAAGCGACGATCGGCGAGTGGCTGAAAAAGCCCGGCGAAGCCGTTGCACTCGACGAGCCCATCGCGAGCCTTGAGACCGACAAGGTTGCGGTCGAAGTGCCGTCGCCCGTCGCGGGCGTGATGGGCCAGCAGCTCGCCGCGGTCGGTGACACGGTCAATGTCGGCGCGACGATCGCGACGGTCGAAGCGGGCGGCGCTGCCGCGGCGCCGACGCCCGCCGCCGCCCCCCCCGCGCCCGCCGCGAAGGCCGAAGCGGCCGCGCCGGCACCGGCCGCAACCGCCGCCCCGGCTGGAGAGGGCGTCGACACCGTCACCACCATGTCCCCCGCGGTGCGCCGCCTCGTCCTCGAGCATGGCGTCGATCCGACGAAGATCCAGGGCAGCGGCAAGGACGGCCGTCTGACCAAGGAAGATGTGCTCGCCGCCGCCAGCGCCGCCCCCGCGGCCGCCCCGGCCCCAGCGGCCGCTACGCCCGCTCCCGTCGCCAGCGGCACTCCGGGCCGTCACGAAGAGCGGGTCAAGATGACGCGCATGCGCCAGACGATCGCCAAGCGGCTGAAGGCGGCGCAGGACACCGCGGCGATGCTGACGACGTTCAACGACGTCGACATGTCGGCGGTGATGGCGACGCGCGACAAATATCGCGAAAGCTTCGAGAAGAAGCACGGCGTGCGTTTGGGCTTCATGAGCTTCTTCACCAAGGCGGTCGCGCTCGCCGCGCATGACATTCCGGCGGTCAACGCACGCATCGACGGCGACGAGATCGTCTATCACGACTATCTCGACGTCTCGGTCGCGGTCAGCGCGCCGAACGGCCTTGTCGTTCCCGTCGTGCGCAACGCCGACAGCCTGTCGTTTGCCGACATCGAGAAAGCGATCGCCGACCTCGGCAAGCGCGCCAAGGAGGGCACGCTGACGATGGACGACATGACCGGCGGCACCTTCACCATCTCGAACGGCGGCGTGTTCGGCGGCCTGATGTCGACCCCGATCATCAACCCCCCGCAGTCGGCGGTGCTCGGCCTCCACCGCATCGAGGATCGCCCGGTCGTCCGTAACGGCGAGATTGTGATCCGTCCGATGATGTACCTCGCGATGAGCTATGATCATCGCCTGATCGACGGCCGCGAGGCGGTGACCTTCCTGAAGACGATCAAGGAAGCGATCGAAGATCCGACGCGCCTGCTGATCGACCTTTGATCCGATGATGGCGCTCCCCCTCCGCGCGGTTCTGTTCGTCGCTGCCGCTGCCGCCCTGGCGGGCTGCAGCGAAGGCGAAAGCCGCATGGCGAAGGGACTCGAAGAGGGCCTGAGGACCAGCTTCGTCGAAAGCTTCGGCGAATCGTGCCGCGCGGCCACCGAGGGCGGCGGCGCGGCGGCGGGCCTCGCAGCCGAGGTCTGCAAATGTGCGGCCGGCGAATTGATCAAGAAATATCGCGCATCTGAACTGATCGGCCTGTCGCCCGAAATGGCGGCACCGGTTATGAAGTCATGCGCTGCGAAATCCGGGCTGCCCGTTTGAGCGGATTCGCTCGTTGACGGCGCCAGGCAGAAATTGAGGTAGATTGAACATGGCTGATTACGACTACGACGTCCTTGTCATCGGTTCGGGCCCCGGCGGTTATGTCGCGGCGATCCGCGCGGCGCAGCTGGGCCTGAAGACCGCGTGCGCCGAAGGGCGCGAGACGCTGGGCGGCACCTGCCTCAACGTCGGCTGTATCCCGTCGAAGGCGATGCTCCACGCGTCGGAATATTTCGAAGCGGCCGCGGGCGGCGCGATGGCGGCGATGGGCATCAAGGTGAAGCCCGAACTCGATCTCGGTACGATGCACGGCCAGCGCAAGGATGCGGTCAAAGGCCTGACCGGCGGCATCGAATTCCTGTTCAAGAAGAACAAGATCGACTGGCTGAAGGGCTATGCCCAGTTCACATCCAAGGACACGGTCGAAGTCGCGGGCAAGGCCTATCGCGCGAAGAATATCATCATCGCGACCGGCTCGTCGGTCACGCCGCTTCCGGGCGTCGAGGTCGATAACGACAAGCAGATCATCGTCGATTCGACCGGCGCGCTCGAACTCGCGAAGGTTCCGGGTCATATGGTCGTGATCGGCGGCGGCGTGATCGGGCTCGAACTCGGCAGCGTGTGGCGCCGCCTCGGCGCCAAGGTCACCGTCGTCGAATTCCTCGACCAGATCCTGCCCGGCATGGACGGCGACGTCCGCAAGGAAGCGAACAAGATCCTCAAGAAGCAGGGCATGGAATTCAAGCTCAAGACCAAGGTCACCAAGGCCGACGTCAAGGGCAAGAAGGCGGTGCTGACGCTCGAACCCGCAGCCGGCGGCGACGCCGAAACGCTCGAAGCCGATGTCGTGCTCGTGTCGATCGGCCGCCGTCCGAACACCGACGGCCTCGGTCTCGACAAGGCGGGCCTCGCGGTCAACCAGCGCGGGCAGATCGAAACCGACCATGATTTTTCGACGCTGGTCCCCGGCATCTGGGCGATCGGCGACGTCATTCCCGGCCCGATGCTCGCGCACAAGGCCGAGGATGAAGGCATCGCCTGCGCCGAGAATATCGCGGGGCTGACCGGCATCGTGAACCATGATGTCATCCCGTCGGTTGTCTACACCTGGCCCGAAATCGCCGGCGTCGGCCTGACCGAAGAGCAGGCGAAGGAAAAGGGCGAGGTCAAGGTCGGCAAATTCCCGATGATGGCGAACAGCCGTGCGAAGACCAACCACGAGCCCGACGGCTTCGTGAAGGTGATCGCCGATGCCAAGAGCGACCGCGTGCTCGGCGTGTGGTGCATCGCGAGCGTCGCGGGCACGATGATCGCACAGGCCGCGCAGGCGATGGAATTCGGCGCGACGTCCGAAGATATCGCCTACACCTGCCACGCGCATCCGACGCATAGCGAAGCGATCAAGGAAGCCGCGATGGCGGTGACGGGCAAACCGATCCACATCTGACAAAACAAAATGGGGGAGAGAAACATGGCGAAGCATTGGCTCTGGGCAGGGGCTTCGCTGACCCTCTCCCTCATGGCGACCAGCGCGCAGGCGGCGCCCGATCTCAACGCCGCGAACGCGCGGCTGACCGCGCTGCTCGACAAGAATTATCCGGCGCTCGACGCGCTCTACCGCGACCTCCATCAAAACCCCGAACTCGGGCTGCAGGAAGTGCGCACCGCGGGCATCCTCGCGCAGCACCTCCGCAAGGCGGGCTTCACCGTGACCGAAAAGGTCGGCGGCACCGGCGTCGTCGGCGTGCTTAAAAATGGCGAAGGCCCGACCATCCTCATCCGCGCCGACATGGACGCGCTGCCGATGGAGGAAAAGACGGGGCTCGCCTGGTCGAGCAAGGCGCGCGCGACCTATGAGGGCAAGGATGTGCCCGTGATGCACGCGTGCGGGCACGATACGCATGTCGCCTATCTCGTCGGCGTCGCGCAGGCGCTCGCCGCGATGCGCGATAGCTGGTCGGGCACCGTGGTGCTGATCGGCCAGCCCGCCGAAGAGATATTGAAGGGCGCGAAAGCGATGCTCGACGACGGGCTGCTGACGCGTTTCCCCAAGCCCGACTATGGCTTTGCTGCGCATGTGCTGAACGGCCCGACGGGCACGGTCGCGATCAAGGCGGGCACCGCCTTCTCGGCCTCCGACAGCTATTCGATCACCTTCCACGGCCGCGGCGGGCATGGTTCGATGCCTTCGATGGCGCTCGACCCGATCCCGATCGCGGCGCGCTTTGTCACCGATGTGCAGACGGTGATCAGCCGCGAGAAGGATCCGGGTGCCTTCGGCGTGCTGACGATCGGTGCGATCAACGCGGGCAGCGCGCCCAACATCATCCCCGACAGCGCCGAGGTGAAGGTCAATATCCGCTCGCTGACCCCCGAGGTGCGCCAGCTCCTCCGTTCGGGCGCCGAACGGTCGGCGAAGGCTGCCGCGATGATGGGCAACGCGCCCGAACCGACGATTACCTATCTGACCGGCACCGCGAGCCTGGTGAACAATGAATCGATGGCGGCGAACGGATTTGCGACGCTGAAGCCGGTGTTCGGCGAGCGCCTGCTCTTCGCGCCGGCGAGCGCCGCGCCGGTGTCGGCGAGCGAGGATTATTCGGAGTTCGTCGACGCGGGCATCCCGTCGCTCTATTTTGCGATCGGCGGCTATGATCCCGCCGTGCTTGCCGACCTGAAGGCGAAGGGGCAGCCGGTGCCGACGAACCATTCGCCCTTCTTTGCGCCCAAGGCCGAACCGGTGATCCGAAACGCCGTGGCGGCGATCGTGCTGTCGGTCATCGGCGGCGTGCGCCCCGACGCAAAATAGGGCTTTCAACCGGCCATCATCGCCTGCCACCGGCGCTGTGCGTCGACGCTCCACACGCCCTCGGGTGACGGGTAGAAATCCGGAAAGATCTTTGCGTCGTCGGGCAGGACAACCCACGGCTGTTTGCTGCGCGTGAAGATATGAACATCGGGCGGACATTGGTCGGGGTCGTCGAGCGTGCCGACACGGACGAAGGAAGAGCGACGGCCCGAGTTGGGATAATGGCTCCACAGCGCGACCCGGCAGGTCGGGCAGCGGATGATTTCCTGCCCCCGGCCGCTTTCCGACGGGGTCATTACATAATCGACTATCCCTTCGGCCTCGACGCGCTCGCTCTCGATCACGGCATTGATGACGAAGGCGCTGCCGGTCTCGCGCTGACACCAGTGGCAATGGCAGCAGTGGACGATCATCGGTGCCGCGGTCAGCCGGTAACGAACCGCGCCGCACGTGCATCTGCCTTCCATCGCCGCCTCCTCTCCATTGTGCCGTATCGCGCGCGATGATAGCCCGGCGCGCGATGGATACACAAACCCTCGTCCGCCTGCTCGACCTCGTTGGCATCGGCGTCTTCGCGCTGTCGGGCGCGCTGATGGCGGTGCGGCTGCGCCAGACGCTGGTGACGGCCGCCTTCTTCGCGCTGGTGACCGGCGTCGGCGGGGGCAGCGTGCGCGACCTGTTGATCGGCGCGCCGGTGTTCTGGGTGCAGGATGGCGCGATCGCCGCGGTGTGCATCGCGATTGCGATGGTCGTCTGGCTCACCCCCGAACGCTGGTGGCAAGGGCAATTGCTCGAATGGGCCGACGCCGTGGGACTCGCCGCCTATGCCGTGTTCGGCACCGCGAAGGCGCTGGCGTGGGGCGTCCCGCCGGTGCCCGCGCTGATGATGGGGGTGATCACCGGCTGCGTCGGCGGCACGATCCGCGATATCCTTGCCGGCGTGCCGTCGATCATCATGCGCCCTGAAGTCTATGTGACCGCGGCGGCGCTCGCGTCGGGCCTGTTCCTGCTCCTGCAATGGCTCGGCACGGGGACGGCGGTCGCGGCGGTCGCGGGCGCGGTCGCGGGCTTCATCCTGCGCGGCGCGGCGATCCGCTGGTCGCTCGCGCTTCCGGCCTACCGCGGGCATGGTGAAGACGCTTAGGCCAAAAGCAGTTAAGCTTGCCAAATCGCGAAACTCTGTCAGTTTCGGCTTATGAACAGTGATGTCAGCACCATCGCCCGCCGGGTGCGGGGCCAGGCCGACGCCTTGCCCGAGCTGTTCGGCGGTTTCGATTTCGACAAGGCGCCCGAACGCTGGGCGCCCGAGGCCGACGCCGTCAGCGAGCTCAGCCGCGTTCGCAGCATCGACCGCGCCGCCTATCTCGATGACCCCGACCTGCTCGGCCGTATCCGCGAATATACGATGCTCGGCGACCGCACAGGCGACGCCTATGCCGCGCTGATGCCGCGCTACGGCTTCCAGCGCACCGTCGCGATGCTCGTCGAGGCGTGCGACAAGGGGATCGAGGCGATCGAAGACGCCCCGCCTGAACTCGCCGCGCTGATCCAAGAGATGGAGCAGAAGCCCGACTGGCTCGACATGACATTGGTCGAGGAGGGGGCAGCCTATGAACGCAACGCCACCGCGAACCTGTCGCCTTTCCTGATCCGCGGCGCGTTCATCGCGACCTTCCTCAACAAATATTCGGCGCTGCCGATGGCGCTCACCGGAACGCTGGGTCAGGCGACCGCGGCGCGGCGGGTGAAGGAAACCGCGACCTTCTTTGCCACCACCGCGCTCCCCGGCGCGCTCGATCGTTTCGGGCCGGGGTTCAAGGCCGCGGCGATGGTGCGGCTGATGCATTCGATGGTGCGCATCAACGTGCTGTCGCGTCCCGGCATGTGGGATGCCGACACCTATGGCATGCCGATCCCGCAGCTCGACCAGATGCCTGCGGGGCTGATCCCGGTCTATTTCATGTCGCAGGAGGTGCTCGCGAAGGGGCGCACGAGTTTCACGCGGCTCGAACGCGGCCGCGTCGAGCTCGCGCGCTATCGCTGCTATCTGCTCGGGCTGCCCGAGGACCTGCTCGCCGACACGCCACGGGAGATCGTCCGCATCTGGCGCACGCGCAGCGCGACGCTGCGTTATGAATATGACGACCAGGTCTGCGGCGGATTGCTCCGCGCGACGATGGACGCCGAATTGTCGAAGGACCGCTCGCCGAAAGGGCTGGTGAAGCGCCGCCTCGAATATTCGGTCAGCCGTGTCTTTTTCGTGAAAGCCTTCCTCGCCGGTGACGAGGCGCGCGCGGCGAATGTCGGCGTGCCGGTCAAGCGCCGCGACCACCTCATCTATGGCGCGACGATGCTCGGGATCGCCGGGCGTATGGCGGCGTATCGCGTCGCCTCGCGCCTGCCCGTGATCCGCCATCTTGCCGATCGCCGCCTCGTGCGGCGGATCGAGCGCCAGCTCGACGGTTATGGCCGCGCCGAATTCACCTCGAACGCCGCCAATTACAAGCCCGCCACCGCGGGGTGATCCGACTTTCAGCCAAGGGATTTTCATGCAGACAGAGCAAGCGACCTTCGACGGCATCAGCATCACCTATGAAGACAAGGGGCCGCGCGATGCGCCGGTCATATTGCTGGTGATGGGGCTGGGCGGCCAATTGACGCTGTGGCCCGACGAGTTCGTCGATGCGCTGAACACCCGCGGTTTCCGCACGATCCGCTACGACAATCGGGACGTCGGCCTGTCGACGCGCTTCGATGCCGCGGGCGTGCCGAACGTCAAATGGATGATCGTCAAATCGGTGATCGGACTGCCGATCCGTCCCGCTTATACGCTGGCCGATATGGCGGCCGACGGCATCGGGCTGCTCGACCATCTGGGGATCGAGTGCGCGCATGTCGTCGGCGTGTCGATGGGCGGGATGATTTCACAGCATATCGCCGCGCGCTACCCCGACCGCGTGCTGTCATTGACCTCGGTGATGTCGACCACGGGCAACCGCCGCCTGCCGCGCGCGCAGAAGGAGGCGATGCAGGTGCTCGCGAACCGCCCGATGAACGGCGACAAGGAGGCGCTGATCGCCTACTCGGTCAACGCCGCGCGCGTGATCGGCAGCCCCGGCTATCCGGCGACCGAAGACCGGCTGCAGCGTCGCGTCCGCGCCGACTTCGAACGCGGCTGGTATCCGCAGGGCGTTGCGCGGCAGATGGCGGCGATCGTCGCCGATGGCGACCGGCGTCCGATCCTGAAAGACATCGAGGCACCGACGCTCGTCATCCATGGCGAGGACGATCCGCTGGTGCCGCTCCCCGGCGGGCGCGACACGGCGGAGAATATCGCGGGTGCGCGGCTGCTGACGATCCCCGGCATGGGCCATGACCTGCCGCTGGGGCTGGTCGATACGATGGCCGATGCGATTGCGGAGCACGCGAAACAGGTTGCCGTCGCGGCGTAAGCTCTCCCCCCATTTATGGGAGGGGTCGGGGGAGGGGATGTCGACTTAGGGAATTGCCGAAACAGGCTCTCCCCTAACCCCTCCCGCAAGCGGGAGGGGGACTTAGCGCAGCAACAGCGCCAGCGCCCCGAAGAACCCCTTCGCCTCGACCTGACCCGGCCGCGGGACGGCGGGGAGGTACGCGCGGCAGTCGAGGCACGACGCCTGCACCGATCCCGCCTGCGTCAGCATCGTCAGGTCCTGCACCAGCCGCCGTTCGGTGAGCTGGCGGGTCATCGCCGCGGTGCCGAACCAGCCGCGCGGGGGTGCCGCGGGTTCCTTTTCGGCACCCGACCAGCTGGCGAGCAGCCGCGGTG
>NZ_JNFD01000038.1 GCF_000756375.1 Sphingopyxis sp. LC81 | reverse complement strand
CTTTGGAAAGATTAAGAATGCTAGAGGTTTAGCTACTCGATACGACAAGCGCGCCGACAACTTCCTCGCTGCTGTAAAACTGTTCGCAGCCCGACTCTGGATCAACGCTTACGAGTCTACGGCCTAGCCTGTCGCTCTCGACTCGGGATGGAGGCAGGATGGCGCGGCGGCGATTATTGACCGGAGAAGAAAGGCGTCGCCTGTTCGATATCCCCCATGACGAAACCGCGATCGTCGGCCACTATACCCTTGCCGCCGAGGATCTCGAACTGGTCGGTCGCCGCTATCGCCCTGCCAACCGCCTCGGTCTGGCAACGCAGATCGCGCTTATGCGGCATCCCGGCTTCGGTTTGCAGCCCGACGTCGACGTCCCCGATGCGGTCCTTCACTATCTCGCCGCCCAGCTCTTCGTCGATGTTGATGCGTTCGCCGACTATGGCCAGCGCGCGCAAACACGTAACGATCATGCCGACATTGCGGCACGGCATCTGGGGCTACACCCTTTTCGGCGAGGGGATATACCGCTCGCGCTCGATCTCGCCGCAAGAGCTGCGGAGCGGACCGATCGGGGCGAACCTATTGTCCGCGCATTGATGGAGGGGCTGAAGCAGGAACGCTTCATTCTTCCATCGGCAGACACGCTCGAACGTGCGGGCCTCGCCGGCAGGGCACGCGCCCGCAAAGCCGCGGCGGCGCTCATTGTCGAAAGCCTGGGTCATGCCGAACTGGCGCGGATCGATGATCTGATCGTCAACAACAGCGACTTCGGCATGACGCCGCTGGCCTGGCTGCGCAATTTCGAGGAAGCGCCCACCACGGCGAACATCAACGGGCTGCTGGAACGGCTACGCTATGTGCGCGGAATCGGCATCGACCCGGCGATCGGCGCGAAAATCCCCGACTTCCGGTTCGCGCAGTTCATGCGCGAAGGTGGCGTTGCGCCGGCGTTCCTGCTCTCCGATTATAGCCTTAACAGGCGCCGCGCGACGCTGATCGCGGCGGTCATCGACCTCGATGCCAGGCTCGCCGATGGTGCGATCCAGATGTTCGACAGGCTTGTCGGAAGCCTGTTCACACGGGCGCGGCGCGGGCGGGAAAGGCGCTATCAGGACAGCATCCGCTCGGTCGGCGAACTTATGCGGCTGTTCGGCGCGACGATCGCCGCGCTGGGAGAGGCGGTCGAACATGGCGGTAATCCGCTCGAACTGATCGACGAAGCGGTAGGCTGGCACAGACTGGTCGCAGCCAAATCGCAGGTCGATGCGCTGGCCGAGCTGGCGGGCGAAGATGCGCTTGTCGCGGCGACTGGTCGCTATGCGACGCTGCGGCGGTTCAGCCCGGCTTTCCTCGATACATTCACGTTCAAGGCATCGGGGAGCGGATCGCAACTGGTCAAGGCCATCGAGGTCATCCGCGATACCAATGCCCGCAAGGCCCGCAGCCTGCCCGAGGGCGTTCCGCTCCCATTCGCCAACCGGCAGTGGAAGCGCCTCATCACCGAAGGTGGCCAGGTCGATCGCCGGCGATACGAGACGGCCATCATGGCCACGCTGCGCGATCGGTTGCGCGCCGGCGACATATGGGTCGAAGGAACCCGCAATTATCGCCGCTTCGACACCTATTTGCTGAGTCGACGCGATGCCGATAAGGTGGCCGACAGCCTGCCATTCCAGACCGATGCGGCCGCCTATCTGGAGGAGCGGGCAAGGACGATCGACTGGCGGCTGCGCCGTTTCGCCAAGCAACTCAAGGCGAACAGGCTCGCGGGCGTGGCGCTCGAACGCGACCGGCTCAAGCTGCAACCCATGCCGGCGATCACTCCACCCGAGGCGGAGGCTCTCGATCGCAGGCTCGACGCCTTGCTTCCGCGCGTGCGGATCACCGAACTCCTGGTCGAGGTGGCCGAGCGCACCGGGTTCCTGAGCGCATTTCGCGATCTTCGGTCCGGCAAGGAGCATGACAACCCGCACGCGATCCTCGCCGCCATTCTCGCTGATGGATCGAATCTGGGTCTAGAGCGCATGGCCAACGCCAGCGACGGGGTGAGCTACGCCCAGCTTGCCTGGACCCACAACTGGTATTTGTCGCCCGAAAACTATCAGGCCGCGTTGGGGATGATCGTTGCCGCGCACCATGATCTTCCTTTCACGCGCCATTGGGGAGCCGGCACTAGTTCATCCTCCGATGGGCAGTTCTTCCGCTCGGGCCGCAACCGATCGGCGGCGGCCGACATCAATGCGAAATATGGCAGCGAGCCGGGCCTGAAGATCTACTCCCACCTGTCCGATCATTTTGCCTCGTTCGGATCGCGGATCATGTCGGCCACCGCCGGCGAGGCCCCCTACGTGCTGGATGGCCTGATGCTCGGCGCCGGCGCGCTACCGCTGCATGAGCATTACACTGATACCGGCGGCGCGACGGACCATGTCTTTGCCCTTTGCCATCTTCTCGGCTTCCGGTTCGTGCCCCGTCTGCGCGACATCGCCGACCGGAAACTCGGCTCGATCGCCGCGCCTTCGACCTACAAAGGCATCGAAAGCCTCATGGGCCGCACGATCAAGACGGCGGCGATCGAAGCCGATTGGGATGACATCGTCAGGATCGTCGCCTCCATTAAGGAAGGAGCCGTTGCGCCCTCCGCGATCCTGCGCAAGCTGGCCGCCTACAAGCGCCAGAACAGGCTGGATTTTGCGCTGGCCGAACTCGGCCGCATCGAGCGGACGCTATTTGCGCTCGACTGGCTTGAACAGCCCGACTTGCGTCGCGCCTGCCAGGCCGGCCTCAATAAAGGCGAAGCACGTCATACCCTTGCCGCCGCGATCTACACCAACCGACAGGGGCGGTTCACCGATCGCTCGATCGAGAATCAGGAATATCGGGCATCGGGCCTCAATCTGCTGATCGCGGCGATTTCTTACTGGAACACCGTCTATATGGACAGGGCCGCCCAGCATCTCCAATCATCCGGCGGCACCTTCGATGATGCGCTGCTTGCCCATCTCTCGCCGATGGGCTGGGTGCATATCAGTTTGACCGGCGACTATCTGTGGCAAAGGGCAAACCGGCTCTCCCCTGGCGAGTTCCGCACCCTCAACGATCCCATGGCCCGCCTCAAACTCGTGGCATAGCCAGTGTTCTCATTATGTCCGCCAAATCGTTGTCTGGCGCACAAACCTTGAGGTGACGCCTTGAGCGGTCGGTTGGTTCACCTCGTTTGCCCCGCGAGCTCCCAATCGACGGCGACTCAACACGTGACGAAGGTCAATGGGGATCATTGGACACAGAGCCTGATCACCGCGTTTCATTTTGCGGTCTACAGCCCCTTGACCTTCCCATGGTGGGAAGCCGCATCTCGTGTCTCAGACACCAAGGATCATCAAATGGCCGATCATAGCTGCTGCTCTTCCAACACTGCGACTCCCTCGCGAGACACAGCTCTTCACGAGGTGAAGGATCCAGTCTGTGGGATGACCGTCGACCCGGCAACGGCCAAGCACCAGCATGAGCTCGGCGAGACCAAATACTATTTCTGCAGCGCCGGCTGCAAAGCGAAGTTCGCCAGCAATCCGGACCGCTACCTCAATCCGGCCGGAACTGACCCTGCCGTGCTTCACCCGGCGATGGGCACGCTCCCGCAGGCTGCAGAAGGCAGCGTCTGGACCTGCCCAATGCATCCGGAGGTTCGTCGATCCGGTCCTGACAGCTGCCCGATTTGCGGCATGGCACTGGAACCCCTTGAGCCCACTTTGGACGAGGGCCCGAACCCTGAGCTGATTGACTTCACGCGCCGTTTCTGGGTCTCTGCCATTCTCTCGCTACCGCTGCTGGTGCTCACCATGGGTGCCGATCTGTTCGGCTGGCGGATACTTCCGCCTCGCACTTCCTCCCTAGTGCAGCTTGCGATTGCGACCCCTGTAGTCCTGTGGGCGGGGTGGCCCTTCTTTGAGCGCGGCTGGGCGTCAGTGAAGACGCGCAACCTCAACATGTTCACTCTGATCGCAATCGGTGTCGGAGTGGCATACGCCTACAGTGCCTTTGCAGCGCTGTTCCCCGGCGCCTTCCCGCCCTCCTTCCGCTCGCACGAGGGCGAAGTCCCGATCTACTTCGAAGCAGCGGCGATCATCACCGCCCTCGTTCTCCTCGGCCAGGTGCTGGAGCTTCGCGCGCGAGCAGCCACCGGACAGGCTATACGTGCTCTCCTGGGGCTGGCGCCCAAGACGGCTCGCATTGTTCGGGAGAACGGTCTGGAGGAAGACATCGACCTGGAGCTCGTCCAGGTGGGCGACGTGCTCCGCGTCCGACCGGGCGAGAAGGTGCCCGTCGACGGCGTCGTCCTCGAAGGACGCTCGAGCGTGGACGAGTCGATGCTCACTGGCGAGCCGGTCCCCGTCACAAAGACGGAAGGCGATCCCGTCACCGGCGCGACCGTCAATGGAACCGGCGCGCTGCTCGTGCGCGCCGAGCGTGTTGGTCAGGACACCATGCTATCGCAGATCGTCCGCATGGTCGCTGACGCTCAGCGTTCCCGGGCACCGATTCAGAGTTTGGCGGACAAGGTCTCAGGCTGGTTCGTCCCCGCCGTTGTCTTCATCGCGCTCCTGTCATTCGCGATCTGGTCGATCTTCGGTCCCGCGCCCGCAATGGGCTTCGCTCTCGTCAACGCGGTCGCGGTTCTAATCATCGCCTGCCCCTGCGCCCTCGGACTGGCAACGCCCATGTCGATCATGGTCGGGACCGGACGCGGCGCTCAGGCAGGCGTCCTCGTGAAGAATGCCGAGGCGCTCGAGCTGATGGAGAAGATCGACACCCTCGTCATCGACAAGACCGGCACCCTGACGGAAGGCAAACCCCGGCTCGTCGCCGTCCATGCGACGGGCGACACCAGCGAGGAAGACCTGCTTCGCCTTGCGGCAGCGCTGGAGCGCGGAAGCGAACACCCGCTCGGCGAGGCGATTGTCGCGGCCGCGCATGAGCGAGGGTTCTCGCTTCCCGACACGAGCAACTTTGAGTCCCACACCGGCAAGGGCGTCACCGGGCTCGTCGACGGGCGACAGGTTGCACTGGGCAACGCCGCCATGATGACCGCCGCACGCGTCAACGCAGGCGCCGTGCAGGAACAGGCCGCCCAACTCCGGAGCCAAGGCCAGGGCGTCATGTTCGCGGCGATCGACGGCCGCATGGCGGGTCTCCTCGTGGTTGCAGATCCCGTCAAGGGAACTGCCGCATCTGCGGTCAGGGCTTTGACGCACGATGGCGTCCGGGTGATCATGCTCACCGGCGACAACCGGGGAACAGCCGATGCCGTTGCTCGCCAGGTCGGCGGGATCGACGAGGTCATCGCTGATGTTCTTCCGGATCAGAAACAGGCTGTGGTGGAGCGCCTCAGGGCCGCCGGCGCACGGGTCGCCATGGCCGGTGACGGCATCAATGACGCTCCAGCCCTCGCCGCAGCCCATGTCGGCATCGCCATGGGCACCGGCACGGATGTCGCCATGGAGAGCGCGGCCGTAACGCTCGTAAAGGGCGACCTAACGGGCATCGTACGGGCACGGCGCCTGTCCCGCGCCGTGATGCGCAATATCCGTCAGAACCTCTTCTTCGCGTTCATCTTCAACGCGCTTGCAGTGCCGATCGCGGCCGGCGTTCTCTATCCGCTGTTCGCGATCCTCCTCAGCCCGATCATCGCTGGAGCTGCTATGGCGCTGAGCTCGGTCACCGTCATCGGAAATGCGCTTCGCCTGAGGCGAGTGCGGCTCTCCTGACGGTCCTCGCCTGAAGCAACCTCGATGGGAGCCCTTACTGCGAGCATTGTGTGGAGCCGCGTCTTGGCTTCCTCCCAAGCGCTGACGTCCTCCAAGCGGCAGCCCTGAGGCCCCACACCCAAGTCCGATCTACTATGGATCACCATTTTCACCAGTCCGAGGTGCCCGTGATGAGCAGACATGATGAACCCATTGACGGAGACCTTGTTCGCGGGCTGCCGAAGATACCGGTCCCCGACGATGTCCAGGAGGCGGTCCGGACACTCATTCGCTGGGCTGGCGATGATCCGGACCGCGAGGGACTTCTCGACACGCCTCTCCGCGTCGCCCGCGCCTGGAAGGAATATGCTCGGGGCTACGAGCAGGATCCCGCCCACCACCTCGGCCGGACCTTTGACGAGGTGGGCGGCTATGACGAGATCGTGTTGCTGAGGGACATACCCTTCCAATCGCATTGTGAGCACCATCTCGCACCTATCATTGGCAAGGCGGCCATCGCCTATCTGCCAAATCAGCGGGTCGTCGGAATTTCGAAGATCGCGCGGGTGCTTCACGGATTTGCTCGCCGGCTCCAAGTTCAGGAGCGACTGACGGCGCAGGTGGCGGACTGCATCTGGACCCATCTCGAGCCGCAGGGCGTCGCCGTGGTAATCGAGGCGAGCCACGCCTGCATGACCGCGCGCGGCGTCAACACTCCCGGCGTGATGATGACCACCAGCCGTATGATGGGCGTCTTCCGCGAAGACGAACGCAGTCGGCGTGAAGTCCTGGCTCTGATGGGCTACTAGCATCAGGTGGCGACAAATCCCGGTTCACCCTGAAGCGGCTCGGGCGATCGGCATCTCAGGGGCACATACCCACTCAACTGCAGCAGCTGAGGAGCCTTGCAAAATGTCCTCGCCTTTTGAGCTTGTCGGGCTCCTCACCCATGCCCTTGTTCTGCTCCTCGGCCTCGGGGGGTTGATAGGCTTCATTCCATTGGCACGAGGCCGACGAGCGGGCGTCGGACTGTTGCTCATGGCCGGGTCAATGGCGCTGGTCGTGATGGAGCCTCGGTGGCAACTGGGCCTTGTGGGTGCGACCGCCTACACCGTCGCATTCCTAACCGCGCTTTGGTTGCTCCTGGGCCCCGTCCGTCGGATGCCGCGACCATAGTGGTCCTCTAAGCACGGGGATCTCGGCGGCCCTCCGACACTTGTCATCTAAGCACGCGTCGCCCATCCGACGACCCCCAGCACCAAGGCAAAGGTGGCCGACTTGTCGCGAGAAACGAACCCGTTCCGTTTGACGGACCTCCCAGAGTTCAACGTCTTCGTGTTCGCGTTCCTGCTGAACTATCCATGGGAGCTCATGCAGGTGCCTCTCTACAAAGGCATGCCGGAAGCCGCCCACTGGGATGCTATCCAAGTCTGCACGCGCGCAACGCTCGGCGACGGCGTCATCATGCTGCTCGCTTTCTGGGGTGCTGCTCTCCTGGTCCGCGACCGCTGGTGGATCGAAAGGCCGCGCTGGACTCCAATCCTCACATTTATCGGGATCGGCGTGGCGATCACCGTCCTACTGGAGCGCCTGGCGATCGTGTCAGACCACCCGGAGTGGGGCTGGCAATACGCAGAGGCGATGCCGATCGTGCCGGCGCTAGGGATCGGCCTCACGCCGTTTCTCCAATGGGTCATCTTGCCCCTGCTGCTCGTCTGGTTCGTAAAGCGTCAGATCGCCGGCTCAAGAATGCAGGACTCCTAAGGGCTGCCGTTCAGATGCAATGATGCGCCGCAGACATGCTACGGCGCCCTCGGATCATAGCTCAGAGGCTAGAAATTCGGGATAGATTCAAGCCGGCTTATCCGAGCGGCGGCTTGCTTTGAGCTTGCTCCAACGCACGAGCGCCGGTCGATAGGTTGGCTCATATCGAGATCTGCTCGTCGAACATGCGCTCGATCAGAGGGCACTCAGCCGACTGGTCGGTATCGCAGGTGACCACCATTTCTTCTAGAACAACCTCCATGGCGCGGAGATCCGCGAGCTTCGCCTGAACATTCTGAAGGTGCGACGCCGCCAAGTCGCGCACCTCGGCGCAAGGTCGGTCCCGCTCATCGACGAGCCGGAGCAACGTCTTCACCTCTGAGAGGGTGAAGCCCAGCACGCGCGCCTTCATGACAAAGGCAAGGCGCTTCAGGTGGCCAGTGCCGTAGAGCCGATGCCCGCCGTCCGATCGGGCCGGATGGGGGATGATGCCAGCCTTTTCGTAGTACCGGATGGTTTCAATGTTGCATCCGGTTTTCCGGGCCAGAACCCCGATCGTGAACCGGGGGGCGAGATCGTGCAAAATCTTTTTATCGACCATCATTTTAGCCCTTGTACCTGTAGCTACTACAGGTCCTATATGGCTCGTGTAGATGGTTTTCCGAAGCCCCACAACGCTCAGGATACTTGTCGAGAACGCCCATCTGCCGAGCGTCGTTCGCTTTGGTGGCCGAGAACAAGGACACGAAAATGAGAAAGGTGATCTTCGCCGTAAGCGTGGCTGGCACGTTGCTGGCCGCAGCGGCCGCCATACTTGGGATCGCCTTCGTGGCAGGCTCGCCGACGTCATCTCAGGGCCCTAAGCCGTCGGCAGGACAGCGCATCACGACCTTGAACGTCGTCAACGTGAGCTGTGCTACGTGCGCACCGATCGTGAAGGCGGCGCTCAGCCGCATTCGAGGCGTCATCGATGTCTCGGTGGAAGAGCGGGCAGGCGCATCTGCGACCGCCCGGGTAGCCCACGATCCTCGGCTCGTCACCCCGTCTGCGCTTGCTGCGGCTGTCACTGAAGCTGGCTTCCCAACCAGCGTCGCACAGTAGGCGTCATCGAGGGCCGCGTACCGGGCTGCCGCCACCGATCAACGATTAGGAAATTGCAATGACCGACTGCTGCGGGCCGCGCCCGAACGAGGCCATACGCTACGATCTTGCCGTAGTAGGGAATGGGTCCGCCGGCTTCTCAGCCGCCATCACTGCCGCTGAGCAAGGCGCGCAGGTGGCCATGATTGGCCATGGGACCATCGGCGGGACGTGCGTGAATGTCGGGTGCGTGCCGTCCAAGGCCATGATCCGGGCAACTGAGGCCGTGTATCACGCGAATGCGGCGAGCGCGAAGTTCGCCGGTGTCGAGGCGGCAGGAGCTGTCGTCGACTGGAAGGCGCTGGTTGCTCAGAAGGACCAACTCGTCACATCGCTTCGCCAAGCGAAATACGCTGACCTTCTCCCTTCGTACAACAATGTCGCCTACGTCGAAGGGCAGGCGAAGCTCGCGCCCGGGGGCGTTCAGGTGGATGGCCGGCTCATCTCGGCCGGGAAGGTGATCATCGCCACCGGCACGCGGCCTGCTGTCCCAGCTATTCCAGGCGTGGCGCAGGTGCCGTACCTTACGAGCACCACGGCCCTTGAGCTTGAGGAGCTTCCCAAGTCCTTGCTCGTGCTTGGAGGCGGCTATGTCGGGGTCGAGCTCGCGCAAACCCTGGCGCGTGCTGGCGTGAAGGTGACGCTGATATTCCGATCACGCCTTCTGCCCGAGGCAGAGCCGGAGATCGGGGCGGCGTTGGAGGGCTACTTAGAGGCCGAGGGGGTCCAGATCGCCAGCGGCGTCTCATACCAGGCTATTCGCCACGTGCACGGCCGCATCGAGCTCGACGTGGAGCATGCTGGTCGCAGCGTGACCTTGGCGGCGGAGCAGGTGCTGGTCACGACTGGCCGGGCACCCAATGTCGAGGGGCTCGGGCTCGCAGAGCTCGGTATTGAGACAACCCCGAACGGCGGCATCAAGGTCGACGATCGGCTCCGGACCACACGCGCTGGCTTCTACGCTGCCGGCGATGTCACTGGACGCGACCAGTTCGTCTACATGGCTGCCTACGGAGCAAAGCTCGCGGCGAAGAACGCCCTTAACGGTGACAGTCTGGTTTATAGCAACCGCGCAATGCCTGCTGTCGTTTTTTCAGACCCTCAGGTTGGCAGCGTCGGGCTCACCGAAGCTCAGGCCCGCGCCGCCGGGTTCCAGGTCAGGACGTCCATCGTCACGCTCGACCACGTTCCACGCGCTCTTGCGGCAAGGGATACGCGGGGGCTGATCAAGCTGGTTGCCGATGGCCGAACCAGAGAGCTTCTCGGAGCACACATCCTCGCGCCTGAGGGCGCCGACAGCATCCAGACTGCGGCCATCGCCATCCGGTGCGGCCTCACGATCGACGATCTGGCGGAATCGATCTTTCCCTACCTTACGACGGTGGAGGGGCTGAAGCTCGCTGCGCAGACTTTCGACAAGGATGTCAGCAAGCTCTCCTGCTGCGCCGGGTGAACCAAAAAAAACAGCTTGAACCTGGAGTTGCTACAGGTGGTAGCCCCTGAGCTTGCATGAACAAGAGGTAGGTTGATCGTGTTGAAAATCCCTGATGCCAAGCGGTCCGTTACCGCCGCCGCTCCCGGCCGCCGGACTTGGATCGCCGTCGGCGGAGGTGTTCTTGGCGCTGTGGGCGCTGCCTCCTGCTGCATCGCGCCTCTTCTGCTGTTCTCGCTTGGAATAAGCGGGGCCTGGATCGGCAGTCTCACGGCGCTCGCGCCTTACCAGCCGCTCTTCGTCGGCTTGGCAGCCGTCGCCCTCATTTTCGGGTTCATTCGGGTTTACGCGCGCCCTCAGGCCGATTGTGAGGAAGGCAGCTACTGCGCCAAGCCGGCCTCTAAACGGCTTCTGAAGATTGCGCTGTGGGCCACAACCCTCCTCGTTCTGGCAGCGATAAGCTTCCCGTACGTTGCCGTCTATTTCTTGTGAGTTTGAGTAGGAGCCTATCCATGAAGTTCATCAAAGCAGCGGTTATCGCGACCTTGGCCGCGACGAGTGTTCCCGCCCTCGCGGCAGTCCGCACCGTCACGCTGGCCGTTGATAACATGACATGCGTCACCTGCGTCCCGATGGTGAAGAAGAGTCTCAGCCAAATTCGCGGCGTGAAGCGTGTGGCAGTCTCGGTCGAGGCCAAGACAGCCACTGTCGTTTACGACGACAAGGCAACGAACGTGGCTGAGCTCGTGAAGGCGACCACGAACGCTGGATACCCCTCGCGATTGAAGCGCTCAGCAAGTCAGCAACGACGCGCTCGTTGATCAGCCGAGGCAGGAGGAATCCGTGATGGGGACCCAGCAAAGCTCTGGCAACGAGGTTGATCCGGCCGACACGACCGACTTCGCCGCCAAGCCGCCGATGGGCACGGTCATAGCGTTGCTGAGCGGCTTTCACTTCCTCTGCTGCGGCATACCCATCATGGTGGCTTCGGGAGTGTCTCTAAACAGCCTAATGCCGTCTTCGAATGTGGTGGGAGCCCTCACGGCCCTGTCAGCATCGGCCGGACTCATCTGGCATCTGAGGAGACGCTGCGCTTCCTGCGTTCCGTCGGAAGCAGTGACATCGGGTCCACACCACCGACAGGACACTGCAGCTCCCGCTCACCGAGGCCCATCAGCCGGTTTCGAGGTGTGACCAAGTCATACGACCTCATCGTGATCGGCAGCGGCACAGCCGCCATGGTCGCGGCCAACCGAATGGCGGCTGCAGGGAAGAAGGTTGCAGTGGCCGACTACCGGCCATTCGGCGGCACCTGTGCCCTGCGAGGTTGCGATCCGAAGAAGATGCTGATTACGGGTGCGCAGGTCATGGACGACATCCGCCGCATGCGCGGGCACGGTGTCGCGGCGGACGGCGCGCACATCGAGTGGCGCGACCTCATGGAGTTCAAGCGCACCTTCACGGGGCCCGTCCCGGGCAAACAGCTGAAGAACTACGCCGCAAAAGGCGTCGACACCTACCACGAGCATGCCCGCTTCGCAGGACCGAACAGTCTCGAACTTGAGCGTAGCGGCATCATCGAGGCGACGAACGTTCTGATCGCGGCTGGAGCGCGCCCGGTCCCCCTCGGCTTTCCTGGGGAGGAGCACCTGATGGACAATGAGGGGTTCCTTGAGCTCGACGAGCTGCCCGCCCGCATCGTCATGGTCGGCGGCGGCTATATCGCATCAGAGTTCTCCCACATCGCTGCGCGTGCCGGTGCCAAAGTGACGGTCCTTCAGCGCGGCAAGCGCATCCTCCCTCAGTTCGACGGAGATCTCGTGGGCTGGCTCATGGAAGCCTTCGACGCCGCCGGGATCGAAGTCCGGACCGGCCACTCAGTGGAAGCCGTCGAGAAGACCGATGAAGGATATATCATACGTGTCCGCTCTGCTGACGGAGGGACAGCGGCGGTCCATGCTGATCTGGTCGTCCACGCCGCCGGTCGCATCCCGGATTTGGACTCTCTCGGGCTTGAAGCGGCCGGAGTTGAACGGGACCAGTGCGGGCGCCTGAAGCTCAACGAGCATCTACAGAGCGTTTCCAATCCAGCTGTCTATGCCGCCGGCGATGCTGCGGCACAAGGGCCGCCACTGACCCCAGTCTCCAGCCACGATGCCAAGGTCGTTGTTGCCAATCTGCTCGAGGGCAACACGTATTGTCCCGATTATCGCGCCATCCCAAGCGTTGCCTTCACAATTCCACCTATCGCATCGGTCGGGCTCAGCGAGGAGGAGGCGCGTTCCAAGGGGTTCAAGTTCAGCCTGAAGTCTGAGCAAGCCTCGACCTGGTACACGGCCAGACGCGTCGCCGAGAGCGTCTATGGCTTCAAAGTGATGGTCGAGGAGGGCTCGAAGCTCATCCTGGGAGCCCATCTCGTCGGTCCTCATGTCGATGAGGTCATCAATGTCTTTGGACTCGCGATGCGCCATGGACTGACGGCGGATGACATCAAAAGCACCATGTTTGCGTATCCCACGGGCGCGTCGGACATCGGATACATGGTCTGACAGCGGTGATCCTGCTGCGACTGTTCGTTCCTCGGGCTCCTGCAGGGATGGCCCTCCGGCACTAGTGCTCAAGGAAGCCTAAGGCTCTCTCCTACCCGGACACAAAGAAGGCGCCACAGACATGCTGCGGCGCCCTCCACGCTTCGACAAGGTATCTTAGCGCTTCGTCGTGGACGCAGCGGGCTTGTCGCCCATCTCCTTCATCATCTTCTCGCAGCGGTCCATCATCTTGGCCATGTCCGCGTGGTTCATCATCATGCCACCCTGCCCTTTCTGGTCCCCACCGGACATCATCTGACGGTGCTGCTCAGCGGTCATGCCCGGCGTAGACCCGCCCGACTGCTGGGCCATCGCCGTGGTCGCGAGGCCCAGTGTGGCGGCAATTGCGATGGCTGCTACTTTCATGGTCTTCATCTCTATTCTCCTCGTTGCGTTCACGACGTTCGGAGGCGCAGGCACCTCCGTGAGCCTTAGATCCGCGTCATCTTCGTCACGGTGTAAGAGCCTTCACCCTCGAAACAGAACTTGACCCGCTGACCAGCCCGAACCTTGCCGAGCCCGCCCTTGTTGAGCTTGAACGTCATGGTCATGGCCGGCCACTTCTTGGCCGCGATTGGATCGTGTGCGATTGTGATGGTGCCCTTCGCAGCATCGACGGCCTTCACCACGCCGGTGGCGTGTGTGACCTTCTCAGAAGCAGCACCATCGCCGGCCATCATCTGCTTGTGCTGCTCTGCCGTCATCTGACCATGCCCCTCATGCTGAGCGAACGCAGCACTGCTGAAGCTGAGCGCGGCAGCGGCGCCGAGGGCGAGAAACTTGATACTCTTCACGTCTGATACTCCTGTGATCCAGGCGAGTGGTGATCCACCAGCCAAGTTGTCGGTAAATCGGCTGGCGGATTAGTTGGTTGAACTCTTATCGGCAGGCACCCACACCCGGACAGGGGGACGGAGCGGCGCTCTCGGGCCAGGCGCCTGCCTCGGGTCCGGGCGCCAGGCCCACTTGCTCTCGGCTGAAGTCTTCCTGGTGCTCTGAAGGCCCGTGGCGGAGGCGCGCTTGTCCTTTTTCGCCATCATCTCCTCGCAGCGCTCCATCATCGCCATCATCCGGCGGTGCATATCGGGATCGGACATCCTCTGCCCCCGCCCGGTTGCCCCACCGGCCGACATCATTTGCTGATGCTCTTCGGCGCTCATCCCGCCCTGCACGCTCCCCGCCTGTGCGAAGGCAGGGGCGCTGAAGCCAAGAGCAGCCAGCGTGCCCGCCGCGATCGTGATAAACTTCTTCATGGTCAGTGTTCCTTTCCTGAAGGTGTGGTCAGCCTAAGTTCGCGTTCCGCGCCCTGGCTTAGCTCTTCGCGGTTCCGCCGTGCTTGAAGAGGCACATGCCGCACATGGCGAGGCAGGGAAGCGCATAGAGAAGCGGCGCGATCGCCGCGAAGCCGAACACCGCTGAGCCTGTGACCAAGCCGAGCACGAGCAAGGCCACTGCCGCGAACATCAGCCACTTCATGCGGCCGCCCTTCTGGCCCGTCTCACAGCAGCCCTGCCTCGTCTCCGATGCCTTCGCATCGGCGACCGGAACGAGCGCGGTGGAGGTCTGCGTCGTCATGCTCGAAACCCTTCTTCCTATCTCACAGATCGAAAGATGCGGCTTCCCATCGTGGGAAGGTCAATAGGGGTTTCGAAGAATTTTTTGCGAGCTGAGAACCGTCGTCACTTGCTGCGCCGGCGGTGAATCGTTGCAGTGCAGAGTTATCGAACTCATCGCTGACTGGAGCGAACGCTAAGAGCCCTGCTAATGGAATGCCTTGCGCCTGCCGGCGCTGCCGCTCCCGCCTGGAGCACAGGCTGCGCCGCGTAACTCAAAAGCGCCCCGAATCGAACATGCTTCTGGATAGCTCAGACTGATGTATCTGCTATTCTAGATATATGGATATCGATTCGGCACTCGCTGCTCTCGCCGCTTGTGAACGGACAAAGAACACTGCATCCGACACCCCACGCCAATTCACCTGACCGACAAAATTCTCTGCACCGGCGTTATTTCCTGACACCCTTCAACATACGCGCCGCCGCGTTGGACGACGGAGCGAGCTTGCGGCCGTAGCGGAGTGCAGTGGCGGTCGAGGTCCATCGCAATGCCTGCGCGATCGGTCCCGCATCCTCGCCATTGGCGAACAGATCCTGGGTCAGGCCGACGCGCAACGAATGCGTGCTCAGCGCATCGATCGCATGGTCGAGATCGGCGCCCATGAGATCGACCAGGCCCTGGTCGGCTGCGGCGAGCGCCGTGCGCTTGATGATCAGCCGCATCGCCGCCGGCGTCAGCGCGCGCTCGCCAATTCCGTAGGTCACCGTGGCCGCGCGCGCAGGCCGCGCCGCCATGCGTTCCCGATCGACCCGGGCATGATAGGCCAGATCCTCGATCGCGAGCGCCCGGCGCGCTTCGCGGGGTTTGGTCCGGATCACCGCTACGCGGCGGAACAAGGCGCCCGCGCGGATTGATGCGGCCTCGCGCCAAAGAGCGACACGCCGCATCGTGTCGGGCGACAGCCACACCCAGGCCCCTTGCCCTTCCTGGTCGGTTTTCGAGTGGGGCACCTCGAGCAGCCCCGATCCATCCTCTTGCGCTTCCATCAATTCGACGGCGACGGCCACCAGCTCCGATACGCGCAAACCCGCATCATAGCCGAGCGACAGGATCGCCGCGTCGCGCAGGCCAGCGACGTCGCGCCCACACGCCTCGAGCAGCACCGACAGCGTGAACCCCCTGACGGCTTCCCGCCCGATCCCTTCGCCGAGCCGCAACGGGCCGGCCTGGCGCTGCCGGACTCCGGCCCGACGCCGCAGCCCACGCAGCGCATCGCGGACCACGACGGCACCGACGGGGCATGGAACGTCGAGAAGGTGATGGGCCACCGCCAGCGAGGACAGGCGCCGGGACACGGTCGCCGGCTTGAGCCGCCGCGCCTCGCAATAGTCAATATAGGCGACAAGCCGCGCTTCGTCGGCGGGCAGGCCGATCCCGCCGCGCTCGGCCGCGAAGCGCGCGTAGCAATCGAGATCGACCGCGAGCGCCTTGATGCTGGCGGGCGCCCGCGCCTCGATGCTCTTCTGGAAGTTGAGTTCGACCAGGCTGGCGCCTTCGCCTGTCAGCTCCTGAAGCAACTCGACGAGCTGGACCGCGCGATCTTGCGCGGCGCCCGACCGCCGCTGGGGCAGCGGCGCCTCGCCGGGTGCCAGGATCGTCACGATCTCCGCGGAAACCGAGCGCTTGGGCATGGGCAGACGCTCTGTCTGTGCAGCGATCGACAGGACGGATTTGGCGCGCATACCGGGGGACTATAACCCCGATTTCGCCGAAGTCACTATCGATAACACTCTATTATCGATAGTGCAAAAAAGGGCGTGCTAGGGATGGTGCAGTTAAGGCAGTTTAGGTTACCCTTGCGACATGCCCGATTTTTGCGATCCATCGACCCGATTCCATCCGCTCCGATCGGACGAAGATGCGCCGATCGAAGACCTGATGACGGCAAGGGTGCGCGCGGCGCTCACCTGGGGCCAGCTGCAAGGCCGTTTAGCGCATGTGCCCGCGCAAGTTGCGCATCAATTCTGCGCCGCGCTCGCCCGCCTGCTCCTCGTCGAAGCGCTCACGGGTAGCGGCTTTTCCGGCGCGAACAGCTGGTTTTCCGCATGGTTTTCCGGCCTCCAGCCCGTGCCCGACGCCACCGCCCATGTCGCAGCCCCGCCCTCGCTGGTCGCCGACACGCTGCTCGCCGAGCTCTCGCTGTCGGCCTGGGCGCCGCTCGCCGACACGGCCATCCAAATCCGCGCCGCAGCGCATTTCCATCGCGGCGAGGGCGCCCCGCAAGGCGAGCGCGGCGATGCCCCCGCGTTCGCCGTAGCGGAAGCGGCGCGGCTCGCCGAGCCGCCCGCCGACGATCGCGCGGACGACTGGCCCCTCGCCGCGCTCGATCGCCTGCATCGGGCCGCGGCCGCCTCGCCGCATTTCGCGCCCACCGAGCGCAGCTACCAGCTGCTCCCCCTGCCCGCCGGGCCGGTCTCCTTCGAGCAGACGCGGACGGCCACGCCGCTGTGGGCGCTCGATCTCCTCGCCGGCGCCCTGATCGCGCGGAGCGCGCCAGCGACCAGGCCGCTGCCCCTGCCCGGAGCCGTGCGCGCCGAGGCGCTCAGACCCGAGCTCTGGTCCCGCGAGCGCGCCATTATCACGGCCGAGGCCGCCGGCGAAGCTGCGCAGCGGCTGAGCGACCAGCTCGATGCAGCCCATGCGAGCGTGCGCGAAGTGCATGAGGCGATGACCGTCCTGCGTTCGACCTCGCGCGCGCCGCTGCTCTACCGGCTGCTCGCGGGCTTCGGACCGCTGCGCCCGCTCCAGATCGAGAAGGCCCTTGGCGTTTCGAAAAACGGCGTGCGCGATCTCGTCGCCGCCCTCGTCAAAGCGGGCCTCGCCGAGCGGGCGGCGTACGAACATCACACGATCATCCGCGCCCTGCCCCGCGCGCGCCGTGCCACGCTGGCGGCCGAGGGTGAAAGCAGATCCGTTGAAACCAGCTCCGGCGCGACGTTCGCCGCGTTCGACGCGGCCATGGCCGATGTCGAGCGCGTGCTCGCCCGTATGGAGACGGCGCGCGAATGACCCCGGCAACACGGCAAGATAGGAAACCCCGGCAGAAACTTCAAATCGACGCGCCCGATACGGGACTCGCGCCGCCGTTTCAGGCCATGACCTGTCTTTGAACGATCAAAGGAAAGTTCGCGCAAAAGCCCCTGGGAGCGCAAAAAGGCGGTCTCGGATAGGAGGGGGCGCCCAGAGGCCGCCACCACGCCCTACGGGCCTCCTGAGGGCAAATTCGCGCGAAATGCCCAATGGGCGACCGTCGCCGTCCGGCTTTACCATCCGCGCCCATGACCCGGCAGATCGAGCAGGATGCGAAACCTGGGAGCGGCG
Source organism: Sphingopyxis sp. LC81 (assembly GCF_000756375.1). GTDB lineage: Bacteria > Pseudomonadota > Alphaproteobacteria > Sphingomonadales > Sphingomonadaceae > Sphingopyxis. The sequence continues at coordinate 27,643 of NZ_JNFD01000038.1, read as the reverse complement.
AAGCAGGCGGCGAGCCGCGCCCGCCACAGATCGCCATTCGCGCTGCAAGCCGGCTCGGCGCAGCCGGCGGACATCGCCGCGCCCACCATCCCCGATGCTTGCAGGTAAAACAGCGCCTCCTGGAAACCACGGCGCTGCGCTGACATCGCCGCGCTCTCCGTCGCGGCGGCGTCTCGTACCGCGCGCGCCAGCGCCGCGCGGCGAGCCTTCAGCCCCTGCATCAAATGGGCACGGGGATAATTGCGCTTGGCCTGCTCGAGCTGCTCGCAGACCATGGTGAGCCGGCGACGCTCGCGGTCGAGCTGCCGCAGGCCGACCCTGGCGATCGCCTCCGCCAGATCCGATAATTGGGGTCCGACGCCGGAAGCCGCCTTTCGCGGCAGGCGTGCCGGCTGCGCATCGAAGCGGAAGATTTGCTCCCATCGCCCGGCTTTCAGCCCGTCACTGCTGTGGAACGCCGCCAGCAGCAGATGACGCACCGGAGCGTAGTGGAAGCGGTTGCCGACCAGCGCCGCCCGGTACCGCTCCCAACCTACCCGGTCACCGGGGCGGGCGCCGCGGATTTGCTCCCGCGCAATCATCCCGTTCCACAGCACTCGGGTTTTGACGAAGGCAAACCGCGCCATTTGCGCGCGCGTGCGCGCGACCCGGGCCGCGAGCGCCCGCTCGGCGGCCTGCGTCCGCCCCAGGGCCCTGATCCCCGCAAGATCGGTCAGCAACAGCGCATGACGGTCGCAGAAGGTCGTCACGCGCAAGATCCAGCTCCGCTCGATCCGCCACGGCGCGCCGGACACCAGCCAGTCAAGCCAGCACTGGGCGCAGCCGATTGACCGCAGCGTCAGCGGCAACAGATCGCCGCGCCCACAGCCGACGAACGTCCTAGAAATCGCCTTCGCGGGCACCATCGTCGCCCACGCGAGCCGTTCTACCATCACCTGGCGGCGGTCCGGCACGCCAGCGACCGCCGGCGCCGGCGCGGCCAACCAAGCCGATGCGCGCGACGTGGCCGGTACGCGCGACGTGGCCGGTACGGGCGACACGGCCAGGTCGCGATCGGCGAGCGCCGCGTCGATGCCGAGATGGCGAAACAGCGCTTTGGGCGTGGTCTCATGACGCGCGGCCAGGCGGCGCAGCCAGGATTCGAAACATTCCTCGGGCAGCGGCCTCACCCGAAACGCCAGCGGCTCGATCTCCCGCCCGCTCATTCCGGGCTATAAGGCGTAAACAATTGCAGCGCCTCGGTGATATCGTCCTGGGTCACGAACCGGCGGTCATGCCGCCGCGCGACCTTTCCCGACCAGTGCAGGATGCGCTTGAAGTTCCCGGTGACCCCGCCGCTGGTCCGCCAGATGCGCTCGGCGAACGCGGGTTCGGCGAGATGGTCGGGCTCCTCCATCCCCATGCCGCGGGCCAGCGCGCGGATCAGGCGCTGCGCGGGCTCGCCCGGCTCCCATAACGGCAATTTGAGGATGATTGAGCGGTACGCCAGCTCGACATCGTCGGCGAAGATCTGCCGGGCGACATCGAGGCCCGCCACGACCAGCGGCACATTGCCCGCGCTCATCAGGAAGCGGAACGCATCGAGCGTATCGCGCCGCGCAACGCCGCTCGCGGTCAGGATCACATGGACATTGTCGATCGCGACCAGCCGCGTGCCCTGTTCGGCCAGCAGGTCGACGACCTTCAAATCGGCGGTTTTGTGCGTGTTCGTGCGGATCGGCCAGCCCTGTTTCCAGAGCAGGGCGAGGTTGATCTTGAGCGAGGTCGGACTCGAGGGAATGACCGTGCGCAGCACGGGCTGATAGCGCGCCTCGCCCCAATCGGCGGGCTCGGGAAAGGCTTCGGCAAGGCGGCGCTGCGCTTCGCGCAGGATCGAGGTTTTGCCCATGCCGGACTGTCCGGTGAGCACGATGCAGGTCGGGCGTTCCTCGGGATCGTCATGCGCGACATCGACGATCGTCTCGACCGCGTTCCGCGCTTCTTCGAAATCGATCCAGAAGGAGGGCGCCAGCGATGGCGCGGTCGCAGCGGCGCTCATGTCCGCTCCTGCAACCAGTCGTCTTCGCTGAGCTCGGCGACCGGTTTCCAGTCAATGGGCGGCTTTTCCGGCGCTTCGCCATACCGGAGGTCCGCGAGCGTCGTCCCCTCGCCTTCGCGGCGCTTTGCCTGGCGCCGCGCCGCCTTCGTGCGAACGCGGGCGCGGTGGATTTCCTGATTGGCGGCGGCCACCGCCCGCGCCGTCGCCGCGCGACCGCCATCGGCCTGGTAGGCCCGGCCTAGCGCCCGCACTCCTGCCCTGGCGGCCTCCCAATCCGCCTCCCAGACGTCGGGATAGTCGCCGACAACCGGCAATTCGACATAGCGGCCGTCGAGGTCGGCGTAGATATGCTGGATCGTCCGCTCATCCCAGCTGATCTCGACCCTTTGGCCGATCCTGGCGGCAAGCATCGGGTGCCAGTAATGGCGATATCTGATCTGGATACCCTTGGCATGGACCGTGAGCGACTTCGACGGCAGAAACTGGCGGAACAGTTCGCCCGCATCGACCGACACGGGCAGCAGCGGGCTGTGCTTCGCCGCCTCGCGCTCCCACATCTGGGCCGGACACAGGCCGCCCAGCGCGCTATGCGGCGCGTGATGATAGATCGCGATCTGGCACAGCAGCCAGCGCTCGAATTCCACAAGCGTCATCGCCGCGTCCGCCTCGGCATCATAGCCGTCGCGCGCCGCCACGTTCGATCCGGTCGCACCGGGCAAAAGCCGCAGTTTTCCAACCATCGTGCCGATCAGCCGCTCGATATGCCCGCCAAGATGGGCCGGCCCGGGCCTCCGCACATCGGGGCCAATCCCATTGCGGACGCAGGCGCGCCGGAAGGCTTCGGAGCGATGCGGTTTGGCCTGATCGGCATGCAAGCGCCGGAACAAACCGTGCATCGGATAGCTGACATCGACGCCCAGGTGGGCGAGGGCCGGCTCTTTGGGCAACACAGCGCTCGCAACCGCCCGTCCGCACCGGAATATCGAGGGGTCGCCGAAGCTGACATAGTAACCAAGAATGGACCGGGTCCAGATTTCGATGAGGAAGGTGATCCACGGTCTTCCGAGCTGTTCGCGCCGCAGACTATCGACCAGGATGACATCGCCCTTGGTGTGATCCATCTGAACCAGGTCGAGAAATCCCTCGCTTGCATATTCGCCGGGGTGCGGTTCATGGGCGCTCCGCGTCTTCGATCCCATCGTCGCTTTCGCCCAAACACGGCTCGGAATCTCAGCCAGAAGCCGCTCGATCGTCTTCTCGCTTGGGATCAGATCGGCGGGAAAGCGATGATCTCCGTTGTCCGCGTGCAACAGGCCCCAAATCTGCCGCGCCGCTTCCGCACGCGATGGCGGCACCATCTTGAGCGCAATTTCGTCGATCAACGTCTCGATGGCGGCCCTCACCTCGGGATCGATCCTGTGCGATCCAACAGCGGGTCCACGCGGTTTTGGAGCCAGCGTTTCCGCGACCGGATGCACCCGGAAGCGCGCGGCCAGTGTCCGTATCTGCCGCTCTTTAAGGCCGGTTGCCTCGGAAATCGCCTGAACCTGAGCCGCTGTCACCGGGCCGGAAAGCGATATATGTCGCCGGAAATGGGGGTAGAGAGCCAATCCCGCCTCAAGCGATTTGAGGCTCCGCCGGGGCGCTGGAGACGGCTTGCGCTCAATCACGGAACGGGCTCCCCAATGATTTTTGCTGTCCGCGAAATGTAGCTTATTTTGTCGAACACCGCGACGTGTATATTGCCCTAGACAGAATTACTCGCAGAGCATCCGATGTAATATATTGATATTACATGATATTATTGAAATGTAGCCTATTTTGTCGGCTGACACCAGCGCGTTCGACATACCGCCATTAGGCCCCTTGCCGCGGAGGCCGCGGCGACCGCGGTCATCGTCGACGCCGGGCTTGAAGAACTCGAGGCCGTGCGCCTCGTCGCCGCGAGCCCGAACCTGCCTGCCGACCCAGCGGCCCGTCTGCTCACCATCGTTCGCAGTCTACGGCGATCGGCCGACGTCGACGGCGATCCGCTGTCCGCCACCGCCTCGTCGCCCTGCTGGGCGGTCAATCTGTTCGCCGTCGCCGAGCCCGCGCTGTTCGGCCTTTCGGCGCACCCCCTGCCCTTCCCCGGTCTCGTCCGGCGGCGGCTGTTTCGTGCCGATCGCGATCCCGACCGCGACGACATCAGCGAACTCATTCTCGATGCGCTGTATGAGACGCTCTGCGACGTGGCGCGGGTGCCGCGCGCTGCGGCGGCGTTCGCCGGGGCGTTCCCTGTATTGAGAGAGCAGTCACGGCTGCATTCCGTTTGGATGCTGCTTTTCGCCTACGGCTCTATAACACCTGCTCAGCTAGCGAGAGCACTACCCTGCACGAAGGCCGGCGCTGCAAAACTCCTTCGCCAACTCGCAGGCCAAAGCTTCGCCGTTACGCACGGGAGATATGAACCATACGTCTGCAATTTGCGCTTCTCCGTGGATTACTAGTCCATCGCCAATCACAATTTCGGGCTGCTTGTAGCACGGCGGCCCAAATAATGCAGTCGCCTCGATAATGACAGGCGCGCAGCCCCGTTTCTTATCTCGCCGCGCCGCGATAGTCCTATGCGTCAATCCATGAACCGAGAGCCTTCTATTTCGGTCACAGTCGCCGGGTAGCGCCTTGTCGCGCTCCCGGCGCTGCTGGTGCTGGCCCGGCGGCATCCCCCGCCTCACAATCATTCGCAGATCGGTTCGGGACCCGGACCCCGGGGTGAGCGAGCTCGAGGCCCGGCCCGCTGGCCGAGATCACCAGCCGAATTGCCCGCTGGCGTCAGCGTGCTTCGAGTATTCCCTCGATAGCCCGTAGCAATTCCTCCCGCGACGCTCCCGACTTCGGAAGGATCTTCAGCGTCATTCCGCCCCTCGGGCTATGGCTGTAACGCAAGATCGCCTTGTCGCCCTTCCCTTTCACCTCGATCTCGCCACCGGTCTTCTGACGCTGGCTGACGGTCGCCCTGATCAATCGCTTTGCGACTTCGGGACCAGTCAAGCGAATGCCGAGATCATCGCGTTCGGCGACTATTGCCGCAGCCTCTTTCACCATCAGCTTCATCGAGCGATCCTCACCGCAAAGTGGCTTGATGTCCCGCGCAACGCGTACGGTGATATCATGACGATCTGCGAACGCAGCGATGATAGCCTCAGGTAGTCGAACGACATCGAGTAGACGACTGAGCCAGGATCGCGAGATTTTGAGATGCTCGGCCATCTCATTCTGGGAGCCGTTGTAGAATTCTGCCAGAGCCCGTGAGTATTCAATGCCGCGCTCCCAGTCAGTGATGTCCTTCCGAGATCTGTTCTCGACGTCTGAAACTCGGAACGCCTCTTCGTCGGTCACGCTCTGGATCGTGACTAGATAATCATATTCCGGGTGGTGATGCTCACGAAGCCACTTTACCGTCCACCAACGCCTGACGCCGGCGATGATTTCGAAATCGAAGTCCGGGTTGCCTTGCAGACGCCGGACGATCGCCGGGATACGCTGTTTCTTAGCCGCGAGGAATGCGTCGATCAGGTCCCGGCAACTCTCCTCCGTCAGATGATCGAGGTCACGATTGTGAAGGCGCCAAGGGCGGCACCTAGCGGGATCGACCCATTCGGTTCGGTCGGTGACCATCTTTCCTGAAGCAATCCGGGCAAGCGTCTGGCTCCTGCTGGCCATGATGCTTTCAGCGGGCGCGGCAACGTCCAACTCCGCCTCATCGTCCAGACCTTCTGTGAGGCTGCTGCCGAACCCTTTGTTACCCTTTGCCATTATTCATCTTCCTAGTTTCTCTTCTCAAGCGAGCCAAGTTGCCACGTGGCAACTGGACGCTCAAACCCTTTACCGATCGCCCTGAATTGACGCTTGTTGCCACGTGGCAACTCGTGCTCAATTCCGCCCGTCACGAGCTGGCGGACAACCCATTGAACGATCAGCCAGCTTAGAAACCAACCGCCAATTTCCGAAACGACACCATCCTAGTAAACCAGCTTATCGGGTTGGTTTATAACGGTATTTCGTCCTGGCTTGTCTCCAGTTGCCACGTGGCAACTCACCGTCGATCGCCTCCTGCCCTGCTCTCCCAAGTCCTCAGGACCTCGGCTTCGATGTCCTGACAAACTTCGGTCAAAAGGCGGACGCTGCGCGTGTGAACTTCGTGCGATGTGACGGGCCGATCAAGTTCAAAAACCGTCTTCATGCGCGAGCTTGCATTGTCGATTTCCGCGCTAGTCCGAAGAACCGAATTGATCATCGATCCGCCGAACACTTGCCGCATCATCGAGAGAATTTCTCGGTGCATCGACTTGCTGTCATCCACGCGGCTCGCGACGATTTTGATGAAGTTATAGGCTGGCTTCGCCCTCCCCCCGAGGCGCTCAAGCTGCGCCATGGTCGTCCGTGCCATGTCGATGAAGGAGACAGTCGACGCAAAGTCGATCACGCTCGGCGGCATTGGAATGACCATGGCGTTGGCAGCCTGGAGCACCGCCATCGACACCATGCCAAGCGCCGGCGGCGGATCCATGATCACGACGTCATAGTCGTCGACCACCTCTTCGATCGCCTGTGCAATCATATCGATGATATCGAAGCTCTGATTCTGGGCGAGATAGCCTGCAATCTCATATTCGAGATTGTACAGCTTCAGATTGGCCGGGATCAAATCCAGACCGTGGAAGTGCGTCTTCCGGATAATCTTCCGAACGCCGAGCAGCTCCGGGTTATGGAAATGCCCATAAAGCGTATCGTCCTCACCAAGATCCACGTCGGGCCGATAGCCGAACATCATTGTCGTGCTTGCCTGGCTGTCACAGTCGACGAGCAGCACGCGGTATCCCCGAATTGCAAAGTGCTGAGCCGCGTGCAGCGCCAAGGTCGTCTTTGCGACACCCCCCTTGAAGTTCGAGATCGAGATGATCGCTGGCGTGTCGGTCGCCGCTCTCCAAGGCCGCGTTCCGAAGACCTCGCGCATCTGGTCGAGTTCCTCGAGCGAGTAATGCACCCGATGACCCGATCCCGTACGGCCCCGCTCGGGCAGGCGGCCATCCCGTTCAGCTTCCCTGATGGCAGACGCCGTGCGACCGACCAGCGCCGCGGCTTTCGAAATCGGGAATGTCGGCCCCTTCTTGGCGCCCGTTTCCGGGTCGAGCGCGCCGTCGCGAATGCGTTTAAGGATCGTAAGTGCTTTCCGGTGGAGGGTACCGAGATCATCGCTCATGAGATCATCAGTCTGCGCGTCGAAGGTGGGTTCTGTCGCCATTTCTGCCATTTCTTGTGAGATTGGTGCCCCACATTAGCGCTGTTGGCAGTTTCGAGCAATAATTGACCACCAATCTTACAACTCGACCGATGATCTCCGAGCCGTTTTCGGCGCATCAGAATCGCTCTCCCCCGTCAATCGATTCAAGACCGATGATGTGGGAGCCGTTTTGAACACTTGCCCGGTGGAGAACTGGGCGTGGGCGACGCTGTCGCCTTGGGCTAGCCCATTGAACAGTAACGCGAGTGAATGGGTGCCGATGATCTCGGTGCAAGCCGATGATTACGGTGCGTTTTTCCGATGATCTCGGTGCGTGGGGACCGATGATGTCGGAGCGCATACCTATACTCACTGAATCCCTATAGAAATCCGATTCGCGAATCGCTTTTTTCAATTTTCAGTAGGGAAGGGGGCTCGCCTGCACAAACTGCTCCGAGTTCATCGGTCAAATTGGAGGTTTTAGCCCCAGATTACCACCAAAACTGCCAACGTGCTTGCTTTCCATCACCAAACCTGTTGATACCGGGGACATGGAAAGGCCCCGGATTCGGGGAAGGGCGGCGCACAATGAATGGGGATAGCTCGAAGCCGATCGGACACCAATACGCGCTCGCCATGCTGGATGGCGGCGAGGATAAAGTCCGTTCGGTGGCGCTCGCTGCCGGATCCCAGCTTACCATGGACGCCTTCCTCCGTGTCCACGACGAGGAGCCGGTTCCGGCCTTCCTCCACTCAGCGCTTTGCGCGATGTCGCTTCCAACCAAGCGACCAAAGGATGACACGCTGCCGATCGTGCGCGAAGATGGTCGCTACGCTTTGGCTATCAACCCGCGTCCGGTTCTCCAAACGGTGGAAGGTAAATCCGTCATGCGAAGCCTGGGCGTGCCATACGGTGCTTATCCGCGCGTGGCCCTGATTTATCTCCTTTCACAGGCCGTCTCAAAACAGTCTCGTGATGTTTATCTTGGGCGCAACTTTACCGAGTGGATGCGGCGTCTTGGCTATCAAACAATTTCCTATGGTCCGCGCGGTACGGCCAACCTCATGCGAGAGCAGGTCGACAGGCTACTTGCTTGCGAATGGCAGATCCGGTGGGACGGTCAGGATGCCGGCGACAACGCATTTGCCGTCCGAGACGTCAAGATTTCAAACGAATATGCAGGTTCGCTCGACAAGAATGGCGCCTTCGCGCGCGAAATTCGCATGTCGGAGGCATTCTACAGCCATTTGGTAGATCATGCCGTCCCTTTGAACGAGGTGGCAATTCGCGAGCTCAAGGGTATCCCAACCGCGCTCGATCTCTACACCTATCTCGCCTACCGTCTGCCGCGGATCACCAGCGAGAAGGGACAAATCATCTCTTGGGATCAGCTCGCCAAGCACCTCGGCAATGAAGCGGATAGCAAGCGTTTCCGGCAAACTGTTCGTGAAACAATGCAGATTGTCTCGGCTGTGTATCCGAACGCGAATGTGGATCTATCCGGACGGAAGGTGGTGCTGCACCCCTCGCACGCACCGATGGAGCGCAAGCTGGTCGGTCCCCATCTGCGACTTGTGGATTCGCGCCCAGCCAAAACGGCACCGAGATCATCGGTGTCTAATGCAGCGGCGAAAGCTAAGCTCGACTCAGCCGAACAGCTGCTGCCATTTCCTTGCGGATCGTTGACCTATGGGAGCCGGGAAGCAGCCTTCCGGGCAATCGGTCTCGATAAGGGCAGCCCTTGGGCCGTCGATACCATGGCCGAAGCGTTCCGGGCCGGATTCCCGGATATAAAAAAGCTCCGGACGGACGCGGAGTGGCTGAGGGTATGGGAAGCCTTCGTGGTCCGCTACGCCGAACGGCGCAAACGCTCCGGTGATTGACCGCTGAAGTCGGAGCGGTTTCGCCAATTGCCATTCCGATAGATCTGAGAATGCCGATCTCCACTTCTCCGCTCTCGCAGGATATTGGGTCGTAATTCAAGCCTCGACCCGTGACACCAATCTCGATCTTGGCTTCGACTCGATCTAGAGATGATGGCGAAGAAGGGGCGGGTGAATGATATCGCGGAAACTGACTAAACGCGCGGCGGATTATTTCCGTACATTCGTGCGCGAAAACATCGCGCACTGGGCCGAGCTGATGCGGGAGTTGTCGCCCAAGCAGGGCTGGGGGGATGGAGATGACGTCTCCTATGCCCATGACGCGGCTATGTTTCTCTACACTGCTACCGACGAGCAGTTTCTCGACTTCGAGATGCCGAAAGACTTTGCCTCGGGGGCAGACCTGCTCAAAGGGCTCCGGTTGTTCCGCGCTCAGGTCGATTTTTACCTGAAGGGGGTAGAGGAGCATATGACACAGGCCAGCGCGGCCTCGCAGACGATCCCTTTCCCCGTCAGCACGATCTACCGCGAGTATGAGAAATGTCTCGCTGCGGTCGACGAGGCCATCCGCTTGCTGGTGCCGCCAAGTTCGGCTTCCCCGCCTGCCAGTGACATGGAGATACTGAAACGCATTGCGCGGCGCTTTCCCGATGTGGTGGCGCAGCTGGCCAAACGGCGGAGCGGCAAGCCGGCGCTCGACATGACCGACGAATATGATGTCCAGTATCTTTTCCTGGCGCTGCTACGACTCGAGTTCGATGACATTCGTCCCGAGGATGCCGTGCCGAGCGTGGCCGGCGGGTCCGGGCGCGTCGATTGCCATCTCAAGGACCGCAAGATCCTCATCGAGTTCAAGATGACGCGACCGGGATATAAGGCGGCCAATCTGCGCAAGGAATTGGCCGATGATTTCGTGCTTTATGGGCAGGATCATGACGGGCATCGGCTCTTCGCCTTCGTCTACGATCCGGGCCGTCATATCGAAAATCCGCGTGGGATCGAGCGGGACCTTTCGTGTCCCCGGCTGCCTCTCGTCGAAGTGGTGACCGTCATTCGCGAGGGATGAGGAGCGACGTTTCTGCACCAGCTCGCGCGCCGCGCGGGCAGGAGCGATCAAGGCGGATTGTGCGAACGGGGAGGGGCGGAATGCAGGGCGAAGCGATCGACCCGGAAGATGCGGCCGAAGAATATTATGTGGTTCCCGAAGAGGCGCTCCAGTTCCTTCCCGAGGAGTTGCGGACCCACTATCAGGCGATGGCCGACAATGGCCGCGCAATCCTGAAGTCGGTCGACAACGAGCTGGCGCAGCTGTCCCGGATTTCGGCCTCTTCGGTAGCCATGGTGGTCCTGAAACACATTCAGAAGCGCCTCGCCGCCTATGAGTTTGCCGCGGATATGGACGCGTTCCTGGAGCTCGACATGCTTACAACGGCATTCGTCGTGACCTACGTGCGCCTCCACCAGGGGGGAAGCGGCAGCGGCTTCTCGCGCGACGCGCTCCCGCCCCATCTTCGGGAAAGTCACGACCAGATTATCGAGCTCAGAAACAAGCGGTTTGCGCATAGCGCCGGTCACCATTCGGCATCGGACGCGCTCGAGATCGGCTTCGGTGACAATCGCTTTCACATCAAGCTCGGCTTTTCGCTCGGCTACTATATCGGAGGCGCGAACGAGTGGCACGAGCTGGTGAAGGTCCTCGATGCCTTGATCGCCGATCGGCTGGACAAGGTGGTGGAAAGACTAAGGGAGAAAACGGGTTACGAATGGGTGTTGCCCAAAGGCTCGGCGCTCGAATGAGCAGTCGGTGATTGCAGTCACACGCCTCGCGGAAGAGACCCGGATCGGATTATCCGACTAAAGAAGAGTGGCCGGCTTCGCGCCCGACGGCCAACCGAGCCAGGGTTCATCGGTCGGCTCGATCTCAATTAGTCCGCTCGGAAACACGCGATCCTGGAATGCGATTAGCTCATCAAAGCTACCGTGAAGCCAACGGTCATATTCGTCCTCGTGGAGGAGGACAGGCATCCGATTATGGACTGTCGCGGCGACTTCGTTCGCATCGGTCATAGCGCCCGAATATACTGGGCCCCATTCGGCACTGTCGCGCCACAAGCCGCCCCATGCAAAAATCGGACGGTCTTTCAAGCTCAGCCAGATTCGGGTCTTGCTTCCCTTTATCCCCGCGGGTTCCGCCCAGGCCGTTAGCGGAATCAGGCAGCGCCACTGCGGTTTACGGGCGAGACCCACCCACATTGGCTTGCGCAAATCCGCGATATTATTAACCGCCTTGGGCTTTGAACCGGGTTTCATCGAGGCTAGCTTCAACGGAAATCCCCAACCCATCGATTGAAGAATTCTGCGACCGTTTTCGACCCGGACCACCATGCCGGGCGCGCCGGGGTGAACCGTCGAGGGTGCATTCGTTGCAACGATGTCCGGAACGTCTACGCCAAAGTGTGCTGCGACTTCAGCGGCGCTGAGGCGCTCCGTATAGAGATTACACATGCTTGCGGCCCTTTCCGAGCTGGGAGCGGTGCATGGGAAGGTGCGTAGCGTCAAAGCGCTGGCGAGGGAACGCCAAAGGTGCTCGCGCTGTGGGCTAGCGTGGCACTTCAATAAGGCGCAACAAGCACGGCACCGGGCAGGGGATCGGCGTGACCCCAGAATTGAACAACGGCGCGTGCATAGCGCCGAAGTTCGTCCTGACCGATCCGCAGCTCCTCACTCGTCGGCACCGGCGCGGGGGCGATATCGCCATAATCGAAGGATATCCGAGTCCAGAGTTGCGGGGCCTTCGCGAGCAATTTCGTGCAGGCGCTGCCATCGCCATGCCTAGCGACATTGGCGGCGAGGTGCATTTCGTGGAGATCGCTTGCCACGCCGATCGCACCCACATCGATCGCAGCGATTTCCCGCGCTGCTCGTGACAGATCGGTTGCGCCAGAGAACTTCACGCCGTGCGCCCGAGCCCACCGCGCGAGCTGGCGTTCGAACAGCCCGTCGAGCGTGAGGACAAAGGCCTTGGCGGCCTCGTTGGCCGTGTAGTTATCGATTTGCGCGGCGCACCGATCAAGGAATTCATCCATATCTGACGCTTCGCCCACAACCAGCGTTTCGTGCGTCGGAAGGTCGCCAAGCGTCTTCAGGATGACGCGCTGATAAAAGCGGTCAACGTTCGCCTGGAACGTGCGCGGCAGCATGTCTCTATCGGCCATTGTCATGCTCATAGCGGCGAGAAGCCTCCTGCGCGAGCATCCAACGTGCCATACAATCCCCGTCTCATTGCAAAGCGAGTTGCGGCTCGGGTGGCCCTTTGCCGCTGTTCCAGCGATCATCGGTCGGCTCGACGATCATTCGTTCGGCGGCGAACGGCGGGCGGAACTGGAACCCAATTACTTCGCGAACGGAGCCACGAAACCACTGATCCCACTCGGCGCGCTCAAGGAGCACCGGCATCCGGTCGTTAGTCGGCATGACCGCCGCATTCGCACTCATCGTCATGCCGCCATAGACAGGCCCTTGGTCCGGGAGGTTCCGGCAGAAACCCGCCCACGACATGATCGGCTGATCCTTCACCGAAAACCAGGTCCGGGTCTTCGCGCCGGGGGTCCCGTCGGGATTTCCGAAATGGGTCAGCGCGATGAGACAGCGATAGCGCGGCTCCACCACCATCTCTTCCCACATCGGATTGGTGAGGTCAGCGACAAGCCCGATGCGCCCCGGCGGCTCGCCGCGCTCGCGCATTTCGCGGGTCAGGCGCGGAAAGCCCCAGGTGACGGGCCGCAGCAATCGGCGGCCGTCCTTCTCGAAAATGACGAGTCCGGTCAGTCCTTCCTTGATGTCCCCTTCGGGCGTCGTGAGGCCGGATGGCGGCTCGGCTTCGAAATAAGCCGCCACATCGCTCGCGCTCGCCGTGATGACATGAAGCCGCGACATGGCCTCAACTCACCACGGAATCTCGTTATCGGTGATCGGCTCCAGATCCGGTGTCTGGACCGCTGCCGATTCGCCCGAGTCGCGGTCTCGCATGGCGCTCTCCGCCGTGCCAACAGCCTCCGAAGGTGTCTCGCCCGACAGGCGAAGCTTGAGTGGCTTGCGCTTCTCCATCCCGATTTTCCTTGATCTTTCCTGTCTTTGGCTGGGTCGCCGCAGTCGCGGCGACTCCGGCCCGTTGACTCTCGGCCTTTATAGAACAAAAATAGAACACAACCAACCGCCAAAGCCATGGAGGCCCTTCATGACGGAGAGAGGGCCGCGCCCTCATCTGACGACGCTACGCGCCCGGATCGCCAGGATCGAGGGCGCCGAACGGCGCTCGTCTGGCACCTTGCCGTTCGGGCTCGACGCGATCGACAGGCGCTTGCCCGGTGGCGGGCTGGCGCTCGGCGCTCTCCATGAAGTCGCCGGCGGCGCGCAAGGCGCGACCGATGCGGCCGCCGCCGCCTTGTTCACCGCCGGCATTCTCGCGCGCGTCAAAGGCAAAATACTCTGGTGCATGACGCAGTCCGACCTGTTCGCGCCGGCGCTCGCGCTCGCGGGTCTCGATCCCGACCGGGTTATCTATGTCGAAGCCCGCGACGAGACTTCGCTCTTGAGTTGCTTCGAGGAGGGGCTTCGTCATGGCGGCCTCGGCGGAGTCGTCGCCGAAGCGGCCCGGCTTTCGATGACGGCGTCGCGCCGTCTGCAACTGGCGGCCGAAAGCACCGGCACCATCGGCATCGCCATCCGCCGCTGGCGCCGGACGGCCGAAGCCTCCGATTTTGGACAACCGACCGCGGCCGCGACCCGCTGGCGCGTGACCAGCGTGCCGACCGCGCCCCTCCCGGTTCCCGGGGTCGGGCGGCCGCGCTGGTTTGTCGAGCTCATCCGGTGCCGGGCTGGCGAGAGCGCCGATTTTCTCGTGGAAGGCTGCGATGCGACAGGTCATCTCGCTCTTCCTGCCGACCTGGCCGACCGATCGGCTGCGTCGCAGGCTTGGCTCCAGCGCGCCGCCTCCTGACGCGCCGTTGGTGCTGGCGGCGATGGAAGGGCAGCGCCGTCTCCTGACCGCGGCGAATGCGGCGGCGCGCGCAATCGGTCTTGTCCCCGGTATGACGGTCGCGCAGGCACAGGCGCTCGTTCCCGATCTCCAGATCCTCGATGCCGAACCGGACGCCGATCGCGCTGCGCTGGAGAAGCTCGCCTGCTGGTCGCTGCGTCGCTACGCGCCCACCATCTCACCCGATCCGCCCGATGGCCTCATGCTGGACATCACTGGCGCCGCGCACGCCTTTGGCGGACCTGAAGGCGTCCTTCGCGATCTCGTCCAACGCCTTGCGGAGGTGGGGACGGCCGCGCGCGCGGTTTGCGCGCCGACCTATGGCGCGGCGCACGCGCTTGCGCGCTATGGGGCCGATCCCGCGCGCGTCGTCGATCCGCTCGACCTTAAGGCGGCGATCGGCGCGCTCCCCATCGCGGCGCTGCGCCTCGACGTCAACATGGTGCTCACTCTCGGGCGCCTCGGCCTTGAGACGATCGCCGACCTCGAGGCGATGCCGCGCGCGTCGCTGGCCCTGCGCTTCGGGTCTGCGCCCGGCCAGCGCCTCGACCAGGCCTTCGGCCGCGCCGCCGAACCCTTCGAGCCGATCCAGCCGCCTGAGCCGATCACCGTCGAGCGGCGGTTCGCCGAGCCGATCGGCGCGCCCGAAACGCTCGCGCGCTACACGGGCAAGCTGGTCGACGAACTTGCCCGGCGTCTGGAGGAGGAAGGCGTCGGTGCGCGCCGGCTCGACCTCAGCTTCCACCGGGTCGATAACCGCATCGAGGCTATTCGGGCCGGACTTGCCAAGCCGAGCCGCGATCGCAGGCAGATGACACGGCTACTCTGCGCCCGGCTTGAGACCATCGATCCGGGTTTCGGTGTCGAGCGAATGCAGCTGACCGTCCCCGCGGCTGAACCGCTGACCTACCACATGGTTTCAAATCTCGGCGAGGCTCCCGTCCCCGACGTCGCGGCCCTCGTCGACCTGCTCGGGAACCGGATAGGGGAAGGGCGACTCTTCCGGGTCGCCGCGCGCGAGAGCGATATTCCCGAACGTTCGGTCGCCCGCATCGCGCCGATGTCCGAATCCACCGAGATCCGTTGGCCGGCGGCCTGGCCGCGCCCGACGCGGCTTTTCGCGCGCCCGGAGCCTGTCGATACCATGGCCCTGCTGCCCGACCATCCGCCCGTGCATTTTGTCTGGCGCGGCGTCCGGCGCCGGGTGACGCGCGCCGACGGTCCTGAGCGCATCTATGGCGAATGGCATTTGAGCGACGCCGAATTTCTCGGCGTTCGCGATTATTTCCAGGTCGAGGACGAAACCGGCGCGCGCTATTGGCTCTTCCGGAACGGCGACGGTATGGACAGCGCCACGGGGGGCCAGGGCTGGTTCCTTCATGGGCTGTTCGCATGAGATATGCCGAACTCCAATGCGCGTCGCATTTCTCGTTCCTGCGCGGGGCGTCGTCGCCCGACGAGCTGTTCGCCCAGGCCGAAGCCTGCGGTCTCGACGCGCTTGCGATCACCGACCGAAATACGCTCGCCGGCATCGTGCGCGCCCATGAAGCGGCCAAGCTCGCCAGGGTCCGGCTGATCGTCGGCTGCCGCCTCGACCTCTCCGAAGGCCAGTCGCTGCTCGTCTATCCGATGAACCGCGCCGGCTATGCCCGTCTTTGCCGACTCCTCAGCCGGGGAAAGACGCGGGGAGGGAAGGGCAAGTGTGTAATCGGGTGGGCGGATGTCGAGGCGTTCGCGGAAGACCTGCTCGCGATCTTCCTGCCCGAAGAGATGGCTGACACTGAAGCCGTGATGGGCCGTTTCGCGCGGATCTTCGAGGGGAGGGGCTATCTGGCCCTGACCCTGCGCCGCCGCCCGGGCGATCAGCTTCGACTCCATGATCTGACGAACCTCGCCGCCCGCCATGGGGTGCCGACGGTCGTCACGGGCGACGTCCTCTATCATCATCCGCATCGCCGCGTGCTCCAGGAGGTGATGACCTGCACCCGCCACCGCTGCACGATCGACGCGCTCGGCGCACGGCGCGAACGCTATGCCGACCGTTTCTTGATGCCCGCGGCCGAAATGCACCGGCTCTACCAGCGCTATCCCGGAGCGCTCGCGCGAACCCTCGACATCGCCGATCGCTGCCGCTTCTCGCTCGACGAGCTCAAATATCAATATCCCGAAGAAGCCGGCATCGAGGGCGTCACCGCCCAGCAGGCACTCGAACGCATGACATGGGAGGCGGCCGAAGACCGCTATCCCGAAGGCGTGCCCGACAAGGTTCGGCGGCTACTTGTCCACGAGCTCCGATTAATCGGTGAACTCGATTACGCACCCTATTTTCTGACGGTAAACTCGATCGTTCGCTTCGCGCGCAGCCGCGACATCCTCTGCCAGGGCCGGGGATCGGCGGCGAACAGCGCGGTCTGCTATGTCCTCGGCATCACCTCGATCGACCCCGAACGGTCCGACCTCCTCTTCGAGCGCTTCGTCAGCCAGGAGCGCAAGGAGCCGCCCGACATCGACGTCGACTTTGAGCATGCGCGGCGCGAGACCGTCATGCAGTGGGTGTTCGACACCTATGGCCGCGACCATGCCGCGCTCTGCTCCACGGTCATCCGCTATCGCACGAAGGGCGCCATCCGCGATGTCGGTAAAGCGCTCGGCCTGTCCGAGGATCTCATCAAGGCCTTGTCGAGTCAGGTCTGGGGGTGGAGCGACGAGGGCGTCGACGAGAAGCAGGCGGCCGAGCTCAATCTCAATCTGGGCGATCGCCGGCTGCGGCTCGCGCTCGATCTCGCGCGCCAGCTGATCGGCACACCACGCCATCTCTCGCAACATCCCGGCGGCTTCGTCCTGACCCATGACCGGCTCGACGAGCTCGTCCCCATCGAGCCCGCCGCCATGCCGGATCGCCAGGTGATCGAATGGGACAAGGACGATATCGACGCGCTCAAATTCATGAAGGTCGACTGCCTCGCGCTCGGCATGCTCACCGCGATGAAGTGCGGCTTTGATCTGCTCGCCGAGCATAAGGGCATCGCGATGGATCTCGCGTCGATTCCGCCCGAAGATCCGCGCACCTATGCGATGATCCGCGCGGCCGACACGCTGGGCGCCTTCCAGATCGAGAGCCGGGCGCAAATGGCGATGCTGCCGCATATCAAGCCGCGCACCTTCTATGATCTCGTCATCGAGGTCGCGATCGTGCGGCCCGGTCCGATCCAGGGCGACATGGTCCATCCCTATCTTCGCCGCCGCGCCGGCACCGAGAAGGTCGAATATCCGAAGCCCGAGCTGGAACGGATGCTCGGCAAGACGCTGGGTGTCCCCCTCTTCCAGGAACAGGCGATGCGCGTTGCGATCGAATGTGCCGGCTTCACGCCCTCTGAAGCCGATCAACTCCGCCGAGCCATGGCGACCTTCAAGCACACCGGCGGGGTCTCGAAGTTCAAGGAGAAGCTGATCACCGGCATGGTCGAGCGCGGCTACACCGCCGAATTCGCGGAGAAGACCTTCAGCCAGCTCGAGGGTTTCGGAAGCTACGGCTTTCCCGAAAGCCATGCGGCGAGCTTCGCCCTCATCGCCTATGCGTCCTGTTGGCTCAAATGCTGGCACCCGGAGATTTTTTGCGCCAGCCTCCTCAATGCGCAGCCGATGGGATTCTACGCCCCGGCGCAGATCGTCCAGGACGCGCGGGCGCACGGGGTCGAGATACGGCCGGTTTGCATCAATGCCTCGCGCTGGGACTGTACGCTCGAATCGATAGGCGAGGACCGTTTCGCGGTGCGCCTCGGCATGCGGATGGTGCGCGGCCTAAATGAACAGGACGCCGCGCGGGTCATCGCCGTGCGCGCTGACGAGCCCTTCGCGAGCATCGAGGAGCTATGGCGCCGCGCCGATGTCGGCATGGGTGCGTTCAACCGGCTGGCGGAAGCCGACGCTTTCCGCGCCGCGATGCGCCTTGCGCGCCGCGACGCGCTGTGGGCGATCAAGGCGCTGCGCGACGAGCAACTTCCCTTGTTCGCCGCAGCCGATGCTCGCGAGAATGGCTTCGTCCATGAAATCGTCGAGCAGCCGGTGCTGCTCAAGCCGATGCAGGAGGGCAGGGAGGTCGTTGAGGATTATGGCCATGTCGGCCTGACCCTCCGGCAACATCCGGTGGCATTTCTGCGGAGCGAGCTTGCCGCCCGCAAGATGGTTCCCTGCAGCACGCTCGATGGGATTCGCGATGGCCGCTATGTCTGGCTCGCCGGGCTAATCCTCGTCCGCCAGCGGCCCGGATCGGCGAAGGGCGTCATGTTCATCACCATCGAGGACGAGACGGGCATCGCCAATCTGATCGTCTGGCCTCGCATGTTCGAGGAAAACCGACGCGTCGTCATGGGGGCGCGGCTGCTCGGCATTTATGGGCAGGTCCAGCGCGAAGGTGAGGTCGTCCATGTCATCGTGAAGAAGCTCATGAACCTTTCGGACGTGCTCGACACACTCACCCAGCGCGACGCATCGTTCCGCCTGGCCCTGGGACGCGCCGACGGGGTAATGAGCGGCGGCGGACCCGATCCGCGAGCGGAGAAGGGGAGGGTGGAGATGCCCGCTCCCGAGCTCGTCAAGAGCCGTAACTTTCATTGAGCCGGCGGGCGTCGGCCAATTACTTATCGGTGGGCTCCACCACGTCGAGATAGAATGCCCCGCCTTTCCAGTCGCGCGTGACACCGGCTTCCTCGGCTTCCTCATATTTCGCCTTGCAGAAGCAGCGAACCTCACCGTCAACCTCGATCTTGACGGCAAGATCTTTTCCCTCCGGTTCGTCATCGCAAAGACCGATGACCCGGCGCTCCAGCATGATCGTGCCATCATCGAGACGGCTGCCGCGAATACGATGGGACGCTATCGGTGGAACTGGGCCGCGTCCGTACGTTGCTGTCTCCGGATAGAAGCCGATCACGATATCTGCGGTGAGCAGGTTGGCAGGCAGGCCGAACGATCGCCGGAGGATTCGCCGCGCGGTGATCTTGCCCCACTCGCTCAGGTCGCCGTACCGCTCAAAACCGTGACGCTGCCAGAAGGTCCACGAGCTTCGCGGCGAACATTCAATCGACAAGACATTCACATTGTCGTTCATTGCCCGCTGCAACGACGCCGCAAACAACGCGTCGCCGAGCCCCTGACGGCGGCAATCCTTGCGGACGCTAACAATGTCGGCCGCATAGTCGCCCACTTGCACGGCTACGGCTTCAACGCCGCGGCGAATGACCCAAAGGTCGCCATGCTCGAGGGCATTCTCGATGATCCGCCGATTGCACCAGAAGCCCTCGCCATCCTCCGCATACTCTCGTTCGAGCCAAGCGAGAACTGCGGCGAGATCGGCTGGCGTTGCCTTGACCACGTCCATGAATCAGGTATCCCACGGACCACCGGGATGCCAGCGCCCCTCAAAGCCCGCGCCGCTGGCGAGGGCTACTGCTGGCGGCATCACCAAATGCTCGATCTGCGCCTGAACATCCGGAAACGGATCTGGCGCGAGCGCTATCTCGGTGCGCCTGAGAAAGGCCGCCCACTGGCCTTGCCTCTCGTCGGCATAGGCCGCAGTGAGTGCGGCCGGAATCTGCGCCGGGACTTTCGTCTGGCGCCGCTCGAACGTCGCGGCAATCGCGCGCGCCAGCACCGTGCCGTCAAACTCGAAAGCATTCGCGATGACCCAGAGGTCATAGAAGTCCTTCAGGCGGGTGTTGATCATGTCGAGCGCTACCATCGCCTGGAATTTCTCCGCCACGACCGTTTCTGGCGGATAGGCGCGCAGTTCCGCCATCGGCTGGACGAGCATCGATGGATAGCGGATGTCGACCGGCGCTGGGGTAACTGCATCGCCAAAGCCGATGTCGATGTGCATCGGCAACCGCGCACCCGCGAGTTCGGCCAGAAAGTCGATCCGGACGCCCGCATATTCATCCTCCGCGCGCGCGGCAGCGGCCCTTAGCGTGTCCGGCTGGAATAGGATTCCATCATCCTCAACATCCACGGCGAAGATTTCCTGAAATATTGAGGCGAGCTTGTCTGGCGCGTTCTCGCCAGCGCCGAGCAGATCAAGATCGCCGGTCGCGCGATACGGCGCGTCGGCCCACAGGCTGAAAAGCATCGCACCCTTCAGGATGAAGCGGTCGCGGTGCTGAGAACGACTCAGCCGATAGAGCAGCCGCTCGATGGCATAGCGTGTCATCAGGAGCTGCGCATTTTCCCGCCGGCTGCGCGCCCGCGCGACGAGCCGGTCGCGGACCGAGATCGCGACATTCTTGGGTACTGCGCTCACACGATCGCCTCAAGATACGGCCGCATCACCGATTGAACGCGATCGAGCTGCGCATAGCGGTAAATCTGGTTGAGGTCGCGGCGGGAACGGATCTTCATGAAGTCGCGCAGCGCCTCGACCGCCACGTCGATACCGATCTTGTTCCGATGCTTGAAGCAGTCGGCGACCGTTTTTGCCGGGTCGGTGATCGGAACCGGCACACCATCGATCATGTGGGTCTCGACACCGGCAGTAAGCGCTTCACCGCTCGCGCGCACGATCTTGAGCGCGACCGATGCGTTCACGGGAGCCCAATCTTTCTGCCCTAGCATCATCCAGACCATATGTGGCGTCTGGGTAGTCAGCTCATGGAACTGCAGCGCCGAGAGGAGGCAGATGACGCCCCTCGGCTGGATCCGGGCAGCCTCTGCCAAGCTGGTGCCGCTATCAACCGGCGCGTCGGCGAGTTTATAAAGTCCACGCCCGATCTGCTGAAGAACCCCTTGGTCGCACAGCCGTTTCACGGTTGCGCGCGTGACACCAGCCGCGTCGAAATCGCGGCCGCGTGCGATGCCGCACTGACGTGCCACCTCAAGGGCCCGATCGCGGTGACTCACTGCTTCCATAGCAGTGATATAGTTCCTTGGTATTTATGCGCAATGACCAAGGATTTGTATCGCGGTTGCGAGTGCGATGCTATCGCTTCCGCATGATGGGCTCAGCTTCATTCTCGGAACGCCACGGCTATCACGGCGCCGATGTTGAAATCACTACCAGAGGAGATGCCCCGGAGGAGGTTCGAGCTGCTGTTCTGATGCACGGTTGTGCCGCTGGCATTGGACCAGGCGGCATGCGCGGCATGGCTGCTAGGCGCTGCTCAAGCGACCCGATTCCAATAATTGTTCGCCGGGCAATATCGAGCATGAGGTCCATCGGCTGATCGACGATGCGCCTTGGTACAAGGTCTACGACATCGCCGAGCGCATCCACGCCGAGCTTGCAAGCCAAGATTATACGGGCGCCAAACAGGTGCTTGCTCTTCATCGCACTGACGTTATTCCCTTCTGAGCCATGGAATGCTTCCGGATCGACGAAAGCGGCTACACCGGGTTCGATCTCCTGAACCGTGACCAGCGGTTCCAGGGTGCCGCCGCCATCGCAATCGAAGATGAGGAGGCCGCCCGGCTGATCAGGGAATATTTCCCGCGATTACAGGCTGGCGAGCTGAAATATCGCGCACTTTCGCGCCGTGCCGGCAACCATCCACGCCTGCTTGCGCTCCTCGCCGAGCTGCTGCGCACATATAAATCTGTGACCTATGTCTGCGACAAGCGGTTCCTGCTGATCCTCATGTTCTGCGACTATGCCGTCGAGCCATGGTATTATGAGCGGGGCTGCAATTTCTATGAAGACGGCCAGAATTATGGGATGGCCTCGCTGCTGGCGACGGCAGGTCCCACGCTGCTCGGCAAGCCGGAGTTCGAAGCGATGCTCGCCGCATTCCAGCGAGCCACGAAGGAAAAGACGCGTGCGGCTCTTACGGACCTTGTCCAAGCAGCGCGCAAGACGAAGTGGCAGGAATTTTCCGAAGCCATCGGTCCGCTCGCCCAATATGCCGCCCCGGAATGCCTGTCGGCGATCGCGACCGAAGGTGTAACGACCGATGCGGCATTGGTTGTCCTGCAATCGCTCATCACCCGCATGGAGGTGATGAGCGATGGTCCCTATCGCGTCGAGCATGATCAGTCGAAGAATCTCGCAACCTATCATGATCTCCTGTGCAGCTTCATTGACCATGAGGGCGAGATCGAGCTTCGCCAATCCGAGATCGCCAGCTTCAAATTCCCGCTGAAGCTGACAGAAGTCGTCCAGGTCGACTCAAAGACGAGCCCGGCCGTCCAATTGGCAGATGTCATGATCGGTGCGGCACTCGAGGCGGCCAATGTCATGACAGGCTTGCGAAGCGAGGGCTTGGACCCGGAGAAGCTGATGCCGCTCTATGCCGAGGATCAATTCATTCACCTGATTCCAAGCGTCGACTTCGCGGCGCAGAAACAGTTTCGGCGTGGCACCCAAGCGGCCCAAGTGATCGACTATTTTGCCGCGAATTTCGCGCCAAAAAAGTGAGGCCTTAAGGCGGTCTGGTGGGAAGAGCGAACTCGATGAATCCCCTCTCGCAGGCGCAAGCGACATTACGCCGATCTAGCAACGCACCGTGACTTGTTGGCCACCACGCGCTGCAGGTGATCCTGATCTTCTACTATGCTGAGGACCGGAGAGCGAATAATAAACGGGGTCTCGACATCGACATGCTGGCTTCGTGATCGGAAGGTCCACATGCTCCGTCACGGAGTCTGAACCAAATTGACGCGGCCGTGCAGGCGGCTCGAAACCCTGCCAGGTCAAAGGGGCGGCTCACAACCGGGTCGTGCATCTCCAGAGGGCGACGGTGCGGTATAAGCAAGTGTCCATCTCGGACATGTCAGCCAAATTCATCATGCACTTGTCCCCACGCGACTTGACCTTCCGCTTGCCGTTGCTGCGCCTGCAGCCACTGCCAGGCACGAGCGATGCAGTTGTTTCTCAACAATGCGGCGGTCCATTTCCCTTTCTCGTTGTCGATGAGCGCCAACTCAATCCGAGCCTTGGCGGTCGGGTGCCCGCCCGTGACCTCGACAGTCAGGATGTAGGTCTTGTCGAGGAGGAAGGTTGCATCCCCTGCGGGATGCGTCACGCACCATTCCAACGCGCCATCGCTTGCCAGCGACGCGATTTCAAATTTATCGGTAGCACCGGCAGCCAGCACGAAATCAACTGATAGAGGCGCTTGGGTCTGCGACCGGTGTGCTTCGAGGGCACTTTTTGTCGAAAGTTCGAAAGGCGGAAGCGCTTGGGCCGGGAATGCCGGGACCTCAGGTTCGACCCGCGTCAAGTGTGTCTGGACGCCCTCGATCTTTGTGCGCGACCGGTTCTTCACGGCCAGCCAAAGGGCGCTGCTGCCCTGACTGGGGGTGTCGATGGCCACTTCGAGCGCTCTGATCATTAATGGCGAGCGGAGGCCTATATAGGCAGCGATGCCGCCGACCGCGATCAGCGCCATAATGATCCAGCCTGCGTGATCGACGAGTCCGGAAGCAATGTGCAGAGGCGGGCTATCCCCGCCTGCCCGCCTTAACCACTCGGCCAAGTTTTGATCAGCGTCCCGCAGGAACGCGGCGGGCGACGTGCGTGCCAACCAGATTAGGCCTGAGAGCGCCGCTGACAGCCCGACGCAAGCCGCTGAAATATATTTCCACACCGGATTCCCCCTTTGATCAAGTGAAACTAAGTTCCGCGCGTCGCGCAACAATTTCTGCCCGCGCGACCATCGATCAAGCGGGCTCGCGGAAAGGGGCGGGTGAAGGGGAGCCGATGCCCGGGATTACAGGATCAACCCCAAGCATTGGCCTGTTCATGCTTTACCGAGCAACTGCAACGTCATCGGGTCGCGCGCACCGCTAAACCAACGATCAAGCGCAGCGCTGAATAGCGGATGTGGATAGGCTAGCTCGAACAGGGTGAGCGATGAGCGAAGCTTCTTGGCGTCAATCTCTCCGAAGACTGCATCCGCATCGCTGGTATTGAGGTCCTGCAGAGCCGTCACGCATTCCAGATAACGTGGCCCTAGAATCGGATGGTCCAGATAGGCCTGAGCTTCCCTCACCGAGTGAATCGCAAATTGCTGCGCTGTCGAGCTGCGGCCTAGCTTCGCAAGCTGAGGAAATATCCACCACATCCAATGGGTCCGCTTCGCACCTCGCCGTATTTCGGCGAGCGCAGGAGCATAGGCGAGCCCCTGAACCTCCACAAAGCGATCGAGCGAAAATTCGTCAGTCATGCAGGCCCCAATGCGCCCTGCCTGGGACTCATCGGATGAGCCAGGCTCCCAAGGATTTCAGCGTCCATATGGACGCGAAGGAGGGGAGAGGGAAGCGAAAGGCGGGGTCAGTGGAATGTCGAGCGAGTTTGAGCCCGGCGTTCCGGTGACCGCGCGTCATATCCCAGGCTGACCCGTACAGCTTTGCCAACGGTCTGTCGTTCCGAAGGGCCCATATCATGATCACCCGCCAAATAATCGAGCTTCTCCAGCAACTCCTCCATTCTCTGCAAAACGGCGAACTCGTCGGGATGGGATTCCAGCGCCGGGCACGAAGGCGAGAACTCGCCGCACGCGTGACAGAGGAACTAAAGCGCCTGACGGCACCCGCGCATCCAGCAATACGGGAAGCTCGGGAACGATGGGCGACGACATCGTTCCTCCGAATTGATCAGGATGAGCGGGTAATCGAGGTCAACCCGGACGGAACGACTTGGGTTCGTGCCTGGGTGAAAATTTCGACTGTATTTCCCGCCCGAGCAGATACGCGGGATCGTCGAAGCTTCGAAGCTGCGGTAGCTGACATGCCGGAGGAGATGCGTCAGATATTTCTCGCCCATGCGCTGGACGGGCTTCCATATGAAGCAATCGCCGAGCAGCTGCATGTAGATGTTGCGCAAGTGCAATTGCAGATAGGACTCGCGCTGGCCCGACTGGACGAGGCGGTCGCGCAAGCCAGGGAAATGCCCGAATAGAAATTGGTCGGAGAGTGCAGTTCAACGGAGGAAATTGCTCCAGAATTGAGGACTGTTTCTTTTGACCTCGCGGCTTCCGCTGATTTATTCGGAGAAGAGCGGTCAACATACCATGAGAAGAATCGCGAAACTGAATAGGATGCCTGTCCAACCCGCCTCCTTTCGCGCTCGCATCGAGTTTTCAAACGATCGTCTCGGCAAGATTGCGTTTCCGCGATGATGCTTTCCAGCCCTGCCACATCGTCTCGCGTATACGCGCTCCTGAAGGACGATATCCTTCGTGGCCGCTTCGCGCCGCGAACCACGCTGATCGAGCGATCGCTGGCCGATGACTATGGTACGAGCGTAACGCCGATCCGGAATGCCGCTTCCCAGCTTGTTGGCGAGCGCCTGCTCTCACTGCACGCCGGGGGCGGCTACGAAATACCAAATGTCGGTGTGGCCGAACTGCGGGACCTGTACTTTTGGCATGGCCAGCTCGTTCGCAGCGCCCTGAATCCGAAACGCATCGATGCCAAACCAGCCGTGCATTTGATCATCGATCCTCTTCCGGAGCTGACGACGCCGATCAGCATTGCGACGGCCACGGCTCGATTGTTTTCAGCAATCGCGGCCGTTTCTTCAAGTAGCGAACTTGCGTGCGCCGTCGCCTCAGCTGGGGAGCGACTCAGCGTAGCGAGGTTGAGGGAGCCCGCGGTTCTCAACGGCGTGGCGGACGAGCTTAGGGCGGTGCAGGCCTTGACCGTACGGGGTCGATGGTCAGACCTCGTACGGTCGATTTGGGCCTATCATCGCCGGCGTCAGCGACGCGTAATTGAAATTGCCGCGGCCGTCGGGAGTCCTCACTGCGACGATCTTTCGTGTTGATTTCGCAATAATAATGAAGCCGCGCCTGTGAGCAGTTCCACGTAATCCGAGCGGGCCGCCCGAAAGCGCTTCCATATCCGGGGCCTTATCGCGTCGCTGATCAGGGAGCGCCTCACTAACATTCGTAATGCTGCGCTCCGCAGCGATCGAAAGCGAATGGAGAGAATCTCATGAACCACGAACAGAATGATGGTCTCATCGATCTCGGCGCCGTCACCGAGGAAACCAAGGGGCCCGGCCCGCAGGGCTTCGATACCCTCGGTCCGCAGCAATTGCGCGGCGGCATTTCCGACGAGTGAGCAAACCGGACACGCGCGCGCCTGTCGCGCGCGTGTCCTATCTCTGTGAGATGGACTATGGGTTTCGCACTTCGCGATGGACTGAGCTTCTGCGCTGCCGGCGACCGGGTGGTGTTTCTTGACCTCGCCGATAACCGGTACTTTGCATTGCGAACCCCTCAAGCAGAAGCTTTTCGCCGCTGGGCGCTCGGAAATTTGCCGACCGATGGGGACCCGAGCCAACTGCTGTGGCTAGAACGCAACAATATCCTCACGCGACAGCCGCAAAACTCGCGGCCTGCTTCACAGTCCATGCCCGATGTTCAGGTCCCGCGCTCCAAAATCGATGTAAGCAAACTTCGTCCGATGATAGCGCCCATAGTGCATGCGATCGTCGCCCGCTTCATCTGGTCTCGGAGAGTAAAGAGGTGGCCGCTGAGCCGATTGCTCGACGTGCTTGGGCCGTCGGCCACTTCGGCTACGTTGAACGATTCGCCTCGCAACGAGGCGGCGTTGAAGCAAATGGTCCGAGCGTTCAGAATTTCTGATTTAGTTCTAGGCAGCCATGATCAATGCTTGGTGCGTTCGTTGGCGCTGGTGGCGACCTGTCGCAAGCGGGGCCTGCACTGCAAATTGGTCATTGGAGTTCAGCCGAACCCATTTGCTGCACATTGCTGGGCACAGAATGAATCAAGCGTCTTGAATGAGACGCCGGATCGCGCCCTAATGTTCACGCCAATTTTGGTGGCATGATGAGCTTGAGATACTTGCTTCTTGTCTCAGACGGCCATCGCATCGGCGACGGCCTTGTCCAGCGAGTAAAGCAAAGCAGTGAGCTGGGCATTGAATACGAGCATAACCGGTTCGTGCTGTTTGCGAACGTCTCCAGCGACGTCCTGATATCGCCCGACGGTAACAGCATTGTTGTCGGAAAGTTATTTCATCGTCACGGTAATCCCGCACAGGTCCGGCAGCTTGAAAACGGAGATTCGTCGCTCGTTCTCAAAACTGAAGGCCGCCACCTGATTGAACGGTTCTGGGGAAGCTACGTGGCGGCAGTCAGCGCTGCGGGTAAATGCCACGTTTTGCGCGATCCATCCGGAGGCGCACCCTGCTATTACGGGAGGGGCGGCCATCTAACTGCCTTTGCTTCAGAAGCGGCCCTCTTGGTGGATACTGGCTTTGTCTCCCCTTCGGTTGACTGGGAGGTCGTGGGCAGAGCGCTCTTCCGGCCCCACCTGCCGCTTGGTCAAACGGCAGTCTCAGAGCCTGCCCCAAAAGTTGTTGAGCAATACCAGTATGTTGTGATTCAGTCCGTCCTGCGAGAGATGGAGTGATCAATGACATGGACTGGTATTGCCCGGCAGGAGCATAGCCGGAAAGGATT
>NZ_JNFD01000037.1 GCF_000756375.1 Sphingopyxis sp. LC81 | reverse complement strand
TCTCAGAGCCTGCCCCAAAAGTTGTTGAGCAATACCAGTATGTTGTGATTCAGTCCGTCCTGCGAGAGATGGAGTGATCAATGACATGGACTGGTATTGCCCGGCAGGAGCATAGCCGGAAAGGATTGCGCTATTCCAGCGATATGACGGACCGGGAGTGGGAATTGGCGGCACCGTTCATCCCGCCAGCCAAGCGCGGAGGTCGTCGTCGGACGACAGATATGCGCGAAGTAGTGAATGCCTTGCTTTACATAGCAGCCAGCGGCTGCGCTTGGCGGCTTCTGCCCAAATGCTTTCCGCCGGTCTCGACTGTGCAGCGCTATTTCTACGCTTGGCGCAACACCGGTTTGCTCGAAGCCATGAACACGATGCTGGTGTTGAACCTGCGCGAGATCGAAGGGCGCGAAGCCTCGCCGAGCGCCGGTGTGATCGACAGCCAGTCAGTTAAAACCACCGAAAGCGGCGGCCCTTGCGGGTATGACGCGGGCAAGAAGATCAAGGGCCGCAAGCGGCATATCCTGACCGACACCTGCGGCTTTCTCATCTTTATCCTCGTCCACACCGCCGACATCCAGGACCGCGACGGTGCCGTCGATGTCCTAAAGGCCGTGCGGAAACGCTTCCCGTGGCTGCGGCATGTTTTTGCCGATGGGGGCTATGCCGGCAACAAGCTCCGTACTGCCCTTGCCGGATCAGGGGCTTGGACGATCGAGATCATAAAGCGTTCGGACAAGGCGAAGGGCTTCCAGGTTCTCCCGCGGCGGTGGGTCGTCGAACGCACCTTCGCATGGCTTGGCCGATGCCGCCGCCTCGCCAAGGATTGGGAAACTACCATCGAATCCTCCACGGCATGGATAACGATAGCCTCCATCCGCATGCTCACCCGCAGAACTGCAAGGTATTGCTACGCTTGAGAAACTTCTGAGTCAGGCACTCAGG
>NZ_JNFD01000036.1 GCF_000756375.1 Sphingopyxis sp. LC81 | reverse complement strand
GGCCGGGGTCGGGGTCGGTGTTTCGATTGGCTTACGAATGGTCTGCTGAAACGGCGAACGCAGCACCGGGGCGGACGAACCGGGCGGTGTCGACTTCGCAGGCGCGGACACAGCCGCGGCGGGCGTTGCGGCGGCCGGCCGGGGGGCCGGTTCCGAAACGGGGTTGCGGCCTGACGGCGCGGGCGTCGCCGACATGGTGGTTCGCCGCTGGTCGCCCGTCGCCTGACGCTTGCCCGTCGCTGCAGCCGGCGGGGCGGCGGACGGCGGCGTGGCGGCGGCAACCTGCACCGGCTTGCGCTTTGGTCCCAATTGCCCGTTAGGGAAGCGCCCGAAGTGGGCGGCCGCCGCCTGTTGCGCGGGATTGAGCCGGTCCATCTGGGTCAGATAGGGCATGATGTTCTGCGCCATCGCGGGCGGCATCGTCGCGTTGACGATGTCGGTCGCTTCCTTGTCGCGGCCGTTCATCGCGAGGATCATCGCGCGCAGGCGCCAGGCGCCGCGGTCCTGCGCGCGCAATTGCGGCGTCAGCAACGCTATCGCGCGATCGGCATCGCCGCTGATCCCGAGCGACAGCGCATAGCGCCGCGTCAGTTCGTCGTTGGGCGCGATCGACAGCGCGAGCTGGTAATCGCGCTGCGCCGCGTCCTGCTGTCCCAGCAAATCGCGCGCGAGGCCGCGGTCGGCGAGGAACAGCCGCTCGGGCGCGCCCATCAACTGCGCTTCGCCGAAATAGTCGAGCGCGCGCGTCGGATTTTCCATATGGACCACCGCCGAACCGAGTGCGGCCTTGACCGCGCCGTCGCGCGGGCTCGCCTGTTCGGCGCGGACAAGGAAGCCGAGCGCGGCGCGATAATCCTCCAGCTCGATCGACGCGCGGCCGGCATTGAGCAGCGCGGACGTGTCGCTGTTGTTCGACGCGATGCGCGCGAGTGAGGAGGACAGGAGCGCACGCGCCGCGGTCCGCTTTTCCATCGCCGCCTTGGTCGCGGGATCGGGCGGAGTCACCTGCGCATGAACGGACGACAGCGCGGCCGTTCCAAACAGCAGCGCACCGAGCGCGCCGACGATCCGCCGTGCGCGCGCCGGCTTCGCCGTCAATTTCGCTTGCCGCATGGGCAACTCATCCCGATTTCCGGCCCGCCGTGCCCGGCGGGCGGCCCCTCGATAGCCCTGTTACTGGTTGTTTTGCCGCCCGAGGAAGCGCGGAATATCGACTCCGTCCTCCTTGCCGCTATCATCGCTATCGGGCGCCGAAGCCCCGCGCGACAAGCGCGACATGCGCTCGAACAAGGTTCCGCCACCGACCGACCGCGCGGGCGATTCGTCCGCCGGCGTCGGATCCGCGGCAGGTGCCGCGCGATATTCGGCCGGCGCTTCGGGCGCGTCGAGCACGAGTTCGTCGGCGGTATCGTCATAGCTCGCGGCGACCTGCGACAATTCCATCGGCTCTTCTTCGGCAACGGCTGCCGGAGCATCGCGCTCGGCCGTGTCGCCCAGCGAGAAGCCGGGGGCCGGATCCGCGTCTTCCACCGACGCTGCCTCGGAGAGGACTTCTTCCTGAACCGCCGGCTCGACCGTCTCTTCGACCACCGGCGCGGGAGCCGCTGCGCGCGCGGGAGCGAAGGAGAAGCTGCGCGTCGCGGGCGATGCCTGCGCCGCCGTTTCGCCGTTGCTGTCGATGCCGGTGGCGACGACCGACACGCGGATCTTGCCGTCGAGGTTGTCGTTGAACGCGCTGCCCCAGATGATGTTGGCGTCGGGATCGACCAGCTCGCGGATATGGTTCGCGGCTTCGTCGACTTCCATCAGGCGCATGTCCTCGCCGCCGGTGATCGAGATGATGACGCCCTTTGCGCCCGCCATCGACACGCCGTCGAGCAGCGGGTTGGCGATCGCCTTTTGCGCGGCTTCCAATGCGCGGCCGTCGCCTTCGGCTTCGCCGGTGCCCATCATCGCCTTGCCCATTTCGCGCATCACGCTGCGCACGTCGGCGAAGTCGAGGTTGATCAGGCCGGGCATGACCATCAGGTCGGTGATGCCGCGCACGCCCTGCTGGAGCACTTCATCCGCCATGGTGAAGGCTTCTTTGAAGGTCGTGTTGGGGTTGGCGACCAGGAACAGGTTCTGGTTCGGAATGACGATCAGCGTGTCGACATGATCCTGCAGCTCGGCAATGCCCGAGTCCGCCGAACGCATGCGGCGCGCGCCTTCGAAGGTGAAGGGCTTGGTCACGACGCCGACGGTCAGGATGCCGCGGTCGCGCGCCGCCTTGGCGATCACGGGCGCCGCACCGGTGCCGGTGCCCCCGCCCATGCCCGCCGCGACGAAGCACATATGCGCGCCGTTCAGCGCCTCTTCGACCTGGATGATGCTTTCCTCGGCGGCCGCACGGCCGACCTCGGGCCGCGAACCCGCGCCCAGCCCCTGGGTGATCTGCGTCCCCAGCTGGATGCGCCGTTCGGCCGGCGAAGCGTTGAGCGCCTGCGCGTCGGTGTTGGCGACGATGAAATCGACGCCCTCGACACGTGCGGCGATCATGTTTGCGATGGCATTGCCGCCCGCGCCGCCGACGCCGATCACCGCGATGCGCGGCTTCAGCTCGTCGACCTGCGGCGGGCCAATATTGATGCTCATCAAAAAGTCTCCCTGCAGCGGCGGACAGGTGCCGCTTCCCCAACCTTGCGACCCGACCGGGCGGGTGTCCATCCGCCCGGTTTTCTGCACCCGCATTGCACTATTGTGACGTGGGAATCACCCAAAAAATTAACCTTTTCGTCGCGTATCATTCAAAAACTGCTCTTAAGTGCCGCCATGAGACGATGAAGGATCGAAGTCCCCGCCGGCTTGTACACATCCTGTGCCATCATCGGCAGGTCGCGAAGATCGACGGGGTCCGATGCGGCATAGAGAACCAGACCTGCGAGCGTCGCGAAAGCGGGGCCACTATGCGCATCGGGCAGTCCGTGCAAGCCGCGCGGTCGCCCGACGCGCGCGGCACGCCCGAGCGCGCTTTGCGTGTAGTCGGCGATGCCTTTCAGGTCGGCGCCGCCGCCGACAAGTACGACCTGACGCCCGATCGGACCGACGAAATGCAGGTCTTTGAGCGTCCGGCCGATCTCGCCCATCATCGCGTCGAGCCGCTGGCGGATCACCGACACCAATTGCGCACGCGTGATGCGCGGGGAGTCGCCGTTCGTCGGGGCGCCGGGCTCCAGCTCGATGATCTCATTATTGTCGCGCGGGCTGGCCGAGGCCGAACCGTAGAAGCTCTGCAGCCGCTGCGCCTGGCTGCGGCGAATGCCAAAGGCCGAGGCGATGTCGTCGGTGATGTCGCTGGCGCCGAAGGGCAGCGACACCATTTCGACGAGCATGCCGCCAGCATAGAGCGACACCGTCGTCACCGCCGCGCCGAGTTCGACGAGCGCGACGCCAAGGTCGCGCTCCTCGTCCGAGAGGCAGGCGAGCCCCGCCGCGATCGGCGAGGCCGCGACGGCGTTGACGTCGAGATGCGCCTGGCGGACCGCGGCCTCTAGGTTCCGCACCGGCGCGCCGTCGGCCATGATGATGTGGATATCGACGCCCAGCCGGTCGGCGTGGAGCCCGATCGGGTTCTTCACGCCGTTGAGCCCGTCGAGCGTATAGAGCGCGGGCTGCGCGTGGAGGATCATGCGGCCTTCGGGGTCGATACCGGCGCGGCCCGCGGCAAGCAGGTCGTCGATATCCTCCTGTTCGATGCGGTGGCCGCCGAGTTCGCTTTCGATCGGCGCGACGTCGCTCAAAAGCCCGCCAGCCGAGAAGCTGACCCAGACATCGTCGATGTTGAGCCCCGCGATGCGTTCGGCCTGTTCGATCGCCTCGCGCACGATATGCTCGGTCTGTTCCATGTCGGCGACATAGCCGCGCTGGACCCCGCGGCTCTCGCGCTGGCCGGTGCCGAGCACGTGCAGCTGGCCGTCGGCGGTCTGCCCCGCGATCAGCGCGCAGACCTTCCACGACCCGACATCGAGCGCGGTGATGATCTTTTCGATGCGCGGCGGCGCCATGGCTTACCCCTTCTCCGCCGAGGCTTGGGCGACCGCATCGACCACGGCGCGCGCATCGTCGAGCTTCGCGGGCGCCACCTGCCCTTCGTGCGGCAGGCGCAGCACGAAGCGCGCGGGGTCGCGCATGTCGAAGCGCAATATGCCGCGCCCGAGCAGGCGGTTGGCGCCGTCCATATGCGCGAATTTGGCGAGCGCCGCCTTGGCTTCGGCTTCGCCTTCGGGAAGCGACAGCGTCTCGCCGCTGCGGAAACGCAGGTCCCAGCGGCGGTTGCCGACCCACGTCGCACCCGCGAGCAATTCCTTGAGGCTGCTCGCCTCGGTCAGCAAGCGGTCGAGGTCCTGCGAGCGCTGGTTCGCCTTCGGTCCGATGACGAGCGGCAGGTCGGGCATCGTCGCGACGGTGACGGGTTCGAGCACGACGCCCTTTTCGTCGATCAGCGACAGGCGGTTGTTATGCTGCCAGATCGCCGCCGGGGTGCGCTCGACGATGTCGACGACGAGCGTGTCGGGCAGGCGCCGCGACACGCGCGCATCCTTGATCCAGCCATAGCGCATCAGGTCGCCGCGCACGTCCTCGAGGTCGACCGCCGCCATCGAGCGGTCCTTCTGCGCGAGCGCGATGTCATAGACTTTGAGCCGGTCGATGCGGTCGGCACCGACCACCTCGACCTTCTTCACCTGAAAACCCGCGCGGCCGACGGCCTGCGCATATTCCTCGTGAATCTTCGCGGTGACGCCGGTGGCATGCGCACCGATCGCGACGACGGCGCACAGGCTGAGACCGATCGTCCAGTTCGCGACCTTCTGCAGCCGCTGCGGGCTGATCGGCAGCGCGTTGATGATCGCGTTGAGGCGCGATGTCTGGACCTTCCGCCGCTTCTTCGGCGCGCGCGCCGGTCGGCGCGGCGGCGCCTTCCCACGCTTGATCTGTGTCTTGCTCATGATAACGCTTCCCCCACGATGCGTTCGACGAGTTCGGCATAATCCATGCCGACGGCGCGCCCCTGTTCAGGCACGAGGCTGAGCGCCGTCATTCCCGGCTGGGTGTTGACCTCGAGCAGGAAGATGCCCGCGAGACCATGTTCGTCGTCCCAGCGGAAATCGGAGCGCGAGGCGCCCTTGCAGCCGAGCAGCCGGTGCGATTGCAGTGCCAGATCCTTCATCCGCTGCGCAACGTCGTCGGGCACGTCGGCGGGGCAGACATGTTCGGTCAGCCCGTCGGTATATTTGGCGTCATAGTCGTAGAAGCCCGATTTGACGCGCAGTTCGGTGACCGCGAGCGCCTGATCGGCGAGCACCGCGACGGTCAGTTCGCGGCCCTTGATAAAGGGCTCGGCGAGCAACCGGTCGAATTCCTGCCAAGGCCCTACGGCTTCGCGCGCGATCGGGTTGCCGTAATTGCTGTCGTCCTTGACGATCGCGACGCCGACCGACGAGCCCTCGTTGACGGGCTTCAGCACATAGGGGCGCGGCAAGGGGTCGACTGTAAAGAGGCTTTCGCTGTCGACCATCGTCCCCGTCGGCATGGGAATACCATGCGGCACCAGCGCCTGCTTCGTCAATTCCTTGTCGATCGCGATCACCGAGGTGACGAGACCGCTGTGGGTATATCTGAGACCCATCAGGTCGAGCATGCCCTGCACGGTGCCGTCTTCACCCGGAACGCCGTGGAGCGCGTTGAACACAACGTCGGGCTTCGCCTCGGCGAGGCGCAAAGCGACGTCGCGGTCCATGTCGATGCGCGTGACCTTATGCCCGCGCGACTCCAGCGCGTCGGCAACGCCGTTGCCGCTCATCAGCGACACCTCGCGCTCGGCCGACCAGCCGCCCATCAGGACGGCGACATGCCACGGACCCCGGCTCACTTCGCCACTCCCACGCGCTGTATCTCCCATTGCAGTTCGACGCCGCTCTTGTCCTTCACGCGGCGGCGGACTTCCTCGCCCAACGCCTCGATATCGGCGCTCGTGGCCTCACCCGTGTTGATGAGGAAATTGGTGTGCTTCTCGCTGACCTGCGCGCCGCCGACCGCGAAACCGCGGCAGCCCGCGTCGTCGACGAGCTGCCAAGCCTTGTGCCCGTCGGGGTTCTTGAAGGTCGAACCGCCGGTCTTCGAGCGCAGCGGCTGCGAGGCTTCGCGGCTCGCCGAGATGCGGTCCATTTCGGCCTGAATGGCGGCGGGTTCGCCGTGCTGGCCGCGAAAGGTCGCACCGGTCACGACCGCGCCTTCAGGCAATTCGCTGTGGCGATAGGTATAGCCGAGGTCCGCGAGCGGCAGCGTCTTCTGCTCGCCCGAACGCAGCACGACGTCGCAGTCGATCAGGATATCCTTGACCTCGCCGCCATAGGCACCGCCGTTCATGCGCACGAAGCCGCCGACGGTGCCGGGGATCGAGCGCAGGAATTCCATCCCGGCGATGCCCGCATCGCGAGCGGTCGAGGAAACGAGAATGCCAGAAGCACCGCCGCCGCAACGCAGCGTCGTGGCGTCGAGCGCTTCGACCTTGGCGAACGCTTTGCCGAGCCGGACGACGACACCCGGAAAGCCGCCGTCGCGGACGATGAGATTCGATCCGAGCCCGAGCGCCATTACCGGAACGGCGGGATCGAGATCGCGCAGGAAATCGGCGAGGTCGTCGGCGTCCCTGGGCTCGAACAGCCAGTCGGCGGGGCCGCCCGACTTGAACCAGACGAGCGGCGCGAGCGGCGCCTTGGCCGTCAGCTTGCCGCGCACCGTGGGAAGGGTTGCGACGGCGCTCATGCCCCCTCCACCGCAGCGGCGAGGCCCGCCGCCATCTTGGTGATGTCACCCGCGCCGAGGCAGATGATCTTGTCGCCCGCGCCGAGGTCACCCGCGGCGATGCTCGCAGCGATGGCGGATGCGAGCGCGCCGGCGTCGGCGACGACATTCGCCTGACGATGCCCGCGATCGCGCAGCCCCGCGACGAGCGTATCTGACGACACACCGTCGATCGGGCTTTCGCCGGCGGCATAGACGGGCAGCGCGAGCACGATATCGGCGTCGTTAAACGCCTGCTGGAAATCGTCCATATGGTCGCGCAGGCGCGTGAAGCGGTGCGGCTGGACGACGGCGACGACGCGGCCCGCGCCGACGCCCTCGCGCGCAGCCGAGAGGACAGCGCGGATTTCGACCGGATGGTGCGCGTAATCGTCGATCACTGTGACGATGCCCTCGCCCGCCGCAATCTCGCCGACCTTGGTGAAGCGGCGCTTGACCCCGGCAAAGCCGTGGAAGCCCGACACGATCTTGTCGTCCGAAACACCCATGTGGAGCGCGACCGCAATCGCCGCCAGCGAGTTCTGGACATTGTGGCGGCCCGACATCGGCAAATGAATGCCCTCGATCGTCCGGCTGTTCCCGTCGCGGTCGCGCACGACGACGTCGAAGCGGTTGCCGTCGGGGCCAGGCACAACATTGGTGCCGCGCACGTCCGCTTGCGCCGAAAAGCCATAGGTGATGATGCGGCGGTCGCGGATGCGCGGGATGATCGCCTGCACCTCGGGATGGTCGAGGCAGAGCATCGCGGCACCATAGAAGGGCACGTTCTCGATAAATTCGACGAAGGCGTCCTTGATCGCGTCGAAGCTGCCATAATGGTCGAGATGTTCGGGATCGATGTTGGTGACGACCGCGATCGTGCCGTCGAGGCGCAGGAAGCTGCCGTCGCTCTCGTCGGCCTCGACGACCATCCAGTCGCTGGCGCCGAGGCGCGCGTTCGAGCCATAATTGTTGATGATGCCGCCGTTGATCACGGTCGGGTCGATCCCGCCGGCGTCGAGCAGCGCCGCGACGAGGCTGGTCGTCGTCGTCTTGCCATGCGTGCCCGCGATCGCGACGGTCGATTTCAGGCGCATGAGCTCGGCGAGCATTTCGGCGCGGCGGACGAGCGGTATGCGCCCGGCGAGCGCCGCCTCGACTTCGGGGTTGCCGCGCTTGACCGCGGTCGAGGTCACGACGACCGCGACCCCGTCGACGTTCGACGCCTCATGCCCGATCGCGACCTTGATGCCGCGCTTGCGCAGACCCTCGATGACATAGCCATCGGCGATGTCGCTGCCCTGCACCTGATAGCCGAGATTGTGCATCACCTCGGCAATCCCCGACATGCCGATGCCGCCGATGCCGATGAAGTGGATGGTGCCGATGTCGGTCGCAACGCCGCGCATCATTTATCTCCCGTGCGGGCGGAGGCCATGCCGCTTGCGGCCGCACGCTGGCCCGAAGGCGCTCCGACGCGGATCACGTCCATCATCGGCGGCGCGACGAGCGATTCGACGAGGTCGGCAAGATCGCGCGTCGCATCGGGAAGCCCGCAGCTCGCCGCACGCTCGGCCGCCGTTTCGAGCGCGCCGGGTTCGAGCGCCATGCGCTGGATATGCTTCGCGACCTCGGCCGGGGTGAAGGCCGGCTGCTGAAACGCGATCGCCCCGCCCGCTTCCACGAGGTCGACGACATTATAGGTCTGATGATCGTCCATCGCGTGCGGATAGGGCACGAAGATCGCCGGGCGCCCGGCACAGGCGAGTTCGGCGACGGTCGAGGCGCCCGCGCGCGCGATCACCATATGCGCCCAGCGCAGCCGTTCGGGGAAATCCTTGATGTAGGAAGCGCATTCGGCGGCGACGCCCAGCTCGGCATATTTGGCGCGCACCGCTTCGATATCGTCTTCGCGGCACTGCTGGACGACCTGCAGCCGGTCGAGCAACGCGCGCGGCAGCATCGCGATCGCCGCGGGCACGACTTCGCTGAGCACCGTTGCGCCCAAACTGCCGCCGACGACGAGCAGGCGAAAGATGCCATCTTCGGGCAGCGGCGGGAAGCCGTCGTCGCGGATCGCGATGATCTCGTCGCGCACCGGATTGCCGGTGATATGCTTCTTCAGCTCATGCCCCGCGGGATAGCGCTGGATGTTGTGATAGGCGACCGCCACCGCATCGACGCGCGGCGCCATCATCCGGTTGACGCGGCCGAGCACGGCATTCTGCTCATGGAGCACGCGCGGCCGCTTCATCGCGCCCGCGGCGAGCAGGCTGGGCAGCGAGGGATAGCCGCCAAAGCCGACAACGACAGCGGGATCGAACTCGCGGATCAGGTCGATCGCCATGCGCCGCCCCTTTCGGATC
Source organism: Sphingopyxis sp. LC81 (assembly GCF_000756375.1). Classification (GTDB taxonomy): domain Bacteria; phylum Pseudomonadota; class Alphaproteobacteria; order Sphingomonadales; family Sphingomonadaceae; genus Sphingopyxis. The sequence continues at coordinate 109,157 of NZ_JNFD01000036.1, read as the reverse complement.
GCGAGTGCGGCCTTCAGCCAGCCGACGGGGCCGCCCGATACCCGGCCCGCGGGCAGGACGTGCGTTTCCATCTCGGCGGGCGCGCCCGGAATCTTGAGCCCGCGGTCGTCGCTGACCAGCGCGACGCGGTGTCCGCGCGAAATCAGTTCGCCCGCGAGAGCGTAGGCGGGCAGCATATGTCCTCCCGTCCCGCCGGCGGCGAGAAGGAAGTGGCGCGTTGCGGTCATTTCTTGTTCCAGTTTCGGGTCATCGACACCCGTGCCGCATAGGGGTTCCGGCGGGTCAGCGACAAGAGCAAACCCATGCCGATCGACAAAGCGATGAACGACGAGCCGCCATAGCTGATGAACGGCAGCGTCATCCCCTTCGACGGGAAGATCTGCGTGTTCACCGCCATGTTGATCACCGCCTGCCCGCCGAACTGCGCGATCAGGCCCGCGACCGCGAGGATCAGGAAGCTGTCTTCCTCGTCGAGCAGGCGGACGAGGACGCGCACGATGATCGCGAGATAGAGGACGGCGATCGCGATGCACGCGATCATCCCGAACTCCTCGCCGATGACCGAGAAGATATAGTCGGTGTGCGCTTCGGGCAGCTGGAACTTCGCAAGCCCCGCGCCGGGGCCGGTGCCGATCAGCCCGCCCGCGGTGAGCGTCGCATGCGCCTTGTCGACCTGGAAGCTGTCACCCTCGGCAAAGAGCCAGATGTTGATGCGCTGCTGCGCGACGGGATAGAAGAAATAGGCGAGCACGAGCCCGACGACCCCCGCTCCCGCCAAACCGGCTAGGATGCGCATCGACAGCCCCGCGACCATCACCAGCACCAGCCAGGTCGCGACGAAGATGACCGTTTGCCCCAGATCGGGCTGGCCCATCAGCAGCAGCGCGATGACGCCGGTGAGCGCGAGTGCGAGCGGCACGACGGGCAGGCTCTGATCGTGCAGCCGCAGCGACAACACCCACGCGAGCGACACGGCGAAGAAGGGTTTGAGGAATTCCGACGGCTGGAGGCGGAACACCCCGCTGCCGATCCATCGCTGCGCACCGTTCACCGACGTGCCGACGAGCGGCACGAGGAAGAGGAGGACGAGGAAGGCGATCGTGCCATAGATGGCGAAGCGCCGCGCCTGCGGCTTGGGCAGCATCGACACCATCAGCATCACCGGCACGCCGACGATCACCCACATCAGCTGGCGATAGAAATAATAGAGCGGGTCGAGCGACGCGGTCGAAGTCGACAGTTTCTGCGCCGCGACGGGCGACGCCGCGGCCACTGCGACCAGCCCGACCGCAACGAGAATCGACACGAGCAGCAACAGCACGCGATCGATTTCCCAGAACCAGAGGCCGAGCGGGGTGCGGTCGGCGCGGCTGAGGCGCGGTCCGCGGCGTTTCGTGGTGCGCGTGGCGGCGATCACCGGCCTTTCGGTCGCGCTCTCCATATTGTCTCCCCCGCTCATGCCCCGAGCGCCTGAACGGCGGCGCGAAACGCATCGCCGCGCTGCTCATAATCCCTGAACTGGTCGAACGACGCACACGCCGGCGAGAGCAGGACGATATCGCCGGGTTTCGCCGCCGCCGCGGCTTGTTTCACCGCCGTCGCCATGTCGCCCGACCGTTCGACCGGAATCGCATCGCCGATCTCGGCCGCGAACGGCTCCATCGCCTCGCCGATCAGATAGGCGCGTTTGACATGGCCGAACCACGGACGGCACGCCGCGAGGCCGTCGCCTTTGGCCTTGCCGCCCGCAATCCAGTGCAAACGCTGGTCCGGCGCTGGCGGGAAAGCCGCCAGCGCCGGTGCAGCGGAAGCCGCATTGGTAGCCTTGCTGTCATTGAACCAGCTGACCCCCCCGACTTCGCCGACCAATTCCATACGATGCGGCAGCGATTTGTACGTCGCGAGGCCGCGTTCGATCTGTTCGTCGTTCAGCCCCAGCACGCGGCACACGGCGATCGCGCACACGGCGTTCTGGGCATTGTGCGGCCCCTGCAATGCGGGCCAGCGCGCCTGATCGACCGGATCGACATCCTTTGCCGATACGCGGTGGAGGCGGTGATTGATGCGGCTCGCGATCATCTTCGACGGATCGTCGTCGACCGCGACGATCGCGACCTGATCGCGGTGCTGGAGGCCGAACAGCCGCGCCTTCGATGCCGTATAGCCCGCGAAGCCGTCGTAGCGGTCGAGATGGTCGGGGCTGAGGTTGGTGAGCACCGCGATGTCGCACGCAAGGCTGTGCGAAAGGTCGATCTGATAGCTCGACAGTTCGAGCACATAAACCCCGCCCTCGGGGAGCGGGTCACGCGACAGGATCGGCAGGCCGATATTGCCGCCCATCAGCGACGGCACCCCGGCGCTTTCGAGCATATGCTGGATCAGCGCGGTGACGGTCGACTTGCCGTTCGTGCCGGTGATGCCGACGACCTTGTGCGCGGGCAATTCGTCACGGGCTTCGGCAAACAGCTCGATGTCGCCGATCACGGGAACATGCGCCTCGCGCGCATGCACGGCGATCGGGTGGCGGTTGAGCGGCACGCCGGGCGACACGACGACACCGGCAAAGCCGATCAGGTCGATCTCGAGCGGATTGCCGATATCGGCGCTGAGTGCCATCGCATCGTCGCGCGCTTCCTCGCGGTCGTCCCATGCGGTGACGCCCGCGCCGCTCGCGACGAGCGCCTCGACGGTCGCGAGGCCCGAGCGCGCCAGTCCCAGTACCGCGTAGCGGCGACCGGCAAAGGCGCGCGAGGAGATCAACGGAGTTTCAAGGTCGCGAGCCCCGCGAGTGCAAGGACGATCGAGACGATCCAGAAACGGATGACGACGGTCGATTCGGGCCAGCCCAATTGCTCGAAATGATGGTGGATCGGCGCCATGCGGAACACACGCTTGCCGGTGCGCTTGTACCAGAAGACCTGAATAATCACCGACAGCGCCTCAACGACGAACAGCCCGCCGACGAGGACGAGGACGAGTTCATGCTGCGCGGTGACCGCGATTGTCGCGAGCGCCCCGCCGAGCGCGAGGCTGCCCGTATCGCCCATGAACACCGCCGCGGGGGGCGCGTTGAACCACAGAAAGGCGAGGCAGGCGCCGATGATCGCCGCGGCGAACACCGCAAGCTCGCCCGCGCCGGGGACGTGCGGAATGCCGAGATAGCCCGCGAACTTCACATTGCCCGAGAGGTAGACGATGACGAGGAAGGTCAGGCTGGCGATGATCACGGGGAAGGTCGCGAGGCCGTCGAGTCCGTCGGTGAGGTTCACCGCATTGCCGAAACCGACGATCAGCACCATCGCAAAGACATAATAGAGCGGCCCGAGCGGGACGACGATTCCGCTGAAAAAGGGCAGATACAGGTCCGTGCCGGTGCGCGACACGATCAGCAGCACCGCGACTGCGGCGATGGCAAATTCGATCAGCAGCCGCACGCGCCCCGGAATCCCGCGATGGCTGGCCTTGGTCACCTTGTCGAAATCGTCGAGAAAGCCGACGACGGCGAAACCCGCGGTGACGAACAGACAGGCCCAGACGAAGCGGTTCGACAGATCCATCCACAAAAGCGCGGAGATCATCAGCGAAATGAGGATCATCAGCCCACCCATCGTCGGCGTGCCCTTTTTGGCGAGGTGGCTTTGCGGGCCGTCCTCGCGGATCGGCTGTCCCTTGCCCTGCCGCATCCGCAGCATCAGGATGAAGCGCGGGCCGATCCACAGGCCCAGGATCATCGCAGTCGCGACCGCGGCCCCCGAGCGGAAGCTCAGGTAGCGAATGAGGTTGAGAGCCCCCGGAAAGCCAAGCCATTCCGCCAGCCAATATAGCATCAATAGTCCCCGTTGGTCAGCGCCGTCACGACATGCGACAGCCCGACGCTGTTCGACCCCTTGACCAGCACGGCGTCGCCCGGACGGATCAGGTCCTTCAGCCGCCCTACCGCGGCCGAGTGGGCGGGCACATGCTCGAAATCGATGCGTCCCTCAAGCGCTTTGGCGAGCGGCGCCATCTCTTCGCCGACAAGCAGGGCGAATTGCACCCCCGCCGCGACGAGCGGAGCCGCGAGACCCGCGTGATACGCCTCGCCGCCCGGCCCCAGCTCCTTCATCGCGCCGAGAATCGCGACCTTGCGGTCGGCGGATTCGGTGCCGAACTGGGTGACCGTCGCGGCCATCGAGGCCGGATTGGCGTTGTAGCTTTCGTCGATGACGAGGATGTGGCCGCCGGGCACCGCGACGCGGTGGCGTGCGCCGCGTCCGGTGAGGCCGCCCATCTCGGCAAAGGCAAGGCCCGCGGCGGGCAGGGCGCCGCCGACAGCCTTGACCGCCGCAAGCACGGCGAGCGAATTGGACACCCAATGCGCCCCCGCCTGCGCGATCGTGTAGCAGAGGAGCGAATCCTGCACCTGCGCGGTGACGAGCGAGCCGCCCTTCCCGTCCGAAAGCCAGTCGACCGCGCGGACGTCGGCGCCGTCGCCGAGGCCGAAGCTCACGACATGGGCGGCATGCTGTTCCGCCTTGGCGCGCAGCCTTGCATAATGCGGGCTGTCGAACGGGACGATCGCGGTGCCGCCGGGTTCGAGCCCTTCGAAAATCTCGCCCTTCGCGTCGGCGATGGCCTCTTCGCTGCCAAAATATTCCATATGCGCGGGGGCGATGGTGGTGACGATCGCGACGTGCGGGCGCACCATGCGCGTCAGTTCGGCGAGTTCGCCCGCATGGTTCATCCCCATTTCGAACACGCCGAAATCGGCGGTCGACGGCATGCGCGCGATGCTGAGTGGCACGCCGACATGGTTGTTGTAGCTTTTGACCGAGCGGTGGGCCTTGCCCGGGCGGAAGCGGTCGAGCGCCGCAAACAGCGCTTCCTTCGTCCCCGTCTTGCCCGCCGAGCCGGTCACGCCGATGATCCGGCCATGGCTGCGCGCACGCGATGCGATGCCGAGCGCGTTCAGTGCCGCGGCGCTGTCGGCGACGCGGACGTGGGGATGATCGATCGCGGTTTCGCACACAATGCCGACGGCGCCCGCGGCAATCGCCTTGTCGATGAAGGCGTGACCATCGGCGACCTCGCCCTTCATCGCGACGAAGAGGTCGCCCTTTGTCACCTCGCGCGAGTCGAAGGCGACGCCCTGCACGGTGAAGTCGGCGCTGGCGGTCCCGCCCGTGGCAGTTGCGATGGCGCGCGCGGTCCAGAGCGGGTTCATGCCGCCTCCTCGCGCGCAACGGTCACATCGTCAAAGGGAATGACGCGCATGGCGTCCCCGCGGCCGACAATCTGGCCCTGTTCGTGCCCCTTGCCCGCGATGCAGACGATGTCGTCGGCGCGCGCTTCCCCGATCGCGGCGGCAATCGCGGCGCGGCGGTCGCCGATGACCTGCGCGGCAGGTGCAGCGGCAGCGATTGCGCCTCGAATGACGGCGGGATCTTCGCCGCGCGGATTGTCGTCGGTGATGATCAGCACGTCGGCCTTTGCCGCGGCGACCTTGCCCATTTCAGGGCGCTTCGCCTGGTCGCGGTCGCCACCGGCGCCGAAAACAAGGATCAGGCGGCCGCTCGCGTGCGGGCGCAACGCGTCGAGCGCGGCCTCGATCGCGTCGGGGGTATGCGCATAATCGACATAGACGGGCGCGCCCGTCCGAGTGATCGCCGCGCGCTCGAGGCGGCCGCGCACCGGCTGCAGCCGCGCGAGATTGCCGAGCGTCTGCGCTGCGTCGCCGCCGGTCGCGATCACGAGGCCCGCAGATACGAGCGCATTCGCGACCTGATAGGCGCCGATCAGTGGCAGATCGACCTTTTGCGTGAGGTCACCCGCCGCGATGACGAGCGACTGGCCGAGTTGCGTCGGTTCGCGCGAGACGAGGCGGAGCGTTTCGCCCTTCGTGCCGACGCTCAGCAGGTGGACGCCGCGCGCGATCACCGCTTCGATCACTTCGGCCGAATAGGCGTCATCGGCCCAGATCACCGCCGCGCCATTCTGCTCGACCACTTCGTCAAAAAGCCGCATTTTGGCGGCGAGATAGGTCTCCATCGTGCCGTGGTAGTCGAGATGATCGTGGCTGAGGTTGGTGAATGCGGCCGCCTTCACCGGCAGACCCTCGGTGCGATACTGGTCGAGTCCGTGGCTCGACGCCTCGAACGCGGCGTGCGTAATACCTTCGGCCGCGAGACCCGACATGTTCGAAAGGAAGGTGACGATATCGGGCGTCGTCAGCCCCGTAGAGGCGCTGTCCATCGAGGTCGTGATGCCAAGCGTGCCGATCGATGCGGCGTTGAACCCGGCCATCCGCCACAGCTGGCGCGTCATCTCGACGGTCGAGGTCTTCCCGTTCGTGCCTGTTACCGCGACGCAGGTCGCGGGAAAGCGGTGAAAGAAGCGCGCGCCGATATGCGCAAAGGCGCGGCGGGGGTTGGCGTCGGCGATATGCACCGCACCCTCGACCCGCGCTTCGGGACGCGCGACGATCGCGACGGCGCCCGCTTCGATCGCGGCAGCGATGAAATCCTCGCCGTTGAATTTTTCACCGACGAAGGCGCCGAAAATCGTCCCCGGCGCGACCTTGCGATGATCGATCGCAAGTCCCGTAACGACGGGATCGCTACCCCCCCGCCCCTGATCGTCGAGCAGCGCGGCGAGACGCATCAGTGCGTTTCCTCATTTCTCCGCAGCAAGGGGATGAGCTCGGAGACATCGACGTCGCGGCTTTCGTCGGGGAAAACGCCCAACATCGGCCCCGCGCGCGTCACGACCTTGCGCACCACGGGCGCTGCGGTCCAGCCTGCAGTGCGCTGGCCCGAACTATACGCGTTCCCCTTCGGCTCGTCGATCATCACGATCACCACATAGCGCGGGTTGTCCATCGGGAAAGCCGCCGAGAAGGTCGAGACGAGCGAATGGCGACGATAGCCGCCCGCACCCGGCTTTTCTGCCGAACCCGTCTTACCCCCGACGCGGAAGCCCGGCGCGTTCGCCTGCTTGCCGGTGCCATCCGAAACGATGAGGCGAAGCAGCTGGCGCATCCGCGCGCTGGTCGCCGCCTTGAACACGCGGCGGCCCTGCGGCGGCGCCTTGTCGCCGAGCTTCATCAGCGTCGCGGGACGATAGATGCCGCCGTTGACGAGCGCGGCATAGGCGCTCGCGAGATGCATCGGGGTCACCGCGATGCCGTGGCCATAGCTGGTCGTCATCGTGGTCACGCGGCCCCAGTCCTTCGGCCACAGCGGGAAAGCCCGTTCCTTGAGGTCGATCTGCGGGCGCTTGTCGAAATCGAGGTTGCGGAAGAGCCGTTCCAGATTCTCGCGCCCGAGTTCGTCGGCGATACGTGCGGTGGCGATGTTCGAGCTTTCGATCAGCGTCTCGGGCACATTGTACCAGCGGCCGGGATGGCTGTCGCGGATGCGGAAACCGGCGATCGGTAGCGGCGCCGACGCATCGTAACGGCGTGCCATGCTGGTGATCGTGCCGTCGTCGATGGCGGCAGCGATCGACAGCGGCTTGAAGGTCGAACCGAGCTCGTAGAGATTATAGGTGACGGCGTTGCGGCGCGTCGCCGGGTCGCTGCCGGTCAGCTTGTTCGGGTTGAAGGTCGGGAGCGATGTCATCGCCGCGACTTCGCCGGTGTGGACGTCGAGAATGATCCCAGCGCCGCCGATCGCCTCGAGGTTGGCGACCGCCGAGCTCAGCTCGCTTTCGAGCACGCCCTGCACGCGCGCGTCGATCGACAGCGCGAGCGGCTCGCCGCGCGTCGCCTTGTCGATCAGCCGCTGGTCGAATGCGCCTTCGACCCCCGTGACGCCATGCCCCTCGGCATTGGTGAAGCCGAGCACATGCGCGGCCAGGGTCAGCTGCGGATAGAGGCGTTCCTTTTCGCGCGGGAAGTCGAAACCGACATCGCCGATCGCGTTCACCGCCGCGACCTGATCGGGCAGCGCGCGGCGGCGGATATAGGTCGGGCGCGACCCGCTGACCTTTGCGAGCAATTCCTCGCGCGGCGTGTCGGGGAAAATCTTGTGCAGCTCGTCCGCGAGATATTGCCGGTTGTTGAGCAGCTTCGACGGGACGACGCGAATCGAATAGCCGTCGATCGTGCGCGCGAGCGGCACGCCGTTGCGGTCGACGATGTCGGCGCGCGCTGGGACAAAGGCGGTCGCCGCGTGGGCGCTCGACGAGGTATCGAACAGCGCGAAATAGAGCAGCCGCACCGACACAACGAAAAATGCCGCCATGAACAGCAGCATCAGGATCATCAAACGCTGTTGTGCGGTCAGCAATATCTGCTGCCGCACCCCGGCAGTTCGGACTCTCGTTGGGCGGACGACCAGCGTGTTCATCGGCCGGACTTGCCTCCTGCCGCTTCGGCCGCCGCCGCGCGCTTGAGGTCGGCGAGCGTCGATTCGGCGAGCAATTGGTCCTCGATCATCTTGAGCTGTTCGCGGCGGCGCGTGGGCGCCATCCGCGGTGCCACATCGCTGCGGATCGCGGTGTCGGCCTGTGCGAGCACGACCGGCTTGGCGGAGGGCTTCGCCGCGGCGGGCTTGCCGGCGACCGGGCTTTCTTTCGGCGCGCTGACGGCAGGCGTGCCGACGGGCGACACCATCGCCATCAGCACCGGCGCGACCTCGTTGGCGCCGCGGGCCCGCGGCAGGCGGTCGAGCGACGCAAGCTGACGCTCGCTCGCCAGATACTGACCCGCATCGGGCGCCGAATAGCCGAAGGTGTCGGCATTCCATTGTTCGAGCTGACGCATCGAGGCGCGCACCGCGAGTTCGGATTCGAGATAGCGGATATTGTCGCGCGTCCGGTCGATCTGCCGTTCGATGCGCGTCAGTTCGCTGCGCGTCGCCGCGACTTTCAGCGACACGGGATAAAGCATCATCGCGAAGATGAGCACGAGCAGGACCAGGCCGATCCCCTGGAGCTTGCGGGCCGCCATCAGCATGACATCGCCTCCTTCATCGTCGAATGCGCCGGAGCCGAGGTCCGGACCGCGCTGCGCAGCGTTGCCGAACGGGCGCGCGGATTGCGCGCCTCTTCGGCCTTGCCCGGGCGCACTTTGCGCGCCGGGGTTTCGAACGTTGCGGCCCGCGCCAGAGGGATCGGCGCGGGCCGGTGGCGCGAACCCGCGGCATCGCCACCGCTACGTTCGCGCAGGAAGTTCTTCACAATGCGGTCCTCGGTGCTGTGAAAGCTGACCACCGCGAGGCGGCCGCCCGGACGAAGCAGCCGCTCGGCGGCATTGAGGCCGGCGATCAATTCATCGAGCTCGCCGTTCACATGGATGCGGATCGCCTGAAAGCTTTTGGTCGAAGGATCCTTGGGCGCGCCCGGCGGATGGCGCAGCGCCTTGCGGATCACCGTCGCGAGTTCGCCGGTACGCGTCAGCGGACGCGCCGCGACGATCGCGCGCGCAACGCGGCGCGACTGGCGTTCGTCGCCATAATGGAAAAGCACGTCGGCGATTTCGGTTTCGTCGGCACTGTTCAGCCAGTCGGCGGCGCTTTCGCCCTCCTGCGCCATGCGCATGTCGAGCGGGCCGTCCTTCTGGAACGAGAAACCGCGCTCGCCCTGGTCGAGCTGCATCGACGACACGCCGATGTCGAAGGTGATGCCGTCGACCGCGTCGATCCCGCGCTCGGCGAGCAGCCGGTCGATCTCGCTGAAGCGACCGTGGATCAATGTCAGCTTGCCGCCAGCCTCTTCTACCAGCGCCTGCCCTCCGGCAATCGCGTCGGGATCACGGTCGCAGGCGACGACGTCGGCGCCCGCGGCGAGCATCGCACGCGTGTAGCCGCCGGCACCGAAGGTCGCATCGACGTGGCGTTCACCGGGTTGGATGGCGAGTGCGGCGAGGACTTCTTCACGGAGGACCGGATCGTGGCGGGGATCGCGCGGAAGGTCGGTCACTTGCGCCCCTTCCCTTTTGTCGCATCCCACGACGCCGCGAGGCGCCGCAGCACCGGGTCGGCCTCGGCACATTCGGCCAAGGTCGGCAGCCACCAGATTTCGAGGCGGCGGCCCGAGCCCACAAAAGCGGTCGCGCCGGCATCGCCGACGCGGTCGCGGTGGATGAAGCTGGGAAGGAAGCGACCGCTGTCGTCGAGCGTATAGGGCTCGGTGTAGCTGAAGCGCTTCTTGAACTCGCTGTCCTCGTCGAAGTCGAGGTTGCGCAGCCGCGCGGTTTCGCGGTCGCGTTCGATCTCGCCGTTCAGCCGGTCATATTGATCCTGGCCATAGGCGACGAGGCAGGGCAGCTTTTCGTGAAAGCCGACCCAAAGCACGCGCTGGCCGTCCGCAATGAGGGGCACATTGTTGCGGAATTGTGAGGGGACGGCGATGCGCCCCTTGCCATCGATCGCGGCGAAACTGGTGCCCGCATACTGGCCGGGCGTCACAATCGCCATCGCTCTGCCCCCCGTATTCGCGCCACCGGGCAAAACTTCCCCGTCCCCGGAATCGCATGATTCCAGCTAGTTCGGCACAGGTGGAGAATGCCCCTCTCCGATTCCTGAGTATCAACTAAAGATCGGGGTGGAAAGGGGTAATTTAGGGTGAAATAGGGAATCTAACCCCCATTTACCGCAAAAAGACCTCCGAATTGGGTAAATACCGGTCCCACGGCGCACAGCGGCACCGCGAGACATGCTTCGATCGGGGTAAATTAGGGCGGATACGCCCGACTCAGGCGGCGCGGGCGCGAATCCAGAGCGGATGCAGAAAGCTGTTTCCGGCACCGCGCCACAGACGGACCGAAAGCCATTCCATCGTGTCGGCCTGCCGCAGGTGATGTGCGCCCGGAACGAGCGGACGCCATAGCGGTGCAAAGAGCAGGTCGGCATCGCCCACCAGCCAGACCTCGCCCTGCCCTATCCGGCAATGCGCAACGCGGCGATCGGCATAGACACGGCACGCCTGCGGCAGGCGATCGAGGCGTCCCGCGCTGAACAGGCGAAGACGCGCACCGTCGACATCGACCGGCAACGCCATGCTCTCCTGCGCGGGCGCGGCGGCCAAGGTCACACCCCAATGGTCGAGCAGCGGCGTGAGCAGGCTCGTCACCGGCGCGTTGCGCGGATCGCCGAGCGGATGGCGCGCCGGCCAGCCCGATAGCGCATCGGCGAGTATGACCGCACGTCCGCCGCCGCGCACGAACGCGTCGATCGCGACCAGCTCCTGCGGCGCCAGCGCACGCGGATGCGCGATCAGCAGCGCCCCGCCCGGCGATGGCACATGATCGGCGAGGCTGTCGACGAGCGATATCGGCCCGGCTGCGATCAGCCGCGCGAGCGCCGGATCGTCATTCGTGCCTTCGGCAATCATCGCCGCGATGCTCGGGCTTGCAGACCAGCGCAGCGGCAGGCCGGTGAGCATGGTGGCGGCGGGCGCATCCGCCGAGGCCGACGCGGGCCGATAGAGGGCCGCCAGCAGCGCGTGCCCCGCCCCGAACCAGCCGGCCACGAGCAAAAATCCGGCGAGCCACGGCAGCAATTTGAACCGGCTGCGCCACTGGACGATCCGATCCGCAAGCCAGGCCGCGATGCCAGCCGATACGATCGCGAGGAGCAATTGCAACCCCGCCGCCGATCCGGCGAGCATGATGCCGAGCGAAGCCTGCGTTATCGCCAGAAGCGCGAGGGTGAGCAGGCACGCGCGACGCCGCATCGCGACGGGCTCGCCGCGCTGCCACCAGGCCAAAAGCAGCATCGGCGGCGCGAGCAACGGGACCGCGAGCGCCGGATCGATGCGGCCAAGCAGTGCCTGCCCGCCCGCAACCCAGGCCAGCGCAGCTATCGTGGCGGCAATTATAAAAGCGCGCAGCATGGGCCGGCGCGATGCCGCCGTCACTGGTTCGACTGGCGCGCGCGCTGAAGTGCGGGATCGGGCTCGAGGTCAGGCACGGTCGACGATGGTGGCGTCGCCTGCGGCACCTTCACCGGCGTCGCGGCATTTTCATCCTTCGACGAGGGCGACACCGCCTGGACGCCCAGTTCCTCGAGCGGCGCGCCGCTGGTTTTCTCCTCCTCTCCCGGCATCTTGATTTCGGCGGCAGCCGTCGCGTCTCCGGCCGCGCTTTCCCGGGCGCGATCGCCGATCAACCCGGCCATGCCGACGAGCAGCAGCACCGTGAGCACCCCGGCGATGCCGATCTGCAAGCGGCGCATCGTGTCGTTGACGGGCGCGGTGGCGGGTGGCGGCGGCGCCTCTTTGGGGGGCGAGGGTATTTCGATCCGCACGCTCATGCAGCTGTCTCCAGTCCTTTGCTCGCCAACCATTCGGGGTTGTAGAGCGTCGAGAGATAGCGAAACCCGCTGTCGCAGAGGATGGTTGCAATGCGCTTGCCCGGACCCAGCTGCCGCGCGAGCGCCATCGCGCCGGCGACGTTGATCCCCGACGACAGGCCGAGGCACAGCCCCTCTTCATCGAGCAGTTGGCGGACCACCGCGAGCCCCTCGGCATCCGAGATGCGGAACTGGGTGTCGATCGGCGCGCCGTCGAGGTTGGCGGTGATGCGGTTCTGACCGATCCCTTCGGCGACGCTGTTGCCTTCGGCGCGCAGTTCGCCGCACTGGTAGTAGTTATAGAGCCCCGCGCCATGCGGATCGGTGAGCGCGATGACGATGTCCGGATCATGCGCCTTCAGCCCCAGCCCGGTTCCCGCGATCGTGCCGCCGGTGCCCGCCGCGCAGGTGAAGCCGTCGATGCGGCCGTCCATCTGCTCCCATATTTCCTCGGCGGTGCCGAAGATGTGCGACTTGCGGTTGGCGATATTGTCGAACTGGTTGGCCCAGATCGCATTATCGGTTTCCTCGGCGATGCGGCGCGAGGTGTGGACGAAATGGCCGGGGTTGGCGAAGGGCGCGGGCGGCACGAGCACCAGCTCGGCACCCAAAGCGCGGATCGTCGCCATTTTCTCGGCGCTCTGGTTGTCGGGCATGACGATGATCGTCTTGTAGCCGAGCGCATTGCCGACGAGCGCCAGCCCGATGCCGGTGTTGCCTGCGGTCCCCTCGACGATCGTCCCGCCGGGACGCAAACTGCCGTTCGCCTCCGCATCGCGGACGATATAGAGCGCGGCGCGGTCCTTCACCGATCCGCCGGGGTTGGCATATTCGCACTTGCCCCAGATTTCGCAGCCGGTGGCTTCGCTCGGCCCCTTGAGCAGCACCAGCGGGGTGTTGCCGATGAGGTCGAGGCTGTTTGCAGCAATAGTCATGCGCATGATCTAGGGCGCCGCCCGCAGCCCCGCAAGACAGCTTCGCTTGCCCTGCCAATGTTCGGCCTTTGTCGACCAACGGGCATCGACGTCCGACGAACGACAGCCGGCCGTCACGTCAAGGGTTGCGATTGTAACAGTATATCATTACTGGGTGCGCCGACAGGTCGCCATAACAACAGGACTCTCCCCTCATGCGTTTGCTTTGCTCTGCCGGTTTTACCTTTGCCCTTTTCCTCGCCGCCCCCGCCTTTGCGCAAGACAGCACAGCAGCAAGCAGCGATGACGATGTGCACGCCGGCGGACCGATCGTCGTCACCGCACCCTATGTTCGCAGCCTCGACATTCTCGGCAATGTGTCGGTGCTCGAAGGCGACGAGCTGGCTCGCGATATCCGCGGCCAGATCGGCGACACGCTGACACGTCAGCCCGGCGTATCGGCCACGAGCTTTTCCCCCGGCGCTTCGCGCCCCGTCCTTCGCGGCTTTTCGGGCGAACGCGTGCGCGTTCTGACCGATGGCATCGGGTCGATCGACGCGTCGAACACCTCCGCCGACCATGCGGTCACCATCGACCCGCTGACCGTCGAGCGCATCGAAATCCTGCGCGGCCCCGCGGTGCTGCTGTTCGGCAGCCAGGCGATCGGCGGCGCGGTCAACATGTTCGACCGCCGCATTCCGAGGAAAGTCCCCGCCGACCATGTCCATATCGACGCGATCGGCGGCTATGCGACCGCGGCGAACGACCGCAACATCGGCAGCTCGATCGACGTCGCGCTGAGCCCGCAGATCGTCGCGCATCTCGACGGCAGCTGGCGCAAGACGGGCGACACGCGCAGCGGCGGCTTTGTCTATGCCCCCGATATTCGCGGCGACCTGCTCCACCTGGCCGAACATGCGGTCGAGGACGGGCATCTCGACGAAGCGGCCGAACTGACCGCACAGGCGGGCAAGCGCGGCAAGATCGACAACACACAGAGCGAAACCTGGACCGCCGGCGGCGGCATCTCGCTGATCAACGACGGCGGGCAGCTCGGCATTTCGATCGGTTATTACGACACCAATTATGGCGTGCCCGATCGCCCCAACACCGCGCATGATCATGGCGGCGAGGAAGAAGAAGGCGGCCATGAGCATGGCGAAGGCCCCGTCACCATCGGCCTGAAGCAGTGGCGCGCGGACCTGCGCGGCGAGGTCGAGCTGGGCGACGGCTTCTTCGACAAGCTGCGCATCCGTGCGGGCTTCGCCGATTACAAGCACACCGAGTTCGAAGGCGACGAGGTCGGCACCGTCTTCACCAACCAGGGCGTCGAAGGCCGGATCGAGCTGGCGCAGAACGACCGCGGCGGCTGGCGCGGCGCGAGCGGCGTGCAGTACAGCCACCGCGACTTCGATGCGGTCGGCGCCGAGGCATTCGTGCCGCGCAACCTGACCGACCAGTTCGCGCTTTTCACGCTGCAGGAATATACGATGGGCCCGCTCGGCCTCGAAGCCGCGGCGCGCTATGAAAAGACCAATGTGCGGGCGCAGACGCTGGGCTTCGAACGTAATTTCGACAGCTTCTCGGGCGCACTCGGCGCGACCTATGATATCTTCGAAGGCGCGAAATTCGGCGTTTCGGTATCGCGGGCGGTGCGGGCGCCGTCGGCCGAGGAACTGCTGTCGAACGGTCCGCACATCGCGACGCAGAGCTTCGAGCTTGGTGACCCGAACCTCAAGCGCGAATCCAACTGGGGCGCCGAAGCCTCATTCAAGATCAAAACCGACGCGTTCAACCTCAGCCTGACCGGCTATTCGAACTGGTTCGACAATTTCATCTATTCTGCCGCTACCGGAGCGGAAGAGGACGAGCTGCCCGTCTTCCAGTATTTCCAGCGCGACGCGCGCGTCTATGGCTTCGAGGCCGAAGCGAGCGCGCGGCTGGCGCAGATCGGCGGGTTCAACATCGTCGGCGACGTCACCGCCGACATGACGCGCGCGAAGATCAAGAATGCTGGCCTCGACCGCAACGTGCCCCGCATCCCCGCGCTCCGCGTGCTGGGGGGCCTCGAGGCGCAAGGCGAACGCGTCGATGCGCGCGTCGAGGTCGAATGGACCGACGACCAGACGCGCGTCGCGCAGTTCGAGACGCCGACCGACGGCTTCACTTTGGTCAACGCCTCGATCAGCTGGCGCCCACTTCCCGATACGAAGAATCTGACGCTGAGCCTGTCGGCGAACAATATCTTCGACGTCGAAGCACGCCGCCACGCGAGCTTTACCAAGGATTATGTGCCACTGGCCGGACGCGATTTCCGGCTGACAGCCCGGGCGAGCTTCTAACCCCTCTCTCCGCTCGTCCCGAGGGCCGGGTCCGGTTCAGCCGGATCCGGCCCGTTCGGATTCAGAAGGCGAGTTGCTTGCGCTTGTTCCAGTAGATCGAGGTCGCGGCGGCATAGGCGCCGACCTTTTCCCATGCGACGCCGTCGACCTTTTCGATGTCGACGCCGCTTTCGATATAGGCCTGGACGATCTTCATGATCTGATCCTCGGTCATGTCGCCCGACAGATCGGGGTTCGCGCCGCCGGGACCGAAATCGAGCGCCTTGTCGACGACCACACTCGCCAGACCAAGTTTTGCGATGTCGCCCATCAGCCATTCGCGCGAAATGCGCGCAAGGCTGTAGTCGAAATAAACGGCCTTTTGTTCGGCCGTGATGCCATGGCGCGTCACGCAATCGTCGGCAACCGCGCCCAGCTGTTTGAACAGCGCCTCGCGCGATGCTTCGTCGCCGCCACCCGCCATCGCGGCGCCGATCGAGTTCCTGGTGCCATCAGTAACCGATGTGACGACGCAATCGAACTTCTCGCCTTCCTGCGCCCGGACGGCGCCCGGCAGCATCGCCAAAGCCAGCGCAACGCCCGCGATCAGACCCTTATGCATCGACGAATCCTTCCGCCCTTTAGGTGCGACCCGTCAGGACAGCATGGCCATCCCGCCGTTCACATGCAACGTCTGACCGGTGACATAGCCCGCTTCCTTCGACGCCAGATAGACGACGGCGGCAGCGATATCGTCGCCAGCACCCATCCGGCCGGCCGGAATGCGCTGGTTGAGCGCTTCCTTCTGCGCGTCGGGCAGGTCGTCGGTCATCGCGGTGGCGATAAAGCCCGGTGCGACACAGTTTGCGGTGACGCCGCGACTTGCGAGTTCCTGCGCCAGCGCCTTGGTCATGCCGGTGACGCCCGCCTTCGACGCGGCATAATTGGCCTGCCCCGGATTGCCCGTCGCACCGACGACGCTGGTGACCGAAATGATGCGCCCGAACCGCGCCTTCATCATCGGCTTCGCGGCCGCGCGCGCGAGGCGGAAATTGGCCTCGAGGTTGATGCGGATGACGTCCATCCACTCCTCGTCCTTCATGCGCATGATCAGGTTGTCGCGCGTCACGCCGGCATTGTTGACGAGGATATCGAGCTGACCGAGCGCCTCGACCGCCGAGGGGACGAGCGCATCGACCGCGGCGGCATCGCCGAGATTGCACGGCAACGCGACATGATCGCCGCCGAGCGTGTCGCGAAAGGCGTTCAGCTTGTCGGCGTTGGAACCCGACACCGCGAGCCGCGCACCCTGCGCCGCGAGCGCCTGCGCTATGGCCGAACCGATGCCGCCCGAAGCGCCGGTGACAAGGGCGGTCATGCCGGTGAGATCGAACATATTTAGTCTCCTGAAATCTGAATCTTAGAGCGTCTTGAGCAACGCTTCGATGTCGTCCATCGAGATGACGCTGACCGTTTCGACCTCTTCGCTCGCGCTGCGCTTGACCATCGGCGAGAGGACCTTGCCGCCAAATTCGACGAACTGGCCGACGCCGATGCTCTCCATCGCGCCGACGCTTTCGCGCCAGCGGACGCGGCCGGTGACTTGCTGGACGAGCAGGTCGCGGATCGTGTCGGCATCGCTGACCGGGCTGGCGGTGACATTGGCGACGACGGGCACGAACGGCGCCGCGGGCGGATTTGCGCCAAGCGCTTCGGCCATCGCGTCGGCCGCGGGCTGCATCAACGGACAATGGAAGGGCGCCGAGACGGGCAGCAGCAGCCCGCGCTTGATGCCGAAATCCTTGACCAGCGCGACCGCCCGCTCGATCGCGCCCTTGTGGCCCGAGATCACGACCTGCGTCGGGTCGTTATCGTTCGCGACGGTGCAGACTTCGCCTTCGGCCGCGGCATCGGCCAGTTTCTGCGCCGATTCGATATCGGCGCCGATCAGCGCGGCCATCGCGCCGACGCCGACGGGCACCGCCGCCTGCATCGCCTGCCCGCGCGTCTTGAGGAGGCGCGCGGTGGTCGCGAGGTCGAACGCGCCCGCGGCGCACAGCGCACTATATTCGCCAAGGCTGTGGCCCGCGACATAATCGGCCTTGGCCGACAGCGTGACGCCGCCTTCCTTTTCGAGCACGCGCAGCGTCGCGATGGCGTTGGCCATGATCGCCGGCTGCGCGTTTTCGGTGAGCATCAAATCTTCCGCCGGCCCTTCGCTCATCAGCTGGAACAGCTTTTGGCCGAGCGCGTCGTCGACCTCCTGAAACACTTCGCGCGCGACCGGCGAAGCGTCCGACAATGCCTTGCCCATGCCGACGGCCTGGCTGCCCTGACCCGGAAAAATAAATGCGCGCATGATGCGTCCCCTGCGGTGATATTCGTTACCGCGCGCCTATTCCTTCACCCCGCGCGATGCAAGCCGAAGGGCACGACCTTGTTCGCCGCGTCGTGGCCGATGTCCGCGCGGCCGAGCCAGGGGATGCTGGCCCGATGGCACCAATCGCGGGCGATCTCGTCGGCCTCCATCCCGAACGGGCGGTCGTTCTCGGGAATGTCGCCGACGCGCCCCAGCCGCAACCCCGCCAGCCCGCGCGGGCCCAGATAGGTCGCGACGTGAAAGAAGGCGCGGTCAAAGGCGTAAAGATATTCGCTCACCTCCTCGACCAGCACGACATGGCCCGAAAGATCGGGTTCGAGCGGGGTGCCGAGCAGCATCGACAGCGTCATCAGGTTGAACGCCGCATGGCGCGCGCCGTGCTGCAGGCCCGGCTCGCACGCCGCCGGATCGCGCGCAACGAGCCAGTCGAGCGCACGCAGCACCGCCGCCTCGCCGCCTTCGCGGCGGATGTCGGCAACCATCGGGCCGTGTGCGACATGGTCGAACCCCTCGCGATAGAGCGCGCCGAGCAGATTGCCCTGATCCGAATAGCCGAGGAACGCCTTGGCCCGCGCCGCGTCGGTCATCGCCGCGACCGCATCCTCGGCGATCCGGCATGCACCATAGCCGCCGCGCGCGAACCAAACCGCGTCGATGTCGGGGCGGTTCGCCATTTCGACAAGCGCGGCGAAGCGGTGGCCGTCCTCGCCGGCGAAATGGCCGTGGACGGCGAAGCATTGCGGGTCAAAGACGAGTTCGACGTCGGGGTAGCCGAGACTGGCGAGCGCGCGCACCGCCTCCGCATCGTCGGGCAGGATCGGGGTCGACGGGGCAACAATGCCGATACGCATGGACTGGCTGATTCCTCGATCCGCCCGGTACGAGCGGTTATTGCGGCGGGTGCGGTTGCAAAGCCTTCGTCAAAGCCATATCGCGCCGCGATGGCCGAAAACAAATCCTATTTCTTCTGCGGCATCGGCGGGTCGGGGATGCTGCCGCTCGCGATGATCGTCGCGGCGCGCGGCGACGCGGTTTCGGGGTCCGATCGCAGCCGCGACCAGGGCCGGACGCGCGAAAAATTCGCGTGGCTGGAACAGCAGGGCATCGCCTTTTTCCCGCAGGACGGCAGCGGGCCCCAAGCCGGCCAGATTCTCGTCGCCTCGGCGGCGATCGAGGACAGCGTTCCCGATATCGCCGCGGCCAATGCGCTCGGCCTGCCGCGGATGACGCGCGCCGATCTGAATGCCGCCTTGTTCAACGCGGCCGACAACGCGATCGGCGTCGGCGGGACGAGCGGCAAGTCGACCGTCACCGGGATGATCGGCTGGATCCTCGAAAGTGCGGGCCGGAAACCCACCGTGATGAACGGCGCGGTGATGCGCAATTTTTCGGGCGACGACAGGCCCTTTGCCAGCGCGCTGGTGGGTGACGCCGCGATCTATGTCAGCGAAGTCGACGAAAGCGACGGATCGATCGCGCTCTACCGGCCCGATGTCGCGGTGATCACCAACATCAGCCTCGATCACAAAAGCCTCGCCGAACTGCACCAGCTCTTCGGCGATTTTGCCGCGAAAGCCCGCGTCGCTGTGGTCAACGCCGATGATGCCGAGTCCGCCCCGCTGCGGTCGGAGCACAATGTCGTGACCTTTGGCTTCGACGACGCGGCGACGATCCGCGGCAGCGATTTCGAAGCGCTGCCCGACGGCTGCCGCTTCGCCGTCCATGCCGATGGCACCGCCTATCGGGTCAAGCTTCGCATGCCCGGCCGCCACAATGCCGCCAACGCGCTCGCCGCCATCGCCGCCACCCACGCGGCGGGCACGACCGTCGCACAGGCGGTCGAGGCGCTGGCGGACTTCGCCGGCCTTGCGCGCCGCTACGAGGTGCTCGGACAAGCGAATGACGTGACCGTGATCGACGATTTCGCGCACAACCCCGACAAGGTGGCCGCAACGCTGGCGGCCGTCGCCGAACTGCCCGGCCGCGCTTTGCTCTTCTTCCAGCCGCACGGCTATGGCCCGCTGCGCCAGATGGGCAAGGAACTGGCGGCGAGCTTCGCGGCCGGTATGCGCCCCGATGACCGGCTGTTCGTCTGCGACCCCGTCTATTTCGGCGGCACGGTCGACCGCAGCATCGGCAGCGAGGCGTTGGTCGCCGACATCGTCGCTGGTGGCGCTGATGCGGTGCACCTGACCACCCGCGCGGCATGCGGCGCCGCGATGCTCGACGAGGCCAAAGCGGGCGACCGCATCCTCATCCTCGGCGCGCGCGACGACACGCTCACCGAATTCGGGCGCGAACTGTTGGAAAAGCTGGCCGTCCGCGCTTGATTTCTTCTCGCGAATCTGTATAGGCGCGCTCATTCGGGGCGAGGCCACGTTGCCATCGCCCCGTTTGCTTTGCACCAATCCGTAAAGCTTGACGACAGCCGGAGGGGTTTCGCGATTGGCGCGGAACCAGCGATCGGCCAAATCGAAGGAAGCGCATCATGCCGTTTTACGAGCATGTTTTTATCGCGCGTCAGGACCTGAGCCAGGCTCAGGTCGACGCGCTGGCGGAAACCGTCACCAACGTCATCGGCGAATATAAGGGCACGGTTCACAAGACCGAGACCTGGGGCCTCAAGCAGCTCGCCTACAAGATCCAGAAGAACCGCAAGGGTCATTATGTGATGCTGTCGGCCGAAGTGTCGGGCGAAGCGATCGCAGAGATCGAGCGTCAGGCTGCGATCAACGAAGATATCATCCGCTGGCTCACCATCAAGGTCGACGAACTCGAAAAGGGTCCGTCGGTGATGATGCGCAAGCAGGAACGTCGTGGCGGCCGCGGCCGTGACCGCGACGGCGAAGAATAAGGATAACGACCATGGCACGACCCTTTTTCCGCCGCCGCAAGACCTGCCCCTTCAGCCAGAAGGACGCACCGGTCATCGATTACAAGGACGTCCGTCTGCTCCAGGGTTACCTGTCGGAGCGTGGCAAGATCGTCCCGTCGCGGATCACCGCGGTGTCCACCAAGAAGCAGCGTGAGCTGGCAAAAGCGATCAAGCGCTCGCGCCACATCGGCCTGCTCCCCTACATTGTGAAGTAAGGAGGGCTGACCGATGGAAATCATCCTGCTCGAACGCATCGAGAAACTGGGCGGTATCGGCGACGTCGTCACCGTCAAGAACGGCTTTGCCCGTAACTACCTGCTGCCGAACAACAAGGCGCTTCGTGCGAACGACGCCAACAAGAAGCTGTTCGAAGCGAACCGCGGCAAGATCGAAGCCGATAACGCCGAACGTCGCACCGACGCCGAGGGCCGCGCCAGCGGCATCAACGGCAAGCAGATCGTCCTGATCCGTCAGGCATCGAACACCGGCCAGCTTTATGGTTCGGTTTCGGTCCGTGACATCGTCGACGCGCTCGCCGAAGACGGCGTCGAAGGCATTGGCAAATCGATGGTCGAACTGGAACGTCCGATCAAGTCGCTCGGCCTGGTCGACGTCAAGGTCAAGCTGCACCCCGAAGTCGTCGTGACTGTCGGCGTCAACGTCGCACGTTCGCCCGACGAAGCCGAAATGCAGAAGCAGGGCATCGACGTCATCGCGGCGATGTTCGAGGAAGAACAGGCCGAGGCAGTCGCCACGGCACTGGAACCCGACAGCGAAGACGAATTCGAAGACGCAACGCCGCCTTCGGAACTCGCTCCCGAAGCTGCTGCGGACGAAGCCGAAGAAGCTTAAGCTTCTTCTGGCCAAAGCCTTTTGAAAGGGCCGCGTTTCCGAAAGGGAGCGCGGCCCTTTTCTTATGGCCCGCCCTTTCCTATGGCTCGGCGATGGCCGATGATCCTTTCCAGCGCCGCTTTGCCACCGATGCGAGCCTGCTGCCGCATATGGTGGACCTTGCGAACGACCGACTGCTGATCGCATTACTGACCGAGGCCGATTATCGCGCCGCAAGCTTCCTCGACCAGCGACTGCTCACCGATCGCATCGGGCGCGAGTGGATGGCTTGGGACGCCCTGCCCGACCTGGGTGCCGCGGCGCCTGCGCCGCACTTCATCTTCCATATCGGCCATGTCGGATCGACGCTCGTGTCGCGTCTCTTGGCCGAGGCGAGCGACGTGCTGCCGCTGCGCGAGCCGATGTTGCTCCGCACATTGGCGCAGGTCGCCGAGCGGATCGACCGGCCCGAGTCGGTCTGGTCGCCCGAACTTTACCGCGGGCGCCTTGCCCAAGCGGTCGGATGGCTGGGCCGCGGTTTTGCTCCCGGCCAGCGTGCGATGGTGAAGGCATCGAGCGTGATCACAGCGATCGCCGACCACCTGACGGGCGGCGATGGCCGCGCGCTGTTCCTCTACGTCCCGCTCGCACGCTACATCGAGACGATCCTGGCCGGCGAGGCGTCGATGGCCGAGACGCTGGCGCAAGCCCCGGCACGCATGGCGCGCCTAGCCGCGCTGCTGCCCGATTTCCCGTTCGCATTGTGGCAGTTGCCGCCGGTGACGCGCGTCGCGATGAGCTGGCTTTGCGAGATGGCGACGGCACAGCGGACCTTGCCGCGCAGCGATCCGCGGCATCTGTGGGCCGATTTCGAGGCGGTGCTGGCCGATCCCGCCGCCGCACTCGCCGCGCAGTGCGGGCATTTTGGGCTTTCGGTCGATGCTGCGCGGATCGACGCCGCGCTCGCCGGCCCCGTCATGCGCCAATATTCAAAGGCGCCCGAGCATGGCTACAGCCCCGATCTGCGCCGCGAGTTGCAGGCGCAGGCCGCCGCCGAGAATGCGCCGGCCATCGCCGAGGCGATCGCGTGGGTTGAAGCGCTCGCCGCACGCTATACAAGCCTCGGCGACCTGCCGATCCACGGCGACCAGGAAAGCGTATAATGTTCAAGCTCGTCCAGCTGCTCGACGATGGCGCGGTCCGCGCGCTGCGCGAGATTGCCGCCAGTGGCAAGTTCGTCGACGGAAAGATCAGCAACCCGCATTCGAAAGTGAAGAACAACCTGCAACTTCACGACGCGGGCGCCTATGAACGCTCGTCGAAGATATTGCTCGATGCGATGGTGCAGAACCCCGATTTCATGGAGTTCTCCTTTCCCGCGCGGATCGCGCCGCCGTTGATGACGCGGTACACGCCGGGGATGCATTATGGGCTGCACCCCGATGCCGCCTATATACCGTTGCCCGACGGCCAGCTGCGCACCGACGTCAGCTGCACTATCTTCCTGAACGATCCCGCCGATTATGACGGCGGCGCGCTACATGTGCAGCTCGGCAATGCCGATCTGCGCTTCAAGGAAGCGCCAGGGGTCGCGGTTGTCTATCCCTCGCACACGCTGCACGAGGTCGAACCGGTGACGCGCGGCGAGCGGCTCGTCGCAATCACCTTCATCCAGAGCCTGATCCCCGACGTCGCGCACCGGAATTTGATGTACGAACTGAACGAGATTGCCGCGATCGAGGGCAGCAAAATGGAACCCGCGAACTTCACGCGGCTGCAGGCGGTCCAGTATCAGCTGCTGCGGATGTGGCGGCGCTAAGCCCGCCCGCCCATCAATAGCCCATCAGGCTCAGCACTTCCTTGCGGCTGCTTTGGTCCTCGAGGAAACAGCCGAGCAGGCGGCTCGTCACCATGCCAACGCCCGGGGTACGCACGCCGCGCCCGGTCATGCAGCCATGCTGCGCATCGATGACGACCGCGACGCCGTGCGGCTGGAGATTGTCCCAGATGCATTTCGCGACCTCGGCGGTCAGGCGCTCCTGCACCTGCAGCCGCCGCGAAAAGCCGTTGAGCACGCGGGCCAGCTTCGAAATGCCGACGACACGGTCGCGCGGCAGGTAAGCGATCGAGGCCTTGCCCGTGATCGGCGCCATATGATGCTCGCAATGCGACTGGAACGGAATGTCGCGCAGCAGAACGATCTCGTCATACCCGCCAACCTCCTGGAAGGTGCGCGACAGGTGGAGCGCCGGATCGTCGGCATAGCCCGAACAATATTCCTTCCACGCGCGCGCGACGCGGCGCGGCGTGTCGAGCAGTCCCTCGCGCGCCGGATCGTCGCCTGCCCACTCGATCAGCGTGCGCACGGCATCTGCGACATGGTCGGGGACCACCACCTTGCCGTCCGGTCCCAACTCTTGTCCGTTGTCGCTCATCGCCCCGCTTTCACTGTTGCCTTCATGTCGCACATTTCGGGGCGAATGCGACGATAAGCAAGGGCCGGCGAAGAAGAAATTGTCCTCTCCCATCAACTTTACGTTGCGGAATCTTGGCTTTTTCACTTTTCCAAGACGCGCGGTTTCGCGTCCTTTTTTGGGCCGAACAAGTCACTTGACGCTTTCGTCAACTCGGCGCACCTTTAAGTCATACAGAACTCGCTCAAGCGGGTCGTATTCCGGAGAGGCCGGCGTTTTTCCCCGACGCCGGTGGGAGAGGACGATGACCAGCACAGCTGGCAAGTGGGATTCACGAGGGCACATGGTCGTTCTGGCCCGGTGCCCTTTGCCATGTCTGGTCGCTTCCCCTCCCCTTACCACAATTTGACGTTGGGCGGCCCCGCATCGCGCGGGATCGAAAAAGGGAGGCTATAGATGAAGTTCAAGGCACTGATCGGAACCTCGATCCTTGCGATGACGGTGGCGACGCCGGCATTTGCGCAGGACGCGGCGGATGAAGTGGAACGCGATGCTTTCGGCGGCGAAATCGTCGTCACGGCGCAGCGCCAGTCGGAACGTCTGCAGGACGTGCCGATCGCGGTCAGCGCCTTCTCGACCGAGGCGCTCGAAGCACAGCAGATCAAGACGCCGTCCGATCTTCAGCTGACCCTGCCCAACGTCACCTTCACCAAGACCAATTTCACCGGCGCGAGCTTCACGATCCGCGGCATCGGCGACCTTTGCGTCGGCACGACCTGCGACAGTGCGACCGCGATCCACCTGAACGGCGACCCGCTGTTTTCGACCCGCCTGTTCGAAACCGAATTCTTCGACCTCGAACGCGTCGAAGTGCTGCGCGGCCCGCAGGGCACGCTGTTCGGTCGCAACGCGACGTCGGGCGTGGTCAACGTGATCACCGCCAAGCCGAAACTGGGAACATTCGAAGCCGCCGCCGAAGCCGAATATGGAAATTATGAGTCCATGAAGGGCAAGGCGATGGTCAACATCCCGCTCGGCGACACGATGGGCATTCGCGTTGCGGGCATTTACCTCAACCGCGACGGCTATACGAAGAACGCCTTCCTCGACACGCGCATCGACGACCGCGACTTGTACTCGGTCCGCGGCTCGTTCCGCTGGGAGCCCAGCGAAGACACGACGATCGACCTGCTGGCATCCTATTTCCACGAAAAGGACAAGCGCACGCGCATCCAGAAACAGCTTTGCCAGCGCGACCCGACCGGCATCCTTGGCTGTTTGAACAGCCGCCTCGACAATTCGCCCTTCAACGGCAACGCGACCTTCACCGCGGCGCTAACCTCGCGCGAATTCCTGGCGATCCGCGGCATCCCGCAAGCGTTTGCGCTCGGCAGCCTTTATGGCCCCGACGTTTATGCCAACACGACGATCCCGTCGGATCCCCGCGAGGTGAATACCGCTTACACGCCGAGCTATTTCACCAGCGAACTGACGCTGCAGGGCCAGATCGAGCATAATTTCGGTCCGGTGTCGCTGCAGGTGTCGGGCCAGTATCAGAAGGTCAAGCTCGACGCATCGCAGGACTATAACAGCAATATCGGCAACCGCGCGCTCTATGCCACGGGTCTCGCGACACTGCAGGCTGCGGCGAACGGCGCGCTGGGCGCCGGCCTCGCGCCCTATTTCCGGCCCGTCGCCGCGGCGATCATCCCCAATGGCCCCACCGGCCAGCTTTGCACGTCGCTGGCGGAAGAAAGCGGCTACGGCAGCTTTGGCGGCAACAAAATCTGTAGCGACCAGTCGCTGCAATTCGACCGGTCGAACCAGTATAACAGCAGCTGGTCGGTCGAAAGCATCCTGTCGAGCGACCTTGACGGGCCGTTCAACTTCCTGGTCGGCGGGATCTATGCCGATTACCATCTGACCGAGAACAGCTATTATGTGAACGCCTTCCCGATCGATTATCTGACGGGGGTTCTCGGCGCGTTCACGGCGGCGACCAACCCGCCGGCCGCCGGTGGCCCGCTGCCGCCGTCGTTCCTTGCCACACCCTTCTTCCGTAACAACACCGACGACCTGAATATCAAGTCATGGGGACTGTTCGGCGAAGCTTATTTCGAGTTCAGCGACCGGCTGAAGCTGACGGCGGGGCTGCGGTACAACAACGACAAGAAGAGTGTGTCGGCGCGTTCGACGCTGGCGAGCTTCCTCGCACCGCACGCGGGAACAACCGACACCGTCTTCGGTTCGCCGTTCGTCGGATCATTCGACGCCGATCCGGGCACGCCGGGCAACCAGATCATTCAGGAGCGCAGCGTCAAATTCAACAAGCTAACGGGCCGCGCGGTGCTCGATTTCAAGGTAACCGACGACAATCTGCTCTACGCTTCCTATTCGCGCGGTTACAAATCGGGCGGTATCAACCCGCCGCTCCAGCCGATTTTCGCGGTGCCCGAATCGTTCAAGCCCGAACAGGTCGACGCCTTCGAAATCGGGTCGAAGAACAGCTTCGACAATGGCGCGCTCCAGCTGAACCTGACGGCCTTCTACTATAAGTATAAGGATCTGCAGCTCAGCAAGATCGTTGCCCGTACCGCGGTGAACGACAATGTCAGCGCCGACATCTACGGCTTCGAAGCCGAAGCCATCGTTCGCCCCGACCCCGATCTGGTCGTCAACCTCGGCTTCAGCTACCTGCATAGCAAGGTGTCCGAAGACAAACTCACGAGCAACCCGCGCGACTTTGGCGGCGGCCGCTCCGATGCGGTGATCATCAAGGATATCACCAACGCCGCCAACTGCGCCGTCGCATCGCGCTCGGGCAATGTCGCGGGGGTCAACGCCTTTGTGAACGGGGTCCAGCAGGTCATCAACGGCGGCTTCGTCCCGGGTGTACAGGCGGGCGCGAACCTTCGGCCGACCACCGCTTTCCCGGCCGACGGCGGTATCGCTTCGACCGGAGCCTTCAGCATTTGCGGGGTCATGGAAGCGGCCGCGGCCGGCGCCTTTGCCGCCGCGGGGCTGAATCCGACCGCGTTCGGCGGGATCGAATATTTCTCCGCCGGCGTTCCGGTCAATATCAAGGGCAACCAGCTGCCGCAGGCGCCGAACTATAAGTTCAGCGCGGGCATCCAGCATACGATGCGGCTGGGCGACGGCGACATGACACTCGTCCCGCGCGTCGACATGGCCTACACCGGCGAAAGCTATGGCAGCATCTTCAACGGCAATGTGAACCGGATCAAGGGCTATGCCCAGGTCAACGCCCAGGTGCAGCTGAACGGCGCCGACGACAAATGGTATGTGAGGGGGTTCATCCAGAACATCTTCGACGCCAACAGCGTCACGGGCCTCTACATCACCGACCAGTCGTCGGGTAACTACACCAATATCTTCACCCTCGAACCGCGCCGCTATGGCATCGCGGCCGGGGTGAAATTCTAAAGCACGGGCGGCAACGCCAACAAAAAAACCCCGGCCTCTCGATCGAGAGGCCGGGGTTTCTTTTTATCTTCCGTGTGATGGCCGGGAAGCGAGGAGCCCCCGGCCCTGCTCACGATCAGAATTTGTAGCGGATGGTGCCACCATAGGTGCGCGGCTGGCTCGGGTAACCCGAGACGCTGCCCGCCTGTGCGACCGCCGGGAAGACCGTCGTCAGATATTGCGCGTTGGTGAGGTTGCGGCCCCACACGCCCACGTCGATGCCGTTGGTCAGCCGGATCGTGAACGACGCGTTGAGCGAGTTGACCTCGCGCTTCAGGTTTTGCGCGACCAGCAGCCCTTGCGCCTGCGTCGGGAAGCCGCCCATGCCTTCGACGATCTGAACCGGGCTTTCATACGCATAGTCGACGTGCGCGATCGCCTTCGTCCCGCCCGCGAATTCATGCGTATAGGTGCCACCGAGCGACAGCGACAGTTCGGGGATACCCGCGGGCGTGCTGCCCGAGATGTCGCCGAATGCCGAATTGACGAAGCTGTCATATTTGGCGTCGAGATAGGTCGCCGCGAGCGTCAGGTTGAGGCCGGCGACCGGACGCACCGAGCCGTCGAACTCGATCCCGAACGTCGACTGCTTGCCGGCATTCGCGAGCGCAAAGCCGGTGCCGGTGAAGATGTTCGACTGGAAGCCCTTGATCGACTGCTTGAACACCGCGACGTTCACCGCCGCAACGTCCCACTGGCCCTTCAGGCCGAACTCATAGACGGTCGATTCTTCAGGATTGGCGAAGCGCGAACCCGCCACAAGGTTCGGGGTACGCAGACCCGCGGCGGTAATCGCCGCAAGATCCGAAGCAAGCGGGCGGCTGTCGCGCGACAGGTTGACCGAGCTCGCCTTGAAGCCCGTCGCATAGGTCGCATAAATGTTGACCGTGTCGGTGAGCTCATAAGCGGCGCGGACGCTGTACGAGAAGTCGCCGTCGTTGGTCTTGCCGCTTTCGACCGCGTTCGGAACGTTGAGGAAGGGCGGCAGGAACTGGAACGCCTTCAACCCGTTGAGCGGGTTCGCCGCGGGGTTGTTCTGATTGGCGTTGGCATTCGCCTGCGCGCCCGCGGAAATGGCAGCGAAGGCGGCCGGATTGGCGCCGGCGAAAGCACCGATTTCAGCCGCCGTAGCCGGCCGGCCAAGACCCAACTGCGTGCCGATGGCCTGCGCCCGACCGCCCTGGAAGAGCAGCTGGTTGCGGAACGGCGCGTATGCGGCGGCGTCGAGGTTGATGCCCGAGAAGACATCGCTGCTGACGACGTCAGTCGAGAAGCGCTTGCGGTCCTTCGTGTAGTTGCCACCGAGGGTCAGCGTCAGGCGATCGGTGACTTCGAAATCGACGGTGCCGAAGATCGAGAAGGCCTCGTTCTTCATCTGATAATCTTCGTCGAGCCCGTTACCCGCGCGGAAGAAGGTGCCGAGATATTTCGCCGGATTGCCTTCGAGCGCGCCGAACGTACCTTCGAGCAGGCCGACGTTGAGCGCATTGCCGCTCGCCGCCCGGATCAGCGCGTCGCCATAGGGGCGGAAGTGCTGGCCGAACTTGATCGCGCTCTGCTGGTCGACCTTTTCGTTGAAATAATAGCCGCCGATCAGGAAGTTGAGCGGGCCGTCGAAGTCCGAGGTCAGACGAACTTCCTGCGTAAAGGTGTCGATGCCGACATTGTCGCTCTTCTCGCCGATCAGGTCGGCGCTGGTGAAGTCCGAATCCTGGTTCGTGTCGGCCTGCACTTTGCGGTACGCGGTGATCGAGGTCAGCGCGAGGTTGCCGAGGTCATAGTCGATCTGCGCCGAACCGCCGTAATTCTTGATCTTATTCGACGACAGGAAGTTGTTGTAGACGTCGTACGAGAAGGGGTCGTTCGCATCGACGCTGGGGCCGCCGGCGAGCGCGTTGGTGATCGCGACGGTCGGGCCGGCGATGACATTGCCCGCGATGCAGCAATTTTCGTCGATCTTGTCATAGTCGCCGATCAGGCGGATCGACAGCGCGTCGGTCGGTTCGAACAAAAGCTGGCCGCGAACGCCCCAGCGATTGCGGTCGTTGACGTCGGTGTCGAGCTTCAGATCCTGCGCATAGCCGTCGCGGCGGTTGTAGCTGCCGCCGAGCGAGAAGGCGATGGTTTCGCTGATCGGGCCGGTGACGTCGCCCTTGACGGTGATCGCGTTGTAATTGCCATAGGTAACTTCGGCCGAGCCGCCGAATTCATACTGCGGCTTTTGCGTGACGATGCTGATGACGCCCGCCGACGCGTTCTTGCCGAACAAAGTCGACTGCGGGCCGCGCAG
The DNA here is from genome assembly GCF_000756375.1 of Sphingopyxis sp. LC81. Taxonomy (GTDB): domain Bacteria; phylum Pseudomonadota; class Alphaproteobacteria; order Sphingomonadales; family Sphingomonadaceae; genus Sphingopyxis. The sequence continues at coordinate 79,377 of NZ_JNFD01000036.1, read as the reverse complement.
CACTTCGATGCGCTCGACGTTCGGAAGATCGCCGATCTGGGCGGCCGAGCGCGAGCGATAGACGCCGTCGATGAACACGCCGACCGACGGTTCGATGCCGGCATTGTTCGCACCGTTGCCGAAGCCGCGGATGATGAAATTGGTGTTGGCGCTCGACTGGAGCTGCGAGACGCGCAGGCTGGGGACCGACGATTGCAGGTCGATGAGGTCGCGGATCTGCGATTCTTCAAGTTGTGCCGCGGACGTCACCGAGACCGCGACCGGCGTGTCCTGCAGCGTCTGCGAACGCTTGCTGGCGGTGACGATGATGTCGTTGCCATAATCGGTGTCATCGGCCGTCGTTCCGGCGCCGGCCGGCGCGGCATCCTGGGCAAAGGCATAGACGGGGGTGGTGGCGGCGCACAGCACGGTGGCGCCCAACAGAATGTTGCGCAAAGTCATGGTCAGTCTCTCTCTCCAAACCCACCGAAGCGCAGCCAAAGGCTTATCGGGAGATGCCCGGTGGTAAACACCCGGTCTAACGCCCGCCCCGGCAGCGTCAACGCGCGCACGCGCGAAACGGCCGATTTTCCGTGAATTCGTGACTAAAAAGCAACAGTTTACGTTACGGCGAACGTCCGAGTTGGTTACAGTTATGTGTCAAATGCGAAACGTGTATTAGGCAATCTGCCAAATAGCTCAGCCCCGGAAGACGAAGGACAAGCGATGCGGGCACAGACCCGGCCGAGCCCGAACACGCTGATCAAAACACTGCTGCTGGCATTCGGCCTGGCCTTTGAGCTTCCCGGCATCGCCGCGCGGATCGCCATGCTGGGACTGTCCCCGCCCCTCCTGCTCTACGCCGGCCTCTACGGCGGCCTGATCGCTTGCCTGTGGGGCGCGGCCTTCATCCGCCGGCCATTGCTGCGCTGGGGCTGGGCCGTGGTGTTTGCGCTCGCCACAATCTTCGTCGGCAGCTTTCAGGATGCCACGGCCGATGCCATGAGCTACGACGCCTTCGTCACCATGGTCCATTCGGCAGGCTTCGCCGACGATGCCGTCGCGCAATATGGCGCGTCGATCGCATGGGCCGCCGCCGGTGCATTCTTCCTCTTTGTCGGCGTCGGGCTGAAACCCGGCGCCCGGCGCCCCCTGCCCAACTTCGCTGCGGCGCTCGCGCCGCTGGCGGGGCTCACGATGCTAACCATCCTGCTGTTCGTGCGCGGGGGCGAAGGTGGCCGCGGGCTGCCGAACGCCTGGGTCGGAACCGCCTATTCGGCGCTCGCGGCATTCGAAGCCGCAACGCAGTCGTCGACGACGCGCCAACCGGTGACCATCGCGCATCGCCCGGAGCCGAAACAGGGCGACATCATCCTGATCGTCGACGAAAGCATCGCCGGCCGATACCTCGACATCAACGATACCGCGGGCGTGCGATCCGGGCTGACATCGCCGCCGCCCGGCATCGCCGTCAGCAATTTCGGGCTCGCCGCGTCGATCGCCAATTGCAGTTTCGGAAGCAATCTGACGCTTCGCTACGGCGGGACACGCGACGCCTATCACCGGATCAATGCCACGATGCCGTCGATCTTCGCTTATGCGAAGCACGCCGGCTTCGCGACGATCTACATCGACGCGCAGCGAACCGGCGGCGCCTATCAGAACGGCATGGACGATACCGAGCGGCGGCACATCGATCATATCGTCCAGTTTGACGATATACCCGTCGTCGACCGCGACATGGCGGCGGCGGATGCACTGATCGCGGCGCTGGGCAACGACCGGCGCGAATTCATCCTCGTCAACAAGATGGGCGCGCATTTCCCTGTCGCCGACAAATATCCCGACAGCGGCCATATCTTCAGCCCCGCACTGCCGCGCGACGAATCCCAGGTCGTGACCGAAACCCAGCTTCCCGAAAATCTGTACAGCGGTGCCGAAAGCTGGCGCCTCTATCGCAACGCCTATCGCAACACGGTCGCATGGACGGTGGGCGGCTTCTTCGACCGATTGTTCGCCGACACCCGGCTCGACGGCGCGCTGATCATCTATACGTCCGATCACGGACAGAATCTGCACGAGCGCGGCGATTCGGGAACGACAACTCATTGCAGCCCGTCGCCCGCCGGCGAGGAGGGCGCGGTGCCCCTCGCCATCATCGGCGCGCCCGGCCGCTGGGACGCCGCCGCGAAGCGTCATTTCGATGCCTCAAGCCATTATCGCATCTTTCCGACGCTGCTGAATGCGATGGGCTATGATCGCGCGGCGGTGCGCCGCGAATATGGCGACGCGCTCGACTCCCCCGCCCCCGATCCGGCGACGTTCAACAGCCTCTTCAACGCACGGCTGGGGCGCAAGCCGATATGGGTCAAGGTGGAGCGCGCATCGGTGGCCCGGCCGCCGGTTGGCGATTATGCCGTGCGCCAAAACGGCGCCGCACCGCGATGACACGCGCGTGCAATGCTTTGCCAACGAATAGTTGCTAGGCTCGCCGCCATGTCAGGTCCCTCCAGCCCCCCCGAAACAGCACTCGGCCCGGATATCGCAACCGAACCCGACTTCGGTCAGCGGATCCGCCGCGCGGTGATCTGGCGTTCGGGGTCGCAGATTGCGGGGCAGATCGTCGCCTGGGCCTCCACCTTCCTCGTCATCCGCATCCTGACGCCCGAAGATTATGGCCTGTTCGCGCTCACTCAAGTGATGTTGATGCTGTTCAACCTGCTCAACGGCTATGGTCTCGCCAGTGCCGTAATCCAGCGCGACGAGGTCGCCGCGCACGAACTGAGGCAGATTTTCGGGCTGCTGCTGCTGCTCAACGGCGCGCTCGCGGTGGCCCAGATTGCCTGCGCCCCCTTGGCGGCCGCCTATTATCGCCAGCCGATGGTCGCCGATCTGCTGCGGGTGCAGGCGCTGATCTATCTCACTATTCCCTTCTCGGCACTCGCCTATGCGCAGCTCGCACGCTCGCTGGAATTCCAGCGTCAGGCGCAGGTCAACCTCGTCTCCGCGCTCATCGGCGCGGGCGTGGCGCTCGGCGGCGCGCTGGCCGGCTGGGGCGTGTGGGCGCTGGTCTGGGCACCGATTGCCATGTTCGCGACGCGGGCCTTGGGCCTGACGATCGCGGCGCGCAGCTGGATGTGGCCCAGCTTTGACTTCCGCGGCGCGGGTTCGATCGCGCGCTATGGCGGGCTGATCGCGGTCGCGCAGTTTTTCGGCTTCGTCCAGAGCCAGGCGGACATATTGGTCGCCGGCCGCTGGTTCGAGGCACACTTGGTCGGCATCTATACGACCGCGCTGCTGCTGACACAGATCTTCAACAACAAGGTCGTGCCGCCGCTCAACGAGGTGGCCTTTGCCGCCTATTCGCGAATGCAGAACGACCGGCCCGCGCTAGCCGCGGGCTTTACGCGCTCGACGCGCGCGATCATGGTCGCGGCGATGCCGTTCTTCTTTGGCCTCGCCGCCGTGGCGGAACCGCTCGTACTCACGCTGCTCGGCGAAAAATGGCGCGAGATCGTGCCACTGCTGCTGCCGTTGGCGCTCGCCATGCCCTTCTGGACCTTGTTCACCCTGCTTCGGCCCGCAACCGACGCGCTCGGCCGCCCGGGTATCGCGTCGGGCAATGCCGCGGCAGGGGCGCTGCTGATGCCGGTCGTATTTCTGGCCGGCGCGCAGTGGGGAATCATCGGCATCGCATGGGCCTGGCTGATCGCCTATCCGTTGCTGCTCGCCTTTGCCGCCGTACGGAGCTTGCCCGTGATCGGCATCCGGGCGGGCGAGCTGTTGCGCGCGGTCGCACCGCCGGTTCTCGCCGGCACCGCCATGGCGGCGGTGGTGACGCTGGTCGATCGCATGCTGCCCGCACTGCCCCAGCCCATGCGGCTGGCGGTGCTCATCGCAACCGGGGGACCGATCTATTGCCTGTGGCTGGCGTTGTTCGCGCGCGAGACGGTGCGGGATCTGATCGAACTGGTGCGCGGACGACGCATGCCGGCCGATCCCGTTGTCGCCGTCTAGGCGCGACCCAGCGCCGCGATCGCCGTACGCGTCGCGTCGATATAGGCATTGCCGCTAAAGCGATAGCTGCCGATAAAATGGACGAACCGTGCGTCGGCCGGCACGCCTTCGTCCCAGAAGTTGAGATAATGATCGTAAGGCAGCAGCAACGGATCGGGTTCGTTGGCGATGACGATGTTCGACGTCACCTGTTCGCTGCCCCATCGCGTCCAGCGCTCGGCCCCGAGCAATCGTTCGGCTTCACGTGAAAACGCCTCGGCAAGCGCGCGGCCGTCGCCGCCACGCGCGAAACCGGCAAAACCCGCACATCCGCGCACGTAGAGCGGGTTTGTGAGCGCAGGCAGCGAAACCCGGTCGAGACCACATTCGATCGCACCCTGCACATGCGCCTCGGGATTGTGGAGAAACTCGTCGTCATCGGACTTTGCCGCCATCTCAGCGAAGGACAACAACTCGGAATCGGGATCGCCGCGCAATGTGAAGCTGCGATTTTGCACGATCGCGGCCGCGATCTCCGGCACGTCGCCCAGCGTTACCGTGTCCGAATCGAGCTGGATCACATAATCGCCTGCCCGCATGTCCAGAAGCGCGAGGAGGCGTTCCCAGACCTGGCCGCGCGGACAGGGCGCGGTATCGATATCCGCGATCGACACGATGTGCGGATTTCCAAGGTGCGCCGCCAATATCTGCCGGTCGGCGTCGGTGAGCGTACCGTCGTCGAGGATGACGATGCGCCCTTTGCGAAGCTGCGCGTGCAGCGATTTGACCGCGACCAGATAGGGGAGCAGCACCCGCGTGCCGATCATGGAAAACAGGATCAGTCCGTCATCGGCCGGCACGATCGGCGGCGTATCGAGCACCGCATTGGCCGCCGCGCGGTGCGCGCGCTCCTTCCACAACCGGTTGAGTTTGTTCACGATCCTGTTCATCACGCGGCAGTAACACGCACATCAGCCCATTGGTAGAGGCGAAAATCCACGCATTTGCGTCCTTTCAGGACGCTTCTTGCCGGCGAAATCCGGGTGCTTGCGGGCGATAGCGATCCGCGTGCAGAGCGTGGCAAGTCGAAGAGGAGGAAAGTGGTGCCCGGGGACGGGGTCGAACCGCCGACACTGCGATTTTCAATCGCATGCTCTACCAACTGAGCTACCCGGGCACGGCCGCTACGACCGGTCGGTCGCGCTGGCGAGCGGCGGCTATAGGCAGGGCTTTGCATCCTGTCCAGAGGCTTTGTGACGCTCTATTTCGAGGTCAGCCTTCGTCGAAACGATCGTCCTCGGCAGTGCCGTCGGGCGCCTGGTCGACGGGCACGCGATAGCCTTCGCCGAACCAGGTGAGCAAGTCGCGATCGCGGCAGCCGCGGCTGCAAAAGGGCTTATATTCGGGCTCGCGCGGCTTGCCGCACAGCGGGCAGGATTGCGATTTGGCGGATGTCTTATTGGGCATGGCCCATTCCTTTGATCTGGGCGTCGGCGATCAGTTCGACCGGCCGGCCTGTACGTCTTTGCAGCATTTCGATCCAGAGCGGCTGGCGGCCGATATGATCGATCACCGCAGGGCGCGCGGTCAGTTTCAAAACCCCTGCCCCCACCGCGCGTTCCGCCCGCCGCAGCAGCAACGCGCCGTCGGTGGCGACGGGATCGAGCCGAATCTGTTCGATCAAGGAGGGTCGCACGCGGCGGCGGATGATCTGCATCAGGCCGAACCCGTTGACTGCGGTGCGCTCAAAGGGCTGCGGCAAAAGCGTATCGATCAGCGCATCGATCGCAAGCCGGTCGGCCCGGCTTGCCAGCGACGGAAAATCGATACCGATCGATCCGGTGATGTCGCAGCAGCGGATCACCCTGACCGCGGCAGTCGCGCCCGCTCTGGCCAGCGCCAGCGGGTCATCATCGCCGTCGATGTCGATCAGCACCATCGCCGGCGTCGCGTCGACCCACAGCGCGCCGTCGCCGAACGGCCAATGGCCGGCTTGCACATGGCCGACGATCTCCGACCAGCCCGCTTCTTCCAACCGGTCGGGTCCCGGTGCCCCGAGATCGACGACCTTCACCCCCGTCGCCGCGATCCGTGCGCGCAAGTCGGGGCCGGGGCCCACCGCCGCGTCGGGATCGGCGATCTTCACGCGCCCGAGCTTGTCGCGGCCGCGCTCCATCAGCGCCGCGCGCGTGATTTCTACCTTTAACTGCGAACCGATCGGGATGCCCGGTGGCAATCTGGCGAGCGAGACAAGCTGTTCGCCAGGCCCGTCGAGCATGGACAGCGGCTTTTTCCCAGCCTCGATCAGCCGGGCATGTTGCACGGTGCCGACGGGCGGTCCTTCATGGTCACGCTCGATCCGGGCTTCGACGATCGCGCCATCCTCGACCAGCGCCGCGCGCGCTTCGCCGATTCCGGCTTCGTAGAGCCACTCAGCCAAGCGCGATTCCGGCGCTGGTCAGCAGTGCGCGCGTTTCGAACAATGGCAGGCCGACGACGTTTGAATGGCTGCCCGACAGGAAACGGACAAAGGTTTCGGCGCGGCCCTGGATCGCATAGCCGCCGGCCTTGCCCATGCCTTCGCCCGATTCGACATAGCGGTCGATCTCGGCGGCGCTCAGCGCCTTGAACGCAACGACCGTATCGACGACGCGCACACGCGCCTTGCCGTCGGTCCCGACAACGCAAATCCCCGAATAGACATGGTGTCGCCGCCCCGACAGCAGCCCGAGCATCCGGCGCAGATCGGTCTCGTCGGAGGGCTTTTCGAGGATGCGGCGGCCCACCGCGACAGTGGTATCGCCCGCGAGCACGACCTCGTCCGGCGCGCGTTCGACCGCGAGCGCCTTGCCCTTCGCAAGCCGCGCGACATAATCACGCGGCAGCTCGGCCTTCAGCGGAGTCTCGTCGATTTCAGGCGCGGCGATGCGCGCCGGCACAAGGCCGATCCGCGCCAGCAATTCGCGCCGGCGCGGCGATGTCGAAGCAAGCACCAGCACGGGAAAGTTCGCCGCGCCGCTCACTTGAAGCGATAGGTGATCCGACCCTTGGTCAGGTCATAGGGGGTGAGTTCGACGAGCACTTCGTCGCCCACCAGAACGCGGATTCGGTTCTTGCGCATCTTGCCGGCGGTGTGACCCAGAATCTCGTGGTCATTTTCCAGTTTGACGCGAAACATCGCGTTGGGCAGCAGTTCGACCACTTGGCCGCGCATTTCCAGAAGTTCTTCTTTCGCCATCAGTCCTCTATGGGCTCGAAATCAAGGATGCGGGCCCATAACGCCAATTTGTGCCAATTGAAAGCAATCTGTCACAGGCGGTTTCAGGACACGAGTTTGAGCCTGCGCGCGATGCGCCAGCCGATTGTTTTCATCCACGCATAGCTCGGCCAGCGCGGCGGCATCGCGGGGTCGAGCCCCATGCGGCGCAGCGTCGCATTGGCGGCGTGCGCCTCGGACTCGCGATAGCTCCACTCGCTGCGCCAGGTGATCGACAGCGAGATCGACGGCGCATCGCCATTGGCGACGAAATGCGGCGCCATCACGGGCATCAACACCGCGTCGCCGGGGCCGAGCGGCACCTGCTGCGCATCGTCGTGATATTCGTCCTGCCAAGGCAGGTTGCGGTGGCCGCCAGTGTGGTAACGTTCATGCTCGCGGCGGTGCGCGAAACGTTCGTCGCCCGACGGCCAGACGTTCATCACCTTCGTGCCCCTGAGCTGGAGCAGGATATTATGCTCGGGATCGAAGTGGAAGGGCGTGATCGACCCCGGCGACGAGATGAAGATGAAACCCTGCGGCGTCAGCATCGCGCCGGTGCGCGGTTCGACCACGGGTTCCAGTTCGCTGAGCAGGTCCATCAGCAGCGCGCGATACGCTTCGACATTCTCGATATTCTTGAGCACCGCCCAGCTGCCGTTGCTGTCGATCGTGCGGATCGTCTCGCCGATTGACAGGCCGTTCGAGGGGATATCTTCAGGGCGGATGCCAATCGGGACATTGCCCGGATTATATTCGACCTCGCTTGCGGGCAGGCTTTCGCCGAGCTGCGCCAGCGCTTCGAGCGAGAGCAAGGGGTGGTCGGGCAGATGATGATGCAGCAGCCCCGCCTGCAGCGGATAGAGCGCGGCCATCCGTTCGAGCGTTTCGGCGGGGAACACCGGACGAGTGATTGGCTGGTGCGCGGTCATGATGGGCTTCCTGCTTCATTTTCGGGCGCCGCGGCACCCTTCCAGCGCCGCCAGAGGCGCTCGGTCTTCGTCAGCATGGCGAAGCGGAGTCGGTCGGTCGTCGCCGCCAACGGAACATTGACCCACACCAGCGCCCGGCGTTCGCGCCAGACGCTGTCGATCATCGGATGGCCGGGCGCGGCACAGCTATCGACCCAGTCGATTTGCGGGTCGCCCAGCAGGTCGAGGTTCGCCTGTTGCAGCAGTACGCCGGGCGAGAAACGGGCATAATCCTCGTCGAACGCGGTCTTGAATGAGAAGCCGCCCGGCGGGCAAAGGAAGTTGACGAGCATTGCGAGCGGATGGCCGCCGAGGTCGAGCGCGCGCATGTCGAGCCGGCCCGCATCGCCCGCCGCAATGAGGATCGCGCGAAACCATGCCTGCGTGTCGCTCTGGCTCGCGAGCGCCGATTTGGCGCGTCCCTTCCAGCCCCGCGCTTCGAGGTCGAGGAAGGCATCAACCCACGGATCGATCGCCTCGCCCGGCCGCCACCGGCGAAATTCCACTACGCCCTGCTCTGCCAGCCGGTTCGCCTGCCGCCGCAATTCCTTGCGCTTCTTTGCGCGCACCGCGGCATCCCAATATTCCTCGGGCGACAGATTGCTTTCGAGCAGTGCGCGTTCCTCGCGGTGCACGACTTCGGCCAAGCCGCCGCGCATCCGCGCGACATCGACGAGCGCGCGGTGGAGCGGGCCGTCCTCGGTCAGCCGCGGCACATGCAGCAGCGTGCGCGCCCACGGCGCAGCATCGCACCACGCGAGCAGGATCGACCAGAACAAATTTTCGAAACCCGCGCGCACCAGCGGAGCGCCGTGGAAATGATTGTGGTGCGCCCAGCCCGTGACATGCCGCAGCGGCACGCGGCCATAGTGCGCGGCGGAGGCGAGCGGCATGATGCCGATCAGCGGCCCGTCGCTGCCGCCTTGCACGAGCACCAGCCGCGCGTGTCGGTCGGGATCGAGCAGGTGCAGCGCCGATTGCAGGCACCAGCGCTCGGCAAAGGGATTGGGCTCGCTTGCCTCGTCGGCCAACCGGTCCCACTGCGCGGCAAGGTCGGATGACAGCGCCAGCGGATCGACAACGCGCACGGTGAGCGGCGCGGCTTCGGCGGCGCTTGTCGGAAAGGCAGGATGGACCGTCATCGGCAGCGAGCCTAGCAGCCAAGCGTTAAGGATGGGTGGCAAATCATCTAATCCTCCTCCCTTCCAAGGAGGAAGAATCAGATCCCGAACAGTTTGGCCAGTGACTTTTCCAGCATGAAGAATTGCCAGATCAGCCGTCCATGATCGCGCCGCCCCGATTGGTGCGCCGCGACGATGCGTTCGATTTCGGCCATGTCGAACCAGCCCGAGCGCGCGAGCGTCGACGAGGTCGCCAACCCCTTCGCGGCCTCGACAAGCGGCCCTCGAAACCAGTGCGACACCGGCGTCACAAACCCCATCTTGGGCCGATAGAGGATGTCGTGCGGCAGATAGCGTTCCATCGCCTGCTTCATGATCGCCTTGCCCGTCCCGCGCTTGACGCGCATCGATGCGGGCAGGCTCGCGGCGAATTCGATCAGCCGGTAATCGAGCAACGGCTCGCGCGCCTCAAGGCTGACCGCCATGCTCATCCGGTCGGTCTTGGTCAGGATGTCGCCGGGGAGCCATATCTGGAGATCGGCATATTGCGCGCGGTCGAGCGGCTCGCGCGCGGGCGCCTCGGCCATCGCCTTCCAGTATCGCGTCTCGGCGACATGATCGCCGAGCACATGGTGCGCGGCATCGTTGAACAGCCGCGAGCGCTGCGCCTGCCCAGTCACCCCGACCGCTTCGGCATAGCCCTCCGCGCCGCTTTTCGACAGGCTGGCGAGCGTCGCGCGCGCGCGCAGCGGGCGCGGCGCCCAATCCAACTGCGGCCACACATGCGACAATGGCCCGAGCACGCCGCGGCGCAGGAAGCCCGGGATCAGTCCGCGCAGCTTCTCTTCCTGATGCTGGAACACCAGACGGCGGTATCCCGCGAAGGCTTCGTCAGCACCGTCGCCCGACAAGGCCACCGTCACCTCTTCGCGTGCGAGCTCGCAGACGCGATAGGTCGGCAATGCGCTCGCATCGGCAAAGGGTTCGTCGAACTGGTCGGCGATCTTGTCGACGAGCGTGAAGTCGCCCGACGACACGGTGCGCGTGCGATGATCGGTCGCGAAGCGTTCGGCTATCTGTTGGGCATATTGGGTTTCGTCGAGCGCCGCCTGGTCGAACCCGATCGTGCAGGTCTTGATCGCCTTCGCGCTCGCCTCGGCCATCAGCGCGACGACCGCGCTGCTATCGACCCCGCCCGACAGGAAGGCGCCGAGCGGAACGTCGGACACCATGCGGTCGGTCACCGCGGCGCGCATCAGATGGACGAGATGCTCGGTCGCCTCGCCCTCGCTGGCGCGGACGCGCTTCGAGAAATCGGGCGCCCACCAGCGCGTCGGTCTGGGCACCGGTTTGCCACGTTCGAGCATCAGATAATGGCCGGCGGGCAGCTTCTCGACGCCCGCGACGATGCAATTGTCGTCAGGGACATAACCGAAGGCGAGGAAGTCCTCGATCGCGGTCAGATTGGCTTCCTGCCTGAGCAGCGGATTGCGCAGCAGCCCTTTCAGTTCCGACGCGAACGCCACCGATCCGTCCGACAGGCGCACATGATGGAGCGGCTTTACGCCCAGCCGGTCGCGCGCAAGGAACAAGCACCCGCGCTGATGATCGTGGATCGCAAAGGCGAACATGCCATTGAGCCGCGACAGGCAATCGGGCCCCCATTGGCGCCACGCCGCAATGATGACCTCGGTATCGCCGCTGGTACGGAAACGGTGGCCGCGATCCTCCAGCTCGGCGCGCAGCTCGCGGAAATTATAGATTTCGCCATTGTAGGTCAGCGTGACGATCTCGTCGTCGCTCGCCATCGGTTGCGGGCTGCCCGCGATGTCGATGATCGAGAGGCGCAAATGGCCGAGCCCGACCCCGGGCGCGGTCCACTCGCCCGATCCGTCGGGGCCGCGATGCTGCATCGGCTGGAGCATCGCGCGCAGGCGCGCCGGATCGACCGGTTTCGCCGTTTCCAGATGATAGATGCCGGCGATCCCACACATATAGGAACCGCTCTTAACGCGTTTTCAGCGCGCGGTCAGCCATTGCCTTGGCTCCGCCCGACGCGGAAAGGAAATCCTCTATCGCATTGCGGCCGCCGTTCCGTTCTTCGCTCGATATGATCAGCGACAGTGCGCGCGGATCGCCGCCGAGTAGCCGCGCCTTGAGGCCCGCAAGCTTTGCGCGGCGCGGATCGCCGGTCACCTTGCCATCGACGACATACCAGGTCGCCGCATCGCGCAGCACCGGGCCGGGATGAAGCAGCCGCTCGGTCTTTGCGCCCTCGACCGCGGGCAGCGAGGCGCTCCATGCCCATTTGCTGTCGGGGTCGATCGCGCCTTGCCCGAAGGCGACGACTTCGCGGCCCTCAGCCTGGTGCTCGTACCCTCCGACCGCGACGGTCACCATCTGCCCTTTGTCGTTAGAGAAATGGCGGATCAGCCGTTGATCGGCGCCATCGAAGCGCGGCTGCCATTCCATGGTTTCGGCGCGCGCGTCGCCCCAGCCCGGCGGCGCTTCGACCGTCATTGTCTCGGGCAAGGGTGTGCTGCGTCCGCCGACCAGCGTCCCCCAACCGGCAAAAAGCAGCGGAACCGCGAGCGCGGCGGGCAGCACCGCTTTCGCCGGCCCGGTAAAACGCGGCACCCCGCCCAGTCCGCGCACATCGACCGCGGCGTCATTCGCCGGCCGGTCGAACCAGCGACGCGCGACGAGCATGACGAGCAGGATCACGGCGGCGAAGAAGAACCAGCCGTAGAAGATATGGTCGATCCCGCCCGCCGCCTCAATCCCCCAGATTTCCGCCGCGACCATCGTGCCGTAAGCGCGCAGCGCATTGGCGAGGATCGTCGTCGCGAGCGCGGCCACGACAAAGACGATCCGCCGCGTCCAGCTGCGGAAGCAGAGATGCGCCGCGAACACCGCAAAAGCGAGCATCGCGATCAGGAAATTGACCCCCGAGCAGGCTTCGGCGACCTCGAAAAAGCCCGCCGGTGTGGTGATGAAGACACCCTCCATCTCGGCACGAATGCCCGACAGGTGGAGCAGGACCATGCTCATATGCGCGGTCAGCGTCTGGAGCAGCGGCACAAGTTCTTCGCCGAACGGCACCAGCAGCAGCGCATAGCCGAGTGGGAAGAGCAAAGCGCGCACGAGCTTTTCGCCGAGCGTTACCGCGACTGCGCCCTGTAACATCAGGACAAGGCCGAGTTGGCGGAACAAGCCGACGCCCGCGGCTTCACCGACCAGCCAGACTAGCCCCGCGCCGGCCATCCATATCAGCGCAGGCCACCAATAGACCGGCGTCAGCTGCCGCAGTAGCTCGATACGCTGCGACACCAGCCACCCGATCATCGGCACGATCAGCAGACAATGGGTAAAGGTCGAACTGTTCCACCAGATACCCGCCACGTCGGCGGCTTCGCGCCAGAAGATCGCGAAGATCGCCGCGGACAAGAAGGCGAGCACAGCAAGATGGCGTTGCCACAGCGTCATGCGGGCAGTCCCAGCAATTCGCCGAGCGGCGCAAGACGCGCGTCCCAGCCATAGCGCGCAATCATCCGCGCGCGCGCCGCCTGCCCCATCTTTGTCGCCCCGGACCGGTCGTCGAAGAGCGAGCACACGGCATCGGCCATCGCGGCCGCATCGTCGGCGACGAGCAGATGTTCGCCCGGCGTCGCATCGATTCCTGTTGCGGCGGCGGCGCTTGCCACCACGGGCCGCGCCATCGCCATCGCCTCGAGCAGCTTGTTCTGCACCCCCCGCGCGAGCAGCAGCGGCGCGACCACGGTATCGGCGGCGGCGAGCCACGGCCGCACGTCGGGCACCTCGCCGGTGACCGTCACGCCGGGCAATTTTTCAAGCGAGTGCACCTCGTCGGTCGGCGCGCGGCCGACGATCGCAAAGCGGGCCTGCGGGTGGCGCCCACGAATCAGCGGTAGGATGTCGGCCGCGAACCAGCGAACCGCGTCGATATTGGGGCGGTAGTCCATCTGACCGGTGAAGACGGCAAGCGGCCCATCGCCCGCCCCGACCGCGTCGAGCTCGATCGCCGGGTCGAACCGGTCGGTGTCGATGCCATTCTCGACAGCACGCACCTTGCCGTCGCCAAGCTCGCTGTGCTTGCGAAACAGGGCCGCCTCGGCTTCGCTCACGAACAGGCTGGTGTCGACGCGGCGCGCCACTTCCGACTCATAAGCGCCCAGAATGCGGGCCTCGCGCGCATGCACCCAGTTCAGCGGCTGCCGCTTGTCCTGTTCGGCGTAGGTAGCGAATTTGGCGGAATCGACGTCGACGAAATCCATCAGCACCGGGCCATCGAACCGGGCGGGCAGATATTGCGCCATCTGGCCCGAGAAGACGACGATATGGGTGATGCCGCCCCGCCCGACGAGGTTGTCGACTTGGCGGGACAACGCGGCGCTGCGGAACAAATGGTTCGACACCGGCTCGCCGAGCAGGACGGCCTGCGCCAATGCGACAGGGCGCGAAGCTTTGCGCACTTCGATCGTCAGGCTCTTGCAAAGCGGCGCCATCTTTGCGCGGGCAGTCTCGGCATCCTCTGCATTGTCGGCAAGTGCCGCAACATGCACCGGCGCCAGCTTCGCCAGCGCTTCGAACATGTTCCAGCTGCGGATCCGGTCGCCGCGGTCGGGGGGCCAGGGCGCGCGGTGAACGAGGAACAGGATTTCGGCCACTAGCCGAGTCCGCGGGCGATCAGCGGGCCGATTCGGTTCGCCGCCCATAAAGGCAGCTTCTTCCAGAGATCGACCTGAAACCGGTATTTGGCGCTGTTCGGATTGGTGTCGCGCGGCGCTTCGCCCCGCGCGAGCCAGCGGGCGTAGACGAGCGGTTGCGGTTCGAAGCCCCAGTTCTTCTTGTAGGCGAAGGGGCCGGTGCCGAGCTTTGAGCGGCCGAAATCGAAGCGGGTGCAGCCGCGTTCGCGGGCATGGCGCATGAGGGCGAAGTACATGAGTTCGTTGGCGCGGAGGCGGCGGGCGTCGGTGGTGCCGCCGCCCCAATAGGGCATCACCGTGCCGCGCCAGTATAGGCTGAGGACGCTGGCGACAACTTCACGATCGTTGCGCACATTGAGGATGTCGGCGTCGTCGCCGAAGGCTTCAATAACACATGAAAACAATGATTTAGGAAAAACGGGGGTGCCGAGGTTGCGGACGCTCGTCGCGTAGATGCGATAATGGTCGCGGCGGTCCTGTTCGGAGCGGCCGGTGGTGACGGTGAGACCGCTTTCGAGGGCCTTGCGGACCTCGGCGCGCTGCTTGCGCGGGATGGCGAGGAGTTCGGCGTCGTCGTCGGCGGCGAGGTCGCGGGCGAAGCCGGCGTAGGTGCCTTCCTCGACCTGCCAGCCCTCGGGCAGCGGGCCGCCGCGCAGTTCGACCGACGGGACGCCGAGTGAGCGCGCCATGTCGGCCGCGCCCTGCGCGAGCGTTGCCGCCACGGCTTGATTGTCGGCGAGGATGCCGCCGCCCACCGCGAAGCCGCTGGCGACGAGCGCCTGACCGAACAGGGGCGAGCGGATGTGGTGGAGCGGCAGGAGGCCGGTCAGCTTGCCGCCCGCATCGCGCGCGGTGACGAGGTGGCAGCGGTGGCCGGTGGCTTTGGTGATCGCCTCGCACCATGCGCGGGTGTGGAAGGGCGTCGCGTCCGGGTGCGCGGCGACATAGGCGTCCCACGCCGCCGTGTCGGACAGCGGTGCGGCGGTGAAGCTTTGGTCGATCGACACGGGCGCGTTCACGCCGCGGCGCGCCACGGCTGCGCGCGCTGCTGCTGCGCGGGGAGCAAGGCGTCGGCGCGGGTCCATTCGAAATCGGCGAGCAATTTCGAGAGCTTGCCGGCCATCGCCGACAAGCCGCTGTAATGGCGGATCTTCGACCGGATCGGCGCATCGGCGACGCGCGGCTGGCCGGGATCGATTTCCCATGGGTGGAAATAGAGGATCGCCGGATGCCCCTCTTCGTTCATCCGCGCGATCGCCCAGCGCGTGAAGCGATAGGGCAGCATCCGCATGAAGCCGCCGCCGCCCGCGGCCAATGTCCGCCCCGCAAAGCGCGCGGTCGTGACCGGCCATTCGACGAGGTCGCTATCGGGAAGCGGGCGCCACGCATGGCGCGGGCTTTGCGGCCAGCCATAATGGTCGTGGACGACGGGCGCGACGCTCGACGAATAGGCATAGCCCTGTTCGGCGAGCACGGCATGCGCCCATGGCGTGCGCGTATCGACCGAAAAGCTTGGTGCACGATAGCCGCGCACGGCGACCCCGCCGAGGTCTTCAAGGATCGCCTGTGTCTGCTTCAGGTCGGCGGCGAATTCGTCGGCGGTCATGTTGAACACGCGCTTATGGTCATAGCCGTGGCTGGCAAGTTCGTGCCCCGCCGCGACGATGCGCCTGATCAGCGCGGGATAGCGTTCGGCCACCCAGCCCAGGGTGAAAAAGGTGCCCTTGGCGCCCGCATCGGCAAAAATCTGCAGCACCGCGTCGCAATTCGCCTCGACCCGGCATTCGAGCGTCGGCCAGTCGGCGCGGTCGATCGTGCGCTCAAAGGCGCCGACCTGAAACCAGTCCTCGACATCGACCGACAGGCCGTTCTGCATTTTTCCTCACCTTCATCAGCGGGATAGCCGATTTTGGCCGGGTTGTCAGGCAGCCCAGGTCCGCGAATTCTGCGGGTTGGGTGCATTGTCCGGATCGCGCTCGACCCATTCGATCAACAGGTCGAGCACGCGGCGCAGCGCGGCATCCTGTTCGACGAGCCGCGCCTCGAGCGAGGCGATCTGCCCTTCGAGCGCCGCAAGATGTTCGGGGTCGATCGCGGGTGCCGCCGGAGCGGGTGCTTCGGCCGCGGCCTCGGGCGCGAGCTCCAGAACCTCGGCCTCGGGCTCCACCGGCTTCGGCGGGGTCAGCGGGACAACGCGCGCCGGTTCGGCGGGCGCGGCGAAGGGCGGACGTCCATCGGCGGCGGGCTCGGCGGCGCGCTGCGGCCATTCGAGCGGCGCTTCATTCGCGGGCGTCGGAACGGCGAAGGGTGCGGGAGTCGGTGCCACGGCGGCGGCGGCGGCGGCAACAACCTCTTCGACGGGCAGCGGCGCGAGTGTCGTCGCGTCGATGCCGCGATCGGCCTCGATCTCGGCGACGACCGAACGCACATTCTGCGCGGTGATGCGGTTCATCTGCTCGACCGCGCCGTAGAGCAGCAGGCGGCTGACGAGGACGTTGAGCTTGCGCGGCACGCCCTCGCTATAGTCGAAGATTTCCTCGAACGCGTCGGGGCTGAAGCTGGGGTTGCCCGTCCAGCCGACCTTGCCGAGACGGTGGAGGATATAGGGTTCGACTTCTTCGGGTTCCATCGGATCGAGGTGGTGCGTCGCGATCACCCGCTGGCGCAGCTGTTCGAGCGCCGGCGAATGGAACAAGGTCTGGCGGAATTCGGGCTGGCCGAGCAGGAAGATCTGCAGCAACGAATGGCCGCCGAGCTGGAAATTCGACAGCATGCGCAGCTCTTCGAGCGCCGAGATCGCGAGGTTCTGCCCCTCGTCGACGATCAACAGCGTGCGGCGGCCGGCGCGCGCCTGTTCGCGCAGATATTGCTCCATCGAGCGCAGCAGTTCGGCCTTGCTCTGCCCTTCCCACTCGATGCCGAACTGTTCGGCGACGAGGCGGAGAAGATCGTCACCCTCGACCTGCGTCGACACCAGCTTGACCGCGGTCAGGCGATTGGCGTCGATCGTGTTCATCAGATGGCCGACGAGCGTCGTCTTGCCCGCGCCGACGTCGCCGGTGATGACGATGAAGCCTTCACCCTGCGCAAGGCCGTAACCCAGGTAGGACATCGCTTTGCGGTGGGTGCCGCTTTCGAAATAGAAATGCGGGTCTGGCGTCAGCTGGAACGGACGCCCGGTGAAACCATAGAACTGATCGTACATCGCAAAAATTCCCGTTGCTTGGTCAGAAGTTGTAACGAAGTCCCACCAAAGCTGAACCGATAAGCTGACTGTTGAAGCCTTCTTGGTCGAAGGCGTTGAGGCTGGCCGCCGCGGTCCCCGTGAGGCCGCGCCAGAAGCGCCGCGAATAGGATGTGGTCAGGCCGGCCGACTGGACGTCGCTGGCGCCCGGCGCGCCATTGTCGAAATAATTGACGTAACCCGACAGCGAGAGGTCCGAATCGACGTCGAGCTGACGCGCCGCCGAGACGAAGAGATAATAATTCTCGTCCTTGATGCCGTTGAGGCTGCCGATCGGCGACAGCAAGGGCGCGAGCAGCTTACGCCGGTCGTAACCGAGGCCGACGCCGTAGCTCCAGCCGGCGAAGCGCGACGACAAAGTCGCCTGCACGCCGCGGCTGCGATATTGCGCCGAGGTCGCGTTGCCGAGCTGGTTGCTGAGGCAGCCGCCGCCCTGCTGGCCGAAGACGCACGGATTGATGTCGCCGCTGATCGGATTGCGGATCGGGTCGAATTGCGTCGGCAGCGCGGCAAGCCCGCCCGACAGGCCGCGGCCGAAGCTCGACAGCCCGTCATAGACGCCGACCTGGATCGAGGTCGCATGATCGGCGCGATAGGTGAAGCTGCCGGTGTAGATGGTATCGCCATAGCGGCGGCCGACTCTTGCCGTAAGCGATGTGCGGCGGCTCGGCTGCCACATCACGCCGGCGTCCCAGATCAGCCCGTCGGTATCGAACGAAAGCTGGCGCGGGGTCGATTTGTCGGTGATGAAGCGGCCGCTGGCATCGCGCACCGGGACGCCATTGGCGTCGACCACCGGATTGCGCTGGCCGATCTCGATATCCTCGTAACCGACGCCGCCGAGCAGCGCGACGGTCGGGCCGATCGGCACCGTCACATCGGCGCGGGCATATTTACCCTCGTAGCGCTGGTCGAGCTGGCTCGCATCCTCGCGCTCGTACCCGCCCGACACCTGCCATCCGAACGGCAGGTCGCCCGGCCGCGCGCCGACGCTGGCCCATGCGACATGGTTCGTCGAGCTGTCGAAAATATCCTGCGGCTGCGCGCCCGGCGAGAGGATCGGGGGCTGGTCCACATCGACCTTGGTATAGCCAAAGCGATAGCCGGCGCCGACGTCGAGCCCGGCGATGCGGCGCGCGAAGGTCGGGCCAGCATAGAGCGAATAGAGGTTCGCGACGTTGCTGGCGTCGCCGATCAACAGACCGCTCGCGGCGCCCTGCCCGTCGGCGCGCGAGCGGGTGGCGAGCGCGCCGCCTTCGAGATTGAGGCCGCGCGCGGCCTCGATCCGTCCGCGGGCGAGGCCGCTGATCGTGTCCGAATCGCCGAGGCCGCCATTCCATCCGATATTATGTTCGTAGCGCAGCGTGCCCGCGAGTTCGGCGCGGTTCGTCACGATCGACGCGTCGATGCCGACCGCAAGGTTCGTATAGGTGAGGACATCGCCGCCGTTCTTGAGGTCGGCGGTCAAGACCTGGCCGATTTCGAGATAGGGGCTGACGTCGACCTGCCGCTGCGACCGGCGCCCTTCGGCGCGCTTCGCCGCACGGCCTTCGGATGCGGGCGCGCCGGCCGCGGGCGCGTTGCCGCTGCCCGTTCCGGGATCGCCCGAAAATTGGGCGTGCGCGCCCGTCGCCGTCCCGGCGAGCAAGAGGGCCGCCAGCGTCGCCCCATGACGCATGGTGGTCGCCGTGCGCATCACGCGCCTCCCTGTCCGTAATAAGTGCCGAAGCGGCGGCCGCCCGGCGAGAATTTGACCCCGTTGAGGAGCAGCTGGATGTGCGGACACGCGCCCATCAGGCCGATCGCGTCGCGCAGCGCCGATTCGAGCGTTTCGTCGGCGCGTACGACCATGATCGTCTGCCCGACATGCCCCGCGAGCACCGCCGCGGGCGACGCCGCGAGCACCGGCGGCGAATCGATGATGAGGATGCGGCCCGGCGCGCCCTGTTCGAGCTGCGCGAGCAAAGCCTCGGTCCGCGCCGACGCGAGGAGTTCGGTGTCGTGCATATGCCCGGTGCCTGTGGGCATGACTTTCAGGCCGGGAATGTCGGTCTGGATCAGGCAGTCGCCGAGCGGCAGGTGCGGATCGGCGAGCGCGTCCATCAGGCCGGGGCCGTCGTCGAGCCCGAGCGCTTCGAGCACGCTCGGCTTCGCGATGTCGGCGTCGATCAGCAGCACGTCGTGATCGGCCTCGACCGCGAGGCTGAGCGCGAGGTTGACCGCCGAGAAGGTCTTGCCCTCACCCGGGTTCGCCGACGCGATCAGCACGCGGTGGCCGCGCGGCAGGATCGGGCGATTGCCGCTGCCGCCGAAATTGCGGATCAGCTCGCGCTTCACGATGCGATATTCTTCGGAAATGCCGGTCACCGGGGTGCCGGGCACGATCATGCCGCGCGAGGCGAGGCGCGCGCGGTCGATCGTTCCCTGCCGCGTCGGGACGACGGCGGGCGCGGCCTTGGCGACGTCCTTGCGCGGCGACGGCTTGGGCGCGGCGGGCGCGGCCTCGACAGCGAGTGCCGCCTCGACGACGGGATCGAGGATTTCAGGCTGCGGCGCTTCCGCGGCGGGTTCCTGCTTGGCCGTCTTCGCCTTTTTGGGCGCTTCGGGCGGCAGCTTCGAGACGTCGATCGTCGGCGCATTGGCCGCGGGATCGAGACCGAACATGTCGGCCGCGCGTTCGAGGAGCGAGGGCGGGCGCTTGACTTTGCGTTGGTCGTTCATGTCATCGTCCCCCGTCACGCAACCATGCCGCGTTGGATGAATTCGGCGACCAGCAGCAAGGCGTAGAGCCCGACGAGCGCGCCCCCACCGCTCGCCAGCCAGACGAGTTTCTTGCGCCGGTCGAGATGGCGGTCGGGCGTCACGACTTCGGTGATCGATCCGATCACCGGCAGGCCGCTGGCGCGTTCGAGCTTCGCCGCGGTCGCATAGCTGGTGCGCACCTGACCGAGACCGAACGCCGCGCCGCCACCCCCGCCGATGCCCGCGAGCAGCACGAGCGTCAGGAACAAGGGCCGGTTGGGCGCCGCGGGGCTCGTCGGTTTCGACGGCGGATCGAGCAGTTCGATCTTGATCGCGTCGGTTTCGGTCTGCACCTCACCGCGCATGCGGACCTGCTCGCGCTGCGCGAGCAATTTGTCATACTGCGCCTTGAACGCGGTATATTCGCCGTTGATCCGGTCGTATTCGGCCGCGATGCCGGGATTCTGGATCTGCTGCGAGGTGATCTTCGCGATGTCGCCGGTGAGCTGCGCCTTGCGCGACGACAGCGCGCTGACCGTCGCCTGCCGCTCGGCGCGCATCGCCGACAGCGAGGCATAGGCGGGGTTCTGCGAATTGCCGCCGCCACCGCCGCCCGCGCCTTCGCGGTCGGCCATGGCCTTCAGCGAGGCGATCTGGCTTTTCAGCGCGATGACGTCGGGGTGCGCGTCGGTCAGCCCGCGCGCGCGCATCGACGAGAGTTCATTCTGCGCGCCGGCAAGCTGCTGGCGCGCGACGCCGCCGCCGACGCTGCCCATGCCCGGGATGTTGATCGTCGCGGGGGTCGAGGAGAGCTGGCCGTTGGCCGCCGCGAGCTGCGCCTGCGCCGACACGAGCTGCGAATCGATCTGGCCGAGTTCGGCTCGCGCGGCTTCGACGCGCTGCGCCGGCGACCCGCTGCCACCGGGGATCAGGCCGATATTCTGCGCCTCGAACGCGGCGCGGCGCGCTTCGACCTCGCGCAGCGCCTTTTCGCGGTCGGCGATCTGGGCGTCGAGGAATTTCAGGCCCTCGCGCGCGTTCATCCGGCCGCCGCGCAGCTGGTCGTCACGGAACACAGTAATCAGGCTATCGAGCACGCCCGAGGCGAGCTTGGCATTGTCGGCGTCCGAGAGGCTGCCGACCGCGACGCTCGAGGTGATTTCGAAGATATTGTCCTGCTGCGGGATGACCTTGATGCTCTTTTGCAGCATGCCGACCGCGCCGGCCTTTTCGCGTTCGTTCGCGCCGGCGGGCAGCAGGCCGGTCGTCGCAGCGACCTTTTCCATGTTGCGCGCGCTGGTCAGCGTTTCGCGGATCTGGTCGATCTGCGGGCGTCCGCCGCCGATCTGCGCGTCGTCGGGCAGGATTTCGTTGACGTCGACGAGCAGCCGCGCGCGGCTGTCATAACGGTTGGGGATCGACGCGATCGCGAGCCAGCCGAGGATGCAGATGCCCCACGCCACCGCCAGCACGAGCCACCGGCGCGTCCAGACGCTGTGCAGCGCTACCCTGAATTCGTCGTAAAGGCTGGTCATCGCTCGCAATCTATCCTTGGGAGATGGGTGGGTGGCGGCCGGTCGATATCAGAACATGCTTTCGGGGATGATGATCACATCGCCGGGCTGCAGCCGCACGTTCGCTTTGATATCGCCGCGCTTGATCAGGTCATTAAGCCGCAGGCCGAACTCCTGCTGCTTGCCGCTGCCCTTGTCGAAGCGGACGAGTCGCGCTTTGTTTCCAGCGGCATATTCGCCGAGACCGCCGACTGCAATCATTGCGTCGAGCACGGTCATGTTGGCGCGGAACGGGATCGACGCGGGCTTTTCGGTCGCGCCGACGACGCGCACCTGCTGCGAGAAGGTGCTGTTGAAGCTGGTGACGATCACGCTGACGATCGGGTCGGTGATATATTGGCTGAGCTGGAGCTTGAGGTCCTGTTGCAGCATCGTGGGGGTTTTCCCCACCGCGGGCATGTCGGTGATCAGCGGGGTGGTGATGCGGCCGTCGGGGCGCACCTGCACCTTGCCGCCGAGTTCGGGGTTGCGCCACACGAAGATCTGAAGCTCGTCGAGCGGGCCGATGATATATTCCTCGCCCGGCCCTTCCTGGTTCTGGACGAAGTTCGCGCTCGGCAGTTGCGGCGCGTTACCGCCGGCGCCCATGCAGCCCGTCAGCGCGGTCGCGGCGATGCCCGAAACGAGCGCGGTGCGCGCGATGCGGAGCGAGGGGAACGAAGCCATAATCCATCAACCTTTCGAGCCGTCAGGGGAACCGCGGTCCGGAAACTCCGCGGCGACAGCCATTGCGTCAGCTTCCGCCATTGCTCGAAAAGGGTGAACATAATGTTAGTATTGAACTAAGTTTGGACCGCGCTTGTCGGAAGATGTCCCGATAAGGAACAGATTCAGGCGTATCAGACGAGCATTTCGCGCGCCGGCCCCTGCCCCAGAAAGGTCGCGGGGCTGGCGCTCGCACCATAGGCTCCGGCGAGGAAGATCGCGATCAGGTCGCCGACCTCGGCGCGCGGCAGCGCGACCTGGTCGCCGAGGCGGTCGAGCGGGGTGCAGAGGCAGCCGACGACCGATACCGTCTCTTCGGCCTCGGCGCCGAAGGCGCCCGCGACCGCGATCGGATAATTGCGGCGGATCACGGTGCCGAAATTGCCGCTCGCGGCGAGCTGGTGGTGGAGGCCGCCGTCGGTGACGAGGAAGGTTTCGCCATGGCTGGTCTTCCGGTCAACGATGCGGGTCAGATAGACGCCCGCCTCGGCGACGAGCCAGCGGCCGAGCTCCATCGCGAAATGGCTCTTTGCAAGCACCGGATCGCGCGCCGCCAGCGTCTCGCCGAGCGCCGCCCCGACCGCGGCGACATCGACCGGCTTGTCGCCGGGGAAATAGGGCACGCCCATGCCGCCACCAAGATTGACGAGCGGCGGGGTCTCCCCGATCTCGTTCGCGAGCCGCGCCGCGAGCGCCACCGTCTGCGCCTGCGTCTCGGCGATGGCCGCGGCGTCCAGCGCCTGCGATCCCGCAAAAATATGAAAACCCTGCCAGTCGGCACCGGCGTCCATCAGGCGCCGGACGAGCGCCGGAACCTCGGCGGCATCGACCCCGAACGGCTTGGCGCCGCCGCCCATTTTCATGCCCGACCCCTTGAGGTCGAAGTCGGGATTGACGCGCACCGCGAGGCTGGGTGTGAGGCCGAGATGCTCGGCGATCGACAGCGCTCGTTCGGCCTCGCCCGCGGATTCGAGGTTGAGCGTCGCGCCGGCGGTGATCGTCGCTTCGAGTTCGCGGTCGCGTTTGCCGGGTCCGGCAAAGCTGATGTCGCCCGCCGGCATCCCGCTGGCGAGCGCGGCTTTCAGTTCGCCGCCCGAGGCGACGTCGAACCCGTCGACCAGCCGCGCCATGAAGGCGAGCAAAGGCGCATAGGGGTTCGCCTTCATCGCATAATGCAGCTGGACCCCGGTTGGCATCGCGGCGCGCCATTCGGCGACGCGCGCGGTGAGCATCGCGCTGTCATAGGCGAACAGCGGGGTGTCGCCCGCGACGTCGGCGAGCGCCTCGGCGCGGTCGCCGCCGATGAGCAACATCCCGCTGACATCGGCGCGGAAGCCGGGCGGGATCGGACCATGGGGCTTCATGCCGTCAACTCCTTGGTCCAATCGGCGGCAATCGCCACCCGGTCGAGCTTGCCATTGGGATTGCGCGGCAAGGCGTCGCGCCATTCGATCGCCTGCGGCTGCATGAAATTGGGGAGATTCTGGCGAAGATAGCCCGAAAGCCCTTCCTCGTCGGTGACGCCATCCTTGCCGCGCACGATGAGGATGATCGCGGCGCCGAGCCGCGCATCGGGCACGCCGAACGCAACGGCTTCGTAGATCAGCCCCGACGCGACCGCGACATCCTCGACCTCGGTCGGGCTGACGCGGTTGCCCGCGGTCTTGATCATCGCATCGTCGCGGCCGACGAAATAGAGGAGATGATTGGCGTCGCGGCGCACCGTGTCGCCCGACCACACCGCCATCCCGCCATATTCGGACGCACGCGGCGCGGGTTTGAAACGCTGCGCGCTACGTTCCTCGTCCCGCCAATAGCCCTTGGCGACGAGCGGGCCGCAATGGACGAGTTCGCCGGGTTCCTCGTCGGCGGTGATCGTACCGTCGGGCCGGCACACCAAAATTTCGGCATGCGGGATCGCGCGGCCCATCGAGGTCGGATGGTCGGCGACGAATTTCGGGTCGAGGTAGGTCGAACGAAACGCCTCGGTTAGCCCGTACATCGGATAGATGTCGGCCTCGGGGAATGTGCTGCGCATCGCGTCGATCAGCGACGGCGTGAGCGCGCCGCCGCTGTTGGTCAGCCGTTTCAAATGCGCCGCGGCGTCGGCAGGCCATTCGGCTTCGACGAGTTGGACCCAGAGCGGCGGCACGCCCGCGAGCGTCGTCGCCTTGTGCCGCGCCACCGCTTTCACGACGTCACGCGCGGTCAGATAATCGAGCGGTGCGACCGCGGCCCCCGCATACCAGCTCGAAAGCAGCTGGTTCTGGCCATAATCGAAGCTGAGCGGCAGCACGGCGAGCACGCGGTCATCGGCGACGATTTTGAGATAGGAGGCGACGCTTTCGGCACCGAGCCACAGGTTCGCATGGCTGAGCATCACGCCCTTCGGCCGGCCGGTCGAGCCGCTGGTATAGAGGATCGCGGCGAGATCGTCGGGTTCGGCGATCGACGGGGGCAGCCCCTGCCCGCTCGAATCAATCACTTCCTCGCCGACCTTCAGATCCTGCACCATACATTCGTCGGGCAGGCCATCGCCAAGCATCTCGGCGCGCGCGCCATTGGTGACAAGCAGCTTTGCCCCGCTGTCGGAAAGGATATGCGCGACCTGCGGCCCCTTGAGCAGCGGATTGACCGGCACATGGATCAACCCCGCGCGCGCCGCGGCGAGCGGCATCAGGCACGCCAGCCGCGTCTTCGCGCTCCAGCTGGCGACGCGCTCGCCCGGGCCGCCCGCCTGTTCGAGCAGCCATGACGCCAGCCGTCCGACGCCGGCGTCGAGATCGGCATATGTCGTGACCCGGTCGCCGATCAGCAGCGCAGCCGCATCCGGCGCGCCGCGGCGGGCGAGATGGTCGATCGGCCTGGAAGATGTGTTTTCGGCTTTGGTCATCGGCTGTTAGGACTGGAGTGATAGAGGGCGGCACCATGCAAGGGAACGGTGAACATCACGCTAATGATGAGCGGTTGCCCGCCACAGCGCGCGCGGCCGGTTTTGCGTCGCCGTTCGACCGCGCGGCGTGGTTCGACCTGCTCGAGGCTCATGGCTTTGGCGGCCGGGGCCGTTTCGATGCGCATGGCGGCGCCGGTTCGACGACGGCATGGCTGCCGCTGCGGGTCGAGAAGCCGGGCGACTTCGCGGGGCTGACCAATTGGTACAGCTTTTCGATCCGCCCGCTCTTCGCCGGCGACGGCGAGCGAAGCGACGCCTTGAGGGCGCTCTTTGCCGATCTTCGCCGGAACGCTGCACGCCTGACGCTCTACCCCGTCGCCGAAACTGCCGAACTTGCCATCGCACTCCGCGCTGCGGGCTGGTGGGTGAAAGAAACGCCCACCGGCGATCGCCACTGGCTCGACCTTGGCGAGATGGACCATGACGCCTGGTGGGCGAGCCGGCCCGGCGCGCTGCGCAATACCGTCCAGCGCAAGGCGAAGAAGGGTGTCGTCGATATTCAGCTGCTCACCGATTTCGATCCGGGAAGCTGGGCGGCTTACGAACAAATCTATGCCGCGAGCTGGAAGCCTGAAGAAGGCCACCCCGCACTGCTGCGCGCCTTTGCCGAGGGCGAGGGCGATGGCGGACGCCTGCGCATGGGAATCGCGCGTATCGACGGAATCCCCGTCGCCGCGCAGTTCTGGACCGTCGAGGACGGCACCGCCTTCATCCACAAGCTCGCGCATGTCGAGGACAGCCTGAAAGCGTCGCCCGGCACCCTGCTGTCGGCCGCATTGTTCCGCCATGTGATCGAGGTCGACGGCGTGAAGCGCGTCGATTTCGGCACCGGCAACGACGGATACAAGCGCGACTGGATGAACCGGCACGACCCGCTGTGGCGCATCGAGGCTTTCAATCCGTCGCGCGTCGCGGCATGGGGACCGGCATTGAAGGCATTTGCCCGTTCGCTGCTCAGGAAAGACTCATGACCGAAGCCAACACCGTCGACGCCACCCTTCGCGCCCTGCTCGCCGATGTGCTTGGACTCGGCGAAGCGCGCGCTGCGGCGCTGACCGAGGACAGCGGGCTGTTCGGCGAACTTCCCGAGTTTGATTCGATGGCGGTCGCGACGGTGCTGACCGAAATGGAAGACCGGCTGGGTATCGTCATCGACGATGATGAAGTCGACGGCGAAATCTTTGAAACTTATGGTAATTTGCTCGCCTTTTCGCTGCGCAAAGTGACCGACTGACCCCGGATGCGCGCATGAGCGAACATCGATTGCGCATCGACCCCGCGGGCACGCCCCGCGCCACTGTCCTGATTGTCCCGCCGCTGTTCGAGGAAGCGAACCGCACGCGCCGCACCCTGGTGCTCGCGATGCGCGCGCTGGCGGCCGAGGGATTTGCGGCGGTGCTGCCCGACCTGCCGGGGCAGAATGAGAGCCTTGTTCCGTTGGAGCAGGTCGATCTGGCGCGCTGGCAGGATGCGCTTGTCGAGGTTGCGGCGGACATCGATGGCCCGATCCTTGTCGCCGCGGTTCGCGGCGGGGTGTTGATCGACCACCGGGTGAAAGCCGCGGCCTGGTGGCGGCTGGCGCCCGTCGGCGGAACGTCGCTGCTCCGCACCTTGATGCGCGCGCGGGTGAGCGCCGACCGCGAGGCCGGGCTGACGTCATCGCTCGAAAGTTTGCAGGAAGAGGCGAAAACCAAGCCGCTGCTCGTCGCGGGCAACCGATTGTCCCCCGAAATGGTCGCGCAGCTCGGCACGAGCGAGGCGCAGGTGGTGGAACCACTACGGAGCATCAGCCTCGGCGCCGACGGCATCGCCGGAACGCCGCTGTGGCTGCGCGCCGAGCCGGGCGAGGATGCCGCGATGGCGGCTGCGATTGCCGCCGATATTTCCGCATGGAGCAAGACATGCGGCATCAGCTGAGCTTTGCCTGCGACAGCGCGATGCTCGCCGCGAGCCTCGACGACGCGGCGGGCTCGACGGGGCTGCTCATCGTGTCGGGCGGCAATGAAATCCGCAGCGGGGCGCATCGCGGCATGGCGATGCTGGCGGCACGCATCGCCGACGCGGGCCATCCGGTGTTCCGTTTCGACCGGCGCGGGATCGGCGACAGCGAGGGCGCGAACGGCGGGTTCGAGAGCAGCGGGCCCGATATTGGCGCGGCGATTGCGGCGTTTCGCGGGGCGGCGCCGCATGTCTCGCGCATCGTCGCCTTCGGCAATTGCGATGCGGCGAGCGCGTTGTTGCTGCACCAGCCGTTGGCGCTCGATGGGCTGATCGTCGCCAATCCGTGGACTTATGACGGCGAAGCCGAGGAAGCCGATGGGTCCGCGCTGCCCCCTGCCGCGGCGATCAGGGCGCGTTACCTGTCGCGGCTGAAAGATCCGAAAAGCCTGCTACGGCTGCTCAAGGGCGAGGTGGATTTCCGCAAATTGTTCCGCGGGCTTTCGGCGCTGAAGGCGACCGCCGCCCCCGCCGCGCCCGATAGTCTCGCGGCGCGCCTTGACCGGGCCATCACAGGGCTGGACACACCCGCTACGATCCTGCTCGCGACCGGCGACCGCACGGCCCAGACGTTCGTGGAGAATTGCCCTGCAGCGCTGGGCCGCGTTCCAGTCGAGCGCCTCGGCAGCGCGTCGCACAGCTTCGCCGGGGAGGATGCCGACTGGTTGTTTCAGCGGATATTGGCGGCTCTCAAACCATAGCGTCATCCCAGCGAAAGCTGGGATCGCCATCGTCGTCAATGAACGCCCGCGGTCCCAGCTTTCGCTGGGACGACGTTTTGTCAGGCGTCCGCCATCGCGTGATATTCGGCTTCGGCCAAAAAGCGTTCGGCGTCGAGCGCGGCCATGCAGCCCATGCCCGCGGCGGTCACCGCCTGGCGATAGATTTTGTCGGTGACGTCGCCCGCGGCGAACACCCCGGGGATCGCGGTCAGCGACGTGCCCGGCGTCACTTCCAGATAGCCATCGGCATCGAGCGGCAGCTTGCCCTTGAACAGCTCTGTCGACGGGCTGTGGCCGATCGCGACGAAGCCGCCATCGGTGGGCTCAAAGCTCGCCTCGCCGGTTTCGGTGTCGATCAGGTCGACGCCGACCAGCCCCGACACGCCCTCACCCGCGACGAAACGGTCGACGCGCTTGTTCCAGAGGACCTTGATCTTCGGATTGGCGAACAGGCGGTCCTGCAAAATCTTTTCAGCGCGCAGATGATCGCGGCGGTGGATCAGCGTCACGTCTTCGCTGTGGTTGGTGAGGTAGAGCGCTTCCTCGACCGCGGTGTTGCCGCCGCCGATCACCACGACCTTCTTGCCGCGATAGAAGAAGCCGTCGCACGTCGCGCACGCCGAGACGCCCTTCCCGCCAAGCTCTTGCTCGCCCGGCACGCCAAGCCATTTCGCTTGCGCGCCGGTCGCGATGACGAGCGTTTCGGCCATGTAAACATCGCCGCCGTCGCCGGTCAGCTTGAACGGGCGGCGCGACAGATCGACGTCGACGATCGTGTCCCAGATCATGCTGGTGCCGACATGCGTCGCCTGCGCGGTCATCTGTTCCATCAGCCACGGACCCTGGATCACCTCGGCAAAGCCGGGGTAATTTTCGACGTCGGTGGTGATCGTCAGCTGGCCGCCGGGTTGCAGCCCCTGCACGACGATCGGCATCATGCCCGCGCGCGCGGCGTAAATGGCGGCCGACAGGCCGGCGGGGCCGGAACCGAGGATGAGCATCTTGGTGTGATGGACGCTGGGCATGACGATCTTTCAAAGGCTGTGCGGACCCGCACAGATGGGTGTTGCCAACCGCGCTAGCAAGGGTCACCTTCCGCGCCAAGGGGAGACTGGCGAATGGCAAGCTGGTGGGAACGTCACGGAGTACCGCGGCTGATCAAATGCGCCTGTTCGCAGGGGCAGATCATGAAGGTCCGCAGCAAGGTGGTGCCGCATGCGCGCGGCCATGTGCTCGAGCTCGGCTGCGGCGGCGGGATCAACATGGAATTCTACCGGCCGGGGCAGATCGAGAGCTTTAGCGGGCTCGACCCCTCGCCCGAACTGCTCGCGATGAGCGTCGCGGCGGCAGCAGCGCGCGGGATGGACGCCGATATCCGCGAAGGAGTCGGCGAGGCGATGCCGTTCGAGAGCGGGCAGTTCGATACGGTCGTCACGACATTTACGCTGTGTTCGGTTCACGATCAGGCTGCGGTGCTGAGCGAGATCCGCCGCGTGCTGAAGCCAGGCGGAACTGCCTTGTTCCTCGAACATGGCGCCGCGCCCGACGCCGGGGTGGCGAAATGGCAGCGGCGGATCGAGCCGGTGTGGAAGCGGATTGGCGGCAACTGCCACCTGACCCGGCCGATCAGCGGCGCTTATGAAAAGGCCGGGTTTTCGGTCGACCGGCAGGCGGCCGCCTATATCCCGAAAACGCCGCGCCCGTTCGGCTGGTACGAATATGGAGCCGCTCGCCCGCTTTCCTGACCAGAGGATAAAGAGATGATGAGAATCTGGCTAATCGCGCTCACCGCCCTTTTCCTGCTCGCACCGACGGACGCTGAAGCGCGCAAGGTCGCGCTGATCATCGGCAACGGCGATTATGCGAACACTAGCCGACTGGTGAACCCGGCGAACGACATCAGGATCATCGCGGCGTCGGCACGCCAGGCGGGGTTCGACGATGTGACGATCGCCGCCGACCTCGCGGTCAACGACTTCCAGAAGGCGATGCGCGATTTTCGCGCCAAGGCCGACGGCGCCGAGGTCGCGATGGTCTATTATGCCGGGCACGGGATCGAGGCGCAGGGCAAGAACTGGCTGATCCCGACCGACGCGCAGCTGAAATCGGATCTCGACCTGCCCTATGAGGCGATCAATCTCGACCGGCTGATGGAATCGGTGTCGGGGGCGCAGATTCGCATGGTCGTGCTCGATTCGTGCCGTAATAATCCGTTCGGGCGCTCGTGGCGGTCGGGAACGCGCGCGGTCGTCAATGGCTTGGCGGGGGTCGAGGCCGACGATGTGCTCGTCATCTTCGCCGCCGCGCCGGGGCAGACCGCGGCCGACGGGACAAGCGGCAATTCGCCTTTCGCGACGTCGCTTGCGAAGCGCCTGCCGCAACCCGATATGCCGGTGCAGTTGCTCGGCGGCCTGATCCGCGACGATGTTCTGCAGGCGACCGGCGGCAGCCAGCGGCCGTTCGTGAGCGCGAGCATCACCGGGACGCCGGTCTATCTGGTGCCGCGCACGACGCCGGCGAGTGCGCCAGCATCGGGCAACCGTAGCGGGCTGGAGGAGCTGCTGTGGAAGGGCGCGATGGCCGAAAACAGCGTCCGTGCCTTCAGCGCCTATCTCGCCGAATTTCCGGCGGGCAAATATGCCGCGCAAGCAGGCGAGAATATCACCCGCCTGGAGAAAGATCCCGGTGCGGTCATCCCGCCCGTCACGATGGTAGCGATGACGGAGCCGGCCCCCGTGGCGCGACCGGCGGCGCGGAAATTCACGCTGTCGAACATCCGCGTCGAATGCGTCAAGCTGACCGGGCGCCTCGGGCTTGGCCTCCCCGACCAGCTGTTCCTGCGCTTCAACACGGGGCAGCGCTTTCCCGAGGGCAAGAGCGAGATATTCTCGATCAAAAAGGGTGAGAGCTGGGTAGTGCCCGAGCGTTTCGAGTTCGACCAGCCGGTAAGTTTCCAGCTGCGCGAGTTCGACGACATTGGCGGCAGCGACAATATCGGGACGATCGATATCGGCGATGCGTCAGGGACGTACACCAGGACGCTTGATGGCGACGCGAGCGATTACAAGGTGACTTATACGTTGACGGTCAGCTAGCGGCCGAGGGCGCCCTATCCATCATCGTCACCCCGGACTTGATCCGGGGTCCATGACTTCAGCGCTGCGATGGATCCCGGATCAAGTCCGGGATGACGAAAGGTAGGGAATAGCCGTTCACCAGCCCACAGTCCCCGGCCTATTCCTTCTCGCCGACCTCAACCAGCCCGTGCCCGACGCTCACCCGCTCGTCGAAGACGAAGCAGCTGCCGTGCCAGCGGCTTTCGGCTTCGGGCACTTGCTCCAGATAGGCGAGGATGCCGCCCTTCAGGTGGACGACGTCCTCGACGCCCTCATGGCGGAGGAAAGCGGTCGATTTTTCGCAGCGGATGCCGCCGGTGCAGAACATCGCGACGCGCTTGCCCGCAAAGCGATCGGCGTTGGCGCGCCACCAGTCGGGGAATTCGCCGAAGCTTTTGGTCTCGGGATCGACCGCGCCCGTAAAGCTGCCATAGCCGACCTCGAAGCCGTTGCGCGTATCGATGAGCACGGTGCCCGGATCGTCGACGAGCGCGTTCCAGTCGGCGGGATCGACATAGGGCGCCGCATCGCGCGCGGGGTCGAGCCCCGGCACCTTCATCGTCACGATTTCCTTTTTCAGCCGCACCTTCATCCGCTGGAACGGCATCTCGGCGGCGGTCGAATATTTGACGTCGAGTTCGGCGCAGTCGGGCAGGCCGCGAATATGGTCGAGCACCGCGACGATCCCGGCCTCGGTTCCGGCGATCGTGCCGTTGATGCCTTCGCGCGCGAGGAGGAGCGTGCCCATCACGCCCTCTGCCGCGCAGAGGTCGATCAGCGGCTGGCGCAGCGCGGCGGGATCGTCGAACG
Source organism: Sphingopyxis sp. LC81 (assembly GCF_000756375.1). GTDB lineage: Bacteria > Pseudomonadota > Alphaproteobacteria > Sphingomonadales > Sphingomonadaceae > Sphingopyxis. The sequence goes on along the minus strand of NZ_JNFD01000036.1, from coordinate 47,463 downwards.
ATGCGAAACGATAAAGGGCGGCAACCTGGAACATGGGGGCGCCATGTAGGCGCGATTGCGCCTCAGCGAAAGGGATCGCCGCGCCCGGTCGCATATTGCGCCATCGCCATCGTCGTCCATTGCGCGTTGACGCGGATGCAGCTGGGGAACGTGCTCGCGTCGGTGACGAACACATTGGTCGTTTCGTGGACGCGGCAGTCGAGGTCGACGACGCCGTACGCCGGATCCTCGTTGATCGCATTGCCGCCATGCGGGTGGCTGCTCGACAGCGTGACATCATCCTGTTCGCGGATCGCATCGCGGAAAAAGGCGTCGACATCCATGTCGGGCGTGATCTTTTGCCCTTTGGCCAGCGCCGGATAGCATTCGAGCGCGCCAGCGGCGAAATGGACCTTGGTGAGCGTCGCCATCGCATCGCGCAGCACCGGGATATCGTCGTCCACGTCGAGGCTGAACTTCAGCTTGCCATCGACGATCTGCCCGCGGCGGTCGGCGGGAAACAGGATGCCCGCCGAATGGACGCGGCCGAAATTCTTCATCCGGCTCGCATGGTCGCCGAACCAGCCAGGCATCAGCGACGCCATCGACATCGGCGGCTGAAAATGGCTTTCGAGGAGGAAATCGCCGCAGTCGACATAGCTCGACATCTGATCCTCGTCCCACGCATCGCCGCCGGCGCCATCGGGCATCAGCGCGACGACCGGCGAAGCGACGTTGAGCGACACCTGATAGCCGGTGCCGTCGATGTCGCTGCGGTCGAGCAGCTTCGACGAGGCGATCGTGCCTGCCGCGACGACGACACCGACGCGCGCACGGACGAGCGTCTTCGCCCCATCGGGAAGGACCAATTTCACTGCCTCGGCCTCACGCCGGCCGTCATAGGCGGTCTGCCAGATGATCCGTTCGGCCTTGGTGTTCGGCAGAATACGCGCGCCAAAATCGCGGCACGCCTCGGGCAGATAGGTTTGCGCGATGCCCATGCGGCGGCCATAGGCGCAGCCCGAATTGCAATAGCCGCAATAAGCGCAGGCACTGGCGGTGTTCGGCGGGCCGAAATTCTTGGCGAACCAGTCGGCGATCGCTCCGCTGTCGCGCGGGTTGGTCGATCCCGCCGCATAGCTGCGCCACCCCTCGATCAGATGCGGGCCGTTGTGGCGCCCGCTGCGCGGTTCGATCGGCGCGATGCCGAGTTTGTCGCGAACCGAATCATAACTGGCATGAAACGCCGCAGCATCGATCGGGGCGCCGATGGCGGCCCATTTCGCGAGCACATCCTTGGCATCGGGGTGCGTGCGCCCTGGTTCGTTGACGCGCAGGCAAATGCCGTTGTTGATCGTCGACGATCCGCCGACGCAGCGTCCCTGGAACACGACGAAATCGCGGTTGGTCGAGGTTTGCAGCGCGCCATGTTTGTAGAGCTTCGCGATCATGTCGAGTTCGTGATGCGTGATGTCGTGCGAGGGATAGAAAGGCCCCGCCTCGACGATCAGCACCTTATAGCCCTGCGCCGCAATATTATACGCCGCGACCCCGCCCCCGGCGCCCGAGCCGATGACGATCACATCATATTCCTCCTCGACCCTCGACGCATCGAGGATATGCGCGGGGTCGATCTCGCGCCCGTGGATCCGCTCCAGCGGCACATCATCGCTGCCGCGCTGGCGAAATTTGGGGAGGGTGAAGCCAATCTGGCGATGCACCGGATTGGCGGCGTTGGCACCCTGGTCGCCGGGTTCGAGCCCCGGCTGCCAGTGCCCATAGTAACAGGCGTAGATGACGCCGCGCAGCCGCGCCATGTCCTGGAACAGGTCGATCTGGCTGTCCTGCAGCCGGTCCTTCAGCCGCTCGGCGCGGTCCGCGACATCATTCTCGGTAAAGAAGGGGCCGCCGAGCACCAGTTCGGTCGCGGTCAGCGACAGGCGGATCTCGTCGAGCTTGGTCCCGCCGACCTTTTCGAACAGATCGCAGACATTGTCGACGACCTGATCGGCCGAAATCACCATCTCGGCTTCGTGAAACAGCGCTTCGGTCAGCGCCTTCAGAAATTTGAGCTGCCCGAAATTAAACGGTGCCGTCATCGCCCTGCCCCCAGTTTGCGTACGCCGCAAAATGCCGGATTATAGCAGGCCGGGGCAAGCTGTATTGTACGGGATCGCCAGTTAGGGTCCAGACCCTAGGCGGTGCGCGCGAGATTTTCTTCCGCAAGGAACGGCCGCACCGCCGCCATCGCGCGTGTCACATAGTCCGCTTTCTCGCCGACCGGCGCGACATAATGCAGCGCTTCCTCGGCCGCGGCGGTCCCGGCCAGCCGCGCGATGATCCACGCGGCGAGATATTGCGACGCGAGACAGCCGCCCGCGGTCGCGACATTGCCGTGCGCGACGAAGGGTGCGTCGAGCACCTCGACTCCGGCCTCGATCACCCACGGCTTGGTCGTGAGGTCGGTGCAGGCGGGGAGCGCGCCGATCAGCCCGAGCTTTGCGAGCAGCAGCGTCCCCGAACATTGCGCGCCGATCAGCTGGCGCGCCGGGTCGAGCCGGATGCGGCCGAGCATCAGCGGGTCCGCCGCGATCTCGCGCGTCTTGATCCCGCTGCCGATGATCACCGCGTCGGCCTTCGCCGCGAAGTCGAGCGGTTGCTGACGCTCGATCGTCACGCCGTTCATCGAGGTCACGCGCGGCGTCGGCGACGTGATGTGCGCTTCCCAGCCCTGCCCGCGCAAACGGTTCAGGATTCCGGCCGCAACGAACGAATCGAGTTCGTTGAAGCCGTCGAAGGTCAGCACCGCAATCTGCACGTCAAAACTCCCCTTGAAACGAGCGGCGCCTATACAGCGCCTTCGAAGATATCATCAACCCAGCGCGACCGCGCGGTGTCGTCGCGCGGCGACGCGAGATAGCGGCCCCATGCCGCGCTCTCGTGCGCGACGATCCCGAGCTCCCAGACGCAGAAGGCCGGGCGCGGGGCGCCCCCTTCCGGCGGATAGGCCGGATCGAACGGCGCGAAGGCGGGCATGTCGCCGTGCCGATACCAAACGGCCTCCCAGAGTTCGTTCGACCCGCGCCACACCGACACGAGCAGGAAATAGAAATCGGCGCCGCAGCGGTGGAGGATGACGAAGCCGCAATCGCCCGGTGCCACGACGGCCGATGCCTGTTCGGCGAACCAGTCGGCGCAGAGCTTCGCCACTTCGTCCGGCACCGGCGCATCGGCGGCGGTCAGGTGATAGAGCTTGAGCGCCGCGCCGCCTGCTTCGACCCGTTCGCGAAATTCGGCAAGTTTCGGATAGTGGCGGTACGCGGGATCGACGGCGGCGGACATGGGCATCTCCAAAGATGTTCTTTATATGTTCTAACACATGCGCGCCGCGCGCAGCAAGCCCGCTTCGGGCGATCGCCGATCCGCTATCGCCGGATTGTGACCCCCAGCGTGAGGCTCCCGTTGCCCGCCGCCCCGCCCTGCCGGCCGGCGAGCAGGTCGAGATCGATGCGGTCGCGGTCGAAGGTCCATCGGATCCCCGCCTGCAGCGCGGGCCGCTGGTCGGGCCGTCCGAAAATCTCCGCCATCAGCGCGACCCCTTGCGCCGCCGCGACATCGACCTGCGCGCCGTAGATCGGATGCGCGCCCTCGCCCCGGCTGTGCCCGACGCCGGCGTTGAGGTTGACCGTGATTCTGTCCGCCGGCCGAAAGGTCACGGGCACCAGAAGCGCCGCGTTTTCGATATGCCCCGAACCGGGGTCGATCAACGCCGATCCGGCAAGGCCGACCGCGGGGCCGCGGCCGCCCTCGTGCAAGGTCCATTTGATGGCGGGTCCGGCAAGCCAGCGGCGCGCGCCGGGAACGCCGACCCGCTGGACAGTTCCGCCGATTTCAACCGTCGGCAACGCTTCGGCCGTGCAGGCGGGGCTGAAGTTGAGGAGGCGCTCGCCGCCGCCGAGGTCGCTGACCCAGCTTTCCAGATGGCAGGCGCCGGGGGTTTCGACGGCAGCGTCGTCAACACCATGCGCGCCGCCCGCCGCGATCGCGGGCAGCGGCGTGGCGATTACGCTCGCAGCTGCCAGACCCGGCAGCAGGCGGAATTCGATGATCCGCATCGTCTGTCTCCCGCCGTCATCACAGCCAGCCGCGCTTGCGGAAATAGGCGAAGGGGAGGATCGACGATACGAGCATCAGCCCGATCGCGAACGGGTAGCCGTACTGCCAGCGCAGTTCGGGCATGATGTCGAAATTCATGCCATAGATCGACGCGATCAGCGTCGGCGGCAGGAAAGCCACCGCGGCGACGGTGAAAATCTTGATGATCTGGTTCTGCTCGAGGTTGATCAGCCCGAGCGTCGCATCAAGCAGGAAGTTGATCTTGCCCGACAGGAAGCTTGCGTGATCGGTCAGCGCCTGCACGTCGCGCTGGATCGTCTTGAGCCGCACGCGCGCCTCGCGCGCGCTGCCTTCGCTGCGCGTGCTGTGGTAGGACAGCATTCGCGCGAGCCCGACGAGGCATTCGCGCAGCTTGGTGAGCAGGTCGCCCTCGCGCCCGATGCGGCCGAGCATCGCTTCGAGGTCGCGCGCCGGACCTTCGGTGCCGCCGCCCGCCGCTTTCCGCGCAAAGACGTCGCGCGAAACCGTATCGCAGTGGAGCGCGCTGCGTTCGAGCACGTCGGCAACGCGGTCGACGATCGCTTCGATCAGGTCGAGCATCAGCGTTTCGGCGGTCGTCGCGCCGTTGCTGCGCAGCCGGCGCGCGACAACCTGTTCGAACGGCGCCGCCTCGGCATGGCGGACCGTCGCGAGGCTCGCCGCGCCGAGGATGAAGGTGACGGGCGCAAGGCGCGGCGCATCGCCGTCGAGCCCGACGACAATCGGCACCGTCATGAACTGCGCTCCGACCTCTTCGTAAAGCCGCGCCGAGGGTTCGATTTCCTGCATTTCGGGCAGCGTCGGAATCGAAATGCCAAGCAAGGCGGCGGCATTTGCGGCGTCGTCGGCGGTCGGATGGACGATGTCCGCCCACAGGATGGCGGGCGGGTTTGCCGCGCCGATATCGGCGCGGACGAGGCGATCGGCCTCGCGAACGAAAGCGTTGAACATGGAGTGTCTCCTGAATGCTGGCGTCCGCCAGCGTCAGGAGATGCGCAGGAGATTACCCCTGACGGACCGCCGTGGCTGCCGGACATATGGTACGACGTCTACTGTCGGGGTCCATTTTTCGGTCCTTGGGTTGATGCCGGAGTCGCGCTCCGGCGGGCGGCGCTATGCGCCCGCGGGTTTGCGCTGTCAATTCATGGGCGCGCAGCGGTCAGGCCAGCCAGTCCCAGCCGTCCTCACGATATGCTTCGGTCAACCGGCGCGGCGGCGGCAGGTCGTCGATCAACCCGCCGCGCAACCGAAGAACGCCGGGTAAATCGTCGCGGCGACTATAAACGGGTGAACCGCAGCGCGAACAGAAAGCGCGATACTTGCCGGGCGAGCTTTCAAATTCGCGCACGGCGTCGCGGGCCTCGAACCGCACATTCGCCGTTTCGGCCAGCACCGCCACATTGAACGCCCCGCCATTGGCGCGGCGGCACTGGCGGCAATGACAGAGCACGACGTCGCCGATCGGCTCTGCCAATATATATCGGGTCGCGCCGCAAAGGCATGCGGCGGCCAAGCTCACGCCGCGGCTTTCTTCTTCTGGCGATATTTGTGCAGCAGCGGTTCGGTATAACCCGACGGCTGCGTCACGCCCTCGAAGATCAGCGCGCGCGCCGCCTGGTACGCGATGCCGTCGGGGGTCAGCTTTTCGTAGAGCGCATCGCCGGCGTTCTGCGCATCGACCTTTGCCGCCATGCGCGTCAGTGCGGCGTCGACCTGTTCGGCGGTACAGACGCCGTGGAGCAGCCAGTTGGCGAGCGCCTGGCTGGCGATGCGCAGCGTCGCGCGGTCCTCCATCAGCCCGACGTCGTCGATGTCGGGCACTTTCGAGCAGCCGACGCCCTGATCGATCCAGCGCACGACATAGCCGAGGATGCCCTGGCAATTGTTATCGAGTTCGCGGGTGACTTCGGCGTCGCTCCAGTTGCGCCCCGCCGCGACGGGGATGTTGAGCAGCCGGTCGAGCGCCGGCACCGCCTCGCCCGCGATTTCCTTCTGGCGCGCGAACACATCGACCTGATGATAGTGCAGCGCGTGAAGCGTCGCGGCGGTCGGCGACGGCACCCATGCGGTGTTCGCGCCCGATTTCGGATGGCCGACCTTGGCGTCGAGCATCGCGCGCATCAGGTCGGGCATCGCCCACATGCCCTTGCCGATCTGCGCCTTGCCCGACAGCCCGCAGGCAAGGCCGATGCGGACGTTGCGGTCCTCGTAGGACGCGATCCAGTCGCTCGCCTTCATCTCGCCCTTCGGGATCATCGGACCCGCACGCATCGACGTGTGGATCTCGTCGCCGGTGCGGTCGAGGAAGCCGGTGTTGATGAAGACGATGCGGTCCTTCACGGCGTGGATGCACGCGGCGAGGTTGGCGCTGGTGCGGCGTTCCTCGTCCATCACACCGACCTTCATCGTGTGGCGCGCGAGGCCGAGCATATCCTCGACCGCGTCGAACAGCCGGTTCGTGAAGCCGCATTCCTCGGGACCATGCTGCTTGGGCTTCACGATATAGATGCTGCCCGCGCGGCTGTTCTTGAGGCTACCGAGGCCCTTGAGGTCGTGGAGCGAGCAGAGGCTGGTGATGACGGCGTCGCAGAGGCCCTCGGGCGCTTCGGCGCCGTTCGGCAGCTTGATCATCGGGGTCGTCATCAGATGACCGACGTTGCGCACGAACATCACGCTGCGGCCGTGGAGGGTGAAGGCCTCGCCCGACGGCGAGGTCCATTCGCGATCGGCCTCCATCGCGCGGGTGACCGTCGCCCCGCCCTTGGCGAAGCTCTCGACGAGGTCGCCGCGCATCAGGCCGAGCCAGTTGGTGTAGCCGAGCGCCTTGTCCTCACCGTCGACCGCGGCGACGCTATCCTCGAGATCGATGATCGTCGTCAGCGCGGCTTCGAGCACGACGTCGGCGATGCCCGCGGGGTCGGTCTTGCCGATCGCGCTCGCGGGATCGATCACCAGTTCGATATGCAGGCCGTTGTGGCGGAGCAGGATGCCGCCGGGCTTGCTGCCGACCCATTGCGCCGGATCGGCGAGTACGGGCTGTTCGCCCTGCCAGTCGGCCCAGCTTCCCGACGCGAGCGGCACCGCTTCGTCGAGGAAGGCCTTGGCGCGCGCGATCACCGCGGCGCCGCGCTCCGCGTCGTAGCCATCGGGCTTCGCAGCCGGCGCGTCGAGCGCGTCGGTGCCATAGAGCGCATCGTAGAGGCTGCCCCAACGCGCATTCGCGGCGTTGAGCGCGAAACGCGCGTTGAGCGCGGGCACGACGAGCTGCGGTCCCGCCATCGTCGCGATTTCGGGATCGACATTCTGCGTGCCGACTTTGAAGGCCGCGGGTTCGGGGACGAGATAGCCGATCTCGCGAAGGAACGCCTGATAGGCTTGCGGGTCGTGCGCTTGTCCGGCGCGCGCTTCGTGCCAGGCGTCGATCTGCGCCTGCAAATCTTCGCGCTTCGCTAGCAACGCGGCATTCTCCGGCGCGAACTTGCCGAGCAGCCCCGCGAAATCGCTCCAGAATTTGGCGGCGTCGAGCCCCGTCCCCGGCAGCGCGCGCTGCTCGATAAAGTCGGCCAGTCGCGAATCGACGGACAGGCCGGAGCGATCGAGAAATTCAGTCATGCAAGCACCCTCTGGTCGGCGCGGCTGCGCCAGTGGACCCGGGGAGGAAAGGGCCGTCGCCCTATGCCGCGATTGGTTTCGATTGGCAATGGGCGGTGTTTCGCGCATAGGTTTTCAGCCGCTGTGCGGACTTTCGGCACTTGCCCACCGGGCCCGCATGTGATTATGCTGCATTGCACAATAAAACCTTTCTCCCCCGAACGGCTCTGAAACCATGGACGACACACGACTGAAACTGATGGAAGCCATCGCCCGCAAAAGGCTGGTGACGGCGCATTATAACGGCCAGGTGCTGACGTTGGCGCCGCACCTGCTGTTCGAGCGCCGCGGCGACCTGTTCATCAGCGCACTGAACCTCAACAAGAGCTGGCGGTCCGACGAGGACCCGCGGCTCGGCCACTTCAAGCTCGACGGCCTCGCGTCGATCGAGCTCAGCGAAGAGGAATTCGATCCCCTGCCCGGTTTCGAACCCGCGCCGCCGCGCGAGGAAGACACGCCGCTGCTCGCGGTCTGAGCTCAGGCGACCCCGCGGGCGGGCGCCGGCGCCGGTGCCAATTCGGCAATTGCGACGCGAACCTGATTCCGTCCGCCCGCCTTCGCGCGGTACAGCGCGGCGTCGGCCCGGCGCGACAGATCGAACAGCGAATCGCCCGAGATTCGCTGGGCTACGCCGAAGGATGCCGTAAAGCCGCGGTCGACCCCGAGCACCGGCAATCGTGCCGAGGCAAAGGTCGTGCGCACGGTTTCGGCATAGAGGCGGCCGTCGGACAGCAGCGCGTCGGGAAGCAGGACGGCGAATTCCTCGCCCCCGATCCGGCCGACGATCGCATTGGCGGGCGCCGCATCGACCAGCATCGCCGCGAAATGCGCGATCACCCCGTCGCCCGCGGCGTGGCCGAAGCTGTCGTTGATCTTCTTGAAGTCGTCGAGGTCGGCCGCGACGAGCACCGCCACCTCCTCGCCGCGCAGCAGCGCCAGTTCGGCATGATGTTCGAAACCGCGGCGGTTGAGCACACTCGAAAGCGGATCGGTTTCCGACCGCGCGACCATCTCCGCGGTGGTGTCGCGCATGATCACGAGCAGCATGACGAGCGCGATGGCCATGAGCGTGACGACGCTCCCGCTTTGCGAGATCGCGGCATAGGTCGTCGCCATATAGCCCTGCGGCGCACTCGCCGTCCCCACGATCGCCGCGATGAAGGGTTTGGCGACATAGATGCTCGCAGCGAGCACCTGAAGCGCGATCAGCAGCAGGTCGAGCGCCTGGCGCCGGCCCGAGCGCCAGATCACAAGCCCGAGCAGGACCTGCATCGCAAAATAGGGAATCTGGTAGAGCATCAGGCGCACGATCGAGCCATAGGTCATGCTGAAGATCACCGGCACGGCGAGGATCGTGACGACCCAGATCGCCGCCATCGCGCCCCACGGCGGCTGCGCCCGATAATGATGGGCGACACCGACCAGCGCAAAGCTGAGCGCGATCAGGAAGACCAGGAATATGCCGATGCCGACCGGGGTCGGATCGACCTGCCGCGTCAGCAGAAACTCCAGCGCGACATAGATGATGCCCATGCCATAACCCGCCGCAAGCCACCGCGCACCGCGCGCGCCGCGGTTCGTCGCCGCGACCACGGCGAACGCAACGGCGAAAATGCCGGCGACGGACATGTTGATGCCAAGCACAAAGGCGGCGGTCATCGGCTCACTCACTTATCGGTTCGGCCAGCGTAGCGACGCTGTTCCGAACTTTCGGTTAATGCGTTGCGATTCGGTGCAATTCGGCCGCCTCATAGCCGAGGGCGACGCGCGCGACAGTGACTTACCGCACAGCGAAGAGGAAATCCGCGGCCGTCCCGCGAACATTGTCACGCGCCCTGTCCGTGCTATGCGGTCGTCCTCTTCTCTGGACAAGGAAATCGACCGTGCTGCGACGCGCCTTTGCATGCCTTACCCTGCTGGTCGCCGCCGCGTTTCCGCACGGTGCGCAAGCTGATGAAGGCAGGACGCGGGTCGCGATCCTCGGCGTCGATCACGCCGCGCAACTGGTGGCCGAAAAGGATCAGCCGGGGATGCTCGCGGCCTGGCTCGATCTGGTGAAGCCCGCCGCGGTCTGCATCGAGCGTCCGCCCGAACAGGCGTCGCGGCAGGATTTTTACGAATTCACATATGAGGTTCAGGGCATCATCCTGCCCTGGGCCGCGAAGCGCGGCACCGCGCTTTGTCCGATCGACTGGACCCCGCCGATGGACGATCAGCTGCTCGGCTTCGGGGTCGACCTCGACACGCCCCCGGAAGTGCGCAAGGCACAGGGGTTCCAGGGTTTCCTGACCTTCCCCGATCGCAAGGTCCTCGATTGGGACTTTTTTGCCGCCGAAGACCCGGCGACGCTCGCGCCGCTGCAAAAATGGGCCGCCGAACCCGCGCCGCGGGCCGATCGCGACCTGCCGCGCCGCCTCTATCTGTATCGTACCTTCATGCAGGCACAGCGCATCCGCGCGGCCGCGCAACGGTACAGGGGTGAGACGATGCTCGTCGTCGTCGGCTATTTCCACAAGGCCGACATCGAAGCGATCCTGAAAAACGATCCGGCCATCGAAATCGCCTCGCCCGCGAGCCTCGGCCGGCCGGCCGAAGACGCCGTGCTCGCCGCGACGACCGCGCAGCATCGGGGTGCGATCCTCGCGTTCAACCTGCTGGGGATGCAGGCGGCGACGGGCGTCGTGAATTGGGATTGGATCGGGCGCGTGCTTGCCGATTTCGCAGGCACGGCACCGTCACCCGAAGCCAAGCTGTTCGAGACGCGTCTCGCCATGCTGACCGGCAAGATCGCGCCCACCGAAGCCGCCCGGCGCTATGCGGCGATCGCGAACGACAAAGAGGCCGGGAAGCTATTTAGTTGGGATGGCGTGAAGGACCGTGCGCGGATCGATTCCTTCTTCGACCCTTTCGGCAATCTCGACGTACGGCAGCGCGCACGCGTCGAACTCGCACGAACCCTGTTTGCACAGCAAAAAAACGCGCGTGCGGAGCAAAATCTGGATCAGCTCGCCGGCGAACTTTCACCGCGCAAGGCGCTGCAGCTTCGCGGCTACACGCCGTTGCTGAAGCCAGCCAAGCCGTCCTGACGCGCAACGTCGGGGGTCGCCAAACGACATTGCGCGCGTCTATAGCCGGGGCATGACGTCCGTCTCGACAACCGAACATAACGCGCTCGAACGCGCTGCCGATGCGCCGATGCTGGCGCAGGTCGAAAAATGGGCGGCGGTGAACAGCGGCACGGGCAATCTTCCGGGCCTGCAGACCGTCGCGGGCCTGCTCGCCGATGCGTTCGCGGCGCTGCCCGGCGAAGTCCGGCTGGTCGCCGCCGATCCGGTCGAGAGCGTCGATAGCTCCGGCACCGTCAACACCATCCAGCGCGGCGACCATCTGCACCTGCGCGTGCGCCCCGAGGCACCGGTGCAGTTGCTGCTGACCGGGCATATGGACACGGTGTTCGCCGCCGACCATCCGTTCCAGACGTTGAAGTGGCTGGAAGACGGCGTGCTTAACGGCCCCGGCACCGCCGACATGAAGGCGGGCATTTCGGTGATCCTCGCGGCGCTGACGGCGCTGGAGGCATCGCCGCTCGCGGGCCGCGTCGGATATGACGTGATGATCAACAGCGACGAGGAAACGGGCAGCCAGGCATCGGCGCGGCTGATCGCCGAGCTGGCGAAAGGCAAGACCGCGGCGCTGACCTATGAGCCCGCGTTGCCCGACGGCACGCTCGCGGGAGCGCGGCCGGGGAGCGGCAATTTTTCGGTCATCGTCCACGGCCGCGCCGCGCACGCCGGGCGCAATCCGCAGGAGGGGCGCAATGCGCTGCTCGCCGCGGCCGACCTCGCGCTGCGGCTCGGCGCGCTGAAGTCCGATACGCTGAAGGTCAATCCGGCGAAGATCGACGGCGGCGGGCCGAACAATATCGTGCCCGACAACGCGATCCTGCGCGTCAATATGCGCCCGTCGACCCCCGACGCGATGGCCTCGGCCGAGGCGGCGATGCGCGATGCGATTGCGGCGGTGTCGCGCGAGCATGATGTGCATTGCCACGTCCACGGCGGCTTCAACCGCCCGCCGAAACCGCTCGACGCGCCGGCGACGCGCCTGTTCGAACTGGTGCGCGATTGCGGCGCCGCGCTCGGCCTGCCGATCGGCTGGAACGCGACCGGCGGGGTGTGCGACGGCAATAATATCGCGGCATGCGGCGTGCCGGTGGTCGACACGATGGGGCCGCGCGGCGGCGCGATCCATTCGTCGGACGAATTTCTGATCGTCGATAGCCTTGCCGAACGTGCGCAGTTATCGGCACTCACCATGATAAGAATAGCGGAACGGGGGACGGTGTGAATTATGTGATCCGGGCGGCCAAGCCGGGCGACTTGCAGAGCATTTACGAGATGGCGAAGCTGACCGGCGGCGGCTTCACCAACCTGCCCCCCGACAAGAATGCCTTGCGTGCCAAGCTGGAGCGCACCGAAGCCTCGTTCGCGAGCGACAAGGAATATCCGTCGGACGAGCTCTACCTGCTCGTGCTCGAAGATACGGACAATGGCGAAGTGCGCGGCACCTGCCAGATTTTCGGGCAGGTCGGTCAGCGCTGGCCCTTCTATTCGTACCGCATCGGCACCGACAGCAAGCATAGCGAGCAGCTGGGCCGCACCTTCCACGCGCAGGTGTTGATGCTCAGCAACGACCTCAACGGCGCGAGCGAGGTCGGCGGGCTGTTCCTGCACCCCGCGGCGCGCGCCGGCGGGCTCGGGCTATTGCTCGCGCGTTCGCGCTATCTGTTCATCGCGCGCCACCGCGCGCGCTTCGGCGACCGCATCCTCGCCGAACTGCGCGGGGTGATCGACGAGGCGGGCGGATCGCCCTTCTGGGACGGGGTCGCGGGCAAATTCTTTGGCATGAATTTTCAGGAAGCCGACCAGTTCAACGCGGTCCACGGCAATCAGTTCATCGCCGACCTGATGCCCAAACACCCCGTCTACATCGCGATGCTGGGCGAACATGCGCGCAGCGTCATCGGCGTGCCGCACCCGACGGGGCGCGCCGCGATGCGCATGCTCGAGAATGAGGGCTTCGCGTACGAAAATTTTGTCGACATCTTCGACGGCGGCCCGACGATGACCGCGCGCACCGATCAGGTCGCAAGCATCAAGGACGCGAAACATATCGAGATTTCGGCCATCGCCGAAACGGGCAAGGACGCGCTGGTCGCGACGGGGCAACTCGCCGATTTCCGCTGTTGTTTCGGCAAGATCGGCGACGGCGCGACGCTCGACAGCGAGGCCGCGAAGCTGCTGGGTGTCGGAAAAGGCAGCAACATCAGCTGGATCGGGCGCTAAACGATGCTCACGGAAATCAATTTCGACGGGATCATCGGCCCGAGCCACAATTACGCAGGGCTCAGCCGCGGTAACATCGCGTCGGCAAGCAACGCCGGCGACGTGTCGCAGCCGCGCGCCGCGGCGCTGCAGGGCATCGAGAAGATGCGCCATAACCTGACGCTCGGGCTGCCGCAGGGCTTCTTCACCCCGCTCGACCGCCCCGACGCGCCGTGGCTGGCGACGCTCGGCACGACGCCGGAGGACGCCGAGGGGCATTTGCGTGCGCAGGCATGGTCGGCGTCGTCGATGTGGGCCGCGAACGCCGCGACCGTCTCCCCCGCCCCCGACAGCGCCGATGGCAAATGCCATCTGACCGTCGCGAACCTCGTCACCATGCCGCATCGCAGCCACGAATGGCCGGGAACGCTGGCGCAGCTTCGTCTTGCGTTCGCCGATCCGGCCTTTGCGGTGCATGCGCCGGTCCCCGCCCCGTTCGGCGACGAGGGCGCGGCGAACCATATGCGGCTGTGCAGCGGGCATGACTCAGCTGGCGTCGAGATCTTCGTCTATGGCGTCGGCGGCGGCCGTTTCCCGGCGCGCCAGCATCTCGATGCGTCGAAGGCGATCGCGCGCAACCACCGACTCGATCCGGCGCGGACGCTGTTCATTCGGCAGTCGGACACCGCGATCCAGGGCGGCGCGTTCCACAATGACGTCGTCGCGGTCGCGAACGAGCATGTGCTGTTTACCCACGAAACCGCGTTCGAGGACCGCGAGGCGGCGCATGCCGAGATTCGCGCCGCCTTCCCCGCGGTCGAGATTGTCGAGGTGCCCGCGAGCGCGGTGAGCCTGCCCGACGCGATCAAATCCTATCTGTTTAACGCCCAGCTGGTCAGCCTGCCCGACGGCGGCGGCATGGGACTGGTGCTGCCGACCGAGGCACAGGCCACACCCGCGGTGTGGAAGTGGCTGGAGGCGCATGTCGCGGGCAACGGCCCGATCCGCCGCCTGCTGCCCGTCAACGTCCGCCAGTCGATGGCGAACGGCGGCGGCCCGGCCTGCCTCCGCCTGCGCGTCGTTGCCGATCCGGCGACGGTCGATCCGCGCTTCATCGCCGATGAGGCGAAGCTCGACCGGATTGCCGGCGTCGTCGCAGCGCACTGGCCCGAGGCGATCGCGCCCGGCGACCTCGCGTCGGCGGCGCTGGCGAGCGACGTGCGCAAGGCGCGCGCCACGCTGCTCGAAACGCTCGACCTTGGCGAGCTCGGTTGAAGATACGCGAGCTGATCGGCACCGCCGAAGTCCCGGGCGGCGACGAGCTGCGGCTGTACCGGCGCGGCGACGATTTCATCATCGCGATCGATCGCAACGAATTGATGAGCAGCCGGATGAGCGGCTCCGAAGAAGCGCTGGCGACGATGACCTGCGACCGGCTGCGCAGCCCGAAGGCCGCCAGCCTGCTGATCGGCGGCTATGGCATGGGGTTCACGCTGCGCGCCGCGCTGGCGACGCTCGGCCCCGACGCGAAAATTGCGGTGGCCGAACTGGTGCCGGGCATCATCGAGTGGGCGCGCGGCCCGATGGCCGAGCTGGCGGCAGGCTGTCTCGACGATCCACGGGTCGAGCTGATCCTCGGCGACGTGTCGAAGGCGATCGGTGCGGCGACGCGCCGCTATGATGCGATCCTGCTCGACGTCGATAATGGCCCCGACGGCCTGACGCGCGATGCTAACGAGGGTCTCTATTCGGCGGCGGGGCTTGCCACGGCCAAGGCGGCGCTGCGCCCCGGCGGCATTTTGGCGATATGGTCCGCCGCCCCCGACGCCCGCTTCACCCGCCGGTTGACGGCGGCGGGCTTTCAGGTCGAAGAGGTCGGCGTTCGCGCGCGCAGCAACGGCAAAGGCCCGCGGCACGTGATCTGGTTTGCGCGGGTGAACTAGCGGCGGTCGCGCAAATGGCGAGCTGACGCCGCGGGCCGGACCGATTCCGCGCTATTCTTAGACACAGAAACGGCTACACTTCAGGCGGGGGCGGCGCACGATATTTGTCGAAGGAAAGCCGCGATGTCACCGACCGAGCAATCCGCGATCTGGCCCGAACTGCGCTGGGGCGACTGGCGCGATACCGCGATCACGCTGCAGCTGTGGACGCAGATCGTCGGCAAGATCCGCCTGTCGCTGACACCCTGGCTCAACCATGGCTGGCAGGTGCCGCTCTATGTCAGTGCGCGCGGCCTCACCACCTCGCCGATCCCGGTCGGGCATGAATTGCTGGAGATCGAATTCGACTTCATCGTCCACCGCCTAATTTGCCGGACAAGTCGGGGGCAGGAACGCGAGCTAGTGCTCGAACCGCGCAGCGTCGCCGATTTTCACGACCGACTGCTCGGGCTGCTCGCCGATCTCGGCATCGCGGTGCGCATCCATGGCGTGCCGAACGAGGTGCCCGATCCGATCCCGTTCGCGCGCGACGAGAGCCACAAAAGCTATGACGCCGACGCCGCGCATCGTTTCTGGCGCGCGCTGATGCAGGTCGACCGCGTCTTCAAACTGTTCCGCAGCGGGTTTCTCGGCAAGGCGAGCCCGGTGCATTTCTTCTGGGGCAGCTTCGACCTGGCCGTCACGCGCTTTTCGGGCCGCGCGGCGCCTCCGCACTCCGGCGGCGTACCCGGGCTGCCTGACCCGGTGACGCGCGAAGCCTATTCGCACGAAGTCAGCAGCGCGGGTTTCTGGCCGGGCGGCGACGCTTTTCCCGAGCCTGCCTTTTACTCCTACGCCTATCCCGAGCCGGCCGGGTTCCGGGACCATCCGATGCCCGCTGCGGCGCGCTTCGATACGGGCATGGGCGAATATATCCTGCCCTATGACGCCGTGCGAACGGCGGCGTCACCCGATGCGCTGCTGCTCCATTTCCTCGAGCGCAGCTATGGCGCGGCGGCCGATAACGCGGGCTGGGACCGCGCCGCGCTGGAGTGCCCGCTGGGCGCGCCGGCGCGCGTTCGCGAGACGAATTGAACCGTCTTTTCGCCGAACGGATGGCCTGATGGCTTGTTCCTGCCTGTCGGATTAACTTACAGTTTACCATAAGCCCGGCGCGCCGAATCCCGCATTTGCGCCGGTGGCACGGCGCTTGCTTAGGCTAGGGTGATGCTGAAAAAAATCGGACGCCTGTTCGTCATCAAGACGCGCTTCGAAGCGTGCCTCATCATCTATGCCCTCGCGGTCGGGGCGATGGCGCGCGGCGCCGCCTATCTGCACGAATATCCGGGAGTTGGCGGCAAGCTGTTGCTGCTCGCCTGCACCGGTTCGGTGTTCCTCGCGGGCGCGAAGATTTTCGATTGCCTACGCTTCGAGCAGGCCGCAGCGGCCGCGCGGCAGGCGGAGTAGATCAGCGGTCTTTCGCCGGTCACCCAGATATGCGAAGGCACCGGCCATGAGCAGGATCAGCGGCCGCCCGGCCATCAGCAGCGAGCATGTTTACGGCCTGAGCCTGCGCGTCGCGCGCTGGCGCGAGGGCGCGCCCGGCACGCCCCTGTTATTCCTGAACGGCATCGGCGCCGATCTGGCGGCCGCGGCGCCGCTGCTCGCGCAGATCCACGGCCGCGAGGTCTGGACGCTCGACATGCCCGGCGTCGGCGGCTCGCCCGACGCGCTGTTGCCCTATGGCGCGCCGACGATCGCGGCGGTGGTGATGGAGATCGCCGACCGCCTTGGCCACAAGATGATCGACGTCGCCGGGTTCAGCTGGGGCGGCGCGCTGGCGCAGCAGATCGCGATCCAGTTTCCGGGGCGCGTGCGTCATATGGTGCTGATGGCGACGACGCCGGTCATGGGCGCGCCGGGGATCGGATGGGCGGCGATGCTCGACGACGACATGCTGGCGAGCGGGCTACGGATTCAGACCGCCACACCGCTCGGCCTCGCTTACCAGAGTGCTGCGATGATCGGCTGGAGCAGTGTGGCTTTCCTGTCGGGACTGAAAGAGCTTCCGACGCTGGTCTTGATGGGTGAGCAGGATGGCGTGGTGCCCGCCTGCTATGGTGAGATGCTCGCCGAACGGATCGATGGCGCGGTGCTGGAAATAGTGCCGGGATCGCACCTCTTCCCCTTCACCCATGCCGCAGCCATCGCGGGGCGGATCAGCGCGTTTCTGGATCAGCCGGAGATGGTACGAGCCGCCGCTTGAGGAAATCGGCGATCGCCTCCGCGGTCGCATCGGGCGCCTCCTCCATCGGCAGATGGCCGATACCCGGCAGCATCACGACCTCGGACCCCGCAATGCGTTCGTTGAAGGTCTTCGCGGCGCTCGGGTTGATCAGCCGGTCCTTGTCGCCGAACAGGATCAGCGTCGGCGCCTTGATCTCGCCCACGCGCGCCGCCATCGCGGGCTCGCGGTCCATCCGCGCGCGCAGCACCGTGGCTTCGCGATTGCCGGGGAAGTGCAACAATTCCCAATAGCGGTCGATCATCGCCTCATCGACGATCTCCTGCTTCTCGACCGACCCGCGCAGCGATTGTTCGACGAGCATCCGCGGCGTGATGCGCGTCGCCAGCCAACGGCCGAAGGGATATTCGAGGACGCGGAAACCGACGTTCGATTCGGGCCGTTTCTCGCCCGGTCGCAGCGGCATGCCGGAGGCGTCGATCAGCAACAGCGCATCGACACGCGCGGGCTGCGCGAGCGCGTAGCGCCAGCTGACCCAGCCGCCCATCGAATTGCCGCCGAGGATGAAATGATCGAGCCCGAGCTTCGCCGCGACGACGTCGATGGCATCCATCATACCCTCGGCCGAATAATCGGTGTCGGGGGTCGCGCCGGTGAGCCCGTGTCCCGGCAGGTCGAGCGTGACGATCCGGTAAGTGGCGCCGAGCCTTTTCACCAGCGGTTCCCACGTATGAAGGCTCGCGTTCGAGCCATGGACCAGGATGATCGCAGGTCCCTCGCGATTGCCCTGATCGCGATAGTGGATGCGCTGCCCCGCCGGCCCCGCGACGAAGGTGGCGTTCGGCCCGCCATATTTGGCGATCATCGCGTCGCGGTCGGTGTCGGGAGTCAGGAGCAGGAGGAAGCCGACGACGATCGCGAGTATCAGCGCGAGCGGGATCAGCACCCGCTTGCGCCGGAAGAACGGGCGCCGCGGTGGCGGCGGGTCGGAATCGTCTTCGTCGATCATCATGCCCCCCTCAAGGCTCGCGGCGACCCTAGCGTTTGAGGGCGTGAGGTCAATGCGCAGCCTGCCGTCTGAAAGAGAGAGGGAAGATCGAACCTATTCGTGAATCTTGCGCCGGAAGGTTTCGGGCAGGAACAGCAACCCGACGACCAATGTGATCACCGCGACGATCACGGGATACCACAGGCCGTAATAGATATTGCCCGTCGCCGCGACCATCGCGAACGCCGTCGTCGGCAGGAAACCGCCGAACCAGCCGTTGCCGATATGATAGGGCAGCGACATCGCCGTGTAGCGAATGCGGCTGGGGAAGAGTTCGACGAGCAGCGCCGCGATCGGGCCGTAGACCATCGTCACGAGCAGCACGAGGTAGAAGAGGATCGCGACGACGAGCGGCTTGTTGATCGCCGCCGGGTCGGCCTTTGCCGGATAGCCCGCGTCGGTCAGCGCGCGTTCGAGGTCCGAACGGAAGGTCGCGATCGCGCCTGCGCGGTCCTCCTCGGCGATGCGCCACGGATCGGGCGCGGCGAGGACGCGCGAGCCGATGCGCACGCGCGCGGGCTCGCCCGTCATGCGCTCGCGCGTGAAAGCCGTGTAGTTCGCGCCCGACTTTGCCAGCGTCGACTTGATGATGTCGCAGCCGCTGCCTTCGAACTTGTTGCGCCCGATCGGATCGAACTGAAACGAGCAGGCGCCGGGATCGGCCGCCATGATCACCGCGGCGTTCTGCTGAGCCTTCGCCATCGCGGGGTTCGCGGCGGCTGTCAGCATCTGGAACGCCGGGAAATAGGTGATTGCGGCGAGCGCGCAGCCCGCGAGGATGATCGGCTTGCGCCCGACCTTGTCGCTGAGCCAGCCGAAGAAGATGAAGAAAGGCGTGCCCAGCGCGAGCGCGATGGCGATCAATATATTCGCGGTCGCGCCGTCGACCTTCAGCGTCTTTTCGAGGAAGAAGAGCGCGTAGAATTGCCCCGAATACCAGACGACCGCCTGCCCCGCGACCGCGCCGAACAACGCAACGATCACCCATTTGAGGTTTTCCCAGCGGCCGAAGGCTTCGGTGAGCGGGGCTTTCGACGTCGTGCCCTCCTCCTTCATCTGCTTGAAGACCGGGCTTTCCTCGAGCTGGAGGCGAATCCACAGCGACACGCCGAGCAGGATCACCGAAATGAGGAAGGGGATGCGCCAGCCCCAGTCGGCGAACGCCGCCTCACCCATGACCGAGCGGATGACGATGACGACGCCGAGTGCCGCGAACAGCCCAAGCGTCGCCGTGGTCTGGATGAAGCTGGTGAAGAGGCCTCGTTTGCCCTCGGGTGCATGTTCGGCAACATAAGTCGCGGCGCCGCCATATTCGCCGCCAAGCGCGAGCCCTTGGACGAGGCGCAGCAGCACGAGGAGGATCGGCGCCGCGACGCCGATCGACGCATAGCTGGGCAGCACGCCGACAAGGAAGGTCGAGAGACCCATCAGGCCCATGGTGACGAGGAAGGTGTTCTTGCGCCCGACGAGATCGCCGATGCGCCCGAACACAAGCGCGCCGAACGGCCTTACCGCAAAGCCCGCGGCAAAGGCGCCGAGCGCGAAGATGAAGCCGGTGGTTTCGTTGACGCCCGAAAAGAATTGCGCCGAAATGATCGTCGCGAGCAGGCCGTAGAGGTAGAAATCATACCATTCGAACACCGTGCCGAGCGACGAGGCCAGGATGACCTTGCGTTCGCTTTGGCGGGTTTCGAGTGCCGTCGCGCCGTCACCGTTCGTCATCCGCTACCCCTTCGCCCATTATCTTGTGGGCGAAGGGTCTAGCGGACGGGTAGCGCGCGTCAACCGACGCGCTTCACCGCGCCCTTGTGTGCGCCGACGCTCTTGTTGCGCGGGCGGAAACGGCGCTTGCGCTGGCCTTCGGCGCCTTCGCCGGCGGGCGCACCGTCGCGGCGCGGACCGCGATCGCCGCGCGGCTTGTTACCGTCACGGCCGCGGAGCGCGTCTTCGCGCTGGCGCTGCGGGTTGCGGCCCTGGCTGCCGGTGTCGCGCGGCGGCTGCGCCGGCTTCGGCAGGTTGCGCACCAGCTCGTTGAAATTCTCGGGCAGCGGCATCGGTTCGGACTTGCTCCGCGTCACGCGCTCGATATCGCGCATGTACGGACGCTCATCGGGCGCGATGAAGCTGATCGCCTTGCCCTCGGCGCCGGCGCGCGCGGTGCGGCCGATGCGGTGGACATATTGTTCGGGAACGTTCGGGATCTCGAAGTTGATCACGTGGCTGACGCCCGACACGTCGATGCCGCGTGCGGCGATGTCGGTCGCGACGAGCAGCTTGATGTCGCCCGAGCGGAACGCCTGCAGCGCGTGGGTGCGCTGCGACTGGCTCTTGTTGCCATGGATCGCCATCGCCTTGATATTCGCGCCCGCAAGGTGGCGCACGACGCGGTCGGCGCCATGCTTGGTACGGGTGAAGATCAACGCGCGGTCGATATCCTCGCTGGCGATGACCGAGTGCAGCAGCGCCTGCTTTTCCTTCTGTTCGACGAAGGTCGAATATTGGCTGATCTTTTCGACCGTGGTCGCCGCCGGGGTGACCGACACGGTCACCGGATCTTCGAGGAACTGTTCGGCGAGGTGCGCGATTTCCTTCGGCATCGTCGCCGAGAAGAAGAGGTTCTGGCGGCGCGACGGCAGCAGCTTGGCGATGCGGCGCAGCGAGTGGATGAAGCCCATGTCCATCATCTGGTCGGCTTCGTCGAGGACGAAGATTTCGACATCATCGAGGCGCAGCGCGCGCTGGTCGATCAGGTCGAGCAGGCGGCCCGGGGTCGCGACGAGGATATCGACACCGCTCGAAAGCTCACGGATCTGCTTGTTGATCGGCACGCCGCCGAACACGGTCGTGACGCTGAGCTTGGTAAAGCGGCCATAGTCGCGGCAGCTCTGCGCGATCTGCGCGGCGAGTTCGCGCGTCGGCGCGAGGACGAGCATGCGGCAGCTGCGCGGATTGGCGCGATGCGGATAGGTCAAAAGATGATGGATCGACGGCAGCGAGAAACCGGCGGTCTTGCCGGTGCCCGTCTGCGCGATACCGCACAGGTCGCGGCCCTTCATCAGCGGCGGGATCGCCTGCGTCTGGATCGGGGTCGGCTGGGTATAATCCTTGGCGGCAAGCGCGCGATTGATGTCGGCGTGCAGGCCAAAGTCGTTAAAAGTCGTCATAAAATACTCACATAGGGCGACGCGCAGGCGCATCCGTTCGGTTCGAACGGACGGCGCACGGCCGCGGGTTCGAAACGACCCGCGTGAAAGGGTGCCTCTGGGGACAAAGCGCTGGTCCGGCTCGTCCCGCGCCTGTTTCGGGCGGGAAAATCACGCTGCCGGTGGTTGCGGCGGGTGGTCCCGCCATGCTGCGCTGCACCATCATATGGCATGGGTTGCGCCGGATTGCAAGATTATTGCGTGATCAAGCGACGCTTCCCTTCCCGTTTGCCCTGAGCTTGTCGGAAGGCCGTTCTTTCTTCATTGGTAGCAGAAGAAAAGGGCGGTGCTTCGGCAAGCTCAGCACCAACGGTTTTGGGGGTTCATAATGGCCGAGAAAATCATCGTCATCGACGAGGGCACGACGTCGACGCGCACGATGCTTTTCAGCGCCGACGGCACCCCGCTCGGCAGCGCGCAGCGCGAGATCCGGCAGCATTATCCGGGCCCCGGGCTGGTCGAGCATGACGCCGCCGAAATCTGGGAAGCCACCCTCGCCTGCACGCGCGAGATGATCGCGCGGGCCGGCGGCGCCGACCATGTCGCCGCGATCGGGATTACCAACCAGCGCGAGACGGTGGTGTTCTGGGACCGCACGACCGGCGAGCCGCTCGCGCACGCGATCGTGTGGCAGGACCGGCGCTCGGCCGCCGATTGCGCGGCGCTGAAAGATGCGGGCCATGAGCCGATGGCGCAGGCGAAGAGCGGGCTGCTGCTCGACCCCTATTTCTCAGGCACCAAGATCGGCTGGGCGCTGAAACACTGGCCGCAATTGAACGAGGCCGGGGACAAACTCGCGGTCGGGACGGTCGAATCCTATCTGATCTATCGCCTCACCGGCGGCGTCCATGTCACCGACGCGAGCAACGCGTCGCGCACCTTGCTGATGGACATCAACGGCCAAGGCGGCTGGGATGGCGAATTGTGCGACCTGCTCGGCGTGCCGATGCGCCTGCTCCCCGAAATCACCGGTTGCACGACGCGCGTCGGCATGACCGATCCGGCGCTGTTCGGCGGCGCGATCCCGATCTGCGGCATGGCGGGCGATCAACAGGCTGCAACGATCGGCCAGGCGTGCCTGTCGCCGGGGCAGACCAAGGCGACCTTCGGCACCGGCGCCTTCATCCTGTCGGCGAGCGGGACGGTGCGGCCGCAATCGGCGAACCGCCTGCTCGCGACGGTGCTGGTGCAGGAAGGCGACGTCCGCTCCTATGCGCTCGAAGGATCGGTGTTCGTCGCGGGCAGCCTGATCAAATGGCTGCGCGACGGGCTGGGCCTTCTCGCGAGCGCGGGAGAGAGCGAGGGGCTGGCGCGCTCGGTGGCCGACAATGGCGGCGTCTATCTGGTCCCCGCCCTCACCGGGCTCGGCGCGCCGCACTGGCGCCCCGATGCGCTCGCGGCGCTGTCGGGGCTGAGCTTTGCGACGGGCAAGGCGCATGTCGCGCGCGCGGCGCTCGAAGCGCAGGCCTATCAGGCGCACGACCTGAAATCGGCGTTTGCCGCCGACGGCGTCGACTGGGCCGAGGTGCGGATCGACGGCGGCATGGCCGCGAACGACTGGATGGCGCAGGATCTGGCCGACGTGCTGGATATCGTGGTCGAGCGGCCCGGCTTCGTCGAGAGCACCGCACTCGGCGCCGCGATGCTCGCTGCAACGGGAGCCGGACTGTACCCCGAACTCGCCAGCGCCGCGAAGGCGATGCGCGGCACCGCGACGCGCTTCACGCCGGCGCTGGGTGCCGAGAAACGCAAAACGCGCCTTGCCGGATGGCAAAGCGCGCTTGCAAAGGTTCTGGGCTGACCCCCGCTTGCACGGAGGTGGGCGCCATTAGCGCTTGAGGGTGAGACCACCGAAACGCTTGTTGAACTTCGCGACCTGACCCGCAGCGTCGAGCATGCGTCCGGTGCCGCCGGTCCAGGCCGGGTGCGCGGTGGGGTCGATTTCGAGCGTCATCGTGTCGCCCTCTTTGCCCCAGGTCGAGCGCGTCTGATATTCGGTGCCATCGGTCATCTTGACCGTGATCATGTGATAGTCGGGGTGAATGTCGTTTTTCATGTCTCAAGCTCCTGTGCCGCTGGTTTCCGACCAGCCGCGTGAGTCGTTGCTTCCCCGTCCGGGGCCGCGAAGCGGTGGCCCCTAACGGCGAAAGCCGGATTTTGCAAGTCTTGCTTAGTCGCTCGGCGGATCGGCAATCATCGCGGTGAACTGGCATTCCGCGGCGAGCGCGCCATTCAGCATCGCCTTGCCTTCGAAACGGCAAACGCTGCGCTTGGCTTGAATGATCGTGGCGTGCAGGTCGAGCAGACAGCCGGGTTCAACCGGCTTTCTGAACTTCGCCCCGTCAATCGCCATGAAATAGACCAGCTTGCCCGTACCGGCGAGGCCCATCGATTCGATCGCGAGAATGCCTGCGGCCTGCGCCAGCGCCTCGACGATGAGGACGCCGGGCATGATCGGCCGGCCGGGGAAATGCCCCTGGAAAAAGGGCTCGTTCATCGTCACCGCCTTGACCGCGTGGATCGAGGTGTCCTTCACCATCGATTCCACCCGGTCGACGAGCAGCATCGGATAACGATGCGGCAGCAGCGTCAGGATCCGGCGGATATCCACCGGGCCCAAGGCGCCGTCCGAAATTTCCCCGTCCGTCATCGATCTTAGCGGGTCGTCGGTGCGGTGCCGGTCGGAGCCGGGGTCGCCGGACGCGTACCCTGCGCGGCGCGCGCCTGATCCATCAGCTGCTGGTTGCGCTGCTGGACAAGCTGGCCCGGCTGGTAACCGGCAGGAACCGCAATCGACACGTTCGGCAGGATGCGGTTGAGTTCGGCAACCACCGCGTCGGTGATGTCGACATTGTTTTCGCGCGCAATCACCGCCTCGGGATTCACGAGCAGGTCGACCTTCTTCGCGGTCATCGCGGCCTTGATCGCTTCGTTCATGCGAACGCTGATCTGGTCTTCGACATAAGCGATGGCGAGGTCGACGGGCGCGCCGATCTGGCCGAGCTCTGCCTGCGCGGCCTGGCGCTTGTCCTGGACGGCCTTGGCGGCAGCCTGCAGCGAAGTCTGGTTGACCGGCGTCTTCTTCGCTTCTTCGTTATATTTCGCGATCAGGACGTTGATTTCGGCCTGTAGCGTCTGGCCGCGCGACTGCTGCTGGTCGATCTGCGCCTTGTAGGTCGTTTCGATCTGCGTCGAGGCGGTCTGGAAGGCGTTCGAACGAGCCGCGGCGACGCGGACGTCGGCAACGCCGACACCCTTTGCCTGGGCAATGGCGGGAGCCGACAGGAGGGGCGAAACCGACAGCGTGGCAATCGCCAGCGCCGAGGCGGCAAGGATTTTCTTCATCAGAATTGGGTTCCTACATTGAATGAGAAGCGTTTGGTATCATCGCCCTCTTCTTTGCGAAGGGCGTAAGCGAAGTCGATCCGGAAGGGACCGAAGGGAGAGTTCCAGTTCACCCCGGCACCGATCGATACGCGCGGCATCCATGTGTCACCGAAGAAGCGTTCCTCGAACGGCGCGAGCGGCGTGAAGCCGGTGGCGCAGGTCGTATACTGGCCCGACGGCGTGCCGTCTGCATTCGGCGTGTTCGTTGCGAAGGTCTGCTGACCGGTGGAGGCGTTCCGGCACAGATATTTGGTCAGATTGTCGGCCGGATCGCGGAAATTCGCCAGCGTCGTCAATTCAGGCCTGCGAACGCTGAACACCGAACCGACGTCGAGGAAGATCGACGGCCGCAGCCCCATTTCCTTCGCGCCGGTGCCGAGCGGAATATCGAGTTCGAGCCGGCCCTGATAATAAGCGCGGCCGCCGAGCGCGTCGTCGATCTGTCCGCGATCGTTGGTCGTGGTGTCGAGGACGGGATTGGCCGGATCGGTCAGGTCGACCGAGCCGTAGCGTATGACGCGCGGACCGACGCCGCGAATGTCGAAGCCGCGCATCTGCGGTTCGCCGAGGAAGAAGCGGTCGGTCAGGCGGACCTTGTCGCTGGTCGGGGTCGGACGGCCGCCGAACGGATAGATATAGCCGCCCTCGGCCGACAGATTGAGGATGAAGCGGCTGCCGAGGTTGAAATGCTTGCTTCCCGACAGGCGCGTGCGAACATATTTGACGCTGCCGCCGAGGCCGGCGAAATCCTGGCTGAGCGAGAGCGACTGGCCGCGCGTCGGGCGCAGACGGTTGTCGCGGTCGTCATAAGCGAGTGTGTAGCCGAGCAGCGAGGTCGTGCGGTTGCCGATCGCGTCGCACAGATAACGGCCGGCGACGAGCGGGTCGCACTGGTCGCCGAAATAATAGATCGACTTGTCGAGCGTCACATCGTCGAAGTTGATGCTGTAGCGCGCGAAGAAGGACATGAATTCGGTCAGCGGCACGCCGGCGTTGATCTGCGCACCCGTCGTGACCTGCTGGAACGTCGTCCGGCGGTCGTTGTTGATGAAGTTGAACGAGTTCAAATCGCGGCGATAGATGCTGCCGCCCACCGAAATGTTGCGGTCGAACAGATAGGGTTCGGTGAAGCCGAGTTCGATCGACTTCGAATAGCTCGAATAGTTGACCGACGCCTGGAGCTGCTGGCCGAGACCGCGGAAGTTGCGCTGGCGGATCGACGCCTGGAGCAGGAAATTCTCGATCGACGAGAAACCGGCCGATAGCGAGAGTTCACCGGTCGGCTTTTCCTCGACGTTGGTTTCGAGGATGATGCGGTCGGGGGCGCTGCCTTCCTTGCGCTCGATTTCGAGGTTTTCCTGGAAATAACCCAGGCTGTTGATGCGGTTCTCGGTGCGCTTGACGCCGAAGCTGTTGAACGCATCACCTTCGTTCAAACGGAATTCGCGGCGCACGACCTTGTCGTGGGTCAGCGTGTTGCCGTTGACGTCGATGCGCTCGACATAAGTACGCGGGCTTTCGGCGACGTTGAAGGTGATCGCCATCGTCCGCGTTTCGGGGTCGCGGCGGAATTCGGGATTGATGTCGGCAAAGGCGTAACCGAACAGGCCCGCGGTTTCGCTGAGGCTTTCGACCGTATCCTCGACCTGCTTGGCGTCATACCAGTCGCCGACCTTCATCGGCAGCAGCTTCTTCAGCATTTCGGGCTGGAAGTCGCGGATTTCGCTCTTCACGTCGATGTCGCCGAACTTGTAGCGCTCGCCTTCCTCGACCACATAGGTGATGATGAAGTCCTGCTTGTTGCTCGTCAGCTCGGCGACCGCCGAAATCACGCGGAAATCGGCGTAACCGTTGGTCAGGTAGAAAAGGCGCAGCTTCTGTTGGTCATAGGCGAGGCGATCGGGGTCGTAGCTGGTGTTCGACGACAGGATCGTCATCAGGCTCGACTGCTTCGTCGCCATCTCGTCCTTGAGATCGCCGTCGCTGAACTTCTCGTTGCCGATGATGTTGATCTGGCGGACCTTCGATTTCGGCCCTTCGTTGATTTCGAACACGACATCGACGCGGTTCTGGTCGAGCGACACCATCTTGGGCTCGACCGTCGCGGCAAAGCGGCCCTGACGCTTGTAGAGCTCGATGATGCGCGCCACGTCGGCGCGGACTTTCGAGCGGGTGAAGATCTGACGCGGCGCGAGCTTGATCTCGGGGCGGATCTTGTCTTCCTTCAGGCGTTTGTTGCCTTCCAGGATGACGCGGTTGATCACCGGGTTTTCGGTGACCTGGATCGTCAGCGCACCGGCATTGTCGGTGATCTGGAAATCCTTGAACAATTCGGTCGCGGCCAGATCCTTCAGCGCCTGATCGAGGATCGAGCGGTCATATTGCTGACCGACGCGCAGGCGCAGGTACGACAGGATCGTCTGCGCCTCGAGCCGCTGGTTGCCGACGACGGTGATCGACTTGACCGTCGTCGCGGCGGGGGCCGCTTCGGGAGCCGGAGCCGGGACGACTGGCGGCGCAACCTGTTGCGCCATCACCGGCGTCGCGAGCATCGTGCCGGCCAAAAGAAGTACCGACAGCTGCGTCCGCGCCGAGAATTTGTGTGAAGCCACGCTGTTCATCCCGAAAAAATAACTCAAAAGCGACAAACCCGCCTGACCGCGGGTTCGTGCGCCACTCCCTGCCCCAGACTCGCTAGCCAATCAAGCGGGCGATCCTGTCCCACACGCCAATTGAGCCCAAATCGTTGAAAGTCACGACCAGCATAAGGGTCACGATCGCCGCAAAGCCGAATCGGAACGCCCATTCCTGCGCCTGCGGCGGCGCGGGGCGGCGCCGGATCGCTTCATAGGCGTAAAAGGCCAGATGACCGCCATCGAGCATCGGCAATGGCAAGAGGTTGATGAACCCCAGATTGATGGAAACGAAGGCGATGAAGAAGATCAGCGCGGCCACGCCCAGCGTCGCCTGCTCGCCCGACTGCTTCGCGATCTTGATCGGCCCGCCCATTTCCTTGACCGAACGTTGCCCGGTTGCGAACTGGCCCAATATCTTGCCGGTCAGCTGGACGATGTTCCAGGTCTGCCCCGCGCTCGCCCTCACCGCTTCCAATGGGCCGACGCGCGCATAGGTCAGCGCGCCCGACTGGATGCCGATGATCGCCACCTCGGCCTTGTTCCCGAAACCGTCGGTTTCGGTCGTGACCCGCGGGCGCAAGGTGATCGCGAGCCGCTGCTCGCCGCGCGCGATATCGAGGTTCGCGGGCCTGCCCAGATCATAGGCCACGATCTTCGGGATATCGCCGAAGCTGTCGACCGGCTGTCCGTTGATCCCGGTAATGCGATCACCGATACGGAGCCCCGCCGCCTCGGCCGCGCTCCCTGCCTGCACGCCGCCGATCACCGGCGGAACCGTGGCAACGCCATAGGTCATGTTGAACGCGGCAAAAATCAGGATCGCGAACAGGAAGTTGGTCACCGGCCCTGCGAGAACGATGAGCGCGCGCTTCCACACCGGCTGCGCCGGGAATGTGTGCGATTTCTGGTCGGCTGGCAGTTGCTGCCATTCGGCGTCCGGCTGGCTGACCGCATCGCGGTCGCCCGCGAACTGGACATAGCCGCCGAGCGGCAGCCAGCCGATCTTCCATTCGGTGCCGCGCTTGTCGGTCCAGCCAAGGATCTTGCGCCCGAAGCCGATCGAGAAGGTGTCGGCCTTCACCCCGCACCAGCGGCCGACGATATAATGGCCATATTCGTGCACGAAGACGAGCGGCCCCAAGACCGCGAGGAACGCGAGCGGATAGAGCCAAAGCGGAATGTCAGGCATGTTCATATTGGTCCACAAACTGCTGCGCAGCCGCGCGGGATGCGGCATCGACGCTGAATATGTCCTGAAGCGATGCCGGCACCGCGGGCGCATCGGCGTCGATCACGCGGCGCACGGTGTCGACGATCGCGGGGAAGGAAATGCGGCCGGCGAGGAAGGCAGCGACCGCCACCTCGTTCGCGGCGTTGAGCTGCGCCGGGCGCGCGCCGCCCTCGGCAATCGCGGCGCGGCAGAGCGCGGTCGCGGGGAAACGCACCTCGTCGGGCGCCTCGAAATCGAGCCGCGCGATGCTGGCGAGGTCGAGCGGCGCGCACGGCGTCGCCATGCGCTGCGGCCAGGCGAGCGCGCTGCTGATCGGGATGCGCATGTCGGGCGAGCCGAGCTGCGCGAGCGTCGAGCAGTCGATATATTCGACGAGGCTGTGGATCACCGACTGCGGGTGGACGAGGATTTCGATGCGTTCGAGCCCGACGGGGAACAGGTGATGCGCCTCGATCAGTTCGAGGCCCTTGTTCATCATCGTCGCCGAATCGACGCTGATTTTCGCGCCCATCGACCAGTTCGGATGCGCGACCGCCTGCGCGGGGGTCACGCGCGCCATATCATCGGCGCTCATCGTGCGGAACGGGCCGCCGCTCGCGGTGAGGATGATGCGGCGCACCTGATCGATGCGCCCGCCCGCGAGGCACTGGAAAATCGCATTATGCTCGCTATCGACGGGCAGGATCGTCGCGCCCGACGTGCGCGCCACCGCGGTCATCAGTTCGCCCGACGATACGAGGGCTTCCTTGTTGGCGAGCGCGACATCGTATCCGGCGGCAAGCGCCGCCATCGTCGGCGCGAGCCCCGCGGTGCCGACGATCGCGGCCATGACGAGGTCGGTGGGTCGCTGCGCGGCTTCGACGAGCGCCTCAGCGCCCGCCGCCACTTCGATCCCGGTGCCGGCCAGCGCCTCGGCGAGTTCGCCATAGCGCGCTTCGTCGGCGATCACAGCGACGTCGGGGCGGAATTCGCGGGCGAGCTTCGCAAGCTCCGCAACGTCGCTGTTCGCGGTCAGCACGCCGACCGTCCACGCCTCGCCGTCGCGCCGCACCAGATCGAGGGTCGATTGCCCGACCGATCCGGTGGCGCCGAACAGCGAGAGGCGGCGCTGGGTCATCTCAACCCGCCGCCCGCACGGCGATCTGGCCAACGAAGGCAAGCGCGCCGAGCAGCAGCGCGACCGGCAGCACGCCGTCGACGCGGTCGAACAGGCCGCCGTGGCCGGGGATGAGCTTGCCCGAATCCTTGACCCCCGCGCGGCGCTTCATCCAGCTTTGCGCGAGGTCGCCAAGCTGCGCGAGCAGGCCCATGAACAGGCCGATCCACAACGGGACGCCGACGATGCCCGCGCGGTCGCCAATGGTGGCGCTGGCGATCAGCGCGGCAACCATGCCGCCAATGAGGCCCGACCAGGTCTTCGACGGGCTGATTTTGGGCGCGAGGCGCGCGCCGCCAAAGGCACGGCCGGCGAAATAGGCGCCGATATCGGTCGCCCAGACCATGCCGAAAACCCATAGCGCAGCGGTCATGCCGAGATGGTCGCGGATGAACCAGAGCCCTGCCATCGCGCCGAGAACGAGAATGGGGCCGAGCAGGCCCAGCGCGGTCTTGGTGCCGCCGCCCAGCGTCATGGCACGAACCAGCGCAAACCATTCGACAAGCACGAGCGCTCCGCCGACGAGCAGCAGCAGACCGAAAGCGAGCCCTCCGAACCAAAGCGCGGTGCCCGCGATCGCAAAGAGGACGATCGCCGACCCGATCCGCACCCACAGGTCCGATTTACCCGCTGCCGCCATGAACTAAAGTCCCCCGTAACGGCGGTCGCGCCGCGCAAAATGGTCGAGCGCTGCTTTCAGATCGGCCGGCTTGAAATCGGGCCACAGCTTGTCGGTGAAATAGAGTTCGGCATAAGCCGATTGCCAGAGCAGGAAGTTCGACAGCCGCACCTCGCCCGAGGTGCGGATGAGCAGGTCGAGCGGCGGCATGTCGGCGGTGTCGAGGTTCGCCTCGATCGCCTCGGCCGTAATCTCGCCCGATGCGGCGGCGGCGGTCGCCGCGCGAACCAGCTCGTCCTGCGCGCCATAGTTGAGCGCGACCGCGAGCGTCGTGCGCTTGTTGCCCGAAGTGCGTTCGAGCGCATTTTCGATCAGCTTGACGACGTCGGGCGCGAGCGCGCGCCAGTTGCCGATCACCTTCAGCTTCACGTCGTTCGCGGCGAATTCGTCGAGATCGGACAGGATGAAGCGCTTCATCAGCCCCATCAGGTCGCTGACCTCTTCCTCGGGGCGCTTCCAGTTCTCCGACGAAAAGGCGTAGAGCGTCATCGCCTCGATGCCGAGGTCGCCCGCGGCGCGCACGATCGTCCGCACCGCCTCGACCCCGGCCTTGTGACCGGCGACGCGGGGCAGCAGGCGCTTCTTGGCCCAGCGGCCATTGCCGTCCATGATGATGGCGACATGGCGTGCGCCATGGCTGGCGGCTGCTGTCGTCATGGTCTGCACAGGGTCCCGAAAACCGACCGATCCACTAGCCCAGGATTTCCTTTTCCTTGGCGGCCGCGGCGGCGTCGAGTTCGGCGATCGTCGCGTCGGTCAGCTTCTGCACCTCGGTTTCGTGGCGCTTGCGCTCGTCCTCGCTGATTTCCTTCTTATTCTCGTCGGCCTTCAGATTGTCCATGCCGTCGCGGCGGACGTTGCGCACCGCGATGCGCGCCTTTTCGGCATATTGGCCGGCGAGCTTCGACAGCTCCTTGCGGCGCTCCTGCGTCATTTCGGGGATCGGCAGGCGCAGCATCTGGCCGTCGACGATCGGGTTGAGCCCAAGGCCCGCCGAGCGGATCGCCTTGTCGACCGGGCCGACGTTCGACTTGTCCCACACCTGCACCGACAGCATGCGCGGTTCGGGGGCGCTGACCGAGGCGACCTGGTTGAGCGGCATGTGACTGCCATAGACCTCGACCGTCACCGGATCGAGCAGCGCGGTGTGCGCGCGGCCGGTGCGGAGGCCCGAAAGGTCGCTCTTCAGCGCTTCGACCGCGCCGTGCATGCGGCGCTCGAGATCGGCCTTGTCATATTTCGCCATCGTCTTTTCCTCTTCTATTCTTGTCAGGCCGCGTCGCCGGGCGTGTTTTCGTCAGTCGGCATCGCCGGGCTTCATATCGCTAGTCGGCATCGCCGACGATGGTCGAAACACCCTCGCCCGCCAGCACGCGCGCCAGATTGCCGGGTTCGCGGATGTTGAACACGACGATCGGGATATGATTGTCACGGCACAGCGCCACGGCGCTCGCGTCCATCACCTTCAGATTGTCGGCGAGCACGCGGTCATAGCTCAGCGTATCGTAACGGACCGCGGTCGGGTCTTTCTTGGGATCGGCGTTATAGACGCCGTCGACGCTGGTGCCCTTGAGCAGCGCGTCGCATTTCATTTCGGCGGCGCGGAGCGCGGCGCCGCTGTCGGTCGTGAAATAGGGCGCACCGACACCGGCAGCGAAGATCACCACGCGGCCCTTTTCCATATGACGCTCGGCGCGGCGGCGGATCACCGGCTCGCACACCTTGTCCATCTCGATCGCCGACTGGACGCGCGTTTCGACGCCAAGCTGTTCGAGCGCATTCTGCATCGCGAGCGCGTTCATCACGGTGGCGAGCATGCCCATATAGTCGGCCTGCGCGCGGTCCATGCCCTTGGCGGCGCCCGCCATGCCGCGAAAGATATTGCCGCCGCCGATGACGAGGCAGATTTCGAGCCCGCGGCCTTTGGCTTCCTTGACCTCGGCGGCCATGCTCGCGACGGTTTCGGGATCGATGCCGAACGGGCTGGAACCCATCAGCGCCTCGCCCGACAGTTTCAGCAAGATACGTTTCATGCCGGGCAGAGCCATGATCGGGGGAACCTTATGTAATCGATGAATAAGCGAATGGCGCGCACCCTAGAGCGGGCACGCGCCATTGCCAAGCGGACTACCGCGATGAACGCGGCAATCCGAATCTTCTTTTTTAGACGCCGGCGACGGCCGCGACTTCCGCCGCGAAATCGCTTTCTTCCTTCTCGATGCCTTCACCGAGCTGGAAGCGGACAAAAGCCTTGAGCGTCACGTCCGCGCCGACTTCCTTGCCGGCTGCGGCGACGACTTCGGCGACCGGGGTCTTGCCGTCCATCACGAACAGCTGCGACAGCAGCGCGTTTTCCTTGCGAAACTTCGCGATCGCGCCGTCGACCATCTTCGAAACGATGTCGGCGGGCTTGCCCGACTGGGCGGCCTTTTCCTCGGCGATCGCGCGTTCGCGGGCGACGAGGTCGGCGTCGAGGTCGTCGCCGTTCAGCGCCAGCGGGTTCGCGGCGGCGACGTGCATCGCGAGCTGCTTACCGAGCGGTTCGAGAACGTCGGCGCCGGCAGTCGATTCGAGCGCGACGAGCACGCCGATCTTGCCCATGCCGGGTGCGGCGGCGTTGTGGACATAGCCCGTGACGACGCCCGAGTTCACCGAGACGATGACGCTGCGGCGCAGCGACTGGTTTTCACCGATCGTCGCGATGTTGCTGGTCAGCTTCTCGGCGACGGTTTCACCGCCCGGATAAGCGGCAGCGGCGAGCGCTTCGATGTCCGAGATATTGCCAGCGAGCGCAACCTGCGTCACGTCGCGAACGAATTCCTGGAACTGCTCGTTCTTGCCGACGAAGTCGGTTTCGCTGTTCACTTCGACCATCGCGCCGCGCGTGCCGTCGGTGGCGACGCCGACGAGACCTTCGGCGGCAACGCGGCCGGCCTTCTTGGCGGCGGCGGCGAGGCCCTTGGTGCGCAGCCAGTCGATCGACGCTTCGATGTCACCGTTATTTTCGGCGAGCGCCTTTTTGCAGTCCATCATGCCTGCGCCCGTGCGGTCGCGCAGTTCCTTGACGAGAGCGGCCGTAATTTCAGCCATGGAAAAATCCTTTCAATAAGGGCGAGCCCATCTGGCCCGCGGGACGCCCGCGCGCATGGCGGGGCGATAAGTCAAAGGGATGACAGGGACGGCGTGGGTCTTGCCGCGCCGTCCCGTCATGCCCGAGAGCGACTAGGCGTCGCTCTGACGTTCGGTTTCGGCAGCGGCTTCGGCCGGGACCTGTTCGTCTTCAGTCACCGGAGCGGCAACTTCTTCAGCAACCGGAGCGGCCGCTTCTTCGGCCAGCACGGCTTCGGCGGCGGGCTCGACAGCGGCGCCGAGATCTTCGCCGCGGTTCGCGCGGGCCTGCTGGCCGCCACGGGTCGCCGCCTGGGCCACCGCATCGCAGTAGAGGCGGATGGCGCGCGCGGCGTCATCGTTCGCCGGAACCGGGAACGCGATGCCGTCGGGCGAGACGTTCGAATCGAGGATCGCGACGACGGGGATGCCAAGGACGTTGGCTTCCTTGATCGCCAGCTCTTCCTTGTTCGCGTCGATCACGAACATCACGTCGGGAATGCCGCCCATGTCGCGGATGCCGCCAAGGCTCATTTCGAGCTTGTCGCGCTCGCGCGTCTTGTTGAGCACTTCCTTCTTGGTGAGGCCCGAAGTGTCGCCCGAGAGCTGCTCTTCGAGCGTCTTGAGACGCTTGATCGAACCCGAGATCGTCTTCCAGTTGGTGAGCATGCCGCCCAGCCAGCGGTGGTTGACGAAGTGCTGACCCGAAGCGCGCGCGGCGTCGGCGATCGGACCCTGCGCCTGGCGCTTGGTGCCGACGAACAGGACCTTGCCACCGGCGGCCGACGAGGACGCGATGAAGTCGAGGGCGCGCGCGAAGAGCGGCACGGTCTGCGACAGGTCGAGAATGTGGATGCCGTTGCGCGCGCCGAAGATGTACGGCTTCATGCGCGGGTTCCAACGGTGGGTCTGGTGGCCGAAGTGGGCGCCAGCTTCGATAAGATTCTGCATCGTGACGACAGGTGCCGCCATAGTCTTTCTCCTTCCGGTTGGTCCTCTGGAAAGCAAGAACCGAAGGCCCGCAAGCGGACGATCCGGCACCGGTTTATGTGCGCCTTCCATGTGGAATGGGCGGGCCGTTAGCCGCCTTGGCCGCCAAAAGCAAGGGGCGTGCGTGGCTTTTCGCGTTCAATGGAGACTCAACGGAGGCGCGGCCCCAGACTCAACTCGGCGACAAAGCGACTCCGTTCGTCGCAAAAGTGTTGAGAACAAAACGAGAACATGGAACGAAAAGTTCAACGAAACCGTCGCTGGCCAACAAAAGGTTTCGCACACAGAAGCCGAAAGGACAAGATCATGGTTCAGGTCGCTGCCGCTCTCCTCTTCGCCCTCGCCGCCGGTATCGGCGTCACGGTGATCCTGGCCATGCTCAAGAATAACGAAAATGCGATTCTCTCGGCGCTGCTCGGCGAAGGCGCCTTCCCGGCCGAAACCGCACCGCAGTCGGGTCCGCTGCCGCAGAAGATGACGCTGCGCCGCTCGCCGGCGCGGCGCGATGCCCCGCGCCCGATCCGCGCCGCAGCGCGCATGCAGCCGGCGCTCAGCCGCGCCGCTTGACCTTCGCGTAGCTTGCGAGGCCGAAGGGCAGCATCATCAGATAGAGCGCGCACACCGCGAGCAATGTCTGCCAGGGCGCCGTGACGAGCGCGGCACCGAGCAGGCCCACGCCTGCCAGCGCGAACAGACGCCACGAGCGGCGAAGCCGGATCGACGACCAGCTGTAGGTCGGGATCGCCGAGATCATCAGCATCGCGATGGCGAGCGCCCAGGGCATCACGACATACCATTCGCGGAACAGGTCGTTCCCGGTGACCAGCCACAGATAGACGGGTACGAACGACAGCCCCGCCCCGGCGGGCGCCGGAATGCCGGTCATAAAGCCCGCCGATTTGTGCGGTTGGAATTCGGCATCGAGGCGCGAATTGAAGCGCGCGAGGCGCAGCGCACAGCATACCGCGAGCGCCAGCGCCGCGGTCCAGCCGAATTTGGGGGCGTCGGCAAGCGACCAGAGGAACAGGATCATCGCCGGCGCGACGCCGAACGCGATCACGTCGGACAGCGAATCGAGCTCGGCGCCAAACTTGCTCTGGGCGCGCAGCAAACGCGCGATGCGCCCGTCCATGCCGTCGAGCACCCCGGCGACGATGATCATCGTCACCGCCGCGGCCCATTCGCCGCCGATCGCGAAGCGGACGCCGGTCAGCCCCGAACAGAGCGCGAGGATGGTGATCGCATTGGGCGCGAAGGCGCGCAGGCTGACCCCGGCGATGCGGCGACCCGCGGCATCGGGAATGACCTGCTCGTCCTCGGTCATTTTATTGACCGATCCCGTCGATCGTCTCGGCGGTGCCGATCCGCGCGACGACCGTCTCGCCGGCGAGCGTGCGCTGCCCGAGCAGCACCTGCGGCGTCGTGCCCGCAGGCAGATAGACATCGACGCGGCTGCCGAAGCGGATCAGGCCGACGCGCTGGCCGGTGGTGAGTTCGTTGCCCATCGTCACGAAGGGCATGATGCGGCGCGCGACAAGCCCGGCGATCTGAGTGAAGCCGACGCGCACGCCGTCGGCGCGCTCGACGACGAAATGCTGGCGCTCATTCTCCTCGCTCGCTTTGTCGAGGTCGGCATTCACGAATTTACCGGGAATATAGACGAGCTTGCGCAGCGTTCCGGCGACGGGGGTTCGGTTGATATGGACGTCGAAGACGCTCATAAAAATCGACACGCGCAGCATCGGCGCGGCGCCCAGCCCGTCGGGGCCGGAGATTTCGGGCGGCGGCGGGACTTCGGCGATCTGGGTGATCAGCCCGTCGGCGGGCGCGATGATGACGTCGTTCCCTGCCGGGGTCACGCGCACCGGGTCGCGAAAGAAGGCGCCGACCCACAAGGTCACGCCGAGCATCAGCCAGCCGATGATTTCCCAGCCGAGCAGCCAGAAACAGAGGGTCACGATACCGGCGATCAAAAGGAACTTGCGGCCTTCGGGATGGATCGACGGCCAGTGCCATTTGATGCCGCCGCCGGGGCGGTTCGAGGATATGATATTGGACATGGGCGTTCTTCTAGGGGGCAGCTTCTATACTGACAATGGATAAGGCGCAGGGCCAGTTCCACCGGCAGTTGATCAATCGCCCCGCTTTGCCTAAGGCGCTCGCAACTCCGACTCCCCAAGGAAAAAGGCTGAACGCATGGGCAAGATCAAGGTAGCCAACCCGGTCGTCGAACTCGACGGCGACGAAATGACCCGGATCATCTGGCAGTGGATCCGCGAGCGGCTGATCCTCCCCTATCTCGACATCGACCTTCATTATTACGACCTCGGTATCGAGAAGCGCGACGAGACCGACGACAAGATCACCGTCGAAGCCGCGAACGCGATCAAGAAATATGGCGTCGGCGTGAAGTGCGCGACGATCACCCCCGACGAAGCGCGCGTCGAGGAATTCGGCCTCAAAAAGATGTGGAAATCGCCGAACGGCACGATCCGCAACATCCTGGGCGGCGTTGTCTTCCGCGAACCGATCGTGATGAAGAACGTCCCGCGCCTCGTCCCCGGCTGGACCGACCCGATCGTCGTCGGCCGCCACGCGTTCGGCGACCAGTATAAGGCGACCGATTTCCGCGTCCCCGGCCCCGGCAAGCTGCGCCTCGTGTTCGAAGGCGAAGACGGCACGCTGATCGACGAGGAAGTGTTCCAGTTCCCGACGTCGGGCGTCGCGATGGGGATGTACAACCTCGACGATTCGATCCGCGACTTCGCCCGCGCCAGCCTGAACTATGGCCTCGCGCGTCAGTGGCCGGTGTATCTGTCGACCAAGAACACGATCCTCAAGGCCTATGACGGCCGCTTCAAGGATCTGTTCGAGGAAGTGTTCAACGCCGAATTCAAGGCGAAGTTCGACGAAATCGGCATCGTGTACGAACATCGCCTGATCGACGACATGGTCGCCTCGGCGCTCAAGTGGAGCGGCAAGTTCGTCTGGGCCTGCAAGAATTACGACGGCGACGTCCAGTCGGACACCGTCGCGCAGGGCTTCGGCTCGCTCGGCCTGATGACCAGCGTGCTGATGACCCCCGATGGCCAGACCGTCGAATCGGAAGCCGCGCACGGCACCGTCACCCGCCATTACCGCATGCATCAGCAGGGCAAGGCGACGTCGACCAACCCGATCGCGTCGATCTTCGCGTGGACCGGCGGCCTCAAGCACCGCGGCAAGCTCGACGACAATGCCGCGCTGATCAAATTCGCCGACGACCTCGAAAAGGTCTGCGTCGCGACGGTCGAAAGCGGCAAGATGACCAAGGATCTGGCGCTGCTGATCGGCCCCGACCAGAACTGGCTGACCACCGAAGGTTTCTTCGAGGCGATCGTCGAGAACCTCGAAGCCAAGATGGGCGCATAACAACCAAAAAGGTTGGGATAGTCCTCTAGCCAATCGGGGCCGGCCTGCATAAGGTCGGCCCTTATGGTATCGGAAACAGAAACCTCCGCCATCGGCAACGCGCTGGTGGTCCTCGGCGCCGCGGGCATCGTCATCCCGGCGTTCGCGCGCTTCCGGCTGCCGCCCGTGATCGGCTTCATCCTCGTCGGCCTGCTCGTCGGGCCGTCGGGACTGGGGGCGCTCGCCACCGACTATCCATGGCTGAGGCACATCACGATCGCCTCGACCGAGGATATCGCGCTCTTCGCCGAATTCGGCATCATCCTGCTGCTCTTCTCGATCGGGCTCGAGCTGTCATTCCGCCGCCTGTGGCAACTCAGAAAGCTGGTGTTCGGCATCGGCGCGGCCGAATTGCTCCTCGGCGGGTTTATCCTCGGCGTCGCTCTCAAGCTGGTCGGCGGCTATTCGACCCCCGCCGCCTTCGGGCTGGGCATCGCGCTCGCGCTCTCCTCGACCGCGCTCGTCCTCCCCATCGCGGGCACCAAATCGGCGGTCGGCCGCGCCTCCTTCTCGATGCTGCTCTTCGAAGATCTGGCGATCGTCCCGATCATCTTCATTCTCGGCGCCTTGTCGCCCGCGGCATCGGGCGACAGTGCCGAACTGTTGCTGACGACATTGTGGCAGGGTGCGGTCGTCGTCGCCGCGCTCGCGATCGGCGGCTGGTTCCTGCTCCCGCGCATCTTCGCGCAGGCCGCGCGCGCGAAAGACCCCGAACTTTTCCTCGCGGCGAGCCTGCTCGTCGTCATCGTCGCGGCGCTCGCGACCGCCGCGGTCGGGCTGTCGCCCATCGTCGGCGCCTTGCTCGCGGGCCTGATGATCGCCGAGACCGAATATCATAACGAGGTCGAGGCGATCACCGCGCCGTTCAAGGGCCTCGCGCTCGGGGTGTTCCTGATCAGCGTCGGCATGGGCCTCAATCTCAGGACGATTGCCGACCAATGGCCGCAGCTCGTCGCCGCGGTCATCGGCGTCGTCGCGATCAAGGCGATCGTCACCGCGGCGCTACTGCGCTTTTCGAACGTCGCGCGGCGCGGGACGGCGGCCGAGGTCGGCCTGTTAATGTCGAGCCCCTCCGAAACGACCTTGATCGTGCTCGCGACCGCGCTCCAGGCGCAGATCATCAGCCGGGGCACCGCCGAATTCTGGCAACTCGTCACCGCGAT
Source organism: Sphingopyxis sp. LC81 (assembly GCF_000756375.1). Classification (GTDB taxonomy): domain Bacteria; phylum Pseudomonadota; class Alphaproteobacteria; order Sphingomonadales; family Sphingomonadaceae; genus Sphingopyxis. The sequence continues at coordinate 8,136 of NZ_JNFD01000036.1, read as the reverse complement.
CGGGCTGACGATCACGCCGCTGCTCGCGCGTGTCGGCCACGACATCGCGCGGCGGATCGAAATGCGCACCGGCGATACGCAAGCCGAGGAAACGCCCGAGGGCCGGACGGTGATCGTCGGCTTCGGCCGCGTCGGCCACACCGTCGCCGAACTGCTCCGCGAACATGGCCGGCCCTATGTCGCGGTCGACGCCGATATCGACACGGTTGCCGCCGCACGGCGCGACGGGTTCATCGTCCGCTTCGCCGACGTCGCGCGCCCGGGCAGCCTCGACAAGCTGGGGGTCGAAACCGCCAACGCCATCGTGCTGACCATGGACGACCCGGTGCAGCAGCTCAGAATGACGCGCCAGCTTCGCCAGAAATATCCCGGCTTGCCGATCATCAGCCGCGCGCGCGACGCCGACCATGCCGCCACCCTCTATCAGGCAGGGGCGAGTGACGCGGTGCCCGAGACGCTGGAAAGCTCGCTGCAACTCGCCGAAGCGGTGCTCATCGACCTCGGCGTCGCGATGGGGCCGGTGATCGCCTCAATCCACGACGTGCGCGCCAAGATGCGGCACGACATCATGACCAAGGGCCAGCTGGAACGCGAGCCGCGGATCCGCAAGACCCGCCGCCCCATCGAGAGCAGCAAGAAGGCTTAGGGTCGGGACCCTAACGCCCGCCCGCCGAGGGTGCCGGGACCGGCGCCGCGCCCAGCGCCGATGCCTCGGCCAGCGTCATCCCCTTGGGCAGGATCGCCAGCGACCATTGGCGATCGGGCGTCAGATATTGCCGCGCCAGCCGCTGGACATCGGCCGCGGTGACCGCCGAAATATCATCCTGGATCGACAGCGCCGCCGCGGTGACGCGCGGATCGCGCGTCGCGCCTTCGAGCAGGAACATCCAATAGACGTTGCCCGTCGACGCGCGCGCGACCTGTTCGCGGATCGGCCCGGCGTTGCGCGCCAGCTCGTCGGCGGTGATCGGCTTTGCGACCAGGTCGGCGGCGATGTCGCGGGCGATGCCGTAAAAGCGGTCGAGATCCTTCGGCGCGAGCAGGCTGCCGACGAGCAGATAGCCGCCGGTGTCGAAGCCCGTCGGCCAGTGGCTGTCGACCACGGGGCCATAGCTTGCCCCCTGCTCGGCGCGCAGGCGGTCGAACAGGCGGTCGTTGAAGATCGCCGCCAGCACCTCAAGCCCACGCGCGTCGCGCGGGCAGGCGAGGCCGCCGCCGGTGGGCCAGGCCGTCATCGCCGCCGCCTGTCCCTGCTCGCCGCGGTGATAGGCGATCTCGGGCACCGTGACATGCTTAGCGAAGTCGACGCGCTGGCCGGCGGGCGGCGCGAGGGTCTGTCGCGGCGGCAGCGCGCCGAGCGTCTCAGCGAGGATCTTCTTATAGTCGACGGTTTCGAGGTCGCCGAAAATCTGCACCTCGATCGGCCCGCTGGCGAGGCGCGGTTCCCAGAAGGCACGGAAGGCGGCGGGGGTCAGCGCCTCGATCTGCGCCTTGTCGGGCGCGGCCCAGCGCGCGTCGTTATTGGTCAGCCAGCCGCGCAAATTGCGGTCGAGCACCGCGTTGGGCGTCGCGTCGTTGAGGTCATATCCGGTGAGGAAACCGATGCGCAGCCGTTCGACCGGCGCCGGATCCCAGCGCGGCTGCGCCAGCTTGCCCGCGATCAGCCGCATCTGGTCGGCCAGGTCGGCGGGCCGGCTTTCGGCCGACAGTTCGAACGCATCGTCGTCGATCGCGAAATTCATCTGGATTTGCCGGCCGTTGGTCAGCTGGTCGATCTCATTCTGCCCCCACGGGCCGATGCCGCTCGCGACCAGCGCATAGTCACCTGTCCAGAGCAGGTTCGGCGCGTCGGCGGCGACGCTGCGGTTGCCGGTGCCGAAGCGCACATTGACGCGCACCTTGCCCGGCTCGACCTTGTTGTTCGAGACGAGCGCGGTCACGCCATTGGCGAATTCGAGCCGCTCGGCGCGCAGCCCGAGAAGGCTGCTGGCCACTGTGATCGTGCCCGGCTGGCCGACGGCCGGAAGCTGCTTGAAATCGGCCTTCACCGTTGCCAGCCGGTCGTCGCGCGCGGTCACCGGTGCCTTGAGTGCGGCGAGGACGGAGGCATCGCCGCCCGCGGGCGTTGGCGTGGTCAGCACGACGCGGGTGACCGGCGCGGCAAAGATCGCCTTGCTGATGTCGAGCATCACCTTCGGCGTCGCCGAGGCGCGGATCGCCTTGAACATGTCGACCTGGCCCTGCGGGCTCGTCACCGTTTCGTTTATGTCGACCGCGCGCACCATGTCGTCGGCAAGCCGCGCGCCGGGCTCGTTGCGCGCATTCTCCAGTTCCTTGACCAGGAACGCCTGGATCTCGTTCGCCTCGCGGTCGATATCGGCCTGCGACGGCGGATTTTTAACCGCGTCGGCGATCACGCCGCGCACGTCGGCGAGCGCAGCTTTCCAGTCGCTCAGCGGAACGATCGACGCCATCGTCACGTCGACGCTGCGGCTGACATATTGCTGCTCGACCGTCGCGACCAGATAGCTGCCGCCGCTGCGCGCGCGGTTTTCCAGCCGCCGGTTGACCAGCGCCTGTGCGATGAATTCGAGATAGAGCCGCCGCGTATTTTCCACCGTGTCGATGCGCTTCTTCCACGGGCGCACCATCGCCAGCGTCAGTGCGAGCGGCTGGTTCGCCTCGACGATTTCGCGCGCCGCGGGTTTGGTCGGGTCGGGCTTGCCGAAATCGGGATTGGCGGGGTTCGGGCCGTCGGCTTTCCAGTCACCATAATATTTCGCGACCAGCCCGGCGAGCACCGCCGGATCGGCATCGCCGACGATAACCACGACCGCCCGGTCGGGGCGATACCAGCGACTGTGGAAGGCGGCGACCGAGGTCGCGCTCGCCCTGCCCAGCGACGCGGTGGTGCCGATCGGCGAGCGGTCGCCGAGCAATTGCCCTGCGAACAGATGCGCGTTGGTCGCGTCGGCAATTCGCTTTTGCGGGCCGTCGGCTTCGCGCAGTTCGGACATCACGACACCGCGCTCGGCCGCAACTGCGAGTTCCGAAATGCGCGGTTCGCGCACCATGCCCGACAGCAATTTCATGCTTTCGTCGAGATTGGCGGGCGTGACGCTCGGCAGGTCGAGTTGATAGACCGTCTGGGTCGGGGTCGTCTGGGCGTTCGAATCGCTGCCGAAGGTGACGCCGAACCGCTGCCAGATGCGCTTGGCTTCGCCATCGGGAATATGCTCCGACCCGCGGAAGGTCAGATGTTCGAGCAAATGGGCGTAACCGCGCTCCTGTTCGGTTTCGAACATCGAGCCGACGTCCATGCGGACGCGGATCGACACCTGCCCCGGGGGCACGCCATTGTTGCGCACGGCATAGCGCACGCCATTGGGAAGCACCCCGAATTGCCACGCGGTATCGCGTGGAATGTCGCTGCCGACATAGAGCCAGTCGCCGCTTTTCGCTGGGGCACCGGCGGTTTTCGTCGCCGTCCCTTGCGCGCTGACGGACGGCCCCGCCAGCAGCAACGCAGCAGCGGCGCCGGCAAGGAGAAAAGATCGGGTCAAACGAAGCGGCGCGCGCCGGGAGAAAGTGAACATTGACCCATCTTATCGCCTTCGAACCTTGCTGGCCACTGAACTGTCATGCGGCTTGTCCTGCGGACGCCATCGGCTTAGCCAGAAGCCATGACCGAAGAACCCGCACCCCTCGCCGCGCTCGTCCAGATGACGAGCGGTATCGATCCCGCCGTCAATCTCGCGACGATCGACCGCGCGATGGGCGAAGCCGCGGCGCACGGTGCCGCGATGGCCTTTCTTCCCGAAATGTCGCTGCTCCTCGATCGCGACCGCGCGCGATCGGGCGCGCATTTGGCCCGCGAAGCCGACAGCCCCTGGCCCGCAGCGCTGCAGGCATTGGCGCAGAAGCACGGGATATGGCTGCATTCGGGATCGATGCCGCTCCTCGCCGACGATGGCGAACGGCGCGTCAACCGCGCCCATGTCATCGCCGCCGACGGCCGCATCCGTGCGCGCTATGACAAGATCCACATGTTCGACGTCACCCTGCCCTCGGGCGAAAACTGGCAGGAATCGGCCGCCTATGCCGGCGGCGACGCCGCGACGGTCGTCGATACGCCGCTGGGACAGTTGGGGCTCAGCATCTGTTACGACCTGCGCTTCCCCGAACTTTACCGCGCGCTGGTCGATCGCGGCGCGACATTGATCGCCATCCCCGCCGCCTTCACCGTGTCGACGGGCGAGGCGCATTGGCATGTCCTGATGCGCGCGCGGGCGATCGAAACCGGCTGTCATGTCGTGGCGGCGGCGCAGGGCGGCACGCATGAAGACGGCCGGCAGACCTTCGGGCACAGCCTTGCCGTCGATCCCTGGGGTATCGTTCTGGCCGATGCTGCAAGGCCGGGCGATGCGCACGCCGAGGGCTATGCGCTGACGCTCGCCCCCATCGACGCGGCCGCCACCCACCGCGCCCGCCAGGCGATCCCGCTCGCGCGATCGCGGACGAACCGCACCATCGCACTCTGACCCCGCATCGCCGCGTCTTGGCGACGCGTGGCTGTATCACCACCCGGAATAAACAAAGGGCCCCGAGCGAAGCTCGGAGCCCTTTGCGAAAGTCTGGCTAGCCAGAACAGCCGTTATTACGGGCTGGTCGGCTTGTCGTCGTCGTTGTCCGACGCGATGATGATGCCGCCAACGACAGCAACGAGAGCGAGGACAGCGATGATCCAGCTCGTGCTGCCTTCGAGTTCGCTCTGGCCGTCAACGGCCGAAGCTGCGCGGGCTGCGGGAGCAGCCGACGCGGCAACCGGCGCCGCAATCATCGAGGTCGCTGCGAGAGAGATCGCAGCTTTCTTAAGCAGGTTCATCATTTTCTCCGTCCACTGGATTACTTTTGTCGAATCACACCGGCGAAGTTTCCCCCGGTCTGCTTCTGCAGCGCCTTATTAGGCACGGCGTTCAGCAATTGCAACGACGTTTTGCCCTACCCCGGTAAATCTTAGTAAATCATAAATAGGGGAAAAGTTGTTGCTTCGAACGCTACTTATCCGCGCCGTACGCGCTCGAAGGATTCGCTCGTAACAGGATAGCCGAGATGCCCGGGGATGCAGAGATAGGACTGCCCCTCGCGCTCCTCGACCCATGGCGTGATGAGCTCGACCGGAAACTGGCCGGAATGCTCGGAAAATCCGCTAAAATCCATGACTTGAGCCAAGCGTTCGAGATTGCGGCGGGTGGGAAAGATCACCGACACGTCGCCGCGGTCGGCCATCGCCAGCGTGGCCTTCGCGCTCGCCCAGAAGATATGGCTGTGCTCGGCCTCCTCGACCGTGAGTTCATGGCTGTGCGGGGGGGCGGCGACGGCATAGAAACGCGTGTCGAACGTCCGCGCCTCTTTGAAATTGGGGCACCACCGCGCGAAAGGGACGAAGGATTCGAGTGCGATTCGGTCGCCGCGCGCCGCCAATATGTCCGAAAGCAGCGTTCCGGCGAGCAACGCCTGCCGCACCTCGGCCACGTCGTTTTCGGCCAGCGCCGGCCAACCGACCGCGAGGCCCGTTTCCTCCAGCGTCTCGCGCAGCGCCGCGACCCGTGCCGCGCCGTCGGCTTCGTCGATGCCCGGCCCGTACAGACGCGCCACCCGATAATCGTCGGGGTCGACGCGGCCGCCGGGAAACACGACCGCCCCCGCCGCGAAAGCCATGGTGACCGACCGCTTGACCATCAATATCTCGTCAGCGCCGCCGTCGTCCGCCGGCCGCATGATGACCAGCGTCGCGGCGGGAATGGCACCGTCAGGCAAGGTCTCGGCGGGCAGGGTCGTCGATGTATCGGTCATGGGCAAGCGATAACCCCGCCGCACCCCCTTGTCATCCCGGCATTGCGGGCACGCGCGGACGGGTGCAAGATGACGCTCGACCAAGGGATCCGGGACGGGGAGCAGGGCATTGGGAATCGTCGAGATTTTGGGCGTCGCGGGCAGCCTCAGCCTCCTTGCCGGCTGGCGGCTCTACCTGACCATATTGGCCACCGGCATCGCGATGCATTTCGGCTGGCTGCCGCTGCCCGAACATCTCGCCGCCTTGCAGGTGCTCGCCAACCCCTGGGTGCTCGGCGTCGCTTTTGTCGGCACCATCGCCGAATTTCTGGCCGACAAGATCGCGTGGGTCGATTCGGCGTGGGACACGGTCCACAGCATCATCCGCCCGCTCGGCGGCGCCCTCCTCGCGCTGGCGCTGGTCGATTCATCGAACCCCGCGTGGCAGGTCATCGCCTTTCTGCTCGGCGGCGGCGGCGCCTTGCTGAGCCATGGCGCCAAGGCGACGACGCGCGCGGTCGTCAACGTCAGCCCCGAACCGTTCAGCAACGCCGTCGTGTCGACCGGCGAAGATGTCGCTACGGGCGGCCTGCTGGCGCTGGCCATCGCCTATCCGCCGCTGGCCATCGTCATCGCGATCCTGCTCGCGGTTGCCGCCGTCATCGTCATCATCGCGCTGCGCCGGCTGCTGCGCAATATCAAGACGACGTTGAAGCGCGCTCTGGGCGACGAAACGCCGCCGCCGATTGATGCTTAGTAATTTGGCAACATTCACTTTATAGGCTTTACGGACAGGGGGGCACACCAAACCCGAAAGGGAATGAGGACGCATGCCCCCCAAATCCATATCAAAGCCGATACGCGCCCCGCGCCGGAAGCATTTGCTCCTGTCGACCGCTGCCGCCGGCCTCACGCTGACGCAGGCATCGCCGGCGCTTGCCCAATGCGTCTTCACCCCGACTGCCGGGAATGACACCCATGTCTGCAGCAGCGGCACCTCCCCCGCCGGTCTGAACGACCCGGGCGGCAACAACCGGCTGACGCTCCCCACCGGTGGAACCGGGACCATCGCCGGCAATGTGACCTTTGGCGGAGGGACCGACGCGGTCGTGATGGATTCGGGCCGGATCAACGGCGGGGTCGATCAGGGCAACGGCGACGACCGTTTCCAGATCAGCGCCGGGACGATCACCGGACAGGTGCAGCAAGGCGAAGGCATCGACGATTTCACGATGACCGGCGGCGAGATCAACACGCTCAACCAGGGCGGGTCGATGGACACCTTTCTCATGTCGGGCGGCCGCATCGTTGACGCGTTCGACGATGGCGACACGGCGCGGATGACCGGCGGACGGATCGGCCGCGTCAATATGAAGCTCGCCGACAATCTGTTCGACATGTCGGGCGGCATCATCGATCGCAATCTCGTCGCCGGATTCGGCAACGACACGATCATCCTGTCGGGCGGCACGATCGGCGGCAACATCAGCGTATCGGGTGGCACCGACAGCGTGACGATCACCGGCGGATCGGTCGGCGGCGACATACTGCTCAGCGTCGGCACCGACAGCTTCACCTGGGACGGCGGCGGCATCGTCCACGGCACGGTCGATCTCGGCGGCGACAATGACAGCGCGCGGCTGGTGAACCTGACGGCGGCGCATCTTGGCCGGTCGCCGCGGATCACCGGCGGCGAAGGCAGCGACGCGCTCACCTTCGACAATGTCACAAGCGGTGGAATCGCGCGCTTCGACGGCTGGGAACTCATCCGCGCCACCGACGATAGCGAACTGACCTTCGATGGCTTCCTGACGCTCGGCGATGCGGGGACGGGCACCGGCCGTTTCGAGCTCGATGCGTCGAGCACGATCTTCGGCGGCGGCCTTCAGGGCGGGATCACGGCCTTTACCGCGGGGCAGCGTGCAACGCTGGTGAACGCCGGGCGCATCGACCTGACCAATGGCGGCAATACGCCGGGCGACAGCTTCACCGTGCGCGGTGACTATGTCGGCGACAGCGGGCTGCTGCTGATCGATACCGTGCTCGGGGGCGACAACTCGCTGTCCGACAAGCTGGTGATCGACGCGGGCGCCGCGTCGGGCACAACGGGAATCACCGTACTCAACGCCGGCGGCACCGGGGGTGTCACGGCGCAGAACGGCATCCTTGTCGTCGAGGCGATCAACGGCGGGACGACGGCGAGCGGCGCCTTTGCGCTCAACCAGCGCGTCGCCGTCGGCGCCTATGAATATTTCCTGTTTCGCGGCGGCACCACCGCTGGCACGGGGCAGAATTGGTATC
>NZ_JNFD01000035.1:37500-292346 GCF_000756375.1 Sphingopyxis sp. LC81 | reverse complement strand
CAGCCACTCGCGTTTCGGTGGCGGCGACGGCGGTGGGGGCGGAAAGGCGGTCTGGATCTCGCCGCCTGCGATCGTCTGGCTATAGCCCGGATCGACGAGTTCGGGATCGATCAGCCATCCTCCGCCTGTATCGGCGCTGGGCGGTTCGGACGCGGCCGACCCCTGGGCGATCCACATCGATATCATGTTGAAAAGATGGCCCGGCCCCGATCGTGCATCGATTATGGTGGTAGCGCGAGCGGACCGAGCAAGGCAAGAGATGCTTGCGCGCTGGGCGGCCCCGTTCTAGCGCGCGGAAAAATTCGGCCGGTTTGTTACGCTTGTAACCACCGGCCGCGCGACAGGAGAGACACGTGGACGCGGCCCAAGCGGTGCATGAAAAATTCTTGGCAGCGCTGGCCGGAGGTAGATTGCCCGATCGCGCCGACGCGCCCGATCCCGCGGTGGTCGGCCTGTCGCGCGCCGAGGCGACCGATATCTTCCTGTCGCAGCTGACCAGCCGCCAGATGGACCGCCTCTCGCGCCATCTGCAGGCGCGCGGCGAGGGCTTTTATACGATCGGATCGTCGGGGCACGAGGGCAATGCCGCGGTCGCCGCGGCGCTGCGCGTCACCGACATGGCGTTCCTCCATTATCGTTCGAACGCGTTCCAGCTCCACCGGTCGCGCCAGCTTCCGGGTGGGACGCCGACGTGGGACATGTTGCTGAGCTTCGCGGCGTCGTCCGAAGACCCGATCTCGGGCGGACGCCACAAGGTGATCGGATCGAAGCCGCTCAATATCCCGCCGCAGACCTCGACGATCGCCTCGCACCTGCCCAAAGCGGTCGGCGCCGCTTTCTCGATCGGCATCGCGCGCCGGCTCGGTATGACCGGGCTGCCGCTCCCCGACGACGCCGTCGTGCTGACGAGCTTCGGCGACGCGTCGGCGAACCATTCGACCGCGCAGGGCGCGTTCAACACCGCGGGCTGGGCGGCGTTCCAAGGGTCGCCGATGCCGCTCATCTTCCTCTGCGAAGACAATGGTATCGGCATTTCGACGCGCACGCCGACGGGCTGGATCGAGGCGCAATTCCGCCACCGCGCGGGGCTGCATTATATCAAGTGCGACGGCACCGACCTCGTCTCGGCCTATGCCGGTGCGGCCGAGGCCGCCGACTATGCGCGCCGCTACCGCAAACCGGTGTTTCTCCACATGGCGACGGTGCGCCTCTATGGCCACGCCGGCTCGGACGTGCAGGGCGCTTATCTGCCCAAAGCCTTGATCGAGGCCGACGAGGCGCGCGACCCATTGCTCGCGGGCGCCGCGCTGATGGCCGAACATGGCTGGATGTCGCCCGCCGAGATCGCCGACGCCTATGAGGATATCGGCGGCACGCTCGCGCGGCAGGCCGAGGCGGCGATCCTGCGCCCGAAGATCACGACCCCGAAGCATGTGATGGAAAGCCTGATCCCGCCGAAGCGCGAGGTGACGCGCGCCAATACGCCGTCGGACGAGGATCGCAAGGCGATGTTCGGCAGCGACGCCGGCGCGATGGACAAGCCGCAGCATATGGCGCGGCTTTTGAGCTGGGCGCTCGCCGACCTGATGCTCGCGCACAAGGAGATCGTCGTCGCGGGCGAGGATGTCGGGCCGAAGGGCGGCGTCTATAATGTCACCGCCAAGCTCCACCAGCGCTTCGGATCGGCGCGCGTCGTCAACACCTTGCTCGACGAACAGGCGATCCTCGGGCTCGCGATCGGTATGGCGCACAATGGCTTTATTCCGATGCCCGAGATCCAGTTCCTCGCCTATGTCCATAATGCCGAGGACCAGATCCGCGGCGAGGCGGCGACGCTCAGCTTCTTCTCGGACGGGCAGTATACCAACCCGATGGTGCTCCGCATCGCGGGGCTCGGTTATCAGAAGGGCTTCGGCGGCCATTTCCACAACGACAATAGCCTGGCCGTCTTCCGCGATATTCCGGGCGTGATCCTCGCGGTGCCGTCGAACGGGCGCGATGCGGTCGCGATGCTGCGCGAATGTGTGCGGCTGGCGCGCGAGGAACAGCGCGTCGTCGTCTTTGTCGAACCGATCGCGCTCTATATGACGCGCGACTTGCACGAGGAAGGCGATGGCCTGTGGACAAGCGCCTATGAAGCGCCGGGCGACGGCGCGCCGATCCGCTTCGGCGACGTCGGGGTGTACGGCAACGGCACCGACCTCGCGATCGTCACCTATGGCAACGGTTATTACCTGTCGCGTCAGGCCGAAAAGCTGCTCGCCGCCGACGGCGTCAAGGCGCGCGTGATCGACCTCCGCTGGCTCGGCCCGGTCGATGAGGAGAAACTGGTGGCAGCCGTCGGCGACGCGAAACGCATCCTGATCGTCGACGAATGCCGCATCACCGGATCGCAGAGCGAGGCGCTGATGGCGACCTTTGTCGAGCGTACGCCGGGCAAGAAACTCGCGCGCATCGCGGCCGACGACAGCTTCATTCCGCTCGGCCGCGCGGCGACGCTGACCTTGCCGAGCCGCGATTCGATCTATGCCGCCGCGAAGGAGCTGCTCGCATGAGCGCGCGCAAGACCGCGCTCGTCGTCGCCCCCGGCCGCGGCACCTATGGCAAGAGCGAGCTTGGCAGCATCGCGCGGCTGCACGGCGCGCGGTTCGGCGAGCTGATCGCCAATTTCGACGCGCAGCGCCGCGAGCGCGGCCAGCCGACGGTGACCGAACTCGACGGCGCCGAGCGTTTCAGCGTCGCGACGCATATGCGCGGCGATGTCGCCGCGCCGCTGATCTACACTGCGACCGCGCTCGACTATCTCAGCATCGACCGCGACAAGTTCGACATCGCCGCCGCCCTGGGCAATTCGATGGGCTGGTACAGCGCGCTCGCCCTGGGCGGTGCGGTGTCGGTCGAGGACGGCTTCCGCATCTCGAACGCGATGGGACTCAACAGTCAGACGCACGGTCCCGGCGGGCAGATATTGCTGCAAGTCGTCGATGAGGATTGGCGGCCGGTGCCGGGGCTGCGCGAGACGCTGTTTGGTCTTGTCGCCGACATATCGGTGCGTCCGGGCCACGCGCTCGCGCTGTCGATCGACCTCGCTGGCATGCTCGTGTTCGCGGGCAATGAAGAAGGTCTTGCCGCGCTGCTCGCCGAAGCGCCGCCGACGCCGGGGCGCGATCCGCTGCGCCTCGCGGGCCATGGGCCGTTCCATACGCCGCTGATGTTCGGCAGTTCGGACAAGGCGATGGCCGAACTGCCGCATTCGCTCTTCCACCGCCCCGCGCTGCCGCTGGTCGACGGGCGCGGGCATATCTGGCGCCGCCATGCGAGCGATCCGGCCGCGATTTGGGATTACACCTTCGGCCACCAGATCCTCGCGCCCTATGATTTTGCGCTGTCGGTGCAGGTCGCGGTCAGGGAATATGCCCCCGACGTCATCATCCTGCCGGGCCCCGGCGACACGCTCGGCGGCGCGATCGCGCAGTCGCTGATCGGCATCGGCTGGCAGGGAATCCGGAGCAAGGCCGATTTCGCGGCGCGGCAGCTGGCCGACCCGATCCTGCTGTCGATGGGCCGCGCCGAACAGCGCGCGCTCGTCACCGAATAAGGATAGGGCCGGCAGAGGAGGAACATCCCCTGCCGGCCCGTTCGCATGGAATCAGGTGGGGTTGACCCCATGCGGATGAACGGCAGCGCCAATGGGGACCAACTCAAGGGCGGGACACCGTTCATGTCCCTTATAGGCGCACGGCGCCGCATCCGGCCGGGCGTCCTGCACAATCAAGCGCCAAAACGGAGCGGATTGCCCGCCGCGCCGCGCGCGAACTCGGCGATGAACTGCAGCCGCAGCAATTCGGCGACGTTGCCTGCACCGGCGCGGCGCATGATGTTCGCGCGGTGCACCTCGACCGTGCGGGGGCTGAGTTCCAGCTGACGCGCGATCGCCTTGTTGCCGAGCCCCGCCGCGATCGCGTCCAATATATCGCGCTCGCGCGGGGTCAGCGCCGCCAGCCGTGCCTCGGCCTCGCGGTGTCGGTCGAGCGCACCCTGCCGCGCGCGCCAGTCGGCGAGCGCCGCATCGATCGTGCGGCGGACGAGGCGTGGGTCGAGCGGCGCGGGTAGCAGATCCTGTGCCCCGCCGCGCAGGATCGCGCGCGATTCGGCGATGCTCAGCTGCTCGGCGGCGACGAAGGCGACGATCCCAGCGCGCGCCGCGACGCGGTCGAGCAGCGCCGCGCCGCCGATCCGGCCGGGCTGGCACCAGTGAAAGAGCAGGATGCCGCACGAATCCTGGCCCTCGGCTTCAACCCACGCGTCGGCGCTGGCAAAGCTGCGCACGATCCGTTCGGACCCCGCCGCGAGCACACGGAAACAGGCCGCCCGCTCGGTCGGGTCGGGCAGGATCAGATGGATATGGCCCCCGCTTTCGATCACGAAAACCGGGATGCCGGTTGAGGCCGCGTGCGAACAGCGGCGAAGGGTCGGCGATGGCGCCATTTTGGAGCCGCCGATCGACCGCGGGCTGGCGCGCGGCGGTTGGCGCCGCAGGTCAGTCGGCGGGATTATGCTTGGCGAGGAAGGTTTCGATCGAGGTCAGCAAGGTCATGCGATCGGCCTGACGCGTGAAATAATGGTCGGCGAGCGGGACCGACACGAACTCGACCGTCTTGCCGGCTTTCGTCATCGCCGAATACATGCGCGCCGACTGGCCGTGGTCGACGGTGACATCCTTCTTGCCGTGGATGAGCAGCAGCGGCGCCTTGATCCGGGCGATGGCGTTGATCGGCGAGACGGCGGCGAAATCGGGGGTCATCTTCTGCCACTGGCCGCGATAGAGGCGTTCGCGCATCATCCCGCCGAAATCATTGACTTCGCGGCGCAGGTTGGCGACGCCGTTGATCGAAATCGCGCAGCGATACAGGTCGGGATCCTTGACGGTCCCCCACATCGCGGCATAGCCGCCATAGGAGCCGCCGACGATGCACACGCGTTTGGGGTCGGCGATCCCCTCCTTCACCGCCCAGTGGACGCCGTCGGTGACATCGTCCTGCATCGCGAAACCCAGCTGTCCCTGACCCGCTTTTTCGAACGCGGCGCCATAGCCGGTCGATCCGCGGAAATTGGGCTGGAGCACGGCGTAGCCGCGTTCGGCGAGGAACTGCGCCCAATAGTCATAGCTTAGCTCGTCGTGGCCCCACGGCCCGCCGTGCGGCATGACGATGAAGGGCAAATTCTTGTCGCGCCGGCCGCGCGGCATCGTCAGCACACTCTCGATCTCGAGCCCGTCGCGCGCCTTGTACTGGACCATCCGCCCGCGCGAGAGGCGTTTGCCGCCGATCATGTCGTTCATCGCCGCCAGCTTGACCAGATCGCCCGTCGCCGCGTCGAAATAGAAGAGCAGGCCGGGATTGTCGGGGGTGCTGAAGCGTACCAGCATCTTGCTCTGATCGGCGCTCAGGCTCTCGATCCGGACCTTCGATTGCGGCGAGGCCGCCTCGAGCGTCTTTTGATGCGCCGCCATCGCCGGATCGATCCAGCGCAAGGGCGTGCTGCGGTCGCTGGTCCGGACGCCGAGCAGCTTCGCCCCGTTCGATGCCAGCAATACGCTTTCGACATCGGCATCGTCGGCCGCGTAGACCGTTCGCACCGCCTTGCCAGTTGGAACGTCGATCTCGACGACCGCGGACCGGCCACCCTCGATTTCCTTGATGACGAACCCGTTGTTGCTGCCGGGCACGAAGTGGAAAGGAATGGTCAATTCCTCTTCGGCGCCGAGCTTTGCGCTGTCGATCACGCGCAACGCCCCTTCGCCCTGCGATCGGTACAGCAGGGTCGACTGGGTACTTGCGTCGCGATAGCCGATGCCAAAGCGTATCTGGCCGAGATGGTCTGCACCCCAGTCGAAGACATTGGGACGCGGTCTTTCGGCGATCCGCTTGCGCCCGGTCGCTACGTCGACGCGATAGACCGCCGGCCAGAAATCGGGAAGGTTGCTATAGATCGAGTTTTGCGCCGCGATGAGGATTTCGGTGCCGCCGTCGGCCGGAACCCACAACACGTCGGACGCATTTTGCCCGCCGCTGTCCCAGAGCAGCCTGGTGATCTTTCCCGTCCCGCGGTTGATGCCGATCACCCGCGAAATATACCAGCGGTCGGCCTCGACCGGCATCAATGAATAGAGGCCGACGATGATATTGTCGTTTCCGACCCAGCGGATCCACGCGACCTGAGTCTGGTCGGGAACGGCGATCAAGACCCGTTTCGACCGGTCGCCCTGCAGGGACATCATCATGATGCGCTGCTCGCCCGCGATCCCGAACAGCCCCGCGATATGCGTGCCGTCGGGCGACAGATCGACATCTTCGACGAACGGCAGCGCGGCGAAGGCGCTGGTCGGCAACGGGGCAAAGGTCGGGGTTACGGTCGGCGCTTTGGAATCCGCCGCGGCGAGCGTGCCCGGAGAGAAAAGAGGCACTGTCGCGGCCAGAATATACGCGCGCCATGACACCCGCGCCACATCCCGCTTATGCTTGCGCTCAAGCCCCAACACATCCTCCCCCCGAAAGACAGACAGCTATATCGTCGGCCGGTGTTTTCCCGAACTAGGTGAAAAAATCAAATGTTACTCGCCACCTAGCTTTGGGCGTGCGAAGACTTGCTGGAGGGCACTCTGAAGTTCGCATCTCTACGGAGCTTTCGGGATCGGCGGTGCTTGCAAAAAAGAGGGCGCATTTGGCCCCGATAACCGTCTTGTCTTTGGAGAGGGAAAAAAGGGAGAGACGTGACGGCGGAACCTGCCTCCGAACTGGAGCGGTTGACCCGGAATTTCCGGCCGCCGCTGATCGCCTTTTTTTCCCGGCGCGTTGCCAGCCTCGCGGAAGCCGAAGACATGACCCAGGAAGTTTTTTTGCGGCTATCGAACGCGCAAAGGGGCGATGAAGAGACGAGTGCCGCCTATATTTTCCGGATCGCCGCCAATTTGGTGACGGACCGGGCGCGCCACGACCGCGTGCGCCGGAACTTCGCGGACGCGGTGCGAAGCGACGCCAGCGCCGGCGTCGACGGTTTTGACCCCTTTCGGATCGCTTCGGCGCGCGAATCGATTTCGATCCTGTGGGCCGCGATCCAGGCGCTTCCCGAACCGACGCAGCAGATTTTCATATTGTACCGCGTCGAGAATATTCCGAAGCAGACGATCGCCGATAATTTCGGATTTCACCTCCGCACCGTCGACAAGCATATTTCGCGCGCGCTGGTCTTCCTCGCGCGCCGCATGGAGCGGCGGCCATGATGGCTCCACAGAATGACAATGATCGGATCGCCGAGCGGGAGGAACAGGCCGCCGCCTGGTGCCTGCTCATCGCCGACCGCGCGCTGACCGTCGGCGAACAAAGCGATTTCGACGAATGGCTGGCGGCGGACGAGCGCCACGCCCACCATTTCGAGCAGATGGTGACGGTGTGGCAGGGAACCGACGCGATCGCCGAAATGCCCGGCTTCCTGTCGCTCCGCGCCGAAGCTTTGACCGCGATGGAAAAGGCGCGCCGCGCGGCCGAGCCCGCGCCGACGCGCCGCCGTGCTGTCGCGACGATGGCCGCGCTCGCGATGACCGCGGGCATGGGCGCCTGGTATTGGAGCGAGAGGCCCGACGTCTATTCCACCGAGGTTGGCGAGCGGCGGATCGTCCGGCTCGACGACGGGTCGAGTGTCTCGCTCGATGCCGCCAGCCAGATGTCGGTATCCTTCACCGACCATCGCCGCGCGATCATACTCGATCGCGGCCGGGCGAAGTTCGATGTCGCAAAAGATCCGCTCCGGCCGTTCACCGTGACCGCGGGTTCGCAATCGGTGGTGGCGATCGGGACGAGTTTCAGCGTCGAGCTGCTGCGCGACCAACTCCGCGTCATGCTGTTCGAAGGGCAGGTCGCCGTCGTTCCGCGCGGCGCGGCCGCAAGGCATATCAAGGCGCGGCTGCCGGCCACGCAGGCGACGACCCAGCTTTTGCCCGGGCAGGAACTGGTCGCCAGCCTTTCGTCGGGCGCGACGGAAATCCTTCCCGTCGATGCGGGACGCTCGCTGGGGTGGGAAGGCGGGCAGGTCGATTTCGTCGATATGCCGCTGAGCGACGCGGTCGAGCGGATCAACCGCTACGCGGCATCGCCGATCGTCCTCGCCGATGCGGCGGCCGGCCGTCATCTGGTCAATGGCGTGTTCGATGCGGGCGACGCCGACAGTTTCGTCAAGGGCGTGACCTCGCTCTATCCGCTGGCCGCGCACGAAGAAGGCGGCAATATCATTATCCAAACTGTAAATTCGAATAACGACGAAGAAAAAATGGACCAAAGATAAAAATCTGGGGCGCAACCGGGTGGGTGGTTCGTCTTTATGACAGAGGGGCAATAATATCGATCCCTCGCATAGAGGGAGAGGGTATGTCCAAACGTCGTTATTTGTTGTCGAGTCTTGCGCTCGGCGCGCTGGTTGCCGTGTCGGCACCTGCCTATGCTGAAGCGCGCCAGGTTCAGCAGTTCGATATTCCGGCCCAGGATCTGGGCGGCGCATTGCGTGCTTTCGCGCGCGCGTCGGGGGTGCAGGTGATTTTCGACGGCAAGGCGGTGCGCGGCAAGCGCAGCGAGACCTTGCGGCACCGGTCGGGCGCCGAGGAGGCGCTCCGCGAACTGCTTCGCGGGACGGGGCTGACCTATCGCCGCGACGGAAAGATATTCGTCATCAGCCCGATGCGCCGGATCGCGCAGCTTCCGGCGGAAACGGCGAGCGCCGCGCCGATAGCCGCCGCGCCCGAGGCACTGGTCCGGGAAATCAGCGACGGCAACGAAATCATCGTGACGGCGCAGAGGAAGGAAGAGAAGATCACCGACGTGCCGATCGCGATGACGGCGCTGTCGGGCGACGCGCTCGATGATCGCAAGATCGAGGGCGGATCGGAACTGCTGCGCGCGGTCCCCAACGTCAGTTTCTCCAAAACCAATTTCAGCATGTATAATTTCTCGATCCGCGGAATTGGGACGCAGTCGATTTCGGCGTCGAGCGACCCGGCGGTCGCGGTCAGTTTCAACTCGACCCCTCTCGTTCGCAATCGCCTGTTCGAAGCCGAGTTTTTCGATTTGCAGCGCGTCGAAGTGCTCCGCGGCCCGCAAGGCACGCTTTACGGCCGAAACGCGACAGCGGGCGTGGTGAACATGATCCCCGCGCTGCCCGAGGCGGACTTCGGCGGCGAGATAAAGGGCGAGGTCGGAAATTATTCTACAAGGCGCCTCAGCGGCATGCTCAACATTCCCTTGGGCGATACCTTGGGCGTTCGTGTCGCAGGCATCATGACCAAGCGCGATGGTTATGATTATAACAGCTTTTTTCAAACCCGCATAAATGGCCGCGACCTGTGGTCGACGCGCGCCACCGTGGCTTGGGAGCCCAGCGACAGCTTTCGCGCCAATGTGATCTGGCAGCATTTCGAGGAAGACGACAACCGTCTGCGCACGGGCAAGCAACTCTGCACCACGGATCCGGGCGCGGCAAAAGTTGGCAATGTGGCGGTTACCGACGTCAATCTTCGCGGGCGCATAGGTCAAGGCTGTCTGCCGGGGTCGCTTTATGATGATGCGGCATTCGGCACGCCCAACGGTTCGGCGCTCGTATATCTGTACCATCCCAGTGAGGGCATGAATGTCGGCACCCTGCGACGGCCAGGCCAGCCCAATCGGGTATTGCCGCAGGTAAAGATCCGCAATCCGCTCGCCGGCGTGACACAATCGCGAAATTTGCGTGAAATTTCATCAAATTATGATCCGATATTCCGGGCAAAAAATGATGTCGTCCAATTCAATATGGAATTCAAGCCATCGGAGGCGCTGCAGTTCATTTCACAAACAGCTTATTCTCGGGACCGTTTTTTCTCGTCCCAAGATTATAACCGTTTTGTCACTGTTCCATTGTTCGAGGATTCGGCTCAACCAAATTTGTTCATTGGTAACAGGCCGATAGATTCTGCAAATTATCCGGGCCCCACCCCGGGAGGGATATTTTGCGACCCGCAACTGGGGTGCTCGGATCGCATGATCTCAGCCGACTTGAATCACTCAAGAAACAGGCAATGGTCACAGGAGTTTCGGCTTCAGTCCAGTTTCGACGGGCCGGTAAATTTTCTTACCGGCGCGAACTATCTCGATTTCAAGTCGCAAGACAATTATTATGTATTCAACAATATGTTCACGCTGATCGCGGAACGGCAATATAGCAGCACCCCTCCTCTCGGCCCCGGTAGTGTTCCTGGAAGAGGCCTGCTTCCGTGCGAACTCGGGAATGAAGACAGGGAATGCCCCTATGTCGATCCAAATCCGCTCGATAGCTTGAACAATCAGGGTCATAATTATTTTCTGAGTCAGAATGGCGTTCGTATAAAGTCCTGGGCGGCTTTTGGTGAAGCCTATTGGAATATCAATGAAGACCTCAAGCTGACGCTTGGCGCTCGTTATACAAAGGACAAAAAGCGCGCAGATCAGGTTCCCAGCCAATTGCTGCTCGGTGGAGGAATCAATAATCCGTCGGGGCCGGCATTTGTGGGGGACATCACCGGCGGCCGCGTCAATAGCGGATATCCTGCGCTGGACGATATCGTGCAGTCCTGGGGCCGGTTCACCGGGCGGGCGGTGCTCGACTGGAAGCCGGATCTGAATTTTACCGATGACACGCTGATCTACGCCTCGGTCTCGCGCGGATACAAGGGCGGCGGGGTCAATCCACCCCGCATCGACTTCAATCCGAATGTCGTGCAGTTCCAGTTTCTGCCGCAAACTTTCAGGCCGGAATATGTCAACGCCTTTGAAATCGGCACGAAGAACAGTTTCGATGGCGGGCGCTTCACGCTGAATGCTACCGGCTTCTTTTACGACTATAAGGATTTTCAGGTTTCCCAGATCGTCGATCGCATCGCCTATAACGAGAATTTCAATGCGACGAGTTGGGGACTGGAATTCGAGGCGGCGTGGCGGCCCTCCCGTGCTTTCCGTGTCGACGCCAATCTGGGCTATCTCAAGACCCGGCTGGGCAAGGGGGCGCAGTCGATCGACGTGATGAACCGGACGCAGGGCGATCCCGACTGGGTCGTGCTGCGCCCCTGGCTGCAGGTTCCGTCGAACTGCATTGCGCCGAGCGCGTTGGTCGAACGAATTCTGGCCAGAGGCGGCGGCGCGGTTGCCCTTGCGGCTCTATGTCCCGGAGCCGATCGTCTCGGCAGCTATGCACCCGACAGAAGGGCCAATGGTCCTGATTTCTGGCGGTTGTATGGCGTTACCTATAATCCGCTGGCGCCCTACGATCCGACCAAGGTGGGGGTGATTGCTCCCTTCGATCCCGCCAATCCGAATGCCTGGAAGGGCGCAACAAGTGGCGCGCCCAATGGCGGCCGCGGCTTCTATGCCGATCTGACCGGCAATGAACTGCCCAATGCTCCGCGCCTTACGGCCAATATCGGCGCTCAATATACCTTCTTTATCGAAGGCGGTGATTGGGAACTGACATTCCGCGGCGACTATTATCGCCAGTCGAAAAGCTATGGCCGGGTTTATAACACGGAGTTCGACAGGCTTCGTGCTTGGGATAATGTCAACGTGGCCGTCACGCTGGCCCGTTCGGAATCCGATTTCGCGCTCCAGTTCTATGTCAAAAACCTGTTCAAAAAGACACCAATTACCGGCTTCTTTGTGAATAGCGATGACAATGGACTTACCACCAATGTGTTTACGCCTGATCCGCGCATCATTGGTCTTAGCGCAGCGGTGAAATTCTGATTTACATCATTCGCAACAGTTAGAGGAAACAGGGAGAAGTTGTATAGAAAAGTACGGTGTAAAATTTCATCATTAATTCTTTCAATTATAGTATCAACTTAATGGGAAAGGGTGTTTAATATGAAAAAATTCACATCTGCTTTTGCCGCTTTGGCAATGATGGGTTCTGCTTTCGCTGGCGCCGTGGCGCCGGCTCAGGCGCAGGCCCAGACGTACACCGGAACGGTCGATGTTTTCAAAGGCATTGACCTGAATTGCACGGCCAGCATAACTTTGACTCCCGCTACCGCCACTACGGGTACGGCCACTGTCGCCATCGGAGCGCCGGAGCCGACGTGTGCGGCGCTGAATATCACCAGCAATCCGCATAGCTACTCCCTCGTTGGCGGCGCGCTGACGATCGCGGGCATGCGCGTGGAGACCGTCACCCTTGGCAACTGCTTTGGTGATCTGCATGGAACGGTCACGACCAATCCTGATGGTAGCGGGAGCATTGCGGTCGATGATGTGCTCCCGCCGGAAACGGGCACTTTGCCCTGCTATGTTTCGGGGACCGTGTACAAGCCTGCTCCGTAACCAGGTCATTTCTATAGAATACTATAGGAATAGGATGGCGGGCGCGTCCAATGGATGCGCCCGCCATTGCGGGTTAATCATTCCCTGCAATGGAAGCGACGACGCTGGTTTTGGAGTATCTGGGACAGAAGATGGTCTGTGCCGCGAAAGTGGCGTCGCTGGCCATTGTGATGGCCGCGGTGCACGGCATGGAAGCCCATGCCGAAACGGATAAGGGGGACGTCGCGGCGGGGCCGGGTCCGCAAGGGTCGGCTCCGCCGGGCGTTATAGTTTCGCCGGATGACCCCGATGAAATCGTCGTCACGGCCGCGCGCCGCGGCGAGGCCGAGGTGCCGGCCGAAACCGAATTCGGCGAGGGAGAGATCGCCAGCCGCGGCGCCGACAGCATCCAGGATCTGCTGACGCGCCTTGCGCCCTTCATCGACGGCAGCGGCGAAGAACCCGTCATCCTGATCAACGGCAAGCCCGCGGGCTTCGATCGCTCGATTCTTTCCTATCCCGCCGAAGCGCTCGACCGGCTCGCCGTGCTGAAACCGGAAGCGGCGGCGCTCTATGGCGAACGGGCGGGCAAGCGCGTCGTCAATCTGGTGCTCAAGAAGAAGTTCGCGATGCTCAATGCCGATGCGGGCGCCGATTTCGCGACCGCTGGCGGCCGCTATGGCGGGACGCTGTCGGTCAGGCGAACGGCGATCGACGGCGACACGCGCTGGAACGCCCAGGCACGGGTCGGTGCGGACAGCGCCTTTCGCAAGACCGCGCGCCGACTGCCACGGCGGGACGGGGTGTTCGACAGCGTCGGCTTCATTTCCGTGCCCGGCGGCGGAGAGATCGATCCCGCGCTCAGCCTTGCCGCGGGAGAGCGGGTGACGGCCGCTGCCATCCCCGCGGGCGCGCTGACGGAGGTGCCCGGCCTCGACGATTTTGCCGCGACCGCCGGCGACCTCCATCCCGTCGATCCCAACCGCTTCGAAACGCTGCAATCGTCGCGGCGCAACGCCGCGCTCGGGGTCGGCGTTACGCGCCCGCTGGGCGATTTTTCCGTCTCGCTGAACGTCGATGTGAGCCGCAACAGCAGCGACGGGCTGCGCGGCCTGCCGATGGCGTCGGTCGTCCTCCCCGCGGGCCATCCCTGGTCGCCCTTTGCGGGCGATGTCGTGCTGACGCGGCCTTTTGCGGGCGAGCGCGCGCTTCGCGCCGACAATGGTGCCACGTCGCTCGGCGCCTCGCTGACGCTGACCGGCAATATTCGCGGCTGGCAGACCAGCGTTGCGGCGAGCTATGCGCGGAGCTGGGCGGACAATTTCCTTGAAAGCGGCATTGATGTCGCGCGCGTCCAGCAATTGATCGATGACCGCGATCCCGCCTTCAATCCCTATGGCCTGTGGGACGAAGGCCTGATGATCGCGACCCGCACCCGGACGAACGGCGAGAATCTCAGCGCCCGGCTCAATGTGCGAAAGGCGGTCATCGACCTTCCGGCGGGGCCGCTCACCTGGAATCTCACCGCCAACACCGGCCGCAACCGCACGCAAAACCGGGAAAGCGATGCTTCGGGGAATTTGATCGCCTCGAACAGCGTGACGCGCAACCAGTCGAGCGGGCTGATGTCGCTCAGCGTCCCGATTTCGCGCGGCGGTGGGACGGGCGCGGGCTGGCTGGGCGACCTGACCGTGGACCTCACCGCCAACGCGCACGCGATGACGAACAGCCGGCTGCAAAAGGGGTTCGGCGGCAATATCAGCTGGTCGCCATGGCCGGTTCTCCAGCTTCGCGGGGGAATCGATTATGCCGACGCCGCGCCGACGTTCGACCAGCTCGATGGACCGATCGTCACGACGATCAATCGCATCTTCGACTATGCGCGTCAGGAGGTCGCCGAACCCGTCTGGATCACCGGCGGAAATCCCGACCTGAAGCGCGGCCGCCGGCAAAGTCTGGCTTTCTCGGCGACGGTGCGGCCGCTGGGTAACCAGATACTGACCCTCAACTTCGGTTATCGCCAGTCGGTCGCCAAGGGCGGCCTGGCGGCCTTTCCCGAACTGACCCCCGCGATCGAGGCCGCGTTTCCCGAGCGGGTCACGCGCGATGCGGCGGGGCGGCTCGTCGCGGTCGATGCGCGTGCGATCAATCTCGCGCGCGATACCAATGCCGATCTGTCCTCCGGCGTCGCGCTGCGGCTGGCGCTCGGGGGCGGGGAGGGGCGAAACGAAACGGCCGGCGATCCGCTGCAGCTCAACCTGTCGCTCAATCACGGCATGCGGTTGAAAAGCGAGTTGCTCACCCGTCCCGGCGTCCCGGTGATCGACCAGCTTCGCGCCGGCGGGCAATCGCGTCACAGCCTGTCGTTTCAGGCATCGATCGGCAGGCGGGGGATCGGCGGCACGCTCAGCGGCAACTGGAGCAGCCCGGGACGATTGCGGGGGGGCGATGAAGTCTTTGTCTTCAAGCCGCCGCTGAAGCTCAATCTTTCGGCCTTCATCGAACCCGACCGTGTGTTCGGGGTTCCGGGCCAGAAGGGTTTGATGAGCGGGCTCAAACTGTCCGTCGATATCAACGATCTCCTGGGCGGGTATCGCCGGGTGACGCGCGAAGACGGGACGGTCCCTGCTGGATATAGCCGCAACGAAGTCGAGCCGCTCGGCCGCGTGGTGCGATTGACGGTGCGAAAGAAGTTTTGATGGTGCGCACGGTCCATGCGCTTGACTGATGGTGACCCCTACGGGACTCGAACCCGTGTTTTCGCCGTGAAAGGGCGACGTCCTAGACCGCTAGACGAAGGGGCCGTCTGATCGGTGAAGCGGCGCATTAGCCGTGAGTGTTCCCCCGGTCAAGGACTCAATCGGCGCTAATTTAACCGCGCCGCGAATGGCATACCGCCTGCAGCTTGTTGCCTTCCGGATCGCGGACATAGGCGGCGTAATAGTTGGCGTGATAATGGGGGCGGAGCCCCGGCGCGCCCTCGTCGCTGCCGCCGTTGGCAAGCGCCGCGGCATGAAAGGCATCGACCGTCGCCCGGTCGGCGGCGATGAAGGCGATGTGGGTGCCATTGCCGACCGACGCCGGTTCGCCATTAAAGGCCGGGCCGACGAAGACCTTGGGGCCGGTCGGCGTGCCATAGCCCTTGCCTTCGCTCTGCCGCGCGAAACCGGGATGCCCGAGCACCGCCATGATCGCGTCGTAAAAGGGTTCGGCGCTGGCGAAATCGTCGACGCCGATTGTGGTGTGGCTGTACATCGTTGCTTTTCCCTTCGTGCCCTCAGTCGGCCCAGGCCGCGTCCTCGAGGTGGAGTTCGGCGGCCGGCCGGCTGCCCCAATCGTCGCGTTTCGCGCGGCCCGCGAGCCATAGTTTGCGGCTGCCGCGTGCGTGGAGCAACGCCTGACCCAATTCGGTCTCGGCGCTGCGGAACGCGACCGCCTTGAAGCGTGCGCCGTCGTCGCCCGACACGATCAGGCGGACATGGTCGGTGCCGACGATCCCCGATTCGACGATCCGCACCGGCCCGGTCGCGACGCGCGGTGCGGGCCAGCCGGCGCCGTACGGGCCCGCGCTCTCGATCGCGTCGCACCACAAAGGGTTGATCCCGCGCGGCGCGAGCACCGCGTCGATCAGCAGCGACTTGTCGCCGCTCGCGCGCTCGACATCGGCGGCGAGGCGGTCGTTCAGATAAGCGCCGAGCGCGTCGACCTTGTCGGCGGCGACGGTCAGCCCCGCCGCCATCGCATGGCCCCCGCCCGCGACGAGCAGCCCCGTCTCCTTCGCGGCGAGGATCGCGGCGCCGAGGTCGACGCCCGAAATCGAGCGCCCCGATCCCTTGCCGACGCCATCCTCGTCGAGCGCGATGACGATCGCGGGGCGGTGCAGCCGTTCTTTCAGCCGCCCGGCGACGATGCCGATCACCCCCGGGTGCCAGCCCTGCCCGGCGACGATCGCGACCGGCGCGTTGCCGCACGCCGCGCTGGCGTCGATCGCCTGTTCGAGCACCGCGGCCTCGATCGCGCGGCGTTCCTCGTTGAGGCGGTTGAGCTCGACCGCGATGTCGGCGGCTTCCTGCGGGTCCGATGTCGTGAGCAATCGCACGCCAAGGTCGGATTTGCCGACGCGCCCGCCGGCGTTGATCCGCGGACCAAGCGCAAAGCCCATGTCGCTCGCGCTCGGCGGCTTGGTGAGGCGCGCGGCGTCCATCAGCGCGGCGAGGCCGGTGTTCCCGCGCCGCGCCATCACCTTCAGCCCCTGCGTCACCAGCGCGCGGTTGAAACCGGTGAGCCGCGCGACGTCGGCGACGGTGCCGAGCGCGACAAGGTCGAGCAGGTCGATCAGTGCCGGCTCGTCGCGCGTCGCGAAGAAGCCGCGTGCGCGGAGGGTACGGAGCAGCGCCGCGCCGAGCAGGAAGGCGACCCCGACCGCGGCGAGATTGCCGTGGATCGCGGCACCCGGTTCCTCGTCGAGCCGGTTGGGATTCACCAGCGCAAAGGCCGCGGGCAGCGTCGTCGCGCATTGGTGATGGTCGACGACGATCACCTCGACCCCCGCCGCCTTGGCTTCGGCGATCGCGTCGAACGCCTGCGCGCCGCAATCGACCGTGACGACGAGTTTCGACCCCGCCTCGCCGATCTTGACCAGCGCCGCGCCCGAGGGGCCATAACCCTCCATCAACCGGTCGGGGATATAGGCGCCGGCGGGCAGCCCGAGCCCGCGCAGCAACCGCACGAGCAAAGCCGCCGAGGTCGCGCCGTCGACGTCATAATCGCCAAAGATCGTCACCGCTTCCTTGCGCTCGACCGCATCGGCGAGCCGTGCGGCGGCCGCGTCCATGTCGCGGAACAGCGAGGGGTCGGGCATGAATCCGCGCAAGGTTGGCGTGCGCTGGCGGTCGAGGTCGTCGCGCGTCACCCCGCGCGCGAGCAGCAGTTGCGTGACAAGATCGTCGGGGGCGAGATTTTCGGATGCCATGTCGGCGCTCGCGCGCCGCCAGTGCCACGGCTGGCCCTTGATCGAGTGCGTAATCCCCAGCGCCGTTTCGCTCACGACCGTGCCCTCGCGGCGAGGATGCGGGTGCGCAGGTCCTGCGCGGCGGCGAGTGGGATCGCGGGGATCTCGTGCGCCGCGAGCGCGCTGCCGCCGGGGACGCCGAACACCAGGGTCGCAAGGCCGAGCGGGCGCAGGATGAAATCGCTCTTGAGGTCGACGCTTTGCACCGACGCGTGCGGCAGCAGCGTCGTCTTGGGTTTCCACGCGCCGCGCCGGATCGCGACCTGTTCGCCAAGGTCGGCCCAGCGATGGAAACGGGCGCCGAACAGGGAGCCAGCGCCGATCAGCAGCCCTGCGACGGGCCCGAACCAGCCGAGTTCCTGCCCGAACGAAACCGCGACGAGGCCGCCTGTGGTCGCGCCGACCGCGCCGATCAGCCCGCCGAGCGCAACGATGCCGTGACTCCGCTGCCATGACTGGCCGGCGTCGGAGCGCCGGATCGCGACCTCGTCCAGCACCGGGTCGATCGCGTCGAGCTTCGCAAAGGGCACGACCTGATGGTCATTTTCCTTCCCGCCGTCGCTCGCCAGGCTCTGGAGGCGCAGTTCGTGCCAGCCGAAGCGCTGGCGAAACCAGCCGGTGACGAGGATCGCGGCCTGCACGCGCTTCACCGGCACCGCGACGTCGGTGCGCGTCGTCAGGCCGCGGGTGCGGCGCAGCGTGCGCGGCTCACGTGTCAGGCGGAAATCCCAGTTGGCGAAAAACATCGTCGCGATCCCGCTCGCAAAACCGATGAAGATCAGCGAGATGGCGGCGCCGACGCCCGCGACCCAGCGGTGCGCGATCACCCACTGGTCGAGTCCATAATCCTCGGCGATATCGATCCAGTCCCTTGGGTTGAAGACGTTGAAATCGAACGGCAGCAGCCCGTCGAAAAACTGCATGCCCGCGCCGACGACGGCGAGCGCGGCGAGCGAGAAGTTGAACAGACCCGCGAGCAGCAACTGGCGCGGCCCCATCGCAAAGAGCAACCGGTCCTCGGTGGCGGGCGATGCCTCGGGCGCATCGGCTGCAACAGGCGCCGCCACCTCGCCGCTGCGATGCGCGCGGATTGTCGCGCGCAGCGCCTGCGCCGAATCGAGCGCGATCGCGTCGAGGCTCGCGTCATTCTCCTTGCCGCCCGCACCCGTCTCGAACCCGACCTTGGCGATGCCGAGCGCGCGCGCGACCAGCCCCTGTTCGATGCCGACGTCCTGGATGCGGTCGAAGGGGATGGTGCGATGCTGGCGCGCGAAAACGCCGCTTTCGATCACGACCTCGTCGTCGCCGACGAGAAAGCGGAAGCGCAGCCAGTGAAACCACGCTGCGAGCAGCGAGATGAGCAGAAAAGCGCCGATCGCGGGCACGATATACACCCAGTTCCCGGTAAACCCCAAGGCGGCGACCGCGGGCAGGAAGTTGAGCGAGCGCGGCCCGAGCTTGACGACGGCGAGCGCGAGCGTCGCGGGGTGCAGCCGCTGCCAGTCCGGCTCGCTTTCGGTCGCAGCGATGACGGCGCCGTCGCTCATGCGAAATCGGTCTGGATATGCCGGCGGATCGTCTCGCGCATCGCGGCCGCCAGGTCGGCGTGCAGCCCGGGCAGCGTCACCGTGCTGTTATGCGTGCCCGAGGTGTGGACGATCAGGTGCGACAGCCCGAACCAGCGCTCGATCGGTCCCTGCCCGACGTCGATATGCTGGACGCGCACAAAGGGCACGATGGTGTCGGTGCGGAACAGCCAGCCGCGCGCGACGCGCAGCTGCCCTTCGCCGATCCTGTACCCCCAGCGCGACACGCGGCGCGAGGGAAAGCTGACGATCACGATCGCCGCGATCACCCACGCGGCGGCGGTGATCAGCCCGTACGGTCCCTCGATATGGCGGATCAGCAGCGCATCGAACACGCTCGCACCGATCGCGAGCGGGATCAGGTTGAGCGCGGTCGCGATGCGCAGCACCTGCGCATAGGCGGGGTCGACCGGATCGAGCCCCTCGGCGGCATTGAGCGCCTCTGCGTCGAAAGGGTCGGTCGGGTGCGCGGGCGTGTCGGTCATATTCCTCCGATAGTCGGTGGCGGCCCTATGGCACAACCACATTGAAGCGCGGGTCGGCGGGCGGATGGAGCGCGAACCACGACAGGAACGCCATGCGGTCACCGTCGATCTTGATCGCACCCGACTGGAGCAACGCCGGAAACTGCGCCTGCCCCAGCATCACATCGTCGAGCGTCGCCCGGTTTATTATGATCGTTGCGGTCGGCGCGGGGTCGGTCATGCCGTACCGCGGCACCTCGACCCCGCCGCCGACGACGATCGCGACCGCTTCCTGGCTGTCGGGCAGGATGAACTGGAACGTGCCTTTGACCGCGCTCCCTTTCGCGGCGTCGAAGCGCGTCGCGAGCGCGTCGAAAAACACCGCGGTCGGGATCGCGCTGACGAACGACCGGCTCTGCCCGTTGCCCGACAGGCTTTCGACCGCGGTGCCGCGCAGGCTTGCCGCGGCGGCGAGATAATAATTCCGCCACGCGCCTGACTCTGCCTGATAGCCCATCTGGTCATAGGCCGAGGCGAGCGCCGCGCGCGCATCCTTGTTGTTCGGCTGGGCAAAGACGAGCTTGTTCAAAAGTTCGGCCGCCCAGCGATAATCGCCCGCCGCGATCGCCGCCTTGCCCGCCGCGAGCAATTTGTCGGCACCGCCCGCGAGCGCGACATATTTCGGCGCCGATTGCTCGGGCGGCAGCGGGTTGAAATTGGCGGGATTGCCGTCCCACCAGCCGAAATAGCGTTGATAGGTCGCCTTCATGTCGTGGTTGACCGTGCCATAATAGCCGCGCGCACCGAAGTCCGTCGCCTGCCCCGGCGCCTCGGGCGTGACATCGGCGAGCTCGTGGAGCGTCGCGCCGCGGTTGGCGAGGAACAAGGTCCGGTCGTGGACATAACGATAGATGTCGCGCTGGCTGGTGAGCAGGCTGCTGACCTCGCCCGCGCCCCACGTCGGCCAGTGATGCGACGCCAGCGCAACCTCGGCCTTGCCGCCCCACCGGACGAGCGCGGCGTCGATCACCTTCGACCAGTGCAGCGCATCGCGCACCTGCGCGCCACGCAGCGTCAGCACATTGTGCAGCGTGTGCGTGACCACCTCGGTGGTATGTAACGCGTTATACGCGGGGATATAGAAGACGAACTCCGACGGCGCCTCGGTGCCGCCCGCGTCGAGGAATTCGAACGCCAGCCCGTCGATCGTCAGCGTGCCGCCCGTCGCGGCGACACTCTCGGTCGGCTCCATATAACCGATTGTCCCCGACGACAGTTTCGGCCCCAGCCCGGTGTCGACCTGTCCCGTCGGCCCCGGGGCGAGGATCGACCCGAACATGTACAGCGCGCGGCGTCCCATCGCCGTGCCGGCAAGGACATTCTCCGACGTCGCTTCCTCCGAAAAGCCGTGCGGCGCGATGATGCGGATCTTCTCGCGCTTGACCTGTTCGGGGGTGACGATGCCGCCGACGCCGCCGAAATGGTCGCTGTGGCTGTGGCTGAAGATCACCGCCTTGATCGGTAACTTGCCCGATTTCGCCTCGACGGTGTCGGCGAACAATTTCCAGCTCGCCGCCGCCGCCTCTTCGGACAGCAACGGGTCGACGAGTATCCACCCGCTCTTGCCGCGGATGATCGTCATCACCGAAATATCGTAACCGCGAACCTGCCAGATCTTGCCTGGCACGACCTCGAACAACCCGTGCACCGCGTTCAGCCGCGCCTGCCGCCACAGCGATGGATTGACCGTATCGGGCGCCGCCTTGGCATCGAGGAAGGCGTAGGGCCGCCGGTCCCACACAATCTTGCCGTCCTTGCCCGTAATCACCCCGCCCGGAATCTCGGCGAGCTTGCCGCGCATCACATTGGCTTCGTCGCGCGGATCGTCGAGCGGCAGGCGTTTCGCGATTTCGGCCTGCGCGGTGCGCGTCGCCTCGCTCGCGGCGTCCTGCGCCACAGCGGCGAAGGGCAGGGTGCCGGCAAGCAGCAGGGCGGTCAGTCGGCGCATGTCATGTCTCCCCCATGTTTCGCGGCAGCTTGCGCCGCGTGCCTGGGCTTGGCAAGCATCGGTGCATGACCGACGCGCCGCACCTCCTGATCGCCTGGCACAGCCGCACCGGTGGCAGCGAGGCGCTCGCCGCGGCGGCCGCCGAAGGTGCCGGTACGGCGGCAAGGCTGATCGCCGCCGCCGATGTGACGCCCGATGATCTCCACGCCGCGGGCGGCTATCTCTTCGTCGGCCCCGAAAATCTCGCCGCGCTGTCGGGCGCGATGAAGGAGATGTTCGACCGCTGCTATTACCCCTGCCTCGGACGGCTTGAGGGCCGCCCCTATGCGACGATCATCTGCGCGGGCTCCGACGGCGAAAATGCCCAGCGCCAGCTCGACCGGATCGCCACCGGCTGGCGGCTGCGGCGCGTCGCCGATCATATCATCGTCAACACCGACGCGCAGACGCCCGAAGCGATCCTTGCACCCAAGACGATAGCCCCGGATCGCCTCGCCGAAGCGCGCGATCTGGGCGCAGCCCTCGCCGAAGGATTGACGGCGGGAATATTTTGAACAACTTTTTCTCTTTTATTGCCGAAGCTTGACGCCCGCGACAGTATTGATACGGCAAGAAAAACGCAGTTGATATACTCCTCAAGCTTCAGGACCATCAAATAATGCTGAATAGAATTTCTGCCGCAATCGGCCTGATTGCGGTCCTGGGCGGGCTTGGCGATAGTGTCAGTGCCCGCACACCGTCCGTCGCGGAGGCTGAAAACAAGGCAGCCATTGAACAGCTGGTCCAGAGCGAGATGACCTCGCGCGGCATTCCAGGGCTCCAGTTGACGATCGTGCGGCAGGGCAAGATCCTGTTCACCGGCGCCTATGGTCAGGCCAATATCGAGGCCTCGACCCCCGTCACCGAACAAACCAGCTTTCCGATCAACTCGATCAGCAAGGCCGTTGCCGGCGTCGCGGCGATGCAGCTCGTCGAAGCCGGCAAACTCGATCTCGATGCCCCAATAAAAACATATCTGGAAACACTGCCCGAGACGTGGAGCGGCATTACCGCTCGGCAGCTTCTGACCCACACGTCGGGTCTGCCCGAAATCGCGGATGACAATGTTCGGCTGCTCGACGGCGCTGCGCCAGATGCCGCCTGGGCAAAGGTGCAGATGCTTCCCCTGAAACTCTCGCCGGGAACGAAATTCGACTACACCCAGACCAACTATGTCGCGATGGGGAAAATTATCGAGAAGATCACGGGCGAGTCCTACGCCGACTTCGTGCGCGATCGGCAGTTCGATGTCGTGGGGATGAAGCGCACGCGCTTTGCCGACACTACCGGCGCCAAAGCCAGGCCCCAGGCGGCGACGCTCTATACGCATCTGACGCTGCGGATCGAGGGGATGAAGACCGTCGGCGTCGAACGAAGCAAGGTTCCGTTTGCGCGGCACGAACCATGGACAGAAATGGTATTCCCGGCCGGTGGTGTCCGAACGACGTCCACCGATTTGGCAAAGTGGGTCATCGCTCTGCAAAAGCAGAAGCTTGTCAGCAAGGACGGCCTGCAGCAGCTTTGGAAGCCACAGCCGCAAGCGGACGGCACCTATCGCGGTTTTGGCTCGACCATCAATGGCTATGGATTGGGTTGGCCGTCGGCGCGACGTGCCGATCATCCGGCCATCACGCCGGTCGGCGGAGCCCGCGCCGCCATATTCATCTATCCCGGCGACGATCTCTCGATTGTCGTTCTGACCAACCTGATGGGCGCTTCGCCCGAGAAATTCGTCGATAAGATCGCGGCACGATATATTCCCGGCCTGACCGCCGGGAATTGATGGCAGTTCCCCGCGCAAGGCCGGGCGAAAAGCTGACGCAGGCCGCGTCGTAATATATCGTCTATATCGTCGCCCCCGCCTTCGCAGGGGCGACGAACGGTAACGTCGGCAGCGGGCCTCCGCCCGCCGTTTCGCGGTCAGTGCGAGCGATGCTCGCCCTTCACCCAGCGCACCGTGCCCGACGAGGCGCGCATCACCACCGTCTCGGTGGTCATCACGCCGTCGCGGCGGCGCTTGACGCCGCGCAGCAGCGATCCGTCGGTGACACCCGTGGCGGCGAAGATCACGTCGCCCTTGGCAAGATCCTCAAGGTCGTAAACGCGGTCGAGATCCTCGATGCCCCATTTCTTCGCGCGCAGCCGCTCGTCGTCGTTGCGGAAGAGCAGGCGGCCCTTGAACTGGCCGCCGACGCAGCGCAGCGCCGCGGCGGCGAGCACGCCTTCGGGGGCGCCGCCCGAACCCATATAAATGTCGATATTGGTGTCGGGGTTCGTCGTCGCGATCACGCCGGCGACGTCGCCGTCGGGGATCAGCGCGACACCGCAGCCGATCGCGCGCAGTTCGGCGATGATCGCCTCGTGGCGCGGACGGTCGAGCACGCAGACGATGATCTGTTCGGGCTTGCAGCCCTTTTCGCGCGCGACCGCTTCGACATTCTCGCGCACGCTATTGTCGAAATTGACGATGTTCGGCGAATAGCCGGCGCCGACCGCGAGCTTGTCCATATAGACGTCGGGGGCGTTGAGCAGGCAGCCTTCCTCGGCGATCGCGAGCACCGCGAGCGCGTTCGGGCCGGCCTTGGCGGTGATCGTCGTGCCTTCCAGCGGGTCGACCGCGATGTCGATCTTCGGGCCCTTGCCCGGTGCGTTGCCGACCTTTTCGCCGATATAGAGCATCGGTGCCTCGTCGCGCTCGCCTTCGCCGATGACGATCGTGCCGTCCATATAGAGCGTGTTGAACGCGGTGCGCATCGCTTCGACCGCGGCGGCGTCGGCGGCTTTCTCGTCGCCGCGCCCGATCAGCTTCGCGGCGGCGATCGCCGCGGCTTCGGTGACGCGCACCATTTCGAGCACGAGCACCCGGTCGAGGTTGCTGCTATTCGTCATGTTCGCCACTCTCCGTCTTTACTTGTTCCGCCGCGTCGGCATGGTGGGCGCCATATGGTCGCCCGCGCCACTTGTCGAGAACGCTTCACCCGATTCGGTGCCGCTTTCGCCATGAGCTGTGTCGTCGTGATGACCGGGGCGATGACCGCGATGACGCCCGCCGCCGCGCAGACGCAGGGACCGCCCGCGCCGCCGCCGCCGCGCGATGCCGAGAGCGCCGCCGCGAAGGCAAAGGAAATGGTCGACCCGATCAAGCGCTGCAAACCCGCCGACGACGGTTCGATCACTGTGTGCGGTTCCGACACCGATCTGCACCGCCTGTCGCCCGAACTGCGCGCGATCGCGAACGAGGGCCGCGAGGCACCGCCGAAGCTCCCGCGTGCCGAGGCGCAGATGATGATGTGGGACACGCTGCCGCACAATTGGATGTCGCTCGGCGGCCGAGTGAAACCCGGCCCCGAATATAATGCGCTCTACGAAGCGGTGAAGCGCGCGACCGACCCCGAAACGGGTACGCCGCCGACGCCCGAAGAGGAGCCTTAGGCGAAGGTCGCGGCAGGGGCTCCGGCCTTCGATGCGCGGTAGAGGCCGGCGGGAACCAGCGTGGCGGCGGCGAAATAGCCGCACCAGAAGATCAGCCAGACGCTGCTCATCGCCATGGCGGCGATCCGCATCGTTTCACCGCCCACAATCAGATAGCTATGCGACACGAAAAGCAACCCGATCAGCAGCGCGGCGACGATATTAAATGCCAGATAGAGTGCGGCCAGCGACCATTGGCGCGACGCTGTCCGGTGCCATGATTCGCTAAAAGCCGTCACGGGCTCCAGCTTGCCGGCTTCGGCCATGATCGGCCCGATCAGGCAGAGGCGTGCGTTGAACCAGGCGCTGAGCAGGACCAGCAGAATCTGGCGGCCGATCGCGATCGGCGTGCCCTCGGCGCGCGCGACCTCCATCCCGACGGTCAATCGGAAGGGCAGGGCGAGCAGGAAGCCGATGAGATAATAGAAGAGGAGCCCGGCGATCAGATAGGCGGCGCCCGCGACCATGCCGTACATGATTTCGGCGATATAGCCCTCGCGTATCTCGGCAAGCAGCGCCCTCCACAGCGCGAGCATCCCTCCGCACAGCAGCGCCGCGCAGATGCCGAGCAGGTACAGCGGACCCACGATCGACCCCGTGAACCGGAAATCTTCGGGCACGAGGGCCAGCGCGACGAGCACCTCGATGCTCAGCACCGGCTCGCTCGCCAGCAACAGGTAGGGGAGCACGACGCCGAGAAGCATATAGGCGAGCAGCGCCCGCCAATGTTCGCCCGCCAGCATCCGCGCTTCGGTTAGCCCGCGCCTGATTTCGATGTCCATGTCCGCCCCCGTTCCCCGTTTATCGGGGTAACAAAGGGGCGTGGGATTTCAAGCGGAGGTTAAAGTGCGAGGATCGGCATGTGCATCGGCGCGCCGACGACATGGTCCGACGCGCCGAGGATAGCGAGCGCCGCATGGATCGTGCTGGCCGGGCCTTCGTGGGTGACGAGCACGATGACGACGCCGCTGCCGTCCTCGCTGCCGCGCTGGATCAGGCTTTCGATCGAGACGCCGGCATCGCGCATCGCCGTCGCGATCTCGGCGAGCACGCCGATCCGGTCCTCGACGATCAGGCGGACATAATGTTTGCCGATCCGCGCGCCGGCGTCGGCGACGGGCGCCTGGTCGAGCGAATCGACCGGCATCGCGAAGGCGGGGCCATATTCGTCGCGCGCGATGTCGATGATGTCGGCGACGATTGCCGATGCCGTCGGCCCCGCGCCCGCGCCCGCGCCCTCGAAGAACAGGCGGCCGACGAAATTGCCCTCGGCGACGACGGCGTTCAATGCGCCTGGCACATAAGCGAGCGGATGATCGGCGGGGACGAGGCACGGCTGGACATGCTGGTACAGGCCATTCGAATCGCGCTCGGCCATGCCGATCAGGCGGACGCGGTGGCCGAGTGCCTCGGCCTCGCGAATGTCGGCGGCGATCAGCCCGCGGATCCCGTCGGCGGTCACCGCGCCGATGTCGAGCTTGGTCCCGAAGCATAGCGCGGCGAGGATCGACAATTTATGCGCGGCGTCGATCCCGTCGACGTCGAAGGTCGGGTCGGCCTCGGCATAGCCCTCGGCCTGCGCAGCGCTCAGCGCGTCGGCGAAGCTCGCGCCGTTCCGCTCCATCTGCGTCAGGATATAATTGCAGGTGCCGTTGAGGATGCCATAGACGCGCGCGATCTCGTTCGCCGATGCGCCTTCGCGGATCGCCTTGATCACCGGGATGCCGCCCGCGACCGCGGCTTCATATTTCAGCGGCGTGTCTTTCTCTTCGGCGAGCCGCGCGAGATCGAGGCCGTGATGCGCGATCATCGCCTTGTTCGCGGTGACCAGCGCCTTGCCCGCGCCCAGCGCATGGCGCGCCAGCGTCAGCGCCGGGCCGTCGGCGCCGCCGATCATCTCGACGATGACATCGACATCGTCCGCCGCGACGAGCGCGTCCATATCGTCTTCCCAGCGATAGGGGGTGAGGTCGACACCGCGATCCTTGTGCCGGTCGCGCGCCGACAGCGCGACGATCTCGATCGCGCGTCCGGCGCGCCGCGCGATCAGGTCGCGGTTCGCCTCGAGCAGCCGGACGACCCCGCCGCCGCCGACGCCAATCCCCGCGAGCGCGACACGCAGCGGCGGGCGGGGGGCGGTCGGGGCGGAATAAGGCGACATGCAAAGGACTCCGATTAGACGCGGAGCCGCGCCCCGCCGTTGCGAGCGCCCTATCGGCTTTTGCCATGGAAACAAGCCCGGCGCGCCTAGGGCGCGCCGAAGCTGAGCTTTATCCGGTTATGGAAAGCGGCACCGGCCCGCTCCCCCTCCCGGCCTCCCATAAGCTACTATCGTCGGGGAGGCCGGGAGGGGGAGCGGGCCGGTGCCGCCCTCGCCGTCAGGCGAAGAAGATCAACTCACCGGCGCCTTGCGCGTGCGCGTGCATTCGCCGAGCGCGCC
Source organism: Sphingopyxis sp. LC81 (assembly GCF_000756375.1). GTDB lineage: Bacteria > Pseudomonadota > Alphaproteobacteria > Sphingomonadales > Sphingomonadaceae > Sphingopyxis. The sequence continues at coordinate 264,974 of NZ_JNFD01000035.1, read as the reverse complement.
GAGGACGACACTATAATCCGACGCCGCCTTGCGCCGATCCTCGGGGGCGGTTCCGGCGAGCTTGCTCAGCGGCAGCTGGCGCGGCAATCCGCAGGCGAGCCGATACCAGGCGAGCGTATTGCGCGCGGGCACCGCCGCCGACGCGTCGACGATCTCGCCGAACGCCGCCGCCCAGCGCCGCGACCCGTCGGCGGCGGTCAGGATCGTCAGCGACACGGGCTCCCCCGTCCGGGTGTTGAGGAACAGCTGCGTCTCGCCTTCGCCGGGCAGGGTGCCCGGAACATGGAAGCCGTTCGCGACGCCGGTGATCGCGGGCGGCGCGCCCGGCTTGACGAGTTCGGTCAGCACCGCGCGCAATTGCGCCTCGGTCGCCGGATCCCAGGGCAGCTGCGCATCGGGCGCGATCAGCTGGACGCTGCCGGTGTTGCTGCTTCCCGCCGTCGCCCCGGCGACGGGCCGGGCAAAGAGCAGGACGGGCTGTTTCTTCTTCAGCTTCGCCGGCTTTCCCTTCGCGTCCTGCGGCAGGTCGACGAGGTAGGAGATTCGCGCCGCGAGCGGCCCCGCGCCGCGAATCAGGCTGACAACCTCGGACTCGACATAGAATCGGGTATGGCCCGCCGCGACTCCGGGTGCCTGGGCGGGTTTGAGCGGTGTGGCCTTATATATACGCGCGTGCAGCGCGATCGGCGCCGCGCTCGCCAGATCGGCGATGTCGGCATAGCTGTACGGACTGGCCGCCGCCGCCGCCGGGGCCGCCTGCATCGCGGAAACGCTGGGGATTCCAAGAGTTAAGGCGAGAATGCCGGCGATAGCGGCCGGGTGGGGGAGGCGCATGATCGTTCCACTTTCCGTCGTTTATGACACCGGTATCGGCGCTGAAATCCCCATCATGGGACAAGGCACATTAACCGCTGATAAAGGGTTTGCGAATGTGCCGCCACCGCGATAGGACGGGCCGCGAAGCGTCCGGCAAAAACATAATAAGCCGAACGTAGCGCCGTCGGGTCTCGCACAACGCATCGGAAATCATCCGGGCATTTGGCAACCGAACCCGTCGGCAGGGAATTGGTGTCAGGATGATCTAGCAAGGAGCGTCGTCCCTGAATGGCTTATGGTGATAATGTCGACCCTAAAAACAGGGTAGTGGCGATTGTCTTGGTTGGTCTGCTTACAGCGGTTCTGGGCTACGGCCTGGTCAACGGCTTGAATATCAGTATCGTCAAGAAACTCGCCGAAAAATTGGATGTGGTGGACGTAGAAGAGCCGCCGCCGCCGGAGGAACCCCCGCCGCCGCCGCCGCCGGACAATAAATTGCCGCCGCCGCCGCCGGTTGTGACGCCGCCGTCGCCCATTCCGCCGCCGGTGACGACCAACACGGTCCAGTCGGTGCCGAAGGCGCCGCCGACGCCGCCCCCGCCCGTCTATACGCCGCCGGCACCGCCGGCGCCGCCGCCGACGCCTGATCTCAGCGCCGCCGGTACGCCAAAGGGCAACCCGGGCCGCTGGGCGACGAACGACGACTATCCGGCCCGTGCGATGCGCGAAGAGCGCGAAGGCACGACCGGGTTCCGCGTCACCTATGGCGTCGATGGCCGCATCACCTCGTGCGATGTGACCTCGTCGAGCGGCCATGCCGATCTCGATGCCGAAACGTGCAAGCTTATCCAGCGCCGTGGCCGGTTCAATCCGGGCAAGGATCGCGCGGGTAACCCCACGGGCGGCAGCTACAGCAATCGTATCCGTTGGCAGATTCCGCGCTGATCGCGCGACCGGATCTGTGTTTCGAACTTATCGAATATTTTGAGAGGGATTTTCCAGTATGTTTAATCTGATCGCAAATGCCGCCGCTGCGGCAGCACCGGCCCACGACGCGGGGCTCAGCCTGATGCCCGCCGCGATGTGCGTGAAGGAAGAAGGCGCGAGCCCCTATGGTCTCGTTCCTGCACTGTGCGAAGGCGGCATCGTCTCGCAGGTCACCTTCCTCGTCCTGCTGATCATGTTCGTCGGCACGCTCTACATCCTGTTCACCAAGCTGTTCGAACAGAATAAGGTGATGAACCAGGGCAAGGCCGTCGACGCCAACTTCTGGCGCGCCCCGACGCTCGCCGACGGCGCTTCGAAGCTCGAAAAGAACAGCGCGTATCGCCAGGTCGTCGAAGACGGTCTGCGCGCCAACGAAGAGCATAACAAGCTCGCCAACCCCGTTGAAGCCCATGACTGGATGCACGGCACGCTCGAGCGTTCGCAGAACCACATCAACTCGAAGCTGAACTCGGGCCTCGCGTTCCTCGCGACCGTCGGTTCGACCGCTCCGTTCGTCGGTCTGTTCGGTACGGTTATCGGTATTCTTCGCGCCCTCGTGAAGATCGGTGCGTCGGGCCAGGCTTCGATCGACACCGTCGCCGGTCCGGTCGGTGAAGCTCTGATCATGACCGCCATCGGTCTGATCGTGGCGGTTCCCGCCGTGCTCGCGTTCAACTGGCTCCAGAGCCGCAACAAGGCGATCGCCCGCCGTCTGTCGACCTTCTCGAACGACGTTCTCGGTTCGATCATGTCGAACGGCCAGGTGAAGCCGGCTTCGCTGACCCCGGCGAAGGCTGCTGCTCCGGCCGCGGCACCGAAGAAGGCCTGATCGGTCTCCTGGACCCCCGCCTTGTCGCCGCGTGGCGAAAGGCGGGGTCCGTTTGGACAGGGAAGGCGGGCTCAAGGCACGCCGTCCCGATGTCCGTGACAGAAATTTTGTGACAGGATGCTAATCCTATGGCGATGAGTGTAGGCGACAAGGGTGGCGAAGACGCCCCGATGTCCGAAATCAACACGACTCCGCTCGTGGACATCATGCTTGTGTTGCTCATCATCTTCCTCATCACGGTTCCCGTGGTGTTGGAGACGGTGAACCTGAAACTGCCCGACGTGGCGTTTGAGGTGACGACGACGAAGCCTGAGAATGTGCTGCTTTCGATCCGTTCGGCTGATACCGACGGCGATGGCGAGCCCAACCCCGAGAGCACGGCGTGTGAAGTATATTGGGGCCAGACCCCGGTGGATTCCAAGCAGTTGCTGGAACGTGGACAAAAGAAGCTCGAGCAGCTGCTCGAAGATATCGGCGGTCCGCAGAATATCACCGAGGAAAATTTCCCCGAAGTGCACATCCGCGGCGACGTCAACACGCCGTACCAGTGCATCGGTGGCGTGATCTACACGATGCAATATGCCGGCTTCCAGAAGATCGGGTTCATTTCGGAACCGGCTCCTGGTTCGGGTACGGTGGGCCGCCTGTAAGGGCGCGCTCCGTTTAGGAACGAAGGAATAATCGCATGTCCATGGCAGTTGGAGATCGGGACGAAAATGAACCGATGATGGACATGAACACGACGCCGTTGATCGACGTCATGCTCGTGCTCCTCATCATGTTCATCATCACCATCCCGGTCCAGACCCACGCGGTGAAGATCGACCTGCCGGTCCCGACCGACAGCCAGAGCAATGTCGACCCCGAAAAGAACAAGGTGATGATCGATCCTGCGGGAACGATCACCTGGAACGGTTCGCCGGTCGACCTCGCTCAGCTGGCGAATTATCTGGAACAGACCAAGGCACTGCCGGTCGAACCCGAGTTGCAGGTCCAGCCCGACCCCTATGCACGCTATATCGTCGTCGACAATGTCATGGCGGTGATCAAGCGCAGCGGCGTCGGCAAGCTGGGCTTCGTCGGCAACGAGCAATACGCCCGCGTCTTCTGATCTTCGATCAGGGCCGTCAGGCAAAAATATGGGGCCGCGAAGCAATTCGCGGCCCTTTTTTTTTGTAATTTTGGGGCACAGCTGATCCGCGCGGACATTTCCTCCTGCCCATGACGCCTTTATCCATCCGATTATGAGTGCCGCTTCCCGCATCGGTTCCATCCTGCGCGCCGACCCGCTTCGTTGGCACCTTCTGGACGTTGTGCGGATTCTCGATTTACCCGACTGCTGGATCGGCGCGGGTTTCGTCAGAAATGCCGTTTGGGATCATCTGCACGAAAGGTCGGCATCGCCGCTGACCGGCGACATCGACGTGATATGGTATGATCGAGCTCGAACGGAGCCGGCCGAGGACAGGAAATTCGAAGCCATGCTGCGACTTGCGGAGCCGAGCTTCGCCTGGTCGGTGAAGAATCAGGCGCGGATGCACATTCGCAATGGCGACACACCCTATTCCTCCTCGGTCGACGCGATGCGCTACTGGCCGGAAACCGCGACGGCGATTGCAGCCCGGCGGCAGGGACTGGAGGGCTTTGAAATAGCAGCCCCATTGGGTTTGGACGATTTGATGAATCTGGTACTGCGCCCTTCTCCTCACTTCTCGGGCGAAAAGCGCGCTATCTTTGAAGATCGGTCGCAGACCAAAGGCTGGTTCACCACCTGGCCTCTGCTTCGCAGGACCTGAACTCAGGACCCGCACCACTCCAAAGCAGACTTATCCCCTTGGAACTCGCGGCAATTGCGGGCATCAACGGCGCAGCGGGATCGAAACGCGCCGAGACGACGTTCTGATTCCGATCCGGATCAAAGGGAGCAGCAAGATGACGATGGGTTCGCACCGTAAACAGATCATGATCCAGGGAGCCGTTGTCATCGGGGCGCTGGCGCTCGCGGGCTGCGCCGGGATGGGCAAGAAGTCGACGACGACGCTGCCTCCCGCCGACGCCTATGCTCAGCTTTACGACAATAAGGGCGCCGACCGCGGCCGTGCGGACATCTATCGCGACACGACGGGTCTGCGCATCGAACTCGTCGCGCGCGGCTTTGCGCCGGGCACTTACGGCATGCACGTCCATGCCGTCGGCCAGTGCAATGCGCCCGATTTCGCGAGCGCGGGTCCGCACTGGAACCCGACCGGCGTCCAGCACGGCCGCGACAATCCGATGGGCGCGCACCATGGCGACCTGCCCAACCTCGTCATCGAGCCCGACCAGATCGGCCGCGCGACGCTGCGCCTCGTCGGCTCGCGTTTCGAAGGCGATGGCGCGCTGCTCGACGCTGACGGCGCCGCGTTCGTGATCCACGCCGGACCCGACGATTACAAGACCGATCCCAGCGGCAACAGCGGTGGGCGCGTCGCGTGCGGCGTGATCGTCAAAGAAGCGGCGAGGTAAGCGGCTTCCGCCCCGTCGGTCCCCTGGGGACTGACGGAGGCGGATTTCAAGCCTTGGCTGACTAACTTTTGCGGGCGTCTCGACCGAAAGGTCAGGCGCCCGCCGCGCGTTCGGCGATCGTCGCTTCGGCCGCTGGCACCGCGCGATAGGCATAGAGCAACAGGCCGAGCGCGATCGGCGCGACCCCGATCAGCGACAATATGCCGGTGCGCAGGTCGCCGACGGGCTTGCCGTCGACGATCGTCCCCGCCAGATCCGAAATCTGCCCGACCATATAGGGGCCGAACGACAGGCCGACGAGCGTCGTGCCGAGGAAGAAGGCCGCGGTCGCGGTGCCGCGCATCCGCGGCAGCACCAGGTCCTGCGTCGTGGCGGCAGCGGCGCCGAGTGCGGCGGCACCGAGCATGCCGGCGAGGAAGTTCATGATATAGAAGAGCGTCGAATTCTCGGTCGTATAGCCGACCCAGATCGGGATGATCGGGGCGACGACGCCGAAGATGATCATCAGGACGCGGCCCGCCGGATTTTTCGACCGCAGATGATCGGCGAGGCGGCCGCCCAGAATCACGCCGACGAAACCCGCGACCGCGCCGTTCGCGCCGAGGATGAAGGCGAGTTCCTGCTTGGGCAGGCCCAGCACGATTTCGGCATAGGGCGCCGACCAGAAGGCGAGCGCATAGGCGGCGAGGCTGACGAGGCCATAGCCAAGCGTCGTGCAGATGAACGCCGGGGTCCCCCAGATCAGCCGGAAGGTCGCGGGATCATGTGCGCGCAGCGCGCTCGCCCACGAAAAGACCGCATAATAGCCGAGCGCGACCGCCGTCCATTGCGGGAAATTGCCCGTCAGGCGGATCATCCACCAGGCAAAGGCCGCGATCGCGGCGGCAAAACCGACGTTGATCGCCAGCGCCGCGGGACCACGTTTTGCGGCGCCCCACAGCGTCAGCGGCGGCACGATCATCGACAGGTCCTTGCCGAACTCGCGAAAGGGGCTCGGGCAACCGGGGCTCGCGACGCCGTCCATCGCGCCGCGCACCGGTTCGCGCAGGCTGGCGACCCAGAGCGCGAGGAGCAGGCCGGGGATGCCGACCGCGAGGAAGGCCGCTTGCCAGCCGACCAGCCCCATCGGCCCGCCCGCAGGGAAGTTCCGGTTCCATGCCTCGACGATCAGCGCGCCGATGAACAGCGACACGCCGCCGCCGAGGTAGAGACCCGACGAATAGATCGCGAGCGCGGTCGCTTTCTGCCGCTTCGGGAAATAGTCCGAGATCAGCGAATAGGCGGTCGGGCTCGCGGTCGCCTCGCCGACGCCGACGCCCATGCGCGCGAACGTCAGGCTGAGCTGGTTGTAGGCAAAGCCCGATGCCGCGGTCATCGCCGACCACAGGGTCAGCCCGATCGACAGCAATTTCACGCGGTTCCAATTGTCGGCGAGGCGCCCGAGCGGAATTCCGAACAGCGCATAGAAAACCGCGAAAGCCGCGCCGCCGAGGAAGCCCATGTCGCCATCGGTCAGGCCGAGGTCGGCCTTGATGTCGACCGCGAGGATGCTGATGATCTGCCGGTCGATGAAATTGAGGATATAGACGACGACGAGCACCGACAGGACGTACCAGCTATATCCGGTGGCCTTCGGTTCGGCCGGAACCGGCGCATCGGACGTGACATTCTCGCTGGCGGTCTCAGCCATCTGGCAACCCTCTCCCTGACCCATTATCTGTTGTGGCTCATGGCTAGCAGAGCCGGACGAAGGCGCAAGTTGAAAGTCGGTTCAACTTTATGGAGAACATGGTCGATATGCGCAACGATAGAGAAATTGCGGGGCCCGCGATCCTCTTCCTCTGCCTCGGCAATATCTGCCGCTCGCCATTAGCCGAGGGCGCCGCGCGCGCCGCCTTTGCCCGCGCGGGCATCGACGCGACGCTCGATTCGGCGGGCACCGGCGACTGGCACATCGGCCGCGCCCCCGATGCCCGTGCGCAGGCCGAAGCGCGCCGCCGCGGCGTCGACATTTCGGCGCTGCGCGGCCGCCAGCTCCGCCGCGCCGACTTCTATGATTTCGACCTGATCCTTGCCGCCGATGCGAGCAATTTGCGCGACGCCCGCGCGATCCGGCCGCCCGACGCGACCGCCGACCTCCGGCTGATGCTCGACCTGCTGCCCGGTCGCGGCGGCGAGGGCGTCACCGATCCCTATTATGGCGAAGACGATGGTTTTGCCGCGACCTGGGACGATGTCGATGCGGTCGCGGCGGCGCTCGTTGCCGAATTTTCGCCTTCCAGCGGATAACGCGCCACGGGGTGATAGCGCGATCCGCCATGGCCGAGCTCGCTTTCATACAGCGTGACATGGCCGAATTCGAACGCCGGGCTCGCAAGGTCGCCGTTCAGCGCAAGGAAGGGCGCGACCGGTCCTGAGTTGCGGTTCAGGCGCGCGAGCGTGACATGCGGAACAAACGCGCGCGTCTCGGGCGCGATGCCGACGCGCGCGAGGCGCTGGTCGACCTTGCGGTGCAGCGCCACAAGCGGATCGTGCGGCTCGACCCCGGCCCAGATCATGTTGGGCCGGCCTTGCCGTTCGAACAGGCCGACGCCCGCAATCCGCGCCGCAACGCGCGGCGCATGGAGCGTGCCAAGCGCCGCCGCGATGTCCTCGGCCTTGTGGCGATCGACCTCGCCGATGAAGCGCAGGGTCAGGTGGAGCTGCTCGTCATTTTGCCAGCGCGCGCCCGCGATGCCGTGCATCGCCGCGAGCAATATGTCGCGGACCGGGCGCGGCGGGCGCAGCGCGACGAACAGGCGGTGCGTGGACATGGCGGGCAACATAATGGGCGGGGTTTCGGATCGCGACCCCCTAACCGCCGGGCAGGCAATAATATTGCTCTTGTCCGGTTTCGCTTGAAACAGGAGGGGAAACGCCCGATATTGCTGTCTACGGCCGGTATGGGCTGGCCGATGATGGAGTAATGACAATGGCGAATTGGAACGACCCCAATATGGCGGCTTCCGGTTTTGGTGCCGGCGCGAACGCAATGGACCAGGCCGTCGATGCCGGCCTGCGGTCGTACATGCTGTCGGTTTACAATTATATGGGCTCGGGCGTGCTGCTGACCGGCATCGTCGCGATGCTGGCGTTCAATAGCGGCTTTACCCAGTCGCTGATCGGCAGCCCGCTGATGTGGGTGGTGATGCTCGCGCCGCTGGCCTTCGTGCTGGTGCTGAGCTTCGGGATCAACAAGCTGTCGACCACGGCGGCGCAGACATTGTTCTGGGTCTATGCCGCGGTGATGGGCCTGTCGATGTCGACGATCTTCCTCGCCTTTACGGCATCGTCGATCGCGACCACCTTCTTCGCGACCGCGGCGGCTTTCCTTGGCCTTAGCCTCTATGGCTATACGACCAAGAAGGACCTGTCGGGCTTCGGCACCTTCCTGATCATGGGTGTCGTCGGCATCCTCGTCGCGATGCTGATCAACATGTTCGTGCAGTCGAGCGCGCTCAGCCTCGCGATCAGCGTGATCGGTGTGCTGCTGTTCGCGGGCCTCACCGCCTATGACACGCAGAAGATCAAGAGCATGTATTTCTATGTCCGCGGGACCGACTTTGTCGGCAAGTCGGTGATCATGGGCGCGCTGACGCTCTACCTCGACTTCGTCAACATGTTCACCTTCCTGCTCAACCTCTTGGGCAACCGCGAATAAGCGGGACGGACGACGAACGAAACAAGGAGCCCGGCGGAGCGATCCGCCGGGCTCTTTTATTGGTCAGGGCGGAGGATGCGCCTCGCCCGCCATTCATCGGCGGTGATTTCCCATAGTTCCGAGGGCAAGGAGCCTTCGACATAGCGCTTTTCGCCGCACCAGACGGCTCGCATGCCGCTGCCGGTCGAGATGGCGCGCGATGCGCGATTGTCGATCGCCTTGGGCACGCGCAGGACGGGCTGATCCAGCACGTCGAACCAAAAATCAGTCACGGCATCGCTCGCTTCGCGCATCAAGCCTTTGCCCCAATGGACGGGATCGAGCCAGAAACCGCGGTTGTCGTCGGGATTGAGCATCAGGCTGATGACGCCGATCAGGGTGCCGGGCTCTCGACGCGTTCGGATCGACCAGTGCCAGGCCTTGCCCTCGCGCATCGCCGGAAGCGCGACGTCGCGGACAAAGGTCAGCGCGCCGTCGTCGGGATAGGGCCATGGAACGAACGGATTCAAATGGCGCACGATCTGCCATTGCGGGAAAATGGCCTGAATGGCCGAATGATCTTCCAGAACCAGCGGCCGCAGCAGGAGTGTTTCGGTCGTGAGGTCCGGAAATGGTGACGTCATTGCGCCGCCTGCATCTCGGCGATCAGCGCATTGTCGATTTCCTTCGCGCGCTTGTAGGCCGGGCGGTCGCGTAGGGGGGCGACATAGGCTTCGAACGCCGGGCGCGACGCGATGGTGCCGAACTGGAGCCCCCAGTCGATCTGGCTGCCGACATAAACGTCGGCGGCGCTGAAGCGGTCGCCCGCGACATAGGCTTTACCCGTAACCGCGCTTTCGAGCGCGTCGAGCGCGGCAGGAAGCGAGCCGAAGCCCGCCATGCGCTGCTGGTCGGCATCGGGTTCGAGCCCGAACTCTTGGCGGTGATCGCCTGCTCGACGGGGCCCGCGGCAAAGAACAGCCAGCGATAATAATCGGCGCGGTCGGCCGCATCGGGCGCGAGGCCGGCCTCGGGGAAGGCGTCGGCCAGATAGGCGCAGATCGCGGCGCATTCGGTGACGACCTTGCCGTTGTGAACCACCGCCGGAACCTTGCCCATCGGGTTGATCGCGAGATAGTCGGCGCCCTTCATCGTCGTGCCATAACCCAGGACACGCGGTTCATAGGGCGCGCCGACCTCTTCGAGCATCCAGCGGACGATCTGCCCGCGCGACATCGGATTGGTATAGAAAATCAGGTCTTCGGCCATCGCGTTTCTCCCATGCGGTTCGATTCGGACGCGAACATATCAAGAACATGATCCGACCGCCAGCGGGCTTGTTTTGTCACCATTCGCAGCTAAGGCAAAGGCATGAGCGACGAACGCATCTGGACCGCCGCCGTGCTGGTGATCGGCGACGAGATTCTCTCGGGCCGCACGCAGGACAAGAATGTATCGCAGATCGCGACCTGGCTCGACGTGCAGGGCATTCGCCTGCGCGAAGTCCGCATCGTCCCGGATGTCGAGCAGGAGATCGTGGATGCGCTGAACGCGATCCGCGCGCGCTACGACTATGTCTTCACCACCGGCGGCATTGGCCCGACGCACGACGACATCACGGTCGATGCGGTGGCGAAGGCGCTCGGCGTCGGGGTTATCATCCACCCGGCGGCGCGCGCGATCCTCGAAAATTATTACACCGCGCGCGGCAGCGAGCTGACCGAGGCACGGCTGCGCATGGCGCGCGTGCCCGACGGTGCCGACCTGATCCCCAACCGCATGTCGGGGGCGCCTGGCATCCGCATCGGCAATCTGTTCGTGATGGCGGGGGTGCCGCATATCACCGCGGGCATGCTCGACGCGCTCACCGGCGAGCTTGAGGGTGGGGCGCCGCTGGTTGCGCACACGATCGGCGCATGGGCGCCCGAAAGCGAGATCGCCGACCTGTTGCGGCAGGGCGAAAAGGATCATCCGGGCGTCGCGATCGGCAGCTACCCCTTCTTTCGCGACGGCAAGATCGGCGCCAATTTCGTCGTCCGTTCGACCGACGGCGATCAGGTCGCGGCGTGCGTCGGGGCGTTGACCGCCGGCTTCGAGGCGCTCGGCTATGCGGTGACCGACGGCGGCATCTGATCGGCCGCCTCATCGTCGCTTGTCCGCGTCGCGCGCGGCAGGCGGCGGAGCATCAGGATCGCAAGCAGGCCAAAGATCGCCGCGACGACAAAGGCGGCGCCCGGGAAATGGACGGGCGCGGCGTCGGCGGTGAAATAGGCCATCGTTCCGGTGAGCAGCAGCGGCGCAAACAGCTGCCCAAGCCCCATCGCCATCGCCGAAATCCCCTGCACCTCGCCCTGCGTTTCGGCAGTTGCGCGGCGCGACATCATCGCCATCAGCGACGGCTGCACCGGCGCCTGCAACGCGACGGGGATCAGCAGCAGGAAGGCGCCGATCGTCGAGGTGGTGAAGGCATAACCAACATAGACCGCGACCGCGACGAGGATGCCGAGCGTCGCCGCGTCGCGCTCGCCGAAGCGCGCGACCGCGGGGCCGACGACGAAAACCTGCCCGAGCGCGATCATCACGCCGACCGCGGCGAGGCTCGCGCCGATCATCCCCGGCGTCCAGCCGAGCTGCGCGATGCAATAGAAGCTCCACGTCATCGGATAGACGAGGCTCGCGATCTGCCACAGCACGAGCACCCCCGCGACGCCGTCCATGCCGGGCAGCGTGCGCATCGTCTTCCACGCGCCGAGCGGATTGGCGCGGCGCCGGTCGAAGGCGCGGCGGCGTTCGGGAGGCAGCGTCTCGGGGAAGATGAAATAGCCATAGAGCATGTTGGCCGCGGCAAGGACCGCCGCCGCCACGAACGGCGCACGCGGGCTGATCTCGCCGAGGAAACCGCCGAGCGCGGGTCCCGCGACGAAGCCGATGCCGAACGCCGCGCCGACGAAGCCGAAATTTCGTGCGCGTTCCTCGGGCTTCGTAATGTCGGCGATCGCCGCCTGCGCCGCGGCATAGCTGCCGCCGAAAATGCCCGACAATGCGCGCGCGACGAACAGCCAGGGCAAAGTCTCGACAATCGTCAGCAGCGCATAATCGACCGCGAGCCCGCCGAGCGCGAGCAGCAGCACGCGCCGCCGCCCGAAATGGTCCGAGAGATTGCCAAGGACGGGCGAGGCGAGGAAGGTCGCGACCGCCATGACCAGCCCGATCCATGCGCCGACCTCGATCGCGTGCGGCAGGTCGATCTCGCCGACCTCCATCACAAGCTGCGGCAGCACCGGCATGATGATGCCGAAGCCGACCGCGTCCATGAAGATCGTCGCGACGATGAACGGGATGGTCCGCGCCGGCGTCACTTGCTCTTTCTTTCTGCTGTCCCTAGCGCCACCGAACCCTCCTTCATGCGTTGCCGATAGATGAAACTCGAAATTTCCGCTTCCCTAAATTATCGCCTGTCCGAACCCGTCGACCTGATGCTGCAGATCGAGGCCGCGAACGGGCACGGCCAGCGCGTCCTGGGCGCGTCGCTCGACGTCGGCGCCCCCGAATTTGTCGCGCGCGTTCCGGCCGCCGACGGCATCTGCGAGCCGATCTGGCTGCGCGCCGAAGGAAGCCTGCGCGCCGAATATCGCGCGACGGTCGAGATCGACCGCCCCGACACCGACTTTCGCTCGCTCGCCGCGGTGCCGCTCCACCGGCTTCCCGCCGGGGCGATCCCCTATCTCAACGAATCGCGCTATTGCCCGTCGAACAAGTTCCATGCCTTCGTCGAGCGCCGCTTCGGCGACCAAGAGGGCGGGGCGAAGATCGGCCGCATGCGCGACTGGATCGAAAGCCGCTTCACCTATGTCTCGGGGTCGAGCGATGCCGAGACGGGCGCGCTCGACAGCTTCGTCGAACGCCGCGGCGTGTGCCGCGACTATGCGCATGTGATGATCGCGCTCGCGCGCGCCGCGCATATCCCGGCGCGCATGGCGAGCGCCTATGCGCTGCGCGCTCAGCCGCAGGATTTCCACGCCGTCGCCGAGGTCTTTCTCGATGGCGACTGGCACCTCGTCGATGCGACGGGCATGGCGCGCGCCTCCGAAATGGCGCGCATCTGCGTCGGGCGCGATGCCGCCGACATTTCCTTCCTGACGGCGTACCGCGATATCGCGTTCGTCAGTCAGAAGGTGAAGGTGGAGCGCGTCGAGGACTGAGGGGCCGTCGTGGCGAAGCCACGCCGTCGATCCTCGCTGTGCGAGGTCGGCCGAACTTTCGCTGATCGCTATTTAGCGTGACTAAATCGCTGCGAAAGTTGGAGCGGGTGAAGGGAATCGAACCCTCGTCACTTGCTTGGGAAGCAAAAGCTCTACCATTGAGCTACACCCGCACTCGGCAACGACCGATAGGCGGCCTTTGCCGTCATCCGCGTCGCGGGTCAATCCTTTGCTGGCGGCGCGGCGTCAGCGCGCCGATTCGCAGATCGTCTCCATCGCGACGAAGGTCGATGTGCTCGCGACATGCGGCAGGCTCGAGATTTTTTCGCCGAGCACGATCCGGTAACGGCGGATGTCGGGAGTGCGGACCTTGAGCAGATAGTCGAAGCTGCTCGCGATCATATGGCATTCCTCGACCTCGGGAATCTGCCGCACCGCCATGTTGAACTGCATCAGCGCATCCTCGCGCGTGTCCGACAGCTTGACCTCGGTGAAGGCGACATGGTCGAGCCCGACCTTGGCCGGATCGACGATCGCGCGAAAACCGACGATCAGCCCGCTGTCGACAAGGCGCTTCACGCGCTGCTGGCACGGCGTTTTCGACAGCCCGACCTGCAGCGCCAGCTCGGTAAAGGTGATACGCCCATCGCGGCCCATGATGGCAAGGATCTTGCGATCGAAATCGTCCAGTTCGACTGTGTGTTGGCTATTTTTCATATGAATCGACTAAGTTCGAATGGAATGTCGGTCAATTCATATATGATTTGCGCAAAAACAAGTCGGATCGACGGCAGGCAATATGGTATCAGGCCGCATGACTCAAAGCCCCGACCGCGCGTCCATCCGCGTCCTCGCCCGCCGCAGCGAATCCGACATCGTCGCCGAGCTGCGTAGCGCCCTTGCCACATCATCGGCCAGTGTCGAGGCGGTCACCCGCCGCGGGCTCGAACTGATCCGCAAGGCGAAGGCCGAGGGCGAGCGCGAGACGCTCGTCGCGCAGTTGATGAACCGTTATCGCCTGTCGACAGAAGAGGGCGTCGTGTTGATGTGCCTCGCCGAGGCGCTGCTCCGCGTGCCCGACAATGCGACCGCCAATGCGCTGATCCGCGACAAGATCGCCGGGCGCCACTGGAAGGATGGCGAGGATGAGGACAGCCCGCTGATCGTCGCGCTCTCGTCGCGCGGGCTTTCATTGGGCTCGGCGACACTGATGCTCGACGCGATGGGCAGCCGCGCGAACCCGCTGACCTTGCTCAAATCGATGGTCCGCCGCTCGGGCGAGCCGGTGATCCGCCAGGCGGCGCTGGCGGCGATGAAGATGCTCGGCCAGCAGTTCGTGATGGGCGAGACGATCGACGCCGCGGTCAAGCGCGCCGACAAGGAAAAATCCGAACTCGCGAGTTTCGACATGCTCGGCGAAGCGGCGCGCACCGCCGAAGATGCGCAGCGTTATTATGAGAGCTACGCCAATGCCATCGCGCGCATCGGCAAGGGTGCGAAGCCGGGCGATCCGCACGCCAACCATGGCATCTCGATCAAGCTCTCGGCGCTTCACCCGCGCTACGAATATCTCCAGCACGCGCGCGTGATCGGCGAACTGGTGCCGCAAGTGATCGAACTCGCCAAGGCGGCGCGCGCGGTGAACATCCCGCTGATGATCGACGCCGAGGAAAGCGACCGGCTGGAACCGCATATGGACGTGTTCGCGGCGTTGATCGACGCGGGGGTCGCCGACGGCTGGACCGGGCTCGGCATCGTGATTCAGGCGTATCAGAAGCGCGCGCCCGCGGTGATCGACTGGCTCGCCAACCGCGCACGGACGCGCGGGGTCAAGCTGTCGATGCGTCTCGTCAAGGGTGCCTATTGGGATACCGAGATCAAACGCGCGCAGACGCTCGGCCTCGGCGATTTCCCGGTGTTCACGGCAAAGCTGCACACCGACCTCAATTACATGCGCTGTGCGCAGTTGCTCCGCGATTGTCAGGATTGCATCTATCCGGCGTTCGCGAGCCACAATGCGATGACGCTAGCCTATGTGTCCGAGCTGTTCACGGGCGCCGATTACGAGTTGCAGCGGCTCCACGGCATGGGCGAGGGTGCGCACGATGCGCTCGTCGCGCTGTTCCCGCCGCCGCGCCCGGTGCGCGTCTATGCGCCGGTGGGCACGCACCGCGACCTGCTCGCCTATCTCGTCCGCCGCCTGCTCGAAAATGGCGCGAACTCGAGCTTCGTGCATCAATTCTCCGATCCCGGCGTGACCGCCGAGCAGCTTGCGGTCGATCCGCGCAGCGTTGCGAGCGCGGCGTCGTCGAACATCGCGACCGGCCTTGGCCTCTTCGATCCTGTTCGCCGCAACTCGCGCGGCTATGACCTTGGCGACCCCGGCGTGCCCGAGGCGCTCATTTCGGCGATCGGTGCGGCGCGGCGGGGCGACCTTGTCGCGGCGCCGATCGTTGGCGGCGTTTCGCGAAAAGGCAAAGCCGAAGCGGTGCGCAATCCCGCGACGGGCGCGGTCGTCGGACAGGTGATCGAGGCCGACGCCGCGACGGTCGCCGATGCCGTCGCCGCGGCGCGCAAGGCGCAGAGCGACTGGAGCCTCGCGGGCGGTGCATTCCGCGCCGAACGGCTTGAACGCGCCGCCGACCTGCTCGAAGAGCATGACGCGCTCTTTCTCGGCCTTGCGATCGACGAGGCGGGCAAGACGCTCGTCGACGCGGTCGCCGAAGTCCGCGAAGCGGTCGATTTCCTCCGCTATTATGCGGGCCAAGCGCGCGCCGACTTCACCTATCCGGTGGCGCTGCCCGGCCCGACGGGCGAGCGCAACGAGCTGATGCTCGAAGGCAAGGGCGTGTTCGTGTGCATCAGCCCGTGGAATTTCCCGCTCGCCATCTTCCTGGGGCAAGTGTCGGCGGCGCTCGCGGCGGGCAACAGCGTGCTCGCGAAACCCGCCGAGCAGACCCCGCTGATCGCGCACGCCGCGGTCGAACTGTTGCTCGAGGCCGGCATCCCCGGCGACGTGCTCCATTACCTCCCCGGCCGCGGCGAAACCGTCGGCGCGGCGCTGACCAGCAACAACGAGATCATCGGCGTCGCCTTCACCGGCTCGACCGAGGTCGCGCGGATGATCAACCGCAGCCTCGCCGGGCGCAACGGCCCCATCGCGACGCTGATTGCCGAGACCGGCGGCGCCAATGCGATGATCGTTGATTCGACCGCGCTGCCCGAACAGGTCGCGCGCGATGCCGTCGCCTCGGCCTTCCAGTCGGCGGGGCAGCGCTGCTCGGCGCTGCGCCTGCTCTGCGTGCAGGAAGATGTTGCCGATACGATGATCGAGATGGTCGCGGGTGCAATGGCCGAACTCAATATCGGCGACCCGTCGATCCTCGCGACCGATGTGGGCCCGATCATCGATGACGAGGCGCGTGCGAACATCGCCGCCTATGTCACCGAAGCGCGGGCAGCAGGCCGCGTGATCGCCGAAGCCGGGCGGACGAATCTGCCGGCAGATGGCCATTTCGTGCCGCCGGTGGCGATCCGGATCGACCATGTCACCGATTTGAAGCGCGAGATTTTCGGGCCCGTGCTCCACGTCGCGACGTGGAAGGGCGGCGAGCTCGATGCGCTTATCGATGCGATCAACGCCTCGGGCTACGGGCTGACATTGGGCGTCCACACGCGCATTGACGGCGTGGCGGCGCATATCGCGGCGCGCGCGCAGGTCGGTAACGTCTATGTGAACCGCAACCAGATCGGCGCGATCGTCGGGTCGCAGCCATTCGGCGGGCGCGGCCTGTCGGGCACCGGCCCGAAGGCGGGCGGCCCGCACTATCTGCACCGCTTTGCCGAGGAAAAGTCGATCAGCACCGACATCACCGCGGCGGGCGGCAATGCGGCGTTGATGGCGGGTTAGATTCTGCGCCGGCTGATGTGCGGTAGCTTCGGCGAGCTGCGCATCGGCCGGCCACTTGCGACCACGAGGCCCGATACAGAGTGGACAACTGTCCCGGGCAAATACGTCCGAAATCGTCTCGCGGCAAAAAAGCCGCGGCGACCCTTAGTCTTATGGTTGCCCCCCGCAGCGATGACGGCGTACCGCTTCGCCGCGCGCGCGCCAATGGGTAATTTTACGTACCCGGTACGCCGAGCAGCTGCGCCTGCGCCTTCAACCGTCCCGCCGCCGCCGGGTTCGCTGCTATCCCGTCCTTTAGCGCCTGCGCGGCCTTTGCGGTTTCGCCGAGCGTCATGCGGCTGCGCATCAGCATGATCCAGCGGTCGACGTCGGCGGGGTTGGCCTTGAGCTTCGCTTCGAGCCCGCTCACCATGCCTTGGATCATCTGATCCTGCTGGCCCTTGGGGAGCTGCGACGCCGCTTCCATGTCGGCGCGGCTCGGCCCCGGAATCGCGCGTGCGGCAACCGGCATTTCGTTGGCGGTCAGCGGGCGCGCCGCTGTGCTCGCGAGCCGTGCCGCGACGTCGATCTTGTGGATCTGCCCGACCTGCTCGATCGTGCGGCGCAGGTCCGCCTCCCATGGCGCCCCCTGCGGCGTGTCGGCGAGCAGCGCGAACCAGTCTTCGATCGCGCCCTTATGATCGCCGCCGATATCCTTCTTCACCGCGAGGAAATAGCGCGCACGCGGATCCTTGGCGTCGAGCGCGATCGCTTTGTTGAACGCTTCGAGTCCGGCGGCGGGCATCGGGTCGCTGTCGCTTCCCATCACCCGCGCCTCGCCCAGCGCCGACCAGAGGCCCGCCGAATCGGGCGAAAGCGCGACCGCTTTCTCATACGCCCCGGCCGCACCTGCGAAATCGCTCATGTCGAATCGCGCCGCGCCGAGCGCGGTCCACGCTTCGGCGCTGTTCGGCTCGCGCTTCGTGCGCGCTTCCAGCTCGGCGAGCTGGTCGGACGGCGCGCCCGTGCCCTGCGCTACGAGACCCTGCGCCGAGGGGCTGGAATCGCGCCAGATCGCATAGCCGATCGCGGCTGCCAGCAGGATGAAGGCGGCGATCAATATCATCCGGTTGGTGCGCGTCATGCCGCCCGCCATCTTGTTGCTCTCGCTCATTTTTGCCCCCATTGTGCGCGCGGCGAAAAAATGCCGCCTGTGCGCGCCGTCATATTGCCTTTGCTTGGCGATGGTGTAGCCTTTGGCATACAAGGTCGGTCAACGATAAAATCGTCAGGGGTCGCACCGACTTTCCCAGTCACACAGGGGAGGGGTGCATGGCAGTTTCGGATCACGTCGACTTTTCGACGTTCATGGAAGGCGTGAAAAAGCGCAACCCGGGTCAGCCCGAGTTCGTCCAGGCGGTGCAGGAGGTGTCCGAGGACATCTTCGATTTCATCGCCGACAAGGAAGAATATCACGCGCAGCAAATCCTGCGGCGCATCGCCGAACCCGACCGGGTCGTTTCCTTCCGCGTGTGCTGGGAAGACGACAACGGCAATATCCGCGTCCAACGCGGCTGGCGCGTCCAGAACAACAATGCGATCGGACCCTATAAGGGCGGCATCCGTTTCCACCCCAGCGTCACCGAAAGCGTGCTGAAATTCCTCGCGTTCGAACAGACGTTCAAGAATGCGCTGACGGGGCTGCCGATGGGCGGCGGCAAGGGCGGCTCGAACTTCAACCCCAAGGGCAAGAGCGTGCGCGAGATCATGCGCTTCTGCCAGAGCTTCATGACCGAACTTTATCGCCACATCGGCGCCGACATCGATGTGCCCGCGGGCGACATCGGCGTCGGCGGGCGCGAGATCGGCTTCATGTTCGGCCAGTATAAGCGGATCACCAACGAATTCACCGGGGTGCTGACCGGCAAGGGCCTCGAATGGGGCGGTTCGCTGATCCGCACCGAGGCGACGGGCTATGGCGCGGTTTACTTCCTCGCCAACATGCTCGCGGCGAAGGGGCAGGATCTGGTTGGCAAGACTGCGGTGATTTCGGGATCGGGCAATGTTGCGACGCACGCGGCCGAAAAGATCGTCCAGCTCGGCGGCAAGGTGCTGACGCTTTCGGATTCGGGCGGGTTCATCCACGACCCCGACGGGATCACGCAGGAAAAGATCGACTGGGTGAAGGCGCACAAGACGCACCGCCGCGGCCGGATCGAGGAATATTGCGACGAGTTTAAATCGGCAAGCTTCACGGCGGGCAAGACGCCGTGGGGTGTGAAGTGCGACGTTGCATTGCCGTGCGCGACGCAGAATGAGCTGCTCGGCGAGGACGCCAGGACGCTGGTCAAGAATGGCTGTATCGCGGTCAGCGAAGGCGCCAACATGCCGACGAACCTCGAGGGTGTACATGTCTTCAAGGACGCGAAGATCATGTTCGCGCCGGGCAAGGCGGCAAACGCCGGCGGTGTCGCGGTGTCGGGGCTCGAAATGAGCCAGAACAGCGGGCGCCGCGCCTGGAGCGAGGGTGAGTTGCAGCAGATGCTCAAGGACATCATGGACGGCATCCACAAAAGCTGCCTGACCTATGGCGATGCGGGCGACGGCTATATCGATTATGTGAAGGGCGCCAATATCGCGGGATTCAAGAAGGTTGCCGACGCGATGCTGGCTTTCGGGGTGGTGTAATTCGGCTCAAGGCGTAAAAGCGCCGGGTTGGGGAAAAGGGGTTCTGCGGATGATGACGCACGCTGGAAAGGAGCGCGGCGATCGGCCTTGGGCGGCATTTGCTGCCCTCGTGCTGATGTTGCTGGTGCTCGCCATCGCGGCGTTCGTCTTCGCTCCCCCCGCCCGCTCGCAGGGCGAAAGCGGCGTGCGTTACACTGGCGTCGCCTCGTGCGCGGGGTCGACCTGCCACGGCCGGATGGAAGGCGACGGCACCGTCGTCCGCCAGGACGAGCTGATGAAATGGCAGGAACCCTCGACCCCCGGCGGCGCACACAGCCGCGCCTGGGCGGTGCTCAGCAACAATCGCAGCCAGTTCATCGCGCGCAACCTCGGTATCGGTGACCCCGCGAAGGCGCAGATGTGCCTTGGTTGCCACAGCACGGCGGGAACCGCACGCGCGGTCCCGGCCGAAGACGGCGTCGGCTGCGAATCGTGCCACGGCCCCGCGGGCGGCTGGCTCGCGAGCCATTATGCGGGCGTCGGAACGAACGCCGATCCCGACCGCGAAATGCGCCAGAAACATCTCGCTAACCTATCGGCGGGGCTGAAAAAGCTTGAGGATCCGGTCGTCCGCGCGGGCGTGTGCGTCGACTGCCACTTCGGTTCGGCCGCCGATGGCCAGTTCGTCACGCACCGCATCATGGCGGCCGGGCATCCGCGCATCGCCTTCGAACTCGACCTCTTTTCGTCGCTCCAGGCGCATCATCAGGAGGATGCCGACTATGGCTGGCGCAAGTTCGGTGCCGCGAACCGGCGCACTGATCATGTCCAGATGTGGGCGGTCGGACAGGCGACCGCGATCGAGCGCAGCCTCGCGCTGTTCCAGACGCGGCGCGGGACCGAGGGCATGTTCCCTGAATTTTATTTCCTCGACTGCCACAGCTGCCACCGCCGCATCTTCGATCAGGCGAAACCCGTGCGCACCGGCCTCGACAATCCGGGCCGTTCGATCCCCGAGGGCATGCCGCCCTATAATGACGAGAATCTGATCATGCTCGCCGCCGCGGCACGGATGGCCTCGCCCGCGCTCGCCGACCAACTCGCGGTGCGCACCGCGGCGTTCCACAAGGCGATGGCGACCGACCGGCAAAGCGCGGTCGCCGCGGCGGCGCAGCTCTCGCAGACCGTCGCGGCGCTCAAGGGTGCGTTCGCCTCGCGGAGTTTCTCGGGTGCCGACGCCTTTGCGATGGTCGATGCGATTTCGGCGAAGGCGATCAGCGATCGCTACACCGACTATTCGGGGTCGCAGCAGGCGGTGATGGGGGTCGACACCTTGCTCAACGCGATGGTGTCGTCGGGCCGCGTCACCGTGGGTGCGGCGGCGGGCATCCGCGGCGACATCGACCGCGCTTATGCGGCGGTGAAGGACCCCAACGCCTACAAACCCTCCGAATTCCAGGCGTCGTTCGGCAGCGCGGTGCGCGCGATCGGGGCGCTGCGGTAAGATCATGCGAAGCAAGACCCACCTTTTCCGTTCGGCCGCCTTCGCTGTGATGGGCGCGTTGCTGCTCACCTCGTGCGGCGGTGGTGGAGGCGGCGGGAGCACGCCGACCCCGACGCCCACGCCGACCCCCACTCCCACGCCGACCACGGTGTATACGCCGCCCGCCGCCGAGGCGCTGACCACGGTGGACGTCGAGCGCGTGCTCGCACAGGCTATATCGGAAGCGCAGGCGCGAGGCTTGCCGTCGGTGATCGCGGTGACCGACCGTGTCGGCAATGTGCTCGGCGTGTTCCGCATGACCGGCGCGCGCGCGATCGCGACAACCTCGGCCGCTCCGAACGGCGTGAATATCGACGCGCAGAATGTCACTTTCCCGGCCGAGGGCGGCGCGATCGCCAAGGCGGTGACCGGCGCGTACCTCTCGAGCGGCGGCAATGCCTTTTCGACGCGCACCGCGAGCCAGATCGTGCAGGAACATTTTCCGCCCGCTCCGGGCGTTACGGCCGGGCTTGAAAGCGGGCCGTTGTTCGGGGTGCAGTTCAGCCAGTTGCCGTGCAGCGACCTCTCGGCGCGTTTCGGTGCGCCGGGCGCGGCGGCGCTGATCGGCCCCAAACGCTCGCCGCTCGGCCTTGCTGCCGACCCGGGCGGGTTACCGCTTTACAAGAATGGCGTGCTCGTCGGCGGCGTCGGGGTGATGGGCGACGGCGTTTACGGCAGCGACGCTGACACGCGCGACGTGGACAATGACCCCGAGGAGTTTATCGCGCTCGCGGGCACGCGCGGGTTCGAGGCACCGAGCACGATCACCGCCGACAAGATCACCGTCGACGGGACGTCGCTGCGCTTCGCCGACGCGACCTTTGCGGGCGTGATGAGCAGCGGCAGCGCAAGCTTCGCGAGCCTCAATGGCACCGCGGGCAATCTTGTCGCGGTGATCGGCTATGCCAATGCCGCGGTGACCGCGGGGGTCGCCTATGGCAGCGAGGCGTCGGGCGTGCGTGCTTCGACGCCGGCCGAATTTTCGAATCGCGATGCGTTCGTTCTCACCAACGGCAGCGGCGCGAACCGCTATCCGCTGCGCGCCGGCACCGACGGCGCCACGAACAGTGCGCCGCTGACGCAGGCGGAGGCGCGCGCGGTGCTCGAGGAAGCCTTCACGGTGATGAGCCGCGCGCGCGCGCAGATCCGCCGCCCGCTCGACAGCCGCGCGCAGGTGACGATCAGCATCGTCGACACGCACGGGGCGGTGCTCGGCATCGTGCGCTCGCCCGACGCCCCGATCTTCGGCACCGACGTGTCCTTGCAAAAAGCGCGCACCGCAGCTTTTTTCTCGGGCACCCAAGCGGGAACCGAACTCGGCGCCAACGCCAGCGCCGACGTGCGTCAGTTCGTCGCCGCGACGCGAGCCTTCCTGAACAGCCCCGCGGCGCTCACCGGCAATATCGCTTACGCTGACCGTGCGGTCGGTAACCTCGCGCGGCCCTATTTCCCCGATGGCGAGGTCGGCCGGCCGCAAGGCCCGCTGTCGCGTCCGATCGCGCAATTCAATCCTTTCTCGACGGGGCTGCAATCGGCGCTGATCATCGGCAATCTCGGCGCGCACCTCGGCTTCGTTTCGGGCGCCAGCCCGACCGATACCCCGGCGCGCTGCACGACCTTGCCCGACGTCACGGCGGGGCAGAACCGGCTGCAGAACGGCATCCAGATCTTCCCCGGTTCGGTTCCCATCTATCGCGGAAACCAGCTCGTTGGCGCGATCGGGGTGTCGGGCGACGGCATCGATCAGGACGACATGATCAGCTTCCTCGGTGCGCATAATGGCGGCGCGCGCGTCGGCGGCATCGGCAATGCGCCCGCCGCGATCCGTTCGGATACGGTTGTCGTGAATGTCGGCGCCGGGGTGCGCCTGCGCTATATCAGCTGCCCCTTCGCCCCGTTCCTCGACACCGCGCAGCAAAATGTCTGCAACGGGCTATAGGCGATGATGACGGGGGGCAGCCTTTGGCCGATCATCGCGACACTCGCGGCGCAGGGCGCGCCGGGGGGCGATGTCACGCCGCCGCCGCCCGCGCCCGAGGGGCCGCCGGTCGCGGGTGATGCGGCGCCCGCCGGGCAGCCCGCCGAAGAACTGATCCCGCCGCCGCCACCGGTCGACTGGCAGCAGATGGTCAAGGACGACCTCGTCACCGACATCATCGAGGGTCGCCGCCGCCCCGGTTATCGTCCCGACCTTCCCGACGCGCTGAGTCAGGACAATGTCGGCGCGCTGCGTCCGCCGCCGCCGCAGGCATTCCCTGGGATGGAGGACCAGCTGCCCGTTCCGGACCGCTGGCGCCTCATCGAAACGCTTGGCGTGGTCAAGGAACGCTGGTTCGATCCTTATAACCAGAATACCTACAAGGGCGACCGTGCGATCGACCGCAGCAAGGTCAAGTGGCTGCCGATCAAGGGTGACGACTGGTTCATCGTCGCCAATGCGGTGTCCGACACGGTGTTCGAACCGCGCACCTTCCCGATCCCCGTCGGCGTCCAGACGACCGAGCGGCCGGGCAGCCTCGACGTGTTCGGCAAGGATCGCAGCTTTGTCTTCGCGCAGACCTTCATCGCGGGCGCGGCGCTGATCAAGGGTTCGACCGCGTTCAAGCCGCCCGACATCGAATATCGCGTCACGCTCGCCTATCAGGCCAATTATGTCGACGTGCCCGAACGGCGCGTGCTCGACGTGCGCCCGTCGAAAGCGAGCCATCGCTATGACAGCTTCCTCGGCGTGCAGGAACTGTTCGTCGACAAGCATCTCGGCAACACGTCCGACCGCTATGATTTCTATTCGATCCGGCTTGGCATCCAGCCGTTCCAGAGCGATTTTCGCGGTTTTCTGTTCAACGACAGCCAGCTTGGCATCCGGCTGTTCGGCAATCGCGACAACAACCGCTTCCAGTATAATCTCGCGGCCTTCTGGCGGCTCGAAAAGGACACCAACTCGGGTCTCAACGACATCACGCAGACCCCGCGCAGCGATTTCATCTTCACCGGCAATCTTTATCGGCAGGATTTCCCGGTCGTCGGGCTGACCAGTCAGGTCAGCGTGACGTACAATATGAACCGCGAAAAGAATGACGTGCAGATCGACCACAACGGTTTTCCGGTGCGCCCCGCGCTGCTCGGCGATCTGCGCGGGCGCGAATATGACGTCGTTTACCTGGGCTACAGCGCCGACGGGCGGATCGGCCGGATCAACGTCACCGCGAGCTTCTATGCCGCGCTGGGCGAGGACCGGAACAGCTTCTTCACGAGCAAGCCCGCCGAAATTCGCGCGGGCTTCGGCGCGGTCGAGCTCAGCTATGACCACGACTGGATGCGCTTCCGCCTGTCGGGGCTCTACGCGACAGGCGACGGAGACCCGTATAACAAGACCGAGGGCGGGTTCGACGCGATCTTCGAGAATCCGATCTTCGGCGGCGCCGATACCAGCTACTGGATCCGTCAGACGATCCCCTTCGCGGGCGGCGGGCGCGTCATCGCGATCAGCGGCCGCAACGGTATCCTGAATTCGCTGCGCTCGTCGAAGGAGGAGGGGCAGTCGAATTTCAACAACCCCGGCACCGTCTTCATCGGCGCGGGCGCCGATTTCGACCTGACCCCCGAATTTCGCGTCAGCACCAATTTCAACCATCTGTGGTTCGAGAACACGTCGAGCCTGCAGGCGCTGCGCACCGAAGGCTCGATCCCCAAGGACATCGGCTTCGACCTGTCGGTCGCGACGATCTGGCGGCCAAAGGCGACGCAGAATATCGTCGGGCGCCTCAGCGGTGCGGTGTTGCTACCCGGCAAGGGGTTCAAGGACCTGTTCGACAACAAGCAGAAGAATGACGCTTACGTCTCCATCCTCGCCAATGTGATTTTGAGTTTCTGATGCTGATGCGCAAACTCTTCGCCCTGCTCGCTTTCGTGACGATGTGCGCCGCCTTTGGCGCGAGCGTCGTGCGCGCGGCCGAGGAAGAGAAGCCGCTCAAGATCGAATATCGCTTCACCCCGCCGGCACCGCGCGAGCAGAGCGACGCCGATGTCAGTGCGAAGTCGGAAGGCTGCTACAGCTGCCACACGCGCACCGACCAGCCGTCGATGCACGCGACCCCCGCGGTGAAGCTCGGCTGCACCGACTGCCATGGCGGCGATGCGAGCCAGCGCGGCACGCCCAGCCTCGGCTACCAGCATCCGACGAACAAGGCAGTGATGAAGCTCGCGCATCCGCAGCCGACCTTGCCCGGCGCCTGGCACGACAGCTCGGCGAACCCCGAGCGCAGCTATACGTTGCTCAACAAGGAATCGCCCGAATTCATCCGCTTCGTGAACCCGAGCGACTACCGCGTCGCGCGCGAAGCATGCGGCGCCTGTCACCTCGAGGTGATCGAGGCGACCGAGCGGTCGATGATGTCGACCGGCGCGATGTTGTGGGGCGGCGCGGCGTATAACAACGGCATCGTGCCGTATAAGAACTACATCTTCGGCGAAGCCTATACGCGCACCGGCGAAGCCGCGTGCATCCTGTCGCCCTCGTCGCGGCTGACCGCCGAGGAGTATAAGGAAGCGTGCAAGCCAGGCTTCGGTTTCGACAAGATATTGACCGACGAAGAGAAAAAGCGCGGCGCGCTCGCGAAAATGTACCCGCTGCCGCGCTGGAGCGTACTGCCGCCGGGCGACGTCTTCCGCGTCTTCGAGCGCGGCGGGCGCAACATCAACACGCAATTCCCCGAAATCGGCCTGCCCAATCCGACGGGCAGCATCCAGCGGCTCGAGGAGCCGGGGCGTCCCGACCTCAAGCAATCGAACCGCGGGCCCGGCACCGGGCTGCGTGTCTCGATCCCCGTGCTCAACATCCACAAGACGCGCCTCAACGACCCGCTGTCGTGGTTCATGGGGACGAACGACCAGCCCGGCGACTATCGCCATTCGGGCTGCTCGGGCTGTCACGTCATCTACGCCAACGACCGCGAGCCGCGGCACAGCCTGACCTATGCCAAGTTCGGCCGCGATGGCGAGACGGCGACGGTCGATCCGACGATTGCGGAGAAGAAATGGAAGCCCGAGAGCGGGCACGGCGGCGATGCGCATGGCGCCGGGGATGGCCATCAGGCCGGTGGCGGTCACGGCGCGCTGATCGACCCCGCCGATCCCGACGTTCCGGCACGCCCCGGATCGCCGGCGCGCGGCGAATCGGGCCACCCGATCAGCCACGCCTTCACCCGCGCGATCCCGACCTCGCAGTGCATGTCGTGCCACATGCACCAGCCGAACATCTTCCTGAATTCTTACCTCGGCTACACGATGTGGGATTATGAATCGGACGCGCCGCAGATGTGGCCGGGGCCGGACAACACGGCGCCGCGTCCGCCCGGGATGAGCGACGAGGAGTATCGGAAGAAATATAAGCAGCAGCGCTATCCGACCGCCGCCGAGGTCCATCAGGTGCTCGAACGCAATCCCGAGGGTGCGGCGACGCGCGGGCTGTGGGCCGACGTCGAATTCCTGCGCGACGTCTATGACGTCAACGACAGCAACAAGGATACGCAGTTCGCCGACTATCACGGCCATGGCTGGAACTTCCGCGGCATCTTCAAGCGCGACCGGAGCGGCAATCTGCTGACCGCCGACGGCAATATGGCGACCTATGGCACCGACACCGCCAACATCATCGATCCGAAGGATCCCGAGAAGTGGCGCAAAAGCTGCAGCCATTATACCGATCCGAAAGAACGCGACCTCTGCCTGACGAGCGCCGATCCGGGGCGTCCGGGGATAGAGGGCAAGTTCGTGCCGCCCGGGCTGAACCCCGGCAAGGCGGTCCATATGATGGACATCCATGCCGAAAAGGGCATGCAATGCGCCGACTGCCACTTCGCGCAGGACAGCCACGGCAACGGCTATATCCAGGGCGAGGTCGCGAACGCGGTCGAGATCAGCTGCAAGGATTGCCACGGCACCGCCGACGCCTTCCCTAACCTGCTCACCTCGAACGTCGCGGCGCGGCCGCAGGGCAATAATCTGGCGCTGCTCCGCAATCCCGACGGGCGCCGGCGCTTCGAATTCCAGTATAATGACGATGCCGAAGTCATTGGCCTGATCCAGCGCTCGATCGTCGATCCGAAGCTCGAATGGCAGGTCAGCCTGGTCAAGCAGGCGGTGACCCCGGGGCCGCACTTCAACGCGAAGGCGGCGCGCGCCAAGCTGATGGCGCGCAGCGGGTCGGAGGACGGCAAGTTCGAATGGGGGCCGGGGATCGCGAAGGAAGATCGCGCGCACGGCGACGACAAGATGACCTGCTTTACCTGCCACCTGTCGTGGACGACGAGTTGCGGCGGCTGTCATTTGCCGATCGAGGCGAACTGGAAGACCAAGATGCACCATTTCGAGGGTGAGGAGACGCGCAACTTCGCGACGTACAACCCGCAGGTGGCGCGCGACGAGATGTTCCAGCTCGGCCGCCACCAGCTCACCAAGCCCGGCGAGCCGGGCCCGAATGGCGAAGCGCGCGGGATCATCACCCCGGTGCGCTCGACCTCGGCGCTCGTCCTGTCGTCGACCAACATCAACCGCGAGCGCATCTATGTGCAGCAGCCGCCGATCTCGTCGGCGGGCTATTCGAGCCAGGCCTTTGCGCCGCATTTTCCGCATACGGTGCGGCGTTCCGAAACGAAGCAGTGCAGCGACTGCCATCTGTCGGCCGCCGATGACAATAATGCGATCATGGCGCAGCTCAATTTGCTCGGCACCAATTTCGTCAATTTCGTCGGTCTGAACGTCTGGTCGGGTCAGGAAAACAGCTTCCAGGCGACGCGCGTCACCGAATGGGACGAACCGCAGGCGGTGATCGGCAGCTATCTGCAGAAATATGCCTACCCCGACTATTGGAAGCTGCACGTCGAACAGAATGGCCGCGAGCTGAAGAATTGGGTGCGCGGCAAGATCTTCGACAAGAAACTGTCTGGCGAGACGCATGCGCTCGAGGAATTCGCCAATATCGTCCAGGGGACGAGCGGCCGCGTGAACTGCCTGCAACAGCGTGGCGAATATATGTTCGTCGCCGAGGGCAGGGGCGGCTTCCGCGTCTATGACGTCGCGTCGATCGGCAACAAGGGCTTCTCCGAACGCATCATCCGCGCGCCCTTCTCGGCGCTCGGGCAGGACACGCATGTGAAGACGAAGAATGCGACCTGTATGGCGATTGCGACGACGCAGCCGGTCAGCGTGTCGCGCAACGAGAATATCGTAAAGAATTTCCCCGAGAACCACGAACAGGTGATGCACGATATCTACCGTTACGCGGTGATCACCGACAGCGTCGAAGGGTTGGTTCTGGTCGACATCGACACATTGGCCGACGCTGAATTCCGCAATAACAAGTTCAAGCGCGCGTTGACGTGGAACGAGGGCAATGTGCTGGCGGGCGCGCGGCATGTGACGCTGGCGGGCAGCATCGCCTATGTCACCACCGACGCGGGGCTCGTCGTGCTCGACCTCTCGACCCCGCTCCAGCCCAAGGTCACCGCGCAGCTGCCGCTGACCGATGCGCGCGCGAGCGCGGTGCAGTTCCGTTACCTCTGGGTTACCGATGCCGAAGGGGTGAAGCTGTTCGACGTCACCAACCTCGCGCAGCCGGTCGCGGTGCCGTCGGGCACGGTACGGCTGGCGAACGCGCGGAAAATCTATCTCGCGCGCACCTATATGTATGTCGCGGCTAAGGCGGACGGCCTTGTGATCGTCGATGTGACGCGCCCCGCGGCGCCGATTGTGTGGCCGGGGCTGACGTTCGGCGGCGCGCTCAATGATGCCGAGGACGTCATCGTCGCATCGACCAATGCGTCGCTGTTCGGTTACGTCGCCGACGGGCGGAACGGCATCAAGGTGCTGCAGCTGACCAGCCCCGACAATCCGGGCCTCTATGGCTTCTCGCCCAAGCCGACTCCCGAACTGATCGCGTGGGCGAAGACACCGTCACCCGCGCTCGCGCTGTCGAAGGGGCTCGACCGCGACCGCGCGGTCGACGAGACCGGCGGGCAGATGGCAGTGTTCGGGCGTGTCGGATCGCGGCCGTTCACGCGGCCCGAGATGGAGAAGCTGTTCCTGAACAGCGGGGGCATGGTCTACAAGGTCAGCGACGAGGTCGACCAGAATGCCTGGCGGCCGCCGCTGGTCTACGCGAACTGATGAATCGTCGTCCCAGCGACAGCTGGGACCGCTATCGTTTTGAAATGCGCCAGCGATCCCAGCTTTCGCTGGGATGACGGTTATTGCCGCTCGGCCTGCACCACCGTGTCCGACGCGCGCAGCGCCGACAGGATGCGCATCACATGCTGCACATCGCGCACCTCGACGACGACGTCATAGGTGTGGAAACCGCCTTCGCGGTTCGACAGGCGCAAATTGGTGATGTTCGCCATATTCGCGGCGAGGATGCCCGACATTTCGGCGAGCGTGCCGGGTTCGTTGAGGATGACGATGCACAGCCGCGCATTGCCGCCCTCGCTGTCTTCCTGCCACCGAAGGTCGATCCAGTCGGCGTCGATCCCGTCGGCAAGGCGGGGGCAGTCGATGACGTGCACCTCGATCCCCTCGCCGGGGCGCGACAGGCCGACGATGCGGTCGCCCGGGACGGGGTGGCAGCAATCGGCAAGCTGATAGGCGACACCCGGGGTCAGCCCGGCGATCGACACCGCCGCGCCTTGCACGAGTTTGCCCGGCTTGGTCTTCATCTCGGCGGTGATGCCGGGGACGAGCGCTTCGAGCAGCGCATTGTCGGTGATCCGCTGCTTGGCGATCGCGACATAGAGCGCGGTGTCGTCGTCGAGCTTCAGCCGCTCGCGCGCCGCGATTCGCGCCTTGTCGCCGACCTTGTTCGGCAGGCGGAGCGCGATCTCGTCGTACATCTTGCGGCCGAGCGCCGCGAGTTCGACCTTTTCCTTCGACCGCACATGGCGGCGGATCGCCGCGCGCGCCTTGCCGGTGACCGCGAAGCCCAGCCACGCGGGCTGCGGCGTCTGCTTGTCGGACGAGAGAATCTCGACCGTATCGCCATTGTTGAGCTGCGTGCGGAGCGGCACCAGCCGGCCGTTGACCTTCGCGCCGACGGTGCGGTCGCCGAGCCCGGTGTGAACCGCATAGGCGAAATCGACCGGCGTCGCGCCCTTGGGTAGCTGGTGCAGGCTGCCCTTCGGCGTGAAAGCGAAGATGCGGTCCTGATACATCGCGATGCGCGTGTTTTCGAGGAACTCTTCGGGATCGTGCGTCTGTTCGAGGATTTCGATCAGGTCGCGGATCCACCCCGCCTGTCCGTCGGGAACGGCACCGCCCTGTTTATACGCCCAGTGCGCGGCGAAGCCGAATTCGGACTGCTGGTGCATGCCGAGGCTACGAAGCTGGATTTCGATCCGCATATTCTGCTGGTGCATGATCGTCGTGTGCAGCGATTTGTAGCCGTTGCGTTTCGGCGTCGAGATATAATCCTTGAACCGGCCTGGCACCATTTTCCACTTGCGATGGATCAGCCCCAGCGCGGCGTAGCAATCGGCGTCGGTCGGGGTGATGATGCGGAACGCGATAATGTCGGTTACCTGTTCGAAGCTGACATGCCGTTCCTGCATCTTGCGCCAGATCGAATAGGGGTGCTTCTCGCGCCCCGACACCTCGGCCTCGATCCCGTTCTTCGCGAGCAGCTCCTTGAATTCGCGGCTGATCGCCGCGACCTTGTCCTTGCCGCCCGCGGTCAGCTTGGCGAGGCGCCCGGTGATCGTCGCATAGGCTTCGGGCTCGAGCTCGCTGAACGCGAGCAGCTGCATCTCGCGCATATATTCATACATGCCGATCCGCTCGGCGAGCGGGGCATAGATATCCATCGTCTCCTTGGCGATGCGGCGGCGCTTCTCGGGATTCTTGATGAAATGCAGCGTCCGCATATTGTGCAGCCGGTCGGCGAGCTTGACCAGCAGCACGCGAATATCGTCGGACATCGCGAGCAGGAATTTGCGGAGATTCTCGGCGGCGCGCTCATTCTCGGTCTGCGCCTCGATCTTGCTGAGCTTGGTGACACCGTCGACGAGTCGGCCGACGTCGCTGCCGAACAGGCGTTCGATCTCCTCGGGCGTCGTCAGCGTATCTTCGAGCGTGTCGTGGAGCAGCGCGGTGACGATCGTCTCGGCGTCGAGATGGAGGTCGGTCAAAATGCCCGCGACCTCGACCGGATGGCTGAAATAGGGATCGCCCGACGCGCGTTTCTGGCTGCCGTGCTTCTGGACGGTAAACACATAGGCGCGATTGAGCAGCGCCTCGTCGACGTCGGGATCATAAGCGCGCACGCGCTCGACAAGTTCATATTGCCTCAGCATCGCGACCAATGTCGTTCATGCAGGCAATATTGCAATGCGAAATTTGCTTGCGTGGAACGGCCTGAGATCAGCAACTTTGATAAAGCCGGTTGGAAGCATCGTTCGCGGTGCGGAAAAAGGCGCTGGAAAGCCGCCGCGTCCCGCCCGCGAGGGGGGGCGAAGCGTGACGGCTTTCCAAGGCTTGAGGCTAAATTATTTCGCGGCGTTGCAGCGCGCGAGGTCGTCGGCTTCGAGCGCCTTGCCGCCCGCGGTGAAGCTCGTCACCGGACCGGCGGCTTTCGCGAGCGCCGAGCACATGATCAGCGGGCGGCTCGTTCCCTGGCCCGCGGCGCAGCTCGCATCCTTGCAGACCCACACCACGTCGCGTGCGACGAAACGCGCCTGGGTAGTCGGGCTGGCAAGCTCGGCGCGATAAAAGGAGCCGCCCGCGGCGGTTGCGGCCGTGGATGCGAAGGCGAGCCCGCCGAACAGCGCGGCGCCTGCGATCGCGAAGGAACGGGAGTGGGGAGAAAGCTTGAATATGGGCATTAGGACCTCCTGTTTTTGCGCAACCGATAGGTTGCGAAGCGCTACCTAGAGTTTGAGTTGCGAAATGCAACGGAGGCCCTATATTTTTTTGACGGATATGCCGATTTTACGTTAGGGCTTGGGTCATGGGAAAATTACGCGAACTGCTGAACGACATGGACGGGGGCAATTGCGCCCTGCCGCTGGCGCTGGAAGCGATGGGCGAACGATGGTCGTTCATGATCCTTCGCGCGGCCTTCAACGGCGTCCATCATTTCGAGGAGTTCCAGCAGGAACTGAACATCGCGCGCAACATCCTGTCGAACCGGCTGTCGCGGCTGGTCGATCATGGCATTATGGCGCGCGAAGTGATGGCCGAGGACCGCCGCAAGGTTCAATATCAGCTGACCGAAAAGGGCATCGAGCTGCTCCCCGCGATGATCGCGCTCCGCCAATGGGGCGAGAAATGGGGCGCTGGCGTGCCGTCGACCCCGGTGCTGGTCGATGCGCGCGACGAACAGCCGATCGGCCCCGTTACGCTGACCGCGCACGACGGCCGGGTGATCGGGTATAAGGAATTGCTGTGGAAGCATCGTGCCGAATTGCAGCCGCTCGGCCAGGCGCGCGTGCGCAGCGACGGCGGACTCGCGCCGGTGGCCGCCGAATGACCGGCTGCGCCGGCTGCCGCGCGCGCGGCGACTGACCATCGACATCGCACGGACACCCATGCCGCTTTTCCGACTGTCCTCGCCGGGGCCCTTTTTCGACAATAAGGTCCGCGCCTTCTGGAACCTGCAGATATTGGGCTGGGCCGCATGGCTCGGCCTGCGCGGGGTGTCGGGGCTTGCCAATGGCCAGGCCTTCACCTTTCTGATTCCCCAGACGATTTCGGCGATCACCGGCTTTTCGCTGACGCTGATCTTGTCGGCCTGTTACCGCGCGCTGATCAACCGGCGGCCGCTTTTGATGTGGGGCGTCAGTTTCGGGCTTGCCGGGATCGCGACCGCGCTCTGGGCCTTTATCGATGCGTGGGTCGCGCAAATCCAGAATCCGGCGAGTGATGCGGGCTTCACCAGCCTGCTCCTCGGCGCGATGTATATCGACGCGACCTCGCTCGCGGCCTGGTCGGCGCTTTATTTCGCGATCAACTATTTCCTTCAGCTTGAGGAACAGAATGATCGCGTGCTGCGGCTCGAGGCGCAGGCGGCGTCGGCGCAGCTCGCGATGCTGCGTTATCAGCTCAACCCGCATTTCCTGTTCAACACGCTGAACAGCATTTCGACCCTCGTGCTCCTGAAGCAGGCCGAGCCCGCCAACGCGATGCTGTCGCGGCTGTCGGCATTCCTCCGCTATACGCTCGCGAACGAGCCGACCGCGCAGGTGACGCTGGCGCAGGAGATCGAGACGCTGAAGCTCTATCTCGAAATCGAGAAAATGCGGTTCGAGGAGCGGCTGCGTCCGCACTTTGCGATCGATCCGGCGGTCGCGCGGGCGCGTTTGCCCTCGCTTTTGCTTCAGCCGCTCATCGAAAATGCGATCAAATATGCGGTGACGCCGCAGGAGGACGGCGCCGATATCACGCTGTCCGCACAGTTGGCCGGTCAAAATGTTCGGATTACCGTGTCCGACACCGGCGCGGGATTGTCAGCCGACCGCACCGACCCCACCACAGGCATTGCAACGGAATCGACCGGTGTGGGTTTAGCCAATATCAGGGACCGGCTGGCGCAGGCTTTTGGCGACCAGCACCGGTTCGACGTCCATGTGGGCACTGAGGGCGGCTTCACGGTGGTTATCGAGTTTCCGTTCCAGCCCGATGGGCAAATGACGATTGGAACCGAAAGAACATGACGATCAGAACCATCCTGGTGGATGATGAAAAATTGGCCACCCAAGGCCTGCAACTGCGGCTCGAACCGCATACGGACGTCGAAATCGTCGACACCGCGCAAAATGGCCGCGAAGCCATCAGAAAGATCAAGACCCACAAGCCCGACCTGGTTTTCCTCGACATCCAGATGCCGGGTTTCGACGGCTTTTCGGTGATCCAGGGATTGATGGAAGTCGAACCGCCGCTGGTGGTGTTCGTCACCGCTTACTCGGATCACGCCATCCGCGCGTTCGAGGCGCAGGCGGTCGATTATCTCGTCAAGCCGGTCGAGCCCGAAAGGCTCGCCGATGCGCTCGACCGCGTCCGCCAGCGCCTCGCCGAAAAGCGCGGCGTCGCCGAGGTCGAACGCCTCAAGACCGTGCTCGCCGAAGTCGCGCCCGAAGCGGTCGAGGATTATGATGCCGAGGTCGCCCCCGACACGCACGCCGCCGATCGCTATGAAAAGATGATCAACATCAAGGATCGCGGCCAGATTTTCCGCGTCGACGTCGACAGCATCGAACGCATCGACGCCGCGGGCGACTATATGTGCATCTACACCGCCGACAACAGCCTGATCCTGCGCGAGACGATGAAGGATCTGGAAAAACGGCTCGACCCGCGCAACTTCCAGCGCGTGCATCGCTCGACGATCGTGAATTTGTCGCAGGTGAAGCAGGTCAAGCCGCACACCAACGGCGAATGCTTCCTCGTGCTCGGATCGGGCGCGCAGGTAAAGGTCAGCCGCAGCTATCGCGACGTCGTCGCGCGGTTCGTGCATTAATGAATAGCCCTCCCCCTTGATGGGGGAGGGTTGGGTGGGGGTGGGTTCGCGTGCGTCGGTTTGCGCCTGCGAACTCACCCCCACCGCTGCGACTAGGGCCATAAATGGCCAAGTCTCGCTGCCTCCCCCATCAAGGGGGAGGGATTCTAAAGCTGGTGTCCCGTGCGATCGCGCTTTGTCGCCAGATATTGCTCGTTATATTTGTTCGTCGGCAGCGCGAGCGGAATGCGTTCGGCGACTTCGACGCCTTCCTTTTCCAGTCGTGCGACCTTCTCCGGATTGTTCGTCATCAGCCGGATGCGCGGGATATTGAGCAGTTCGAGCATCCGCCCGGCAATCGCGAAATCGCGCGCCTCGACCGGGAAGCCGAGCCTGAGGTTCGCATCGACCGTGTCATAGCCCTGATCCTGCAGCGCATAGGCGCGTAACTTGTTGACGAGGCCGATGCCGCGCCCCTCCTGTCGCAAGTAGAGCAGCACCCCCCACGGCGCATCGGCCATGGCGTGGAGCGCGGCGTGGAGCTGCGGCCCGCAATCGCATTTGAGGCTGCCGAGGACATCGCCGGTCAGGCATTCGCTGTGCAGGCGAACGACGGGCGGATTACCATCGCGTTTGCCAATGACGAGCGCGACATGGTCCGACGCTTCTTCGGGGCTACGGAAGGCGACGATTTCGGCGCTTTCGCTGGCCTCGACGGGCAGCCGCGCGCGCGCGGCAATCTGGAGGCGCGCCGGGTCGAGCAGCGCGGCGACATCGTCGACACTGCACTCGGTCTCAGCTTCGCCAGTCGCCTCGCGCACGAAGAAAGCGGGGAGCAGCCCCGCATGACGCGCCATGGTCATCGCGGCGTCCGCTGCCGCTTCCCCGCCCGTCGCGATGGTACGAAAGGGCCCCTTGAGCGGGTTTGCAAGGTCGAGCGCCGGATCGGCAATCGCGAGCGCCGCAGTGACCGTATCGCCGGCACCCGCCAGCCGGACCGGACCCGGGGTTGCGGCGACGCGCTGATTGGTGAGCTTGAGGGTGACCGCGCGCTCGCCCGAGAGCAGCACGTC
Source organism: Sphingopyxis sp. LC81 (assembly GCF_000756375.1). Classification (GTDB taxonomy): domain Bacteria; phylum Pseudomonadota; class Alphaproteobacteria; order Sphingomonadales; family Sphingomonadaceae; genus Sphingopyxis. The sequence continues at coordinate 229,304 of NZ_JNFD01000035.1, read as the reverse complement.
ATGGCTTCCAAACTCGACCAGCGCCTCATCGCGCGCGCTTTCGACCGCTAGCAGGTCGAGCGACCCGTCCGCGGCCTCGACGCGAAACGGCCAGCCGCGCCGCAGCGCGTCGATGGCGCGCGCCGCCCGACGGGCGCCGGCATCGCTCAAAAATCGAACTCGGTGATCAGTGGGATATGGTCCGACGGCCGTTCCCAGCTACGCGCGGGCTGGACGATGCGGTGCGATACCGCCTTGGGCATCAGGTCGGGGGTCACCCACATATGGTCGAGGCGGCGGCCGCGGTTCGACGCTTCCCAATCCTTCGCGCGGTAGCTCCACCAGGTGTAGAGACGCTCCGGCGCCGGGATGAAGTGGCGCCCGAGGTCGACCCAGTTCGATGCCGCCTGCAGCCGTGCGAGCGTTTCGACCTCGATCGGGGTGTGGCTGACGACGTCGAGCAGCGCCTTGTGGTTCCAGACGTCGCTTTCGAGCGGTGCGACGTTAAAATCGCCGGTCAGCACCGTTGGCGCGTCGACAAGGGCGCTCGACCATTCGGTCATGCGGCCGAAGAAATCGAGTTTCTGGCCGAATTTCGGATTGAGTTCGCGGTCGGGAATGTCGCCGCCGGCGGGAATATAGACATTGTCGAGCCGCACGCCGGACGGCAGCGTCACGCCGACATGGCGCGCCTCGCCATTCGCCTGCCAGTCATATTTGCGCACGTCGGTCAGCGGCAGCTTGCTGACGATCGCGACGCCGTGGTGCATGCGCTGGCCGTGGGTGACGATATGTTCATAGCCCAGCCGCTTGAACATCTCGGGCGGGAACAGCGTGCATTCGACCTTCGTCTCCTGCAGGCAAAGGACGTCAGGCGCTTCTTCGCGAAGGAATTTTTCGACGATGCCGATGCGGGCGCGAACGCTGTTGATGTTCCACGAAGCGATGCTGGTGCGAGTCATGCGGTGGCTCTATCGGCGCGCGCCGAGGGGCGCAACGTCCCAAACACCGGATAAATTAAACCCCCGTCCCAGGGGCGGTGGAACGGGGGTTCAAGGTCAGCGTTCGTCACGCTCTTGAATGAAGGTGCCTGGCAACCCGGTGGGGCAACAGGGGGAAACCCAAATCCGGGGGCCGTGTTGGCGCCTTCGAGAGATGGAATAGCCGGTCTTCCCTGTCGCCAAGCTGAACGAAAATGGACGCCTTCGAGCCGTTTTTTGCAGTTCGTCGATGCAGGGCGACGGTTGGTCCGGAAAACGGCGCCGAATCCGTTGGGGGATCCGGCGCCGCCTGAATCGGTCGTCAAAAGAGCTCGTGGTGTCAGCCCGCGCGGCCGCGCTGCTTGGGCCGCGGGTCGGTCCATTTGAACGCCGAATCGGCGACCGCGACGTTGAATTTCTGGTTGCTGAGGTCGATCCGCGTCCGGTTGTTCTGCGAATCGAGCGCGACCCAGCCGCGAAGGCGCAGCCCTGCGGGCGCCGAGCCGTCGCGGACGAATACCATGGTGATCGTACCATATTCGGGGCGCTTCGGATCCTTGACCTCGACGCTCAGCACGTCGCCGCTGCCGGTCGGCAGAACCTTGGCATATTTGGTGAGGTCGCGGTCGGGATCGAGCAGCGCGCCGAGCGGTGAATTCTTCACCGGCCAGCGCTGCACCTGCCTCACCTCATAGTCGATCATCGTCAGCGAGCTGCCGTCGCCGACGATCAGCAAAGGCACGTCTTTCTGATACTGGAACCGGATCTTGCCCGGGCGTTTCAGCGTCAACTTGCCGCTCAGGCGCTGGCCGTTGCGATCGGTCTGCACGAAATCGGCGGTCATCGAGCTGGTCGACTTGAGATGCGACTGCACCGACGACAGTGCGCTCGCCGATTGGGCGATTGCGGGCGCGCCGATGGCGAGGCCGGCGGCAGCCAGCGGCGCGAGCGTCCAGGCAGCAAGGCGGGTCATATTCGTCTTCAGGGTCATCTGGCTCTCATTTTCAAACATGGTGGCCGGTCATCGCAGGCGGGCATTGAACCCGCGCTGAACCTCTCGTTAGACGCTGTTCAAGTCGTGAGGCCAGCAATGGTTCCTCATCTTTGCTGGCCGTACTGGTCGGTGAGCACGTCGCGGCGGCCGACGTGGTTGGGCGGACTCACCAGCCCTTCCTCCTCCATCCGTTCGATCAGGCGCGCCGCGCTGTTGTAGCCGATGCGGAGTTGACGCTGCAGCCAGCTCGTCGAGGCCTTCTGGCTTTCGACCACGATCTGGCAAGCCTTGGCGTACATGCGGTCCTCGGCGCTGTCGCCGCCCGCGGGGGCGCCTTCCATCGCGAAACCGCCGTCCTCGGGGTCTTCGGTGACGCTTTCGATATAGTCGGGGCGGCCCTGACCTTTCCAGTGATCGGCGACCGCGCGCACCTCGTCATCCGACACGAACGGCCCGTGGATACGCGTGATCTGCTTGCCGCCCGGCACATAGAGCATGTCGCCCTTGCCGAGCAGTTGTTCGGCGCCCGCTTCGCCAAGGATGGTGCGGCTGTCGATCTTCGAGGTCACGTTGAAGCTGATGCGCGTCGGCAGGTTCGCCTTGATCACGCCGGTGATGACGTCGACCGAGGGGCGCTGCGTCGCGAGGATCAGGTGGATGCCCGCGGCACGCGCTTTTTGCGCGAGACGCTGGATCAGGAATTCGACTTCCTTGCCTGCGGTCATCATCAGGTCGGCGAGTTCGTCGACGACGACGACGATCTGCGGCAGCGGCGCATAGTCGAGCGTCTCTTCCTCATAGACCGGCTGGCCGGTGTCGGGATCATAGCCCGTCTGGACGCGGCGCCCGAGCGACTTGCCCTTGGCGAGCGCGCCGCGCACCTTGTCGTTGTAGGATGCGAGGTTGCGCACCGACAGCGACGACATCATGCGGTAGCGGTCCTCCATCTGCTCGACCGCCCATTTGAGCGCGCGGATCGCCTTCTTGGGCTCGGTCACGACGGGGGCGAGCAGGTGCGGAATGTCGTCATAGACGCTGAGTTCCAGCATCTTGGGATCGATCATGATCATCTTCACCTGGTCGGGACCAAGGCGATAGAGCAAAGAGAGGATCATCGCGTTGAGGCCGACCGACTTACCCGACCCCGTCGTACCCGCGATCAGCAGATGCGGCATCGGCGCGAGGTCGGCGATCATCGCGTCGCCGCTGATATTCTTCCCCAGGATGATCGGCAGCGCGCCGGTCTGGTCCTGAAACAGCGCGCTGCCGATGATTTCGTGCAGCACCACCGATTCGCGGTGCGCGTTCGGCAGTTCGATACCGATCACGGTGCGGCCAGGGATCGGCGCGATACGCGCCGACAGCGCCGACATGTTGCGCGCGATATCGTCGGCGAGGTTCGACACGCGGCTCGCTTTCGTGCCCGGCGCGGGCTCGAGTTCGTACATGGTGACCACCGGGCCGGGGCGCACCGCAGTGACGACGCCCTTGACCTGGAAATCCTCGAGCACCGATTCGAGCAAGCGCGCGTTGCGTTCCAGCCCCGCCTTGTCGATCTGCCCGGTCGGCCCCGGCGGCGGGGGCGCGAGCAGATCGATCGACGGCAGCTGGTAATTGGTGAACAGCTCGGTCTGCGGTTTCGGCTTGGGTTTCGAGGGCGCGGTGCGCTCCGCCGGGTCGGCGATTTCGGGCGGGGCGCGATCGCTCGGCTCGGCAACTGCGCGCGGCCGCACGACACGGTCCATCAGGTTCGGCGCCTTCACCTCGTCGCTTGGCACGCGCGCGGGTTCGACAATGCGGCTGCTGCCCTCGGCCGCGGGCAGTTTGAAGCGCGACGCCCAGCCCTTTTCGAGCCGCAGCGCGCGCCACGCGAGCCACAGGCCGAGCCCGACGAGCAGCAGGATCGTCGCAAAGCGGATCAGCGCCGCGGCGGGTTCGCCCGCCTGCGCGAACAGCGGTGCGACCGCGCCGCCGATCAGCAGCGCGATGATCCCGCCCCAACCTGCGGGCATCGGCGCGTTCGTCGCCGGCGACCAGAGTTCGGCACCGAGCCCGACGAGCAATATGCCGATGAAGCTGTAGGCAAGCTGGCGCGGCCAATAGGGCTGCGCCTCGCCCGTCCACAGCCGCCACGCGATGACACCGAGCAGCGGCAGCAGCAGGACGATCGGCGCGCCACCGATCGACAGGCCAAGGTCGGCGAACCACGCGCCCGCAGCGCCCATCCAGTTGGCGGCGGTGCCGTGCGCGGCGGTGTTGAGCGCCGCGTCGGTGCTGTCATAGGTGACGAGCGCGAGGGTCAGGAAGAGCGTGAACAGGCCGAGCGCCACCGCGGCGGCGATCACGAGCGATCGCGCGATGCTTTGGCGGAAAACCGTGCGCCAATCGGCCTTTGCGGGTGCGGCCTTGCGGCTAGCCATGCTCTTTTCCGGTCCCTGTCAGTTAACCACGGCGATATGCGCATGGGGCGGACTCGTCGTCAAGCACGGCCCCGCGCTCGCCCACAGCCTTTCCAACCGCCCTGCCGCACGCTAGGGCAACGGCATGAGTGAAACGCTGCGCAGCGATGTCCTGATTTCGGGTGGCGGCCTGGTCGGCCAGGCGCTCGCCCTTGCCCTTGCCCATCACGGCCTGTCGGTGCAGGTGGTCGATCCCGCCGATCCGGTCACGACGATCGCGCCGGGGTTTGACGGGCGCGCCTCGGCGATCGCGAGCGCGACATGGCAGATGTTCGAAGTGCTGGGGATTGCGGAGCGCCTTGCCGGTCACGGCTGCCCGATCCGCGCCATTAAAGTGGGCGACGGTGCCCCCGACAGCGGCCGCGGCGGCGAACTCGACTTCGTCACCGCCGAGGGTGATCCGCCGCTCGGCACGATGGTCGAGAATCGCCAGCTCCGCCTCGTGCTTGCCGCGGCGCTCGCCGAGGCGCCGCTGGTGCGGCTGCTGATGCCGGCGCAGGTCGTATCGCGCGAGATCGATGCGCATGGCGTCACGCTGACGCTGACCGACGGGACAAAGCTCGCGGCGCCGCTGCTGATAGTCGCCGAGGGCCGCCGCTCGCCAACGCGCGATGCCGCGGGATTCAGCATCGCGAACTGGTCGTACCATCACCACGCGATGATCGGCGCGGTCGCGCACGAAAAGCCGCACGGGAATGTCGCGCACGAAATCTTCTATCCGTCGGGGCCGTTCGCGCTGCTGCCGCTCGTTGACGACGAGCAGGGGCGGCACCGTTCGGCGTTCGTGTGGACGGTCGCCGAAAAGGACGGTCCCGGTTTCGCCAAGCTCGGCGAGCGCGGCTTCGTTGCCGAGCTGCAGAAGCGCGCCGGCGGCGTGCTCGGCGCGATGGAGCTCGTCGCGCCGCGCATGACCTATCCGCTCGGCTTTCATCACAGCGCGTCGATCGTCGCCGACCGCATCGCGCTCGTCGGCGATGCCGCGCACGGCATCCATCCGATCGCGGGGCAGGGGCTCAACCTCGGCCTCCGCGACGTTGCGGCGCTGACCGAAGTGCTCGTCGAGGGCGCGCGGCTCGGGCTCGACCTTGGCGATGCGGCGCTGCTCGCGCGCTATCAGCGCTGGCGCGGGCTCGACAATATGATGGTCAGCCTCGCGACCGACGGGCTGACGCGGCTGTTCGGCATTCCGGGGCGCACCGCCGCCGCGGTGCGCCGCACCGGGCTCGGCGCGGTGCAGCGGATGCCGGTGCTCAAGCGCTTTTTCATGGACGAGGCGCGCGGCGAGGCGGGCGACCTGCCGCGCCTGCTCGCGGGCACCGAGGTCTAGGTATTACTACCTAGGCCGCCGGCAGCGTGGCGCTAAGCATGACATCCTATCCCTGAGCGCGCGGTAACCACGCCGCGGGCAGGATGGGGACGGGACCATGTCGGCAAAAAGCGACGCGCTCGAAGCAGCGGTGACGGACTATATTCAGGCGCGAACCGCGCTCGACGCGGCGCCGGGCGCGCGGACGCGGGCTTTGGCCGACCGCCGCTTCGCCCGGCTGGCAGCGCTCGCCGCGCCGCGTATCCGCTATTTCACGCGCAGCTACGGCCTGACCGATGTCGCCGAGGATGCCGCGCAGGTATGCGCGATCGCGCTGCATCGCGCCGCCGAACGCTATGATCCGGCGCGCGCACGTTTCACCACCTATGTGAACTGGCAATTCCGCGCCGAACTGCAGGCGCTGCGGCACCGGCTTCACGGCGACCAGCGTTGCGCCGGGCGGCGGCATGTCACCGCGACGCTATCGCTCGACGCGTTGCAGGAGGAAGGCGCCGACGCCTGGCTGACCGATCCGGCCGCCGAAAGCGCGACCGAACAGGGCGCCGCCGACAATCTTGCCGCGCTTTTGGCCGACCGGTTGGTCGAGGCGTGGGCGGGCCGTCGCCGCGCCAGGCTGGGCGCATCGCGCGGCGATGAAAGCCGGATGGAAACCCGGCTTGCCGCCGAAAAGAAACTCGTTCGCCATCATCTGATGGTGAGCGACGCGGCGGAACGCTTGCGCGAAAGCGACCGGCATATCGTACGCCGGGCGCTCGCCGACATCGTCCATCATGCGCCGGTCCGCAAGCCGCACTAATCGTCTATTGCAGCGTGGCGCGGCCGTCGTCGCCGTCGAAACGGCCGAAAAACTGCATCAGCTGGACGACCAGTTCGGCGCGCGCGTCGATCGGCGACGCTTCGAGCAGCGCCTGCTTGGCGGCGGCATCGAACGGAGCGACCTGTGCGATGCCGTTCACCAGCGTCGCATCGTCGAGCTGGCCCACCGAATCCCAGTCGACGACATAGCCCTGCCGCGCCGCAAAGCGCTTGGCCTCGCGTTCGAGGCTGGCGCGCTCGATGCTCGCGAGGACCGCCTCGTCCTCGGCTTCGAGTTCGATCTCGGCCTCGACCTGCCGGAACGGCGTCGTGACGTCGAGCTCGCGGCGGACGCGAAAGCGCGCGACGCCTTCGAGAACGAGGTTGAAGCGCCCCTCGTCGAGCGCCTCGACATCGACGATGCGGCCGACGCAGCCGACGTCATAGAGCGCGGGCGGCTCGCGATCCTCTTCGCCGGGAAGCTGGCGCGGCTGGATCATCCCGATCTGCCGGTCGCGCGCCAGCACCTCCTGCACCATCGCCGAATAGCGCGGCTCGAAAATGTGCAGCGGCAGGTGCAGCCCGGGAAACAGCACCGCGCCGGTGAGCGGAAAGATCGCGATCCGCTGGATAGTCAGAGGCGCGGTTTCGCCCATCAGCCGAACAGGATGAGCGACAGGCGGCGGCGCTGCGCGGCGACCCACGCGTCTTCGAGGCCGACGGCCTCGAACAGCGAGAGCAGCTTGGCGCGCGCGGCGTCCTCGTTCCATTCGCGGTCGGCGGCGACAATGTGGAGCAAATTTTCCGCGGCGGCATCGCGCTGGCCGGCGCCGATCTGCGCGCTCGCAAGGTCGAAGCGTGCCTGATGGTCGCCGGGATTCGCGGCCACAGCGGCCTCGAACGCGGCGAGCTCGCCCGCATCGGGGGCATCGGCGGCGAGCGCGAGCGCGCTTTTCGCCTGCGCGACCGCGGGATCTTCGCTGACCTCGGCCGGCACCACGTCGAGCGCGGCCTGCGCGCCCTCGATATCGCCCGCGAGCACAAGCGCCCGAATCAGCCCGCCATGCGCCGCGGCATTGTCGGGCGCCATGTCGAGGATTTGCGCAAAGAGGCTCGCGGCGCGGGGACCGTCGCCTTCGGCGAGAACGCTTTCGCCCATTTCGATCAGCGGCGCGATCTCGACCGCGCGCGCGGTCGCTTCGCTCTCGATCGGGAGCTGCGCGAGCAGCTGATCGAGAATCGCCTTCAATTGGCTTTCGGTGCGCGCGTTGGTCAGGTTCGCGACCGGCTGGCCCTGAAAGATCGCATAGACGGTCGGGATCGACTGGACCTGGAACTGGCCGGCGATGAAGCGATTCGCATCGACGTCGACCTTCACCAGCACGACGCCCTTGTCGGCATAATCGGCGGCGACTTTTTCGAGCACCGGGCCGAGCTGCTTGCACGGACCGCACCATTCGGCCCAGAAATCGAGGATGACGAGACTGGTCATCGACGGTTCGACGACATCGCGGCGGAAGGCTTCGACAGCTTCCTTTTCGGTGGGATTCAGACCGAGCGTGGCCACGCAGATATGCTCCTGTTTTGATTTGCCGTCGCTTCTGCGCCGGCGGAAAGACTCTTGCCCCGCTTATGTGGGATTTGCGGGCGATATGCCAACCCTTCGGAGAAAATGCACAATCAGGGGTTGCCGAGTCAAAAAGCCGGTGCTAATCGCCCGCCTCACCCGCTGGAACCGACCGGTTTCCAGCCGCCAGAGCGGGCGTAGCTCAGGGGTAGAGCACAACCTTGCCAAGGTTGGGGTCGAGGGTTCGAATCCCTTCGCCCGCTCCAGTTTTTCCAATGTATATCAGTGATTTGGCGCAGAATTGCATTCTGCGTTTGGGTGAGATTCGCGTATTTGGGGCCAGATTGGGGTGCGATCTTGAGATAATCGGCTGCGTAGTGCTCATTTCCACTGCCCATTGCCTAACCCCAATACTCGTCCAAGCTAGCCATCGTAAGCGACGGATGCTTGCGTGCATCCGATCTGATTTCTCGCAGCGCGACGTGTCCTCCGATCTGATATAGAAACCCGACGAGATGGATCGGCGGCACATAGTTCTGGTGCGCATAGAACATCTGCATGGCATATCTGGAGATGCGCTGAGCTCCGAGTTCCTGATCTGGCGCGTCGATTGCTATGAGACCCCAGAAATATGGGTTGTCGGCGTATCGATGGTAGGGCGGCTCTATGAGGTTCCTCCGTACTATCGATTTGATGATTTGCGCCCCCTTCTTTCCAGAGATGCAATTGCGGATGAGCGAGTAACATTCGCGTTTCAAGAACCCTTCGGCTTGATCGAAGGGAGGGCGTGGCTGCTTCCCCGGATTTGCTTCGCGCTCCTTTTGTCTTGCGCGGTAGCCTGCCAAAATTTTCTCCGCATGGATCATAAAGTCGAGTTCAGCCTCGGAAGGCTCACCTTTGCTGCGCCTAGGTTTAGCATTCCTGTCACGCCTTGGCGCCATAGCCACACAAACCTTCCATCAATCTGGGTTCATCACTGCAAATATCAGAATCGCATCTAGAAGCGATGCATTGCTCCTCGCAGCGCCTTCTACACATCTCGCAGACATCTCTAACGGCCGAGTTTAGCCCGTTGCCGTCTGAGCCGGACGGGCGATTTCGTATCCGCTCTCCCAAGCTCGCTAAATTCCATACGCCGAATGAGTTGAGGCACGTCTGCGAATGGAGGTTCCGCACGACGGGCCTTGCCGTAACAAGGAGTAAGGCAATGAAAAGAGAGCTAATATCGATGACCGAGTTCTGCAAAATGCTTGGAGTTCAAAAGACCAAGGCTTATGAAATTTTGCCCGGGGTTAAATCCGTAAAGATCGGCCGTCGTCGGCTTGTCTGCCGCAGAAGCGCGAAAGCGTACGTCAAGAATCTGCTGAGCGAAGGCGAGCAAGGATGAGCCGTCGAGGAATAGGCGGGCTTTCCAAGCCTCCAAAAAAATACCGGATCAAAGCCGGTATCCTCGAAGACGGTAGCTGGTTCGCATTCGAAACATTGGATGAAGCGCGATCGGAGGACGAGACGCGCGTTAAGATTCTGTCTCGGCTTACAAGCAAGAAGAGCAGGATTGATCATCAGTGGCGCCGTCGTGAAATCCGTGCCCTTGTTGATTGCATCGAATCTGCATCGACGATCGCCTCGTCGGTTCGAATGCGAAAACACCGCAAGCGAGTTGGCGGGCACTTGGAGTGGTTCAGACACCGGACCGGTGGCGATGTCAGATTCTTCACATTACTCCCCGCAAACTGGGTGTATCCGGCAGGATCGCTCCATGGAGCCGACGCCATCAAACTCTTGGCGGCACTTCGGCAAGCACTAAGGCGAAAAGGAGCCGATCGAGCATCCGGCTGGCTGTTTGCATATATTGACGGCGAGTATGATCCCACGTCTCGCACATTTCGCCTCCATGTCCATGGCCTTGCATCTGGCGAGATGATTGATGTTGTGCGGCGCATTAAGAATGCTCGAAACCTTCAGCCCGAGGGCAAGTCAAAGTTGCCGGGCGCGGTGCGCTTACCGGTTCAGTTCAAAAGGATGGTGAGGACGCCCAAAAAACTGGCGACATATTGTATGAAAAGTTTCTGGTGCGAGCGACCGGTGTTCGAAGATGCGGAGATGAAGCCAAAGAGACCGCGTGGAAAGCGACGCATCAACTATCTCCAACCGTTTGCCGAACATCTGCTCTGGCAGGACCGGTGGAGCATACAGAATCTGGCGCTTCTGATGGGGATGTCGGTGCGAGAAGGGCGCTTTGAGGTACACTGAGAGTGTACACGTAAAGTGAAGCCTGATCGATCAAGCCAATCGACTATGGCGCCTGTTGAGGCAGGGAGTGGCCATATAGAGTTATACCAAGGGGTAACACTGCTATTGGGCTTTTGCCCTTCACACGGACGAATACCGATGGCTTGCGTACATTGATGTTCGCCCCATCGTAGTCTCGTTCTCGCCCGTCATGCTGACGATGTTCGATGGGAGAGGCAAATGGCGCGACAGTGTTCCCCCTACTTGGGTATAGCTTGGGGTCTGATCGGATAATGGCGGATTCAAGCGAACACAACGAAGCGAGGTGACCAAGGCGTATTCGTGTACAAAGTTTGCGGAGAATTGGGCTCTGGGTTTTACGTTTTCATTCCCTTCGCCCAATTCCAAATCAAAGATTCTCAAGGCGGCATTCTGCCCAAAAAGCGCTGCTTCGATCCTGTGAACCATCCGGCGGTGATCCGGTGTCTTTCAGATGCCGGAGAATTTCGATCTCCTTCCTTTCTTTGCATTGTATCGCTGTTTGCCGACGTTCCTCGTGAGCCTGATTGCGCTTTTGAGACTCCGCTGCTTCGGCATCGGACCGCGCCTTCTCCAACTCATACTCTTTGGCATATCGGCGCGCATCCTCATCGTGCTTCTTTCGGAACTGCGCTGTTTGTTCTTCCAATGAAGTTCGCTTGATCCCGAGGCGCTTGTCTCGTTTCTCGGCCATCAAGACGGCGGCAAGGAGCGCCCTCGCCTGAGGGGACGCAGCCGAATTGTCGATGGCAGTTTGTTCTTCTGCTGTGAGGAGATCGGATTTAGCGAAGTACGATTCAGGCGCAGAAGGAGCAGGCGCAGCCGCTGAAGAGGAGGTCCCCAGCTCGGATTCGGCCTGCGCTACCTGTTCTTCGAAGGTCCCTGCGGCGCTACTTGAATGAGGAGCGGCGTTTTCCTTTTCCTGGGGAACTTCCGAGCAGCCGGCGATGACGCACGCTACGGCCAACAGCGACTTCTTGATGGTCATTTTGGATTCCTCATGATTTTGCCTGAGGGGCGTCGGATCGGTTTTTAGTTAGTGGCCTCGGCTTTCACCGCGAAGGCATCCTCAGCGCCGCGGTCCGGCGTGAAGATTTCTGAGCATCTCAGACATAGGAATTTCGCGTTCCACTCGGCCAATTCGCGAGGGTAGTCTTTGAGATTGTATTTCCAACCGATGACGGCCAGTATCGCAGCCAGTACGCACCCGGAAAGGAACACCCAGTGTCCGGCAAAAAGAGACGCGATCCAAGATGTCGCTATGATCCCTATTCCACCTGAAATGACAGGCCACTTCTCCGGCGCGGCATGTTTCTGAGCGAGCGTTGACGTCGAAGAACCGCTCGTGGATGCTGCCATTAAGCCAGCACTGCCTCCGGTCGCACCGACGCCCACAGTCGTTGCCTTGCTGCTGAATGTCCCACCCTCAACGGCGAGCGATAGCTTCTGCGTGTTGTCGCTTCGGCAATTCGGACAAGCTAAATCCATCGTACCCTCCCCTTATCAGTCCGCCGTCCAATGGACCTACTCGGCCATCGGCCAGCCGCGAGCTTCGGCCACGGTAAAAATGTCGCCGTTCGATCGCGACAGCTTCAACGTCTGCACGCCTTCGCCTTTGCGATCCGCGACAAGCACGACGGACCCTTTGTCGCCGCACAGGATGCGGAAGTTTCCGAATGCCCAATCATCATAACCGGTCACGATCTCGCCGATGCTAGGCTGTTTCTCGACATACTCAGTCACGAAGTCGAGCCACATGATCTTCACGGCGCGCGGCTGCACTTCGACCGAAAAGGGATAGCTGTCGAATTTTCTGGTGCTGTTGGGATGGAAGCCATCAGGAACATGCGAATAAAAACCGTGGCAGACGGTCGGCTTTTCGCCCGAGACTTGCGCATAGGAAACGGACTGGATCGTAATGGCCGCGGTTGTTGCAGCGGCAGCAATCACCGCTAGTCGCCAGATTCCACTTAAGTGCATTTGGTATTCCCCCTGTTCGATGGTTGAAGGTTGTGTAGCCGAGACAACTACGGGTCGTAAATACAGTGTCCTTAAATACCGTGGCCATAAATACAGAATGACGCTTGATGATCCTGATGCCTCGTGTTTCAGGAAAATCAGGCGATCCCGTTCTTATCGCGCTTGGCGATGCCATCCGTCGCGCTCGTGCGGATCGAGAGATATCGCAGGAGGCGTTGGCAGATGCCGCTGGAATCGACCGGAGCCATATGGGCAAAATCGAGCGTGGCGAGCGCAACGTGACCGTGCTGAACGTCAAGCGTGTGGCTGGTGCGCTCAATCTACCAATCGCGACCCTGTTCGAGCGAGCGGGTGTCTGATAGGGATTTCTTCGATCCTACCGGTCTATGTTAGCGTATTTCGGCGAACTCGAATTGTCCCGGCCCGGTCGATGACATCGGCGAGCGGGTCGTTCAGGCTGACCGGCAGAGATGACATGCCCTGACTGTCGAAAAGGACCAGCCTGTTAGGCGTCATGTCGACGATGACGCTGAAATGCGCCCAATCGATGAGGCAAGCTACCACCGGCGCCCCAGAATTGAGGCTCTCTTCGATCCAGCCTCGGATGTCTTCGCGATCGCAAGCCTCGGCGACGAACCGCATCTGTTTCGTGCTGGCCAACTTGGCCATGTGATGCGCGAGCCAAATCATCCTTTCGTTTGCCATGCCATGCGTGACTGGGTTCAGGGAAGGATGCTGTTTGCGCGTTATGGCGACTGCCGAGGCGAACAGAGACCGCGCTTTGGGCAAGCCGAGCGGCCGCAAAGGATAGGCAGCGATCTGCAGCGCATTCAACGTGCAATAGATCCCGCAAAGTGCGCCGAGCTGCCCCTGTCGGAAAGGTGTCAGCCGGGCGGCGGCTCGGGCAACCGGATTGGCCATCGCTATGCGCCCCGCCATCAATATTCTGCCGCTAGCATCACGGTGAGCAGACGAATTGTGATCGCCGGGTCGGCGGGGTCTGTCGACCGATACCGCATATCGAGGTCGTAATAGTCGATCTTCCAGTTGATCCGGTGTCCGAGGAAATCGAACGCTCCGAAATCCCTTTCGTAATATGGGTCGTTGTCGGCCGAAAAATCACTGAAAGCTCGGACGCGCTCGAGAATTTCGGGAACATATACGCCGCCATGAAAATCCAAGATTCCGTAAGTTACGGCGAGCTGCCCGCCTCTGAGATGGCATCGGAGTTCGTCGTTCAAATATGCAATTCGCGATGTGCGTGACGTAGGCATATGGGCGTGCGTCGTCGTGTCGTTGCCATCCATGACAAAGATTCCTGAAGTTTGAGTGTGAAGGAAAATGCTGCCGAAATTATCGGGCCAGCATTGCAGCAACGATGCGTCGGTAATCCCCAGGTTGACAGCACTCGCGACGCGCGCGCCGTTGACCGAGCAATGCCGATCTCCGAGCCGAAATCACTTCGGCTTCAACATCATCATGAATTGTTTTTATGGGGATCAAAACGCCGTTGGCGCACCGCCAGTGTAGCATGGAGCCGCGGTGATGCCAAAAAACGCGGTTTACCTAGTAAGCGCCAATGCGGTTTCTGTCGCAGCGGGCAAGCCGTCAGACAATTCTCTCGGATATGATTTCCGCCAGCTTTGCGGTATCATTGGTCTGGCACTCCCAAATAACCACGACCTTCCAACCGGCTTTGACGAGCTTGTCCTGATTGACTGCATCTCTCTCCCGGTTCCGGCGGAGTTTGTGAGTCCAATAGTCTTGGCGGGACTTTGGCATGGAGGCTCTTCGGCATCCTTCGTGTTGGTGCCAAAAGCAGCCGTGGACGAACAATGCGATGCGCCGCTTGGGAAAGACGATATCCGGCTTGCCGGGCAAATCTGATCGATGAAGCCGAAAGCGGAAACCCATCGCGTGAGCAAGCTTTCGGACACGCATTTCGGGACCAGTATTTTTCCCTGAGATGCGGGCCATTATTGCCGAGCGGCGTTCCGGCGAAACTTGATCCACCATTGGATTTCCAAGTGAGCGGCTTATCCCGCGGCCACTGCCGTCCCGTTGAGGGTCGTCCGAAGCAGATTCCGATCTTGAGCCTCAAGAACATTGCGCAAGCGGCGACCTACCCATTCCGCGACAGGCGGCGTTACGGCGTTGCCCACAGCGTGATAACGCAGACTGTCAATCCTGTCAGCCTGACGGGCATCGAAGTTCTCGGGAAGAGTCCAATCCTCGGGGAAACCTTGCACTCGCTCCACTTCATTTGGCGTAAACCGGCGGACCCTGCCATCTGGATACCAGACGTAGTTTCGCGACCAGTCGGTTCCGGTATGGCGGGCCGATTCCGCGTAAATGCAATGGGCGATGCTTTTTACGAGGGGGCCTTGGCTAGGATCTCCAAGGATTGTCTGAAAGACGGAGGGAGATTTCTCCCCATTCGATCGACCCTTCGGAGAATTCCAGTCGCCGCATTGGGGCTCAAAAAGTACTTCTGCGGCACCTCTTGCGTCTCGATGGAGGGCAACAATGTAGACTCGACGACGTTGCTGGGGGACTCCGAAGTCTTTACTGTTAAGCACACGCCATGCGACACCATACCCGAGTTCGTCCAACGCCTTGAGTACGATGGAGAAGTCACGTCCTCCGTGGCTAGACAGAAGCCCGTGAACATTTTCGAGGATAATTCCTCTTGGAGAACGGTCTCCAACGAGAGAGATAAAGTCGTGAAAGAGTCCAGATTGGCTCCCTCGAAGCCCCGACCGCTTCCCCATTCGTGCAAGCGAGAGGTCTTGGCAGGGGAATCCTGCTGCCCATATATCAGCTTCAGGGATGTCTGTTTCATCGAGCTTCCTGATGTCATGGTCGAGAGGCAAGTCGGGCCAGTGCCGCTTTAGAATGTCGCGGCAAAAAGGCTTGGCCTCGCATTGAAAGAGGACCTCAAAGCCGGCTCTTTCCAAGCCCAAATCGAGTCCGCCGATACCCGAAAAGAAAGATGCAACAGAGTACGACAAACCCACCCTCATTGAGAACAAATGGGGAACAGGTGCGCCATAGTATGATTGTCCCCTCGCCGTCAATCGGCTCTGTTGCCGGGAATCGCACAAAAATTTCTGGCAATCCACCCAAAATCGTGTTCGACACGAAACTATGTCCACCTGCTCCATCCGATGGAGATCGTCAGGGGGTCGGGGGGAATGGGAGTATGTGCCTGCCGACAGCCTGACGGATCATGCCATCGAAGTTAGCTTTGATCCGCTTGGTATCACCATCCCAGCTGAGGTGATGGCCCGTAAGGTGCAGGGCAAGCCGCGCCTTAGAAAGCTGGAAAAGGATAATCGGAACAAACTGCATCTTCCGGCGCTGGTCATGGCGGTGTGCAGATTGCCGGAACCGAGGCGTCAAGATTTAGACAATACGGCTCACTTCCCTTTGCGCGATAAGTCGTTTCTGATCGACGCGATGGACTTCGACATCGTGGATATGAATGCGGGCGTAGCCACATTGGCACCCTTGCGAGTGTCCATCATGCACTCAGGCTATGTGATCAATTTGGAGGACCGGCTAACTGCCATCGCGAAGGATGTAGCCGACCTCACCCCCATAGAGTCGGAATTTCCAGCTTTGGCGGATGCGATTCGCGGGCATTATGCTGAAGTGATGAAGGGAGTGAACTCCGCTTCGATCCGAACCGTGGCGACGAAGTTCAATACTGAAAGCGCCGCAGCCTTTGGCGACACGAATGCCGGCTCTGCGGATGAGGTGCTAAAATATCAAAAACTGCCTGAAAGCGAGATCGAGGAAGCGATCACCGGAAAAGAAGGCCGTATCCTCACTAGGATACATTCGTACCGGGAACGCGATCGCGCCTTTGTGGCAAAGGTGAAAAAGCATCGAAAGAAGCTAAATGGTAAAATTCCATGCGAGGCTTGCGGCTTAGACCCGTTGACCACCTACGGAGCGGAAGGCGAGCGCTGCATTGAGGCGCATCATCGAATTCCGATTCAGGAACTGCAACCCGATAGCGTCACTCGAGAAGAGGATATCGCTTTAATTTGTGCAAGTTGCCACCGCATCGTGCATTCACGTTATCCTTGCCTAACTCTGGATGAGCTCATCGCACTCTTGAATGAAACTGGGTAAGCGACTGGCGTAGTTGTCACTGCCCGTCTGCCCGCTCAGATGCCAGCATCACCGTTAAGATGCCGAAGGGTGATGACGGTGCGCTGGCGCCCAGATCGTAAACAAGTTCGTCGCCATCGAATGCCACGGCCAAACATGCCCCGAAGAGATCAAAGGACATGGGCGCGGCGGCTTCTGAGGGCCAAGCGCCCCTTTCCGATTCAATGATATCGGTAACGACTTTTATCAGTTGAGGAAGGTCAAAATCGGGCAGCGACCGAACGCCCTCGGTCACCACGAAATTGTCAAATGGTTCATATTTTGAGGGCGCCCTCATCTGCTTGGTTCCCCTACGTGCGCTAGCAGTGCTTCGCGCTGCTCTTCACTCAGCGGTTCGTTGGCTGCCAGCGCCTCCAACGCCGTTGAAAGAACCGAGACGCCATTGCCCCCTTCGTCTTCTGGGGGGACCAGAAGGTCCGTTGCCCATAGAGCAAGCGCGTGTCTCTTCTCTTTGGAATAGCCATACAAATCATAGCTTGCCCGGAGACCTTTGATCGCATGCCCGAGCACCATTTCAGCCACGTGAGCATCGACCTCGAGCCGGGAAAGGTGGGTGCGCACTGATCGGCGAAAATCGTGCAGTGCAAATCGGGGCATGGGGCTGCCAAGGATTTTCTCGGCGCTGCTATGGAGTTGATCGATGATCTTACGCGGCACGCCGGCGATGGGCTTTGCGCCGTTCGTGGTCGACAACATGAAATCGCCTTCATTCCATCGCGTCAACGTATCGATCACGGTCATTGCCTGGAAGGGCAGGCCCACAAGGAAATGGCGACCCGACTTGTAGTGTTCGGGCGGGACGATCAGTTCAGCATTCTGGGCATCGAACCAAGACCAGCGCGCAGCGCATATTTCCATCTCGCGGCAGCCTGTGAGCATCAACAATTGGATCGCCGGACCCCACGGCTCGCGCATGGCATCCGCCGCGGCCCATACCGCTCGGGCCTCTTCCATGCTGAGATATCTTTGACGGGTGCCCAGCTTAGGCGTTTTCACCTTCGTAAACGGATTGGCCTTTGCCCGGCGTTCGTCGATCGCCCACTGGAACAACAGCGAACCCCATTTGCGGGTTTCATTCGCTGCGCCGGGACGTGGAACAATAATGCCTGTCTCCGGGTCAGGGGTTCCCTGTGCCACCTTGTTTATGAGGGATTTTGCATCGCTGTCGGTGATGCCGCCCGTTGGCCTTTCACCCCATGCCGACACTATGTGTCGTTCAAGCGTCCACTTCGCATTGCGCCAAGATCGCATCGATTGCTCGGCATGGGCCACATAGTCTTCAACCAGCGCGGCGACCGTATCCCTTTTGTCGATCGCGCGCTCTTGGAAATCAGTCAGCGGATTCCGGCCCGCCGCCGCGTCGTCGGCATAAGCAGCCGCTTTGCGACGCGCTTCCTTGATCGTTACGTCGGGATAGCTTCCCAAGCTGACTCGGTGATAGCGAACACCATTGAGCTTTGTGCCTCGCTCGGTGATCCCACCTTCGCCGCGAATCCTGAACCTGAATGTCCATGTCGGGCGTCCGCGTGGGCCGACGCGCAGGGTCAAGCCGTCGATAGTCCCGTCCTTAAGTTCGATGCGTTCGCTGGGTGGGCGATCCAGCAACGCGCGCAAGCGGACGTCTGTCAGCTTGCTATTCGGGGCACTTGTCGTCATGGGCAATCCTAATTGGGGTCAGATTGGGGTAGCAAATGAGTCGGTTTCCGGCGGACGTCAGCGGACGGCGACGGCCATGTGCGAACTAGAAATATCTAAATATCAATGTTTTAGTGGCCGAGCACGTATTGCAGCGATACGCCGCGGACGCAATGCCCCAAAGTTGCCAAGGTTGGGGTCGAGGGTTCGAATCCCTTCGCCCGCTCCAGTTTTCTTCATAAAATCAGTGATTTAGTGAGGCGCGGATTGCGTCTCCGCGGGAGCCGCTTGTTCCCGGTGGAGCGCAGCGAGAGTGAGAGGTATTCCGGACTTCCGGGATGGGTAATGGCTGGGAGGGCGCTCGTCGGCGAGATCAGCCATAATTATCCCGTCCGCGAGACAATCGACGAATGACGGCGCCGGATCGCCGCGTTAGCCTGCCGCCGATGGCGAGGAATTTCTGGCAGGGCGCCTTGCGCATCGAGGGTGAGACGGCCTGGTGGTCGGGCACGATCGGCGATGCGATTCCCCATCGTCATTTTGCGGCCCAGGCGGTCTTCGCGGATTCGCCCGTGCGAGCCATCGGGAGCGACGGCCGCGAAATTTCGGGCACCTGCCTGTTGATCGAACCCAACGCCCGGCACCAACTGCTCCCGTCCGCCGGTGCGGATATCTGTTTTGTCGAACCGACCGCCGGTTTCGGTCCGCCGGACAGGCTGCGGGATCGCATCGAAGCAGGCCGGTTTCAGATCGTGCCGGGCGCTGCGACGCGTCCCTTCTGGCAAGACTGGGTGATGCGCGCCCCGCGGCGAAGCATCGACACGCGCATCTCGGACGTGATTGCGACGATCGAACGGCGCCTCCCGCTCGGCACGGTTCGTCTGTTCGATGTCGCCGCCGGGACGCGGCTTTCGGTCGGCCGGCTTCGGCACCTGTTCGCTTCCGAGATTGGCATGCCGTTCCAACGCTATATCCTGTGGCGGCGCCTGAGCGCGGCGTTCGAGGAGCTGCTGGCAGGATCGAACATCACCGAGGCGGCCCATGCAGCCGGCTTTGCCGACGCCGCGCATTTTGCCCGGACGATCAAGGCCATGTTCGGCGTCCGCGCCAGCGACATCCTTCTGGAGCGATAGCCGCATCGTTCAAGCGTGCCGGTCCCTGCGGGGTTAGCGTTCTGATCATGGCAGATACAAATCGAGATTTCGTGCCCGCGCTGGGCAAGGTAGGCAATATCAAGCGATATGATGCGGTGCTCGCCTTGATGACGCGCGAGAAGAGGTGGCGCGGCGAGCTGGTGAAGCTCGTCGCGCCGGGGGCCGGTGAGACGATCGTCGATATCGGATGCGGCACCGGAACGCTTGCGATAGCGCTCAAGGCGGCGGCCCCGACCAGCATCATCTTGGGCGTCGATCCCGATCCGGAGGTGCTCGACATCGCCCGGAGAAAGGCAAGAGAGGCGGATGCGGATATCCTCTGGTTCGAGGCGATGGGCGATGCGCTCGATCAAATCGGCCCGCTCCAGCAATGCGACAAGATCGTCTCGAGCCTCGTGCTCCATCAATGTCCGATGGAGGTGAAGGAAGCGATCGTCGGTCAGATGTGGCGGCTGCTGAAACCGGGCGGCGGGCTCTACATCGCCGACTATGGCGAGCAACGCTCGCTCCTGATGCGAACTTTGTTCCGGCAGGTTCAGATGATCGATGGCTTCGAGCTTACCGAGCCGAATGCGCGGGGCTGCGTCCCCGAAATCCTGCGCGGCGCGGGTTTTCGCGATGTCGAGGAAGTCCGGGCCATCCCGACCCCGACGGGATCGATCTCCCTCTATCGGGCGGAGCGCTAGCCCGCGCCGCGGCTAGTCATGCTCCGGCTCGGCGCATTGCTCGCTGGCGGATTCCATCTGCAATGTTGCGTGCGAGATTTCGAACGCGTCGTGCAACGCTTCCGAAACCGCCAGCCGAACCGCGTCTGCTTCATGCCCCGGTGTCAGGACGACATGCGCCGTCAGGCTCATATCGCGGCCAGCGATGGACCAGAGATGGAGGTCATGGACTTCGGCCACACCCTCGACAGCTGCGATGCTTGCGCGCACCGCCCCAAGATCGACGCCGCGCGGAACGCCTTGCAGCAGGATATTGGTGGTGTCGCGCAGAAGAATCCACGTCCGCGGCAGCACCCAGAGACCGATCGCGATCGCGACGATCGGGTCGACCCAGCTCCAGCCGGTGAAATAGATCAGGATCGCGGCCCCGATGACCCCGAGCGAACCGAGCATATCGGCCCAAACCTCGAGATAGGCGCCCTTGACGTTGAGGCTCTCGTCCTTGCCGCGCGAAAGCACGCGCATCGATACAAGATTGATGATGAGCCCTGCGGCGGCAACCGCCAGCATGCCGAGCGACTGAACCTCCTGCGGCTCGACGAAACGCTTGATCCCTTCGTAGAGAACATAAGCGGCAACCGCGAAGAGCAGCAGGGCATTGAACGCTGCGGCGAGGATTTCGAAGCGGCGGTAGCCATAGGTTCGCTTGACGTCGGCGGGGCGGCGGCCGATGCGGATCGCGGCCAGCGCAATCGCGAGCGCGGCCGCATCGGTGAACATATGCGCGGCATCGGAGAGCAGGGCGAGGCTGTTGAACAGCCACGCCCCCACCAGTTCGGCGACGAGAAATGTGCCCGTCAGCGCCAGCGCGATTGTCAGGCTCCGGCTGTTCGCGCCCGCCGCATGGTCGTGCCCGGAATGGCCGCCCTCTTCTTGACTATGCGAATGCGCCATCGTTCGTCCTTTCGTCCTTCAGCGCGCGTCCGCCTCCATAACGCGCGTAGAGCGTCGGAAGTACGAACAGGGTGAGCAAGGTCGCCGAGATCAGCCCCCCGATCACCACCGTCGCGAGCGGTTTCTGCACCTCGGCGCCAGCGCCGGTCGCTAGCGCCATCGGCACGAATCCGAGACTTGCGACAAGCGCGGTCATCACCACCGGGCGAAGGCGCATGAGCGCGCCTTGCCGCGCGGCTTCGGCGCGCGCCATGCCCGAGCGCATCAGCTCCTGGATCGACGACACCATCACGAGCCCGTTGAGCACCGCGATACCCGACAGCGCGATGAACCCGACCGCTGCCGAGATGGAGAAGTCCATGCCGCGCAGGAACAGGGCAAGCACGCCGCCGATCAACGCCAGCGGCACCCCGGTGAACACGATCGCCGCGTCGCGCGGCGAACGAAGCGCGCCGTAGAGCAGCAGCAGGATCAGGATGAAACACGCCGGGATGACGAGCAGGAGCCGATCGCGAGCGGAGGCCAGATTCTCGAACTGGCCGCCCCATTCGAGGTAGCTGCCCGCGGGTAAGCGGACGTCCTTCGCGATACCTGCCTTGGCATCGGCGACGACGTCGGAAATCGCGCGGCCGCGAACATTGGCCTGGACGACGACGCGCCGCTTGCCATTTTCGCGACTGATCTGGTTGGGTCCATCGACGACGCGGATGTCGGCGACGCTGGCGAGCGGCACGAAAGAGCCGCCGGGAACGCGGACCTGCACCTGTTCGAGCACCGAGAGGTCCGAGCGCTGCGCGTCCGACAGCCGGACGACCACGGGGAAGCGGCGGTCGCCCTCGAAGATCGTGCCGGCCTGGCGGCCGCCGATCGTCGCGGTTACGACATCCTGCACATCCTGTGCGGTGACGCCGAGTCGCGCCATCGCCTCGCGGTTCGCCCGAATATCGAGCATCGAGAGACCTTCGGTTTCTTCGACACGCACATCGGTCGCGCCGTCGGTCTTCCGCAAGATCGCGGCGATTTCCTGCGCGGTCCGGTTCATGGCGTCGAAGTCGTCGCCATAGACTTTGACGGCAATGTCGCCGCGTACGCCGGCGATGAGCTCGTTGAAGCGCATCTGGATCGGCTGCGTGATCTCATAGGCATTGCCCGGAATCTTGTTCAGCTCCTTTTCCAGCCGTTCGACCAGTTCGGCCTTGGGCAGGCTGGGGTCGGGCCACTCCTTTCGGGGTTTCAGGATCACGAAATTGTCGGTCGCATTGGGCGGCATCGGGTCGGAGGCGAGGTCCGCCGTTCCCGTCTTCGAAAAAACGATGTCGACCTCGGGCTGCTTCGAGAGCATCCGTTCGATCGGAACCTGCATCGCCTGGCTCTGCTGGACCGATGTCGAGGGAACGCGGAACGCCTGGATCAGCAGGTCGCCCTCGTCGAGCTGGGGCAGGAACACCTGGCCGAGCGAGAAGAAGGCAAGGATCGCGACGACGAACCCGCCGATCCCGGCGCCGAGCGTGACCTTGGGTTTGCTCATCGCCCGGTCGAGGCCGGGTTCGTAGCGCTGCTTGAGCCAGGTCATGATTCGGCCCTCCTTCTCCTCGACGCGCTTGGAGAGCCAGATGGCGATCGCCGCCGGCACGAAGGTGAGCGAGAGGATGAAAGCGAAGCCGAGCGCAATGATCACGGTCAGCGCCATCGGGATGAAGGTCTTGCCCTCAACCCCGCTCAAGGTGAGCAAAGGCACATAGACGAGGATGATGATCGCCTGGCCATAGACCGAGGGGCGCACCATCTCGCGCGCCGCCGCTGCGACCGACGCAAGCCTCTCCTGAAGCGTCAGGATCCGCCCCTCGCGGTGCTGGAACTCGGCCATGCGGCGAAGCGCATTTTCGACGATGATGACGGCGCCGTCGACGATGAGGCCGAAGTCGAGTGCGCCGAGGCTCATCAGGTTCGCCGACACGCCCGCGCGCAGCATGCCGAAGCTGGTGAGGAGCATGGTGATCGGGATAACGAGCGCCGCGATCAGCGCCGCGCGGAAATTGCCGAGCAGGAGGAAAAGCACGACGATGACGAGCAGCGCGCCCTCGGTCAGGTTCTTGCCGACCGTCCAGATCGTCGAATTGACGAGCTTGGTGCGATCGAGAACCGGCTCGATGACGACATCGGGCGGGAGCGACGCGTTGGTCGCATCGAGCCGGTCGGCAACCGCGGTCGCGACGGCCCGGCTGTTCTCGCCGATACGCATGATCGCGGTGCCGACGACGACCTCGGTGCCATTCTCCGATGCCGAGCCCATGCGCACGGCTTGGCCGGTGCGGACGCTTGCAACCTGGTCGAGCGTGATCGGCACGCCCGACCGCGTCGCGACCACGACCCGCGACAGCTCGGCGGTATCGCGAATGAGCGCATCGGAGCGGACGGCAAGCCCTTCGCCGTTGCGTTCGACGACCCCGCCGCCGACGCTCGTGTTGTTGCGTTCGAGCGCTTCGGCAAGGTCGGTGAGGCTAAGGTCGAGCGCCGCCAGCCTTTGCACATCGGGCACGACCATATATTGCTTCGAATAACCGCCGATCGCATCGATCCCGGCGACGCCCGAGACGGTGCGGAGCAGCGGCGTGACGATCCAGTCCTGCGCGGTGCGAAGATAGGTGGCCTTGTCCGCCTCGGTGACGAGGCGTTCGCCCTCGGGCGTTACGTAGCTGCCGTCGGGTTGGAGGCCGGGTTCGCCGGGCTTGTGCGCATCATCCTTGCGGTGCGCGAGACGCACCGTCCACATATAAACTTCGCCGAGACCCGTCGCGATCGGACCCATCTCGGGCCGGACGCCGTCGGGCATGGTCTCGGTCGCTTCATTGAGGCGCTCGCCGACCTGCTGGCGCGCAAAATAGATATCGGTCTCATCGGTGAAAACGGCCGTGACCTGTGCGAAACCGTTGCGGCTCAACGAGCGTGTATATTCAAGCCCTGGAATCCCGGCGAGCGCGGTCTCGATCGGGAAGGCGACCTGCTTCTCGACAAGTTCGGGTGAAAGCGCCGGCGCGCGGACGTTGATCTGGATCTGGTTGTTGGTGATGTCGGGAACCGCGTCGATCGGCAGGCGCGACAGCGCGAAGGCTCCGATGACGGCGGCAATGGCGGTGAGCAGGACGACAAGCCAGCGCTTCTCGACCGCCCAGGTGACGGTGCGGGCGATCATGGCTTAATCCTCATGGCCTGCTTCGCCCTTGCCGATTTCCGACTTGAGCGCGAAACTGTTGGTGATGGCGATCTGTTCGGTGCCCTTGAGTCCCGAACGTATGATCACATTGGCGCCGGCGCGGTCGCCCAGCACGACTGGAACGACCTCGAAACCCTCTTTGGTGCGAACGAACACGACACTCTTGCCTTCGACGGTCTGGATCGCGGTCGAGGGAACGCTGATCGATGCATCGCCGTCGGCGCCAGCGAGCGCGACCGACGCGGTCACCGCTTCGCCGACGCGCCATTGTCCGGCGCGATTATCGAGGATCGCGATCGCGGGCGCGAGCTTCGTGGTCGGATCGAGCGCGGGCGAGACGAAGCTGATCTTGCTGGTCGCCTGGCGTCCGGGCGCGCTGACCGAAACGATAGCGCCCGGGCGAATGCGTCCTGCGTCCGCGGGCTGAAGGTTCAGCGACAGCGAAACGCTCGACAGGTTCGCGATGCGGTAAAGCTCGGCGTCGGCGGCGACGGTCTGTCCGAGAACGACGCTGCGCGCGATCACCTGTCCCGAGATCGGTGCGGCAATCGCGATCCGGTTGAGCTGGCCGCCACCGCCGCCCGCTGCCGATACCTGTTGCTGGGCGAGCTGATAAGCGATCCGCGCCTCGGTCGCGGCGGTGCGCGCCGCAATGACATCCTGCTCGGGCGACACGCGCTGCGCGAACAGCCGCTCCTCGCGGGCGAGATTGGAGTTGGCGAGCGCGAGGCGCGCGCGTGTGGCCTGCACCTCGCCCTGGAGCTGTGCCGCCTCGCGGCTTTCGATGATCGCGAGCGTCTGTCCCCGGCCGATGGTCTGCCCGAGATTGCGATTGAGGGCGACGACGCGCCCGCCGATCGCGGCCGACACGGCCTGGGTTGCTTGCGGATCGCCTTCGATCGTCGCCGGCAATTGCAGGGCGCCGGCGCTGCCGACCGTCGGGCGACCGAGGGCGATCCCGGCGATCTTGACCTGTTCGTTCGTGAGCGCGATTTTTCCTTCGTCGGCATGGCCGGCCTCTTCCTCGCCATGCTCGTCGGCGGGCTTGGCGCTCTCGCCGCCGCCGCACGCCGCGAGGAAGAATGGCAGTGTCGCGGCGAGCAGCAGCTTTCGGCTGATGTTGATGGTCATGGCGTCAATTTCCTTTGAGGGGCGCGGGAGCCGTGAGGCGTTCCAACCGGGCCTTGGCAAGTTGATAGGAGGCGAGCGCTTCGATCGACGCGACCCGCATCTCGGTCAGCGTCCGTTCGGCATCGAGCAGGTCGAGCTGCCCGAACTTGCCCTCGCGGTAGCCGATGCGCGCGATGCGGGCCGCTTCCATCGCCGCTGAGAGGGCGGGGCCGCTCGCGACCCGCGCCGCCGCCGCCGCATTGGCGGCTTCCACCTCGGCATCGCTGATCGCCTGCTCGACGTCGAGCGCCGTGACGCGCCGCTGCGCGTCGGCGCGCCGCCGCTCGGCATTCGCCTGGTCGACCGCCGCGCGTCCGTTGTTGAACAGCGGCAGTGGCACCGAAACGCTGAACACCGCCGCCACATCGTTGGTCGCCTCGATCCGGCGAACCCCCGGCCCGACCGTGACGTCGGGCACGCGTTGCGAGCGTGCCAGCCGGACGCCGGCATCGGCGGTCCGGAGATCGGCGTCGGCGGCCGCCAACGCGAGCGTGCCCGCCGCCGAAACGGGGCGGGGTGGACCCGTCGTTCCGTTTCCGGGTCCACCGAGCACCGCTATGTCGAGCGGGCCGGCGACCGGACGTCCGACGCGCCGCGCGAGGTTGGCACGGGCGGCATCGGCGAGGCGCCGCGCTTTGCCGGCCTCGGCCTCCGCGGTCAGTCGCGCGACTTCGGCGCGCTCCTGTTCGAGCGGCGATGCGCGCCCCGCCTGCACCCGGATTGTCGCGGCACGCGCGGTGTCGCCCGCGATACGATATTGATCCTCGGCCATCGCGACCCGCACATCGGCCGCGGAGGCCTGGATATAGAGTTCGGTCACTTGCAGTCTTATGTCCGCCTGGGCGATCGCCTGGGCGATTTGCGCGCGGTGCGTCGCAGCATCGGCAACCGCGACGCGCGCTTGCCGCTTGCCGCCGAGTTCGAGCGGGATCGCAACGCTTGCCGTCACGTCGGCGCCATTGATGCCATTATAGGGTCCGGTGCCGACGAAATTCTCGACTTCGACCGAAAGCGCGGGATTGGGCCGGAGCCCCGCCGCGCGGCGCGCGGCGTTCGCGGCATCGACGTCCGCCGCCGCGGCTTCGCCCGCGGGCGCGCTGCCGCCCGCGAGCGCGACGGCCTCGTCGAGCGTCAGAAGCGGGCCGGATATCTGGCGGCTTTCGGTGCCGGCCTCCTGTGCGTGCGCGATCGCGACGCACGATGTAGCTGCCACCAGGGCAGCAACGAACCTGAACATAAAGATTCCATCCTCGGTTAATCGGAGAGATCGCCGCGTAAAAAGCGGCGAGCGTGCTCAGATCGCGAGGAGCGGCGGATCGAGTAGCGGGGGCAGGACGCGCGAAGCGAGCTGGGTCGCGGGCGCGGCAAAAAGCGGCGCGCGGGCTGGTTGCGCTGGGACGTCGGTCGATGTGGGCTTGAGGTCCGGCGCGACCGGGCAATGATGATGCCCGCCATGCGCGAGCTGCGATGCAGGATTCTGCCTGTCCTGTTCGCCGTCGCCGGCCGACAGGTGAAAGGCGGTTTCGCTTGCCGTGGAATGCGCCGACGCCGGTTCGGCGACGTGCATGCTGCAAAGCAGCACCCCGATGATCATCAGCAGTCGCATGAACGCATTCGACATGGCCCTTCCCCTATCAGCGCGAAACCGGTTTGTCGTGTGGCGAAATCATCTTGGCGAGATCGGGCGGCACCGGCATTGGACGGAAGGCGCTGATCCGGGCGCGGCCCGTATTGCCGACGGGCAGCCTGCCGGTCAGCGATCCCAGCGGGACGAGGGCAAGCCGCAGCAGCTGGCCGGCCACCTCGCGCCCGTCGCGAAGGGCAATCGCAAAACCGAGCATGTGCCAGTGCGCAGACAGGTGAAGTGCGAAAAAGGGCTGCGCAACGATGTGCGCGCGTCCGATGGCGTTCCAGGCGGCAGGATGGTCGCCGTCCCGGCGAGCGGCGCGATATTGCGTCATCTCGACCGCGATCAGCGCGGCCGCGTCCCGACGGTCCAACATGCTCATGCGATTATCCCTCCGCTCGATTCGCCGCCCTTATGCACCCTGTAGCTACTACAGGGTCAAGTCTGCCGATCGGGTGCCGGTCATGCGGGGTTGAAGGGCTCCAGCATGCCGAACCATGCGACGAGCGCGAGGATCGCGAGACCTGCCAAGGCTTCGAGGATCAGGCTGCGGCGCATCGCGCGCGCCGCGCTGGCAGGATCGGTATCGGGCTCGTCGAATGCGCGCCCGAGCGCGGGGGTGAGACGCCAGCGGTTGGCGGCGGCGAGCGCCAGCATCGCGGCGAACAGGACGAGCTTTATCGCAAGAAGCTGACCATAGGGCGAGGCGATCGACCGCCCGATATTCGCGGCCCCGACGATCATCTGGCCGTTCACCAGTCCGGTCGCCGCGATCAGGAGCACGCACAATGTCCCCACCGGCGCGAACCGGTCGAGGCTTCGGGCCGTCATCGCGAGACGGTCTTTTGCGACCGGTTCGCCCGGACGGAGCAGCAGCAGGAAGCCGGCAATCGCGCCCAGCCAGATCGCGGCGGCAATCATATGGAGCGTGTCGCTTGCCCGGTGAATCCATCCGGCGGTGCCTTCGCTCGCCCCGGCATGGCCCGACCAGGCCAGCGTCGCCAGCGCGACCGCCCCGGCCGCGGCGGCGATCATTGTCGCCGCGACCGGGTTGCGGGCGATACGGAAAGCGGCGACCGTCGCGACAAGCAGGGCTGCCATGCGCACGAGCCAGGCGACGCCGACATCGGTCTCGCCCACGAGCGCGACGACCATTGCCGGGTCGATGGCGAAGATCCCGATCCCCTGCATGCTGGCGGTCAGGACCGCCATGCCCATGAGCGAAAGGAACAGGGCCGCGGCGCAGAGCCACCGCATCGGCCGGGAGAGGATCGATCCCAGTTCGGGATCCTGCCGCTCGCCAGGCTTCAGCGCATGGATCGGGAAAGCGGCGAGTCCCGCGATGAGCATCAGGACCGCGAACAGCGCGAACCGGACACCCATCAGCAGGAGATCGGCCACGGCCTTATTTCACCGTGAAGCTGAATTCGCTTCCCATGCGGTGCGTATCGGCGCCCGCTGCCGACCATGTGACCTTGTAGGTGCCGGGGACGAGCGCGCGCTTGGCGGTGAGCGTCAGCGACTTGCCGTCCTTGCCCATCGACGACGTCGCCGGAATCTTCATCGGCGCGTGATTGGCCATGCCCGGCATGCCGGTCATCACCAGCTCGGCTTTCACGGTCGAGGCGATCAGCTTTTCGTTGAAGCGCAGGTTGACCGAGGTCACTTTCGAGGCGGTCGCATTGGCGGCCGGGGTCGAGGCGACGAGCTTGGCATGCGCGCCCGCCGCGACGGGCGTCAGAAGCAGCGCGAGGGCGGCGGTTGCGGCGGGGAGAAATGACTTCATTATAAAAACCTCCAAATTCGGGTCTGTCCTGCTAATACGCAAAGCGGCGGCACGGCCCTCGGAAAATCGGCAAGCTCTTGTTGGATTATTTCTGAGGGATGATGCGATCGTGCGCGTATTATCTGTTGTGGACTGCGGGAAGGCCGATGGACGAACTCCGGATTTTGAATGAAGCGCAGGTGCCGATCGAGCTCGAAACGCTCGACGAGCGTGTGCTGTCCGCGCTCGCGGGTCGGCAGCGCGAGGCGTCGGCGGTGCGGCGCATGATGGCGATTGCCGCTTTCGTTTCGCTGGGTGGTGGCTTCGTTGTCGGCAGCGCGGTCGTTCCGCCCGCCGTTGCCGCGAGCCCGATCACGCCGCTCATTCCGG
Source organism: Sphingopyxis sp. LC81 (assembly GCF_000756375.1). Taxonomy (GTDB): domain Bacteria; phylum Pseudomonadota; class Alphaproteobacteria; order Sphingomonadales; family Sphingomonadaceae; genus Sphingopyxis. The sequence continues at coordinate 200,199 of NZ_JNFD01000035.1, read as the reverse complement.
CCAGTCCGCTGGCCCCCTCGACCTTGCTGGATTCGCGTTGATGACGTCGTCGCGCCGTTTGCTGCTCTTCGGTCTGGTCGCGTTCGTCGCGGCACTCGCTGGCGTGCTCGCCGGACGCCTCGTCGTCGAGGCGCCGCGTGCCAGCGAAACCGAACTTCACGCGCTTCTCCATCGCGAACTGAAGCTTTCACCCGCGCAGAAGGTGAAGCTCGACAAGATCGAGGCGAAATTCGCGACCCGGCGCGATGCGCTCGAACTCGACATGCGCGCCGCCAATATCCGGCTTGCGCAGGCGATCGAAGCCGAACATGGCTATGGACCGCGCGTTACCGAGGCGATCGACGAGACCCACCGCGTGATGGGCGAGCTGCAGAAGGAGACGCTCCAGCATCTGTTCGCGATGCGCGTCGTCCTCGACCGCGAGCAGGCCGCGATGTTCGACAAGAGCGTGGTCCAGGCGCTGACCGCCGATGCGCGGTGACCCTCGACCTTGCGCAATGTAGCGACCGCGAGCTCGCTGCGCTGGCAAGCGCCGGTCAACAACAGGTCTATCGGGAATTGTTGCGACGGTACAAGGCGCCGGTCTTTCGCCTGATCCGTGCCAATATCGGCGATCCGGACGAGGCGATGGATTTGACGCAGGAAACTTTTGTCGCCGGCTTTGCGGCGCTTGGCCGCTACGATGCGGACCGGCCGTTCCGGATATGGATCGCCCGGATCGCGCTCAACAAGTGCCGCGACTGGGCGCGGCGCCGCGCGGTCCGGTCCTTCTTCGCGCGCGCCTTGCCGCTCGAAAGCGCCCATGATGTCGCGAGCGATGGCCCGGCGCCCGATGCCGAAGCGGCCGACCGGGCCGAACTCGCCCGCGTCCGCGCCGCCATGTCGCGCCTCGCACCCAATTTGCGCGAGGTTCTGGTGCTTCGCGGCGTCGAGGAGCTGAGTCAGGCGGAAACCGCCGAACTGCTCCAGACAAGCGAGAAGACGATCGAAATGCGGCTCTACCGTGCCCGTGCGAAATTGAAGGCGCTGCTCGGCGAGACGGCCGTGCGCGAGACAGGCTGAAGGCAGGAGCGCAGCTCATCACGCAATTTCGTCCGAAAGGGTGAGGGGCGGGGGAGCGTGCCGCGTATGACTATTGAGACAAGGCAATATCCGGGAATTTTATGCAGATAGACAGGCGTCGTTTCGTGACGGGGGCATTGGGCGGCGGAACCGTGGCCGCGCTTGCTCCCTGGTTTCCGGCCTGGGCGCAGTCGGTGTCGCCCGGCATTGTTGCGCCGCTGCCGACGGTGTCGGGGAATGATATCAGCCTTCGCATCGCGCGTCAGACGATGCGGATCGACGGCAAGGTCAGCCGCGCGATCGGGATCAACGGCACCGTGCCCGCGCCGCTCGTGCGCCTGAAGGAAGGCCAGACGGCACGCCTCACCGTCATCAACGACCTCGATGAGGACAGCTCGATCCATTGGCACGGGCTGATCCTGCCGTTCCACATGGACGGCGTGCCCGGCGTCAGCTTCCCCGGGATCAAGCCGCGATCGCGCTTCGTCTATGAATTTCCCGTCGTCCAATCGGGGACCTATTGGTATCACAGCCATTCGGGGCTTCAGGAACAGCTCGGTCATTACGGCCCGATCGTCATCGATCCCGCCGGTCCCGATCCGATCGGTTATGATCGCGAGCATGTCGTCGTCCTCTCGGACCATAGCCAATTGTCGCCCGAGGCGATCTTTCGAAAGCTCAAGGTCAACCCGGGCCATTTCAACATGCAGCGCCAGACCCTGTCCGGTCTGCTGGCCGGCAAGGACCAGTCGCTGAAGGAGCGCGTCGAATGGGGCGCGATGCGCATGGACCCGACCGATGTCGCCGACGTCAACGGATCGACCTATAGCTTCCTCGTCAACGGCCACGGTCCGCGCGACAATTGGACCGCGCTGTTCCATCCGGGCGAGCGCGTGCGGCTGCGGATCGTCAACGCCTCGGCGATGACGATCTTCAATGTGCGTATACCCGGTCTCAGGATGACCGTCGTCCAGGCCGACGGGCTCAACGTCGTGCCGACCGAGATCGACGAGTTCCAGATTGCCGTCGCCGAAACCTATGATGTCATCGTGACCCCGATCGAGGACCGCGCCTATACGCTGGTCGCCGAGGCGAACGACCGTTCGGGCATGGGACGCGCGACGCTCGCGCCGCGCGCCGGCATGGCCGCCGCGGTGCCGCCGCTCCGCGAACGCCCGCTCGCGACGATGAAGGACATGGGCATGGGCACGATGGCGAGCGGCGATGCGTCGTGCACGCCCGAACATGCGGCAATGGGCCATTGCACCCCGCCGCCGGCCGACGGCGGGGTCGTCGATCACGCCGCGATGGGCCATGATGCCGGGGGCATGAACCACAGCATGCGCGACTTCAGCGTCGCGCCGCAGGTCAAGCGCGACCCGAGCGTCCAGTCGATCTCGCCGATGCCGGTCGACCGCATGGGCGAACCGGGGCAGGGGCTCGAGGACGTCGGGCACAAGGTGCTGACCTATCACGACCTTGTCGCGCTCGAACGCAATCCCGATGTGCGCGCCGCCTCGCGCTCGCTCGATATCCACCTCACCGGCAATATGGAACGCTTCATGTGGTCGTTCGACGGCGTGAAAATGTCCGACCATCACGAGCCGATCCCCTTCATCGAGGGCGAACGGGTCCGGATCAACCTCATCAACGATTCGATGATGAGCCACCCGATCCACCTTCACGGCCATTTCTTCGAACTGGTCACGGGAAAGGGCGACCGTTCGCCGCGCAAGCACACGGTGCTGGTCCAGCCCGGCGGCACCGCGAGCTTCGACTTCACCGCCGACGCGCTCGGCGACTGGGCGTTCCATTGTCATATGCTTTACCACATGCATGCCGGGATGATGCGCGTCGTGAGCGTCCGTCCGAAGGGAGAAGCCGAATGACGCGCATCGCGCTCCTTCTCTCGGGCATCGCGCCGCTCGCCTTCGCGGTTCCCGCCGCGGCCCAGTCGGCGGATCATTCGATGCACGGTTCGGCGCCCGCGCCGGCGGCAAAGCCATCGGCCGAGTCTCCGGGCTGTTCGCCCGAGCATGCGGCGATGGGCCATTGCACACCGGAACCCGACGTCTCCGAAGAGAAGGCTGACGCGGGCGCGATGGATCATGGGACGATGTCGTCATCCGATCCCGATTGTCCGCCCGAACATGCCAAAATGGGCCATTGTACGCCGAAGGACCCGCCCGCCACGGAGGGGATGGAGAAGGCGACCGCGGCGAGCGGCACGGACTTGCCGCCGGGCGATGGCACCGCGCCGGCGCCGCCGGCCGACTGGTATGCCGACCGCATCTATCCGGGCGCCGCAATGGAACATTCGCGCCACGAGATGATGAAGGAGAATGGCGCGCAGACCATCGCCTTTATCAGCTTCAATCTCGCCGAATATCAGGCGCGCAAGGGCGGCGACGGTTTCCGCTGGGCTGGCGAGGCCTGGTACGGCGGCGACATCAACCGGCTCACACTCAAAAGCGAAGGCGAGGGCGTCTTCGGCGAAGGCATTGAGGGCGCCGAAGTTCAAGCGCTCTACAGCCGCGCGATCGGCCCCTATTTCAACGCGCAGGCGGGTATCCGGCAGGATCTGGGCCCCGGCCCCGACCGAACCTATGCGACAATCGGCTTCGAGGGGCTGGCGCCCTATTGGTTCGAAGTCGAGGGCGCGTTGTTCCTCTCGAACAAGGGCGACCTGCTCGGCCGCCTCGAGGGCTATTACGACCAGCGCATCACCCAGAAACTGATCCTCCAGCCGATGGCCGAACTCAATTTCTCGGCGCAGGATGTGCCCGAAACCGGAACGGGCTCGGGCCTGTCCGACGTCGAGCTGGGGCTTCGCCTGCGATATGAAATCGTCAGGGAGTTCGCGCCCTATGTCGGTGTCGAATGGGCGCGCAAGGTGGGCGACACCGCGCGCTTTGCCCGCGCGGCGGGCGAGGATGCGAGCGGGGCCAGCTTCGTCATGGGGATACGCGCCTGGTTCTGAGCCGCGGCGGGCGGCGCATCGAGACGAGGCACATCGTGTGCACTCCTATCGCCGCCTTGCGCTCCAGGCTTTCGCAGGCGACGCCGCTATCTAGCTGGTGACCATCGCCCGACCCGACGCAGGCCCGGCCGGGCCCGGCCAAAGGCGGTGGAATCTCCCGCCGCCGCTCCTTCGCGAACGACAGAAAGCGATAAAAGGACTCGCCGTTCCCGGCATCCCGCGCGATTCGCGGGGATGGAAATGCCCGACGCGAGCAAGAACGCCTTCGACGAGATGGCCTTTGGCGGCGAGGGCCAGTCCTGGGTTTTTGCGGCCTGGCTGGCGCCCGGCACGCATCGCTGCCCGCGTTCAAAAAAATGTCATTCGGCATGAGGGGTAGATGCTTCGGATGCGTATTATATGGACCGACTGCGCTCCCTTGAGTGCTATATAAGATATTGATCTTAAACGTAAATTTTTATTGACCTGTATATACATTTGATGCTCTCTGCGGTGGGTAACGCAACCAACAGGGGGTTTCGCGATGAAGATCAGGACAGTTTTGCTCGCCGGTGCAGCGGTTTGTGCGGGCATTTCCGCGCCAGCATTCGCGCAAGCCGAGTCGGCACCCGAGACGGGCGCTGAAGGCGCGACCAGCGGCAGCGATATCGTTGTGACCGGGTCGCGCATCCGCCGCCAGGATCTCGCCGGGGTTGGACCGGCAACGGTGGTCTCGGCCGAGCAGATCGAGAATACGGGCGTCGTCAATATCGAGACCGTGCTGCAGCGCCTCCCCGCCAACGCGGGCTTCGCGGGCAACCAGACCTCGGCCTATTGGGCGAACAACGGCTATGGCACGGCGCAGGTGAACCTGCGCGGCCTCGGCATCAAGCGCACGCTCGTCCTGCTCAACGGCCGCCGTCTCGTCGCGGGTGGCACCGGGGCGAACTCGTCGCCCGACCTCAACATGATCCCCGTCGCGGCGCTCGCGCGCACCGACGTCCTCAAGGACGGCGCTTCGGCGATCTACGGCGCCGACGCGATGGCGGGCGTCGTCAACCTCGTGACCCGCACCGACTATGAAGGCCTTGGCCTCAGCGTTCGTCAGGGGCTTACCGAAAAGGGCGACGGATCGGACTTCACCGCCGACCTCCTCTGGGGCGTCCGCAACGATCGCGGCGGCTTCATGGCGGCCGTCACCTATCAGAAGACCAAGGCGGTCAACATGGCGAGCCGCGCGCCCTGCTCGCTGGCGGAGACCACGCCCGGCGCGCTGAGCTGCGTCAACAGCGCGTCGACGATCGGCGGCCGCGCGGTGCTGCCGAACGGTCAGCAGATCAACTTCAATCAGGTGCTGGGCGGCAACGGCAATTTCTTCGAGCCGTACAGCGCGGCAAAGCATAATTTCAATTCGAACCCGTTCCTGAACGCGGTCAGCCCCGTCGAGCGCGTCAGTACCGCCTTTTTCGCCGACTATGACATCGCCGACAATATCGAGGCGTTTGGCGAGTTCCTCTACACCTTCCGCAAATCGAACCAGATCGCGACGCCGGGAACGCTGCGTAATCTGTCGATCGCGGCGAGCAACCCGACCAACCCGACGGGACAGAATATTGTCCTCATCCAGCGCCGCCTCGCCGAGCCCGGCCCGCGCCAGTTTTTTCAGGAGACCGATACCTGGCAGGGCACGTTCGGCCTGCGCGGCAAGCTGTCCAACGATTGGGGTTGGGAAGTCGCGGGCGCGTTCGGCCGCAACACGGCGGTCGACGGGTCGACCAACATCGCCAATCTGGAACGTGTCCGCAACACGCTCGACACGACAAAGTGCAGCCTCGCCGCCGGCGCGACGATCCCCTGCGCCGACTATCTTGGCTTCGGCGACCTGACCCCGCAGGTTCTCGACTATATCCTCTTCACATCGCGCGATCGCGGCGGGAATGAGCTCGCGACGGTCACCGCCGACCTCAACGGCGATCTGTTCAAGCTGCCCGCGGGGCCCGTCTCGTTCGCGGCGGGCGTTGTCTATCGCAAGGAAAAGGGCTGGCGCGATCCCGATCCGCTGACCGTGCTCGGCATCGCCAACACCAACCAGCAAAGCCCGATTTCGGGAACCAGCACCGCCAAGGAAGCCTATCTCGAGCTGTCGGTGCCGATCCTTGCCGATACGCCCTTCTTTCAGGCGCTGACGGCGGGCGGCGCGGTCCGCTATTCGAACTACGACCTGTTCGGCAGCGACTGGAACTACAAGGGAAGCCTCGACTGGGTCATCAATGACAGCTTCCGCCTGCGCGGCACCTATGGCACCGGTTTTCGCATTCCGAATGTCCCCGAATTGTTCGGCGGTGTGTCCGAAGGCAATCTGACCACGACCGATCCGTGCTCGCGCTATTCGACCAGCGGCAATGCCGGGCTGATCGCCAATTGCCGGGCGTCGGGAGTCCCGGCGAACTATGTCCAGCTCGGCACCACGATTTTGACGACGGTGGGCGGTAACGAGAATTTGCAGCCCGAAAGTTCGACCACCTGGACGGTCGGGACGGTCGTTTCGCCCAAGGGTCTCGTCCCCGGCCTGTCGCTCACCGCCGACTGGTTCGATATCAAGATCAAGGACGCGATCCGCGCGATTCCGGGGTCGACCAAGCTCGCCATCTGCTACGCCAGCACGAACCTGTCGCATCCCTTCTGCGACGATTTCACGCGCAGCCCGCTCACCGGCGAAGTCACTTTCCTCTCGGCGCAGCCGATCAACACCGGCCGCGAGGAAATGAACGGGCTCGATCTCGGTCTCGTTTACGCGGGCGGCATCGGCAGCGTGAACATCTCGCTCGACGTCAACCTCACCTACCTCAACAAATATGTCGTCCTGCCTTTCCCCGGCGGCGCGCCGATCGATTTCGACGGCTTCATCGGGGGCGGTAATGGCGGCTATTCGAAATGGCGCGGCTATGGCGTGCTGACCGCCGAAAAGGACGGTATCAGCGCGACCTGGTCGACCCAGTGGGTGGGTAAGGCGACCGACTTCAATGCGGACCCCGGCGAGATCGGCTACAGCACGCCCAATGTCTTCTATCATAATCTTCAGGTCGCATTCGAGATCGACGAAAAAACCCGCTTCCAGCTGGGGGTCGACAATCTCTTCGATCGCAAGGCGCCCTATATTCAGAGCTTCACCGATGCGAACACCGACACGATGACCTATGATCTGCTCGGACGGCGTTTCTACGTCGGTTTCCGCACGGCATTCTGAGGGCAGGGGGAATGGCGATCCGTTGGCCGCTGCTTGTTCGGCGAACGCATAAATGGTTGGCGCTGGTCGTCGGCGTCCAGGCACTGCTCTGGACGCTGACCGGCCTCTACATGGTGGTGGTCCATATCGACATCATCCATGGCGACAATCTCGTGCGGGCGCCGGTTGCCGAACCGTTCGACCTTGCCGGCCTTGCACCGCCCGCGCGCATCGTCGCGGCGGCGCCCGGCGCGTCCGAACTCCGGCTGCAGCGCTTTTTCGACCGGCCCGTCTGGCGCGCCGAGACACCCGAAGGCGCGCGCCTCTACGATGCCCGCTCGGGCGCGCCGCTGCCTGCGCTGACCGAGTCCCAGGTTCGGGCGCAGGCGCGGCGCATCTACACCGGCGACGGGCGGATCGTGTCGGTGCGTTTGCTCACTACGGCACCGCAGGAAATGCAGTCGCGCAAGCCGCCTTATTGGCAGGTCGAGTTCGAGGGCTGGAATCGTCCGACGCTCTATCTCTCGCCGCAAACCGGCGAGCTGATTTCGCGCCGGCATGCGCTGTGGCGCGTCTTCGATTTCGCCTGGATGCTGCACATCATGGACTATGACGAACGGACCGACGTCAACAATCCGCTGCTTCGCGTCGCGACATGGAGCGCCTTTGCCATGGCGCTGACGGGCGCCTGGCTGCTGATCTGGTCCTTCAAGCGTCGCAAAAGGAACAAGGCATGAAACGCATCCGGCTGACGCCGCTGTTCTTCCGGCGCATTCACAAATGGGTGGGGCTCATCCTTGGCCTCCAGTTCCTCCTTTGGGCCCTGAGCGGCTCGGTGATGGCGCTGCTCGACAAGGACAAGGTCGGTGGCCATGGCGGCGGCATGTCGCACGCGCATCCGCTGCCGGCCGGGGCGTATTTCGACGTCGCCGCCTTGCCGCGCGGGGAGCCCGTGACCGGGGTGATCCTGCGCGACCTCGGTGCCCGGCCGGTCTATGAGCTTCGGTCTGCCAAGGGTGTTCGTCTGGTCGACGCGACGAGCGGCGCGCTTGTTCATGTCGACGAGCAAATGGCCCGTGATGTCGCCTCGATGATGAACGAGGCTCCGATCCGCAAGGTCAGCGTGCTGGCGAAGCCGAATCTCGAATCGCGCGACCATGAAGGCGCGATGTGGCGTGTCGACTTCGCCGATGCCGAGAATAGCAGCGCCTATGTCGCGCTCGACACCGCGCGCTTTCTCGTCATGCGCGGCGATACCTGGCGGACCTGGGATTTCTTCTGGATGCTCCACAATATGGACTATGTGAACCGGAAGAGCTTCAATCACCCGCTGATCATCTTCGTTGCCTTCGGCGCCTTATGGCTCTCGGGCACCGGCTTCTACCTGCTGTTCAAGAGTTTCAGCCGCGCCGACTTCCGCTGGCTGCGCCGGCGCCGCAAACCCGTCGTCACACGCAGCGCGGCCTGACCTGCCGGCGGTCAGTCGTCGATCGAGAAGGCGGCCGACAGCTCGAAGCGCGATCCGGGATGCGTCAGCCAGGCGTGGCTGACGAGGCGCGAATGGCTCCATGTCCGGCGCGTCATCCGCAGCACGGGTTCGCCGTCCGACAGCCCCAGCATGCTGTGGGTGCGCGCATCGGGCATCTCGGCGCGAACCCGATGTTCGACGCGCTCGAGCGGCGCCGTCCTTGTCAGATATTCGTTCGGCGTCATCTGCGTGAAGTCGATCTTGCCATAGTCGGGGGCGGCCGACGCGAGCACGAAACGCTCTTCGAGCTGGATCGGGAACTCGGCTTCATGATGCACGATGATCGAGTGGAACAGCCGGGTCCCGATCGGAACCTCGAGCAGCGCCGCCATGTCGGCATTGGCGCGTATCTCGTCATTCTGCACGACGCGCGCGCGGTAGATATGCCCGCGTTCCCGGATTTCTTCGGCGATATTGCGGATTTCGATCATCTGGCCGATCGGCTTGGGCTCGGCGATGAACGATCCGCTGCCCGCGCGGCGCACGAGGACGCCCGCGGCCTGTAGCTCGCGTAGGGCCCGATTGGCGGTCATGCGCGACACGTCGAACTGCTGGACCAGCTCGGCTTCCGACGGCACCCGGTCGCCCGGCTTCAGATGCCCGTCGCGAACGGCATCGCAAATGCTCTGCTTGATGGCGGCGTAACGAGGCGGAGACCGGTCATTTTCGTCGTCGGGGCTGCGGGGCCGGGCGGACGCGGATCCAGTCGAAAGCTTTGATCCGCGTCCGCGCGTGCGAGTGATAAAATCCATAACCCGTCTATACAGGTTGCGGTCGGTAGAAGCCAAGCACGCTGTTTGCAGGGCGCTCAGACGCCGGTTGCGACCGGACATATTCTGCGCTCAGCGCCGGAAGATAGGGGGGCAGTGAGTGCGCGCAGGCGCGAGAAAGCCGGGACAGTCATGGAGCGCAGCCTTTCGCGAGGGTGGACGCCGGAAACCAGCGGCGCCCGAACCCGCGGCGGTAAGGGCGCAGGGCTCAGCCCGCCGAGAAGTTCAGCGACACGAGGGCAAAGACGAAGAGAAGAGCCACGGCCGTGAACAAGGCGGTCAGCGCCGTGAACAGGATCGCGCTCGACGGCCGCCGCGCATAAAGTTCGTTGGCATCGCTCGCGATCGCCGCATCGGCCATGTCGGCCGCTTCCTCGTCCGGGGCGGCTTTGAGCAACGCCGCGCTGATCGCGCTCGCGGGGACGGGCGTTAGAAATTCGCAGCCGAAGAGCCTGCCGTCGTGGCGGACGACGCGCGCGGGCGCGGCGCCGAGCTCGGGCAAGACCAGCAGGAAGGTTTCGCCGATGGTAAAGCCCGCGCCGGTCTCGATCAGCAGGCCGGTCCGCGACAGGTTGCGGATGATCACGGCGGATTCGGTCGTGGCGGTGCGCGCCGCGACATCGAGCCGGAGGGTGCGGCGGCTCGTTCGCCTGCGATCGGTCGTTTCGACGGGGGCCGCGATATGCGCCAGCAAGGATCTCACCAACCTCTCCTTTGGTGAACCATTATCGCCCGGCAACCCTTAATATTGCATTTTCGCCGCGGTTTTTTGGGTGCGCCGGTCGGGTGCATTGGCCTTGCTAAGATCGTGCCGGATTCACTTAACGCCGCGTGGAGAGTTGGGCCAATTCGCCGCTCGGACGGGGCGGCGAATGCGACGAGCCGTGTTAATTTGTGGTTCTAATTGGGACGAGGGCATCGCTTTGGTGGTGAGTGATCTTGATAGGGAATTCACATTATATCATTGAATATATGTTGTATTTTGCTCCACAGGCGATGCGAGGATGATCGCTCGTTTAGTGCAAATTAGCGATTGATAAAAATGTGTTAACGCGCTTGCGGATTTCCGGGAATCCATGTTTCCTAATGCGTGGGGAAGGTCCGAGTCGCTTGGACCGTGGGTCGCACTGACATTGGTGGAAATTTTGCTGTGCCGTTTTTGCGGCAGGGCGAGGTGCGTTCGAGGGAAATTGACATGGATGCTTTCGACAATCCGGCGCGGAATGGCATGACGGGTCCCGAGCGCGACGGCGCATCGAACGAGCCATCGAACCGGGCCGTAGCGGGCGGCGAATTTCTTGCCGCCGCGGCGAACGTGACCGCCGCCGCATCGGTCATACCGCTGGCGATCCAGGCGATCCTCGTTCCCGACGCAAGCGGCCGCATCGTCCTGCCCGCCGGCGCGTCGATCGACGATATCACGATTTCGGGCACCGACCTTGTCATCACCCTGCCGAACGGTCAGGTGTTCATCATTCCCGGCGGCGCGGTCGATGTTCCGTCGATCGTCGTCGATGGCGATACGGTGCCCGCGAGCACGGTGGCGCAGCTGCTGGAGAATCTGGGCGAGCTGAACCCCGAAGCCGGGGTCCGCAGCTCGGGCGGCAATTTCGCCGACCCCGAAGGCCCGATCCAGGATGCCTATGCGCTCGGCGACCTGCTGCCCTATACCGAACTCGCCTTTCCGCAGCCCGAAGGCCGCGAACTGATTCCCGACGCTCCGGATGAAGAGCCGACGATTTCCATTGTCACCCCCGACCAGCCGGCCGGGGCGCTCGACGCGACCTCCAGCGTCAATGAAGCCGGACTTCCGGCGCGCGGCAATGAGCCCGCCGGAAGCAACAGCGCGGCGACCAGCGAAACCGTCACGGGTTCGATCGTCATCGATGCGCCCGACGGGCTGGTGTCGGTCGCGATCAACGGCACCGTCGTCACCGGCGTCGGCCAGGTCATCACCTCGCCGCTCGGCCAGCTCACCATCACCAGCGTGACGCCGGGCAATATCGGCTACAGCTACACGCTGGCCGACAACACCAATGCCAATGCCAATCTGACCGACGTCTTCAATGTCGTCGTTACCGACCGCGATGGCGATACGGCGCCCGCGCGGCTGACCATCTCGATCATCGATGACGTCCCGACGGCGCGGGGCGACACCGACGCGCTGGCCGGCGGCACGCGCGGGCCCGAAACGGGCAATGTGCTGACCGGCGTGGGCACCACCAGCGGGACCCCCGGCGCGGACACGCAGGGCGCCGACGGCGCCACCCTCACCGGCATTCGCGGCGCGGGCAGCGAGAGCTTCGCGGCGCCCGGCACGGTCCAGGGCCAATATGGCGCGCTGACGATCAACGCCAACGGCAGCTATTCTTATACCCGCAATCCGGGCACGCCCGGCGGCGTCAGCGACGTCTTCACCTATCGCATCACCGACGGCGACGGCGATACTTCGACCGCGACGCTGACGATCGCGATCGGCGACGCGCCCACCACGATTACGTTCGTCCCCGGAGACGGGGAAAGCGACGCCGGCACGATCGTGCGCGAGGCCGACCTGCCGGCGCGCGGCGGCGAAGCGCCCGGCTCGCAGTTCGACGGCGATGCGGCGTCGACCAGCGGAACAATCACCTTTACCGCGACCGATGGCGTGGGCAGCGTGACGATCGAGGGCGTGACCGTCACGCCGGGATCGTTGCCGCAACAGATTGTCAGCGATGCGACCGGAACACTGGTCGTCACGGGCTATTCCTACAATGCGCAGACGGGCCAGGGTTCGGTCACCTATGTCTATACGCTGAAGGACAATGTTCTCGACGGCGACGGTTCGACCGTCAGCTTCGATTTCACGATCACCGATCTCGACGGCGACGCCGCTTCGGATACGCTGGACATCGACATCATCGACGACGCGCCGACGGCGCGCGCCGACCTCGACAGCGTGACCGAGGACGGCCCGACTGTCGCGAGCGGCAATGTACTGACCGGTGCGGGCGGCAATGACGCCAACGCGACCGACGGCGTCGCCGACGTGCAGGGCGCCGACGGTGCGACCGTCACCGCGGTCACGGGCGGCACGGTTGGGACGGCACTGGCGGGCGCCTACGGCACGCTGACACTCAACGCCGACGGCAGCTACACCTATGCTCTCAATAATGCGGCGCAGCCGGTGCAGGGTCTTTCGGCCGGGCAGACGCTGACCGAGAGCTTCACCTACACGATCACCGACGGCGACGGCGATACGTCGACGACGACGCTGACGATCATAATCAACGGCGCTGACGACGGCATCACGATCAACGGCATCAACACCGAAGGCGGCGACCTGACGGTCGACGAGGATGATCTGGCCGACGGTTCGTCGCCCGACGCGGCGGCGCTGACGCAGGCCGGCAGCCTCTCGATCTCGACCCCCGACGGGCTCGGCAATGTGACGATCGGCGGCACGCAGGTCGTGACGAACGGCGTATTCACCGCGGGCACCGCGACGAGCCCGCTCGGCACGATCAACATCACCGGCTTCACCCCGGTGACGGGTGCCGACGGATCGGTGATCGGTGGCACCTTCACCTATAATTATGTGCTGGGCGACAACACGTTGACCCACGGCGCGCAGGGCGAGGACAATGTCACCGACAGCTTTGCGGTGATCGTCACCGACAGCGACGGGTCGACCGGCAACGACAGCATCGATGTGCGCATCATCGACGATGTCCCGACCGCGCTTCCCGATGTCGACAGCGTGACCGAGGATAGCGGAAACGGTGACAATCCGGCGGCTGCCGATGGCAATGTTTTGACGGGCTTGGGTGGCGGCGACGCCAATGCGACCGACGGGGTCGCCGACACTCAAGGCGCCGATGGTGCGGTGGTCACGGCCGTCGGCGGCGGCACGCTGGGCGAGGCTTTTGCCGGGGCCTATGGCTCGCTGACGCTGAACGCCGACGGCAGCTATCGCTATGTGCTGAACAACCAGGCGCAGCCGGTGCAGGGCCTTGCGGCCGGTGAAACGCTGACCGAGGTCTTCACCTACACGATCACCGACGGCGATGGCGACACCGCCACCGCGACGCTGACGATCACCATCAACGGCGCCGACGACGGCGTGACGATCAATGGCCTGAATGCCGAGGGCGCGGAGGTCATCGTCAACGAGGACGACCTGGCCGACGGTTCGTCGCCCGACCCGGCGGCGCTGACCCAGCCGGGCAGCTTCACCGTGTCGGCCCCCGACGGGCTCGGCAATGTGACGATCGGCGGCACGCAGGTCGTGACGAACGGCGTGTTCACCGCGGGCACCGCGACGAGTCCGCTCGGGGTCGTCAACATCACCGGCTTCACGCCCGTCCTGGGCGCCGACGGATCGGTGATCGGCGGGACTTTCACCTATAATTATGTCCTTTCCGACAATACGCTGACGCACACGAGCATCGGCGAGGATTTCGTCGGCGACAGCTTCGCGGTCGTTGTGACCGACAGCGACGGGTCGAGCGCGAATGCCAGCCTCGACGTGCGCATCATCGACGATGTCCCGACCGCCAATCCTGACGCGGACAGCGTCAGCGAAGATGGCGGGACGGGCGAAAGCCCCCCGACCGCCGACGGCAATGTGCTGACCGGTACGGGCGGCAGCGACGCCAACGCAACCGACGGTGCGGCGGATGTGCGCGGCGCCGATGGCGCGAGCGTGACGGGCGTGAGCTTTGGTGCGACGGTCGGCGCCGTCGGCGCGGGGCTGGCGGGCGCCTATGGCACGCTGACCCTCAACGCCGACGGCAGCTACACCTATGTCCTCAACAATGCGGCGCAGCCGGTGCAGGGTCTTTCGGCCGGTCAGACGCTGACCGAGATCTTCACCTATACGATCACCGACGGCGACGGCGATCCGGCGCCCACGACGCTGACGATCACGATCAACGGCGCCGATGACGGCGTGACGATCAATGGCCTCGACGTCGAGGGCGCCGAACTGGTCGTCGACGAGGACGGCCTGGCGGCGCGCCCCGGCGAGGCGCCGGGGTCGGCCCCGAACCCCGCCAATGTCACCGACAGCGACAGCTTCACCGTGTCGACCCCCGACGGCATGGGCACGGTTGTGATCGACAGCTTCAACGGCGTGCCGCTCGGTGCCCCGCTGACGCTGGTCGTCGCCAACGGCACCTTCACGCCGCAGTCGGTTACGAGCGCCTATGGCACGCTCACCGTCACCGGCTTCACCCCCGTGACGGGCGCCGACGGATCGGTGATCGGCGGGACGTTCGCCTATAATTATGTGCTGAACGACAACCGCGCCGACCATCCGGCAATGGGCCAGGACGGCCGCGACGACAGCATCGGGATCAAGGTCACCGACGCCGACGGTTCGACCGCCAGCGCGTCGATCGACGTCCGCATCGTCGACGACGTTCCCGACGCGATCAATGACGGCACGACGCAGACGATCGAGAATGCGCCGGTGACGATCAATGTGCTCGCCAACGACGTGCAGGGCGCCGACAGCGTCCAGCCCTCGGCGGTCCAGCTCGTCGCCGGTTCGCTCACCGGCACCGGCACCCTCGTCAACAATGGCGACGGCAGCTTCACCTACACGCCCGGCGCGCAGGAAACCGGCAGCGTCAGCTTCCAGTACCGGATCGCCGACGGCGACGGCGACACCGACGTCGCCACCGCGACGATCACGCTCGTCGCCGATTCGGCGCCGCAGATCGGCAAGACCGCCGACGTCACCGTCGACGAGGACGGCCTTGCGGGCGCCAATGCCGACAACGGCCTGTCCGGCGAAGTGACCTCGACCGGCAGCGCGAGCGCCAATGGCACGATTACCGTCGATTTCGGCAGCGACGTTCCGGCGACGCTCGCGGGCTCGCTTGTGCTCAATGACAGTGCCGCGCTCGACACGCAGCTGACCGTCAACCTTGTGCCGGTGACCTTCGAGAAGGTCGGCAACGATCTCGTCGGCTCGGTCGGCGGCAATGAAGTGATCCGCATCAGCCTGACGGCCCCGGCCGCGGGGCCCGGCGCGACGCAGGTCACCTATGGCTATACGGTCACCCTGTCGCAGGCGATCGATCAGGCGGTCCCGGGCAGCGAGGACAGCGATTTCCTTGCGGGCATCGGCTTCACCGTCACCGACAATGACGGCACCACCGCGTCGGGCGCGTTTGGCGTCACGATCGTCGACGACCTGCCGACGCTCAACCTTTCGGATACGCCGACGACCGTCGTCGAGGGCGCGACCGCGACCGGCACCTGGACGCTCGACCGCGGCGCCGACGGCGTCTCGTCGGTCAACGTCAGCTTCGGCAGCGGTAGCGCGACGCTCTCGCTCGCACCCGGAAGCAGCGTTTCGATTACCCAGCCGACGGGCACGCTGACGGTCAACGCCAACGGCACCTTCAGCTTTGCGGCGGCGGGGAACCAGAACAACGCCACGAATCCGTCCGCCAGCTTCACCCTGTCGGCGGTCGACCGCGACGGCGATCCGACCTCGGACAGCCTGACGATCGCGATCACCGACGGCGCGAACCCGAAGAACGCCTCGCCGATCACGCTGACGGTCGACGAAGCCGCGATCGATGCGATCGGCAGCAACCCGGCGAGCCCCGCCGAAGTGACCAGCGGCGACCTCATTTTCTCCGCAGGCTCGGACACACTTTCGGGCTTCGCCTTCACCGGCGTCGCCGGGCTTGTCGCCAATCTCGACGGGACGGGCATCGACCTTTTCTGGTCGATGGCGCCCGGCGGGCAGACGATCATCGGCTCGCTGACGTCCGGTGGTCCGGCGGCGATCACGATCAGCCTGACGGCCCCCGCCTCGATCGCGCCCGGCTTGTCGGGTATCGCGACGGTTACCGTCACGCTCGCCGACAATCTGCCGCACGCGCTGGCGATGGCGGCGCAGACGCAGGCGCTCGGCACCGTCACGGTGCAGGCGACCGATACCGATGGTGACGCAGCAACGGGCGTCGTCACCGTGCAGGTCACCGACGATGTTCCTACCGCCGATCCCGACACCGACAGCGTGACCGAGGATGGTCCCTCGACCGCCGACGGCAATGTTTTGACCGGTACGGGCGGCACCGACGGCAATGCGACCGATGGTGATGCGGACGTCAGGGGCGCCGATGGCGCGAGCGTGACGGGCGTGAGCTTTGGTGCGACGGTCGGCGCCGTCGGCGCGGGGCTGGCGGGCGCCTATGGCACGCTGACCCTCAACGCCGACGGCAGCTACACCTATGTCCTCAACAATGCGGCGCAGCCGGTGCAGGGTCTTTCGGCCGGTCAGACGCTGACCGAGATCTTCACCTATACGATCACCGACGGCGACGGCGATCCGGCGCCCACGACGCTGACGATCACGATCAACGGCGCCGATGACGGCGTGACGATCAATGGCCTCGACGTCGAGGGCGCCGAACTGGTCGTCGACGAGGACGGCCTGGCGGCGCGCCCCGGCGAGGCGCCCGGGTCGGCCCCGAACCCCGCCAATGTCACCGACAGCGACAGCTTCACCGTCTCGACCCCCGACGGCATGGGCAATGTGGTGATCGACAGCTTCAACGGCGTGCCGCTCGGTGCCCCGCTGACGCTGGTCGTCGCCAACGGCACCTTCACGCCGCAGTCGGTTACGAGCGCCTATGGCACGCTCACCGTCACCGGCTTCACCCCCGTGACCGGCGCCGACGGATCGGTGATCGGCGGGACGTTCACCTATAATTATGTGCTGAACGACAACCGCGCCGACCATCCGGCAATGGGCCAGGACGGCCGCGACGACAGCATCGGGATCAAGGTCACCGACGCCGACGGTTCGACCGCCAGCGCGTCGATCGATGTCCGCATCGTCGACGACGTTCCGGCCGCCTCGCCCGAGGCGAACCAGAATGTCGCCGAGGGCGCGACGGTTACCGGCACGCTCGACTTCGTACAGGGCGCCGATAGCGCGACCGTCACCGCGATCAACGGCACGGCGCTGGTATTCGGTGGCGACGGCTTCTCGCAGGCGATCGACATCGGTCACGGCACGATCAAGGTGAAGGCCGACGGCAGCTACAGCTTCACCGCCGACGCATCGGTGGCCGGCACCGGCAGCGCCGCCGCGACCTACACGGTCACCGATGGCGACAACGACACCGCGACCGCGTCGATCAGCTTCACGATCACCGACGCCAACGTCCCGACCGCGGGACAGACGCAGGCTTCGGTCGACGACGATGCGCTCACCGGGGGCAATCCCGCCAGCGCGACCGGCGACCTGGCCGATCCGAACAGCGATGGCGACAATGATCAGGCGACCTTCAGCGGCCTGCTCAACCTCGATTTCGGTGGCGACGGCCCGGGCTCGGTGACCTTCGCCGCGATGAACGGCCTCTTCGTGAATGTCGGCCAGGAATCGGTCCAGCTTGGCTGGAACGCGGGCACCAACACGCTGACCGGCACCGGTCCGCGCGGCGTGCTGTTCACCGTCCAAGTCACCAACCCCACGACCGGCGCTTATAAGGTGACGCTGGTCGACAATGTCCTGCACACACCGGGCGGCGACGAGAATGATGCCACGGCGGTGTTGGGCTTCATCGTCAGCGACAGCGACGGATCGACGGCGCCGGGCACGCTCCGGATCACCTTCGACGACGATGCGCCGACGGTGGTTGCGAACACCACGCAGCCGGTGCTGACGGTCGATGAATCAACGTTCGGCACCGACGCGCCGTTCAGCTTTGCATCGGTCTTTACCCCGACCTTTGGCGCCGACGGCGCCGCGGCGACGAATTCGACGACCTATGCGCTCGGCATCACGGCCGGATCGACGGGGCTTGTCGACACGCTGACCAACCAGGCGGTCGTGCTCAGCGTCGTCGGCGGCGTGGTCCAGGGCCGGACCGCGACCTCGAACGAGCTGGTCTTCACGGTCAGTGTCGCGGCGAACGGCACGGTCACGCTCGACCAGAGTCGCGCGGTCGTCCACACCCCGAACAGCGGACCCGATCAGCCGACGAGCCTGTCGGCAGACAATCTGATCACGCTGACCGCAACGGTCACCGATGGCGATGGCGACACGGCGACCGCCACCGCCAATATCGGCCAGAATCTGGTATTCGAAGACGATGCGCCGGTGGCGAATGACGATATGGCGGGCCTCACCGAAGGCGGCCCGATCTCGGTCACCTTCGACGTCGACACCAACGACACCGACGGCGCCGACGGTTTCGGCAGCCGCACCTTCACCAGCCTGACGGGCACCTATGGTACGATCACGATCAACGGCGACGGTACGCAGACCTATACGCTGACCGCCGCCGGACAGACCGCGATCAACGCGCTCGCCCCCGGGGCCACGCTGATCGACATCTTCACCTATACGCTGACCGACAAGGACGGCGACAGCGACCCCGCGACGCTGACGGTCACGCTGACCGGCACCGACGACGGCGTGACGATCAC
This sequence comes from Sphingopyxis sp. LC81, assembly GCF_000756375.1. Classification (GTDB taxonomy): domain Bacteria; phylum Pseudomonadota; class Alphaproteobacteria; order Sphingomonadales; family Sphingomonadaceae; genus Sphingopyxis. The sequence goes on along the minus strand of NZ_JNFD01000035.1, from coordinate 181,216 downwards.
CAATCTGGTGCCCGAGGCGCAGGGTGGCGACGTCTCGGTCGACGAGGACGACCTGCTCGCGGGTTCGGATACGGCGAAGGAATCGCTCACCCAGACCGGCACCTTCAATATCTCGGCACCCGACGGCGTCGCGAACCTCACGATCCATGGCGTGCAGGTCATCAACAACGGCGTGTTCACGCCGGCGACGATTCCCACCCCGCTCGGCAACACGCTGAATATCACGGCCTATAATGCGGCGACTGGCGAGATCAGCTATAGCTACACGCTGGCTGCCGCCGAGGCCCATGCGACGGGCGCCAGCGAGAACAGCCTGTTCGAGAATTTTGTCGTCACCCTGACCGACGTCGACAATGACACGGCCAGCAGCACGCTGTCGGTGAATATCATCGACGATGTGCCGACCGCGCGGCCCGATGCCGACATCGTCGTTGCCGAGGATGCGGCGGCGGTCGGCGGCAACCTGCTGACCAACGACACGCGCGGCGCCGATGGCGCGAGCGTGACGTCGGTGACGATCGGGGCGACGACCACCGCGATCGCGCCGGCCGGCACGACGACGATTACCACGGCGAACGGCGTCTACACCTTCACTGCGGCCGGCGCATGGACCTTCGATCCGAACCCGGTGAGCAATGCCGCGGCGGTGAACGCGGGCTTCAGCTACACGATCACCGACGGCGACGGCGATCCTTCGACCTCGACGCAGGCGATCAGCCTGATCGACGGCGCCAATCCGATCGGGGGCGGATCGATCACGCTCGCGCTCGACGATCAGAATCTGGCCGACGGCTCGACCTCCGCAAACCCCGATTTCACCAGCGGCTCGCTCGTCTTCACCCCGGGTTCGGACGCCATCGCCTCGATCGTTTTCGCGAGCAGCGTTGCGGGTCTCGGCGGCGGCCTGACCTGGCTGCGCGTCTCCGACACGCAGATCACCGGCTCCGACGGGGCGCGGCTCGTCGTCACGCTCGATCTGGTGCGCGTCGGCAACAATGCGTCGGTCACCGCGACGCTCAACGACAATTATGACGATCATCCGACGATCAACGTCGACGACCTCGTCAACCTCGGCTCGGTCGGTGTTGTCGCCACGGACGTCGATGGCGATACGGCGAACGGTACGGTCAATGTCACCGTTTCGGACGACCTGCCGACGGCGCGTCCCGATACCGATGCGGTGACCGAGGACACGGCGCAGACCGCGACCGGCAATGTCCTGACAGGCGTCGGCACGACCAATGCGCCGGGCAGCGCCGACACGCTGGGCGCCGACGGCGCGGCGGTGACGGGCGTCGCCGCCGGGGCTTCGCCGATGCCGGTGACGGGGAATGTCGGCTCGGTGGTCAACGGGACCTATGGCACGCTGACGCTGAGTGCCGGCGGCGGCTACACCTATACGCTGAACAACGGCAATGCGACGGTGCAGGCGCTCGGTGTCGGCGAAACGCTGCTCGAAACCTTCACCTATACGATCACCGATGGCGACAATGACCATTCGACGACGACGCTGAAAATCACGATCAACGGCTCGAACGATCTGCCGACGATCGGGGCGGCGGCGACCGCGGTATCGGACGAGGGCCTGCCGGGCGGTTTCCCCGATACGACGGGCACGGTCGATACGACCAACCTCACCGTCCGGAACGGAACGATCGCGGCCACCGACCTCGATGGCGATGCGCTGACCTTCTCGCTCGGCGCACCGGCGACGGCGCTGTTCTCGGGCGGTCAGCCGATCGTGTGGGACACGACCAATCCGCAGCTTTTGCTGGGCAAGGTCGGCGGCAATACGATCATCAGCGTTTCGATCAACAACAGCGGCAACTTCACCGTGACGTTGTCGGCGCCGATCGATCACCCCAACACGACGGTGGAAGACGCACTGTCGCTCGTGGTGCCGGTCAGCGTCAACGACGGCACGACGACGGTGACCAACGCGACCGCGCTGACCATCGGGCTCGAGGATGACTCGCCGATCGCGATCGCCCCGCTTGCCGCGGCGCTGATCAATGCCCCCGGCTCGTCGGTGTATCAGTCGCTCGATACCGACGGCGATGTCGATAACAATTATGGCGGCGACGGACCGGGAAGCGTGATCTTCACCGCGGCGACGATCGCGGCGCTCCAGGCGCAGAATCTGACCGCGGGCGGTCTGACGCTCAACTATGTCATCTCGGCGGGCGGCACCGTCCTGACCGCCGAAAAGCCGAACGGCGATGATGTCTTCATCATCCGCCTGCAACCGGCGGGCCACGCCGACCAATATCAGGTCCAGATGGTCCAGAAGCTCGATTCGACCCAGACGGTCGATTTCAACAGCGGCGGCTATAATTTCGTCGGCGGCAATACCGCGTGGGTCGGCTTCGTGAAGACCGGCGACAATAACAGCCAGGACATTCTGGTCACGCCGATGAAGAATGGCGTCGACGGCGGCACGGTGAACGCGAACAACACCGAAACCGGCGTCGATAACAACAATGTCGGGGCGAACGAGGCGGTGCGCGTCGATTTCGTCATCGACCTCACGGGCTCGCCCGCCAACGGGCAGGACTATGGCGTGCTGGCCAATCAGAACCATGCTTTCGACTCGCATTACAATGCGAACGGAGCATCGGCGCTGTTCACCAATATCAACTCCAGCAGCAGCGTCCGGCTTGTCGCACGCGACGATATCGACACTGACAACGACATCGGCGACGGTGTGAAGGACACGATCACCAAGGTGGCGATCAGCTTCAACAATGCGACGCTCTCCGTGGCGGCGAACGGCACCTATAATGTCGGCGGTCAGAACTTCACCGTGACCTTCGCCAATGGCGAAGCGACCGTCGCCGGTGTCGTCGCGAACACCGTCGTCGCCGGCTTTACCGCCGATGGCTACAACAGCATCGAATTCCATCATGCCGGTGGCGACACATTCAAGATCGGCGACTTCGGTGCGGTCGTGCAGACCGAAAACCCGGTGAACTTCAACGTCCCGGTCACGATCGTCGACGGTGACGGCGACAATGCGCAAGCCTCGCTGGCGATCACCACGGCTTCGCCATTGCTTGTCATCGGCTCGGCAACCGCCGATGTCGTGGGTGAGCCCACCGACCATGTCGTCGCCAATCCGCAAGGGCAGGCCGACGGCGCCGTCCAGGGCGGCGCGTTCGACGATACACTGGTCGGCGACCCGGGATCGGTGACGATCACCGAAGGGCAACAGGCGAATATCGTGCTCGTGCTCGACAGTTCGGGCAGCATGACGACGCAGATCGACTTCGACGGCGGCCAGATTTCGCGGATGCAGGCGCTCAAGAACGGCGTGAATGCGCTGATCGACAGCCTGTCGCAATCGGGCGCGCTCGATGTGCGCATCACGGTGATCGATTTCGACAACAACGGCACCAATCTTGGGACGTTCAACCTGATCGTGAACGGCGTCGTTCAGACGGCGCAGGTCACGTCGGCAAAGGCGGCGGTCAACGGCATGTCGGCGTCCGGCGGCACCAATTATGAAGACGGCCTCCAGGATGCGCTCAGCTGGATCAACGGCAACAATGGTATCGCCGGCGCCGATGTGAACAAGGTCGTGTTCGTTTCCGATGGCCTCCCGACCCTCTGGAATAGCGGCGGCACGGGGAGTGATTCGGATGCGACCAACGTCCAGAATTCGATGGATCAGGTCCTCGGGTCGGACGGCACCAACGAGCCGCAGCAGATCCTTGCGACCGGCTATTCGATCGACTCGATCGGCATCAACGTCAATTCGACGCTGCTCGCGCGGCTGAGCGACGTCGAAGACGGCAATGCGTCGGGCGGAACCGGCAGCGCGACCAACGCGGACTCGGCCGAAGAGCTTGCCGCGGTGCTTCAGGTTCTGGGCGGCTCGACCGACCTCGCCGCGGCGGCGAATGACACCATCAATGGCGGCGCCGGCGGCGACGTGATCTTCGGCGACGTCCTGTTCACCGATGCGCTGGCGACCCAGCTGGGCGTCAGCCTTCCGGCCGGGTCGGGCTGGGCGGTCTTCCAGACGCTCGAAGGCCGGGCGAATCTGGAATCGATCGATCCGGGCCTGAATGGCGGCGACTGGAACCGTCAGGACACGATCGCCTATATTCGCGCGAACTATGCGGCGCTTGCGAAGGAAAGCGGCCGGACCGGCGGCAACGACACGATCAATGCGGGGACCGGAAATGACATCGTCTTCGGCCAGGAAGGCAATGACAGCATCGATGGCGGCGACGGCGACGACCTGATTTCGGGCGGCACTGGTTCGGACACGCTGACCGGTGGTATCGGCAACGATATTTTCTGGCTCGCCAATGGTGAGTTCGGGGCGACCGAAACGATCAATGGCGGTGCGAACAACGACACCATCCTGTTGACGGGCGCCACGACGGTCAATTTCGCGGGCGGCACGATCAGCGGCGTCGAAACGCTGACGGGCAGCAGCGGTATCGACACGGTCTCGATGTCGGCAGCGCAATGGGCGTCGTTCGGCGCGATCGACCTGGCGGTCGGCGCCGACGTGCTGAACGTCACATTCAGCGGCGCGGTGAATATTTCCGCCGCGGGCGCGCCGGTGGTTAGCAGTGTCGAGACGAGCAATCTCACCGGCTCGAGCGGCGCCGACACGCTCACGCTGACCGGCGCGCAGCTCGACGCGATCGTCCAGGCGGCCGGCACGATCGACCTTGCCGGCGGCAGCACCGATATCATCGCGCTGACCTCGACCTCGGCCGACCTCAATGGTCTCGCCGATGGCAGGCTGGTGAATGTCGAGACGGTTTCCGCATCGGGAGCTGCGACGGGCGTGACGATCAACCTCGGCGCGCAGACCGAGACGATGACGATCACCGGGTCGGCGAGCGGCGATGCGCTCACCGCGAGCACCGGCAACAACAGCGTGGTGAATGCCGGCGGGGGGGCGGATACCGTCACCATCAACGCGGCGGCGCTGACGACGCGCGCTTGGACGGTCAACCTGGGCAGCGGCGACGCCGCCGCCGATACGGTCACCTTCAAACATGGCGCCCTTGGGTTCGGCGACAACACGGTCGCCACCGTCAGCAATTTCGCGGTGGCCAACGACCGGATCGCGGTGTCGATGGGCAGCACCAGCCGCACCGATGGTACGTTCGTGACCGTGACGGCAACGCAGACCAACATCGGCAGCGGGGTCGAGGTGGTCGAACTGGTCAACAATGCGTGGGTGACGGGCTCGCTCGGCAACGACGGCGACGGATCGACGATCGAAGGCTTCATTCAGGCGGCAACCAATAACATCCCGGCCGGAATCTATACGTTCATCGTCTATTCGGACACGAGCGGATCGGCGAATGCCGGCATCTATTCGGTGTCGATCACCGGTTCCGCCAACCCCACCCAGGGTGGGATGGCCGTCGAACATATTATGACCATTAACGGCGTCGGCTACGGCAATCTGACGGACCTCAACTTCATTGGCGCTGCCGACCCGATCATCCTCGATCTGGGCGGTGACGGCTATGCCTTTGGCGCGACCGCGGCGTTCGACATCAATGCCGACGGTGCAGCCGACCGGGTGACGTGGAATTCGTCGAACGACGGCATTCTGGCGGTCGACCTCAACGGCAATGGCAAGATCGATAGCGGAACCGAGATTTTCACCCCCGGCTTCGGTGGCGGCGATTTCGCCAGCGGCGTCGCGGCGCTCGCTTCGCTCGACGGCAATGGCGATGGCGTCATCGACGCGGCCGACGCGGCGTTCGCCAACCTCCTGATCTGGCAGGACGCCAACGCCGACGGGGTCAGCGATGCGGGCGAGCTTTCGAGCCTTGCCGATCGGGGGATCGCCTCGATCGCGACGGGCGCCACCCCCACCGACGAACAGGTCGATGGCCAGGCGGTGACCGCGCGCGGCGGCTTCACCCGCGAGGACGGCACGAGCGGCGACTATATCGAGGTTCAGCTCGACACACAGCTCGGCGCTCGCGCACCGGCGCGCGAGGCGGAAGACGTCCAGCGCGCCGCGGGCAACCAGGCGCTGACGAGCTCGCTGGTCGCCGCGTCGTTGATCGTTGGGGTTCAGAACGCGCAGCCGGACAGCGGCGCGTCACCGATCGTTGCGGCGAAGGACGAGCCGGGTATCGAGCAGGCCGACGGCGGCGTCGCAGCGGCATCCATCGATGCTGCGGCGACGGCCGCGCCGTTGAGCGCTGCGAGCGACAGCCTCGCCGAAACGCCGAAAACCGCCGCGCACGACACATCGGCCACACCGCATTCCGACGAGGCGAGCCCCGCCGCGATCGACGGCGCCGAGGACAGCGGCTGGCGCAGCGAGCCCGCGGACAATGCCGACGCCGGCAACTCGGATTCGCTGGCCGACATGATCGCGGATCGCGGTTCGTTCGATCCGGGCGTGATGGACGGCTTGCTGGCGCTGGCGGCGGTGCCCGCCGAGGCGGCTGCCGCGGCGCATGATCCGGCCGCGGCCGCGGTGCTTGCCGAGGTCCTGGAGAGCGGCGCCAGCACGGTCGATCAACTGATCCACGCCGTCACGGGCGGCGCCGAACCGGTGCAGGTCGCGGCCGGCGAGACGCCCGCTTTCGATCTGGCGCAGTTCCTCGATCAACAGATCGCGCCCGACGTGGCGTTCCCGACCAGCCAGGCGCTGGAAGCGGATCTTCACCAGATGGCGGCGGCCTGATCGAGAAAATTTAGGACCAGTGGAACAGAGAGTAACGGGAGGGCGATACGAAATGGCACATCAACCGGGAAAATGGATGGCGGGGGCATTCGCCGCGCTGGCCTTCGCCCAGCCTGGCAGCGCATTGGCGCAGGCGCTTGCCGATCTGCCGATCGACCAGGTGCGAACCGAGGTCCAAACCCGCTATGACGCGGCCCTGGCGCTGACCACCGATCGATCGGTCGTCGCCGCCAACAGCAATGTCTATACCTGGGCGTCGGAAGCCAAGGTCCAGTGCGGCATCGCGAAGGGCTTCCTGAAATCGGGCACCAAGGACGCCGAAAGCCTGCGCCGCTGCGATTTCGCTTATGGCATGATGACCAAGCGGCCGCAGCCGACGCCCGAAGCGCCGCTGGTGCCGCCGGCACCGCCGAGCGAAAATTGCCCGCCCGAGGTCGCCTCGACCTTCTATTTCGACTGGGATTCGACCGCCGCGCCCGCCGATGCGGGCCAGTCGGTCGCCTTCATGGCCGAGAATCGTACGCGCTGCGGCTGGCGCAGCTTTACCGTCGTCGGTCACACCGACCGGTCGGGCTCCGACAAATATAACGACGGTCTCGCGCTGCGCCGGGCGCGCGTCATCGCCGACATGATGGGCACCGCGGGCATTCCGGCCGACGCCATCGCGGTGTCGGGCATGGGCGAGCGCAAGCCGCGCGTCCAGACAGTCGACGGCCAGCGCACGCCGGAGAATCGGCGCGTCGAAGTTGAAGTGAATGGGAATGGGGGACAGTGATGAAACCGCAATATAAGCTCGCCGGCTTTGCCTCGGCCATCGCCATATCCTTTTTCGCGACATCGGCCCTGGCCGAGCCGACCAGCATGCAGAATGTCATGGCGGTCGCGATCGATTCGAATCCGCAGATCAATCAGGCGGAAATGAACAAGCAGGCGATCGAGTTCGAACTCGAGCAGGCCAAGGGCCTGTATCTGCCGCGCGTCTCGCTCGAATTGTCGGCGGGGGTCCGCCGGCTCGAAAATGCGACGCGCCGCAACCTCGGCATCGCCAACGACGAGCTCTATCCGCTCGAAGCGGGGATCCGCGCCGAGCAGACGCTGATCGATTTCGGCCGGCGCCACGGCGAAAAGCTTCGTCAGGCGGCACGCGTCGACGGCGCTGCGCTGCGCGTGGTCGAACGGTCCGAGTTCATCGCGCTGCAATCGGCGCGGCAATATCTCGACGTCCTGCTCCAGCAGCGCGTTGTCGCCGCCGCCGAAGACAATATGACCTTCCACAACAGCCTCGTGTCGGACCTGTCGAGCGGCGTGACCGCCGGGTCGATCAGCGTCGCCGACCTGCAGCAGGCGCAGGAGCGTGCCAAGGCGGCCAGCGTGCGTGTGTCGGAAGCGAAGGAAGCGCTGGCGAACGCCAAAATCGAGCTGCTCGCGCTGAGCGGGCTCGAAGTCGAAGAGGTGCAGATGCCGCCGGTGATGGCCGAAAAGCTGCCCGTCAGCCTGAGCGAAGCCGTCGGCCTGACCCGGTCGCGGCACCCCAAGGTGCTCGAGGCGCAGGCCGACGTCGACGCGGCGAATGCCGAAGCGAAGAAGGAAAAAGGCGATATTTTCCCGACGATCGGCCTCGAATTTTCGGGCCGGATCGGCGAGGATATCGACGCGTTCCGCGGCGAGACGACCGACCTGTTGGGCCGCGTCGTCCTGCGCTGGGATATCTTCAACGGCGGGATCAACCAGGCAAAATATCAGGAGATGGTGCGCCGCGCGAGCGAGAGCCGCTTCCGCCTGCACGAAACCGAACGCAATGCCGAGGCCGATACGCGCCGCGCGTGGAACAGCCGCGAAACGCAGACCGCGGTGTTCCGCGACCTTGTCGACCAGAGCAAGTCGACCGACGAACTCCTGCTGTCTTACCGCGAGCAATTCTCGGTAGGCCGGCGGTCGCTGCTCGACGTGCTCGATGCGCAAAACACGCGTTTCAACGTCCAGGTGCGCGCCGAAACCGCACGTTTCTCGGAGATGTTCGCGGTTTACCAGATCCTTGCATCGACCAACAGCCTGCTCGAAGCGTTCAACCTGACCGCCCCCGAAGCGCGCCGCGTCTATGCGCGCGAGAAGGTGAATTACGGCCCGCCGGCGCCGGCCGAACTCCAGCGTCGCCACCGCCCGTAATAATTTGTTAGCGGATTGATTCTAAGTAGAAAATTCAAGATATGGTACAGGGTCAATCCTCGATTGCACGTATCGGTAAAGAGGTGCCGGGCGATCCGCTGATCGCCTGTATCCTCTTTGTCGCGCAGCATTTCGGCCAGAATTTCCAGCGCGGTGCGCTTGTCGCGCTCGCGCGCGATGAAAGGGGTTTCCTCCCCTTTCATCAGGCCGAGGCGGCGCTCGATCTTTGCTTCATCAACAATGAGCGGCTCTATGCGCGCAAGGTGCGGAACCTTGCGCGCGACCTGCCGGCGATCATCCGCCGCACCGACGCATCATGCGCGGTGCTGATCGAGGCGAAGGACGGCCAGTATCTCATCTGGGAACCGGGTGCCGAGGCGCCCGTGTGGGCCGACGAAAGCTCGGTCGAGGAAAGTTACGCCGGACAGGCGGTGGCGGTCGCCGCCGACCCGACCGCGATCCGCGCCGAGGAACGGCCGTGGGACGAACAGGCCAAGCGCCACTGGTTCTGGAGCGAGGTCCGGCGGATGCGCCGTTCCTTCTATCCGGTGCTCGGCGCGGCGCTGATGATCAACCTGCTCGGCTTCGCGCTGCCGCTGTTCACGATGAACGTCTATGACCGCGTCATCCCGAACAAGGCGGTGTCGAGCCTGTGGGTGCTCGCGGTCGGCGCGCTGCTCGCTTTCGCGGTCGAATTCACGCTCCGCCTCGCGCGGTCGACCTTGCTCGACGATCTCGGGCGCGACCTCGACGTCAAATTGTCGGAGAAGATCTTCTCCAAAGTGCTGAACATGCCGCTCGCCGATCGCCGTGGCAGTACGGGCATGCTCGCGCGGCGCGTCTCCGAGTTCGAATCGGTGCGCGATTTCTTCGCCTCGACGACGATCGTGCTGATCGTCGACCTCCTTTTCCTCGTGCTGTTCCTGATCATGATCGCGGTGCTCGCAGGCTGGCTCGCGCTCGTCCCGCTCACGATCATCGTCGTGATGGGCGTCGCAGGCTATTTCCTGCAGCGGCGCATGATGCAGGCGTCGCTCGACAACCAAGCCGATATGAGTATCCAGCACGCGATGCTCGTCGAGGCGATCGGCGGCGCCGAAACGGTCAAGAGCTGCGCTGCCGAGGGACAAATACTCGGCCAGTGGCGCCGGATGGTCGACACCAGCGCGCGGACACAGGCGGTGATGCGCCGGACCGGCGCCGCCGCGATCAACCTCGCGACGCTCGGCCAGCAATTTTCGGGGCTCGCGCTCATCGTCGGGGGTTTTTACCTCTTCGATGCGGGCAAGATTTCGATGGGCGCGATCATCGCGATCGTGATGCTCGCCGGCCGTTCGATGGCCCCCGTCGGGCAACTCGCCTTCCTGATGACGCGCGGGCGGCAGGCGCTGACGACGATGGCGAGCATCCAACAGATGATCGAGGCCGACGACGAACGCCGCATGGGCAGCAGCGCGCTGAACCTCACGATCGACACGGGCAATATCTCGGTCGAGGGCCTGTCCTTCACCTATCCGGGCGCCGTGGCGCCGTCGCTGACCGACATCGACATCAAGATCGAGGCGGGTGAGCGGATCGCGATCGTTGGCCGCGTCGCGTCGGGCAAGTCGACGCTGGGGCGTGTGCTCTGCGGGCTATACGCGCCCGAGGCGGGCAATATCTTCATCGACGGGCTCGACAGCCGCCAGCATTCGCCGATCTACCTGCGCTCGCAATTCCGCTTCGTCGGGCAGGATGCGGTGCTGTTCAGCGGCTCGATCAAGCAGAATATGCAATTTTGCGCGCCGGCGGCGACCGACGCCGAGTTGCTCGCGACGCTGCAGTCGATCGGCGCCGACCGTTTCATGGGCCGCGACGAAACCGGGCTCGACCGCGGCACCGGCGAACGCGGCGGGCAGTTGTCGGGCGGCCAGCGCGGTTTCCTGACCATCGCGCGCGCGCTCGCCTCACCCTCGCGCCTCCTGTTCCTCGACGAGCCGACCGGCGCGATGGACACGCAGAGCGAACGGCTTTTCATCAACGCGCTCGATAGCGCCGTCGCGAAATCGCAGACGGTGATTATCGCGACGCACCGCGAGGCGATCCTGCAGATGTGCGACCGCATCATCGTCATCGACGGCGGACGCATCGTCGCCGACGGCCCGCGCGCCGACGTCCTCGCGCGATCGACCAAGGAACCGGCATCATGATCCCTGAGCTTCACATCGGGCGCGATGGCGCCGCAGCGGCCGAAGTCCCTTGGGGCGACGTTCAGCAGGGCTCATCGAAGAGCCTGAAGTTCATACTCCTGGGTCTCGCGCTGTTCGCGGTTGTGATCCTGTTCGCTTCGTCGAACGATCGCCTGTCGCGCTTCGTCGAAGGCGTCGTCGCGAGCTGGACCGCCGATCCGGTCGAAACCGCAAAGGCGGCGAAGAAACAGGCGATCGCGAAGCTGATTACCGAAACCGAAACCGATTCGATCGTCCCGACCGCCGAAGGCGCCGACGCCGTTGCGCGCAATGCGCTGCTCCCGGTTTCGACGCTGCCGGTCGAGGCGGCGCGGCCGTTCCTGATGCCGACGATCTCGCTCGCGCAGGCGACCAATGCGCAGCGCTGTCTGACGCAGGCGATCTATTATGAGGCAGCGACCGAATCGGACGCGGGCAAGGCCGCGGTTGCACAGGTCATCCTCAACCGCATGAAGCACCCCGCCTATCCGAATACCGTCTGCGGCGTGATCTATCAGGGCAGTTCGCGCCCGGGCTGCCAGTTCAGCTTTGCGTGCGACGGTTCGATGCGCCGCCCGCCGGTGCCCGCGCTGTGGCGCCGTTCGGCCGAGATCGCGCGCGCGGCGCTGACCGGCCATGTCGAGGTGAGCGTCGGCATGGCGACGCATTATCACGCCAATTATGTCCTGCCGCGCTGGGCGCCGAAACTCACCAAGATCGAGCAGATCGGCGCGCATATCTTCTATCGCTGGCCGGGTTCGTGGGGGAAGCCGGGGGCTTTCTCCGACGCCTATGCCGGCGCCGAGTGGATTCCGGCGTTCAGCCAGCTGTATCAAGGCAGTGCTGCGGCGGTCGAGGCGCTGCCTGGCGAAGCGATCGCGGTCGAGGGCGTGCCCGCGCCGCGCGACCCGACCGATCACCGCGCCGACAATGACGTCGGCGGCCGTGTGGACGTGACCAAAGGCTGGGTCCCCAATATTCCCGACCCGACGCAGAGCAAATCGCGCTTCGATAGCCTGACGAGCCAGCAGGGCGCCGCCGCCACCCCCGAAATCCAGCCCGGAACATAACCATGGGAATCGTGAAATTCTGGCAGCGCCTCCGCGGAAGCGAGCAGATCATGGTCGCGGCTGCCGCCGGCTTCGTGCTGTTCCTGCTGTGGGCGAGCATCGCGCGCGTCGACGAGGTGTCGCGCGGGCAGGGCCGCGTGATCCCCTCGTCGAAGGTGCAGATCATCCAGTCGGCCGAACCCTCGACGATCCGCGAAATCCTCGTCCGCTCGGGGCAGACGGTCAAGAAAGGCCAGCTGCTCGTGCGGCTCGATAATACGACGTCGCAGTCCGAACTCGGCCAGCTCGAAACCGAGAATGCCCGCCTCGCGCAGCGCGCCGCGCGGCTTGCGGGCGAAGGCGGCGGGGCGGGTTGCATTGGGACAAGCTGCGGCGACGAAACGCGCCTCGCCGAAGTGCGGCGTTCGTCGCTGCAAAGCCAGCTCGCGGCGCTGTCAGCGAGCGTCGAACAGCGCCGCCGCGACATGGGCGAAGCGCAGGCGACCGCGTCGTCGCTCGAAAGCAGCCTGAGCCTCGCGCGCGAACAGGTCGCGATGCTCGCGCCGCTCGCGGCAAAGGGCGTCGTGCCGCAGACCGAACTGCTCACCGCACAGCGCGAGGTCGTCGATATCCAGGGCCGCCTCGCCGCGGCGCGCCAGGCGATTTCGCGCTCGCAGGCCGCGGTGCGCGAAGCGGGCGCCGAAGTGTCGCGCGCGCGCTTCGACTTCCAGCAGGAAGCGCTCAACGAGCGCAGCCAGCTCACGACCAAGATGGCGGTCAACGAGGAAACGATCCGCGGCGCCGAAGGGCGGCTGGCGCGCTCCGAAATTCGCTCGCCGACGCGCGGGGTCGTCAACGACCTGCTCGTCAACACGCTCGGCGGCTATGTGAACGCGGGCGAAAAGATCATGCAGATCGTGCCGCTCGGCGACAAATTGCTGATCGAAACGCGCGTGACGCCACGCGACATCGCCTTCATCAAGGTCGGCGACCCCGCGAATGTCAAGGTCACCGCCTATGACTTTTCAATCTATGGCGGGCTCAACGGCAAGGTCGTGCGGGTGTCGGCCGACAGCATCTATGACGAGGTCGAGCGGCAGGCCTATTTCACCGTCGTCGTCGAAACGACCAACAGCTATCTGACCTCGAACGGCCGGCGGCTGCCGATCACGCCGGGCATGTTGTGCGATGTCGAGATTGTGACCGGCAAGAAATCGGTGCTGAGTTATTTGCTCAAGCCGGTCTTGAAGGTCAGCGGGTCGGCGCTCACCGAACGCTGATTGTTCAGCGCGAGCGCATAGGATTTTTGCGACGCGGGGATCGCAGCGAAGTTCGGCGACGGCTGCGTGCCGCGATAGGCATGCACCCAGCGGCGGTTCTCGCTGAACGACAACACCGGCCGCACCGCATTGGGCTGGCTGCCGTCGTAAAGCCGGTCGGTCACATTATCGAGCACGACCTTTCCGGCATCGGTCTGGACGAGCAGGAAGGCGTGGTCGGCGTTGGCGGCGAGATCGCGGAGGAGGACGAGCTTCATGCGGTCGGCATCGACCCCCGCGGCGCGCAGCATCTGCATCTTCAGGATAGCGAAATCCTCGCAATCGCCTTTGCCGCGCCCGAGCGTCTGCTCGGCGGTCGCCCAGAAATCGCGCTGCCGGTAATTGCGGTCGTCGTTCACATAGGCGATCTCGCGATTGACCCATTGATTGATGCGCGCGAGCAGGTCCTGCTCGGCCAGCCCCGGCGAAGCGTTCGCGCGGCGCAGCTTGCTTTGCATCAGCCCCGCGGGCGCCGCGCGGCGGACATGATCCCAGCGGTCGTCGAAGCGCGTGCGCTTGACCGGGATCGCGCGGGTGCCGAGTTCGGCGGCGGGATCATATTCGGCGGTTTCAACAAGCGGTGCAAAAATCGACGGCGTTCCGCAGCCCTCGGACGAGGCGAAAGCGATCGGGGTACGGCTGGCGGGCTCGAGCGTCTGCCCAATCGGGAAGGCATCGAGACCGGCAGCGATCGGTACAGCGGCGGCGGGTTCGGCCGCCGCGACGCCCTGCTGGTCGGCCCGGATGCGGTCGAGCGCGCTCGGCGCTCCGCCCAATATGGCGCGTGAGATGTCGACCCTGGCCGGCGGCGCATGGCTCGCCGCGACGGGACATGCGGCCTTGCTGTCCGCCAACGCCTTGCCGTTGAGCAGCTTGGACGAGGCATGGGCGGCCGACGGCGTCAGCGCCGCCGCGGCAAGGGCGATGGAGACAGGAAGCCATCGCGAATCGCCAGCGACAAGATGGGCATGCTTTCTCATGCGGCCCGATTTGCCGGGGCGGCGTGAGGATAAGCTTCATGACGATAGTAAACACCGCATTCAGCACGTTTTGGAAAGCGGGTGCTATGCCCCGCGCGGCTTGAGCGTCAGCGGCAGGCCCGCGGTTATCAGCACGACCTCCTGCACGTTTGCCGCGACCAACTGGTTGAGCTGCCCGGCCGCGTCGCGAAACGCCCGTGCGAGTGCATTGTCAGGCACGATACCGAGGCCGACCTCGTTGGCGACGAGGATCAGCGTCCCTTCGAAGCGGTCGATCGCATGGCATAATTCGCGGCTTGCGGCCGGAATGTCGGCTTCGGCGAGCAGCAGGTTCGAGACCCAGAGCGTCAGGCAGTCGACTAGCACGACCGCCTCTTCGGCGTTCAGCGCGTCGATGGCGACGGGCAGGTCGCGCGGCGCCTCGACCGTGCGCCAGCGCGCATCGCGATCGGCCTGGTGGCGGGCGATCCGCTCGTGCATCTCGCCGTCGAACGCTTCGGCGGTCGCAACGAAGACCGGGCTGCCGCCCGCAGCTTCGGCGCGCGCCTGCGCATAGCGGCTCTTGCCCGAGCGTGCGCCGCCGACCACGAACAGCGACGATCCACTCATGCGGCGATCCCCGCGATGCGCAGCATCGCATCGATATCGGCGTGCGCCGCAAACTCGCCCGCAATGTCGTCGAGCGCGGCATCGACGTCGGCCGCATAGTCGCGCCCGTCGCCCGCTACGCCGATTTGCGCGAGCAAATTGCTGCGCAGCCGGGGGGAGGCAAACAGGCCGTGCAGATAGGATCCGATCACATTGCCCTCGCGATTGATCGCGCCGTCGCGCGCCCCGTCTTCCAGCGCGGCGAACGGCTGCGCCGTGCCGGGGCCGCTGGTTTCACCCATATGCATTTCATACCCTTCGACCGCCGCACCCAATGCGGTTCCCCGCACGTGACGCAATGTCTTTGCGGGCGAAACTATCGTTTCGACATCGAGCAGGCCGAGCCCGTCGACTTCGGCCGGCGCGCCTTCGATCCCCAGCGGGTCGGCAATTCGCTTGCCCAGCATCTGATAGCCGCCGCACAGCCCGACGATCATCCCGCCGCGCCGGTGATGCGCCTTGATGTCGATGTCCCAGCCCTCGGCCCGCAGCGCCGCGAGGTCGGCGATCGTCGCCTTCGACCCCGGCAGCACGATGATCGCCGCCTCGGCGGGGATCGGGCGGCCCGGCGGCACCATCGCGATCTCGACCCCGGGCTCGAGCTTGAGCGGGTCGAGATCGTCGAAATTCGAGATGCGCGGCAGGATCGGACAGGCGATGAGCTTGCGGCCGTCGCGCGGGTCGGCGGGGCGTTCGAGGATGACCGCGTCCTCGCTCGGCAGGCGCGATGCGGCGCTCAGCCAGGGGATGACGCCGAACCCCGGCCACCCGCTGCGCCGCTCGATCTCGCGATAGCCGTCCTCGAACAGCGCGGGGTCGCCGCGGAACTTGTTGATCAGGAAGCCGCGGATCATCGCGGCGTCCTCGGCGTCGATCACCGCGCGCGTGCCGACGAGCGAGGCGATCACGCCGCCGCGGTCGATGTCACCGATCAGCACGACGGGCACGTTCGCGGCGCGCGCGAAACCCATGTTCGCGATGTCGCCCGCGCGCAGGTTGATCTCGGCAGGCGATCCGGCGCCTTCGACGATGACGATGTCAGAGGCGGCGCGGAGGCGTTCATAGCTTTCGAGCACTTCGGCCATCAGCGCGCCGCGGGCTTCGCGGAAATTGCCGCTGCCAAGCGTGCCGCGCACGCGGCCGTGGACGATGAGCTGCGAGGTGCGATCGGCCTGCGGTTTCAGCAGCACCGGGTTCATGTCGCTGTGCGGTTCCACGCGGCACGCGATGGCTTGCAGTGCCTGCGCGCGCCCGATCTCGCCGCCGTCGGTCGTCACCGCGGCATTGTTCGACATATTCTGCGGCTTGAAGGGAAGCACGCGGAGGCCGCGATTGGTCAGCGCGCGGCACAGCGCGGCGACGAGCACCGACTTGCCGACGTCCGAGCCGGTGCCTTGCAACATCAGCGCAGCCATATCGCGCCTCCCGCGATCAGCCAAAGCAGCAGGCAGGCGCGCAGGTAGATGGCAAGCGCGCGGTCGATTTCGTCTCCGCCCGCGTCGCTGTCGCCATCTCCGATCCACGCCTTGTCGTGCATGACCCCCTCATAGGCGACGGGACCCGCGAGCCTAAGCTCCAGCGCACCCGCCATCGCGGCTTCGGGCCAGCCGGCGTTGGGTGAGGCGTGTTTACGTGCATCGCGCCACAGGATGCGCCAGCCGCCGCCTGCGAGGCAGAGCAGCAGGCCCGACAGCCGAGCAGGAATCCAGTTGGCGAGATCGTCGAAACGCGCCGCCGCCCAGCCGAAGGCGCGCCAGCGCGCCTCGCGGTGGCCGATCAGGCTGTCGGCGGTGTTCACCGCTTTATACGCCCAGACGCCGGGCAGGCCGAGGAGGAGGAGCCAGAAGAGCGGCGCGGCGACCCCGTCGCAAAAGCTTTCGGCAAGGCTTTCGATCGCGGCGCGCGCGACCCCGCTTTCGTCGAGCGCGGCCGTGTCGCGGCCGACGATCATGCCGACCGCGGTTCGGGCGGCGGTGAGGTCGCCCGCGTCGATCCGCTCGCCGACTGCGCGGACATGATCGAACAGGCTGCGCTGCGCGAGTGCGGGCCAGGCGAGAATCGCCACGCCGATCCAGCCCCAGCCGCCGAGCGACGCGAGCAGCAGGCGCTGGAGCGCCCAGCCGGCGCCGGCCACGAGGACAAGCAGGAGGAGCAGGGTCAGGATGCCAAGCGCGCGTCGCACGCCGAAACTGTGTCCGGGGCGGTTCCACCGCGTCTCGCAACCTTCGATGATCCGCGCAAACAGCCCGACGGGGTGGCCGAGGCGGCGATAGAGCGCGCGCGGCCAGCCGAACGCGGCGTCGAGCGCGAGCGCGGTGAGCGCGATCGGCTCAGCCATCGGTCAGCGCCGCTTCCAGCCGCGCGCGCGCGGCGGCGTCGGCGGGCAGGCCGATCCGCAGCCAGCGCCGCTGATCGGCGAAGGGGCGCGTCAGGATCGCGCGCCGCGCGAGCCGCTCGAACAGCGCATGCGCATCGTCGGTTTCGATCAGGCGAAAGAGCGGGCAGGCGCCGATGGGCCGATGGCCTTGGCACACCAGCAGCGTATCGAGCGCGGCGGCTTCATCCGTAAGCTGCTGCCGAGCTGCGACGATCCAGTCGCGGTCGGCATAGGCGGCGGTTCCAATATGGATCGCGGCCGCCGACAGCGGCCACGCACCGAGCCGTTCGCGCAGCGCCGCGACGATGGCTTGCGGCGCGACGACGAAGCCGAGCCGCACGCCCGCGAGGCCGAAGAATTTGCCGAAGGAGCGAAAGACGATCAGCCTTTTCCCGTCATCGACCAGCGGCGCGACACTCGCGGCCGGATCGGTGTCGGCAAAGGCTTCGTCGACCAACAGCCAGCCGCCGGGTCCGCGTCCGTCCAGCAGCGCTTGCATCGCCGCGGCGCCGGTCACGCGGCCGTCGGGATTGTTGGGGTTGGCGAGGATCAATGTGCCGCCGTGGCCGCGTGCGGCTGCGGGGGCGATCGGCGCGCTTCCCGCGACCATTTCGCCATGGGTGCGATAGCTCGGCGCGAGATGCCGCGCGGGGCCGCCCACCAGCGTCCCGACAAGGCGCAGTCCGATCTCGCTTCCGGGCACGGCGCAGACATGGCTGGCGTCGACGCCGAAATAGCTAGCGGCAACGGCTTCGAGCCCCGCAAGCGCGGCCGGGTCGGGCAGGCGCTGCCAGTCGAACGCCATCGCGGCGGCGCCGGGCCAGGGGTGCGGATTGATCCCGGTCGACAGATCGATCCAGTCGCCATTCCCGAACGCGCGCTTCGCGGCTTCGAGCCCGCCGCCGTGCCAGGTCCATGGACCGCTCATGCAAAATGCGCCAGCAACAGCGCCGCCGCGAGCAGCAGGCTTTCGCCAATTTCGATCCCCGCGCCGTGGCCGTCGCCCGAAATTCCACCGATCTTGCGCAGCAGCCACCCGCCCCAGATGAGGAAGATCATCGGTGCGATGAGCAGCGAGGGCGATGCCCACGCGGCGGCGGCGAGAGCCACGCCCCAGATGACGAAGTCCATCGGCCGCACGGCACCCCGAAAACGCGAGCCGAGTCCCGCGTGGAGATCGGGCAGCGCGCGCGACCAGGCGAGCGGTCCGATCCGCGCCGCGAACGGGATCAGGACAATCGCGGCGAACATCTGGCGGTCGAGCAATGCATGGAGCAGCACGAGTTTGGCGATCAGTTGCAGCGCGATGGCGACGACCGCGAAACTGCCGACATGCGGATCGCCAAGCACGGCGAGAAGCCGTTCGCGGTCCTTGTGCGCCGCACCGCTCGCATCGGCAATGTCGCCCAGCCCGTCGAGGTGCAGCGCGCCGGTAACCGCGACCCAGAGGGTCAGTGCAGCGAGCGCGCCCGTCCACGGATCGATCCGTGCGCCGGCCCAGCCCGCGCCGGCGACGAGCGCGCCGACGATCAGCCCGACCGCCGGAAACCAGCGCATCGACGCCGCGAATTCGTCGCTCGACACCGCGATGCGCGGCGTCGGCAGGCGCGTCAGGAACTGGATCGCGACGATCAGTCCCTTCATGGGTAGAGCCCTGCGATCTGGGCGCTGGCCGGCTCGCCCGGCCACAGGCGGAGCGAGAGCAGCGCGGCATAAGGCAGATCGAACGCCCAGAGCTGGCGCTGGTCGAACCCGCACAGGTGGTGGAGCGCTGCGCGCATCGCGCCGCCGTGGGTGACGACGAGCGTCGGGACGGGCGCGAGGTCGGCGATGGCGGCCGACACGCGCGCGACGAGCGCCGACCAGCGCTCACCGCCCGGCGGTGGATTTGTGTCGGGATCGTCCCAGAAACGGCCGAGCGCGTCGCGATCGACCGCGCTGGCCGGTTTGCCGTCCCATGCACCGAAATCGAGTTCGCGCCAGCGCGGATCGATGGCGAGCGGTATGCCCGCGGCCGTGCCAATCGCTTCGCCCGCCGCGCGGCTGCGCCGCAGGTCCGTTGCGATCAGGCGTTCGACGCCAAGGTCTTCGGCTTGCGCCACGCAAGCCGCGATGCCTTCGGCGGTCGGTGCGCCATCGGTGCGTCCCATCAGCAAACCCGGCGTTTCGGGCGTGCCGTGGCGCAGCAGATGGAGCGCGAAGCCGGTCACAGCGACGCCGAAACCTGCGCTTCGGCAAAGGTTGCCATTTGGTCGTGCGCCGCGAGCGCGCTGCGGATGATATTCGCCGCGACCGCCGCGCCGCTGCCTTCGCCAAGCCGCATGCCCAGCGACAGCAGCGGGGCGAGGCCGAGCAGGTCGAGCAGACGCTTATGTCCCGGCTCGGCCGAGCAATGGCCCGCGATGATATGGTCCGCGATCGCGGGATTCTCGGCCGCGAGCGGCGCGATGGCGGAGGTGCAGATGAAGCCGTCGAGCAGCACCGGTACGCCGAGCTGCCGCGCGCGCACGATCGCGCCCGCGATCGCCGCGATCTCGCGTCCGCCGACGCGGCGCAGCGTCTCGAATGCCGAGCGCGGTGCATCGATGTGAAAGGCGAGCGCGCGCTCGATCACCTCGACCTTGCGCGCGACGCCGTGGCCGTCGACCCCGGTGCCGGGGCCGACCCATCCCGCCACGCCGCCGGCGAAGCTGCGTGCGCAGAGTGCGGCGGCGGCGGTCGAATTGCCGATCCCCATTTCGCCGAGGACGATCAGGTCGAGGTCGGCGTCGACCACCGCCGCGCCGCGGTTCAGCGCATCGAGGCATTCGGCCTCGCTCATCGCGGCATCGACGGTGAAATCGGCGGTCGGCCGGTCGAGGTCGAGCGCGACGACCGTCAGTTCCAGCCCGGCGGCGCCCGACAAAGCGTTGATCGCCGCGCCGCCGTTCGCGAAATTGGCGACCATCTGTGCGGTGACGCTCGGCGGAAAGGCGCTGACGCCGTGGACGGTGACGCCATGGTTGCCCGCGAAGATCGCGGCGCGCGCGCGGGCGATCTGCGGCCGCGCCTTGCCCTGCCAGCCGGCGAAAAAGATCGCCAGATCCTCGAGCCGCCCCAGCGATCCGGCGGGTTTGGTCAATTCGCCTTGCCGTACCTGCGCATCGGCTGCCGCTTCGACATTTGGCTCGCGCAGATCGGCAAGCGCGGCCTCGAAGGCATGGACGGAGGCAAAGCTGGTCATTCGGCGACAAATCCTGGTGGCGGGGTGCGGGTGATGAAATGCCCTTTGACGCCTTCGGGCCAAAGCGAAAAGGGGACGCGGCCATGCTCGCTTGTCGCATAATGGACCGCATAGTCGAGGATGGCACGCGCGGACTTTTCATCGCCCTGAAACCGGCCGAGGACATAGCCGACCTTGTCAGGCGCGCGCAGGTGGACGGTGCAATGATCCTGGCACGCGAACAGGCACGCCATTTCCTGCACCGCGACACCGGCATAACGCGGCTCGTCTTCCTTGAGGCGTTTCAGCGCTTCAACGAGCCGCGCGCCGCCGCGCGTGCCGGTCGTGTCGTCCCGGGATTCGCGGCTGTGGCGGCAGGTGTTGCACACCACCACCGCCGGACCCGGGTCGACGCGGGTGAGCATCAGGCGGCCGTTGCCGGTTGCGGCGGCGCCGGGACGCCAACCGCGACGAGCGCACGATACAGGGCGTAAAGCCCGATCAGGATCGCGCCGTTGCGCACGAACTGTTCGGCGAGCAGGTCGGGCGCCATCGCGGTGTGCAGCCCCCCGAGGACAAGCGCCCATAGGAGGATGATGCCCTTGAACGCCGTGAATCCTGCCGCATAGGCGAGGCTCAGCCGCGCCGCGACCGAGCGGTATGGGAGCGCCCGCAGCGCCGCATAGCTTGCGAGCGCCGAGCCGACCGCCGCGGTGCCGAGCCCGGCGCCCCAGCCCAGCGTGCTTCCATCGCGCGGATAGCCGAGCAGGAAGAAGCCGACGAACTGGCTCGCGGCCCATGCGAACAGCATGAGCGCCGCGCCATCGCGGCGGCGCATATGCACCGCCGCGAGCGCCGCAAGCGCCGGAAAGGGAGTCGCGCAGGCGAGCGCGAGCGTCGTTGCCGTGCTCGCTGCCGTCAGCAGCGAGACCCAGAGCGCCGAGGCACCCCGGTCCGACAGCGCGATCATCAGAAGCGGCCCCGGATGCCGGCGTAGATGCTGCGGCCGAGCGAGCCATAGCGCAACGCCGTCATATATTGCTCGTCGAAGATATTCTCGGCGCGCGCGAACAGCTTCACCGCATCGGACAGCGCATATTCGGCGCGCAGATCGACGAGCGTATAATCGTCGAGGCGCGTCGCATTGCTCGCATTGTCATAGCTCTTGCCCGACCAGCGCACCGCCGCACCGAGTTCGAGCCCGAAGCCGAACGCATAGCTCGCCGAGGCGTTGGCGGTGTTGCGCGGGCGGCGCGGCAGCCATTTGCCGAAATTGGCGGTGCCTTCGGAGCGATCCTCGGCGACGATCCAGCTGTAGTTGCCGTCGAGCGTCAGCCCGCCGAGCGTCAGCGCCGCGGATGCCTCGACGCCATGCGCTTCGCTGCGCGCGACGTTGAGATAATAGCCGAAGCGCGGGATCGCCGGGCTGCTGCCAGGGATCGTGCAGCGCGGATCGGTCGAGGTCGGAAAGCTGCAGCTGTTGAAGATGATCTGGTTGGTCGTCGTGCGGTCGAACCAGCTCGCGCCGACGACGAGCTTGCGGTCGAACAGATGCTGCTCGATGCCGGCTTCCCAGCCATGCGCTTCCTCGGGGTCGAGCCCGACATTCCCATATTCGCTGAACAGCTGATAGAGCGACGGCGCCTTGAAGCCTTCGCCATAGCTGGCGCGCAGCACGGTGCCGGTGGCGAGGCGCCAGACGCCGCCCGCCGCGAACAAGGTCTGCCCGCCGTAACGATCGTGATCGTCATAGCGGACGCCGCCGTTGAGCGTCAGGCCGTCGACGGGTTCGATGCTCAATTGGCCATAGGCGCTCGTGAGTTCGGCCTTGCCGCGCACGAACGCCGGAAGCGGGGTTGCCAGCGATGCCGAGGGCGAACGGCTGCGGAAGTCCGAGCGTTCATTTTCGACCCCGAAGATCGCGGTGATGCGATCCGAGACATCGAAGCTGCCCTGATATTCCCAGCGCTTGTTCTGGCCGTCGGCCTCGAAGCTCTGCGGACGCGCACGGTCGGGATTGAAATTGTCGCGGTTGGTGTCGGTATAGGCAAAAGCGACGCGGTTGCGGAACCGCCCGCCGGCGAGGTCGAAATTGAGCCCCGCATAGCCGACGAACTCCTTGTTTAGCCCATAGTCGTTGCTGTCGGCGTTGAAGCCGTCGAATTCGACGCGGCCGCTCGAATAATAGCCGCGCACCTCGGCGCTGACATTGTCGGCCAGCGCCAGTTCGGCGCGGCCCGAAAGATTCGTGTTGCGATAGCCGTCGCGCTCGACCCCGCCGAACGCCTTGGCGTGCGACGAAATGCCGTCGGTGGTGAAGCGCTGGCCGCCGAGGCGCCAGGCGAGCGGACCAGTGCGGCCGCCGACCGTGGCGCGCGCGCTCACTGTCTGGCGCGACCCGGCCTCAAGGTCGAAGCTGCCTTCGAGCGATTTTTCGGGCGAGGCGGTGACGACATTGACGACGCCGCCGATCGCCTGGCTGCCCCACAGGATCGACTGCGGCCCGCGCAGCACCTCGATCCGGTCGATATCGCCGACGAGCAGATTGGCGAAGTTGAAGCCGCCGCCGGTCGACGACGGGTCGTTCAGCTTCACCCCGTCGATCACGACGACCGTGTGCTCCGATTCGGCGCCGCGGATGCGGAGCGATGTCGACGTGCCATAGCCGCCGTTGCGCGCGATGCTGATGCCGGGCGTGCGGAGCAGGAGTTCGGTGACGCCGATATCCTGCGCGCGATCGATCGCTTCCTTGTCGAGCACGGCGATCGACGACGGCACTTCGTCGAGCGTCAGCGGCGCGCGCGTCGCGGTGACGATGATGCTGTCGCCGTCGGCGGCGACGGCGTGCGCGGTCGACGCCTCGTCGGCGAACGCAGCGGAGGATGCCGCAACGGCGGCGAGGCAGATTGAACTTCGGAAAATCACTTTGAACACAGGATAACCCCTCGACAATGCCGCTCACGCACACGGTCGATGCGGTTGTCCCGGGGACACACGACATCGCCCGCGCCCATGCGCAGCCAAGCTTGTCGTCATGCGGGTTCACCCCCGTCCGCCCGGCACACCCTGTCCGCGCGAAAGACGACGGCGACGGGCAGGTCTCCTGGCTTGCGGGTCAGCGCCGGTCGGCCGCCTTCTCGGGACCGGAATCCCAATGGCAAGTGGCCGATGGCTCGCCGCGTACAGTTGCAGGGGCAGCCGGGGTTGTCCCGTTCCCTCTTGGGGTCCTTCCTGGCTAGATCGAGGCGCCGTGATTGGCGCTGGAAGGGGCTCGGCGAGGAGCGTTGCGCGGGCCGGGCTGGTTGCCCGGACAAGCAACGCGACGCCGTCCGAGCCCCTTCCAGCGCCAACCCCAAAGGGGCGGGCTGATTTTGGTCGATTGCCGTGTCGCTCGTCGGTCACGATGCAAAGGCATCGCTCCCTCCTCGCTCCTTGCACTCGGCCAAAATCAGCTCCGTCACGGCGCCTCGATCTAGCCAGGAAGGACCCTGCTCCCCGTCGCCGGGGAACCTGTCGCTTGCCGCGGCCGTTAGCCCCTTTTCCGGGCCGCGGTCAATTGCTGCGATGCAGCAGGGGGCGATCAGAACAGCCCGGGCAGTTCGCGCTGCGCCGCGCTCGGCCGTTCGGGGGTCAGCATTTCGGGCTCGGCGAGCATGCGGGCGCTGCGGCTCCGCGCCGCCGGACCCGCGCTGGCGTCGGCGATGCGCGTGGTACAGGCGTTGCCCGACAGGAAACCGATCGCGGCGCGGATCGACGCCTCGCGCGGGTCGCCGAGCGGGACGGTCAGGTCGTCGCTCGCGGCGCAGCTGTTCGTGATTTTCGGGGCGAGCCCGTCATAATAGTCGCCCGAGCCGGCCGAATTGGCCGTCGCGAATGCGACGACGCGCATGCGGTCGTCGCATTCGGCCTTGTCGAGCGCGATCTGGCCGACCGGCTTGCCATAGGTGTTGCCGCCGACCAGCGTCATATTGGTGCCGAGATAGGGCAGCATCGAATTGATCACGAGCTCGCTCGCCGATGCGGTCGACCCGGTGCCGATGAAGGCGATGCGCGTCGGCGCGATCGACTGGTTTACCGGAGTGAAGCGATGTTCTTCATTCTCGGCGGACTTAGTGGGGCGGAAACGGGTCTGCGAGAAAATCTGCCCGGCGCGATTGGCACCCATCAAATCGCCCATCAGATTGGCGGTCGAAACGAGGCCGCCGCCATTATAGCGGAAATCGATGATGATGTCGGTCACGCCGCGCGCGCCGAAATCGGCGAAGGCCGCCTTTAACTGATCGTTCGCCGACGAGATGAAAGTGCGCAGGTTAAGATAGCCAAAGCTGCGGCCGCCCTCGGTGATGATCTTGGCGCCATAGCGGTCCGAAACCGGGTCGAGCGAATAATTGGCCTTGGCGACGGTGACGTCGCGCGTTCCGGTCGCGTCGGTGATGCGCAGCACGCGGCTGACGCCCGGGTCGTTGGGGCCGAGGGCATTGGTGAGGCCCGCGGTCCCTTCGGCGGCGACGATGTTTGCCACGGTGCGCAAATTGTCGCTGTTCGTGCCGATCGCGACGATCGCCGTGCCGCGGTCGATCCCCGCGGCAAATGCCGGCGCGCTCTCATAGGCTTCGGCGATGAGGATGCGCTGATTGACCGCATCATAGGACAAGCGAACGCCGAAGCCCGCGCTCGATCCGCTGGCGAAGAAGGCGTTCTCCTCGGCGATCGAGGTGATGTAGGTGAAGAAACGATCCTTGTTCAGCGCGCGTGCCGGGGCGACGAGCGCGTCGATATAGGATTGGACATTGCTATGGCTCGCCGCGCTGACGTTCGCGACGTCGTTCGGGAACAGATACCATTCGTCGATCACCGCTTTCGCAAAAGCCTGACGCGACGCCAGCGCGCACGTGGCGGTCGGGGTGGGGGTAGGCGTCGGCGTCGGAGTGACCGTGACGGGGCCGCCGCTTCCGGTTGTGCCCGAACCGCCCCCGCCGCCGCACGATGCGAGCATCAGCGCGGCGAGCGTCACAGCCGTGACCGACTGCTTCGACTTGCCCATCAAAATATCCCCCCGGTTCGGCCCATGACCCGATTATTCTGCGCCCGCCTCGTCGGCACCCCTGCGGCCCTTGAAGCCCTGGGCGATGACATAAAGTTCGGGCGACCCCTTGCGGCTCGCCGGCGGTTTGGCGTGCTTTACCGTTGTGAAGTGACGTTTTAGCAGAGTCAGCAGCGTGTGGTCGGCGCCGCCTGCGAACACCTTGGCGACAAACGCGCCGCCGGGCAGCAGGTTCTGCACCGCGAAATCGGCGGCGGTTTCGGCAAGGCCGATCGTGCGCAGATGGTCGGTCTGTTGATGGCCGACGGTGTTCGCCGCCATGTCCGAAATGACGAGGTCGGGGGCGCTGCCCAGCGCCTCGATCAGCGCGCCCGGCGCCGCATCGTCCATGAAATCCATTTCGAGGATTTCGACGCCCTCGATCGGCTCGCAGTGGAGGAGGTCGATTCCGGCGACGCGCGCGCGGGGGTTCGCCTTGCGCACGACCTGCGACCAGCCGCCCGGCGTGATGCCCAGATCGACGACCGCGCGCGATTTCTTGAGGAAGCCGAATTTATCGTCGAGTTCGATCAGCTTGTACGCGGCACGCGAGCGATAGCCTTCGGCCTGCGCGCGGCGGACATAGGGATCGTTCAATTGCCGCTGCAGCCAGCGCGTCGACGAGACGCTGCGCTTGCGCGCGGTTTTGACGCGGACATGCAGACCGCCGCGGCCCGAACCGCCGCCCTTTCCGCTTCCGCCGCTCATTTGCGATACTCGCGGCGGGTGACGGGGATGTCGCGGCCCTGCATCGCCAGCGTGCGCAATATGCCCTCGCGGATGCCGCGGTCGGCGACCCCGACGCGCACTGCAGGCCACAGGTCGATGATGCTCTCGAGGATCGCGCAGCCCGCGACGACGAGGTCGGCGCGCTCGCGGCCGATGCACGCGATTTCGGCGCGGTCGGCGATGCTGGCGTCGGCGAGGCGGCGGCTGATGTCGCGCATCGCATCCGACGGCACGACCAGCCCGTCGACGGCGCGTCGGTCATAACGCGGCAGGTCGAGGAAAACGCTGGCGAGCGTCGTCACCGTGCCGCTGGTGCCGAGCAGGCGCAGTTTCTGTCCGGCAAAGCGCTCGGCGCGCCCGGCAAAGGCGGCAAAGGCTTCGCGCGTCACTTCGCGCATATGCGCATAGGCGGCCTGGCGGCCGGCGAGGCTGTCGTCGGGAAGCGGCGCATGTTCGGTCAGCGAGACGACGCCCCACGGCACGCTGATCCAGTCGTGGATCTTGACGTCATGGTCCGACACATCGACGTGCATCAACTCGGTCGAGCCGCCGCCGATGTCGAAGATCAGCGCCGGGCCTTCGCCCGGCTCCATCAGATTGTGGCAGCCGAGCACCGCGAGCCGCGCCTCTTCGGCGGCGGAGATGATGTCGAGGACAATGCCCGTTTCGCGGCGGACCCGCTCGGCCAGTTCCTCGCCATTGCTCGCGCGGCGGCACGCTTCGGTCGCGACCGCGCGCGACAGCGAGACGTGACGGCGGCGCAGCTTGTCGGCGCAGATCGACAGCGCGGCGACGGTGCGGTCCATCGCGGCGTCGCTGATCCGTCCGCTGCCGTGCAATCCCTCGCCGAGGCGGACGATGCGGGAAAAAGCGTCGATGACGACGAGCTCGCCATTTTGCGGGCGCGCGATCAAAAGCCGGCAATTGTTGGTGCCAAGGTCGATCGCGGCATAGCTGCGCGGCCGTGCGATCGGCATCGGACGCGCTTCGCCGCCCGCCTTGTTTCGTCCTTTTGCCGCCGGGCCCGTTCTTGAACTTGGCCGCGGCGGTCGCCCTGATGGCGCTGCCATTTGCCGCATGGCTATTGTAACCTGTTCTGCTCACGCGCCCGCAAGACCGCAGGCGTGCACTTGGCAGCAAACCTAGGCTTTCGCAGGCGTTATGGCAAGCGCCTCCTCCCCGGCCTGCCGGGCGCAAAGAAAACCCCGCCCGGCACGGGGCCGGACGGGGTGAAAGGGGAGAGGGAATTATTGGGGGTCGGGACAGCCCTTAACGGCAGCCGTCATTCCCCTTGTCGATCGCGCGGCCGGCGAGGGCGCCGACGGCGCCGCCGATGATCGTGCCGACCGTGCGGTCGCCGCGACCGGCGATTTCATGACCGGCAAGGCCGCCCGCAATCGCACCGATCACGGTGCCGCCGGTGCCCTTGTCGCACTGGCGATAGTTGCGGCGGTCACCACGGTAATAGCGGCGATCGTTGCGATAATCGCGGCGGTCGCGGCGATAGTCGCGGCGGTCATAGCGGTCATAGCGACGGTCGTCGCGATCATAGCCGCTGTAATAGCTCGAATAGCCGTCGCGGTCATAATAGCCGTTCTGCGCCGCGGCGGGAGCCGCCATGCCCAGCGTCGCGGTGGACATCAGGGCGGCGATCGAGAGGGTCACCATCTTTTTCATTGTCGTTCTCCTTCGTCGTCATTGGCCCGACTGGGCTTTGTCGATGAAACAGGTTTTGCCCGATTCGCATTGAGCGAAGCCTGAACATCATTGTTGGCTATTGTTCAGCTTTCTGCGGCGAACCGCTTCCCTTTCGCGGATCGCCGCCCTAACCCGCGGCGATGCGCCGTTTGCTCTTCGCTGCCCTGATATTTCTGGCCGTCGGCCCGGTGCCCGGCACCGTGATGCGCTTTCCGAAGGGTGATATGACCGAAGGCGCCGCCGCGCGTCCGCTGGTCTTCGCGCCCGAGACTGCGGGTGCGATGCGGTTCGTCCGCGGCTGGCATCTCGTCAGCCCGCACAGCCGGTTCGGCGGCTTTTCGGCGCTCGCGTGGATGGGGCCGGACCGGTTTCAGCTGATCGGCGACAATGGTTATTGGGTGCGCCTGACGCTCGATGCGCGCGGTTCGGTTTCGGATGTCCGGATTCGCGCGCTGCCGACGCCCGACGGCCGGCCGCAACGCAAATCCATGGTCGATGCCGAGGCGATGTTTGTCGCCCCCGAAAGCGGCAAGAGCTGGATCGCGCTCGAGGGGATCAACGAAATCTGGCGACTCGATGCCGGTCTTTCGGCCATCGAGTCGCGACGCAAGCTGCCCGAACCGGCGCGCTGGCCCAGGAATCGCGGGCCTGAGGCGATGGCGCGGCTGGCGGACGGCCGGACGGTCGTGTTTCTGGAAGACGCCAACGACGATCCGCGCGGGCGCGAGGCGTTGATCTACACCGGCGATCCGGCCGCGCCCGGCCCCGCGCCGATTCGCTTCTTTTATGATTCGGCGGGGCGCGGGCTGGTCAGCGATGCCGCGGCGCTGCCCGACGGGCGCATCCTGCTCGTCCACCGGCGGCTCGGGTTCGACCCCGTTTTCACGACGATCGTCGCTGTCGTCGACCCCGCGGACATCAAGAAGGACGCTGTCGTGCGGTCACGGACGATCGGCCGGGTTCCCGCCGCGCTCGCCGAAAATTATGAAGGCGCCGCGATCTCGGTCGAGCAGGGGCGGACCTGGTTGTGGCTCGTCGCCGACGATAATTTCAACGTCTGGCAGCGCAGTCTGCTGCTGCAATTCGAGCTGGTGGGCCTGCCGCCGAAAAAGGGGCCGGACAGCAAAAAGGCCGCGCGGTAACCCGGCGGCCTGATTGCGATTAGCGATTCGAAAGCGCTTAAGCGGCCTTTTCGGCCAGCTTCTTCGCGACTTCCTTCTTCACCTTGCGTGCCGAAGTCGACAGCTGGTCGTCGCCGGCCTTCAGCAGCCAGTTGTCGAGACCGCCATTATGCTCGACCGTGCGCAGACCGTGGGTCGACACGCGCAGCTTCACACCCTTGCCGAGCGCGTCCGACAGCAGCGTCACATTCTGCAGGTTGGGCAGGAAGGTGCGCTTGGTCTTGTTGTTGGCGTGGCTCACATTGTGGCCAACCTGGCGGCCCTTGCCGGTCAGTTCGCAGATGCGCGACATGGTTTCGTCCTCGTCAAAAAAATTTCGGATCGGCGTCCGGGCACTTCCCGTAAAATGGGCAGTACAGGACCGGAGTGAGCCGGGAAAGGCGCGCGCTTATCGGCTTGCAGGAGATTCGTCAAGCGCATAGGCCGCTTTTATGGCCCAGTTTCCGCTCCCCGAACCGATGCGCCGCGCGCTCGATCTCGCCCGTATTGCCGCGGAATGGGGCGAAGTGCCCGTCGGCGCGGTGATCGTCAAGGACGGCGCGATTATCGCCGAAGGCCATAACCGCCCGCGCGAATCGCATGACCCGACCGCGCATGCCGAAATCGTCGCGATTCGCGCCGCGGCCGCCAAGCTCGGCAACGAGCGGCTCGACGGCTGCGACCTTTATGTGACGCTCGAACCCTGCGCGATGTGCGCCGGCGCGATCGCCCACGCGCGAATCGCGCGCCTCTATTATGGCGCCGACGATCCGAAGGGCGGCGCCGTCGTCCACGGCCCGCGCACCTTCGCGCAGCCGACGATCCACCATAGGCCCGAGCTTTACGACGGCATCGGCGACGCGGAGGCGGCCGCGCTCCTTCGCGATTTCTTCGCCTCGCGCCGTTAGCTAGCCCAGAATTTCCTCTACCCACTCGGGCACCAGCCGCGTCGCGGGACCCTGCCGCGCCTCGTCGAACCAGTAGCTGCCCTGGCTTGGCTCCATATTGAGCTCGAGCGTCCGCGCGCCCGACGCGCGCGCCTCGCGCACGAAGCCCGCGGCGGGATAGACCGCGCCCGACGTGCCGATCGACACGAACAGGTCGGCGCGGTTCAGCGCATGATAGATATCTTCCATCCGGTACGGCATCTCGCCGAACCAGACGATGTCGGGACGCAGGGTGCCGACGATGCCGCACGCGCTGCACGCCGGCCGGTCGAGCAACGGCCCCGTCCACGGCACCCGCGTATCGCATGCGGTGCACCAGGCATTGAGATGCTCGCCATGCATATGGATCAGCCGCTTCGCGCCCGCGCGCTCGTGGAGGTCGTCGACATTTTGTGTTACGATGAGCAGTTCGCCCGGCCATGCGGCGTCGAGCCGCGCGAGCGCTTCATGCGCGGCGTTCGGCGCCTTGGTCTGGATCGCCTCGCGCCGCATGTCATAAAAGCGCAGGACAAGGTCGGGATCGCGCGCAAAGGCTTCGGGGGTCGCGACATCCTCGACGCGATGCTGCTCCCACAGGCCGCCGCTGTCGCGAAAGGTGTCGATGCCGCTTTCGGCCGAAACGCCGGCGCCGGTCAGGATCACGATATTGTTGATGTCACTCATACGCCCTCTCTATCCGCTCGCATCGAGCGAAGTCGAGATGCCCATCGAAATGGCGCAATGCCGATGGGCATCTCGACTTCGCTCAATGCGAGCGGCTAAAGGGAGCGGCAATTTAGGGGACAAGTCATGGTGAGCATCGGCATTATCGGCAGCGAAGGGCGGATGGGCGTCGCGCTCGCCGCCGCGATCTCCGAAGCGGGACAGCGCAGTTGCGGTATCGACCGGGGCGGCAATGTTCTGCGGCTCGCCAGCGACGCCGACGTGCTTGTCGACTTTTCGTCGCCCGCCGCGCTCGAGGCGACGCTCGATGCCTGCGTCGCCGCGAAAACCCCGATCGTCATCGGGACGACGGGGCTCGAGGAGCGCCATCATTATCTGATCGACGATGCCGCAAAGGATATCGCGGTGCTTCAGACCGGCAACACCTCGCTCGGCGTCACGCTGCTCGCGCATCTGGTGCGCGAGGCCGCGACGCGGCTCGGCGCCGACTGGGATATCGAGGTGGTCGAGATGCACCACCGGATGAAGGTCGACGCGCCGAGCGGCACCGCGCTGCTGCTGGGGCAGGCGGCGGCGCAAGGGCGCGGGATCAACCTCGATACCTGCTCCGAACGCGGCCGCGACGGCCTCACCGGCGCGCGCGGGCATGGCAAGATCGGTTTTGCGAGCCTGCGCGGCGGGACGGTCGCGGGCGACCATGACGTGATCTTCGCAGGCCCCGAGGAGATGATTACCCTGTCGCACCGCGCCGAAAACCGGATGATCTTCGCGCGCGGCGCGGTGCGTGCGGCGCTGTGGCTGCTCCAGCAGAAGCCCGATCGCTATACGATGCCGCAGGTGCTCGGGCTTAACTGATCCGATGAAGAAGGCCGATATTTTCGAATTCTACCGGCGGCTCGCGGAACTCAACCCGAGCCCCGAGACCGAGCTGGAGTTCGGCAACACCTATCAGCTGCTCGTCGCGGTCGTGCTGTCGGCGCAGGCGACCGACGTCGGGGTGAACAAGGCGACGCGCAAGCTGTTTCAGGAGGTAAAGACCCCGCAGCAAATGATCGACCTCGGTGAAGACGGGCTGAAGCAGCACATCAAGACGATCGGGCTGTTCAACGGCAAGGCGAAGAATGTCATCGCACTCAGCGAAATCCTCGTCCGCGATTTCGGCGGCGAGGTGCCCGCCGACCGCGACACGCTCGTCGAACTGCCCGGGGTCGGGCGCAAGACCGCCAATGTCGTGATGAATTGCGCCTTCGGCGCCGAGACCTTCGCGGTCGACACGCACATCTTCCGCGTCGGCAATCGCACCGGCCTCGCAACCGGCAAGACGGTGCTTGCGGTTGAAAAGCAGCTCGAAAAGAACACGCCCGCGCCCTTTCGTGTCGGCGCGCATCACTGGCTGATCCTCCACGGCCGCTATATCTGCAAGGCGCGCACGCCCGAATGCTGGCGCTGCCCGGTCGACGATCTCTGCCGCTACAAGCCGAAGACGCCGGCACCGAAGGCGAAAAAGGCGGCGTGATGGGAACGACGGCTTAGGGGTGGGAGGCCGCCTTTCGATCATCCACTTCCGTCATCCCGGGCTTGACCCGGGACTCGCCTTTTCCTTCAAGAAGGCAGGCCCCGGATCAAGTCCGGGGTGACGATGATCGATAAGGCAGCAATCGGTCGAAAACCAGACGTTGCTCTTTCCCGAAATTAAAAAGGCCCGCCTTCCGGATGGAGGGCGGGCCTTTTTGTTTGGCTTTGAGGTCGCTCAGCCCTTTTCGGGCGGCGCCACCGTGATCCGCACCCGCTCGCCCGAATTGCCGGGGAAGCCGGTGAACATCGCTTCGACGAGGTTCGGGACGATCGCCTGCAGATTATTGTCGCGCGACTGCGCTTCGGCATGGCCTTCGAACAGGCGCGAGCCGTCGGCGGCGCGGTTGATCTGGAGGTTCAGCCCGCTGGTGTAGACGGTGTAGCTGCTGACGTCGTTATAGCCGCCCCATCCCGGGCCGAAACCGCCCCACAGGAACGGGTCGCGATAGCCATAGACATAGCGGCGCCCGCCACGGCCGCTGACGATCACCGGGCGATAGAAGCCGCGGCCATAATAGCCGCCGTACCCGCCATACCAGGGGTCGCCGAAGCCGGGGCTCGACACGACGCGCTCACGCCCCTTGTCGACGCCATAATCCATGCGGACGATCAGGTCGGCGCGTTCGCCATTCGCCGCGGGGCGATAGCCGTAGCGCGTCAGTTCGCCGGCGACGAGACCCGCATACTGGCCGAATTCGATGCCGCCCTGCAGCGCGGGGTTGCTCGCCTCGACGACGAAGCTCTGGCCCTGCGGCGCGGGAAGCTGTGTCTGGAAGCGCGCGACATCGGCCTTGAACGGGGTCGCGCAGCCGGCGAGCGCGAGCGCCGCGCCGGTCATCGCGGCCAGGCCCAGCCGCCTAAGATTCATCTTGCTCATCGTCTTGGCTCCGTATTCGGGAAGCGCATATAGGCGCGCTCTCGTACCATAGACTACGCCGGTGCGACTTAACCTTGGTTGAACTCGTTTGGTCGCACGGCGGTTCCACGTCCCGATATGGGGACGCGCGCCGCAAAAACAAGAAATTTCGCCCGCGAAACAGCGCGCTGTCAGCGGCAGAGCCCCAGCGCGGCGTAGGCCGCGTCGAGCGTCGGCTTGGCGAGCGCCGAAGCGCGCGCGGCGCCGGCCTCGAGCGCGGCATCGATCGCGGCGGGATCAGCCTTGAACTCGTTCAGGCGCGTCGCGATCGGGCGCAGCGTTTCGACCAGCACCTCGCCGAGCGCGGGCTTGAACGCCCCGAAGCCTTGCCCGGCAAAGCGTGCGAGTACCTGATCGACGCTTTCGTCGGCCATCGCGGCATAGATCGAAACGAGATTCTTCGCCTCGGGGCGACCCTCAAGGCCCGCGGCCTCGGACGGCAGCGGCTCGGCGTCGGTCTTCGCCTTGCGGATCTTCGCCATGATCGTATCGGCATCGTCGACCAGGTTGATGCGGCTCGCATCGCTCGGGTCCGATTTCGACATTTTCGCCGACCCGTCGCGCAGGCTCATGATCCGCGCCGCGGCGGCGGGGATCGTCGGTTCGGGCAGGGTGAAGGTCTCGGTCCCCGTGTCGAGGTTGAACTTGGTCGCGATATCGCGCGCGAGTTCGAGATGCTGTTTCTGGTCGTCGCCGACGGGGACGTGCGTCGTCTGATAGAGCAGCACGTCGGCCGCCTGCAGCACCGGATAGGCGAACAGGCCGACGCTCGCGCCCTCGCGGTTCTTGCCCGACTTTTCCTTGAACTGCGTCATGCGGTTCAGCCAGCCGATGCGCGCGGTGCAGAACAAGAGCCACGCGAGCTCGGCGTGCGCGGGGACGCGCGCCTGGTTGAACAGGATCGATTTCGCGGGGTCGATCCCCGCCGCGAGCAGTGCCGCCGCCATCTCGCGCGTGTTGGCGGTCAGCTCGGCGGGGTCGTTATAGACGGTGATCGCGTGGAGGTCGGCGAGGAAATAGAGCTTCTCGCCCGGCATCTCGTCCTGCATCCGCACCCAGTTGCGGATCGCGCCCAGATAATTGCCGAGGTGCAAATTTCCGGTGGGCTGGATGCCCGATAGCGTCCGCATTCTTCTGTCCTTTTAGAGTGTGCGCCGGCCGAGCTGGCCGATGGTGCCGCGGTTGACCACGCCCAGCAGGACGGCGCAACCAAAGAATATGATCGCGCCCGCCGCGACCAGCGCGATGAGGGCGACGATGCGTTCGAACACCCCGCCGATGAAGGCATCGCCGGCGAGCGGGATCGCATAATGGAGCGCCGCCGCCATCGCCGCGGCGGCGAGGATGATGCGCGCGATCCGCCCGGCGACCCGCCCGGTCAGGCGGAACAGATCCTTGCGGTGCAGGATGGCATAGAGCATCACGACGTTGCACCACGCCGCGATCGACCCCGCCAGCGCCAGCCCGACAAGCCCGAGCTGCGGGATCAGCAGCAGGTTGAGCACGATGTTGATGAGCAACGATACCGCCGCGGTCCACACCGGGGTGCGCGTATCCTTGCGCGCGAAGAAATTGGGCACCAATACCTTGACCAGCACATAGGCGGGCAGGCCGACGACGAGCCCGCCGACGACGGCGCCCGTCGCAAGCCCGTCGGCGACGCTATATTGGCCGCCGACGTAAAAGGCGCTGGTGATCGCCCGTCCCGCCACGAACAGCGCGACCGCCGCCGGCACGGTGAGCAACATCGCGAGCTCGACCGCATTGCTTTGCAGCCGAAACGCGCCGTCCCTGTCGCCCTGCGCGACAAAGCGCGATAGCGCGGGCAGGATCGCGGTGCCGAGCGCGATGCCGATGATGCCGAGCGGCAACTGATTCAGCCGGTCGGCCATCGCGAGATAGGTGATGCTCTTGTCGGGCAGCATCGCGATGAAGAACAGGTCGACGAAGCGGCTGATCTGATAGACCCCGGCGCCGAACACCGCGGGCAGGATCAGCCTGCCCATCTCGCGCACCTGCGCGGTCAGCCGCGGCCGGCGCAGCGTCGGCCGGAAACCCGACCGCCGTATCCAGTAATAAAGCCAGGCGAGCTGGAACAGCCCCGAGAGCGAAACCGAAATGGCCAGATAAAGCCCCGTCGCCGCCTTGGCCTCCTCGCCCCCGTCGCCGGTGAACAGCCCGAGCAGCAGCGCGGCGATCAGGCAGATGTTGAGCAGGATCGGCGCCGCGGCGGCGGCGGCAAAGCGCGACAGGCTGTTGAGGATCGCCGCGAACAGTGTCGCGACGCTCATCAGCGCGAGATAGGGAAAGGCGATGCGCGCCATCGCGACCGCAAGATCGAATTTTGGGCCGTCGGCGCGCAACGCGTCGCTCGCGAACATCCCCATGATCCATGGCATGACGATCAGCAGCAACGCCGAAAAGACGATCAGGATCGGGATCAGGACCGCCAGCACCGCGTCGGCGAAGGCGCGGGCTTCGTTCTGCTTGCCGTCCGCCGCCATCCGCTCGTTGAAGAGCGGGACGAAGGCGGCGGCAAAGGCGCCCTCGGCGAACAGGCGGCGAAAGATGTTGGGCAGCTGAAAGGCCAGCTGCCATGCGTCGGCGACGCCGCCCGCTCCGAGAATACGGCTGAGCAGCATGTCGCGGGCGAAACCGAAGATGCGGCTGACCATCGTCAGCCCGCCGATCGTCCCGACGCTTTTGACGAGGCTGGTCATCCCGTCAGCCCGCCCCGTCGAAGGGAATTAAGCCTGGCCGACCGGCGCGACGTTGCCCGCCTGCTCGGCTTCGACCTGCTGGACCTGCTGCATGAACAGACCGTGGAAATCGATCGGTTCGAGCAGCAGCGGCGCGAAGCCGCCGTCGCGCACGGCATCGGCAACGACGCGGCGTGCGAAGGGGAACAGGATGCGCGGCGCTTCGGCGAGGAAGAAGGGCTGCAGCTGGTCGTCGGGGACGTTGCGGACGCCGAACAGGCCGGCATACTTCAGGTCGATCACAAAGCTGGTGCCCGCATCGGTCTTCGACGTCACGTCGATCTTCAGCGTCACTTCGTACAGATTGTCGCCGACGCTGTCGGCGGCGATGTTGAACTGCACATCGACCTGCGGCGCGTCCTGCCACTGGTAAACCGCGGGGGCGTTCGGATTTTCGAACGACAGATCCTTCACATATTGCGAAATCAGGCCGATCGCCGGGCTCGTGTCCTCGCCATTGGGCTGCAGGGCGGGATTGTTGATGTCGGCGCTGGTCTCGTCAGCCATGATGAAGAAGCTTTCACTGAAAAGATGGAAACAATATCGGCATCCGCGGACCGTGTCGGAACCGCGGCGGACGGTTGCCGCGGCGCTTAGCAGCGCCCGGCGGCGAGCACAATGGGCGCCCTGTGCCGTGCGATGGTTAAGGAGGAATCGTTGACCCGCCGCGCGGCAGCGGTCATGGTCATTTGAAACTGAGGCGCGTATCGCCTATGTATCAACCGCTATGTTTCTATTGCCCGCATTGGACTTTTGCCCGTGACCGCTTTTTCGATCGTCCTGCTCGCCATGATTGCCGCCTTCCTCGGCATGCGGCTCTACTCGGTGCTCGGCAAGCGCACGGGGCACGAGCAGGAGCCGGTGCTGCCGCGCGAGCGCACCGCCGCGGCGCCGGTCCGGCTCGACGAGAATGACGGATCGCAGGCGCCCGCGCCCGCGCCGGCCGACACCTCGGGGCTCGTTTACGAACCCGCTGCCGAGGCGGGCCTCCGCCAGCTGCTGGCTTCCGACCGCAATTTCGACGCGGGCCGCTTCATGGAAGGCGCCGAAGCCGCGTATCGCATGATCCTCGAAGCCTATTGGAAGGGCGACCGCGACACGCTGCGCGACCTGTGCGACGACGACAGCTACGAAGCCTTTGCCGACGCGATCGCCGCGCGCGAGAGCCGCGGCGAAACGCTCGACAACCGCCTGATGGGAATCGATTCGGCCAAGATCACCGCGGTCGAACTGAACCGCGGCGAGGCACGCGTCACCGTTCGCTACCATGCCGATATCAGCGCGGTCACCCGCGACGCCGACGGCAAGCTGATCGCCGGGTCGATGAGCGACGCGTCGCAGACCGACGATTTGTGGACCTTCCGCCGCCAGATCGGCAGCAACGACCCCAATTGGGTGCTCGACGAAGCCGAATCGGCCTGATCGCATGATCCGGGCGGTGGGGGCGCCGCGCGCGCGGACTTTCGGATTCGCGCTGCTCGCCGCCCTGCCGCTGCTTTCGGGCTGCGCGTCGGTGATTCCCGAGGCGGATAGCGGCCGTCCCGCGATCACCACCCCCGCACCATCGCGCCAGGCCGGCACGCCGCGCCCCTATATACCGCGCCCCTCCGAAGGCGCCGGTGCCGCCGCGCAGCCGATTCCCGCGACCCCGCGCGCGGCGCTTCCCGCAACGCCCGTCCCGGCCGATGCGACGACCGCCGCCGCCAGCGGCGTTGTCGCGGGCCCCGATTTCGCGACGCTCGGTGTGACCGCCGAACAGGCGGCGACCGCGCTCGTCGCCTTCCGCATCAGCTGCCCCTCGGTCCAGCGCCGCACCGACACCAGCGGCCTGACGCAGGGCGCCGACTGGACCGAAAGCTGCAACGCGGCGAAAAGCTGGAAGGACAGCGACGCTTCGGCCTTCTTCACCCGCTATTTCGGCACGGTGCAGGTCGGCGCGGGCACCGCGTTCGTCACCGGCTATTACGAACCCGAAATCGCCGGCTCGCGCACGAAGCAGCCGGGTTATGACGTTCCCATCTATCGCCGCCCCGCCGACCTGATCGAAGTCGACCTCGGCGCGTTCGCCGACGACCTCAAGGGCCGCAAGATTCGCGGGCGCGTCGATGGCAGCAATTTCACGCGCTATTACGACCGCGCGGCGATCGAAAGCGGCGCGCTCGACGGGCGCGGGCTCGAAATCGCTTACGCCGCCGACGCCGCCGAATTCTTCTTCCTGCAGGTACAGGGTTCGGGCCGCCTCCGCCTGCCGGGCGGCGGCATCATGCGCATCGGCTACGACACGCAGAACGGCCGCGGCTATGTCGGCATCGGCAAGCTCTTGCTCGACCGCGGCGAGCTTCAGCGCGGGCAGGCGTCGATGCAGGGCATCCTCGATTATCTCCGCGCCGATCCGGTGCGCGGCGCGGCGGTGATGAACGAGAACCCGAGCTGGGTCTTTTTCCGCGAGCTGACCGGCCCCGGCCCGCTCGGCGCGCTCGGCGTTCCGGTCACCGGCCGCGCGAGCGTCGCTGCCGATCCCAAATATGTGCCGCTCGGCGCCCCCGTTGTCCTTTCGCTCGACCGCGCCGAACCCAATGGCCTCTGGATCGCCCAGGACACCGGCGGCGCGATCAAGGGCGCGAACCGCTTCGACAGCTTCTGGGGTGCGGGCGACGATGCGCGCGCGATCGCCGGCGGCATGGCGGGGCGCGGCTCGGCGCTGCTGCTGCTTCCACGCGCCAGCATCGCACGGCTGATCCCGGCGCCTTGATGTGCCGCGGCGCCTCGCCCCCGACGAAAGCGCGCTGTGGAAGAAGGTCGCGGCGACGGTAAAGCCGCTCGCCAAGGCGAAGGCGCCGCTCGCGCCCGTGGCGCCGCCGACCGTGAAGCCGCCCCCGCCGACCCCGCGCACTACCGCTGCTCCAGCTGCCGCCCCGCGTGGTCCCGTAAAGCTGCCGCCACCGCGCCGTACGCACCAGGCGGCGACGCTCGACGGCCATTGGGACCGCCGCTTGCGCAAGGGACTCGTGCGTCCCGACCTCAGCATCGACCTGCACGGTCATACGCTCGCCTCGGCGCAAGCCTTGCTCGACGAGGCGATCGGGCGCGGGCTGATGCGCGGCGCGCGCGTGCTGCTGGTGGTCGCGGGACGGCTGCGTCCGGGTGCCGACCGCCTGCCGCAGATGCACGGCGACCCGCGCCCGCGCGGCGCGATCCGCGCGTCGCTGCCCGACTGGCTCGCTTACTCGCCCTACGCCGATCAGATCGTCG
Organism: Sphingopyxis sp. LC81; assembly: GCF_000756375.1. Taxonomy (GTDB): domain Bacteria; phylum Pseudomonadota; class Alphaproteobacteria; order Sphingomonadales; family Sphingomonadaceae; genus Sphingopyxis. Next base: position 141,807 of record NZ_JNFD01000035.1, on the reverse strand, counting down.
CGCTCCGCCCCGCGCATATCAGCCACGGCGGCGCGGGCGCGGTCTATGTCATCTTGCGTCGGGCCAGAGAAGATTAGGCGCGAGGACTAGAGGAAAGCGCGCATCAATATGCCGCGATAGATGGCGGTCAGCGTGTGGAGATCTTCGACCGCCACGGCTTCGTCGAGCTTGTGCATCGTCGCATTGGTCAGCCCGAACTCGACCACGGGACAGATCGCGTGGAGGAAGCGCGCGTCCGACGTGCCCCCGGTCGTCGACATTTCGGGGCGCACATCGGTCTCGGCATGGATCGCCTCGGCGACCAGTTCGGACAGGTCGCCCGGCGGAGTGAGGAAGGCTTCACCCGAAATCTTGCCCAGCACCTTGGCATTCGGCTCGACGGCGTGCGCAAGGCGCTCGATCATCGCGACGAGGTCGGCGCCCTTATGCTGGTCGTTGAACCGGATCGACAGCCGCGCGCGCGCCGACGCGGGGATGACGTTGGTCGCGCCATTGCCGACCTCGACATCGGTGAATTCGATGTTCGACGGCTGGAACCAGTCGTTGCCTTCATCGAGCGCCACCGCATCGATCGCGGCCAAAATCTTGACCAGCTTCGGGATCGGATTGTCGGCAAGGTGCGGATAGGCGACATGGCCCTGCGTTCCCGGCACGTCGATCCAGATATTGACCGAGCCGCGACGCCCGATCTTCACCATGTCGCCGAGTTTGGTCACCGACGTCGGTTCGCCAACGACGATCATGTCGGGCTTCACGCTACGCGCATCCATATGCTCCATCAGCGCGCGGGTGCCGAAGATCGCGGGGCCTTCCTCGTCGCCGGTGATGATCAGGCTGATTGTGCCGGCCTCTTGCGGCGTGGCAGCCGCCGCCGCGACGAACGCCGCGATCGAACCCTTCATATCGACCGCGCCGCGCCCATAGAGCAACTCGCCGCGCACCTCAGGGGCGAACGCGTCGCCGGTCCAGCCGACGCCCGGCGGTACGACGTCGAGGTGCCCGGCAAAGCCGAAATGCTTCGGCCCCTTGCCCGTCCGCACCGCGAGCAGATTTTCAACGGGGCCATCGGGTTCGATCCCATCAATGAACCGCTCGACGGTAAAGCCCAGCGGCGTGAGCGCCGCCTCAAGCGTGTCGAACACGGCGCCCATGGCGGGGGTGACGCTCGGCGCGGCGATCAACGCCTTGGCAAGCTCTACGGGGTCGACGGTGATGCTCATGCCGCTCCCTTACTCCCTCGCGCGGCCGCAAGTCGAGGCTTTGCATCGCGCCGCCTTTGTGCGAAACAAAGGCAGAACAAATTCACGAGGACTGCCATGCCCAAGCTCGATCTCGATACGATCCCGCAAACCAACACCACGGGCTATCCCGCACCGTACAACGAACCCGTGCTGGGCCGCTGGTATCGCCGTCTTGCACCGCCGACGGGGCTCAGCGATTTCGCGGCGAGCCATGTCGTGCTCAAACCCGGCGCCTGGTCGTCGCAGCGCCACTGGCACGACGGCGAGGACGAGATGCTGGTGATGATTTCGGGCGAAGCGGTGCTGATCGAGGATGACGGGCGCTGGCCGATGCGCGCGGGCGACATCGCGGTGTGGCCGAAGGGCAGCACCAACGGCCATCATCTCGTCAACGAATCGGACGCCGACTGCGTCTTCGTCGCGCTGGGCGGCGGCAAGAAATACGACACCGGCGGCGGCTATTCGGACATCGACATGCTGTTCACGCCCGACGGTTATTTCCACAAGGACGGCACGCCCTATCCGACGACGCGGATTCCCTAGCCCTCGACCGGCCCCTCGAACTTCTCGATGATCCAGTCCTCGGCCTGCGCGCCGCCGATCCATTCCTGCATGCACGGGTGGCTGATCACCGCCTGCGCATAGGCCGCGGCAAAGCGCGGCAGCGGGATCGAGTAGGTGATAAAGCGCGTGACGACGGGCGCGAACATGATGTCGGCGGCCGACCAGCTGCCGAAGAGGAAATCGCCGTCGCCGCCAAACCGCGCGCGCGCCTCGGCCCAGATCTGGAAGATGCGCACGACATCGGCCTGCACTTCGGGGAGGAGTTCGGCGGGCGGATAGATGCGCCGGATGTTCATGCTGTGGTTGCGGCGGAGCGCGGCAAAGCTCGAATGCATTTCGGCCGCCATCGAGCGCGCCATCGCGCGCGCCGCCATGTCGTCGGGCCAGAAACCCTTGGTCCCGCCGGTCTTTTCGTTGAGATAATCGATGATCGCGAGGCTGTCCCACACGACGATATCCTCGCCGTCCCACAGGATCGGCACCTTGCCGCCCGACGGCGCGAACTCATCGCCCTCGCGCCGGTTCGACCAATCCTCGTCATAAAGCGGGACGGTGACTTCCTCGAACGGCAGGCCGCTATGCTTGACCGCGAGCCAGCCGCGCAGGCTCCAGCTGGAGTAGGCCTTGTTGCCGATAAACAGTTTCATCGTGTCTCCAAGCCCCCCTCCCGCTTGCGGGAGGGGCTAGGGGAGGGCCTGTTTCAGCCCGAAGTTCCCTATGACATGCCCTCCCCCGACCCCTCCCGCAAGCGGGAGGGGAGAAGAAAGTACAAGAAAACTAACTCTCGACCGCCTCCAGAACCGCGGTGCGCAGCTCGGCGATGCCCATGCCCTTTTCGCTGCTCGTCGCGATCACTTGCGGGTGCGCGGCGGGGTGCTTGCGGGCCTCTGCCTCGGTCGCGGCCTGCACCGCTTCGAGTTCGGTCGCCTTGATCTTGTCGGCCTTGGTCAGGACGATGCGATAGCTGACCGCCGCGGTGTCGAGCATTTCGAGCACGTCGCGGTCGACGTCCTTGATCCCGTGGCGGCTGTCGATCAGCACGAGCGTGCGCTTCAGCACCTGCCGGCCGCGGAGGTAATCGTTGATCAGGAAGCGCCATTTCTTGACGACATCCTTCGGCGCCTTGGCAAAGCCATAGCCGGGCATGTCGACGAGCCGGAAGATCAGCGGATCCTCGCCGACGTCGAAATAGTTGAGCTCCTGCGTCCGCCCTGGGGTCACCGAGGTGCGCGCGAGCCCGTTGCGGTTCGTCAGCGCGTTGAGCAGCGACGACTTGCCGACGTTCGAGCGGCCCGCGAACGCGATCTCGGGCACGCTCGGCGGCGGCAGGTGCTGGAGCGCGGGCGCCGATTTCAGGAACGTGATCGGTCCCGAAAACAGCTTGCGCGCGCGCTCCGCCCGTTCGGGGTCGGCGCCGGGTTCGAGTTCGGTATCGCTCACTTCGCCGGTGCCGCCTTCAACTGCGGGAACTTGCGGTACATCCACTGCTGCTGGCCGATCGACAGGATGTTGTTGGTGATCCAGTAGAGCAGCAGGCCCGCCGCGAACGGCGCCATGATGAACATGAACAGCCACGGCATGATCTTGAACACCTGTTGCTGCACGGGGTCGGTCGCCTGCGGGTTGAGGCGGAACTGCAGCCACATGGTGATGCCCAGGATCACCGCGAGGATGCCGATCGACAGGATCGACGGCGGGGTGAAGGGCAGCAGGCCGAACAGGTTGAGGATGTGCAGCGGATCGGGCGCCGACAGATCCTTGATCCACAGGATGAACGGCTGGTGCCGCATTTCGATCGCCAGCATCAGCACCTTGTAGAGCGCATAGAAGATCGGAATCTGGATCAGGATCGGCAGGCAGCCGGCGAGCGGGTTGATCTTCTCGTCCTTATAGAGCTTCATCAGCTCCTGCTGCATCTTCGGCTTGTCGTCCTTGTAGCGGTCCTGCAGCGCCTTCATCTTCGGCTGCACGATGCGCATCTGCGCCATCGATCCGAACTGGCGCTGCGCGATCGGGAACATCAGCGCGCGGATGATCAAGGTCAGCGCCATGATCGCGAGGCCGAAATTGCCGAGCTGCTGGAACAGCCAGTGGAGCAGCTTGAAGATCGGCACCTCGAAAAATTCGAACCAGCCCCAGTCGATCGCGTTCGACAAGCGCGTGATGCCCTGATCGTCCTGATAGGCCGACAAAATCTCGACTTCCTTCGCGCCGGCAAAGATTCGGCTGGTGGTCGACACCTGCTTGCCCGGCGCGACAGTCGCGAAATCGCGCGCGAAAAGCGTCTGGTAATTGTTCGCGCTCGGCGAGCTGATCGCCGCGGTCACGCGCTCGCCGTTCGCCGGAACGATCGCGGCGAGCCAATATTTGTCGGTGAAACCGAGCCAGCCCGCCGAATTGTAGCGGACGGTGCGGTTCGGGGCTTCCTCGACATCGTCATAATCGGTGTCGAACACCGACTTGCCGTCGAGATAACCCGTCGGGCCGATATGGATCGTCCAGCTGTCCTGCTCGTGCGGATCGGTCGGCTTGCCGAGGCGGTCGATCAGCGCAAAGCTGCTCGCGGTGACCGGCGCGGTGCCCGTGTTGGCGATCGTCTGCTTCGCGGTGATCAGATAATTGGCGTCGATGCTATATTCGATGCGGAAGGTCTGGCCGGTCGTGTTCGCCCAGCTCAGCGTCACCGGGGTCGCCGGGGTCAGCTTCGTGCCCGTAGCGGTCCAGACCGTGTTCGCGTTCGGCACCGCGATGCCCTGCGCCGCCCAGCCGAGGCTCGCGAAATAGGCGGCCGGCGTTCCGCCCGGCGCGAACAGGCGCACCGCGGGCGAATTCTTCTTGATCGTCTGCCGATATTTGGTGAGCGTGATGTCGTCGACGCGCGCGCCGACGAGGTTGATCGAGCCCTTGATCGCGGGGGTCTCGATCGGAATGCGTTGGCCCTCGGCGAGCACCGTGTCGACCGGGCGGATCGCCTGCTCGGCGGGCGCGGCGGGGGCGCCCGGCGTCGGCAGCGCGCTCGGCTGGCCCTGCGTCGCCGGGGTGGCGGCGGGCGTACCGTTGGCGCCGGCGACCGTCTTGGTCACGTCGGGCGTGTCGGGGGTGGGGAAGAATTTCTCGGAGACGAAATTCCAGCCGATCAGGATGGCCACCGACAACAAAATTGCCGCGATCATGTTACGCTTGTCGTCCACGCTCTTCGGTCTCTCTTCGTCTCAAATGATGTCGGGAAGTGCCGTACTAAGGTACGGGGTCGTAGCCATGACCGCCCCAAGGATGGCAGCGCAATAGCCGCTTTGTCGCCAGCCAGCCACCCTTGATCGCACCATGGCGCTGGAGCGCGGTGATCGCATAGGCGCTGCACGACGGCGCGTAGCGGCAGGTGGGCGGCAGGATGCGCGAGGGGCCGATTTGCCACCCGCGCGCGATCAGGATCAGCAATTTCGCGATCACGGGACTTTGGCCGCGAGTTTCTTCGCCGCACGCTTCAGCGCCGAATCGAGATGCTCGCCGAGTTCGGCAAAGACGATGTCGTTGCCGCCCGGCCGCCCGATCAGGACATGGTCGGCGCCGGCGATTCCCGATTCGGGGAGCGCGGCGCGGCACAGGGCGCGCAGGCGGCGCTTCATCCGGTTGCGGGTGACGGCGTTGCCGACTTTCTTGCTGACGGTATAGCCAATGCCCAGCACGTCGTCGCCGTCGCCGCGCTGGCGGACGAGCAAGACAAAGCCGGGCATGGGGAAGCGAAGGCCGCGGTTCGCGGCCAGAAATTCGCTGCGTTTTGAAAGCGTTCGCACCAGCAGAACTGGCGCAGAAGCGTCAGCGATCAGGCCGACAGCTTCTTGCGGCCCTGGGCGCGGCGGTTGGCGAGAACCTTGCGGCCGCCAACCGTTGCCTTGCGGGCGCGGAAACCGTGGCGACGGGCGCGCACGAGGTTGCTCGGTTGAAAGGTACGCTTCATCGCGGTTGTCCCTAATTCTCGTCAAAGGCTTTAACAGAAAAGGGCCGCCAAACGTGGGCGGCCACTGATGGAGGCGCGGATAAGCGAGAGTCGGCGCAAAGTCAATCGGCCCCGATCGCTTTTGGCGATCAATTGCTTCCGATCGTTTTTGACGATCAATTATCATCGCGGCGGTTTTCGGGGGTTTCGCCATCGGCTGCCTCCAGCGCCTCGCGCTCGCGCCGCCGCGCCGCGCTGGTACGCCGCATCAACCGGTCGGTCCAGCCGGCGTAGCGCGGGTGGCGCCGTTTGAAGCGGACATAGACGCGCTTCGCCCATTCGCTGTTCTGCAACGCCAGCATCAATCCCGCGGGAAACAGGATGACAAAGCCCGGTCCCGGCAGCGGACCGAGCAAGGGCGCGGCGATCATCAGCAGCACGCCGAGGACGAACAGCGCCGTCCGCACCCGCGGGTTCGATCGCAATCGCTGGTAGAGGCTGCGTTTCGCCATGGGGGCGATGTGGGGAGGAAGCCGCGGTGTTGCAACCGCCTATCACACCTCCCCCTCGATGGGGGAGGCAGCGAGCCCCGGACTTGATCCGGGGCGCAGCGGTGGGGGTGCGTGGCGGCCCGAAGCTGCGATGCGATGACGCACCATCACCCCCATCCAACTCGCCTAATCGCTTCGCGATAAGGCTGCGTATCCTTCCCCCATCAAGGGGGAAGGGAGCGGGGGTCAGTTGAGCGTGACAAAGCGCGCCATATCGTCGCGCGTCAGATAGCGGACGTCGTCGAACGGGGTGCTGTTGGTCAGCGCGTAAAAGGCGCGTGCCCTGGCGGGATCCAGCCCCATTTCGCGGTAATAGCTCAGATATTCGGCGTGGACCGGATCGTTCGCGGGATAGTCGTTCGCCTCGCGGCCATATTCGTCGGCCCAGCTGTGGACACCGAATTCGGCGTCGGGCGCGGCGCAGCGGGTGACGCCGGCGAGCCACAGTTCGACCGCGCCCGAGCGGATCGAGCCGCCCGCCGGAACCACGGTTTCCATACCCTGACGGCGGATGGCGCGCGCGAGGATCAAATTCGCTTCCTCGTCGAGGCTGCCGGGGCAGTCGAGCATCTCAAGCCGCTTGAGACCGGGATAGGCCGCGAGCATTGCCGCGAACTGGCGCGGGGTTGCCGAGGTGACGTCGCCCGCCATGCGGACGGTCGTGCCGTCGATTACCGAAAAGGGACCGAAGCGCGCCTTGGCATGGCCGAGCGTCGCGAGCGTGGCGGCAGGGGCATAGCGGCGCGTCGCCGCGAAATCGCCATCCTCGGCGAGCGCCTCGTCACCCAGCAGCGCGGCGCCTTCGTCGATGACGCCCCCGTCACCATCGGCGTCGCTATCGGCCGCGCCGTCGTCCTCGCCGGCACCGTCATAAGTCCAGGTCACCGTCGTGGTGGTGATCGTCACGACCTGCTGCGCATGCGCCGGCGCGAACGCCAGCACCGCCGCGAGAGCGGCGACGATCAGCGTGCGAAGGAAGGCCGACGGCGAAACCATGGGTCCGCCTTCGCGCGTGCGCGCCTATCAAATGGCAAAGAGGCAGCGTCAGCGCGCCGTTAACCGCGATCCGGGACAGGACCGCTACAGCGCGCTTTCGGTGCCATAGGGCGTCGTGATCGCTTCGAGCAAATGGCCGTCGGGGTCGGCGAAATAGACGCCGCGCCCGCCGAAATGGCGATTGATCTCGCCCGGCCGAGTTCGCGCCGGGTCGGCCCAATAGTCGAGCCCGCGCGCCGCGAGCCGGCCCATCACGCCATCGAATTCGGCTTCGCTGACCAGAAAGGCATAATGTTGCGGCGCGACCGGCCCGTCCTTCTGCATGAAATCGACCGAGACATGGTTTGCGAGCCGGACGACCATGAAATGGAGGAAGGGTTCGGGCGGGGCGAGCGCGAACATGTCGGCGAGGAAGGCCGAGGACGCGAGCTTGTCGCGGCACCAGATGATCGTGTGATTGAGCTCGACCGCCATTGGCTTAATCGCGGTCGGGCGCGCCGAGCGGGAAATAGGGCCGATAGGGCCGCGCTTCCTCGACGCAGCGCGAAATCGTCGGATGCGCGAGCAGCCGCGCGCGATAGGCGCGCAGATTCTCGTATGTGTCCGGGATTTGATGAACCCAGTCGGCGTAGAAGAGCGAAGGTGCCGCGGCACAATCGGCCATGGTGAAGCCATGGGGCGTCGCCCATCCGCCGCCCGCCAGTTCCTTGTCGAGCCAGCCATAAATGGTGTCGAGCGCGGCCTTCGACTGCTCGACGATCATCGGTACGTGGTTTTCGGGCCCGCGGATCGCGTCGGCGACCACCGCCTGCATCCGGCCCATCACATGATTGTCGAAGACGCGGTCGAACAGCCGGACCTTCAGCGCTGCATCGAAATCCGCCGGGATCAGGCGCGGTTCGGGCACCAGCCGGTCAAGATATTCGATGATGATCGACGATTCGAAATAGGGAACGCCGTCGTGGACGAGCAGCGGGAACTGCCCGACCGGCCAGTGCGCTTTCAGCTCGGGCATATGGTCCGGGAACGCCGGATCGACCGAGCGGTAGTCGAACTCGATCCCCTTCTCGTACAGCGCGATCAGCACCTTCCAGGTGTAGGAAGAGAAGGGGTGGCCATAGTAGATCAGCATCAATTTTTATCCTTGCGCGTCAGCCAGGCGAGCGGCCAGCCGACGAAGAAAATATGCGGAAAGAGCGCGACCGCGCCTTTGACAAGGTCGGCCGGCGGAAAGGGCGATCCGAAGCGCAGCGGCAGCACGATCCCGTTCATGATGACATAGAGCAGCAGCCCATAAAGCGTGCCCGTCAGCCACCAGGGCCATGCGGACAGCGCGCTCCAGCGCCGCGCGACGAAGAACCACGCCGCGACCATGGCGCCCATGATCGCATAATGGACGCCAAGCCCCGCGATATCGCCGCCGATGCCCCATTTGGCGGCTTCGGCGCCGAACGGGCCGCTCGCGACGGCATGCAGCATTCCGGAGACGGTGCCCCCCTGCACGACGCTCGACACCGCCGCATAGACGATGTCGAGCGTGCCGCAGAGCAGCCAGGCGAAGAGCGCGGGACTACGCCGCGCCAACGGCTTCGCCCCGCACCGCGGCCTCGATCTTCGCGATATCGATCTTCTTCATCGTCATCATCGCCTCGAACGCGCGTTTGGCGGCCGCGGGGTCGCCGCCCATCGCCGCGTCGGTCAGCGCGCGCGGGGTGATCTGCCAGCTCAGCCCCCATTTGTCCTTGCACCAGCCGCACATGCTTTCCTGTCCGCCATTGCCGACGATCGCGTTCCACAGCCGGTCGGTTTCCTCCTGCGTGTCGGTATGGACCTGAAAGGAGAAGGCCTCGCTATGCTTGAAGGCGGGGCCGCCGTTGAGCCCGACGCATGGAATGCCGAGCAGGGTGAAGTCGACCGTCAGCGCGTCGCCTTCCTTGCCGCTCGGATTGTCGCCCGGCGCCTTGTGGACCGCTCCGACCTTGCTGTCGGGGAAGGTCGCGGCATAGAAGTTCGCGGCTTCCTCGGCATCCTTGTCGTACCAGAGGCAGAGGGTCACGGGCTGGCTTGTCGGTTGGTTCGTCATTTTCACTCTCCTTTGATCGGCGCGCCGATCGACCATTGATGGCCGAACGGATCCTTGATCTGGCCGTAACGGTCCCCCCAGAACATATTGTCGAGCGGCATCACCACCGTCGCGCCCGCGGCGACCGCGCGGTCGAACCAGGCGTCGGCATCGTCGACATGCAGGTGCAAGGTCACGCCATCGGGCTTGCCCGACGGTTCGCTGACATATTCGGGAAATTCGTCGTGCATCATCAGCGACGCGCCGTTGATCGTCAGATGCGCGTGCATCAGCCGCACGCCGTCGTCGGCGGGCATGCGCATATTCTCGGTCGCGCCGAACGCCTTGATATAGAAATCGATCGCCTCGCTCGCGCGCTTGTCGGCGATGGCGATATGCGGGGTCAGTCCCGTCGTCGGGCCCTGGTTTTCCATCCTCTCTCTCCTTTGCTTACTTGCGGGGGCCGACGAAGCCGATGGGCGCGCCCTGTGGGTCGATCGCGTTCATCGCATATTCGCCGCCGGGGATTTCCATCGGTTCGCTGGTGATCGTGCCGCCGTTCGCGGTCACCGCGGCGTGCGCGCGGTCGATGTCGTCGACGCCGATGTAGAAATTCCACACGGGCACCGGATAGCCCTCCATCAAAGGCATCACCGCGCCGATCATCACCTCGCCGCGCAGGAGGAAGCGGTAGGCGCCGAGCGGACCCATATCCATCTCGCCCTCCTGCCCCCAGCCGAAATGCTTTTTGTAGAAGGCGATCGCGGCATCGGAGTCGGAGGTCGCGAGTTCGTTCCAGCGCACATGCTGCGCTTCGGTGACCGAAAAGACATCGCTCTCGCCCTCTCCGGCGCCTTCGGGCGGGATCGGGTCCATGATATAGAAATGCGCGCCTTGCGGATCGCTGACCATCGCGATGCGTCCGACGGGCAGGTCGGTCGCGGGCATGTGCACGGCGCCGCCATCGGCCTTGATCGCGTCGATCGCGGCGTCGACGTCGGCGACCTCGAGATAGCCGAGCCAGCCCGGCCGCGCGCCGCCCGCGAGCATGTCGGCGCCAAGCGCGAGCACGCCGCCGGCATTGCCGCCGTCGCCGCGAACGATCATGCGATAATCGACGTCACCGGCCGACGGGTCGCGTTCGGCGGCAATCGTCCAGCCGACGACGGCGCCATAAAAGGACGCCGCGCCCGCGGGATCGGGGGTCATCAGCTCGTACCAGATGAAATTGGATGGCATCGTCTCTCTCCTCTTTCCTCGGTCTCAATAGGTCAGGCTGGGGAACCAGTCGCCGCGCCCCTCGGGCGTCATGTCGAGCAGGCCCCACAGTGGATCGACGAGGTCGCCCGCGCGGTGGTGCTGGCCGGGATCCTCGGGCGCATAGGCCATCTCGCTCGCCCAGACGTGGCGGATCGTGTCGCCGTCCTTGCGGAAGACGTTGAAGATCGTCTCGTCCCAATTCTCGCCGGGCTTCATGCCATGCTCGGCGCGCTTGGCATCGGTCAGCTTCGAGGTGTCGCCGAAATAATCGGCCGAATAGCGTCCATCGACGTCGGACAGAAAGATGAGGTGCGGCCAGCGCCGCTCCTTCGCCCACGCTTCGAGCCGCGCGATCGGCGACTTGGCGACGACATAGAAGGGCGCGCGTTGCCCGACATGACGCGCGCTGCCGTCGATCGCGTCGAGCATATGGGTGCAGCCGTTGCACGGCGTGTCGCGCTCGGCGCCGAACATGAAGCTTTGCAGGATGATGCTCGGCTTGCCCTCGAACAGTTCGGACAGCTTCACCTGCTCGGGACGCTGGAAAGCGCCGATGCGTTCGAAGCTATAATTCTCGGGCACCGCCCCGCCGGGCGGCAGCGCGCGGCGCTTGGCGGCGACCTCTTCGATCTGGCGGCGCAGCGCGATTTCGTCGGCGAGCAGCTCGGCGCGCGCGGCGCGATAGGCTTCACTCTCGTTCGGGAAGGACAGATGTTCCACGGCCTGCTCCCTTCTGGCTTCGCTTATAGCCGGTGCAGCCGCAGCGGCTTCACATTTTCGCGTGCGATCAGCCCACGTGCCTCAAGATCGAGCTGAACGCCCTTCAGCCACCAGCCCGCCTTGGCGCCGCCGGGGAACAGATTCTCGGGGAGCAAGGGCAGCACGCGTTCCTTGACCTCGGCGACCGTCAGCCCGGGTTTATCCGTCGGCACCGCCGCGAGCAGCGCGTCCCGCATCGCGTCATATTTCGCCTTGTCGACCTGCATCGTGAAATCGGGGCTGGTTATGCTGCGCATCTCGGTGCGTTCGACGGTCTTGCTCACCCGGCATATCCCTTCGTCGCTTCGATCGGCGGGGCGCGAAAGCCCATCGCGGCCCATGCGGTCAGCAACCGCCACATGAATTTGCCCGACGGCGTTCGGTAATTGGGGATGTCATCGGGCAGCTCGACCCCGTCGGGCCGGTCGCCGACGATCGTCCGCATCTCGGCGGCCGGGCGCTCGGCCTCTGGAATGCGGCCCGAATAGACGCTGAGCCAATGCCCCTTGGTGAATTCGAGCGCGATCGGCGCGTTGCAGCAGCGCGCGACGAACCGCCGCGTCGGCGAATCGGGTTTCAGCCGATGCTCCTCCAGCTGGTCCGATCCCGACAGCCACTGCAGCCGGTCCTTGCGCATCAGCACATAGGGCGTCCCGCCGTCGGCGCCGACCACCCCCGGCGCGCCGGGCAAGGCTTCGAAGCCCCGGCCCGCTTGCTGGCAGCTATGGCAATAGCAGGTCGCCGCCATGATCGGCTCGCCGCTGAGCTCCAGCCGCACCACGCCGCACTGGCACGAGGCGGTGCGCGTCATGCCTCCAGCTCCGCCATCGCCTTGGCGATGGTCACCGGCGCCCTGGGCCGCGCGTACATCGACGTCAGATAGGCGCTGAGCGCGGGGGCATCGTCCAGCATGTCTTCCAGCTTCGCCCAATCGAGCGTGTAGGCGGCATTGAAATCGGCCACCGTCACCTGCTCGCCGACGACAAAGTCGCGCCCTTGCATATGCTGTTCGAATATCGCGATCATCCGTTTGCAATCGCGCCTCGCCAGCGCAATTTCCTCGGCCGATTGCTCGTCGGGTGCATAGAGGAAGCTGTGCAACGCGATCCGCCACAGCGGCGCTTCGATTTCGGTCATCAGGAAAAACAGCCAGCGATACATTTGGCCGCGGCCTTCGGGCGTGTCGGGGATCAGGCCGCCGCCGGGAAAGCGGTCGCCATATTTGTCGGCCAGATAGAGCTGGATCGCCGCCGATTCGCTTACCACCAGATCGCCGTCGACCAGCACCGGCAGTTTCGCGGCCGGATTGAGTGCCAGGAATTCGGGCGTCAGCTGCTCGCCGGCGCCGAGGTCGATCGAGACGATTTCGTGCGCGAGGTCGAGTTCGTTCAGGAGCCACATCGCACGCAGCGCGCGGGTGGGGGGCGTTCCATAGAGTTTTATCATCGTTCAGGACCTTTCTCTCGATCCTCCCTGTCGCGCAGCGATGGGGAGGTGGCAGCGCGAAGCGCTGACGGAGGGGCCAATGGCGCAGCGTCGCGGCCCCTCCACCACCGCTTCGCGGCGGTCCCCCTCCCCATGGCTTCGCCACAGGGAGGAAGGTGGTGTCAGGCTTCGACGATCGGCACGAAGCCGCCATAGACCATCCGCTGCCCATCGAACGGCGTGTTCTCGGAACTGGCCTTCATCCGCTCGTCGGCCATCATCTTTTCCCAGCCCTGGGTGCGCGCTTCCTTGCTCGGCCACTCGACCCAGCTGTAGACGACGGTCTCGCCGTCCTTCTTGTGCGCGGCGCGCGCATAGTCGGTGACCTTGCCGTCGGGGACATCGTCGGCCCACGCCTCGACGACGCGGGTTGCGCCATAGTCGATGAAGACGCCCGACATCTTCTGCGCCAGCGCGCGATAGGCTTCCTTGTTGTCCTCGGGGACGGGCACGATGTAACCGTCGGCGTAGCCGGTCGGGCCTTCACCGCGATCGTCGACGATCGAATCGAAACCGCCGATGATCATCCGCTTGCCGTCGAACGGCATCTCGCCGCCCATTTGCTCCATGCGCGGGTCGCTCATCATCTTTGCGTTCGCGGCATCGCGCGTCGCCTTGTCGGGATATTCGAACCAGCTGAACACGACGGTCTCGTCGGGCTTCGCCTGCACGGCGCCCTTGAAATCGTTGACCTTGCCGTCGGGGACATCGTCGCCCCAGCATTCGACCATGCGCGCGACGCCGAATTCCTTGAACAGCGGCGCCGCGTCGGCGGCGTGCTTGCGATACGCTTCCTTGTTCGCGGTCGGCACCGCGACGACAAATCCTTCAACATAGGTCATCTTGTCTCTCCTTAAGGGGGGTGGGAGTGGAACTTCAGGCGGCGGGTGGGCCCGCTTCTTCGCTGAAGGCTTCGAGCTGTGCGTCCATCGCACGCTGGAATGCTGGCCGCGCGAGGCAGCGGTCGAGATAGGCCTGCAGCCGCGGTTGTTCGGCGATCAGTCCGGCCTCGACGCCTTCGCGCAGCACGGTCGCCATCGCGATGTCGGCGACGGTAAACTCGCCCGCGACATATTGCTTGTCGCCGATCGCGTCGTTCAGGCGGCCGAGCCGGCCCTGGATGAATTCGATCAGGCTCGGCCGGCGCAGCTTCGCCCATTCCTCGTCGGTCGAGAAAATATCGACATTGCCGAGTTCGAACAGCATCGGCTCGACGCTGTTATAGGCGGCGAACAGCCAGGCGAGCGTGTTGGCGCGCGCTTGCGGATCGCGAGGCATCAGCCGCTCGTCCTTTTCGGCGAGGTGGAGCAGGATCGCGCCGCTTTCGAACAGGCGGATGCCGCCGTCGTTGAGCACCGGCACCTGCCCCCAGGGCTGGAACAGGAAATGGTCGGCGGGACGGTTGATCGCGCTGATCAGATGCTCGGCATAATCGAGCCCGATTTCCTCGCACGCCCAGCGCGGGCGCAGGTCGCGGACATAGCCGCGCGCGAAATCGGGAACCCAGTCGAAGGCGGTGATCTCGAGCTTGGCGTTCGGGTTGACGGACATGATGACTCTCCTTTTGAACAGGTGGCGGAAATCACGCGGCTTGCGGCGCATGCTTTGCGTAAGAGGCGAGCTGCGCCTTGAGCGCCCGTTCGAATGCGGGCCGCCGTGTGCCGCGCTCGATATAGGCGACGAGGTTGGGATGTGCCGCGAGCATGGGCGTCGGCACGGCGCGCAGAACGTCGATCATCACCAGGTCGCCGATGGTGAAGCCGTCGCCCAGCCATAAGCGATCGCCGAGCGCGCGCGACAGTTGCGCCAGCCGCTTTTCGGCGAACGGTCGCGCCGCGTCCTTTGCGGCTTCCTGCCAGTCCTGGTCGGCTCCCGCGACGCTCAAAATCACCAGTGTCTGCAACATCGGTTCGACGCTGTTCAGCGCGGCGATCATCCAGCTGATGGCGCGCCCACGCGCCGCCGCGCCGCGCGGCAACAGGCGTTCGTCCTGCTCGCCGATGTGGAGCAGGATGGAGCCCGATTCGAACAATGCCACGTCCCCTTCCTTGAACACGGGAACCTGCCCGAAGGGTTGGTCCGCCAGATATTCCGGGGGCTTCTCCTCGAAGATTCCGCCGATCAGCCGCTCGCGATAGGGGCGGCCGATCTCTTCCAGTGCCCAGCGGATGCGCAGGTCCTTGATGCGCCCCTCGGCGAAGGGCGGCACCCATTGATAGCCGGTGATTTCGATCGTCGCATTCGGATCGACGGGCATGATGAAACTCCTCTCGGTCATTCGATGGCGAGGAAAACGGGGTCAGAACGCGGGCGGTGGCGGCGCCTTGTCGTCGAGGAAGGGCGTCACCATCGCGACGATTGCGGGCACCTCGCCCATGATGCCGATGTGCGAAGTTGCGGGCAGGATCGCGAGCCGCGCCTTCGGCGCTTCGGTCATAAAGCCCTGCGTCGCCGCGGCGATGTCGCCGCCGCCGCGCAGCTTGAACAACTGGATCGCGTGATCGAGCCTGACGCCGTCGGCGTCGCCGATGATCACCATCGTCTTGCCGGGGATCGCGCGAAGCTGTTCGTCCGAATAGGCGAAGGGCGTGGCGTCGATCGTCTTGATATTCTCGACCAGTTTCGGGAATTTATCGGGCGTCGGCGACAGGCTCTTGTAACCTGTTTCGATCGGGCTGCCCGCGAAGGTCGCCGGGGTCAGCTGCGCAATGCCGGCCAGCACTTCGGGATACCAGCCGTCGAGCCGCGAGGTTCCCGACAGGACGACCTGCTTGCCGACGCGTGCGGGGTGGCGGACCGCCAGCGCGATCGCGGTCGATGCGCCCATCGAATAGCCGAGCACGTCGGCCTGTTTCACCCCCAGCTTTGCGAGCACCGCGGCGGCGTCGTCGGCCATCTGGTCATAGCTCAGCTTGCCGTCGACCCCGCCCGAGCGGCCATGGCCGCGCGCATCGATCGCGATCACCGGGCGCGTCGCGGCCAGGGGATCGATCAGCGGCTTCATCGCGTCGGAGAACATGAACGCGCCGTGGAGCACGAGCAGCGGGGTCTTGCCGGGCGTGAGATCGCCGTGCAGCTGGTAATGGATGCGCGTGCCGTTCACATCGGCGTCGCCATTCCTGACCGTTACCGGTGCCGCGGCCTTAGCGGTTTCGGCGGCGGCGGCGGGCGGCGCGGCGTGCGCCGGCTGGGGCAGGGCCGCGGCGGCACTCGCGGCGGCGAGCAGCGCGAAGACGGACACAAGGCTCCTGCGGGAGGAGTGGTTTGTCATTGGATTATTCCTCTTATTCTAAAGACGGAGGCTAGGACCGTTTGCCTTTGATCCAGGCGACGATCGACATCGCGTGGCCGTGGCCGAGATCGTAATCGGCCTTCAGCCAGTCGATGATCGCACCGGCCTTGATTCCCGGCGCGAGGCCGCTTTCGTCGGCGAGGCCTTTTTCGATCGCGATGGCCTTCAGCGCGCCGGCCGATTTGCCGGTCTTGGTTTCGACATTGTCGATATAGGCTTGAAAGCTCATGCCGCCGCTCCTGCCCGGAGCGGGATCAGCGCGCGGAGGCGCGGGTCGCGCAGCCACAGGCCGCCCCACAGCATCAGGCCCAGATAGACGCCGAACAGGCTGTGGCTGAACAGCGGGCTGTCGATGCGCACATGCGTGCCGATCGCGCCGCCGAGATAGCCGGTGATCAGGATCGCACCGAGGATCGCGGTGCGCGGCCAGATGTATAGCAAGGTCGGGATCAGCAGCAGCGTGCCGAGCATGGTCATCGTCGGGACGTCGAGCGGCCATCCGAGATCGGGCGGGCTATATTTGATCGCGGTTTCGGGCGACACCAGCTTGAGCCCGGCGTCGAAGAGCAGGAAGAGGATCACAAGGCCGCTCAGAACGCGGCCGGCGATCAACTGGCCCTTGGTGGGCGTCATATCGGTCATCCTCTTCCTCCTCCCTTATGCTTTATGTCAGGCGGACGCTTCGGCGGGCTCGCCGGCGGGGATCGCGGTCGGGTCCATCCACATCACTTCCCAGATATGGCCGTCGGGATCTTCGTAGCTACGGCCGTACATGAAGCCGAAATCCTGCGTCGGGGTCGGGTCGGCCTTGCCGCCCGCCTTGACCGCCTTGTCGACCTGTCCGTCGACCGCGTCGCGGCTGTCGGCCGAAAGGCAGAGCAGGACCTGCGCATGGGTGCGCGCGTCGGGGATCGTCTTGGTCGTGAAGTCCGCCCATTTCGCGTGCGTCAGCAGCATGACGTGGATCGAGCCCTCTTCGACGACCATGCACGCGGCGGTGTCGTCGGTGAAGGCGGGGTTGTTCGCGGCGCCGACCGCCTCGTAAAAGGCTTTCGACTTGTCGAGGTCGGTGACCGGCAGGTTCACGAAAATCATCTGGGGCATTACTCTCTCCTTTGGGGGGTGGTGATTGTTGAAGTCAGCGTGCGCGGTGCGCGGCGGCAATTACCTGTCGCATCATGGCGTACCGCCGGCGCCGAACAGCATCCGGACATAACGCTTCAAATGAGTGACGGTGCCGCGCGCAATCGCCGGATCGTTCGTCGTTTTCGCCAGGACGAAAGCGCCCTGCAATACCGACTGGACATGCTGCGCCAGGCCGATCGCGGTGACGTCCTCGGGCGCGCCGTAAATATCCATCGCGGCCTGAATGTCGGGCGCGAGTGCCTGGCAATAGGCGTTGATGCTCGCCTCGCACGCCGCGCGGATGCGGTCGTTGGTCGCATAGGCTTCCTGCACCATCGTGCCGACGAAGCAGGTATAATCTTCGGTGGGGCCGTCGAGCATCGCCAGGCGGAAATCGATATGGCCGAGCAGGCGGTCGAGCGGGTCGTCGAGCTTCACATGCGGCGGCAGTTCGAACATCGGCCGCGCGCGTTCGGTCCAGCCCTCGGCCGCCGCGACCGCCAGTTCTTCTTTCGACGCGAAGTGATGGAAGAAGGCGCCCTTGGTCACCCCCGCCGCCGCGCAAATCTGGTCGACCGTCGTCGCCGCATAACCCTGCTTGCGCACCGTGGCATGCGCCGCGGCGATCAGCCTGGCGCGCGCGCTGCCCCGCGGGGCGCGGCCCCCGGGGGTGCCGCCGCCCGCCGGGGGGACGTCGCGGGCGGCGGCTGCGGGAACAGAGGGGGGCTGATTCGTCGTCATGCGAATCGACATACCGACTAGTTGGTATGTTGTCAAATCGGCGCCAACATCCGCGATGTGCGCAACGATCGAGAAGTTGCGAAAAGACTCGACCTTCCCGCCACTTCGCCTAAACAGGGCGTCGGAACAAAGGGGGCACATCGGTGCTGTTCCGGGGGGATTATGGTCGCAGTCGTTTCAACCACTGCCTATCTCGGCATCGACGCGCGCGGGGTCGAGGTGCAGTGCCAGATCACCCCCGGCGTCCCGCGCTTCGTCGTCGTCGGCCTGCCCGACAAGGCGGTCGGCGAAAGCCGCGAGCGCGTCCGCGCTGCGATCGCCGCGATCGGCCTGTCGCTTCCGCCCAAGGTCATCACCGTCAACCTGTCGCCTGCCGACCTGCCGAAGGAAGGCTCGCACTACGACCTGCCGATCGCGCTCGCGCTGCTCGGCGCGATGGGGGTGATCGATGCCGAAACGCTGGCCTCTTATGTGGTCGTCGGCGAACTCGGCCTCGACGGGCGCGTCGCGGCGTCGCCGGGCGTGCTGCTCGCGGCGATCCACGCGGGCAGCGCCGGGCTGGGGCTGATCTGTCCCGCCGCGCAGGGGCCCGAGGCCGCGTGGGCGGGCAATGTCGAGGTGATCGGCGCGCCCGACCTCCTGTCGCTGCTCAACCATTTCAAAGGCCATGCGCTGCTCGCGCCGCCGGTGCCGGGTGAGGTCGAGATGCCGGTGCGCTCCGCCGACCTGCGTCAGGTAAAGGGGCAGGAGACCGCCAAGCGCGCGCTCGAGATCGCCGCCGCTGGCGCACATAATCTGATGATGTCGGGGCCGCCGGGGGCGGGCAAGTCGCTGATGGCGGCGTGCATGCCCGGCATCCTGCCCGACCTCACCCCCGCCGAAGCGCTCGAAGTATCGATGATCGCGTCGGTCGCCGGGAACCTCGAGGGCGGGCGCCTCGTCCGCGCACGGCCGTTTCGCAGCCCGCATCATTCGGCATCGATGCCCGCGCTCGTCGGCGGGGGCCTCCGCGTCCGCCCGGGCGAGGTCAGCCTCGCGCATCTCGGCGTATTGTTCCTCGATGAACTCCCCGAATTCCAGCGCGGCGTGCTCGATTCGCTGCGCCAGCCGCTCGAAACCGGCGAGGTCAGCGTCGCGCGCGCCAATGCGCATGTCACCTTCCCCGCGCGCGTCCAGCTGGTCGCGGCGATGAACCCGTGCCGCTGCGGCCACCTCGGCGACCCGGCGCTCGCGTGCAGCCGCGCGCCGCGCTGCGCCGCCGATTATCAGGCGAAGCTGTCGGGGCCGCTGCTCGACCGCATCGACCTGCATGTCGAGGTGCAGGCGGTGAGCGCCGCCGACCTCGTCCTGCCGCCCCCCGCCGAAGGCAGCGCCGAAGTCGCGGCGCGCGTCGCGGCGGCGCGCGCGGCGCAGACGGCGCGTTATGCGACGCACAAGGCGCGCACCAATGCCGAGATCGACGGCGAGCTGCTCGAAGCGGTCGCGACCCCCGACGAGGCGGGGCGCAAACTGCTCGCGCAGGCGGCCGAAGCGATGCGGCTGTCGGCGCGCGGCTATACGCGAATCCTGCGCGTCGCGCGGACGATCGCCGATCTGGCGGGCAGCGACGCTGTCGGGCGCATCCACATCGCCGAGGCGCTCAGTTATCGGCGGCAGGCGCCGAGGAGCTGATGGAAGAGATCATCTTCGAGGCGGAAATCGTCGAATGGCGCGGGCCGGCGCCCTTTCTTTTCGCGCCGGTTCCGGACGCGCATGTCGGCGCGGTCCGCTACGCCGCAATGACCGCGAGCTATGGCTGGGGCGTCGTGCCCGTGGTCGCGACCGTGGGGGAGACGGCGTTCGCTACCTCCCTGTTCCCGCGCGACGGGGCCTATCTGCTGCCGATCAAGGTCGCGGTCCAGCGGTCCGAAGCCGTGGGCCTCGGCGACCGGATCATGGTCCGGATGCGCGTCGGCCGGCCTTAGATTCGCGCAATTCTCCCGATGGTGGTAAACATTTCCGAACATATTGATGCGATGGGGGTGGGATGATCGCGGCGGGACATCTTCTGGCGCACCTGTGCGGCCGGCTGGGGCTTGGCTTTGCCGTCCTCATGCTCGCGCTGTGGGCGGGTCCGGCGGCGGCGGTGACACTCGACCTCGATCGCGACCTTTGCCATGCTGAGACCGGTGTCGCGGCGCGCGATAGCAGCCTGTCCGCACTTCGCTTTTCGTGCAGCGGATCGCCCGCGAATTATCAGCAGGGCAGCCTCTGGCTTCGTGCGCCGCTTGAGGGGCCGCGCGCGCAGCGCGGCGATGTGACGCTGATGGTTCACCAGTCGCGCTTCGACCGGCTCGCCGTCGCTTTCTCCTACGCCGACGGCGCGACGCGCTGGCAGCAGGTGCGGGCGGGCGATTACGGATCGCATTGGCGCACGGGCGGGCAGATATTGTTCGAAGCACCCGCGCGCGGCGCGGCGTTGACCGCGGTGACGATGCGCTTCGATCGCCTGTCCGGCCATCAGTTCATCCACGCGCGGATCATCCCGAAAGCCGAGGCGGCGATGCAGTCGGCGGGCATGGCGGCTGCTATCGGCGCGGCGCTCACGCTGCTGCTCATCAGCTGTATCTACAGCCTGTCGCTCGCCTTTGCGGTGCGCCGCCAATATCTGGCGTGGCAGGCGGCCTGGTCGGGCACGATGTTGCTGTGGGGGGCGCTCTGGTCGCAGGTTCATCTGGCGCTTGTGCCCGAATTGGCCGGGACGGTGACGACCCAGATCTGCACCTTTCTGTCCTGCCTCGCCATCGCGCTCGCGACGGCCAGCGCGGTGATGGCGGTCGACCGCGGACGGGTGCCGAACTGGCTTCGCGCCGGCACGCTCGTCCTCGGGCTGAGCGTCGGGCTTGCCGGCATCCCGCTGGCGCTGATCCGCGGCAGCAGCCTGGGATCGCTCGCCGATGTGCTGGGGCTGGTGATCCTTGCCGATTTGCTGGCGGTGACCGCCTATGTCGGCT
This sequence comes from Sphingopyxis sp. LC81, assembly GCF_000756375.1. Lineage (GTDB taxonomy): Bacteria > Pseudomonadota > Alphaproteobacteria > Sphingomonadales > Sphingomonadaceae > Sphingopyxis. Next base: position 120,801 of record NZ_JNFD01000035.1, on the reverse strand, counting down.
GGGCATGGCGACGCGGATCGATCGAAGCGCGCGACTTCCTCGCGGCGTGGGGGCTGCCGATGGCGATTCTTGCGCTTATCCATGTCATCGATGTCGAGGATGGCTTGTGGGGCGGCGGATCGAAGCTGCTCGTGCTGGTCGCCGCGACCTGGCAGGCGCTGTGGCTCGCGGCGGCGGCGACGCGGCGGCTCGGCCATCTGCGCATCGAACGCGACCATGCGCGCAGCGCCGCAGCGAAGGCGCAGCATCTCGCGCGGCGCGACCCGCTGACCGGTCTGCCCAACCGCCGCGGCTTCGTCGAGAGCGTGACGCCGTTGCTCGAACGCGCGCGTGCGGACAATCTGCCCGCGGCGCTGCTGCTGGTCGATATCGACCGTTTCAAGTCGATCAACGATATCTATGGGCATGATGCGGGCGACGTGGTGCTGTGCGGTATCGCGCACCGGATCGAGCGCTGGGAGGGGCCGATGTGCACCGTTGCCCGGCTCGGCGGCGAGGAATTCGGATTGCTGACGATCGGGATGGAAGGGATCATCCTCGGGCGTTTCGCCGAAAGCATCCGGCGCGGGATCGCCGCGTGCGACCACAGCGAGACGGTCGGCGAGCGGCTGGTCACCGCCAGCGTTGGAGTCGCCGAGGTGCGGCCGGCGTGCGATTTCCAGCAATTGTACCGGCTCGCCGACGAAGCGCTCTATGATGCCAAGCGGGGCGGCCGCAACAAGGTGGTCGTCCAGCGGCATTATGACATGCCGGGACGCGCGTCCGCCCGCGAGGCTATGGTATCGAATTAAAGGCCGCGCAAACGCCGCCTTATCGGAATCGGCTTAGTTGGAGACGACTTCGAGCGGCGGCGGGGCTTTCGCCGCAGCGGCGCCGTGGCGGCGATGGCTCAGCTTGCCTTCGACCTTGCCGCCATTTTCGATCGTGATGTTTTCATAGGTCACGTCGCCGGTGATCCGCGCGGTCGCGTGGACGATCAGCGTCTTGGCCTCGATCGCACCGTCGAGCAAGCCTGCGATCTTCGCGGTTTCGGCGACCACCGAACCCTTGATCTCGCTCGCCTCGCCCTGGACGAGGTTGGCGCATTTGAGGTCGCCCTCGATCTTGCCGTCGACGTGCAGGTCGACGCTGGCGGCGACATTGCCGGTGACGACGACATCCGATCCGAGGATCGAAAAGGTCGTGTGACGCGCGCCCGTCGCCATCTTAGCGGGCACCACGGACGGCAGCGACGGAACCGACTCGCTGTCGGGCGTCGTCTTTGACTTCGAGAACATCGGCTTTGGCCTCCAGGAAGCGGCGCGGGTTGACCGCGACGCCATTCAAACGGACTTCGAAATGCAGGTGGCTTCCGGTCGAACGGCCGGTCGAGCCCATTTTGGCGATCTGCTGCCCCGCGGCAACCTGCGCGCCGACCGTCGAGGTAAAGCCCGACAAGTGGGCGTAGCGGGTCAGGATACCCTGACCGTGATCGACCTCGACAACATTGCCGTAACCCGACTTTTGCCCGACATAGACGACGCGGCCGGGGGCGGCGGCGAGGATCGGCGAGCCGAGCGGGCCGGGGAAATCGAGGCCCGAGTGCATCGCACCGGCGCCGGTGAAGGGATCGCTGCGATAACCGTAGCTCGACGAGAGCATCAGCACATTGGCGGGCTTGCCCGAGGGGAGGGCAACGAGCGTGCGTTCGAGCACTTCCATGCGGAATAGCGCGCTTTCGAGCGCAGCGAAGGATTTGCCGAGCGAGCTCGCTCGGCCCTTGCCGCCGCGATAGGGGATGAACGGACCACCACGGCCGGCCGCGGCGTTGCGGACGAGCGCGGCAGGGTTCATACCGAGCTTGGCGACGGCGCCTTCGGCCTTCGCCGCGCGTTCGTTGACCGCGGTGAGCAGGCGCGTCGCGAAATCTTCCTGGCGGGCTTCGAGGCGGGCGAGGACCTGTGCTTCGGGGGGCAGGTTCGGGTCGATCAGCGCGCTGGTTTTCAGCGGCGCCTGTTCGGCGGCCGGAGCCGCGCCTTGGGTGTGAGCTTCTGGTGTTACCGCCGCGGGCTCGACGCCGAAGTGGACCTTCGACCATTCCTCGAGCTGTTCCTGCCGGTCTTCGAGATCGGCGGCGGTTTCAGCGACATTGTTGCGATATTTGGCGATGCGCGCTTCGGACGCGGCGGCGGCGGCCTGCTGCTGCGCGACCGCGGCGCGCTCGCCCGAGCTCAGAAGCTGGTTGACGAGCACGGCCAGCGTCGCGCCGGCCCATGCGAGTAGCACGATGCCGGCGATCAGCGCGACACGTTTTTGCCAAATGGCGCTGACGCGCACGAAACGGACATGTCCGTGCGTGCGGACGAAGATTTCATGGTCCTGAAACAGCGCAGAAAAACGCTGGCGCAAATCGCGCAGACCCGTTGTTCTCGATGACAAGTGGCGACCCCATCTTGTGTTTTATTGGAGCCCTCCGCCCCGATTGATGCGCGCTGTATCAGGCCGCTGGCACGGGTGCGAATCTTTGGAGGGCGACTCGGGCCGAGTCGAAATTTTCGTGCGGTGAACGGTGTCAAACTGTCGGAACGCCGCCATTTTGGCAGGAAAACGCCCGCGAATCGGAAAATGCGATTGACGGCTTGCTTACCATTTTCGGGTAACGCTAAGCGGGTGAATATCATGGCGAAATCCGCTCCATCCGACGCCCGCGAATCGGCAAGCGCTCCGGCCGCGCCAACGGGCGTCCGGCCGCGTTCGGCGGTCAGCGCGGGTGTGGGCGTCGTCGGGCTCGCCGGTCTGGTGAGTTATTTGCTTATCGCCCGTTTCGCGCCGGAGATCGCGGGCTTCCTCGGTATCGACTGGGGGACGCGGGGGGCGATGAACGGGCCCAATTCGGCGATTGCGAGCGTGCTCGCATGCGGCGTGCCGATGGTTTTGTGGTCGGTTTTCGTCGACAAGGTACACCGCAATCCGTCGACCGGGATCGACTGGGCGCAGCGCCGTCCGTGGCGCGAGACGCTCGACATCAGCCTGACCAAGCTCGCCGGGCTGTGGGCGACATGGGGACTGATCGCGCTGATCTATGCGACGATGCGCTATTATTGGGAGGGCAATTACGCCTTTTCGATGAACCTGCTCGAGACGGTCGCGCCGTGGCTTCTGCTCGTTTCGGTGCCCTATATGCTGTGGCTCGACCGCCGCATGGTCGAACCGCGCGACGGTTGCTGGCAGCTCGGGCGCTGGCTGATTGCGCCGGGGCAACCGGTCGACGGCAAGGCAATCGGCCATCATCTGCGCGCTTGGGCGGTGAAGGGCTTTTTCACCGCGTTCATGTTGTCGATCGTGCCGGGGAATTTTTCCGCGCTCGTCACCGTGCCGATGAGCGAAATCCTGGCCAATCCGTACAAGATCGGAATCTGGACGATCAATTTCCTCTATCTGATCGACGTCCATATCGCGACGGTCGGCTATATCCTGACGCTGAAGCCGCTCGACGCGCATATCCGCACCGCCAACCCCTATGGCATGGCGTGGGTCGCGGCGCTCGTCTGTTATCCGCCCTTCATTCTGATGAACGGCGGGCCGCTCGATTATCAGATGTACGGCTCTGACTGGGGCTATTGGCTCGCGGGCCACGAAAAGCTGCTGATCGTCTGGGCGATCGCACTGGTGTTGCTGACGGCGGTCTATAGCTGGGCGACGATGGCGTTCGGGATCCGCTTTTCGAACCTGACGCACCGCGGCATCATCACGCATGGGCCTTATGCGTTCACACGCCATCCGGCGTATATTTCGAAGAATTTGACGTGGTGGATCGGATCGCTGCCCTTCCTTGTTACCGCGGGTGGCTGGGTCGAAGGCGCGCGCAACGTCGTCCTGCTCGGGCTGGTCAGCGGCGTTTATTACTGGCGCGCCAAGACCGAGGAAAAGCATCTCCTCGCCGATCCGGCCTATGTGGCGTACTGGAACTGGGCGCAGGCGAATGCGCTGGTGCCGCGCCTGTTCGCGCGCGCGACCGGGCGCAAGCGGCCCCTGATCCGGCTTGAGCCCGACGAGCGCGTCGGCCCGGTGGCATAGGGGGGCACCTTGGGGTCTCCTTCCGGCGTGTCGAGTGCCGAAGAAACCATGCCGGGGAAAGGGGCCGGGCGTCCTATTGCGGCGCAGCGACTGCGCTCCACCTCACCGCATTCGGGCGTCGAGGTTCGGCCTTAGTCCTTCAACGCATCGGTGGCGGATGTCGCCTCGGCGGCACGGCGCGCCTGCAATTTGGCATAGCCGTCGGCGATGATCCGCCACGCGCGGTCGCAGCGGCGCTGGTCGGAGCGTAGCTTGCTGCTGCACACCGCTTCGAGCCTCTGGATCAGCCACTTGCGCTCATCCTCGCGCGTACGCGGGTAGATGTTGACGAACTTGGAAAAGGCGTTGGCGCCGAAGGCGGCGGCCGAGTTCACATCGCTGGCGGAGGCGGCGGTCGCGCTGGTGGCCAAGGTCAGAGCGATCAGGCTGGTGGTCAAACGTTGCATCATCGACTCCCAAATCGTTGCAGGGCGGTGATAACATGGAAGTCATTGGAAACGAAGCCCGATCCGCGCGGAGCAAAACCCCGCGCGGATCGAAGGCATTTAGAATTTGAAGCCCGCTTCGATGCCATAGATGCGGGGTTCGTTGACGTAGCTGGTCAGATTGTTGAAATCGATGCCGCCGGTCGGCGATTCATCGTTGGTGACGTTGCGCACGAAACCGGCGATGTCGAAGCGGTCGGTCTTGTAGCCGACGCGCACGCCGCCCTCGAGCAGCTTGTCGTCCGAAAATTCGACCGAGCGATAGAGGAAGAACTGGACCTTCGAGCGGTAATACCAGTCGGTGAAGGCATAGATGGCGCCGTCGCCGACGGGGATTTCATAACCCGCGGTCCAGTTGAGCGTCCACTTCGGCGACTGCGGCAGCTGGTTGCCGTCGATCGAGAAGATGCCGGGGCTGCCCGGGCGCGCCGGATCGAGCACGGTGCACGGCGTCGCCGAGCCGCAGCCCGCGACGAAGGCGTTGGCATCGTCGATCTTGGCGATGTTCCACGCGCCGCCGATCGAGAAGGTCAGGCCCTTGGCGGGCGCCGCCTGCAGTTCGGCCTCGATCCCATGGCCCTTGGCGTCGACGTTGAGCAGGCTCGCGACGTTCGACGTGCCGCCCACCGCGGTCAGCTGAAGATCCTTGGTGTCGAAATAATAGCCGGTCAGGTTGAAGCGGACGCGGTTGTCGAGGAAGTTGGTCTTGATGCCGGCTTCGTACGACATCGTCTCTTCCTGATCGGCGGTCGAGATGACGCGCGAGAAGGTCAGGCGGCCCTGCACCGACGGCGCGCGATAGCCGCGCGCGACGCGGGCGTAGAGGGTGACGTCGTCCGATGCTTCATAGGTCGCGCTGGCGTCCCACGTCAGCAGCTTGCCCTTGACCTTTGCCGCCTGCGGCGGGACCGGCGTGTTCGGATTGACGACGAAGGGCGGGCGCGTTTCGACCGGACGCGACGCGACGAAATCGCGCGTGTCATGGTTGTAGCGCGCGCCGGCCTGCAGCTTGAAGCCATTGTCGAACTCGTAATTGACCGAGCCGAAGAGGCCGTAAGCTTCGCTGTCCTGACGCTGGATCGCGATCGCCGAGGGGGTCGCGTCGGTCGGGCCGCCGAACTCGAAGCTCGAAATGTCGAGCTTTTCGTCGAAATAGAAGGCGCCGAACTGGTAACCGAGCCCGCCGCTGTTGTTCGACGCGATGCGAATTTCCTGCGTGAACTGGTCGAGGCTGGGGACATTGTCCTGGCTCTGCGCCTGGAACGGGATCAACCCCGGGCCCGACACGGGCAGGAACGCCGCGCCGAAACCGCCGTCGATGTCGCCGCGGCTGCGGAAATTGCCGTTCCAGTAGGAGGTGATCGAATAAGCGGTCACCGGCCCGAAATCATATTCGAGGTTCAGCCCGGCGTTATAGGTGTTGAGCTTCTGGAAATTGAGCCCGTCCTGATACACCTCGTCGCGCTTGAATTCGGTGCCCGCGCCGCCGAGGCCGACGAGCTTGTTGCTGCCCGGAAGCTGCGTGTTGGCGCGGAAGATGATCGCCGAGCCGTCATAGATGCGGACCTGTCCGGTGACGCGGCCGGTGAAGGGGCCGTTTTCATATTGGAGCTGGAGGCGCGCGGCGATGTCGTCATAGCCGCCGAGGTCCTTGCTCTTGGTCGTCGCGATATTGTCGACCCAATTGTCGCGGTGCTGGTACAAGGTGGACAGGCGGACCGAGAAGCCGTTGTCGTCGGCGGCGCCCGCCGCGACCTCGACCTGCGTCGTGCCATAGCGGCCATAGCTGGCGCGCGCATAGCCGCCGGTCTTGCCGGGCTTGACGGTGTCGAACTTGACGATGCCCGCGGGGGTGTTGCGGCCGAACAGCGTGCCCTGCGGTCCGCGCAGCACTTCGACGCGGTCGAGGTCGAAGATCGGGAAGCCCTTGAGGATCGGATTTTCGAGCACGACGTCGTCATAGACGAGGCTGACCGGCTGCGATGCGTTGAGGTCGAAATCGGTGTTGCCGAGGCCGCGGATGTAGAAGCGCGGGAAGGTGCGGCCGAACGAGCTTTCGATGTTCAGGCTGGGAACGCGGCCCGCGAGCACGCGGACGTCCGAACCGGTCGAGGTGATCGCGTCGAGCGTATTGCCCGACAGCACCGAGACGGCCACCGGCACGTCCTGAAGGCTTTCCTCGCGGCGCTGCGCGGTGACGACGATGTCGCCGAGGCCGCTGTCTTCGGCAACGGGGGCGGCATCCTGCGCGACGGCGGGGGCGGCCCAGGCCGAAGTGGCGAGAGCGATGCTTATAGCAATAGTGGAAGGAAAGTGGCGCATGGCGAGCTTCCTGAAACAGAGTTGATGATGGGAGAGTGGAAAAACCAAAGGCTCTTTGGCTTTCCGCACGCGCGCAATCAATCGCGGAAGCGTGCGCCGCTGACTTTCATGTCAGCAGTGTTGCGCAATTGCTGCACTTTTTCTGTCGTGTCGGGGAGCTTCAATCGCCTGCGGTCGCCGCCATCGATCATCGTCATCCCGGACTTGATCCGGGATCCATGACTTCAGCGCTGCCGTGGATCCCGGATCAAGTCCGGGATGACGAGGGGAAAGACGTCCAACCCATGCGGCGGTGAGTTTTAGAAGCTCAGTTCGTCGTAGATTTTCGAAAGATCTCCGCCCCACGGGCCCTCGTAGCGGTCGAGCAGGTCGTGCGCGGGGGATTTGCCGTTCTTGGCGATGCGGCGGAGGGGTTCGAGGAAGCCGACTTCATTGTCGCCCATCGAATTGACCTCGCCGCGTGCGGCGAGCCCCGCGGCGGCGATGTCGAGGACGCGGTGCGCGAGTTCGCCGACGGTGCCGCCGCCGGGGGCGGGCGCGCAAAGGCCGTCGCGCGGGACGGCGTCGCGCAGCGTCTGCTGCTCCTCGATGCTCCAGCCCTTGACGAGATCCCAGGCGGCGTCGAGCGCGCCCTGGTCGTAGAGCAGGCCGACCCACAAGGCGGGAAGCGCGCAGATGCGGTTCCACGGGCCGCCGTCGGCGCCGCGCATTTCGAGGAAGCTCTTGAGCCGCACTTCGGGGAAGGCGGTCGAGAGATGATCGTTCCAGTCGGAGAGGCGCGGCTTTTCGCCGGGCAAGGCGGGCAGCTCGCCCTTCAGGAAGTCGCGGAAGCTCTGTCCCGCGGCGTCGATATATTTGCCGTCGCGGAAGACGAAATACATCGGCACGTCGAGCATATAGTCGACATAACGCTCATATCCGAAGCCATCTTCGAACACGAAGGGCAGCATGCCGGTGCGCGCGGGATCGGTGTCGGTCCAGATATGGCTGCGGTACGACATGAAGCCATTGGGTTTGCCCTCGGTAAAGGGCGAACTGGCGAAAAGCGCGGTCGCGAGCGGTTGCAGCGCCAGCGACACGCGGAACTTCTGCACCATGTCGGCCTCGCTTTGATAATCGAGGTTGGTCTGGACGGTGCAGGTGCGCAGCATCATGTCGAGCCCCATGCTGCCGACGCGCGGCATATGGTCGAGCATGATCTTGTAGCGCCCCTTGGGCATGATCGGCAGCTCCGCGCGCGTCTTGTCGGGCCACATGCCGAGCCCGAGGAAGCCGAGGCCGAGTTCGGCGCCGACCTCTTTCACCTGTTTCAGGTGGCGGCCGGTTTCGGCGCAGGTCTGGTGCAGGTTCTCGAGCGGCGCGCCCGAGAGTTCGAGTTGGCCTGCGGGTTCGAGGCTGACGGTGCCATCGCTGCCCGCGAGCGCGATCACCTTTCCGCCCTCGATCACCGGTTCCCAGCCGAAGCGCGTCAGCGCCATCAACAGGTCGTGGATGCCGCCGGGTTCGTCATAGCTGGGCGCGCGATGGTCGGCGGTGCGATAAACGAATTTTTCGTGCTCGGTGCCGATGCGCCAGCGGTCCTTGGGCTTTTCGCCCTTGATCATGGGGACCGCGAGCTGGTCGCGGCTTTCGACGATGGGATCGTTGCTGTCCGAGGCGGTGCGCGTGCTCATATCGCGCCATTATACGGTTCGGTACAGAATGCAATCGGCTGTTGGCGCCCGCTATTTCACCGCGGCGCGAAGGTGCGTCGTGAAGCGCGATCCGGGCGCCATGCCGATCAATTGATCGTCACGTCGAAGGCGATGGCCAAGGCGTTGCCGGGTGCGAGTGTCGGCGTGGTCGCGGCGACAATATTGCCGGCGATCGATGCCCCGAACGGATCGCTTTCGTCGGCGCCGCTCGCATTGTCGTCCTCGACCGCCGTCGCGCCCGCGCAGCTCGTGCCGCTGCGCAGCGAACCGGGAGCGAAGGTCGTGCTTGCGGGCAGCGGATCGGCGATGTTGATGCCCGTCGCGGTGCCGCTGCCATTGTTGGTGACAAGGATGCAATAGCGCATCGTTGCGCCGGGGATCGCCTTTGGATCTGTCGTTCCGTTGGTGGGGTCGCTGACGACGCTGCTGGTCTTGGCGATCGTCAGGTTCGCGGTCGGGCGGCAGAAAATGATGTCGTGGATCGCGATCGCCTGTTGCCCCGGATCGGTGGGCGCCAGGCCGTGGTTACCGTAGCTTATGACGATAGTATCGACCGGCGCAGCAAAGGTCACGACGACGTTGCCGTTCGCGCTGGCGTCGGCCGAGGTGCCGTCGCCATAGGCGCTGTTGCCGATGACATAATTGCTGACGCCGTTGGTCAGCGTCGGCGTGACCGGCGATCCGTTGAAACTTCCCGTCACGGTCACCCGGTCGGCGAACTGGCCCCCGGCATAGTCAATGTCGAACAGGCGAAACTGCGCGCCGGGAACCGCGGTCGGCAGCGTCATCGTCGTGGTGACGACGCCCGCCTGGCTGGACATGTCGACGATCTCGAAGATCGAAAATTGCGCGGGCGAGAAACCGCCGGTGACGACATTCTGGCGCGTCGGCGACTGCCCGCCATAGGTCGCATTGTTCAGGAACGCGCCGCCGCTGATGCCGATATTGAAATTCATCGTGCCGATCGCGGTCAAGGCATAGCTGCCGCTCGTCGTTCCCGCCGCCCAGGTGACGCCGTCCCAGTCGTGCATCGTCGTGCCGACGGGGCAGACGAGCGTCGGCGGTGTTCCTGCGGTGCGCGTGCCTGAAACGGTGAAGCTCGCCGAATCATAGTCATCCTCGCCCGCGGCGCCGTTGCCCGGCGTCGAATCGGCGTCGAACGCCGACGACGCGCTGACCTCGGCGATATTGGTCACGCTCGCCCCCGCAGTGGCGGTGACGGTGCCGGTGATCGTCAGCGTCCGCGTCGTCCCGGGCGGGATGCTGCCGACCGTCCATACGCCGGTCGTGCTGTTGTAGCTGCCGAAACCCGACGCGCCGGTAAAGGCGAAGCCCGCGGGTAGCGTGTCCTGCACCGTCACCCCGGTCGCGGTCAGCGCCGAGCCGCTCGCGTTGGTCACGCTCAATATATAGTTGATGCTGGCGCCCGACGCGGGCGATGCGTTGCTTACCGACTTGGTCAGCGACAGGTCGGCGGACGGCGCGATCGGCACCGTCGTGAGCGTCAGGTCGGTGCGGGTAAAATTGCCGCTGTCGCCATTGAGCGAGTCGCAGATCGTGAGCTGCCAGGTCCCGGCCGAGCCCTGTCCGTTGAAGCTCGCGAGCGATCCCTCTGGACGGAAGCTGCGCTGATAGGGCGGCGCAGCGGCCGTGTTGTCGTTGCTCGTATGGGTCGAGATGTTCGCCGCCGCGCTGTCGTCGAACAGGACGTTCAGATTGTCGGCCGAGGTGCCGACGTTGGTGATCAGATTGACCACCGTGCCGGATGGCGAAACCAGTGTCGCGCGGACGTCGCCGCGATAGCTGTGCGTGAACTGGACCCCGATATTCACATCGGTGACCTGCGCATTGGCGGCGACGGAGAAATTTCGCACCATCGGACTGGCGCACGCGGTCGCGGTTTCGCTGATCGTGCCGGTCGTCGTGTTGCTGTAGCTGGTGGTCGTCTGTGCGGCGGCGGGATTGCTGGCAAGCGTCACCGCCAGCCAAACGAGCATGAGACATACTCGCACAGACTGCAAACACTGGCCCCCACGCCAGCGGTATCGGCTCTGGTCCCGCCGTTGCATGGCGCCGCTATGGGGCGCGCATAGCTAATATCGGGTTAAAATCGGCAACTCGGCCGCATTTCTGTGCGGCAACGGGACAAAAGCGGGAATTCACGCACCCGCCGACCAATCGCCATTTTGCGCCATCCAGATGCCGACGGCGGCGATCGCCGCGGTTTCGGCGCGCAGGATGCGGGGGCCGAGCGCGATGCGGCGGACAGCGGGATGGCCGGTCAGAAGCTCGCGCTCGCGCGCCGTAAAGCCGCCTTCGGGACCAGTGAGGATCGCCGCCGGCGCCGGGGCGTCGACGCTGGCGAGCGGCGCACCGCCGGCCTCGTCGGCGAACAGCAGCGCGCGCCCGGTCGGCCAGTCCTTCAAGAGCTGGGGCAGTTTGACGGGCTCTGCCAGCGTCGGAAGCGCGGTGCGCCCGCATTGCTCGCACGCCTCCACGATCTGCGCCTCGAGCCGCTCGCGCTTGACGCGTTCGACGATCGTGCGTTCGGTGATGACCGGCTGCAGGCGGCCGACGCCAAGCTCGGTCGCCTTTTCGATGATCCAGTCGAGCCGCGCCTTCTTGACCGGCGCGAAGCACAACCAGAGGTCGGGCACTTGCTCGATGTCGCTGACCTGCCGCTCGATGCGCAGCGTCAGCGAGCGTTTCGCGGCATCGGCGACGACCGCGAGCCATTCGCCGCTGATATTGTCGAACAGCAGGATCGGGTCGCCCGCCTTCATCCGCATCACGTTGAGCAGATAATGCGCGGCGGGGCCGTCGATCATGGGGGCGGCATCGGGCCCCAGCGGCAGATCGACGAACAGGCGGGGTGTGCTGGCGGGCGGCCAGGCGGGAGTCGCGGGCATGGGAGGCCGATAACAGAAGGCGATATTTTGTGCATCCTTTGCCGTGAGGCGATGAACCTTGTCCCGGTCCGGGTCAGAACCGCCGATCCGGACCGGTCCCCCGCGCCGCGATTAGCATTTTGGTAAGCAGTCCTCCCCTAGGTGCGAGAATACCAGCGGCCCATCTAGTGGGGGGCGTCGCGGGGCGAAGAGGGGTTAGGCCATGCGAGGGACCGTATTCAGCCGGCTGCGGCTCGGCGTCACAAAGCTTTTGCGCGACCGGCGCGGCAATGCTTTCATGCTGACCGCGGCGGCGATCGTGCCCGTGATCGGGATCGTCGGTTCGGCGGTCGACATCGGCCGCGCCTATATGACGCAGCTGCGCCTGCAGCAGGCGTGCGACGCCGGCGTCCTCGCCGGGCGCCGCGCGATGGGGGCCGGCGCTTATGGCGCCGACGAGGAAGCCGAAGCGAACAAGATGTTCAACTTCAACTTCCCGACCGGGCGCTATGGCGCCACGGCTATCAGCTTCGAATCGGAGGCGGACGGCACGGCCGACGTCGCTGGCACCGCGAGTGCGACCCTCCCCACCGCGCTCATGTATATTTTCGGCAAGAGCCAGTTCGACCTGTCTGCCGAGTGCACGGCAAGGCTCGAAATCTCCAACATCGATGTGATGCTCGTGCTCGACGTGACCGGATCGATGGAGTGGACGAACGAAGGCGATACGGCGAACAAGATAACCGGGCTGAAAGCGGCGGCGAAGTCCTTCTTCGCCACCCTGACCAGCGCGGACATCGGCGACGGCCAGCTCCGTTTCGGCGTCGTACCCTATAGCACCACGGTCAATGTCGGAAAAATCCTCGCCGACGAAAATGCCGCGTGGCTGTCGCAAGACGTCACGATTCCCTCGCGATTCTCGACGTCGGTCCAGGAAGAAGAATGCGGATGGGAGGGGTCGGGAAGGAACCGGAAATGGGTCTGCCGGATGGTGACGAAGAACGTCTATCATTATGAGGATCGGACTTTCCCTGTCGGATCGCCCACGATCGGCTCCGATGGCACCATATTGAGGTTCGCCACGGGCAGCAACGGAGGCAATGTGTCGACCCGTTGGCGCGGCTGCATCATGGAGCGGGCGACCACGCCTTTCGGCCCCGACGAGACGGCGCCGCCCGAGGCCTTCGACATGGATATCGACATGGTGCCCACGACCGCAGTCGAGACCCAATGGCAATTGTTCCTTCCCGCCTTCGTTCACGATCGCCGGCAAGTCGCGCCGTTGGTGACATCGACGAACTATTCGAGTGCCAGCGGTGCCGCCTGTCCCAATCCGGCGATGAAATTGACGGTGATGACGAGCGCGGACCAGGCGACTTTCGACGAATATATCGATGGCCTGCTTACGGGCGGCGGCACCTATCACGACGTCGGTATGGCGTGGGGGGCGCGGCTGATTTCGCCGACCGGGCTGTTCGCCGACGAAAATGACGCCACCGACGAGGGCGAGCCGATCGACCGGCACATCCTCTTCATGACCGACGGCCTTATCGATACGTCGGTCACCCAGTTCACGCACCAGGGTGTGGAACGGTCGATGGGACGGGTCGGTTCGACCAGCAAGGCGGATTCGGATGCGCGGCACACCAACCGGTTCCTGCAGCTTTGCCGGGCCGCGCGCGAGCGGAATATCACCATCTGGGTGGTGTCCTTCGGCCTCACCGAGGAGGAGGAGGAGAGCGAGTCGAATCGGAATCTCGGCCGATGCGCCTCGTCGGGTCAGGCGCTTGCCTCGAGCAATACGGTGGAACTGGACAGGAATTTCCAGTCGATCGCGCGGCAGATGTCGAAGCTGAGGTTGGCGCAGTGACGCGCCGCGCCGCCTTGCTTCGCCGCCTGCGCCGGAACGAGCGCGGAGCGGCGCTGGTCGAATTCGCGCTGACCGCACCGGTCTTCCTTCTCGTCCTGTTGGGGATATTCGACTTTTGCTGGCAAATGTACGCCCAGCAGGTGCTGCAGGGCGCGGTGAGCGAGGCCGGTCGCGACTCGACGCTACAGGCCTATGCGCTCGATCAGTCCGCGCTCGACGATCGTATCGAGACACAGGTTCTGAACGTGTTCCAGAGTGCGACGATGTCCTTCACCCGCAAGGCATATGACCGTTTCGATCAGGTTGGCGTCGAGGAAAATTATACCGACGAAAACGCCAGCGGCACTTATGACGTCGGCGAATGTTATGACGATTTCAACAACAATGGCCGATGGGACGCCGACCGCGGCATCGAGGGCAACGGCGGCGCCGAGGACGTGATCCTCTATACGGTGTCGATGACGTTCGACCGCGTCCTGCCGGTATGGAAAATGCTGGGCCAGCCGCAATCAACGACGCTTTCCTATTCCACGGTTCTGCGCAATCAACCGTTCGCCACCGGCTCCGATGCTCCGCCGGACGAGTGCCTGTGATGGCCCGCCTCCCCATCGTCCGCCGTACGCGGATTGCCATCCGCCGGCTCGCGCGCAACGCCCGGGGCGCGGTCATCATCGAAATGGCCTTTGCCATCCCGCTGCTGGCGCTGATCGGCTTCGGCGGCCTCGAAATTGCGAATCTGACGCTCGTCAACACGCGCATCAGCCAGATCGGGCTGAGCGTTGCCGACAATGCCTCACGCATCGCGGCGGGAAGCAACCTGGCGCTGCCGCAAGTCCGCGAAGTCGATATCAACGACGTGTTCGCAGGCATCGAGAAGCAGGCGGGGGGGCTGGACTTCAAGAAAAATGGCCGCCTCATCCTCTCCAGCCTCGAACGCAACACCGATGACGGTCAGTGGATACACTGGCAGCGCTGCTATGGCGATCTGGACATCGATTCGGAATTTGGTCCGGAAGGGGAGGGCGCGGAAGGCGACGATTTCGCAGGCATGGGGCCGGAAGGCGAGGAAGTCACGGCCGCGCCGGGGACCGCCGTGATGTTCGTCGAGGTTACCTATAATTATCAGCCCCTGCTCTATGGCAAATGGCTGGGTGCCCGGACGATCAAGTCGACAGCCGCGTTCAACATCCGCGAGGCGCGCGATCTCACCGGCGGGGTGTTCGAGCCCGGCGTGGCATCGACCTGTAGCTGATCGCGACGGGCTTCGTTCAATCAGCCATTTATCGCGCGCGCCGCGGCTGCTACATCGCCGCTGCCGATGACTGCCACCCATCCTCCCGATAGCCAGCTTCGCGGTTTCGTCGCCCTGCTGCCCTCCGCGGCGCGGCCCTATGCGCTGCTCGCGCGGTTCGACCGCCCGATCGGCTGGTGGCTGCTCTATTGGCCCTGTGCCTGGGCGCTTGCGCTCGGCGGGGGGGCGGTGAGCCACTGGCCCTTGTTCCTGTGGATGCTGATCGGGGCGATCGCGATGCGCGGGGCGGGCTGTGTCTATAATGATATCGTCGACCGCGACCTCGACGCAAAGGTCGCGCGGACGGCGTCGCGCCCCGTTGCGAGCGGTGCGGTGTCGGTGCGCAATGCGTTGCTGTGGACTTTGCTGCTCTCGCTCGTCGGGCTGCTAGTGCTGCTCCAGCTGCCGCGCCCGGCGCAGATCGTCGCGCTCGGCAGCCTGATCCTCGTCGCGGGCTATCCCTTCATGAAACGCATCACCTGGTGGCCGCAGGCGTGGCTGGGGCTGGTGTTCAGCTGGGGCGCGCTCGTCGCGTGGGTTGCGGTCGGCGGGGCGGAAGGGCCCGCGCTGCCCTTGCTCTATGCCGGCTGTATCGCGTGGGTGATCGGCTATGACACCATCTATGCGCTGCAGGATATCGAGGACGATATGCTGATCGGCGTGAAGTCGAGCGCGCGCGCGATGGGGCGTCATGTGAAGGGCGGGGTCGCGCTGTGCTACGCGCTCGCGCTCGCCGGCTGGGGCGGCGCGCTATGGGCGGTACGCCCCGATCCGCTGGTGCTGATCGCGCTGCTGCCCGCGGCGGTGCATCTGACGGGGCAGGTGGTCACGCTCGACCCCGCGAACGGCGAGGATGCGCTGGCGAAATTCCGCAGCAACCGGTTCGCGGGGCTGCTGGTGTTCGCGGCGATGCTGGTGGTGGGAATGGCGCCCTAGCTATTCGGCCGCGAGCAGTTCCTCGGCGCCGCCGAGGTCGACCGACACGAGGCGCGATACCCCGCGCTCGATCATCGTCACCCCGAACAGGCGGTGCATGCGCGCCATCGTCACCGCATTGTGCGTGACGATCAGGTAGCGCGTGTTCGTTTCGCGCGCCATGCGGTCGAGCAGGTCGCAGAAACGCTCGATATTGGCATCGTCCAAGGGCGCGTCGACTTCGTCGAGGACGCAGATCGGCGCGGGGTTGGTCAGGAAGAGGCCGAAGATCAGCGCCACGGCGGTCAGCGCCTGTTCGCCGCCCGAGAGCAAGGTGAGCGTGCCGAGGCGCTTGCCCGGCGGCTGCGCCATGATTTCGAGCCCGGCCTCGAGCGGATCGTCCGAATCGACGAGCTCAAGATGCGCCTGCCCGCCGTTGAACAGCGTCGTGAACAGCCGCTGGAAATGCTGGTTCACCGCCTCGAACGCCGCGAGCAGCCGCACCCGGCCCTCGCGATTAAGATTGCCGATCGAGCCGCGCAGGCGATGGACGGCTTGCGTCAGCTCCTCGATCTCGGCGGCGTTCTTCTCGCGCTCGGTGTCGAGTTCGGCGAGTTCGTCGGCGGCGACGAGGTTCACCGGGCCGAGCCGCTCGCGGTCGGCAACCAGCCGGTCGTGCTGCGCCGATTCGGCATTGGCATCGCCGACGCTGCCCGATTCGAACCCGGCCTTTTGCGGCAGCAGCGGCGGCGGACATTCGAAACGTTCGCCCGACAGCCGGCCCATTTCGATGCGGCGCAGCTCGGCATTTTCGGAGCGCGCGATCGCCCCGGCGCGCGTTTCGCGCGCGGCGGCGACGCGCTCGCGGATCGCATTCAGCGCGGTTTCGGCCTCGCGCAGCGCGGCTTCGGCGGCGCGTTCTTGTGCCTCGGCGGCGGCGACCTTTTCGCGCAGCTCGGCCTGCTGTGCCTCGGCGGCGGCGCGCTGCTGCGCGAGCTTGGCGGGGGTGTCGGCGAGTTTCGCTGCTTCGGCCGCCAGCGCGTCGGCGCGTTTGTCCATTTCGGTCACGCGGCGCGCGGCCTCGCCCGCGCGCGCCTTCCAGCTCTTGATCTCGGCGCTGACGACCGCTTGCCGTTCGCTCAGGCTGGCAAGCGTGCGTTCGTGCGCCGCCAGCGCATCGCGCGCGGCATTGGCGTCGGCGCGCGCGCGTTCTGCGGTCTGCTCCTCGGCTTCGAGCGCTGCGCGCGCGATGCTGTCGTCGGGCAGCGCGGCGAGCGCGGCTTCCTGCACCGCGAGCGCCTCGGCGGCGTCCTTCGCGGCGTCGGCGATCTCGGCGAGGCGGCGGTCGAACAGCGCCGCGGCGTCGCGGTGGCGGTCGATCGCGGCCTGCGCCTGATCGGCGGCGCGCAGCGCGCTACGCCGCGTTTCGTCGGCCTGCGCGAGCGCCTTGCGCGCGGCTGCCGCGGCGGCGGTCAGGTCGGACGCCTTCGCGGCAGCGGCATCGCGCCGGTCGCGCAGATCCTGCACGCCGAGTTCGACCTGCGGGCGCTGCGCGGCGAGTTCGTCGAGGCGGTTCTGGCGTTGCAGCCGCTCGGTCGCGGTGGCGCCGTCGCCGCGGGTGACGAAGCCGTCCCAGCGGCGCATCACGCCATCGACGGTGACGAGGCGTTGGCCGACCGCGAGCGGCTGGCCGCTATCGGTCGTGGCCACGGCGACCTGCGCGAGACGGCGCGAAAGCGCGGCGGGCGCCTGGACGAATTCGGCGAGCGGCTTGGTGCCGGGGGGCAGCGCGGGATCGCTTTTCGCGGCATCGGCGCCGCCCCAGCTGCGCGCCGCATCCTTGTCGGTCCCGGCGTCGAGATCGTCGCCGAGCGCGGCGGCGAGCGCGGCTTCATAGCCCGGCGCGACGCGGAGCTGGTCGAGAATGCGGTCGGCGTCGCTGCGCGCTGCCGCGAGCGCGCGTTCGAGCGTCGATGCCTCGCCTTCGAGCGCGGCGAGCGCGGCGCGCGCTTCGGCGAGCCCCGCCTCGATGCCTGCAAGGTCGGCCGCCGTCGCTTCGCGATCGGCTTCGGCTTCGTGCAGCGCGTTTTCGGCGGTGGCGATCGCGGCTTCGGCGGCGTTGGCAGCTTTCACGCTGTCGGCATGCGTCGCCGCGAGCGCGGCGCTGTCGCCGAGCGCGGCAACCTCGGCATCGACGCGCGCCTTGTCATTGGCAACGCGGCGCACGGTGGCTTCGGCGCTGTCGCGGGCCGACACCGCGATGCGGCGGTCGGCGGCCTCGCTCGCCGCCTTGGCGCGCGCCTGCGCCAGCGCGACCTCGGCGTCACGGAGGCGCGCCTGTGCCGCGAGGCTGGCGTCGGCGAGCGCGGCCTTGCCGGCGTCGTGCCCGGCAATCTCCTGCGCCAGCGTTTTGGTTTCGGCGTCGAGCGCGGTCAGCGCGCCATGCGCTTCGCGCGCGAGTTCGCCTTCGTGCGCGCGGTCGTCGGCGATACGCCGCTGTTGCGTCGCCAGATCCTCAAGCCGCTGGAGCGCCGCGCGCTCCTCGCCCTGCAAGCGCACCTGCGTCGCGGTCGCCTCGGCGAGCGCGTCGCGTTGTGTCTGTGCGTCGCTGCGCGCCGCGGCGACATGCGTTGCGACCTCGGCTTGCGCCTTCGATATGGTTTCGAGTTCGTCCTGCGCGGTTTTCACCGCCGCCTCGGCCGCGTCGGCATCGCGCCGCGCCTGGTCGGCGGCGGCGGCGGCGTCGCGCCAGCGTGCGTAGATCAGCCGTCCTTCGGCAATGCGGATGTCGTCGGAGAGTTTCTTGTATTTTTCCGCCGCGCGCGCCTGCCGGCGCAGCGCATTGGCGCGCACTTCCATGTCAGCGACGATCTCGGAGAGGCGCGTGAGGTTGGTTTCGGTCGCGCGCAGTTTCTGCTCGGCATCCTTGCGGCGGACGTGCAGCCCCGCGATGCCCGCGGCTTCCTCGAGCATCGCGCGGCGATCGGTCGGCTTGGCGGCGATGACATTGGCGATCTTGCCCTGGCTGACGAGCGCGGGGCTGTGCGCGCCGGTCGCGGCGTCGGCAAAGATCAGCGCGACGTCCTTCGCGCGCACGTCGCGGCCGTTGGCACGATAGGCGCTGCCCGCGCCGCGTTCGATCCGCCGGATGACCTCCAGATCGTCGCCGTCGCTCGAATCGGACAGACCCGCGACGAGTGTCCCTTCGGTATCGCAATGAAGCGCCACCTCGGCAAAATCGCGCGCCGGGCGCGTCGAGGTGCCGGCGAAGATCACATCCTCCATCCCGCCGCCGCGCATCGACTTGGGGCTGGATTCGCCCATCACCCAGCGGATCGCTTCGAGCAGGTTCGATTTGCCGCAGCCATTGGGGCCGACGACGCCGGTCAGTCCGGGTTCGATACGGAGTTCAGTGGGTTCGACGAAGCTTTTGAAACCGGTGAGGCGCAGCCGCTTTATCTGCACGGGGCGGCCCCGTGCAGGTCATCGAATCGGAGCTGGTGCAACCTTGGTGTCACATATCCCCCTGCAGGCCGTCATGCCGCGCGGCGGGGGGAGTCGCAAGGGGTTCGCTTCCCTTATCCGTCACCCCGGACTTGATCCGGGGCCTGCCTTCTTGAAGAAAAAAGGCGGGTGCCGGGTCAAGCCCGGCATGACGAAAGAGGAATCAGCGTGCGCCCATCGTGCGCAGGCGGTCGCGCAGCGGAGCCCACGATGCGACGCCTTCGGCGACCTGGCCGTTGATGACAAAGGTCGGCGTGCCGGTGATCTGATATTTCTCGACGCCGGCGTTGGTGCCCTTTTCGATCGCCTCGACATTTTCGACCTTGGCGAGACACTGCTGGATCGTCGCGGCGGGAACCCCGCGCTGCTGATAGAATTGATCGATGCCCCAGCCCTTGGCGAGCGCGGTAAAGCGCTGTGCGGGGGGCAGCTTCATCGCTTCCTCGATCCCCGGCTGCGGTTTCGACGGGCCCGCTATGAACGCCTCATGCTCGAGGAAGGTCGCGTCGGCGAGCGGGAAGAAGCGGTCGGGGCCGGTGCATTTGACGATCGCGCCCGCGATCGCGTCGACGGGGTGGAGCATGAACGGCGTCAGCTTGTACGATACGCGGCCGGTGTCGACGAAGTCACGCTTCAGCTCTTCGTGCGAATCCTTGGTGAACTGCGCGCAATGGCCGCAGGTGAAGGCGCCAAATTCCTCGAGTTTGATCGGTGCATCGGGGTTGCCCATCACGACGCCGTCGCCGTCGACGCGCACGACCTGCGACCAGGTCTTGCCGGCCGGCGGCGCGACCTTGGCGACCACGGACTGTTCCTTGGAGGGGTCGGTCGCGCCGTCGCCGCAACCGGCGAGGGCGAGCGCGCCGAGCGAAGACAGAAGGGCGATACGAAGCGATGCGGTCATATACTTACTTTCTCCACAGAACGGGAATGCGGCGCTTTTAGGCGGCCTTGATCGCGAGGTCGAGTTTCGATTTGAGTGCGGGCCATGCGGTGACCCCGGCATTGCGGCCATTGACGAAGAAGCTCGGCGTGCCCTCGACGCGGTCCGCGTTGAGGCCGATGTTCGTCATGCCGGTGAGTTCGGCCTGCGCGACCTCGCTGTCGAGCGCGGCGTCGATCTGCGCCTGTGTGTAGCCCCGCGCGCGCATCAGCGCGGTGAGTCCCGTGCCAGCGGCGATCTTGCGCGCGCGCTCGCCGGTGGTGCCTTCGAACCAGCTCTTCTTCTGCGCCTCGGTCGCCTTCTGGATGCTGGCGATCAACGCGGGGAAATTGTTGAAGATCGCCTGATGGTTGCCCGCGAACGCCTTGGACCCGCCGCAGCGCGCGAGCAGCGCCGCGGTCATGTCGGCGGGGTCGCGCACCAGGTTGCGATATTCGAAGAGGACGAGCCCGCGATCGACATAGCCGGTCTTCAGCGGCAGCGCGCTCGCCTTCGCGAAATCAGCGCAGACATGGCAGGTGTAGCTGAAATATTCGACGACCCGCACCTTCGCGGCGGGATTGCCGACGAGGAAGGCGCCGATCGGTGTGGTGGTGACGGTCTGCGACCAGAGTGTGGGTTTCGCGGGCGTCGCGGCGATCAGGCCGAGTGCGGCGCCCGAAAGTGCCAGCACCGCCGCACGGCGATCGAGAAGCGGGTCGTCAAAAGCGGACATCCGTCGTTCCTAACTGATACGGGGAAGCTTGGGCGGCGTCGCCAGTCCCGCCGCCATGCGTTCGAGCACGGTGCGCAGTTCCGGGTCGCCGATGTCGCGCAGGCTGTCCCCCAGTTCGGCGGGTACGGGTTTGAGCATTGCCGGCTGCTGAACGGGCGCCGCGGGGGTGACCTGGCCGTGCGTCATGCGGACCTGCGCGACGGCGGCGTAGCCGAAGAAGCGGTTGACCGCGCCGATGATGTCGGGCGCGACATGCTGGAGCATCGGCGCGTGCGCGCCGCTGATCGTCAAATGCAGCGTGCCGCCCGCTTTCTGGCCCGCCGGAAAACGGATCATCGCGGGCTGGGTGACGTCGGCGAGCTTGTCGCCGACGATCTCGCGCCAGCGGCTGACGACCGAGCTTTGCACGAAGCCGAATTTGCGAAAGGCGGCGCGGCCGATTTCGGGCACGAGGTCGGACACCATGCGCGCTTCGCCGCCGCGCGGGCGTTCATAGACGCGCACGGGCGGCTTGGCGGTCTTTGCCTTGCCTTTCGCCTTGGCCTTTTTGGCCGGCGCATCCTCACCTGCGTCTTTCGTCATGCCGGGTGCCATGCCATAGGCGGGGGGTGAGCGTCCAGACTTCCGACATTGTAGATGACGTCGCCCGGGACTTCGCGGCGCGCGTGCTCGGCTGGTACGACCGGTCGGCGCGCGTGCTGCCGTGGCGGATCGCGCCGAACAGCGGCTGGGCGCCCGATCCCTACCGTATCTGGCTGGCCGAGGTCATGCTGCAGCAGACGACCGTTGCCGCGGTCGCGGGCTATTTCGCGCGCTTTACCGAACGCTGGCCGACGGTTGCCGATCTGGCGGCGGCCGACGATGCCGATGTCATGGCGGCGTGGGCGGGGCTTGGTTATTACGCCCGCGCGCGCAATCTGCTCGCCTGCGCGCGCGCGGTCGTTCGCGACCATGGCGGGACATTTCCCGATAGCGAGGCCGCCTTGCGCGCGCTGCCCGGGATCGGCGACTATACTGCGGCGTCGGTCGCGGCGATCGCCTTCGGGCGCCCGGCGGTTGTCATCGACGCCAATATCGAGCGCGTGATCGCGCGCCACCGCCTGATCGAAACGGCGCTGCCGATGGCGAAGCGCGAGATTCGCGTCGCGCTCGCGCCGCTGGTGCCGGGCGATCGGCCCGGCGACTTTGCGCAGGCGCTGATGGACCTTGGCGCGACCGTCTGTACGCCGCGCTCGCCTGCGTGCGCGATCTGCCCGCTGATGGCCGATTGCCGCGCGCGTGGGCGAGCCGATATCGAGCGCCTGCCGGTGAAGCCGCCGAAGAAGGCCAAGCCGCATCGGCATGGGCTGGCCCATTGGATCGAGAAGGATGGGGCAATCTGGCTCGTCCGCCGGCCCGACAAGGGGATGCTCGGCGGAATGCGTGCGCTGCCCGGCGGCGACTGGGCCGATGTACTGCCGTTCGAGTCGGGAATCGTCAGCGTCGATCATGGTTTCACCCATTTTGACCTCACGCTGACTTTGGTGCGGCGTGACGCTCCCACCGAAGCCCCCGGTGCCGCAGCGGAAGGCGGCTGGTGGCCGATCGCGGACCTTGACGCGGCGGGGCTGCCGACGCTCTATCGCAAACTGACCGACAAGATGCTGGAGAGAGACGCATGAACATGATGGTGTCGCGCCGCGCGCTGATGGGTGGGATGGCGCTGGCGGGTGCGGGGGCGCTGTTGCCGCGCGCCGCGCTGGCGTGGAAGATCGACGGCGCCGCGCTCTATCCCGCGACCAATGCGTTCATCAAAGGCTTTGTCGACCGCCGCGAGCTTGCGGGCACGCTCGCCGCGATCGGCAAGGGGCAGGAGGCAGCGGTCTTTTTCGGCGCGGGGGTGCAGTCGAACGATTCATCAACGCCCGTCGGCCCCGACACGTTGTGGCGCCTCTATTCGATGACCAAACCCGTCACCGGCATCGCCGCGATGCTGCTGATCGAAGACGGCAAGATGAAGCTCGACCAGCCGATCGCCGATTTCCTGCCCGCCTTTGCGAATATGAAGGTGCAGAACACGCCCGACGGGTCGATCACCGACGTGCGCCCGGCAAAAGGCCCGATCACGGTGCGCCAGCTGCTCACCCACACCGCAGGGCTCGGCTATAATATCATCCAGAAGGGGCCGCTCAAAAAGGCCTATGACGACAATGGCATCACCGGCGGGCAGGCGAGCCGGCTGCCGATCCCGGGTTTCGCGCCGGTCACCCCCGCGCCGAGCCTTGCCGTGATGGCCGACCGGCTTGCGGCGCTGCCGCTAGTCTATGAGCCCGGCACCAAATGGAGCTATTCGATCAGCCTCGACCTCTTGGGACGGCTGATCGAGGTCGTGTCGGGCCAGCCGTTCGACGCCTTCCTGAAGGCACGATTGTTCGATCCGCTCGGAATGACGAGCACCGGCTTCATGGTGAGCGCGAAGGATGTGGGGCGCTTCACGAGCAATTATGCGCCCTTTGGGGGCGCGCTGATTCCCTTCGATCCCGCGGCGAGCTCGATCTATCTCGACCCGCCGCCCTATCCGTTCGGCGGCGGCGGGCTCGTGTCGAGCGCGCGCGATTACGACTGCTTTCTTGCGATGCTGCTCGGCGAAGGCGCGACGGGCGGGAAGCGCGTGATGAAGCGCGAGACTGCGCTGCTCGCGATGTCGAACCTCATCGCCGACAGCGTCGACCGCAAGGGCAGCTTCATCGACGGGCAGGGCTTTGGCGCGGGTGGGCGTGTTTCGCTACCGACCTCGCCCGGAGGCGAGGGGATTTTCGGCTGGGCGGGCGCCGCGGGGACGATCGGTTTCGTCCATCGCGGGCTCGGCTATCGCGCCGCAGGCTATACGCAGATCATGCCGCCCGATGCGGTGTCGTTCCAGGGCAAGTTCGGCGAAACCTTCTTCAAGGATGTGATGCGCTGATGCCTTTGCCGCTGGGGTTCACCGGGGCGTGGCTCGACCGCGCCGATCAGTTGCGGACCGATGCGGCGGCTTTCGCTGCCGCGTCGGCCGATCCGCGGGCGCGCTGCCTTGTCCTCGGCGGCATCGACTTTGTGCCGGGCGAAGGCGGCGGGCTGCTGTGGGAGCCGCTCGACCCCGACGACCATCGCGCGCTGATGCTGCTTGGCATCGACGACGCGGGCATCCCGCATTTTGTGCGCGAGGCCCCGGCCGGCGCGCGCATCGATGCGCGGTCGCGCACGGTGATGCGGCTGCTGCCGTTGCTGTCGGGCGAAGAGGCGGCGCTGTATGGCGGCGCGCGCAGCCTTGTCGACTGGCATGCGCGGCATCGTTTCTGTGCGGTGTGCGGATCGCCGACCGACCTGTTCCGCGGCGGGTGGGGCCGGACCTGTGGTAGCTGCAACGCCGAGCATTTCCCGCGCGTCGACCCGGTGGTGATCATGCTCGCCGAATGCGACGGGCGCGTGCTCGTCGGGCGGCAGGGCGGTTTTCCACCGGGATTCTTCTCGGCGCTCGCGGGGTTCGTCGAACCCGGCGAATCGCTCGAGGAAGCGGTCGCGCGCGAACTCTGGGAAGAAGCGGGCATCCGTGTTTCGGACGTCACCTATGTCGCAAGCCAGCCCTGGCCGTTCCCCTCGTCATTGATGATCGGGTGCCGCGCGGTCGCGAAGGATCCCGCGCTGACGCTCGATACGACCGAGATCGAGGCGGCGATGTGGGTCGACAGGGCGGAAGTGCGCGCCGCGCTTGCGGGCGACATGGGGGCGCCGTTCATGGCGCCGCCGCCGCTGGCGATCGCGCGTTACCTGCTGGAGGATTGGGCGGCTTAGTTAAAGCCGCTTGCCGGTGATCCGGCTGATTTCCTTGGCGACCATCGCCTCGACCAGCCCGGGCAGGTTGGTGTCGAGCCAGTCCTTGAGCATCGGGCGCAGCGCGTCGAGGACGACATCCTCCATCGTGCGGCCGGCGACGGTCGGGGCGGCAACGGTTGCCGCGGCGACCGCGGGGGCGACCGCGGCGGTCAGCGCTTCGAGCGATTGGCGTGCGGCATCGGCGCTCGCTTCGGAAACGAGCTCCGCGGCTGCGGGGGCAGCATCGGCCCGGTCTTCTTCATCTTGGAGGTCAAGAATATCGTCGGCTTCGGGGACGCGGATCTCGCGTGCCGAGCCCGGCGCTTCATCCCGCGCGATCACGCGCCGAATCGACGACAAGATATCTTCCATCGAAGGTTCCCGCGACATATCGCCCATAACCCAACCCCCTAAACCATCGCGATTACCGGATGGTTAACAATTCTCTTACCGATTTGGGGCGCGATTTGCCAAGCCTTATTGTGGCGAGAGCGATGGCGGACCGACGGGAACACTGGCGGTGGCGGCGGGAACGGCGCGGGTGTCGGTCGCGACTTGCTGCGGCGCCGGATCGTCGGCCCAGTCCCAGATCTCACCCTTCACGCGCCGGTAATTGACTTCGGGATCGTAGAGCGCGCCGCCGCCGATGCCGAGGTCGCGGGCTTCGGCCTTGCCCATCGCGGCGAGGACCGAGAAGGCGGCGACGTACGAGTTACGCTGTGCCGACACGAGCTGGACCTGCGTGTTCAGATATTCCTGCTCGGCGTTCAAAATGTCGAGGATCGAGCGCGTGCCGACGCTGTTTTCGGCGCGCACGCCTTCGAGCGAGAGCGCGTTGGCGCTCACCGCCTGCTGCGTCGCGGTGATGATGCGTTCGTTCGCCTGCCACGCGGCATAGGAGCCGCGCGTCTGCGCGATCACACCGCGTTCGGTTTCGACATATTGTTCGATCGCCTGGCTGCCGCGCGACTGCGCCTGCCGCACCTGGGCCGAGCGGCGGCCGCCGGTGAAGATCGGCAGCGTCACCGATACGCCCGCGGCCGCGGCGGAGGTTTCCTGCGTCACGCCGACGCCGGTGACGCCGCTGTTCAGCGAGCCGAGGTAATTATTATAATTGCCGCTGAGCGTCGCGGACAGTTTCGGCGCGCGCGACGCCTTGGCGGCGCCGATATCGGCCTTCGACGCGCTGACCAGCTGATTCGCCGATTCGATGTCGGGATTGTTGTTCAGCGCGATCGCCACCGCTTCCTCGGCATTCGCCGGCAGGTTCGGGAGCGCCGGGGGCGCCTGCAAATCGGTCGGGGCATCGCCGACAAGCCGGATATAGGATTCGCGGCTGCCGATCAGGTTCGCCTCGGCGTTACGCAGATCGCCTTCGGCGAGCGCCAGCCGCGCCTCGGACTGGGCGACGTCGGTGCGCGTCAGGTCGCCGATCTCGAAGCGGTCGCTGGTCGCCTGCAAATTGGTACGCAGGACCGAGACATTCTTTTGATTGAGCTGGACGATCGCCTGATCGCGGATGACGTCCATATAAGCGCCGACAACCTGCGAAAATATGCTCGCTTCGGTGGCGCGAAGGTCGGCTTGCCCCGCCTCGACGCGAAATTTTGCGGCGCGCACGGCGTTGCGGACCGCACCGCCCTGATAAATCGGCACCGACAATTGGCCCGACCCCGTGACCGAGCGCATCGGTGAGTTGAAGCTGTTGCCCGGCCTGATGACATTTTCTTCGTAATCGGCGCGGGTGTTGACCTCGGGAAGGCCGAAGCTTTTCTGGATCGGCACATTCTCGTCGTTCGCGCGCTGTCCCGCGCGCGCGCCGGTCAGTGTCGGGTTGTTTTCATAGGCCTTGGCCAGCGCACCCTGCAGCGTTTCGGCCTCTGCCGCCGCGGGCAGCATCAGCGCGCCGACCGCGAGGCCGGTGAGCCAGCTGGACCGGCGAAGGGGCTGTTTCTTATTATTATTATCGTTCATAAAGATGTCAGCCCCGCAACAAGGAAGGAAGTGGCCTTAAAACTGAAAAGCGACCGGTGCCGCAAAGCCCGGCAGCGGCGCGACGTCCATGTCGGCGAAGCTGCGCAGCGCGACCGCGCCGCCGGTCTTCACGCCCTCGACCAGCCGCGTCACCGCACCTTCGCGCCGCGCCGCGATCAACCGCCCGCCGTCGGCGAGCTGCTGGGCAAGCGCGTCGGGCAGCGTTTCGATCGCGCCCTCGATGATGATGCGGTCGAACGGCGCCGCATCGGGCGCACCGGCGGCCAGCGGTCCCTGGGTCCAGCGGATATTGGCGTTGATGACCGCAGCCTGCGCCGTCGCCATCAATTCGCCCTGTTCCTCGACGGCGTGAACCTCGGCGCCGAGCAGCGCGAGCAGTCCGGCGGTATAGCCCGTTGCGCTGCCGATCAGCAGCACGCGCTGACCGGGACGGACCGCCGCTGCGACCAGCATCCGGCCGGTGACCAGCGGCGCGTTCAAGGCGCGGCCGTGGCCGAGCGCGATCGGACGGTCCATATAGGCGACGCCGGCGAGCGCGGCGGGCACATGCGCCTCGCGCGGCGCTGCGGCCATCGCGCCGATCACCGCGGGGTCGATGACATCGTTGGTCCTGAGCTGGCTGTCGATCATGGCAGCGCGCATCTCTGCCGCAGTGATTTCGCTAAACTTCGTCGCCATCAGCCTTTTCCAATTCCCTGGAACTTGAACCTTTGCGGGGCAGCTTTAGCCGAAGCAATGCTGTATTGCAATAGTAATACAGCCCCGCAGCCGCATCGCGTGTCGCATAGCTGCCAATGGGGGTGTCGCCAACCCTCATCGCGCGCTGTACCGCGGCCCGAGCGGTGCCGTTCCGGCGAATCCTTGACAAGGCAGCCAAAGCCCCTCACTAGCGGCGCCGTCCAACACCCGGCCCGTCCCCAAAAGGATGCGGTAATTTGGCATGAGGCCCGATGGCGGAGTGGTGACGCAGCGGATTGCAAATCCGTGCACGCCGGTTCGATTCCGGCTCGGGCCTCCAAACTTTTCCCAAAGTTGCGAAATCAGACTTCGCTTGCGTCGGTCCCATGGCGTCGCCCCTATCGCGCAATCTGTAGCGCCGGTTTCTGACGGTAACCTGACGACGCGCGGCCGTGCGGCCGCCCCAAGGACAAAGGGCTGCCCCTTTCGGAGCAGCCCTTCCATTGTCGTGCCTGTTCGCGGACGATTATCCGAGTCGGACCCCCGCGAGGAAGGTCATGCTCAAATCTGCCGCATGCGGCGCGTGACAATGAGACATTCGACCACCTCCTTTCGCTTGTTGACGATGTTTTCAATCTAGGGTTTTCGGTCGTCGATTCAAGAGATGGCGAAAACCGGGCCTTGCCCTTTGTCGGTCGCAGCGGGAAAGAAGTGTCTGGAAGCTCGCTTCAATGAAGGACAGCAATATGGCCCATGGCACCGCCCGCATCGGCAAGGATCATTATCGCACCGAGATCAACGTCGGCGGCCATGACCTGATCGGCGACGAGGGGCCGGGGCTGGGCGGGCAGAATCTGGGGCCAGCGCCTTATGACTTCCTGCTCGCGGGCCTCGGCGCGGTCACCGCGATCACCTTGCGCATGTACGCCGACCGCAAGGGGTGGCCGCTCGAATCGGTCGACGTCAGCCTACGATTGCTCAGCAAGGACGGCCTCCGGGTCGATCGCGTGCTGACGATCGCGGGGCTCGACGACGAGCAGAAGGCGCGGCTCGCCGATATTGCCGAGCGGACGCCGGTGACGCTGACGCTGAAGGGCGGACTGCCGATCGACACGCGGCTTGCTTAGGTCCTGACCCTGATCGGCGCGCCACTGGACAAGTTGCGATCTACCACTTATATACCAGCCGTTATGGAAATCGAAACCGCCACCGCTGTCACACCGCACAAGGGCCGTCCGCGCGAATTTTGCGTCGATGCCGCTCTGGCATCGGCGCTGCGCGTCTTCTGGTCGAAGGGCTATGAAGGCGCCTCGATGGCCGATCTGACCGAGGCGATGGGGATTACCAAGCCGAGTTTGTACGCGGCCTTCGGCAATAAGGAAGCGCTCTTCAACAAGGCGCTCGATCTCTATGAGCGCGAAAAAGCCGACTATATGCATGCTGCGCTCGAAGCGCCGACCGCGCGCGGCGTCGCCGAGCGGCTGATGTACGGCGCGCTCGACATGTACACCTGTCCCGAGAATCCGAACGGCTGCCTGGGCGTGATCACCTCGGTCGCGTGCGGCGCGGAAGCCGAATGTATTCGCCAGGCCGTGCTCGAACGCGGCGCGGCGGCGAAACGCGCGATGCTCGAACGCTTCGCGCGCGCCAAGGAAGAGGGCGATTTCCCGCCCGACACCGATGCCGCAGGCCTTGCCGCTTTCCTGACCGCGGTGAACCAGGGCATGTCGGTGCAGGCTGGCGCCGGTGCGACGCGCGCGGAACTCGAACGGCTCGTCGAAACCAGCCTGAAGCTGTGGCCCGGGCGTTGATCTGAGCATTTGCCGGCCGAAAAACCGGCGCCCATTTTTTCGGTAAGTGCCCTGAAAGAAAAATCTTACTGCCCGGTACAGAATGGTGTTGACGCAGCGCAACATGACTTATATACCACATAGTACACAACGATAGGCTCTCCCCCGAGACCGGCCGCGGCGTGACAAAGATCATGCTGCGGCCGGAAGTTTCACCATCGAATATTTCCCGGGAGCGGGTCTTGCTCCGGTCGGGCGCCCAAAGGTGCTTGCCCGCAAGATATAAACAGGGACCCCGCGCGCGCATGGGATGCGCGTGACGGGACAGGGCGGCCGTCCTCTTCGATGAGGGCCCTCTGGCAACAAGGACCATTTGCGACATCAGTCGGAGGCATGCGCTTCCGGCGCTGGCCGCCTGCGCCTCCCTCCCCCTCCCCCGGGGGCGCAGGCGGCCAAAACGAACGAAGAGAAGAGGGCATATCCATGACCGTCCACACCCCCATCGAAAAGATCGACCCCGCCGACGCGAAGGTCCGCCGCGAACTCAAGACCTTGCTCCACCCCGGCCGCGGCCGCCGCGCCGCGTGGATCGGTGCATTCCTCGTGCTCATTGTCGGTGCCTGGTGGCTGCTCCGCGACGGTCCGCCGCAGGCCGCCGCGGCGCCCGCGCCCGTGCTCACCGTCGCGACGCCGATCGCGCGCGATGTAACGCTGTGGGACGAATATATCGGCCGCTTCGAGGCGTCGAAAGCGGTCGAAGTGCGCCCGCGCGTTTCGGGTGCGATCACGGGCATCCACTTCACCGACGGCCAGATCGTGCGTCAGGGGCAGCCGCTCTTCACCATCGATCCGCGCCCCTATCGCGCCGCGCTCGCCGAAGCGCGCGCCTCGGCTGCCAGCGCGCGCAGCGACCTGGCGCTCGCACGCCTCGAACTCGAACGCGCCGGGCGGCTCGTCGATGTCGAGGCGGTGTCGCAGAGCGAGATCGACCGGCTCCGTGCGCGCGTCAACGCTGCGAATGCCGCGCTGGCCGGGGCTGATGCCCGCATCGCGGCGCGTTCGCTCGACGTCGAATTCACGACCGTCCGTGCGCCCTTGAGCGGCCGCATTTCGGACCGCCAGATCGACGCGGGCAACCTCGTGTCGGCGGGCGATGCCGGGGGCACGCTGCTGACGACGATCAATGCGCTCGATCCCGTGTACTTCACCTTCCAGGGATCCGAAGCTTTGTTCCTCAAGACCAAGCGCGAGGGCGGCGATAAGGGCGCGGCGGTCGAAGTCCGCCTGCAGGACGAAAGCGATTATCGCTGGAAGGGGCAGCTCGACTTTACCGACAACGGCCTCGACCCGCGTTCGGGCACGATCCGCGCCCGCGCCAGCTTCAGTAATCCGGAAATGTTCCTGACCCCCGGCATGTTCGGCAATATGCGCCTGACGACCGGCCAGACGGCGCGCGCGCTGCTGATCCCCGCCGCCGCGGTGCAGACCGATCAGGCGCGCAAGATCGTCTATGTCGTCGGCAAGGACGGGATGGTCGCGGCGAAGCCGGTCGAGCTTGGCCCCGAAGTCGATGGCCTGCGCGTCATCCGTTCGGGCCTGACGCCGACCGACCGCGTCGTCATCAACGGCTATCAGTTCGCGCGTCCCGGCGAAAAGGCGGTGGCCAAGGCTGGAAAGATTGCCGCCGTGGCACCCCCCAAGGGTGCGGCCGCCGCAGTCGAACCGGTGTCGGCGCAGGCGACTTTTTCGAAGTGAGTTGAATAAAGCCCCTTCCTTTTGAGGAAGGGGTTGGGGTGGGGTCTCGCGACCTCCCGTCTAGCCCGATGGCTCCACCCCCCTCGGCTCCGTCCGGGGATCGCTGCCCCTACCGAAAGTGGAAGGGGGAGATTCGGATTTAGACATAGAACAGGGGCTCTCCCATGCGCCTATCCCGCTTTTTCATCGACCGGCCGATCTTTGCCGCCGTGCTCGCTGTCATCATCACCATCATCGGCGCGGTCGCCTATATCGGCCTGCCCGTCTCGCAATATCCCGACATCGTCCCGCCGACGGTGACCGTGACCGCAACCTATCCGGGTGCGTCGGCCGAAACCGTCGCCGACACGGTCGCGGCGCCGATCGAGCAGGAAATCAACGGCGTCGACAATATGCTCTATATGAGCAGCCAGTCGACCGGCGACGGCGTCGTCACGATCACCGTGACCTTCAAGATCGGCACCGACCTCGATGCCGCGCAGGTGCTGGTGCAGAACCGCGTCGCGATCGCGACCCCGCGCCTGCCCGAAACGGTGCAGCGGCTGGGTGTCGTCACGCGCAAGACGTCGCCAGACTTCCTGCTGATCGTGAACCTCGTCTCCCCCGACAAGTCGCTCGATCGCGCGTACATCTCCAACTATGCGCTGACCCAGCTCCGCGATCGCCTCAGCCGCATCGACGGCGTCGGCGACGTGCGCCTGTTCGGCAGCCGCGATTACGCGATGCGCGTGTGGATCGATCCCGGCCGCGCCGCCGCGCTCGACCTCACCGCGGGCGAGATCGTCACCGCGCTGCGGCGTGAGAATGTGCAGGTCGCCGCAGGCTCGCTCGGCCAGCCGCCGCATGCCAATGGCAGCAGCTTCCAGCTCAGCGTCGAGACGCAGGGCCGCCTGACCGACCCCAAGGATTTCGCCAACATCGTCATTCGCAGCGATGCCGACGGGCGGCAGGTGCGGGTGTCGGACGTCGCGCGCGTCGAGCTCGGCGCGTCGGACTATAATTCGAACACCTATTTGTCGGGCGATCCGACGGTCATTCTCGCGACGTTCCAGCGTCCGGGTTCGAACGCGCTTGCCGCGGCGAAGGCGGTCGAGGCCGAAATGGCGGCAGCGTCGAAAAGCTTCCCCAAGGGACTCGAATATCGCGTCATCTATAACCCCACAGAATTCATCGCCCAGTCGATCGACGCGGTGATGGAAACCCTGTTCGAAGCCGTCATCCTCGTCGTCATCGTCATTCTGGTGTTCCTCCAGAAATGGCGCGCGGCGATCATTCCCGTGCTCGCGATCCCGGTGTCGCTGATCGGCACCTTCGTGGTGCTCGCGGCGTTCGGTTACAGCCTCAACAATTTGTCGCTGTTCGGGCTCGTCCTCGCGATCGGTATCGTCGTCGATGACGCGATCGTCGTCGTCGAGAATGTCGAACGCAACCTCGAGAAAGGGATGAGCGCGCTCGAAGCCGCGCGCACATCGATGGATGAAGTGTCGGGTGCGCTCGTCGCGATCGTGCTCGTGCTCTGCGCGGTGTTCGTGCCGACCTTGTTCCTCACCGGGCTGTCGGGTGCTTTCTATCAGCAGTTCGCGGTGACGATCTCGACCGCGACGATCATCTCGCTCGTGCTCTCGCTCACCCTGTCGCCCGCGCTCGCGGCGATCCTGCTCAAACCGCACGCTCCCGCGCAGGCCGACGGATGGCTCATGGCGCGTATCCACCGCGCCGGCGAACGCTTCAACGAGGGCTTCGAGAAATTGAGCAATGGCTATGCGCGCCTGACCGACCGGCTGGTGCGCGCGCCGAAAAAGATGATGGTCACCTATGCCGGGCTGATCGCCGCGACCGCGGGGCTGTTCTGGGCGACGCCGACGGGCTTCATTCCCGCGCAGGATCAGGGCTATTTCCTCGTCGTCGCCAAGCTGCCCTCGGGCGCTTCGGTCGAACGCACCGACGCGGTGCTGAAGAAGGTTG
This sequence comes from Sphingopyxis sp. LC81, assembly GCF_000756375.1. GTDB lineage: Bacteria > Pseudomonadota > Alphaproteobacteria > Sphingomonadales > Sphingomonadaceae > Sphingopyxis. The sequence goes on along the minus strand of NZ_JNFD01000035.1, from coordinate 88,101 downwards.
CCGCGCGCGTGCTGCCGATCGAGGGGGTCCTCGGATCGGTGATGCTCGCGGGCTTCGACGGACCATCGCAGACGCTCGCGCCGAACTCGGCCGCCGCTTACTTCCCGCTCAAGTCGTTCGAGGAGCGCGGGAAGCTCGGGGTCAATTTCGAGGACATCATGAATCAGGCACGCGCGAACACCGCCGACATCACCGAGGCGCAGATCGTGATCATCCCGCCGCCGCTGATCCAGGGCATCGGTTCGGCGGGCGGTTACCGGATGATCGTGCAGGATCGTGGCGGGAACGGCTATGCCGCGCTCGCGAACGAGACGAACAATCTGATCGGCAAGGCGAACGAGACCCCGGGGCTCGCGAACGTCTTCACTTTCTTCGATCCGTCGAACCCGCGCGTCTATGCCGACATCGACCGGGCGAAGGCGAATATGCTCGGCGTTCCGCCCGAGCGCGTGTTCGAGGCGCTGCAGGTCTATCTCGGCTCGGCGTTCGTCAACGACTTCAACCTGCTCGGCCGCACCTATCGCGTCACCGCACAGGCCGACGCGCCCTATCGCCAGACCGTCGCCGACATCGCGAATCTTCGCACCCGGTCGGACTCGGGCGCGATGGTGCCGATCGGGTCGGTCGCGAACTTCGAGGACCGCACGGGGCCGTACCGCGTCACGCGCTACAACCTCTTCCCCGCGGTCGAGATCGACGGCGATACCGCGCCGGGCTCGTCGTCGGGTGCGTCGCTGACGACGATGGAAAAGCTCGCCTCGGACACGCTCCCGGCGGGCTATGGCACCGAATGGACGGGCATCGCCTTCCAGCAAAAGGCGGCGGCGAACACCGCGGGCATCGTCTTCGCGCTCGCGGTGGTCTTCGTCTTCCTCGTGCTCGCGGCGCAATATGAAAGCCTGATGCTGCCGCTGGCGATCATCTTCATCGTCCCAATGTGTCTGCTCGCGGCGATGGTCGGCGTGAATTTGCGCGGCATGGACAATAATGTGCTGACGCAGATCGGGCTCGTCGTGCTCATCGCGCTCGCCGCGAAGAACGCGATCCTGATCGTCGAATTCGCCAAGCAGGCCGAGGAAGAGGATGGTCTGTCGCCGATCGAAGCCGCGGTGCGTGCCGCGCGCGACCGTCTGCGCCCGATCCTGATGACCAGCTTTGCCTTCATCCTCGGCGCGGTGCCGCTCTTGATCGCGAGCGGGGCGGGGGCGGAGCTGCGGCAGGCGCTCGGCACCGCGGTTTTCTTCGGCATGCTCGGCGTGACGGCGTTCGGCCTCATCTTCACCCCGACCTTCTACGTCGTCGCACGCGCGCTCAGCATATGGTCGGCTGAGCGGCGCGCGCGGCGCGGGTCGGACGACCACGGGACGGCGCTGCCCGTACCGGCGGAATAACGATCGGCAAGTGACGAAACCAAATCACTCTGTGCTCCCGCGAAGGCGGGAGCCCATCTCCGGCTGGCGCTATTTTGAACCGGCCGGAGATGGGTCCCCGCCTTCGCGGGGATACACGGCCTTTTTGAATGCAATAATTTCAGGAGAGCAATCATGATCCTCCGCAATATCCTCACCGCCGCCTCGGCGCTGGCGCTCGCCGCCTGTGCGGTCGGCCCCAACTATGCCGAACCCAAATCCGCGTCGGCGCCCGTCGCCACCGGGCCGTTTGTTTCGGCGAACAGCTCCGCGGTGTCGCTCGCACCGGTCGCGGGCGACTGGTGGCGCCTTTATGACGATCCCGTCCTCGACGGGCTCGTCGGCGATGCGCTGGCGAACAACACTGACGTCCGCGTCGCTGTCGCGAACATCGCCCGCGCCCGTGCATCCTTGCGCGGCGCGCGTGCGGATCGGCTGCCGCAGGGACAGATCGGCGCCGGCGCCAATTACGGCCGCAGCCCTGAAGGGCAGCGTCTGCCCGGCGCCGACCGCGAGGATTGGGCGGTCGATGTCGGGATCAATGTCTCTTACGAAGTCGACCTGTTCGGCCGCGTCAGCCGCTCGATCGAGGCCGCGCGCGGTGATGCCGCCGCCGCCGAGGCGAATGCCGACGCGGTGCGCGTGATCGTCGCCGCCGATACGACGCAGGCCTATGCCGATGCCGCCTCTGGCGCGGCGCGGCTCGACGTCGCGCGGCGCATCGTCGGGCTGCTCGACCAGCAGGTGAAACTTACCGAACGCCGCAAGGAGGTCGGGATGGCGACGGGGCTCGACCTCGCGCGCATCACGACGCTGCGCGATCAGCGTTCGGCCGACATTCCCTCCATCGAGGCTGAGCGGCAGGCGGCTTTGTTCCGCCTCGCGACTCTGACCGGTCGTGCCCCCGTCGCGCTCCCCGCGATCGCGGCGGATCGCAACATCAGCCTCGAAATCACCGACCCCATCCCAGTCGGTGATGGGGCGGCGCTGCTCAAGCGCCGTCCCGATATTCGCGCCGCCGAGCGCCGCCTTGCCGCCGACACCGCGCGCATCGGCGTCGCGACCGCGGATCTTTATCCGCGCATCACCTTGGGCGGTTCGGCCGGGTCGACGGGCACGGGCTTTGGCGATGTGTTCGGTGGCGGTCCGCTCCGCTGGCTGCTCGGGCCGCTGCTCAACTGGGCTTTCCCCAATCAGGAACCCGCGCGGGCGCGGATCGCGGCGGCCGAGGCTGATACGCAGGCGTCGCTTGCCGAATTCGACGGCACGGTGCTGCGCGCGCTCGAGGAAACCGAGACGGCGCTGTCGTCTTACGCGCGTTCGCTCGAACAGCGGCAGGCGCTGCGCGCCGCGCGCGATCAGGCCGAACGCGCGGCGCGGATCGTGCGCGCGAAGCGGCAGGAGGGCGCATCGGATTCGCTCGAATGGCTCGATGCCGAACGGACCTTTGCCGAGACCGAAGCGGTTCTCGCTGCGCAGGACGGCCAGATTTCGCGGCGTCAGATCGCGCTGTTCCGCGCGCTCGCGGGCGGCTGGTCGACCTAGACGATATGGCTCGCTGTGCCGCCCGGCGTCCATAGCTGCGCTGCGAGCCGGTGCAGCGCGCGCGAAAGCCCGCGGCGGTCGATCGTCCCGCCGAGCGAGATGCGCATCGCCTTGGGGGCGTCGGCCGCGACGGCGAAGCGGTCCGATTGCACCGCCGACAGCCCGTCAAGCGCGAGCGCGGCGGCGAGCGTGTCGGGCTGGATATCGACCGCCAGCGGCAGCCACAGGTGATAGCCTTGCGGATGTGCGGCGTGGCGCCCGTCGCCGAGCACGCTGTGCGCCAGCCGCTGCCGCCAGCTCGCCTCCTTGCGCACCGCGTCGATCAACGCGTCGAGCGTTCCGTCGGCGAGCCATAGCGACACCATCGCGACGTTGAGCGGCGGCGCCATCACCGCGCTTTCATGCTGGCACGCCGCGATTTGCAGGGCCTCGGTCACCCCCGGCGCGCGGACAAAACCGACGCGCAGCGCGGGCGAGACGATTTTGGCCATGCTTGTGACATACCAGCCGACCCGCGGCGCGAAGCTCGCGATCGCGGGAATCGGCGTGTCGGGGAGCAGGCCATAGGCATCGTCCTCGATAATCTGGACGCCCGTTTCCTCGGCCCACGCGGCAATGGCCCGCCGTTCGCCGATCCCGATCGTCGCGGTGGTCGGATTGTCGTTGGTCGGGACAACGTAGAGCGCGCGCAGCGGCGCGGCGGCGTGTGCCGCCTCCAAGGCTTCGGCGGTCATTTCGGCGAGCGGGACGAGCGTGACCCCCGTGCGCCGCGCAATCGCGGCGAAGCCCGGATAGACGAAGCGTCCGCACGCGACGCGGTCGCCGGGCTTCAGGATCGCCGACGCAACCGCGTGCAGCCCATTTTGACCGCCGGCGGTGACGACGATCTGCTCGACCGAAGACGACAAGCCGGTGCGCGCGAGCAGTTCGGCGCCGCTTTCGCGATCCGCCGCGGCGCCGCCCGGCCGCTGGTAATGCAGCCGCGCAAACCCGTCGGCGCGCGCCAGCGTGCCGAGCGCCGATGCCATCGCATCGGTCAACCGGCTCTCGATCGGGATCGGCGGGCTGTTCATCGCGATGTCGCTCTGCGCCGCCGTCGCGACCTCGCCGGTCCGCACATCCTCGCTGATAAAGCTGCCCGCGCGGCCGCGCGCGACGATCAGCCCGCGCTGGCGTGCCAGATCATAGGCCTTGGTCACCGTGGTGAGGTCGATGCCGAGTTTCGCGGCGAGGTCGCGCTGCGGCGGCAGGCGATCGCCGTGGCGAAGCTCGCCGCGCGCGACGGCGGCCGATATCGCGGCGGTCACCGCCTTATATTTGGGGCCCGCCGCGCCCGCGATGTCGGGGAGCCATGCGTCACCCGCCACGCCGTTCGTCCGCTTCGTGTTTTTCGCGCGCATTCAGCTTCGCCCACAGATGCTCGGTCCCCGATTCCTGCGCCTTGTTCACATATTGCGAGGCGACCAACCAGCCCTTGATCGGGCGCAGCGGCAGCACGCAGCCGATGACCATGATCGGGATCGAAAAGACCAGATGGACCCACAGCGGCGGGCTGTAGGCGATCTGCAGCCACACGATCACGAAGGTCAGCGGAAAGGCGACGATGCATTGCGAGAAAAAGGCGGGGCCGTCGTCGGGCGCCGCAAAGCTGAAGTCGAGCCCGCAATTCTCGCAGCGATCGGCGAGTTTCAGCCACGAGCGAAACATATGTCCCTTGCCGCATTCGGGGCATTTGCCGTGCCATCCCGCCCACAGGATCCAGCGCAGCTTTTCGTTGCCAACATCACCGCTCGTCATATCCGACTCCAACAGAAGGCATATCGAATGCCATGCAAGAGGCATATGATGCGGAAGAGCGGACAAATGAATATGTAAGTTAAACATATGAAATAGAACATATATCGTTCTTGGAGAGATTTATAGCATGGGGGTTTTCGATATCTAATCCATGCATGACGATGGAATTTCAGGTCGAAATCGCATTTGGATCCGCTTTTTGCCGGACAATCGCTTGCGGCGCGTGCTTGCGGCTAAAACCGGCGGGAGGAATGGAGAATATAGGGGCGGCCGGCGGGGTTTCGGGTCACCGCGGCCATCGTTTACGCCGCTTTTACCAGTCCCGGTGCATAAGATTTACCGATGTTTGCGACTGGGGACAAATGATGGACAGCATGCGCGGACTGCTTTCGGGCAGCCACGACCAGGATGATGGGGCGATCGATGCGCCCGCGTCCGTCGGCGTCGACGAACGGCGGATGCAGGTGCGGGCCTATAATTACTGGGCCTCGCTGCTCGCCGACCGCGCTTATCCGTCGGTCGAGGACCTCGATCTCGACGGTGCCGATTTCGGATCGCATTCGGTATTGCTCGACTTCACCGCGGGGGTCGAGAACCCGGGTCTCGCCTTCCTCGGCGACACGCTGCGCGAAGAATCGCAGATCGACGAGGACGTCCATTATATCAGCCAGATTCCCGGCCGATCCTTGCTGTCGCGCCTCACCGACCATTATCTCCAGATCATCGCCAACCGCGCGCCGATCGGCTTCGAGGCCGAGTTCGTCAACGATCGCGGCACGACGATCATGTACCGCGGCATCTTGCTGCCCTTTTCGTCCGACGACGACACGATCGATTTCATCATGGGCGTGATCAACTGGAAAGAGGTGGTCACCGCCGACCAGGCCGAGGAATTGCAGCTTTCGGTCGAACAGGCGCTGCGCAGTGCCGCGCCGTTGACCGCGCCGGTGCCCGTGTGGGCCGACGGCCCCGACTCGGAGCATCTCGACGACGATGTCGTGGTCGATGCCGCCCCCGGTTTCGCCGCGCTGGGCGACGACACGGAGCTCTGGCTGGATGCCGAGGTCGGGACCGACGAAGACGACGGGGACGAGGACGAGGTGCCGGTCGATCCGGGGCAGGATGCCGAACTCGCGGACTGGCTGGCGCTTGCGCGCGAAACCGCCGAGCGCGCGATCGCGGCCGACAGCCGCAGTCGCGGTGCGCTCTATCAGGCGGTCGGCAAGGCGTGGGATTTCGCGCTCGCCGCCGAGGAGCAGCCCGAAGAATTTGCCGCGCTGCTCGACGACGCCGGGCTGGCGGTGCAAGACCGTGCGCCGATGACCCCGGTCGTGAAGCTGGTTTTCGGCGCGACCTATGACAAGACACGCCTCGCCGAATATGCCTGTGTGCTCGGCCATGCCAAGGACGAGGGCGTCGGCCGCGGCGAACTCAGCGCCTATCTCGATCGCTATCCGGGCGGGCTCAAGGGGCTGGTCAAGGACGCGCGTGCGCGCCGCAAGCCGGCCGATGCAGTTGAGCGACCCGACGACAAGCTCGACGCATTGCGCCTCGCGCATCCCGCGCTCATCCTCGAACATGACGCGGGCGACGCCGAATTCGTCGTGCTGATCGCGCGCGCGATGCCGGGCGGGCACATCGGGATCGTCGCCAAAGCGGCCGACGATCCGGCGTTGGTGGCGAAGCTGGCGAAGAAGGCGGTCCCGATCACGCCCGGCGCCTGAGGGCCGTCTGAGAGCGTTCACGCAACAGAAAATCCGAAAATTGAAATTTTTTAACGTCGGCGGGCGAACGAGGGCTTGAGCCGCGCGCCGCTGAGGCGCATAGGGGGCGGCAGCGAACGGGCCCCCGCCGATCGTCGGCTGGGATCCCCCTCTTTGGTTCGGGATGCTGCACTTTATGTCTCAGAATTTGTCCGACACGCCGGAAACGGACACCACCACCACCGCCAAAATTCCTTCGAAAATAGCCGCCGCCTATCTCGCCGCGCTGCGTGGCAGCGCGCTGCCGGGCGAGGGCGACGATATGGACAAGGCTGCGCTCGCCGATGCGAGCCAGTTCGCCGCGCGCGCCGCGCTCGATCGTGCGCCCGAAACGCCGTCGCTGCTGCTCGAACCGATCGCTGCCGACGGCACCGACCGCCGGATGCGGCTGGTCATCATCAACGACGACATGCCCTTCCTCGTCGATTCGACCTCGCAGGCGGTCGCGGCGCAGGGGCTGGCGGTCCACCGCATCCTTCACCCCGTCGTCGCGGTGAAGCGCGATGCCAAGGGGCATCTGCAGGAAGCGGGCGAGGGAGGAACCCGCGAGTCGGTCATCTATATCGAACTCGAGCGCGGCGACGCCCGCGCGCGCCGGCGCCTGCTCGACGGGCTCGAAGCCGCGCTGCGCGATGTGCGTGCGGCGGTGCGCGACTGGCGCGCGATGCGCGCCGCGATGCTCGCCGACGCGGCGATGCGCGTCGAGGGCGAAGCCGCCGAACTGCTGCGCTGGTTCGAGGGCGGCTCGATGACCCAGCTTGGCCACGAATGGCGCACCCGCGATGGCAAGGTTCAGGATTCGCTGGGGATCAGCGAGAGCAGCGAAAGCCAGCTGCTGTCGCCCGCCGCGCTCGAAGCCGCCTTCGCCTGGTTCGACAAGGGAGGCCATGCCCCGCTGCTGATCAAGTCAAACCGCTTGTCGGCGGTCCACCGCCGCGTGCTGCTCGACCTCGTCATCGTGCCCGAACTCAAGGGCAAGAAGGTCGAGCGCCTGTCGATTCACGCCGGCCTGTGGACGAGCCAAGCGCTGTCGGCGCCGCCGGCGAAGGTGCCAATGCTGCGCGCGCAGCTCGAAGCGTTGATGGCGAAGTTCGGTTTCGACCCCACGGGTCACGCCGGCAAGGCGCTCGCGCATGCGCTGACCGCGCTGCCGCACGACTTGCTGATCGCGTTCGACGCCGCCTCGCTCGAAGAGCTGGTGCTGACTTCGATGTCGATCACCGACCGGCCGCGGCCGAAGGTGGTGACCGTGCAGAGCGCGCTAGGCCGCCACCTGTTCGCCTTCGTCTGGTTGCCGCGCGACGAGGTCTCGACCGGTCGTCGCCTCGCGGTCGAATCGCTGCTGGTGCGCGAAGCGAAGGCCGGCGTGATCGGCTGGACGATGGTGCTCGAAGACGGCGGCGCGGCGCTGCTGCGCTACACGCTCGACCTGCGCAGCGGCGGCGTCGTGCCCGATACCGAGGCGCTCAACGCCCAGCTCGAACAGATGGTGCGCGGCTGGCAGCCCGAGGTCGAGGCGGCGCTGGCGAAGCGCGGCGACCCCGGCCGCGCGGCGGCGCTGGCGGCGCGCTTTGCGCCGACCTTCCCGCCCAATTACCGCAACCTCTATAATCCCGAGGAAGCGGCGCGCGACATTCTGCGCCTGCGCGATCTCGACGCCGCCAACCCGCGCAGCGTCCGCCTCGCGCGCAAGAGCCTCGACGGCGACGACCGGCTGCGGCTCAAAGTCTATAGCGCGGCCGGCCCGCTCGCGCTGTCCGCGGTCGTCCCCGCGCTCGAACATTTCGGCTTCGAGGTACTCGAGGAAATCCCGACCGCGCTGCAGAATCGCGTCCCCGGCGCCGAGGGCGAAGACGAGCAGGCGATCGTGATCCACGATTTCACGCTGCGCCTGCCCGCCAACGTCGACGAACTCGCGCTGCTTCCCCATGCCGAAGTGATCGAGGGCGCGATCGCGGCGGTGCTCGATGGGCGCGCCGAGAATGACGCGTTCAACGAGCTGGTGCTCACCAACCAGACCGCCCCGCGCGCGATCGTGTGGCTGCGCGCCTGGTTCCGCTATTTGCGCCAGGGCGGCTCGGCTTACGGCATGGACACGGTGGTCAGCGCGCTGCGCCACGCGCCCACGCTGACCGCCGCGCTGATCGAGCGTTTCCGTGCTCTTCACGATCCGAAGGCGCGCGATGCGAAGCGCGCCGAGGCGCTCGAAGCCGACATCATGGCGGGCTTTGCCGACATCAAGTCGATTGATGAGGATCGCATCCTCCGCCTCTTCCACGCGGTGATCGGCGCGACGCTGCGCACCAATGCCTTCGCGCCCGCCGCCGAAGAAGCGCTCGCGTTCAAGATCGACAGCGCGCAGGTCCCCGGCCTGCCGAAGCCGCTGCCCTGGCGCGAAGTGTGGGTCTATTCGCCGCGCGTCGAGGGTATTCACCTCCGCGCCGGTCCGGTCGCGCGCGGCGGGCTTCGCTGGTCCGACCGCCGCGACGACTTCCGCACCGAAATCCTCGGGCTGATGAAGGCGCAGCGCGTCAAGAATGCCGTCATCGTGCCGACCGGCGCGAAGGGCGGCTTCTATCCCAAGGCATTGCCCGACGTGTCGCTCGACCGCGATGCGTGGTTCGCCGAGGGCACCGAATGCTATCGCATCTTCATCCGCTCCTTGCTGTCGATCACCGACAATCTGGTCGCGGGCAAGGTCGTGCATCCGAAGGGCGTCGTAATCCACGACGGCGACGATCCCTATTTCGTCGTCGCCGCCGACAAGGGCACCGCGACCTTCTCCGACGTCGCCAATGGGCTCGCGATGGAGCGCGACTTCTGGCTCGGCGACGCGTTCGCGAGCGGCGGGTCGAAGGGTTATGACCATAAGGCGATGGGCATCACCGCCAAGGGCGCGTGGCTTTCGGTCCGACGCCACTTCGCCGAAATGGGCGTCGATGTGCAGAGTGACACGATCCGCGTCGCCGGCTGCGGCGATATGTCGGGCGACGTGTTCGGCAACGGCATGCTGCTGTCGAAGGCGATCCAGCTGACCGCGGCGTTCGACCATCGCCACATCTTCCTCGACCCCAATCCCGATCCGGCGAAAAGCTGGAAGGAACGCGAGCGGATGTTCAATCTGCCGCGGTCGAGCTGGGCGGACTATAACGAGAAGCTCATCTCGAAGGGCGGCGGCATCTTCCCGCGCAGCCAGAAGAGCATTCCGCTGACCCCTGAAGTGCAGGCGTTGCTCGGGCTGTCGGTGTCCGAAATCGACCCGATTTCGCTGATCTCGGCGATCCTCAAGGCGCCGGTCGACCTGCTGTGGTTCGGCGGCATCGGCACCTATGTGAAGGCCGCGAGCCAGAATAATGCCGAGGTCGGTGACCCCGCGAACGACGCGCTGCGCGTCGATGCCGAGGATCTGCGCGTGAAGGCGGTGGGCGAGGGTGCGAACCTCGGCACGACGCAGGCGGCGCGCATCGCCTTCTCGGCGAAGGGCGGGCGGATCAACACCGACTTCATCGATAACAGCGCGGGCGTCGACTGCTCGGATAATGAGGTCAATATCAAGATCGCGCTGAACCGCGAGATGGCCGAAGGGCGCTTGTCGCAGGAAGACCGCGACGCGCTGCTCGTGCGCATGACCGACAATGTCTCCGAGCTGGTGCTCGAGGACAACCGGCTGCAGGCGCTCGCGCTGTCGATCGCCGAAAAGGGCGGATCGGCGGCGGTGCCGTCGCTCGTCCGGCTGATGGAGACGTTCGAGGCGTCGGGCCGGCTCGACCGCAAGGTCGAGGGGCTCGCCGCGAACGACGAACTGCTCCGCCGCGCTGCCGAAGGGCGCGGGCTGACGCGCCCCGAACTCGCGGTGCTGCTGTCGACCGCGAAGCTCGCGCTGCAGGATGCGATCGAGAATAGCGACCTGCCCGACGATCCGGCGCTCGGCAGCGACCTTGCCGCGGCCTTCCCCGACGAGATGCAGCGCGATTTCGCGGCTGCGATCGCCGATCATCAGCTGCGCCGCGAAATCATCGCGACGAAGATCGCGAACCGCATCATCAACCGCATGGGCATCGTCCATCCCTTCGAACTCGTCGAAGAGGAAGGCTGCGCGCTCGGCGACATCGCCGCGGCGTTCGTCGCGGTCGAGCGCCTGCTCGAAATGCCGGCGATCTGGGACGCGCTCGACGCGGCAAAGATCGACGAGAGCATCCGCCTGTCGCTGTTCGCGCAGGCGGCGTCGGCGATGACCTCGCAAATGGCGGACCTGCTCCGCGTGACGCAGACATTGTCGCAGCCGGGTCCGGTCGTCGCGCGGCTCGAACCCGGGGTCGATCGCCTCAACGCGAGCGTCGACGCGCTGCTCAGCCCGTCGGTCAAGCATCAGTGGGACATGCTGACGCAGCAATTGCTCGACGCGGGCGCGCCCGAGGCGCTGACCGCGTCGGTCGTGCGGCTGTTCAAGACCGACGGTGCGATCGGCATCGTCGACCTTGCCGAACGGCGCGGCGACGACGAGGTCGCGGTGACCAGCGCCTTCACGCATCTGGGCGAAGCCCTGGGGCTCGACTGGGCGCAGACGCTGGCGGCGCATATGAGTCCCGCCGATCCGTGGGAACGCCTGCTCGTCAACAGCCTCGCGCGCGATTTCCAGCAAATGCGGCTGACCTTCCTCGCGGGGCTGCCGAAGGGCGATCTCGACGCGGCGGTGACCAAATGGCTCGCCGATCATGCGCCGCGCGTCGAGCAGTTCCGCGCCACGGTCGACCGGGCGCGGATGATTCCGAGCCCGAATGGGGCGATGCTGTCGCATATCGCGGGGCAGGCGCGCGGGCTCTTGGGACGGTAATGCCGTTCCAGCCTCGCGTCGCGATCCTCGTCCCGGCGCCCGACTATTACGAGAAGTGGCAGCCCGCCTTTGCCCGCAAGGCGACGGCGCTGACCGCGGCCGGGCTGATCGTGGAACAGCGCGTATGGACCGATCCGGGCGATTTGTCGGGTTATGATCTGGTCCTGCCGCTCTTCGCGTGGGGCTATCAGCGCGATGTCGCGGGCTGGTACGCGCTGCTCGACCGGCTGGAGGAAGCCGGCCTGCCGGTCGCCAATCCGGTGCCGGTGCTGCGCTGGAACAGCGACAAGGCCTATCTCGGCGAACTCGGTGCAAAGGGCGTCGCGGTCGTACCGACGGTCGAGGTCGCGGCGCTCGACGACGCGAGCCTAGCTGACGCGGTGGCCGAGCTCGCGACCGACGAGGTTGTGATCAAGCCGGCGATCTCGGGCGGCGCCGATGGCACGCATCGCATCGCGCCGGGCGCGCCGATTCCCGCCGATGCCTTGGGTGCGCGCCGGCTGGTCCAGCCGCTGATGCCCGGCATCCTGACCGATGGCGAATATTCGCTCTTCTTCTTCGCCGGCAAGTTCAGTCACGCGATCGTCAAGCGTCCGGCTTCGGGCGACTTCCGCGTGCAGGAGCAATTCGGCGGACGCGAAGAACCGTGGGACGCGAGCGACGCCGCGCAGGCGCTTGCGGCGCAGGCGTTGGCGGCGGCTCCGGCGCCGCCGGTTTACGCGCGCGTCGACATGGTTGGCGATGCCGCGGGCACGCTCCACATCATGGAACTCGAACTGATCGAGCCGTCGCTGTTCCTGCATCACGCACCCGACAAGGGCGCGGCGTTCGGATCGGCCGTTTACGGCGCGATTTGACCCGGCCGGCTCCGCCAGAGCCATTGCCGGATCGCCGAGGTCAGATTAGGCGGATCGTCCGCTTCCATCCGCTCGACATCGATCCGCGCGACGAGCGCGTTGACGGGGAGCGCCTGCCGCGCGGCTTCGGCTTCCAATGCATCCCAGAACATCGGCTCGAGGCTGATCGAGGTCGGGTGACCGGCGATGGTCACCGAGCGTTTGACGGGGGGGCGATAGGCGGGGGGCATGTTCGCGGCCTACAGCGTGAACCTCAAATCAGGTACGATTTATTTGGGGTAGCTCGGCATTCGGGCGCCCCCTAAACCGATCAGCCGATCCGGCGCGAATGCAGACAGGCTTATGACAGGACTTCAGGCGCTCACCGAAAAAGAAAAAGAGACGTTGCGCCTGCTGGTCGATGGCCATGACGCGAAATCGATGGCGCGGCATCTGGGGCTGTCGGTCCACACGATCAACGAACGGCTGCGCGACGCGCGGCGCAAGATGTCGGCGTCGAGCAGCCGCGAGGCGGCGCGGCAGCTGCGCGAGATCGAAAGGCAGGACCCCCAATTTCTGGCGGACAGGGGATTGGGGGATGCGGCCGCCGCCACGGACATGGAAGAGCTTCGGGCACCGGCCGGGACGCGGCGCATATCGCGCCGCTTCGGCTGGATAGCCGGAGGAATATTCATGTCGATCAGCCTTGCCCTTTTTGCTCTCGCGTCCTTGCCCGGGACCGCCGGCGCGCCCGCCGCGCCGAAGCCGGCCGCTTCCGCGGCGCCGGCCGCCGAAACCGCCGCGGTACAGGCGGCACGCCAGTGGCTCGCGCTTGTCGACAAGGGCGACTGGAACAGCAGCTGGAATGCCACGGGACAGGCGTTCAAGTCGCTCAATACCAGCGAGCGGTGGGCCGAAGTGTCGGAGGCGGTGCGCACGCCGCTCGGCGCGGTCGTCTCGCGCGAACTTGTCAGCGAGGAAAATGTGCCCGCGCCGCCCTATGGCTATCAGCTCGTCAAGTTCCGGACGAGCTATGCGAACAAGGCGGGGGCGATCGAAACGCTGTCGCTGGTTCGCGAAGGCGGTGAGTGGCGCGTGGTTGGGTGTACGATCGAGTAGAGGCCCGCGGCGGCTTGGTGGGCGACGGCAAAGCCGCCGCCTGAGCCTGCCCCCGCGAAGGCGGGGGTCAGACGGGTTCGGGGATCTTTCGGGATCGCCGCCCCGCTGGCCGTGCCGATGGCTGCCGCTTCGCGGCACCGGCGCCTAACCTTGTCGTTCGCTTCGCGAACGTCTCGGTTACGCGCCTGCCATCGTCAGTACATATGCTGCCCGCCATTGATCGACATCGTCGACCCGGTCACGAACCCCGCATCCTCGCTGCACAGGAACGCGACGCCGCGCGCGATCTCATCGGCCTGGCCCAGACGCCCGACCGGAATCTTCGCGACGATCTTTTCCAGCACCTGCGGCGGGACCGCGGCGACCATGTCGGTGTCGATATAGCCCGGCGCGATCGCGTTGACCGTCACGCCCTTCTTGGCGCCTTCCTGCGCCAGCGCCTTGGTAAAGCCGTGGATGCCCGATTTCGCGGCGGCGTAGTTGACCTGGCCGTACTGGCCGGCCTGGCCGTTGATCGACCCGATGTTGACGATGCGGCCCCAGCCGCGCTCGACCATGCCGCCAAAGGTCGCCTTCGCCATGTTGAAACAGCCGCCGAGGTTGACGCGCATCACATCGTTCCAGTCGTCGTAGCTCATCCGCGCAAGCGTGCCGTCGCGGGTGATGCCGGCGTTGTTGACGACGATATCGATAGGGCCGAATTCCTCGGCGATGCGCGCGCAGCTGTCGAGGCATGCCTGATGGTCGCCGACGTCCCACTTGATCGCCGCGATGCCGGTGCGGCCGGTGAATTCGCGCGCTTTTTCGTCATTGCCGCCATAGTTGGCGACGACGGTGACGCCCTGTTCCTTCAGTTTCAAGGAAATCGCTTCCCCGATGCCGCGGCTGCCACCGGTAACGATTGCTACGCGTGTCATAAATCCAGCTCTCCCACAGAGTTATGGACCATGACTAGGCCGCGCAAGCGGCCGCCGCAAGTTTACCGGAACGTCAATCGCAAAGCTATTCAAGGGGTAGGGGGTTAGCTGCTCATCTGTACGCGCAGTTTTGAAAAGTCGCCGATCGCAAGGTCGGCCTTGTCGATCGTCACCACCAGATTGTCGCGGTCGCCAAAGATACGGCTCATCAATCCGCTGGTCGGCAGTTCGAGCAAAACCGCGTCGCGTTCCTCGTCATAGTCGGGGACGTGGCGAAAGGGCTCATGCCCCATCGCTGCCATTTCGCGCTCGGCCAGCGTGCGCCACCAGGGCTCGAAAAGGGCGCGCGCCGGCGCCGACAGATTGTCGGGATTGGCGCACCAGGCATGTTTTGCGCGATCGAACAGGATCGTCTGATAATCGTGAACCCACAGATTCGCATCGGCGCGGTGCGTCGTCAGCGGCAGGGTGATCGTCTCGATCTGTTCGGCGCCCGTTTCGGGGTCGGCCGAGCGGATCACCTTGACCCAGCGGATCGCGTGCAGCCCCGCCATCACCGCCGTTGCGTCGCTGGCCGAGAAATCGGCGCGCGCCGCGCTGTCGCGGACAATCGCGATAATCTCTTCGGTGCGCGCGCGCGCTTCGCGGTTGAGTGCGGCGCATTGTTCCATTTCGCCGGAATTGTCGGCATCGGCCCCGGGAGGCGTTTCGGTCATCAGCCGGTCGAGCCGCTGTTCGAGCAACGCGACCATCGCGGTCATGCTGCCCCAGTCGAACGGGTGGAAGGCGGGGTCGGCGATGTCGTAGCCGCGATCATGGAGCGCGGCGCCGGGCTCGTTCGGATCGCCTTCGCTGCGCGGATCGGCATCGCCGGGGCGGACGGCGACGAGGTCGACGGGCCATTCGGGAAAGGCACGCACGGCGAAGGCGCCGAGATCGCCCGAAGCGAGGCCGCCATGCGGGCCAAACCAGCCCTCGGGATCGTTGAGCGTGAAGGGCGGCGTAACCGGCATGCCGGTATCGCGCAGGTGCAGGACGCGCAGCTCATGCTTGCGGCGGTGGATGAAGAAGGCGAGCGCGCCGTCGCGCGGCCCCAGCCCGCCCCACAAATCCCGCGGCAGGTCGGCGCAGCCGATCTGCGCCAGAAAATCCGCCGGCTGATCGTCGATCCTCGGCCATTCCATGCCGGCGGGGGGGTGCGGACGGCCGCCGAGCCAGCTGTTCGTCGATATGGCGTCGCGCGGCGGAATCTGGGGAACGAGGCGAAGCGTCACCTCCTCGGCATCGACCGTCTCGATCCGCTGGGCTTCTTCCTCGACCTCGGAAATCATCGATTCGAGTGCGGTTTCGACGGGTTCGATATCGGCGGCCGGTTGGGGGTCGGTTTCATATTCGGGCTCGGCCGGTATTTCGAGCGGGGTCTTGCGGCTGATCCGCGCGAGCCGCGACGGGGAGATTTCGACTTCTTCCAGCTTTGGCTCCGCTCGACGCGACAGCTTTGGCAGGCGGCTTTCGCCCGGCGCTCGCGGTTGGCGCGGCGCGGCGGGGGCGGTGCGCGGACGGCGAAGCCACCATATGGCGAAGACGACCGCCAGAAAGGCCAGCGTGACCCCGGCCAGCGTCAGCGCTGCCGATTCGAGCTGGCTCATGACGTACCTCCAAATTCGTGCGGGGCCGGGCCTTTTCGGCGCCACCTTGGACCAATTTAGCGCATGGACCTAAACAGTTGGTAAGCGGCCGCGATCAGAGCCAGCCCGCGAGCTCGCGGCGCGTCAGGCTCTCCAGCATCGCCATCCCCGGCGCCTCGGCGTTGAGGCACGGGAGATAGGCGAAATTCTTGCCGCCCGCGTCTTCGAACTGCCGCTTGCCGCGAATCGCGAGCTCCTCGAGCGTTTCGAGACAGTCGGCGGCAAAACCGGGCGCGAAGATCGCGACACTGCGTCCCTCGCGGCCGAGCTGTTCGAGGCGCGTATCGGTCGCGGGTTCGAGCCATTTGGCGCGCCCGAAGCGCGACTGGAAGGCGACCTCGACCGGCCTGCCGAGCGCGTCCGACAGCCGGCGCGCGGTCGCCTGGCACTGGTCGTGATAGGGGTCGCCGAGCGTCCGCGTGCGTTCGGGCATGCCGTGGAAGCTGGCGAGCAGGACGTCGGGGGTGAAGTCGAGCGCGGCCAGTCCCTCCTCCACCGAAGTCTTCAAGGCGCCGAGATAGGCGGCATCGGCATGATAGGGCGGCAGGAAGCGAAGCGCCGGTTGCCAGCGCAGCGTCTGCAGATGCGCACCGACGGCATCGACGACGGTTGCGGTCGTAGCGGCGCAATATTGCGGATAAAGCGGCGCGACGAGGATGCGGTCGCATCCCGCCGCCTTCAGCGCATCGATTGCGGGGCCGATCGCGGGTTCGCCGTAGCGCATCGCATAAGCGACCTGTACCGTTTCACCGAACGCCGCCTGCAAGGCTTCGGCCTGACGGCGCGTGATCGTAGCGAGCGGCGAGCCTTCGTCGGTCCACACTTGCGCGTAGGCATGCGCCGATTTCTTCGGGCGGGTGGTCAGGATGATCCCGCGCAGGATCGGCTGCCACAGGATCTGCGGGATTTCGACGACGCGGCGGTCGGACAGGAATTCGGCAAGGTAGCGCCGTACCGAGCGCGCATCGGGGGCATCGGGGGTGCCGAGGTTGACCAGCAGCACGCCGATTTGCGGCGGCGCGCTCACAGCGGGTGCGCCGAAAGCGGGATACGGCGGATGCGGCGGCCCGTCGCGGCGAACATCGCATTAGCGATGGCGGGGGCGACGACGGGAACGCCGATTTCGCCGAGCCCGCCGGGCTCGCGGTCGCTTTCGACGAACTCGACCAATATCTGCGGCGTTTGCGACAGGTCGGGCAGGCCGAGCTGGCCCAATTTGCGCGCGGTCGCGAGGCCGCCCTCATAGTCGGTCGTCGCGCCCACGGCGGCGGCGAGGCCGAAGATCAACCCGCCCTCGATCTGTTGCCGCGCAATCACCGGGTTCACGAGGCGCCCGGCATCGACCACCGCGACCAATTGCTCGACCTGCAGCCCGCGCTCGCTTGGCCGCGCGGTCGCCATCAACGCGATATGGCTGCCGCGCATGGCATGGCACGCGAGCCCCTGCGCGGTCCCCGACAATCCGCCCTCCCAGCCGCCAAGGCTGGTCGCGGTGAGCAGACAGCGCGCGAGCAGCGGCGAATTGCCGAGCATCGCCATGCGATAGGAGAGCGCGTCGGTCCCGGCGCGCGCCGCCATTTCGTCGACGAAACATTCGGTGAAAAAGGCGGTGTAGCTGTCGGCGTTGCCGCGCCAGCGGCCTGTCGGCAGACCGATGTCGGCGGGGCAATGATCGACCGCGATGTGCGGGATCGCATAGCCGCTCGCCGCGCCCTCGACCGCGGCGGCATCGGGGTTGCCTGCGGCCGCGCGCTGCGCGACGTCCGGCGGCGTGTTATCGAACAGCCGGTCGCGAAACTCATGGTTGGTCGAGGGGACGGCGATGCGCGTCACCAGCGCGTCGATCCCGCCGGCGGCGTTGAGTGTCGCGGTCAGCTTGGCGCGCGCGGGCGCGCGCGGCGGCAGGCGCATAATCTCTTCAGCGCGCGACCAGGCGAGCTGGACCGGACGCTTGATCTGAAGCGCGATGATCGCCGCCTGCACCGCGGCGCTGTGGTCGAGGCACGCGTCGAACGATCCGCCCGCCATCATCGGGAACAAAGTGACATTGGCGGGCGCCAGCCCGGTCGCTCTGGCGATGGCGTCGCGGCATTGCGTGGGGGCTTGTGTCGCGACCCAGACGCGCAGCCCGCCGCGATCGGGCGCCGCGGTCGCGGTGCGCGTTTCGATGGCGGCGTGGAGCGCGGGGGCGACGGCATATTCGGCGGCGATTTTCTGCCGTCCTTCCATCGCCCCGGCGACATCGCCTTCGCTCGCGATGCGATAGCCGTCGTCCTTCAGCGCCGATTTCAGCGCCGTGTCGATCCGGCCCGTTGAAATCGGCGTGCCTTCGGTTTCGAAGGTGGGCGCGAAGCGGTCGAGCGCGCGGTTCGCGGCCCACCAGTTGCGCGCGACCGCCGCGACCCAGCGTTCGTGCGTGACGACATGCAACAGGCCGGGCGAGGCGAGTCCCTTTTTACGGTCGATGTTTTTCAGCCGCGTCGCACCGAGCGGGCCCTGGCGGATCGCCGCGAACACCATGTCGGGCAGGCGAATGTCGCCCGCATAATTGGCCGACCCGTCGATCTTGGCAGGCAGGTCGAGCCGGGTCAGTTCCTTGCCATAAAGCGGGTCCGAGCTGCTCGCGCGATAGACGGGCTCGGCGGGCGGTTCGAGCAGCGCCGCGGCCGCCGCGACGTCGCCAAAGCGCAGGCGCTTCTTGCCATGGACGACAAAGCCGTCCTGCGTGTCGCATTCTTCCCAATCGGCGTCCCAGCGATTGGCGGCGGCCATCATCAGCAGCGCGCGTGCCTGCGCCGCCGCCGCGCGGCACGGCGCTTCGAACATGCGCACCGACGAGCTGTTGGCGGTGAGCATCACCGCGTGGCGCACCGCCCATTCGCGGCGCGCCCAGCTGCGCACGTCGGACACGAAATCGGGAACGCCCGCGCGCGGGGTGAAGACCGCGCTATCTTCGTCGACGAGCAGCGTGTTGGTGTAGAGCGGGTTGATCGGCGCGCTCTCGACCGCGATCGTGCGCCAGTCGGCGCCGAGCTCGTCGGCCATGATCTGCGGCAGCAGCGTGGTGACGCCCTGGCCCATTTCGCATTGCGGCACGATCGCGCTGATGTGGCCGTCGTCGCCGATCTTCAGGAAGGCGTTGAAGATATGTTCGTCGGGGGCGGCGGTGAGGTTGGGCTGATAGTCGCGCGGCCACAGGCTCCACGCGATGGCGAGTCCGCCCGCCGCGATCGCGCCGACGAGCAGCGAGCGGCGACTGACGTGCGGCAGGCGCGATTTGCTTTTCCCCACAGTGTCGCGAATGCCGGCCATCGACGACGCTGATAAGCGGCGTGAGTCGGCGACGCAAAGCCTTTTGGTTCTCCGCGTCGCCTTCGTAGGGGCGATGGATATGGTGTCCCCTATTTCTCCGACAAAGCGAAGTCGACGCGCACCGAAACCTGCGATTCGCTGACGCCCGGATTGAACGGCGGGGCGGCGTTGGCCGACTGTGCGGCTGTCTCATAAGCGACCCCGCCGACATAAGGCATCGGCGGCGCGCTGTCGCCGCCGTCGCGGATCGTCAGCACCCGGTCGATCTTGAGCCCCGCGGCGCCGGCATAGGCGTCGGCGCGGGCGCGGGCGGCGCGATAGGCGGCGGCATAGGCCGATTTGGTCGCGGCTTCCTGATCGGAGACGCGCAGCGTCGGCCCCGACAGGACATTGGCGCCCGCCTCTGTGGTCGCGGCGACGGCCTCGCCCGCCTTGTCGACCGCGCGCATGCGGACCTCGACCTGATTGACGGCTTCAAACTTGCCCTTGTTGGCGCCCCAGTCGATCCGGTTCACGGTCAGCTGGCGCGTCTGCAGATCCTTGCCCGCGACACCAAAGGCTTTGAGCGCCTCGGTCACCTTGGTCATCGTTTCATTGTTGCGCTGCGTCGCGGCCTCGGCCGATGCGGCGATCGTGCTCACGCCGGCGGTGAAGCGCGCCTCGTCGGGCCGCGTTTCGGAGCGGCCGGTCGCCGAGACCGAGAGCAGGGTTTCGTCGTGCCCGACGCCGCGCGGGTCAGGCGCCTTTTCACTACACGCGCCGAGCGCGAGCAGCGGGATCAGCATAAGGGTCTGGGTGCGCATATATTTTCTCCCGTCGATGCGACCTAGCGCATGGCGGGTGAATCGGTTCCTTACCAACCCCAGGGCGCGGGCGGCGGCGTCACCGGCTTTGCATAGTCGAAGACGACGCGAAAATGCCGACCCTGCCGGTCGAGGCCGTAGGTGAAGCCCGCGTCGGTCGTTTCGGCCGACCAGATATTGCTATTCGAAACGCTGCGGCCGGTTGCGGTGAACATCGCGATCGATTCGGCGTCGACGGGGAAGGTCTGGCGCGTCGCCGTCCCGCCATCGGTCGTGTCGCCGCCATAGAGGGTGACCGCGTCGGGCTTGCCGTCGGCGTGGCGATGGTCGTGCTTGAAGCGGAGGCCCGTGGGCGTCCGGCTGATGATCCACGTCCGCGAGCGGTCCCAGCCGCCGTTTTCGGCCAGCCCATCGATGTGGAAAGGAATTTCGATCCGGTCGGGTGTGCAATGGCGGATGTGCATCACCATCGCCTTGCCCCGCATCTCGGAATCGGCCTCCTGATCGCTCGCGAGGCGGCCGGCATAGGCTTGGCCGCAGCGTGCGGAGAGTGACGCGAAGAACGCATCCTGCGGGCTATTGGCGACGGACGTCGTGGCGTATCCCGCGAGCATGGTCGCGGTGAGCAGCGAAAGCGCGGCCTTCACTTCAGCAGGCCGAGTCGCGGGATCTCGACCTTGGGGCAGCGGTCCATGACCACGGTCAGTCCCGCGGCCTCGGCGCGTTTCGCCGCGGCCTCGTCGATGACGCCGATCTGCATCCACACCGCCTTCGCGCCATGAACGATCGCCTCGTCGACCGCGGTGCCGGCGTCGGCGCTGTTGCGGAAGATGTCGACGAGCTCGGCGGGCGGTTCGACATCGGCGAGCGTCGCGACGACGGGCGCGCCGTGGATCGTCTTGCCGGCATGGCCGGGGTTCACCGCGATCACATCATGGCCTTGGCCCACGAGAAAGGCGAGGACGCCGTTCGACGGGCGTGCCGGGTTGGGCGATGCGCCAACGACCGCGATGCGGCGTTTCTGCCCGAGCAACTCGCGGATTTCGCCTTCGTCGTTGATCGCCATCATCGCCCCTTTCGCGTGTTCAGCCAGTCGGCGACCTTCGCCGCTATCGCATGGAATGGCTCGCCTGCGGGATCGGTTCCCGCCGCGGGCGGAACCCCGCCGTCGCTCGCGAGGCGGATGCCCATCGACAGCGGCACGCGCCCGAGAAAGTCGAGCCCCATCGTCCCCGCCGCCGCCTCGGCGCCGCCGCACCCGAACGGGTCGCTGACCTCGCCGCAATGCGGGCAGGCATAGCCCGCCATATTCTCGACAAGCCCGATGATCGGCACATCGGCCTGTTCGAACAGGCTGACCGCGCGCGTCGCGTCCATCAGCGCGAGGTCCTGCGGGGTGGATACGATCACCGCGCCCGCGGGCTTGTGCCGCTGGATCATCGTCAGCTGGACGTCGCCGGTGCCGGGGGGCAGGTCGACGACAAGCGTGTCGATATCGCCCCAGCTTGCATCGACGAGCTGTTCGAGCGCCTTGCCCGCCATCGGCCCGCGCCACGCGATCGCCTGTCCCGGCGCCGCGATCTGGCCGGTCGACAGCATCGGCACGCCATAGGCATTGGGGACGGGGGCGAGTTTCGACCCGCGCGCTTCGGGCTTCACGCCCTCGCTGTCCATCAATCGGGGTTGGGAAGGTCCGTAAATATCGGCGTCGACCAGCCCGACCTTCACGCCGAGACGGCGGAGCGCGACGGCGAGGTTCGCGGCGAGGGTCGATTTGCCGACCCCGCCCTTGCCGCTGCCGACCGCGATGATCGTCATCGCTTTCTTTTCGGCGGTCATCGCGATGCGGACCTCGCGGACGCCCGCTTCGGCGAGCAGGCCGGCGCGGAGCTTGTCCTCGAGCGGCTGGCGCTCTTCGACGGCAAGCCCCGACACATCGAGCACCACCGCGAGCAATCCCGAATCGTCGAGCATTCGCAGTCCTGACGACCGTCCTCCACTGAGGTCGGCGGCGGCGGCGGTCAGGCGGGCGATATCGGCGCTTTGTTCGGTCATGTCCGCGCCAGATAGGCATGATCGGTCGGTTTGCCAGCCATTTTCGTGCGCACCCCCTGTTAATCGCGCCCGCCGACCCTATAAAAGCCTTATGAACGACAAGATTGACGGCAGCATGGGACGCCGCAGCCCGAGAGGATTGCGGCAATTTTTCCATCAGATCAGCCAGATGGCCAACAGTCCGTGGGGCAGTGGGCCGGGCAAGGGGGATGACGACGGAAAGGGCGACGGCAAAAAGCCCGGCCCGCGCAATCCGTGGGTAACCCCCGATCCCACCGACCAGCGGCGCGCGCAAAAGCCGCGCGGCCCTTCGGCGCTCGACGAATTGCTGCGCAAGGGACGGGGCGGTTTCGGCGGCGGCGGCTCGGGCGGCGGCGGCCAGTTCAATTTTGGCGATTCGGCGAAGCTCTGGAAATGGGTGGTGCTCGCGCTCGTCGCCGCATGGGTGCTTTTCTCCTCCTTCCACATCGTGCCGCCCGAAAAGGAAGGCGTCGTCACGCGCCTCGGCAGCTATTCGCGCACCGTCGGGCCCGGCGTGAAACTCACCTGGCCAGCGCCGGTGGAGCGCATCCGGCTCGAGGACGTCCGTGCGATCCGCACGATGGCGGTCGGCTCGCCGAACGCGACCGACGAGAATTTCGTCCTGACGCGCGACCAGAGCATCGTCGACCTTGCCTATGAGGTCCGCTGGTCGGTGCGCGATCCCGAGCTTTTCTTCTTCCAGCTCGCCGACCCCGAAGGCACGATCCGCGAAGTCGCCGAAAGCGCGATGCGCGCGACGGTCGCGAACTTCGACCTCGTCCAGGCGATCGGCCCCGGCCGCGTCGAGATCGAGGCGCAGGTCCAGCAGCGCATGCAGGAATTGCTCAACCAGTATCGCGCCGGCGTGATGATCCAGGGCATCGCGATCCGCCAGGCCGATCCGCCGAACCAGGTCGACGAGGCGTTCAAGGAAGTCACCGCGTCGCGGCAGGAACGCGAATCGGCGATCAACCTAGCGCGCGCCTATCAGCAACAGGTGCTCGAACGCGCGCGCGGTGACACCGCGGCGTTCGACAAGATTTACGAGCAGTATAAGCTGGCACCGGCGGTGACCCGCCAGCGCCTCTATTATGAAACGATGGAGACGGTGTTGTCGAACGTCGACAAGACGATTGTCGAAGCGCGCGGGGTGACCCCCTATCTGCCGCTCAACGAAGTGCAGAAGCGTCTCAAGGCGCCCGAAGCGACCACGAAGGGAGGCGAATGATGTTCAATTCGCTGTTCCAGAACCCGATGCGGCTGCTGTTTGGCGTCGTCGTCCTCCTCGTCATCCTGTCGCAGTCGCTCGCGATCGTGCCCGAGGACAAGCAGGCGCTGATCCTGCGCTTCGGCGAGATCGAGCGGACGGTGAACCGCTATAAGCCGAACGAGGAATTCGGGCGTTCGGGCGCCGGGCTTGTCCTGCGCGTGCCGTTCACCGACGGCATCGAATATATCGACAAGCGCATCCTCGGCGTGAACATGGAGCGTCAGCAGGTGCTTTCGACCGACCAGCAGCGGTTGCAGGTCGACGCCTTCGCGCGCTTCCGCATCACCAACCCGGTGCGCATGTACACCGCGATCCGCACCGAGGATAAGTTGCAGGCGCAGCTTGCGACGATCCTCGGCTCGTCGCTGCGCAACGAGTTGGGCAAGCGGACCTTCGCAACCTTGCTTTCGGCCGAACGCGGCGCGGTGATGGACAATATCCAGGTCGCGCTGAACCGCGAGGCGAACAAATATGGCGCCGAGATCATCGACGTCCGGATCAAGCGCGCCGACCTTCCCGAAGGCGCGACGCTCGAGGCGGCGTACAACCGCATGCGCACCGCGCGCCAGCAGGAAGCGATCTCGATCCGCGCCGAAGGGCAGAAGGAAGCGCAGATCATCCGCGGCAGCGCCGACGGTGAAGCGGCGCGTATCTATGCCGCCAGCTTTGGCAAGGACCCGGAGTTTTACGATTTCTACCGCGCGATGCAGAGCTATCGGCAGACCTTCCTGGGTGAAAACAACACGGGCGGGACGTCGATCATCATGTCGCCCGACAATGAATATCTGAAACGGTTCAGCGGCGGTTGATGCGGGCCGTCTGCCGGTTGAACGGAACTTGCAGCGCTTGTTCATGTTCAAATGGCGTTCAGCCGCCGCGCCGCAGATAGCCGCGGCCGGGGTCTGAGAGTTTTCGTAAGAGAAGAGGAATTTCGATCGTGCGTTATGTTTATGGCATCACTTCGGCCTTGCTGGCGGGTGGCACCGCGCTGGCGCTGGTCACCCAGTCTCCCGTCGGCGCGCAGGTCGCGCAGAATGAGAAGAGCGAAATCGCCAAGGTCGTTCCGCGTTCGGGCGCGCCCGAAAGCTTCGCCGACCTGGTCGAGCAGCTGCAGCCCGCGGTCGTCAACATCTCGACCAAGCAGGAAGTCACGCTCGGCGTCCGGCTGAACCCCTTTGCCGGCACGCGCGAGCCGATCACGCAGGAACAGCAGGGCGGCGGCTCGGGCTTCCTGATCTCGGCCGACGGCTATATCGTCACCAACAACCATGTCATCTCGGGCGGTCCGCGCGGCGAGGCGGTGAACCAGGTCACGGTGACGCTGACCAACCAGAAGGAATATCGCGCCACGATCGTCGGCCGCGATGCCGCATCCGACCTCGCGCTGCTCAAGATCGACGCGACCGGCCTGCCGTTCGTGAAATTCGCCGACGGCGGGACCGCGCGCGTCGGCGACTGGGTCGTCGCGATCGGGAACCCGCTCGGCCTCGGCTCGACCGTCACCGCGGGCATCATCTCGGCGGTGCAGCGCAACATCGGGCAGGGCGGCGCCTATGACCGCTATATCCAGACCGATACCGCGATCAACCGCGGCAATTCGGGCGGTCCGTTGTTCGACCTTCAGGGCAATGTCGTCGGCATCAACAATATGCTGATCTCGCCCGTCGGCGCGAACATCGGCGTCAACTTCGCGATTCCTTCCGATGCGGCGATCCCGGTGATCAACGCGCTGCGCGCCGGCGAAAAGGTCCAACGCGGCTATCTGGGCATCGGCATCGCGCCGGTCGACGAGGATCTGGCGGCGGCGCTCGGCCTGCCCAAGGATCGCGGCGAGTTCATCCAGCGCGTCGAACCCGCACAGGCGGGCGAAAAGGCCGGGCTGAAGCGCGGCGACGTCGTGACCAAGGTCAACGGCAAAGACGTCACGCCGCAGCAGACGCTGTCCTATATCGTCTCGAACACCAAGCCGGGCACGCGCATCCCGCTGGAGATCATCCGCGACGGCAAGGCGATGACGCTCAATGTCCTCGTCGGCACGCGTCCGCCCGAGGAAGAGCTGGCGGGCGCCAATTTCGATCCCGAGGCCGAGCAGGCAGAGCCCGAGGATCCGACGGGTGCGGCCGACAAGGCGATCCAGGACGAGCTCGGCCTTTCGGTGCAGGTGGTGACCCCCGATATCGCGCGCGCGGTGGGGGTCGATGCCGGGACCAAGGGTCTGGTGATCGGCGCCGCGTCGGCGAACAGCGATGCGGGCCGCAAGGGTCTGCGCCGCGGCGACGTGATCCTCAGCGCGAACCGCACCCCGGTCACGACGAGCGAGGCGCTCGCCAAGACCATCGCCGATGCGAAGAAGGCGGGCCGCGATGCGGTTCTGCTCGAAATCCAGCGCCGCGGCCAGCCGTCGGCCTTTATCGCGATTCGCGTGAAATAGGCTTCGGCTTCGTAGCTATCAATCGGGGCGCCGCACCTTCGGGTCCGGCGCCCTTTTTGTTTGCGTGCCGCACTTCTTGTTCATATTATGTTCTCATAAGAACGAGTCGGGAGAAAGATGATGATTGGTTATGTGACGCTGGGCACGAAGGATCTGGCGAAGGCCGCGGCCTTCTATGACGCGATCGCCGCCGAACTCGAAACGCCGCGGATGATGGAATATGAAAGCTTCATCGCGTGGGGCAAGCCGGGCGGCGGTGCGGGCATCGGCCTGACCAAGCCGTTCGACGGCAACGAAGCGACCGTCGGCAACGGCGTGATGGTCGCGCTGCAGGCGAAGGACCAGGAACAGGTCCACCGTCTTTACGACATCGCGCTCGCCAACGGCGGGACGTGCGAAGGCCCTCCGGGACCGCGCGGCGAGGGATTCTACGCCGGCTATTTCCGCGATCCCGACGGCAACAAGCTCAACGCCTTCATCATGGGATGATGGGCGACGGCCGCCAGCCGTGATATTGCGCGCCGCATCCTGTTTGGAGAGTGGCGGATGAATTCACAAAAGGCTGGCGGACCGCATTATTCGCCCTTCGTTGTCGGCAATGGTTTCATCTTCGTGTCGGGGCAGCTCCCGCTGCTACCCGGGCGCGACACGTCGCTGGCGGCCGCCCCCTTCGCGTCGCAGGCCGAGCAGGCGCTGGGCAATTTGAAAGCCGTGCTGGCCGATGCAGGGGCCGAGCTGGAGCAGGTGGTCAAGACGACGGTCTATCTCGCCGACATCGACGATTGGGGCGAACTCGATGCGGTCTATGGCCGTTTTTTTGGTGCCGCGCGTCCGGCACGGACCGTGGTGCCCTCGGGGCCACTGCATTTCGGCTTTCGCATCGAGATCGACGCAATTGCGCTGGCGGCGGGGGAAAGACCCTAGCCGCTATGGCGATCGGTGGGCGATCGGTGGCGGAGGGGGTTTGCCGATTGCCTGACCTGCCCTGCCGCTCTAACCTCCTCCCGACGTATCAATGGAGGACAGCGGGTGAGCGACGGCAGCACGGCAAGCGAAATCTATATCGGCCTTGGCGGGGGTGGTGCGCCCGATGGTCCGCGCCAGTCGCTGGTGCTCAAGCGTGCGAACCGCCACGGGTTGATCGCCGGCGCGACCGGCACCGGCAAGACGGTGACCTTGCAGGGTCTGGCCGAGGGTTTTTCGGCGGTCGGGGTCCCCGTGTTTGTCGCCGATGTGAAGGGCGACCTTGCCGGCATGGCGATGGCGGGCAGCCCGACCGCGAAGACGCACGAGATTTTCGCCGCGCGCGCCGCCGAGATCGGCGATGCGACATGGGCCTATCGCGACAATCCGGTGATCTTCTGGGATCTGTTCGGCGAGCAGGGGCATCCCGTGCGCACGACGATTTCCGAAATGGGCCCGCTGCTGCTCGCGCGGCTGATGGGGCTCAACGAGGTGCAGGAGGGCGTGCTCGCGATTGCCTTCCGCGTCGCAGACGAACAGAATCTGCTGCTGCTCGACCTTGGCGATTTGCAGGCGATGCTGTCGTGGTGCGCCGAGAATGCCGATGAGCTTACGACCAAATATGGCAATGTGTCGAAGGCGACCGTCGGCACGATCCAGCGCCAATTGCTGACGCTCGAAAGCCAGGGCGGGGCCAATTTCTTCGGCGAGCCCGCGCTCGACATCCAGGACATGATCCGCACCGATGAAAATGGGCGCGGTTATGTGAACATCCTCGCCGCCGACAAGCTGATGGCGAGCCCCAAGCTTTACGCTACCTTCCTCCTCTGGATGCTCAGCGAGATGTTCGAGACGCTTCCCGAGGTCGGCGACCCCGACAAGCCGAAGCTCGTCTTCTTCTTCGACGAGGCGCATCTGCTGTTCGATGACGCGCCGCCCGCGCTCGCCGAAAAGATCGAGCAGGTCGTGCGCCTGATCCGCTCGAAGGGCGTCGGCGTCTATTTCGTCACGCAGAACCCGATCGACATTCCCGAGGATGTCGCGGGCCAGCTTGGCAACCGTGTCCAGCACGCGCTGCGCGCCTTCACTCCGCGCGACCAGAAGGCCGTGAAAGCGGCGGCCGAAACCTTCCGCCCCAATCCCAAGGTCGATGTCGCGCGCGAGATCACCGAGCTGAAAGTCGGCGAGGCGCTGGTGTCGCTGTTGATGGCCGACGGCGCGCCGTCGCCGGTCGAACGCACCTTGATCAAGCCGCCCTGCTCGCGCGCGGGCCCGCTTGACGCCAAGGAGCGCGCGATCATCAAGTCGATTTCGCCCGTCGAGGGCAAATATGACACCGCCGTCGACCGCGAGAGCGCCGAGGAACTGCTCGCCGTCAAGGCCGAGCAGGCGCAGGCGGCGGCGATCGAGGCGAAGGCGCAGGTCGAGGCCGACAAGCAGGCGGCGATCGCCGCAAAGGAAGAGGCGAAGCGCAAGGCGGCCGAGGAACGCGAGCGGCTGCGGCTCGAAAAGGCCGCGGCGCGCGAAGCCGCGAAGCCGTCGATGACCGAAAAAATGGTCCAGTCGGCGGCGCGCTCGGCGGCGACCAGCCTCGGGCGGCAGGTTGCGGGCAAGTTCGGCGGCCAGCTGATGCGCGGGATATTGGGCAGCCTGTTCAAGTGAGCGAAGCCGATGCCGCGCGGATGGAGGCGAGCCTGACGGCCGTCGCCGACGCCGGCATCGACATTCGCCACGCGCTGTTCGAGCGCTTCTTCGCCGCCTTCCCCGAACGCCGCGCGAGCTTCATGGTTGTCGACGCCTCGTCGCGGCGGATGACCGACGAGACGCTTCAGATGATGTTCGGGCTGGCGAAGGGCGAAGGCTGGGTGTGGCCGCTCGTCGCCGAGCTTGTCTTCACCCACCGCGCCTATGGGCCGCTGCCGATCGCCGAATATGACGCCTTCATCGACATGACGGTCGCAGAGTTGGGCGCCGCAGCGGGGACAACCTGGAACGGCGAGGCCGCCGCTGCGTGGCAGCGCCACGCCGGGGCGCTCAAGGCGATGATCCGCCGCGCGCGCGCCGAATGGGAAAGCGCGATGCCGGTCGGAACGCCGCAGCCGGCCGACTGACCGGCCGCGGCCTTTCGTTACTTCGCCTTCAGCCAGCTGGCGATTTCGCCCTTGATGCGCGGGCGGCTGATGCTGCGCTCCTTCAGGCTGGCGAGTGTCTTGTCATAGGGCTTGCGGACGTCGGCGGGTAGCGGCGCCGCGATCCGCTCGAGTTTCGCGATCATCGCGGGATCGTTCGATGATGCCGCCAATCCCGCGAGGAAACGCGCGCGCGCCGAGGCGTCGATCAGCCGGTCGACCGCGGCCTGATTCGCCTGCGCGAAATCGACCGCCAGTTCGGCGTGATTGCGGGCGACCGCATCGATGATCCCGGCGCTGACCGTCTTGCCCGGTTCGTCGGTGAGCGCGAGGGCGAGTGCGCGCCTGGCAAGGGCTTCGTCCTTCGCCGATCCGAGCAGGGTATAGAAGGCGATCCGCTCGACCGCCGATTTCGACCCCTTCGCGAGCCCGCGCAGCTTGGTCCATTCGGCGTCGCTCGCATTCGCCGCGACGATGCCGAGCCAGCGCGACTTCAGCGGGCCGTCGAGCGCAGCGGGATCGCGGTCGAGCAGCGCAAAGCGGCGCCGCGCCTCGGCGAGCAGTTTCGCATCGCCGAGCGTCCCGAGCGCCTTGAGCAGATCGGAGCGGAGGATGCTGTCGAGCGCGGGCTCGCCCGCGCGCGCGTCGAAGCCGAGCCGCTGCATCGCCGGGCTCAGCGCCGCGGTGCCGCGCGCGGCGATCTGTTTCTGTACCGCCGGCTGGTCGTCGAACATGT
This sequence comes from Sphingopyxis sp. LC81, assembly GCF_000756375.1. GTDB lineage: Bacteria > Pseudomonadota > Alphaproteobacteria > Sphingomonadales > Sphingomonadaceae > Sphingopyxis. The sequence goes on along the minus strand of NZ_JNFD01000035.1, from coordinate 58,473 downwards.
CGTAGAGGGCCGCATAACGCCCCGCGACGTCGCCGAGCAGCTTCTGGTTCCCATCCCGCGGCACAGCCGCCAGTAGGTCGAGCGCGGCGCCCATCGGCTGGTAGCCGGCATAAGCGAGCGCGAAATTGTCGCCGAGCAGCCCGAGCTGGTCGATCGGTGCCAGCTTTGCGAAATCGCCGCGGAGCGCGGCGAGCGCGGCGGGCGAATAAAGGGTGCGGTAATAGCCCGCTTGGCCGGCGTTGAGCAGCACCGCGCCGCAGCCGGGCAGGGTGAGCGTGCCGGTGCCGCCCGCGATCACCTGCCGCGCCACCGCACCATTGCCGGCGCGCGCGAGGACGGGCACCTGCCAGCGGCGGCCCTCGGCGTCGATGCTCTGCCGGCGATCGCGCGAAAATTCGCCCTGCGTCAGCTGGACGGTCGTGTTGCTACCGGCGCAGGTCACACCGCCCACGCGGAGCAGCGGGATGCCCGGCTGGTTGGTGAAATCATGCGCGATCGCGGTCAGCCCTTTCGCGCCCGCGGCCTCGACCGCGTTCCACAGGTCGTCGGTGCGCGTGTTCGCATATTTATGCTTTGCCATGTAGCTGCGGAGGCCATCGCGCCACACGTCCTCGCCGGCATAGGCTTCGAGCATCGTGATCACCGCCTCGCCCTTCTGATAGGTGATCGCGTCGAACGCCTGATTGGTATCCTCGACGGTGCGGATCGTCTGGACGATCGGGTGCGTCGTCGCAAAGGCGTCGAGCCCCATCGCGCGTTCGCGGCCGTCGACACGGTCGAGCAAAGGCTGCCAGTCGGGATGGAAATGGTCGCTCGCCTTGGTTTCGATCCAGCTCGCGAAGCCTTCGTTGAGCCAGAGGTCGTCCCACCATGCCATGGTGACGAGATCGCCGAACCATTGGTGCGCGACCTCGTGCGCCTGCGTCGAGTAGATTTGCTGGCGGGTCGCATCGCTGGTGATCTTCGGATCGTCGAGCAGGATGCGTTCGAAGGTGAAGATCGCGCCCCAATTTTCCATCGCGCCGAAGAATTGCGACTGGCCGGGCCCCGCGACATTGTCGAGCTTGGGCAGCGGATAGGGCTGGCCGAAATAGTCGCTGAAATAGCCGAGCAGGGGGCCGAGGCTGTCGAGCGCGAAGCGCGCCTGCTCGCCCGACCCCTTGGGCGCGACGATGCCGACTTCGGCGCCGCTCGCGCTCTTTGCCGCGAGCCGCTCGAAATCGCCGGTCGCGAAGAAGAGGAGATAGGACGACATTTTGGGCGAGATCTGGAAAGTGACCTTCTTTTTGCCGCCCTCGACGGGGGTTTCGCTCGCCACGGGCATGTTGCTCACCGCGAGATCGCCCGCGGGAACGGTCGCCGCGAGGGTGAAGGTCGCCTTGTAGCTCGGCTCGTCGAAGCTCGGGACGAAGCGCCGCGCGTCCGGCGCCTCGAACTGGGTGAACAGCCCGCGCACCTCATTACCGGTGACCTTGTCGGGATAGTCGAGCGCGAAAAGTCCGTTCGCCTGCGTGTTGATCACCCCGGTGTAGCGCGTTGCCAGGCGATACTTGCCTGGCACGAGCGGCGCGGGGGCGGTGAAGCTCGCCGTTTGCGTGGCGGCGTCGATCGCGACGGTCAGCGGAATCGCCTTGCCGTCGGCGTCGGTCAGGCTCGCGCTCGCGAAGCTGAGGTCGAGTGCGTTCAGCGTCAGCGTCGCCGAGGGTTCGTAAAGTTCGAGGTCGATTCCCGCCTCGCCGGTAAAGCGCAGCGCCTTGGCGTCGGGCGTGACGCTGATGTCGTAATGGACCGCGCGCGCGATCCGCGGCAGCTGGCTCGGCACGCTCGTGTCGAGCGGCGCGCCGGTGAGCGCGGGCGCCGCGGCGATGGGTGAAGGGGATTCAATCCCCGGCTGCGCGGCGCAGGCGGCAAGGCTGAGCGACGACACGGCGGCAACAAGCAAATGGCGAGTCGAATATTTCATGATTGCGATCCCCGGTTTGATTTGCGGTCCGGGCTAGGCGCATGCGCCAGCCCCCGCAACGCCCCCTTTCGGCAGGCGGTCGTCGAGGCTCGACAGACGGCACGCGATCAGGCAGCTTTGGTTTCATGACAAAACCTATATTGCCTGGAGAGGTAGCCGCCGCCGTTGTCGACCCCGTCGCATACGGCAATTGGGATCCGCTGCACGAACAGCTCGCCTGGGCGCGCGCGAACATGCCGCTCGGCGTCGCCGAGAATCGCGACCACGACCCTTTCTGGCTGGTGACGCGCCATGCCGACATCATGGCGATCAGCCGCGACCCGCAGCGTTTCGCGAACGGCATCCGTCCGACGGTGCTCACCAACCGCGACGGTGAGGCGCTGGCGCGCGCGGCGACGCCGAACAATGACGGGCATCTCATTCGCTCACTCGTCCAGATGGATGCCCCCGACCATATGAAATATCGGCTGCTGACGCAGAGCTGGTTCATGCCGAAGAATTTGAAGATCGTCGAGGATCGCATCCGCCAACTGGCGCGCGAAACCGTCGATCATATGCTCGAAGCGGGCGGAGAATGCGATTTCGCGCGCGACGTCGCGGCGCATTATCCGCTGCGCGTCATCATGGACATTTTGGGTGTCCCGCCCGAGGACGAGCCGCGCATGCTGATGCTGACGCAGCAATTGTTCGGCCCGACCGACCCCGAGCTGAACCGCAGCCGCGAGGCGATCACCAGCGCCGAACAGGCGATCGCGATGCTCAATTACGTTATCGCCGATTTCGAAAATTATTTCGGCGCGCTCACCGCCGAACGCCGCGCCAACCCGCGCGAGGATATCGCGACGGTGATCGCCAATGCGACGATCAATGGCGAGCAGATCCCCGACCGCGAACTCGCCGGCTATTATATGATCGTCGCGACCGCGGGGCACGACACGACCAGCGCGTCGACCGCTGGCGCGATGATGGAGCTCGCGAAGAACCCGGCGCTCTTCGAGCGTTTTCGCGCCGCCGACAGCGACAAGGCGGGACTGATCGAGGAAGCGATCCGCTGGACCACGCCGGTCCAGCATTTCATGCGCAGCGCCAGGGAAGATGTCGAAATCGGCGGGCAGACGATTCGCGAGGGCGACTGGCTGATGCTCAATTATGTCTCGGGCAACCGCGACGAGGCGGTGTTCGGCAGTCCCTTCGCCTTCGACCCCGACCGCGAGAAGAATCAGCAGATCGCCTTTGGTTTCGGTGCGCATGTCTGCCTTGGCCAACATCTCGCGCGCATGGAGATGCGCATATTGATGGAAGAGCTTTTGCCGCGGCTGAAAAGCCTCGAACTGGCGGGCGAGCCCGCACGCGTCGAATCGGTTTTCGTCGGCGGATTGAAGCGTCTGCCGATCCGGTTCGCGGCCGCCTAGCTCCATCTGGCGCGGTACCGCGGAACCATTGCCCGTTGGCCGGCGTTTCAAGCCCGGTCAAAAAAGGAGTTTGCGATGAATCTCTTAAAGAAGGCCGCGATCTCGTTCGCGGCGACGTCGATGGTCTTTGCGCCGGTGGCCGCGTCGGCTGCGCCCGCGCTGGACGCTGCCCGTGCGGGGTCCGTTACCGAGGGTCAGAACGAACTCGAAGGCGCGAGCTGGATTGCGATCCTGCTCGGGCTTGCGATCATTGCCGGCGGTATCTGGCTGGTGGTCGATGGCAACGATGACGACGAGCCGGTAAGCCCGTAAATTCGCGGCAGGGAATGGCCCTCTCCCCGCAAGGAGGGGGCCTTTTCACGCCCGAAGCCTAGACCTTCTCGCTCGGGAAAAAGCGCGCGATGACGTCGCTCGCGAGCCGCGCGGGACGCAGCGTTTCGGCGTCGATGCAGCACCATGAGGATTTGACCTCGGCCAGCACATCCTCGCCGCGCTTGATGATCGTTTCGTAAAAGGCGCGCGCGCCCTGCACCTTTTCGAGGATGACGGTCGCGATGACCTGATCGTCGAGGAAGGCGGGGCGGCGATAGGTGATCTCGTGCTTCAGCGCGACCCACAGATGCGCCGCGACCGCGTCGGGCGGTGCGATGTGTCGCCAGTGCGAGAGCACCGCTTCCTGCACCCAGCTCAAATAGTGGGCGTTGTTCACATGTCCCATGAAATCGATCTGGTCGGCACCAACGGCGATCGCATGGTCGTGCGGAAGGGAAGCGGCGGTCATATCGCTGACACTAATGTCAATATTTTGTGACGGAAAGATGAATCTTTCACCCGCGCCCGCGATAGGGCGCGACGCCCTGGTCGGGGAGCCACAGGTCGGCGGGCGGCGCGCTCGATTGCCAGAAGACGTCGATCGGGATGCCGCCGCGCGGATACCAGTAACCGCCGATGCGCAGCCAGCGGGGCTGCATTTCGTCGAACAGGCGGCGCCCGATGCCGACGGTGCAATCCTCGTGGAACCCCGCATGGTTGCGGAAACTGCCGAGGAACAGCTTCAGGCTCTTCGATTCGACGATCGTTTCGCCGGGCGCATAATCGATCACGAGATGCGCGAAATCGGGCTGGCCGGTCACCGGGCAGAGCGAGGTGAACTCGGGTGCGGCGAAACGGACGAGATAGAGCTCGCCGGCGCGCGGATTGGGGACATAGTCGAGAACCGCGGCCTCGGGCGAGGCAGGAAGTTCGCTGGACTGGCCGAGATGTTTCGGCGCGAGCGGGGTAGGGGTGGAATCGGTCATGGAAAGGCTCTAGTGCGCAGCGCGGCCGATGTCATCCGGGACCAATTGTCCAAGGGCGACGGCTGGCGGCAGGGTTCAGCGCCAATTCAGCGGCGTGTGCGAGATATGGGTAGTGTGGGATCGCGGACAAGATGACGGTGCGTAACTTCGGGCGAGAACAGGTGGCGACGCTCGCGCTGGTGGCGGCGATGCTGAGCGCGGCGGTGCCCGCGCGCGCGCAAGACACCACAACCTCGCCCCGCCCGATCGACTTCCGCCTGCCGCCGCCCGCCGACGACGGGCGGACGCCGGGCGTGCAGGGCCCGTCGGACAATGGCCTGCCGCCGGTGGCGCCGGGCGAGCGCCGCGGCCAGCCGACGCCGACCCCCGCGCCGACACCGACGCAGCCGATGGCGCCGCCGCGCGTAGCCCCGACCCAGCCCGCGACGGCCACCCCGACACCCGCGCCGGCGCCGACGCGGCGCGATACCCCCGCGATCGCGGCTCCGCGCACGACCGCGCCGGAAACCGCAAGCCCGGCGCCGCCCGCCGCGACCGACAATCCGACATTACCGCCGCTTGAGACCGCCGCGCCGCCCGCTGCCACGGCGACGGACGCCGCGCCCGTCACCGCCGACGAAACGCCGGTCGCGGCGGCTCCCGCGAATGCGCCGTCGGGCACGCCGGTCTGGGCGTGGGTGCTTGCCTTATTGGCAGCGGCGGGCGCCGGTTTCTGGTACTGGCGCCGCCGCGCCGCGCCGGCCGGCCCGGCCATCGACGAAACGCCCGAGACGCCGCGCCCGGCGCCGACCCCGCCGGTTCAGCGTGCCGCGTCGCCCGTTTCGCCAAAGCCCGCCGCGCCGAAGCCAATGCAGCCGGTGGCGCCGCGCCCGGCCGCACCCCAGCCTGCGCGCGCGCCGCTTGCGCCGCCCGAGCGGCCCGCGCCTTCGCCGCTTGTCACGCGTCCCGCGGCCGAAAAGCGTGCGATCATCAGCATGGCGCTCGACATCCGCAGCATCCGCTTCGCCGCCGATCATGTGGCGGTCGGCTTTGCGCTTCACCTTGTGAATCAAGGGGCGACCGCGGCGACCGGCCTGATGGTCCGCATCGCGCTCAACCAGGGATCGGCGATGACCGAACCAGTGCTGGCCCGCTTCTTCGACGGCGCGGGCGGCAGCGTGCTGCGCGACGATATGATGCTCGCGCCGGGCGCGGGCGAGGAATTGTCGACCGAGGTCATGCTGCCGCGCGCCGCGATCGAGCCGCTGATGATCGGTGGCAAGCCGATGCTCGTCCCCGTCATCGCGTTCGACGTGACCTATCATTGGGATGGCGAGGGCGACGCCTTCGGCCAGAATGCCGGCAGCTTTGTCATCGGCCGCGAACAGGGTGCGAGCGGGAGCGAAAAGCTCGCGCCGCTGCCGCTCGACCGCGCCGCTTACGCCGTCGATCGTCCCGGCGCGCGCGCGACCGCCATTAAGCGCGCCCAATAGTCTGGCTCAAAACGGCACTGCTTTTTTGTTGCGGTGCAGCATCGGCTGGGGCAGGATCGACTGCGCTTGAAAAAGCGCGGGTGGGGGCATAGGCTGCTATTCCCCCAGAAAAGAACAGAGCCACAGCAGGATGGCCGGCGAGGGACAGGAAAAACAAGTTCCCGGCCGGTCGCAACAGGAGCATGACATGGACGCCTTGGTCTCAACCGACTGGCTGGAACGCGAACTGGGGGCATCGGACTTGCGGGTCGTCGATGCGACGAAATTCCTTGCCGACGAGGGACGCGACGCGCGCGCCGAATATGAGGCGGGCCACATCCCCGGCGCGGTGTTCATGGACCTCGCCGAACTGACCGATCCGTCGAGCGACGTCGATAATATGGCGCCGCAGGCCGAGAAATTTGCGAGCCGCATGCAGTCGCTCGGCCTTGGTGATGGCAGCCGCATCGTGCTTTACGACGACAGCCCGCTCAAGAGCGCGGCGCGCGGCTGGTGGCTGCTCAAGCTGTTCGGCGCGCATGACGTCGCGCTGCTCGACGGCGGCCTCGCCAAGTGGAAGGCCGAAGGCCGCGGGCTCGAGATGGGCAAGCAGACGCTGCGCCACCGCCACTTCACCGTGTGGCGCGATGCGAAGGCGGTGCGCACCAAGGACCAGATGCTGGCGAACCTCGACAGCGGCGCCGAACAGGTCGTCGATGCGCGTCCCGCGGCGCGCTTCACCGGTGAGGAGCGCGACCCGCGTCCGGGCGTCGCGCCCGGCCATATTCCGAATTCGCGCAGCCTGCCGCACGGCGAGCTGTTCAACGCCGACGGCACGTGGAAGCGCGGCGACGATCTGAAGGCCGCGTTCGACGCCGCCGGGGTCGATCTCGACAAGCCGGTCATCACCACCTGCGGCAGCGGCATGACCGCGACCGTCGTCGCCTTCGGCGCGCACCTGCTCGGCAAGGATGACGTAGCGGTTTACGACGGCAGCTGGGTCGAATGGGGCGCCGACCCCGCGACGCCCAAGGCGACCGGCGCGGCCTGACCGACCCGGCCCCGATATCCTTCGTGTCGAAGGGTGGATTTTGGCCGGTGCTCCGCTAACAAGGCGGGGATGAGCAAAAACGACGATGACAGCCTCCGCCCTGCGACGAAACTCGTGCAGGGCGGGCGGCGCCCCGAATGGACCGGCGATCCGCGGCTGGGCGGCGGCGTCGTCAATCCGCCGGTGTGGCGCGCCTCGACGATCCTCTACGACAATATCGCCGACCTGAAGGCGCGCGGCCACGCGACGCACGACAAGCTCTATTACGGCCGGCGCGGGACGCCGACGGTGTGGGCGCTCGCCGATGCGTTGACCGGGATGGAGCCGGGGGGCGAGGGCACCCTGCTCTATCCGTCGGGGGTCGCGGCCAATTCGGCGGGGCTGCTCGCGCTCTTGTCGCCGGGCGATCACCTGCTGATGGTCGACAGCGCGTATGAGCCGACGCGCGCCTTGTGCAACGGCATGCTCGCGCGCCTCGGTATCGAGACGACCTATTATGACCCGCTCGTCGGCGCGGGAATCGCCGAGCTGATTCGGCCCGAGACGAAACTGATCTTCCTCGAATCGCCGGGCAGCCTGACCTTCGAGGTGCAGGATATTCCCGCAATCACCCGCGTTGCGCGCGCGCGCGGCGTGCTGACGATGCTCGACAATACCTGGGCGACGCCCTTGCTGTTTCCGGCGCTGGCGCACGGCGTCGACGTGACGATGATGAGCCTCACCAAATATGTCGGCGGGCACAGCGACGCGATGATGGGCTCGCTGACCGCGACGAAGGCGGTGTGGCCGCGGCTGCGGCAGGCGGCGTATCAGCTTGGGCAGGCGGTTTCGCCCGACGATTGCGCGCTGATGCTGCGCGGGCTGCGCACGCTCGACGTGCGGATGCAGCGCCACGGTGCGAATGGGCTGGCGGTCGCGAACTGGCTCGCGGCGCGGAGCGAGGTCGGCCGCGTGCTCCATCCCGCGCGGCCCGGCGATCCCGGCCATGCGATCTGGGCGCGCGATTTCGCCGGCACGAGCGGGCTGTTCGGCTTCACGCTGAAGGGCGTCGACGAGGCCGCGCGGACGCGTTTCATCGATTCGCTCGTCCATTTCGGCATCGGCTTCAGCTGGGGCGGCTATGAAAGCCTGGTCGTGCCGAGCAACCCCGAGACTATCCGCACCGCGACGACATGGACCGATTCCGATCCGCTCGTCCGCCTGTCGATCGGGCTCGAGGATCCGGCCGACCTGATCGCCGATCTCGAACGCGGCTTTGCCGCGATGGCCGGATAAGCTGATGGACGGGCTGCCCGAGGGCGTTCTCCGCACGATCGAGGCGCTGAAGGCGATCGGCATCGATGTCGGCTCGTACCGGCTGTCGCTCTATGGGCTGTTCTCGACGATCGTCGTCGCGGTGCTGCTGTATCTGGCGGTCCGAATCATCTTGCGCTCGATCAAATGGCTGCTCCGCCGCAATACCCAGATCGATGCGACGCAGCGGCTGCTCGCCGAAAAGCTGATCGCGATCGCGCTGTTCGTCTTTGCGCTGCTTTTCGGCATCGACCTGCTCGGCATCGACCTCACCGCGCTCGCGGTCTTTTCGGGCGCGGCGGGCCTCGCGATCGGTTTCGGGCTGCAGAAGACCGTCGGCAATCTGATCGCGGGGATCATCCTGCTGATGGACCGGTCGATCAAGCCGGGCGACATCATCGTCGTCGGCGACGGGAGCTCGATGGGCGGATCGGCGCTGCCCGGCGGGGTGCCCAATGTCGGCCGCGTTGCGAAGATCGGCGTGCGCGCGGTCAATGTCGTCACCCGCGACGGCAAGAAACATCTGATCCCGAACGAACTGCTGATGACGCAGCCGGTCGAAAATTGGAGCTATGCGAGCCCCGAGGTGCGCGTGCGGATGCGCGTGCCGGTTCCCTATGACTGCGACCTCAGGCGCGCGCAGCGGCTGATCGTCGAAACCGCCATGACGAACCCGCGCATTTTGAACGAGCCCGAACCGGCGGTGTGGATCACGGCATTTGGGGAACGCGCGGTCGAGCACGAGCTGCGCTACTGGATTTCGGACCCCGAGGCGGGACTCGGCAATATCCAGGGCGAGGTGTTCCTGGGGATCTGGGATCGGTTCAAGGAAGTGGGAATTCGCATCCCCTATCCGCGGCAGGACGTGCACATTGTCGGGGCGCCGGATATGGACCCGGCGCCCACGGACAAGAATTAGAAACCGATCTTCTTCGCGCGCTCGATGCACTCGACGATGATGCGCTTCGCCTCGTTCACATCGCCCCAGCCGTTGAGCTTCGCCCATTTGCCGGGTTCGAGATCCTTATAGTGGGTGAAGAAATGCTCGATCTGCTGGAGCACGATCGGCGGCATGTCGGTGTAGCTCGCGACATCGGCATAATAAGGAAAGGTCTTGTTGACGGGCACGCAGAGCAGTTTCTCATCGCCGCCGGCATCGTCTTCCATCATCAGCACGCCGATCGGGCGGCACTTGACCACCGCGCCCGCGACGATCGGCGAACGCGCGACGACGAGCGCATCGAGCGGATCTCCGTCCTCGCCCAGCGTGTGCGGCACGAAGCCATAATTGGCGGGATAGCGCATCGGGGTGTGCAGGAAGCGGTCGACGAACAGCGCGCCGCTCGCCTTGTCGAATTCATATTTCACCGGCTCGCCGCCGATCGGAACTTCGATCAGGACGTTGAGGCTGTCGGGCGGGCTGTCGCCGGCGGGAATCAGGTCGATGCGCATGGGAGATCCTTTTGTGTTTTTGAATCGCGCGCGCCTTTAGCGCCGGAAAGAGCCAAAAGTCGAGGGGCGAAGGGCGTGCAAGATCCTCCCTGTGCCGCAGGCATGGAGAGGTGGCAGCGCGAAGCGCTGACGGAGGGGGTATGGCGCCCCCCCTCCACCATTCGCTTCGCGAACGGTCCCCCTCCCCACCGCTGCGCGGCAGGGAGGATTTCAGAGTTGGCGCTTCGCCGCCAGCAGCCGGTCGAACCAGTCGGGGCCACTCCCGGTTTTCTCGAGATGCGGCCAGCGCAGCCCGGCGTGATAGCCGATCTCGATGTTGCGATAGCGCCCGCCGCGTTCGACGAGCAGCCGCACCGGGGTCTTGGCGTCGGTTGCGACGCGAATCGCGGCCTCGATCCGCTCGCGGCTATAGCTCAGCCCGTCGACCGCGACGATCTTCGTGCCGCCCACGATGTCGGCCTTGAACGCCGGGCCGTCCCACAAGATGCCGGTCGCGACGCCGTCCTTGTCGATCGTCAGCCCCAACGAATGGGTGAGGTCGGCATTTTTCGCCTGCGCCATGCGGTCGCGGTCATAGATATTGGGCGCGTCGCGCCAGACGAGGCGGTATCCCGCGCGCTCGATCCCGCCGGTGGGTGCCGGCCGCCCGCTCGCCTGCATGCGTTCGCGCAGGAAGCTCGCCCAGTCATAAGGATGGACCGCGTTCAGCGCCTGGGCGACATCGTCGAAATCATAGGTGTCCTGCCCCCAGTCGCCCTCGCGCCCGCCGAAAAAGGCGCGTGCGAAATCGTCGAGGCTTTTGCCATTGTTCGTCGCCTGGCGGATCAGCATGTCGGCGTCGAGCCACATCAGCGATCCTTCGTTGTAATAATCCTCGCTGCGCGACCAGCTCGCAAAGGGCTTGGGTTTGCGCGCCGCGATGATCGGGTCGAGCGTCGTGTCCTCGACCGAACGCCACTGGCGCCCCGGCTGGACGCTGTAATTGCCGGCGTTCGTCGCCCATTCGGCGAGGACCATCTCCTTCGACTGCATCCCCGACCGGCCGGCGAGGACGAGGTCCCAGAAGCTCGTCTGGCCTTCGTAGACCCACAGCAGATTGTCCTGCATCGGGGTGCGATAGTCGGGGGTCCACATCTTGTCGGGGCGGCGGTATTTGCCGTTCCAGCTGTGCGTCAGCTCGTGCGGCAGCAGCCCGCGCTCGCTGTCATTGTCGTTCCATTTGGTGAAATAGTCGGTCGCGCGGCTGTTCTCGCTGCTGCGATGATGTTCGAGCCCGATGCCGCCGAGTTCCTCGGTGAGCGCGAGCAGGAATTCGTAGCGGTCGAAATGCCGCACCCCGAACAATGCGATCGCTTCGGACACCAGCGCGGCGTGGCGCGCGATATGATCAGGGCTCGCCTCGAGATATTTGGGCTCGTCGGCGACGACGTTGAGCGTCACCTTGTTGCCGAGGTCCCATTTGCGGAAAAATTTCCCCGCGAACATCGGGCTGTCGACGAGCACCTCATAATTGGTCGGGGCAAAGCTGTAGCGGTTGCCCGAAACCTTGAGCCCGTCGAGCGCCGACGCGCCGGTCCAGCCATCGGGCAGCGTCACTTCGAGCTGCACCGGGATCGCGCGGGTGAAATAGCCCGCAGGATAGAGGCTGACCTGTTCCCATTGCAGGTTCATCATCGCCGGGGTCACGACGACGCGGCCTTCGCTCGTGCGCGTCGGCGACAGGAAGTCGAAGGTGACGTCGATGCTCTTCGTGCCCGCGGGCACATCGACGTCGAAGGCGTAGACGTCGGTCGGCTGGCGCGTCCAGATCAGCGGCTTGCCGCCAGCGCTCGCCTTGAATCCCGCCATTTCGGCGATCGCGCCGCGCGGGGCGTGCTTGCCGGGCAGCCATTCGGGATAGAGCAGGGTGAGCTTGCCCGCCTTCGCGACGGGGATCGTCTGTCGCACATGGAAGATGCCGCGCGCAAAGTCGGTCGCGTCGACCTTGAGCTGCATTAGGCCCGGATAGGGCTTGTCGGCGGGCAGCGGGATCGTCAGTGGCTGGACGACCGGCTGGGGCCGGCTGTTGCCGTCCTGGGCGGTGGCGGGCGAAAAGGCGATGGGTGCGGCGATGGCCGCCGCTGCGACGAACAGTGCTTTTTTCATGGGCAGCACCTCTGCCGCGAAACGTGGGCGAGGTCCAGCGGCGGCTCTGCAAGCGCACTTTGCCTTTCGACGAAAAACCATTAGATGCGCCGGCCATGAGCAAGGACAAAAGCGCGAAAATCCCGACGCCGCAGGCGGTACGCGGCACCCAGGACATGCTTGGCGATTTCGCCGACCGTTTCGCGCACGTCGTCGACACGTTCGAACGCGTGCGCCGCCTCTATGGCTTCAAGCGCATCGAAGTGCCGGTGATCGAGCCGACCGCGGTGTTCGCGAGGTCATTAGGTGAGACCACCGACGTCGTGTCGAAGGAAATGTATTCGTTCGACGACCGCGGCGGCGAATCGATCACCTTGCGCCCCGAATTCACCGCGGGGGTTGCGCGCGCCTATATCACCAATGGCTGGCAGCAGTTCGCGCCGCTGAAGGTCGCGATGCACGGCCCGCTATTCCGCTACGAACGCCCGCAAAAGGGGCGCTATCGCCAGTTCCACCAGCTCGACGCCGAAGTGCTCGGCAGCGACAGCCCGCTCGTCGACGCCGAATTGCTGGTGTTCGCCGACCAGCTGTTGAAAGAGCTGGGCATCAGCGAGGGCGTCACGCTGACGCTCAATACGCTCGGTGATGCGGCAAGCCGCGACGCGTGGCGCGGGGCGCTGGTCGATCATTTCGAAGCGCATCGCGGTGATTTGAGCGAAGACAGCCTCGCGCGGCTCGACAAGAACCCGCTGCGCATTCTCGATAGTAAGGACCCGAAGGACCGCCCGATCGCCGACAGCGCGCCCGATATCGACGCGTATCTGACGAGCGAAGCGCAGGACTTCTTCGGCGCTGTGACGTCGGGCCTCGATGCCGCGGGCGTCGCATGGGAGCGCAATGCGCGGCTCGTGCGCGGGCTCGACTATTATCGCCACACCGCGTTCGAATTCGTCACCGACCGGCTGGGTGCGCAGGGCACGGTGCTCGGCGGCGGACGCTATGATGGGCTCATCGAGAATCTTGGCGGACCGCCGACCCCGGCGGTCGGCTGGGCGGCGGGGATCGAGCGGCTGGCGATGTTGCTGGAAGAGCCGAAGCTTTCAGAGCTCCAAGTGGCTGTGGTGATTGAAGACGACGCCTATTTGATGAGGGCCGTTAAAGCAGCGGCCGTTCTTCGTGCGAATGGCCTTTCGACGGAGCTGGTGGTCACTGGCTCGCCAAAGAAGCGATACGATAAGGCTGCCAAAATGGGGCCGCATGAGATCGTGCATCTATCGAACGAGGGTATCCGGATAAATAAACGCCTCCGCGACACCCACGATGAATTCCGGGCGGAGAAGGCTCTTGATGGAATCGATTGGTCGGACATCTAAGTCATGACCAATGTTTCCGAAAGACAGATCGACGCCATCATTGAACGCCACGCCGCGTTGCAAGCGCGTATGGCGACGGGCGATATGGCGCCCGCCGATTTTGTCGCCGCGTCGAAGGAGTTTTCCGAGCTCGAGCCCGTCGCGACCGCGGCGCGCGAAGTCGTGCGGCTGCGCGGCGAAATCGTCTCGCTGAACGAAATGCTCGCCGATCCCGAAATGAAGGCGATGGCGGCTGAGGAGCTTGCGGCGGTCGAGGAAGCTTTGCCCGCTGCCGAGCATGATCTTGCGATCAGGTTGCTCCCCAAGGACGTCGCCGACGAGCGCGCGGCGATGCTCGAAATCCGCGCCGGGACCGGCGGCGACGAGGCGGCGCTGTTCGCGGGCGACCTGCTGCGCATGTACAGCCGCTACGCCGACGGGCAGGGCTGGAAGGTCGAAGTCATTTCGGCGAACGAGGCCGAAATGGGCGGGTACAAGGAAGTCGTCGCGTCGGTGACGGGGCAGGGCGTGTTCGCCAAATTGAAGTTCGAGAGCGGCGTCCATCGCGTCCAGCGCGTGCCCGCGACCGAAAGTCAGGGCCGCATCCATACCAGCGCCGCGACGGTCGCGGTGCTGCCCGAGGCCGAGGAAGTCGACGTCGCGATCAACGACAGCGACCTTAAGATCGATATTTACCGCGCGAGCGGAGCGGGCGGGCAGCACGTCAATACGACCGATTCGGCGATCCGCATCACGCATATCCCGTCGGGCCTTGTCGTGATCCAGCAGGACCAGCGCAGCCAGCACAAGAACCGCGCGAAAGCGATGCAGGTGCTGCGCGCGCGGCTCTATGACCTCGAGCGCGAGAAGATCCACAGCGCCGAGGCGTCGGCGCGCAAGTCGATGGTCGGGTCGGGCGACCGCTCCGAACGCATCCGCACCTATAATTTCCCGCAGGGGCGCGTGACCGACCACCGCATCAACCTGACGCTCCACCGCCTGCCCGAGATCATCGAAGGCGCGATGGACGAGCTGATCGACGCGCTGATCGCCGAGGATCAGGCGCAGCGGCTGGCGGGATTGGGTGACTGACGTTGCGTCCGCGCTGCGCGACGCGGCGCAGCGGCTGGCGGCGGTGTCCGACACCCCGCGCCTCGATGCCGAACTGTTGATGGCGCATGCGCTCGGGACCGAGCGGCAGGTGCTGCTGCTCGATCCGGCGCGTTTTGCCGTGCCCGAGGGTTTCGCGGCGCTAATCGAACGGCGGCTGCGGCACGAGCCGGTCGCCTATATCGTCGGCTACCGCGATTTCTGGACGATTCGGCTGGCGGTTGGCGCTGGCGTGCTGATTCCGCGGCCGGATAGCGAGACGTTGATCGAAGCGGCGGCCCGGCATTTCGGAGATGGCGCGCCGCGCCATGTGCTCGATCTGGGCACCGGACCCGGAACCCTGCTCCATGCGGCGCTGGCCGAATGGCCGCGCGCGACGGGGCTGGGGATCGACGCGAGCGAGGTGGCGCTGACTTATGCGCGCGCCAATGCCGATGCGCTGGGTTTGGCGGATCGCAGCGAATTCCGGGTCGGCGATTGGGGCGCGGGAATCGATGGCCAGTTCGACCTCATCCTCTGCAACCCGCCCTATATTGCCGATTCCGAAGCCCTGATGCCCGATGTCGCCGGTCACGAGCCCGCGGGCGCGCTTTTCGCCGGGGCCGACGGGCTCGACGACTATCGGCGGATCATTCCCGATTTGCCGCGCCTTTTGGCGCCCGGGGGGCTCGCGGCCCTTGAAATCGGGCACACGCAACATATCTCGGTTCGTGAGCTCGCCGAAACCGCGGGATTCATGGTCGCCTGCAGACAGGATCTGGGCGGCCGCGACAGGGCGCTTTTGCTGACCCGCGCCTGACGGCCCTACAAGAATTTGCTTGGTTTCCGCTAAAAAGCGCGGTAGGGGCGGGCTCACAGACCTGATCGGGGTCCCTTTGGCGATGCGAACAGCATCGATACTGGTCCGGCTGGTCTGCTTCCCACTTACGATGCTGGTGCGGGACCGTGGGGTCCGGTGCAAGCGGTAAAGGGCAAGAACCGCGCAAGGAGCGCGGGCACGACGCGCGGGTGGCGCGGTCGGCCAAAAGGGGTTGGCGTAGCTTATTAGCTTATCGACAGGATGTCTCAGTTGAACATGAACAACCGACAGAACGGTCGCCGTCGCGGCCGTAACAACAACAGCAACAACAATAATCGGCCGCAGTCGGGTGGGCGCGGCGGTGTCGACCAGGCCAACCGCATCGACAGCCGCGCACGCGGCAATGGCGCCCAGATGATCGAGAAGTACCGCAACCTCGCGCGCGACGCGCAGCTTGCTGGCGACCGGGTCCAGACCGAATATTATCTGCAGTTCGCCGACCATTATTTCCGCGTCGTGAGCGATTTCCGCGCCCGGCAGGAAGAAAAGGCCGCGGCGAACGGACAGGAACGCAGCCACGACCGCAGCCGCGAGATTCGCGGCGTCGAGGATTTCGACGGCCACGACGATACCGACAGCGATTTCGAAGCCGACACCGGCCGCGACGACGGCGACAATGGCGACGACCGCGGCGAGCGGAACGATCGTGGTAACGATCGGGGCGACCGCAATGACCGCGGCCAGCGCGACAATCGCGGCAACCGCGAACCGCGCGGCGACCGCGACGACGACAATCGCGGCAATCGCGAACCGCGCGGCAACCGCGACGATGACAATCGCGGCAACCGCCAGCCGGCGCGCAGCCGTCCCGCTCGCAACCGCGACGAGGACGAGGCCCGCGACGACCGGAACGATCGTAGCGAGGCTCCCGCCGTGCGCGAAGAAGCCGCCGAGCAGGAACCCGCTCCGCGTCCCGCGCGCCGCCCGGCCCGCCGCCCGCGTCAGGAAGACAGCGCCGACAATAGCGACCTTGGGGGCAATGCCGGAATCGACACCGCCGTTCTGCCGCCCGCGATCGGCCGTCCCGAACGCAGCGCCGAAAGCGATGCCGCGGACGAAGCGCCCGCCGCCAAGCCGCGCCGCACGCGCCGCACGCTGGCGACGCGCAACACCGACGTTGAAGCGGCCGAATAAGCCAGCGATTTCACGCTGGTTTTTCCGATTCGCATGACATAGCCTCCCCGCGGGATATCCTGCGGGGAGGTTTTTTATGCGCGTGTTGGGCTTGGCCTGTTTGCCGCTGCTCGTCGGCGGGACGTCGTCTCCTCTCCTCGCGCAGGACGCCGCGACCGGCAATGCGCAGGGCGATGTCGCGGTCACCATCTATAATAATGGCCAGTCGCTTGTGCAGGACGATCGCCAGCTCAGCGTCACCGCCGGGCGCAACCGCATCGAATTCCCCGACGTGTCGGCGCGCATCCGCCCCGAAACGGTGACGCTCTCGGGCCCCGGCATCGGGATCGTCGAACAGAATTTCGATTTCGACCTGCTCACCCCCGACAAGTTGATGGACAAGGCGGTCGGCCAGTCGATCACCCTCGTGCGCACCAACCCCGCGACGGGTGCCGAACGGACCGAGCGCGCAAAGGTGCTCGCGGCGAACGGCGGCATCGTGCTCCAGATTGGCGAGCGGATCGAGGTGCTGCGCGACGACGGCCTGCCGGTGCGCGCGGTGTTCGACCGGCTGCCGCCCAATTTGCGCGCGCGCCCGACGCTGTCGGTGACGGTCGATGCCGCCAATGCGGGAACCGTCCCGGCGCGGCTGTCCTATCTCACCCCGAACCTTGGCTGGACCGCCGACTATGTCGCGCTGTTCGACGCCGCGAAGGGCGCGATGGATATTCAGGGCTGGGTGACGCTGACCAACAGCACCGGCACAACCTTCAGCAATGCACGCACCTTGCTTGTCGCGGGCAGTCCGGGCGGGGGCGGCGGTTTCCGCCAGATGAGCGGCGCGATGGATTCGGCGGGCACCGAATCGAACGACCGCGAACGGCTCGGCGACTATTATCTCTATCCGCTCGCGCAGCGGACGACGATCGCCAACGCGCAGCAGAAGCAGGTGAGTTTCCTCGACGTGAAGGGCGCGCCCGCGCGCTCGACCTATGAATATGTCAATCGCTGGCTCGGCAGCAACAACGAGCCGGTCAGCACCGCAAGCGTGCTGCGCTTCTCGACCTCACGGCAGGGCGGGCTCGGCGACCAGCTGCCCGCGGGCACGATTCGCGTCTATATGCGCGACGCGCGCGGCGATCCGCAGTTCATCGGCGAAAATGCCATCGGTCATACCCCGATGGGCTCGGCCATGTCGCTGCGCACCGGCGATGCCTTCGACGTGAAGGTCCAGCCCACCGTCGTGTCGCGCACGCGCAAGGGCGATTCGCGCTGGGTGACCAAGATGAAGTACATCGTCAGCAACGCGCGGCCTTCGCCGGTGACGGTGCTGCTTGCACAGGACGGGCTCTATGGCGACGTCCGGATCAGCGACGAAAGCCTGAAGGGCGAACGCATTTCGGCCGACCGCGTCGAATGGCAGGTGCCTGTGCCCGCGAACGGCAAGGTCGACCTGACCGTCACATTCGATTCGCGTTACTGAGGTCCAAGCGATGCGGGCCTGGCCGCTGCTGCTGTGGGTCGCGGCGCTGCTGGCGCCGGCGCCTTTGTTTGCACAGGCTTCGGCTCCGATCGCCGTGTCGACCAAAATCGACGATGCCGCGGTCACCGTCTATCGCGCGCCGTCGCGCGGCGGCGGGCCGATCGACCCCAACTGGCCGCAGGGTTTCGCCTTCATCACCGAGACGCGCACCGTCACGCTGCCCGCCGGGATGTCGGTGCTGCGATTCGAAGGCGTGGCCGAGGGGTTGCTGCCCGAAACCGCGGTGCTCAGCGGCTTGCCTGATGGCGTCGTTGAAAAGAATCGCGATGCGCGGCTGCTGTCGCCCGCGGGGCTCGTCGATGCCTATCTCAAGCGTAGCGTCACCTTGCGGCGCACCAGCCTCGCCACCGGAAAGGTCGTCGAACAGGACGCGGTGATCCAGTCGGGGCCGAACGGCGGGGTGATCGTCCAGACCGCGGCCGGGGTCGAGGCGCTCGCCTGTTCGGGCCTTCCCGAACGGATGCTCTATCCTCGCGTGCCCAGGGATCTTTCGGCCAAGCCGACGTTGTCGGTGCTCGTCGAGAGCAAGGCGGCGCGGACGGTGAAGGTGCAGCTCCTCTATCTCGCCGAAGGGTTCGACTGGGCCGCCAATTATGTCGCCGATCGCGGCACCGACGGAAAGACGCTGGGGCTGACCGGCTGGATCACTGTCGCGAACGGCGGGGTGACGAGTTTTCCGGGCGCGCAGCTCAACGTGATCGCGGGCCGCCTCAACAAGATGTACAGCCCGCCGCTGCCGCGCAGCACCCCGGGGCCGCTGGTGCTCAAATGCTGGCCGATGGACATCACGAGCACGCATCCCCTGTGGGAGCTGCCGCCGATCATCGAGTATGAGCAGAGCTATGATGAGAGTGCCGCCGCCGAGGTGATCGTAACGGCGCCGCGCCGCGATCGGCGGGGGATGCCTCCACCGCCGATGATGGCCGCCCCGGCGCCGCCTCCACCCCCCCCGCCGCCGGCCGAGGATCTGGGCGACCTCAAATTCTATCGCATCCCCTTTCGCGTCGATGTGTCGGCGAAGGGGCAGAAGCAGGTCGCGCTGCTCGCGAAGGACAAGGTCGCGGTCGAGCAGCTTTATGCGGCGACGCTCCATGATTTCATGGCGAACCGGCTTCAGCCCCTCTCCATGCAATTGCGTGTGCAGAACCGCGAGTCCGATGGATTGGGCCTTGCGCTGCCCGCCGGTGCGGTAACGGTTTTTGAAACGATCGGCGGGCGACGCCTGCTCGTCGGTGAGGCAAAAATCGGCGACAAGGCAAAGGACGAACGCGTCGATTATGACCTCGGCCTAAGTCCGGCGGTGCAGTATCTGACCGTTGTGAAGAATGACTCCGATCCGGATTACAAGCTCTGGCAGGTCAAGATAACCAACGCCCGGCCCTTCGATGCGGAGATCGAGATTCTGATTCCCTTCGCGCTCGATCCCGCGCCCGAAGGGTGGGAACGGCGGGGCAGCAGCTGGGTGTGGCGCGTGCGCGTTCCCGCGAACGACAGCCTCGTTCAGACTTTCCGGCAAAAGATGAAAGGCGGCTGAGCCGCCGTTCAGATCGGCGGCAGCGCCCGCGGCCGGTGATTCTCGTCGAGCGCGACGAAGGTGAACAGCCCCTCGGTCACACGCTCCTCGGTCCGGCCGCCGTCGCGCGTCGCGATCACTTCGATTCGTATACCCATCGACGTGCGCCCGCGCCGCTCGAGGTGCGCATAGACCGAGATGATGTCGCGCAGCAGGATCGGGGCGATAAATTCCATCGTCTCGATCGCGACGGTCGCGACCGCGCCCTGCGCTTCGCGTCCGGCGACGATACCGCCCGCGATGTCCATTTGGCTCAATACCCAGCCGCCGAAGATATGGCCGTTGGCGTTGATGTCGGCGGGGCGGGGGACGACGCGCAATATCGGGTCGCGCGGGCAGTCGGATTCAGGCTTATCGGTCATTGTTCATATCCGGGTCGTTTTCAAAAGGGTCTTCGATCGATTCGTCGTGGCCGCTGCCGCTCGACAGGAAGACGAGTCCCATAAGCGCGGCGCCGAGCATGACCGACAGGCCGACGCCGGCCGCGGTCGCGATGATCATATGAATGGTGAGCGCCTCGCCCATCGTAAATCGCAGCCAGCCGAGCGCGCCGACGACGGCGAGCAGCGAGACCAGCGCCATGCCCTTCATCAGGCGGCGATAGCGCGCCCAGGCGACATTCGATGTGTCGCGATTGTCGAGGGGAGAGCGTTTGACCATGGTGCTTCCATGAACCAAGCCGCTGCCGCGGCCAAGCGCCATCGCGGGCGCCGGGGCGTTTCGTTCGCCAAGCGAATCATGTTAGGCTGACCCCGCAACAGATAGAGACGGGAGCGGCACCTATGACGATCGGAGCGATTCTTCAGGGACGGACCGGGGCAATCATCTCGGCGGGGCCGCGCGACACGGTGCGGACGGTGGTCGACCTGCTCGCGCAGAATCGAATCGGCGCAGTGCCGGTGGTCGAGGGCGATTCGATCGTCGGCATCTTTTCCGAACGCGACATCGTGCGGCTTCTTTCTTCCTATGGTCCCGAAACGCTCGACCGCAGCCTCGACGAGGTGATGACCAAATCGCCGGTGACGTGCGATCCGAGCATGGCGGTGATCGGCGCGCTCTCACAGATGACGCAAAAGCGCATTCGCCACCTGCCCGTGGTCGACGGCGGCCGACTCGTCGGATTCATATCGATCGGCGATCTGGTCAAATATCGCATTGACCGGATCGAGGCCGAGGCCGCGGCGATGCGCGACTATATAGCGTCGTAACAGCCGCGCGCTGCCGGGCCGCCCTTTCCCTTCTTCTATATATAGGAGGCTCCGTCGGTGACCGGCGGAGACTCCGATCTGCCCCGGATGACTATCCGCTGAGTCGAATCGCCGGGATTGGTGTCCGAACGCCGGCAACAACGCCCTCGTCGGCCAGATTCGCACCCGAAT
>NZ_JNFD01000035.1:0-32500 GCF_000756375.1 Sphingopyxis sp. LC81 | reverse complement strand
GACTGGGGCGGTCGCCTCCTAAAGAGTAACGGAGGCGCGCGATGGTAGGCTCAGGACGGTTGGAAACCGTCTGCAAGAGTGCAATGGCATAAGCCTGCCTGACTGCGAGACTGACGAGTCGAGCAGAGACGAAAGTCGGTCATAGTGATCCGGTGGTCCCGAGTGGAAGGGCCATCGCTCAACGGATAAAAGGTACGCCGGGGATAACAGGCTGATGATTCCCAAGAGCTCATATCGACGGAATCGTTTGGCACCTCGATGTCGGCTCATCACATCCTGGGGCTGGAGCAGGTCCCAAGGGTTTGGCTGTTCGCCAATTAAAGTGGTACGTGAGCTGGGTTCAGAACGTCGTGAGACAGTTTGGTCCCTATCTGCCGTGGGCGTCGAAATTTGAGAGGAGTTGACCCTAGTACGAGAGGACCGGGTTGAACATACCTCTGGTGTACCTGTCGTGGCGCCAGCCGCGCAGCAGGGTAGCTATGTATGGACGGGATAACCGCTGAAAGCATCTAAGCGGGAAGCCTCCCTCAAGATAAGATTTCATAGAGCCGTGGAAGACCACCACGTTGATAGATCGGATGTAGAAGCGCGGTAACGCGTGGAGCTAACCGATACTAATTGCTCTATTCGCACTTAAGAGTCCCGCCATCAACGACAAGCCTGACCGGTTTGTCCGCGATAGTGGATGATTGATCAGACAAATATTGCACGGACATCGATTGAAACCCTTTTTGACCCTACGCCGGCTTCATTGCTTGGTGACCATGGCGTCAGTGACCCACCCGATCCCATCTCGAACTCGGCCGTGAAACCTGACAGCGCCGATGGTACTACCGCTTAAGCGTTGGAAGAGTAGGACGTCGCCAGGCATTGCAGCCGGCGTAAGGTCGAAAAGAGAAAACCCATTCACAAAGTTAGAGGCCGGCAGCGATGCCGGCCTTTTGCTGTTTTTGCGGCCTGTCTCGGTTGAAAATCGGGGCATTGAACCGCATATTGGTGGCGCGGGATGGAGCAGCCCGGTAGCTCGTCAGGCTCATAACCTGAAGGTCGTAGGTTCAAATCCTACTCCCGCAACCACCACAAATCTCAGCGAACACAAGTGAACGCCAGCATTTGTGCGTGCCCCCGCGCTGGCGGGATCAATCGCAATCATCAAAAAGCCCGCTTTTCCCTCTGGGATGGCGGGCTTTTTTGCGTTTCGCACGCGCTCGGGCGCCGGCGAGCATGCCGATATCCGGATTCCCATCGCCATTTTCCTTCGGGAACGACGATCTCGAGCCCGGCAGAGCCGGCCGGATTCGATCGACCCGATCAGGCCGCCCATTCGGCCGGGTCGGATTCCTCGCCGATCAGGGCGAGCCCGTGCGCGATCGAGGTCAACTCGCCGCCGGTCGCGATACGCTCTTCGCCGAAACGGCGGTCGAACATCGCGCGGATCGCGGGGATCAGCGACGAGCCGCCGGTCAGAAAGACGCGGTCGATCGCCGCGGGCGCGACGCCCGCGCGCGCGAGCGCCTGTTCCATCGCCGCCTCGATGCGGCGAAGATCGTCGGCGATCCATTGCTCGAAATCGGCGCGCCGCACGTCGGCCCCGATCTCGATTCCACCACCGGCGAAATGAAATTCGGCGTGATCGCTGCTTGAAAGTGCGCGCTTGAGCCTGCCCACAGCGTCATAGAGCGGGAAGCCCTGCTCATGCTCGATCAGCGCGATCATGCGGCCGATCAGGTCGGGCCGCTCGGCGTCGCGCTGGAGGCGGCGGATTTCCTCGATCGTGCGGCGGTTGCGCATCATCGCGAGCCGCGACCAGTCGCCGAAATCGGCGAAATAGCCGTCTGGGATTTCGAGCAGCTTGTCGAACGAGCGATATTGGCTGCCCTTGCCGAGCAGCGGCAGCACCAGCCGGTCGACGATGCGGTAATCGAAGCGGTCGCCCGCGATGCCGATCCCCGACGAGGCGAGCGGCACGCAGCGCCGCGGACTCCCGGGCTCGGCGACGCGGACGATCGAAAAGTCGGTGGTGCCGCCGCCGAAGTCGGCGACGAGGATCGTCGCCGACTCGGTCAGGCGCGAGGCATAGCTGTGCGCGGCGCCGAGTGGTTCGTGGACATAATAGATTTCGGTGCCGAACGCCGCGAGCATCGCATCGTAACGCTGGCGCGCGAGTTCGGCGTCGGGGCGCGCGCCGGCATATTCGACCGGGCGCCCGACGATGATGCGGCGCGGCCGCTCGTCGAGCGCGCCGCCGGCATGCGTGACGAGGCGCTGGAGGAACAGGCGCCCCATATCCTCGAAGCGGAACGGCTTGTTAAAGATCATCGCGCGCTCGAACAGCGGGCTCGCGGCGACGCTCTTGAACGACTGGATGAAACGGCTGTCGAGCGGCGACTGAAGATATTCGTCGATCGCCCACGGCCCCGCCTCATGCGCGATGCCGTTCCAGCCGCGTTCCTCTTCCCAGAAGCAGAGCGCCGAGCGGAACACCGCGTCGCCCGCATCGCCGAACGCGACCAGTTCGGTGCCGCCCTGGCCATCGGCGAGCGCGACGACGCTGTTCGTCGTGCCGAAATCGAGGCCGAGCGCGCTCGCGGCCGCCTTGTCCATGACATGCTCCTGTAGCTGGGGATCCCGGTGAGGGGCGGCGCCTATTGCACAGGAGGGCGGGGGGAGCAAGTTTCCGCGGAGACGGTCAGTCGTCGGGCTTCCATGCGCGATAGAAGGTGTCGACCGCGGCGTCGACATCCTCACGAAGGCGATCGAGGTCGCGGCTTTCGGGAAGGTTGAGCATCGCGAACTGATAGACGCCCGACTGGCAAAGGCCGGTGAATTGCTGCACCGCGCGCATCGGGTCGCCCATCCGGATCTCGCCGCGCACCATCTTTTCGCCCACCCAGACGGCCGCGCGCGCCTTGCCGCGACGTGGACCACGTTCGTAGAAGGTTTCGGCGAGATGCGGGAAACGCTCGGCTTCGCCGACGACGAGGCGAAAGAGCGACAGGATCGGCGTCGCGGTCAGCTTGGTCATCAGCAGATTGCCGAAGGTGCGCAACACGTCGGGCACCGGCTCGTCGAGCGGCAGGTCGATCGCGAGCGCGTCGCCATATTGCGCGACGATGTCGTCAACCACCGCCGCGAACAGATCCTCCTTCGACGGGAAATAGGTCCAGAGCGTCGTCTTCGACCCGCCGACCTTGCTCGCGATCGACGACATTGTCGTGCCGGCATAGCCATTGGCGAAAAACAGCTCGCGCGCGGCATCGACAAACGCCTTGCGGCGCATCGCCGCGGCGTCGTCGAGGGCCGCCGTACTATCTGGTATCATTTCGATTGACAACGCTTCCTCCGAAGTTCATCTGCGCATGATACCAGCTAGTATCGTTGGAAGCCATGCCCCGGACAATTTTTCTCTCCACCGCTGTTTTCAGCCTGCTCGCGGGCTGCGCGAGCGTTCCCGACCTTGGGCCAAGGCCCGTTCCGGCGGCGGCCGGATCGCTGGAATCGCACGCGACATTCGCCCGCGCCGAGGGCGCGTGGCCCGCTGAAGGCTGGTGGCAGGGCTTGGGCGACGCGCAGCTCGACACGCTGATCGCTGAGGGGCTGAAGGACTCGCCCGATGTCGCGATCGCCGCCGCGCGCGTACGCGCCGCAGAGGCGATGGCGCAGCAGGCGGGCGCTGCTTTGCTGCCGCGCGTTGGCGCCGAAGGCAGCGCGGGCGGCGTCCAGCAGAGCAAGAACATGGGCATCCCGCCCGAATTCGTGCCCGACGGCATTCAGGACACCGGGCATATCGCCGCGACCTTCAGTTTCGACCTCGACCTGTGGGGCCGCAATCGCGCGGCGCTCGCGGCGGCGACGTCGGAGGCCGAGGCCGCGCGAGTCGACGCGGCGCAGGCGCGGCTGATGCTCACGACCGGGATCGCCGCCGCCTATGCCGATCTGGCGGGCTATTATCACGCGCTCGATGTCGCCAGTGATGCGGTGCGCGTCCGCACCGCAAGCGCCGACCTGTCGGGCGAGCGCGCGCGTGCGGGGATCGAAAATCAGGCGAGCCAGCGGCAGGCCGAAAGCCGTGCCGCCTCGGCACGCGCCGACGTCGTCGCGCTCGAAGAAGCGATCGCGACGACGCGCAACCGGATCGCCGCACTCGTCGGTGCCGGACCCGATCGCGGCCTGTCGATCGAGCGGCCGCAAATGGCGCGGCCGTCGCTGGACCTGCCGGGCAATGCGGGGATCGACCTGATCGGACGGCGTCCCGACATCGTCGCGGCGCGCTTGCGGTCCGAAGCTGCCGCAAAGCGCATCGACGTCGCGCGCGCCGATTTCTATCCCAATATCAGCCTGTCGGCGCTCGTCGGGCTCCAGTCGCTCGGCCTCTCCAACCTGTTCAAATCGGGGTCCGAATATGGCAATGGCGGCGCCGCGATCAGCCTGCCGATCTTTGATGGCGGGCGGCTGCAGGGGCGCTATCGCGGATCGCGCGCCGACTATGATGTCGCGGTTGCAACCTATGACCGCACGCTGATCGGTGCGCTGCGCGATGTCGCCGACATCGTCGCGAGCCGTGCTGCGACCGAACGCCAGCTGGTCGGACGGCGCGAGGCGCTGACCGCCGCCGCCGAAGCGTCGAAGCTCGCCGGACTTCGTTACCGCGCCGGCCTCTCGAACCAGATCGTCCAGCTCACCGCCGAGGACAGCATGGTCGCCTTGAGCCGCGCCGTCGCCGACCTCGAAGCGCGCCAGCTCTCACTCGATATCGCCCTGATCCGCGCGCTTGGCGGCGGATATCGCGCGCAAAACTCAACAGGAGACGAATGATGGCCGACGAAACGGCTGCAGCTGTAACCGACGCTCCCGAAGCGACCCCCGAAATCAACGGCGCCAGGCGGAAGAAACTCCTGCGCATCCTCGCGATCGTCGTGGTGACGGTCGGGGTGCTGTGGGGCCTCTGGTATTTTCTGACGCAGGCCGGACGCGTCCACACCGATAACGCCTATGTCGGCGCGGACTCGGCGCAGGTGACCGCGCTCGTGTCGGGGCCGGTCAAGGAAGTGCGCGTTAGCGGTACGCAGGCCGTGAAGAAGGGCGATATCCTCGTCATTCTCGACGATGCCGATCAGCGCATCGCGGTGGCCGATGCCGAAGCGGCGCTGCGGCTGGCACGCCAACGCTATGGTCAGGCCGACGCGACCGCCGATGCGGCACGCGCGCGCGTCGCGGCGCGTGGCGCCGATATCGCACAGGCGCGGGCTCGGCTGCGCGACGCCAATGCGACGGTGGAGCGCGCACGCGCCGAACTTGCGCGGCGCGAAAGCATTGCGGGCACCGGCGCGGTGTCGGGCGAAGAACTGACCTCGGCGCGTGCGGCGCTGGCTTCGGCTTCGGCCGCGCGCGATCTGGCAGCCGCCGGCATTGCCTCGGCCGAGGCGACGCGCGGATCGGCAAGCGGCGATCTTGGCGCCGCCGAAGCCGTGGTGCGCGGGACGACGATTAACACCGCGCCGGACGTCGCGGCGGCCGAAGCGCGGCTTGAGAAGGCGCGGCTCGACCTCGCACGCACCGTGCTGCGCGCGCCGGTCGACGGCATCGTCACCAACCGGCAGGTTCAGGTCGGGCAGCGGATCGCCGCGGGTGCGCCGATCATGGTGCTTGTTCCGATTGCCACCGCCTATGTCGACGCCAATTTCAAGGAAAGCCAGTTCGAGGATATCCGCATCGGCCAGCCGGTCGAGCTGGTGTCCGACTATTATGGCGGTGACGTCGTCTATCGCGGCAAGGTGATCGGTATTGCCGGCGGCACCGGCGCGGCCTTCTCGCTGATCCCGGCACAGAATGCGACGGGCAATTGGGTGAAGGTGGTGCAGCGTCTGCCGGTGCGCATCGCGCTCGATCCGAAACAGCTCAAGGACCATCCGCTGCGCGTCGGGCTGTCGATGGAAGCCACGATCGACACGCGCGGGAACTGATATATGGCCAGCGCCGCCGCCTCTTTATCCTCAATCCCGGCCGAGCCGCAGCCGCTCACCGGCGTGCGGCTGATCGTCGCGGCGTTTGCGTTGGCGCTCGCCAATTTCGTTGTCGTGCTCGACATGACGATCGCCAATGTGTCGGTGCCGCATATCGCGGGCGGGCTCGCGGTGTCGCCGACTCAGGGGACGTGGGTGATCACCAGCTATGCGGTCGCCGACGCGATCAGCGTGCCGCTGACCGGCTGGCTCGCGATGCGCTTCGGCACCGTGCGCTGGTTCATCTATTCGATCATCGGCTTCGGCATCTTCTCTTTCCTGTGCGGTGTTTCGCGCACGCTGGACGCGCTCGTGCTCTTCCGCGTGCTGCAAGGGCTCGCGGGCGGCCCGTTGATGCCGCTGTCGCAGATTTTGCTGCTGCGCATCTTTCCCAAGGAGAAGGCGGGCATCGGGCTTGCGATCTGGGCGATGACGACCACCACCGCGCCGATCCTCGGCCCGATCCTTGGCGGGACGATCAGCGACAATTGGAGCTGGCCGTGGATATTCTTCATCAACCTGCCGGTGGTGGCGATCTGCGGGTTCGGCGTGTTCACGCTGCTCACCCCGTTCGAGACGAAGCGCGCCAAGGCGCGGATCGACGTCATCGGTCTGATCCTGCTCGTCGTGTCGGTCGGCGCGTTCCAGATCATGCTCGACACCGGGCGCGAGCATGACTGGTTCGGATCGACGTGGATCGTCGGGCTCGCGGTCGTTTCCGCGATCAGCTTTGCCGCCTTCGTGATCTGGGAACTCACCGACGCCAATCCGGTCGTGAACCTGCGC
The DNA here is from genome assembly GCF_000756375.1 of Sphingopyxis sp. LC81. Taxonomy (GTDB): domain Bacteria; phylum Pseudomonadota; class Alphaproteobacteria; order Sphingomonadales; family Sphingomonadaceae; genus Sphingopyxis. Next base: position 25,712 of record NZ_JNFD01000035.1, on the reverse strand, counting down.
ATCTTCCGTTTCCGCGGCTTCACCTTTGCGACCATGGCGATCTCGCTTGGCTTTGGCGCCTTCTTTGCGCAGGTCGTGCTGACGCCCTTATGGCTCCAGCAGGTGGCGGGTTATACCGCGACCCAGACGGGCTTCATCGTCGCCTGGCTCGGGGTATTCGCCGTTCTCCTGTCGCCCGTCGCGGCCGGCCTGATCACCAAGGTCGACGTCCGTATCACCATCTGCGGTGGCATCCTCTGGATGGCGCTGATGTCGGTGCTGCGCGCCAGCTGGAACGCCGATGTCGGCTATTGGACGCTCGCGCTGCCCCACATATTACAGGGGATCGGCATGCCCTTTTTCTTCGTCGGGCTGACCGCGCTGGCGCTGAGTTCGGTCCCCGCGCAGCACCAGACGTCGGCGGCGGGGTTGATGAGCTTCCTCCGCACCCTCTGCGGCGCGATCGGCACCGCGGTCGCGACGACCGCGTGGGACGATGCGAGCCGCACCTCGCGCTCCGAACTCGTGTCGTCGCTCAACAATCCCGAAGCGACGATGACCTCGCTGCAGAATGCCGGCTTCACGCTCGAACAGGCGCGCGCGGCGATCGAGCGGCTGGTCGAGGTGCAGGCATCGACGCTCGGGGTGCTGCACCTGTTCCTCGCATCGGGGGTCGTATTCGTGATCGCCGCGATATCGGTGTGGTTCGCGCCGCGGCCGAAACAGATTTCGATGGGCGGCGGGCACTAGAGCGTTTTCAAGTCAGGCGGGATCGCCTGCCGACTCGGAAAACGCGGCAAACAAGACGCCGCTATTTGGCGAACAGCTGACTTAAGTCCGCGAATGCCTTGAACTCGAGCGCGTTGCCCGCTGGGTCGTAAAAGAACATCGTCGACTGCTCGCCGGGCTGGCCGGGAAAGCGCGTGTGCGGTTCGATGACGAACTTCGTGCCCGCGGCTTTCAATCGCCCGGCCAGCGCCCGCCACTCGGTGGGGGGCAGCACGACACCGAAATGCGGCACCGGCACCGCATGGCCATCGACCGGATTGTGCGCGGCCGGCGCGCGCGGCGTATCGACGCGGTGCGCGACGATCTGGTGGCCATAAAGGTTGAAGTCGATCCAGTCGGCGGAGCTGCGCCCCTCGGGGCAGCCGAGGACGGTGCCGTAGAAGTGGCGCGCGGCGTCGAGATCGTCGACGGGAAAGGCGATGTGAAAGGGGGCGAGGCCGGTCATGCTCCCCATTTGCCGCACGCGCGCACGATATGCCAGTCCGGGACTTGGGCTGGCGCGCCGAACATGCTAGGCGCGCGCGCATGCTGACAATCAATGGAATCACAGTACGCCTTGGCGGGCGCGCCATCCTCGAACGCGCCACCGCGAGCCTGCCGGCCAAAAGCCGCGTCGGGCTGATCGGGCGCAACGGCGCGGGCAAATCGACGCTGATGAAGGTGATGATCGGCCAGCTCGAAGCCGACGAGGGCAGCATCGACATGCCGCGCAAAACGCGCGTCGGCTATATCGCGCAGGAAGCGCCGAACGGCACCGCGACGCCGTTCGACACCGTGCTCGCCGCCGATACCGAGCGCGCCGAACTGCTGACCGCGTCGGAAACCGAGCAGGACCCCGACAAGCTCGGCGACATCCACGAACGGCTGATCGCGATCGACGCCTATACCGCGCCCGCGCGCGCCGCGCGCATCCTGATCGGATTGGGGTTCGACGAGGATATGCAGGGCCAGCCGCTCGACAGCTTCTCGGGCGGGTGGAAGATGCGCGTCGCGCTCGCGGCGCTGCTCTTCTCCGAGCCCGATTTGCTGCTGCTCGACGAACCATCGAACCACCTCGACCTCGAAGCGACTTTGTGGCTCGAAAATTTCCTCCGCGCCTATCCGGGGCAGCTCGTCGTGATCAGCCACGAACGCGACCTGCTCAACAATGTCGTCGACAATATCCTTCACCTCGAAGGCGGCAAGGTCACGCTGTATGCCGGCGGCTATGACGCGTTCGAGCGCCAGCGCGCCGAACGCGCGGCGCAGCTCGCGGCGGCCAAGGCGTCGCAGGACGCCCAGCGCGCGAAGCTTCAGGACTATGTCGCGCGCAACAGCGCGCGCGCCTCGACCGCGAAACAGGCGCAGTCACGCGCGAAGCTGCTCGCCAAGATGCAGCCGATTGCCGCGCTCGCCGAGGACCAGACGCTCGCGTTCGATTTCCCGAGCCCCGACGAGCTGAAGCCGCCGCTGATCACGCTCGACCTTGCGAGCGTGGGTTATGCCGAACGGCCGGTATTGCAGCGGCTGAACCTGCGCATCGATCCCGATGACCGCATCGCGCTGCTCGGCCGCAACGGCAATGGCAAGACGACGCTCGCGCGCCTGCTCGCGGCGCAGCTCGCGCCCATGGCGGGCGCGATGGCGGCGTCGGGCAAGATGCGCGTCGGTTATTTCACGCAGTATCAGGTCGAGGAACTCGACGGCAGCGACACCCCGCTCGCGCATATGACGCGCGTGATGGAGGGCAAGACGCAGGGCGCGATCCGCGCGCAGCTCGGCCGCTTCGGCTTTTCGGGCAACAAGGCGACCACGCAGGTGGCGAAGCTGTCGGGCGGCGAACGCGCGCGGCTCGCGCTCGCGCTGATCACGCGCGATGCGCCGCACTTGCTGATCCTCGACGAACCGACCAACCACTTGGACGTCGACGCACGCGAGGCGCTCGTGCAGGCGCTCAACAGCTTCGACGGCGCGGTGGTGCTTGTCAGCCACGATCGGCACATGCTCGAACTCACCGCCGACCGGCTCGTGCTCGTCGACGACGGCACCGCGCGCGAATATTCGGGCAGCATGGACGACTATGTCGACATGATCCTCGGTAAGGGACCTTCGAAAGAAAAGGCGTCGAAGGCCGACAAGAAGGAAGACCGCAAGGCCGCGGCGGCCGCGCGCGAGGCGGCGGCGAAGATCAGGAAGGACGTCTCGGACGCCGAGGCCGACCTCGCCAAATATGAGGTCGTGCTGTCCGCCATCGATCGCGCGATGTTCGACCCGCAGGGCGCCGCGAACGAATATAAGGGCCTGACGATGAGCGAATTGTCGCAGCGGCGCGGCAAGATCGTCGCCGCGCAGGAAGCCGCCGAAGCGCGCTGGGTGACGGCGAGCGAAGCGCTGGAGGCGTTTGAGAGCGCCACCGCCTAAGCGTTCTGAGGGGGCTTGCGTCGAGCAGTCCCAGACATGAGAAAGGGGCTTCGCTTTCCTCGAATCGCAAGGAAATACAGCTCGATGTCTCTTTTGACTTTGCTCCTGTTCGCAGGCAATCCCATCGTTGCTGCGCCGCAGCCTTCGGCACCCCGAAGGCCGATCTTTTGCAGCGACGACTGTATTTCGCCGGTCGAAGCAGTGACCTATGCCTCCTATCTGGCGCCGAAGGCCGGCATCGCCGGCACCTTTCGCATGGAGGTGAAGGCAGTGGGCGAGCAGAAGGGCATCTATTATCTCAATTCCGAAACCGACTATCGCGACCGCAATTGCCTGACGATCGCCATTCCGGCGAAGCTCATGACCCAACTCGCGGGCGGCGAGGGGATCGAGGCGGCGGAAAGGCGTTTCAAGGGGCGCATGACGCTGGTGCGCGGCGTGGCGCAACGCGTAAAGATCGTCTTTTTCGACGATGGCGGCAGACCGACCGACAAATATTATTTTCAGGTCCAGATTCGGGCCGGAGACGCCGATCAGATTTCCACGCGGGCGGGCTATTCGGACGACCGCGCGCTTTCGCGAACACCATAGCCCGCAAGTCTCGCAGCCCTTGACTCGCGCAGCGGCGTGAGAGATAATAGTTTCAATTGAAACCAGATGGGAATGCGACATGGCCGACCTTTTCGATAATCCGCTGGGCCTCGACGGCTTTGAATTCGTCGAATTTTCGGCGCCCGAGAAGGGCATTCTCGAGCCGGTTTTCGAAGCGATGGGCTTCACACAGATCGCGCGCCACCGCTCGAAGGACGTCCAGCTGTGGCGCCAGGGCGGCATCAATTTGATCGCTAACTACGAGCCCAAATCGCCCGCGGCCTATTTCGCCGCCGAACATGGCCCGTCGGCGTGCGGCATGGGCTGGCGCGTGCGCGATGCGGCCAAGGCCTATAGCGAAGCCGTCGCGCGCGGCGCCGAGCCGGTCGAGGTCAAGACAGGCCCGATGGAACTGCGCCTCCCCGCGATCCGCGGCATCGGCGGCTCGATCATCTATCTGATTGACCGCTATGGCGACGACCTCAGCATCTACGACATCGATTTCGTCTATGAAGAGGGCGTTGATCGCCATCCGGTCGGCGCGGGCATGCAGCTGATCGATCATCTGACGCACAATGTCTATGGCGGCCGCATGGCGCATTGGGCCGCCTTTTATGAGCGCATCGCCGGCTTTCGCGAGATCCGCTATTTCGACATCAAGGGCGAATATACCGGCCTGACCTCGAAGGCGATGACCGCCCCCGACGGCAAGATCCGCATCCCGCTCAACGAAGAGGGTGCGGGCGGCAAGGGGCAGATCGAGGAATATCTGCGCGCCTATAATGGCGAGGGCATCCAGCATATCGCGTTCAGCTGCGACGATCTTTACGCCGCGTGGGACAAGCTCAAGGCGCTCGGCAATCCCTTCGCGCCCGCGCCGCCGGCGACCTATTACGAGATGCTCGAAGAGCGGCTTCCGGGCCATGGCGAATCGGTCGAGGGGCTCCAGTCGCGGGGCATCCTGCTCGACGGCTCGACCACCGAGGGCGATCCGCGCCTGCTGCTCCAGATATTCGGCCAGACCGTCGTCGGCCCCGTCTTCTTCGAATTCATCCAGCGCAAGAAGGATGAAGGCTTCGGCGAGGGCAATTTCACCGCGCTGTTCAAATCGATGGAAATGGACCAGATTCGCCGCGGAGCGCTGACCGTCGAGGAACCCGCCGAATGACGAGCCCGATCAAATTGGGCGGCGTTCACCACGCCGCCTATCGCTGCAGGGACGCGAAGGAAACGGTGGGTTGGTACGAGCGCATGCTCGGCATGACCTACACCACCGCCTTTGCCGAGGATCATGTGCCGTCGACCGGCGAGTACGACCCCTATATGCATGTCTTCCTCGACGCGGGGAACGGCAACATCCTCGCCTTCTTCGAACTGCCCAACCAGCCCGACATGGGACGCGACGAAAATACGCCCAAGTGGGTGCAACATCTCGCGTTCAAGGTCGGCAGCTATGACGAGCTGGTCGCCGCGAAAGAGCATCTGACAGCGAACGGCATCGATGTGCTCGGCCCGACGCACCACGGCATCTTCAAGTCGATCTATTTCTTCGACCCCAACGGCCACCGCGTCGAGCTGGCGTGCGACATCGGCACCGACGAGCAATATGCCGAGCTGAAGCGCGTCGCGCCGCTGATGCTCGAGGAATGGAGCCAGACCAAAAAGGCGCCGCGTCACGCCGATTGGCTGCACCAGGCGGCGAACGAGTAGTTTTATATCCCCTCCCGCATGCGGGAGGGGAGAAACCTCCTACGCCCGATCCAACCCGATGCTCTCGAGCGTCGCGCCGCTGCACTTGTCGGCTTCCTTGGTCTCGCCGTCGCCCGATAGCGCGCCGATCGCGAGGAAACCCGCGACCACCGCGACGAGAAATGCGCCGGTGACCCAGATTAGATATTTGTCGATGAACGCCTTGATTGGCGCCCCGAACAGCCGGAACAATATGCCGACGAGCATGAAGGAAAAGGCCCGGCTGGCGAGGCTTGCCCACAGGAAGGTCCAGAAACTCATGTGGATGAAGCCGGCGGTGATCGTCAGCAGCTTGAACGGGATTGGCGTGGCGCCCTTGATCAGGATGATCTCGGCGCCGAATTCGCGCAGGTAACAGGCTGCCGGCGGGAAGGCGTCGGTGAGCCCCAGCGCGCCGAGCAGCGCGAGCCCGACGCTTTCATAGAGAAAGAAACCGATCAAATAGCCGAGCATGCCGCCCGCAACCGACGCGAGCGTGCAGATGATCGCGTAGCGCACCGCCTTTTTCGGGTTCGCAAGGCACATCAGCCCCAGCATCGGGTGCGGCGGGATCGGGAAAAAGCTCGCTTCGATGAAAGAGACCAGCGCCAGCCAATATTCGGCGTGCGGATGCGCGGATTTCTCCATGGTCCAGTTATAAAGCCTCTGGATCATGGACTTGTTACGCGGTGTGGCGGTCATGCTGGTCCTTGCGGTGGCGATGTCGGCCCTCCTATGCCGCCCGCGCCGCGCGAAGTCGAGCCGAAGCCTGTCATGCTGTGATCGAAAAACGCCGGAACCGTCGGGGAACGGTTCCGGCGTTGCTCCCACCAGAGACGGGAGCAAGGGACCTCGTGGCGTCCGCGCTATCGGCGAAGGGTCACCGCCGCGAGATCAGGATCGCGCTGGCCAGCGTCATCGGCGTGCCGGTCCGCTGCGCGGCAATGATCTCCTTGCCGGCTTCGCGGCCTCTCGAAAGCGCGCTCCGGAAACAATGGCCGGTGGCCATTTCCCGCACCGTCGATTCGAATTCGGGCCGGACGTCGCATACCGAGCGCGCCGCGGCGCGCAGGCGGCTGTCGAGCCGCGCCCAGCCGGCATCGGTGTCGAGATTGAGGTCAGCATAGCTGACTTTGACCACCTCGATTTCACCTGCCGGTGCGGTCGCGACGATGGGCTGAGAAAATGCGGGTGCTGCGCCGAGCAGCAACAGGGGCAGAGCCATGAAGATACGCATCGAGTTACTCCCTTTCATCATGTCCCAGCCGAACGGCAGGCTGCGGATGCGACCGGAGTAGCGGGAGTGCATGTCGGCGGCCGTGAGAAGAGCGTCAATCCGGTATTAAAAATACGTCAAAATCCGGAATGTTGAAATTTACCGTTCGTCTGCCCGTCAAAAAAATGTTATTCCGTCTTCGGGAAAAACATACGGCCGCAATCCCTCGACCAAGGAGGTCGCGCCGTGAATTCTGCATTCGCAAAAAACGAGCGGCATATCGCCGCCGTGCCGCCGGTATTGCGGCTCCTTGGTGACTTCGCCGTCGAGCCGGCCGCCCTGTCCCCCACCAGCCGCAAGGCCCGCGCCCTTCTTGCCCGGCTCGTGCTTGCCGACGCGCCGCTTGCGCGCGACCGGCTGAGCGCGCTCCTCTGGAGCCGCCGCCCCGATGCACAGGCGCATGCCAGCCTCAGGCAATGTCTTGTCGAATTGAAGCCGTGGACGCGGGCATCGCCGCCGCTGCTGCAAGCCGATCGCGAAACCGTCGCCATCGACCGCACGCAAGTCATCGACGATATTTCGTTGCTTCACGCCGCGTGCGCGGTGGACGATGTCGCCGTGGTCCTGAACCGGCTGCCCGCGCACGACGTCGGACTGCTGGCCGATCTCGACGGTATCGACGAAGCGTGGGACGACTGGCTCGCGGTCGAGCGTACGCGTCAGGGCGAAGCGATCGTTCGCGAGGTGCTCGGGGTGGCGGACAGGCGGCTGCAGGCGGGCGATGGCGAAGCGGCCCTCGCGGTGGCGGACAAGGTGACGCGCTTCGACCCGTGCAGCGAACATGCCGCGCGGCTGGTGATGAGCGCGCGCTGGGAGGCGGGCGACGGCGATGGTGTGCGCCACGCCTGGCAGCGGATCGAAGACGCGCTCGCGCGCGGAATCGACGGCAAGCCTTCGGCCGAAACCGCCGAACTATATCGACGCCTGTCGGCCCGGCCCTGTCCGCCGAGCCTTCACCCGGTCGCCCACCCAGTTCCAGCGTCCGCGATGGCTGTCAATCCAACGGCCAGCCGGTCGCCGCGGCGCGCGCTGTTCCTTGGCGTGGCCGCGCTGGTCCTTGCGCTGACGGGCGCCGATGCGCCGCGGTCGCGATCCGCGGTCGCTGCATTCGATGCGCCGGTGGTCCGCGTCGAGCCGATCGAGCTGCGCGGGAACGACCCGGTCGAGGACCGTTTTGCCGATGCGCTGGCCGGCGATTTCGCCCGCTTTGCCAAGGCGTCGGGGGGCGCGGTCCGGGTGCTCGACGGAAAGGTGGCGGGACGCGCGGGCGATTTCATCGTTCGCGTCGCGATCGAGCGCGACGGCAGTCAGTTCGTCAGCGAGTCGCGGATTGTCGACAGTTTGAACGGATCGATCCTGTGGTCCAGCCGTTTCGCGGCGCCCGTCGACGACCTCAGCCGGCTGCGCGAACGGACCGCGCTCGCGGTGGCCGGGCTGGTCAATTGCGCGTTGACGCTGAACGGCCGGAACGATCTGTTGGCGGCCGATGCGGATCGACGATCGCTGATCTTTGCGGTCTGCGACGCTGATACGGCTTTCGATGGACCCCGCGCAATCCGGTTGATGGAGGAGCTGGTTCAGCGCTGGCCGGGGGATGCCGACACGCTGGGATTGCTGGCGCAGGTCCGCGTCAAGCATCTCTCGCACGAGATGGATGCCGCCAAATGGAACGTGGAGCGCGCAAAAGCGATCGATGCGGCGCGCCGGGCGCTTGCGATCGACCCCGACAATGTCCCCGCGCTGACCGCGCTGTCGCAGTCGGGCGGTAGCGAATTGTTCATGGTCGAGGCTCTGCCTCTTGTTGACCGCGCGCTTGCGATCGACCCCGAATATCCGGCCGCATTGATGACGAACGCGGTGGGGCTGTTCCAGGCCGGCTATGTTCAAGCCGGTGTCGATCCGGCGCAGCGCGCCGCGCGCGCCGACCCGACGTCGATCTACAAGGCATTGGGGGTGGTCCGGCGTTATGGGGCGGCCGGGCAGATGCAGGATGCGATGAAGCAGTTCGCCGAAGTGGAGGCGATCTGGCCGGGGCACCCCGATCTTGCCGAACATCGCCGCCGCCTTGCGGTCGAGCTCGGCCGGGTCGAGGCGGCCGAAGTCTATCGCGGCGCAACGGCCGAGGAGCGGCGCGAATTCGATATGCTGCTCCTCCATCAATTCGCCGACCCGTCGATCGGGTCGCGTGAGGTCGACGCGGCTGCCGAGGCTGAATTCGCACAATATCCGCCGACCGCCTACGCGATAGCCGCGCATTACACGCGGCTCGGCGACATGCCGAAGGCGCTCTCGTGGCTCGCGCGCGCGCCGATCCGCAAAACCGACGGTCAATGGTCGCTTCTTTATTGGCCGTCGGTCGCTCCGCTGCGGCGCGAACCGCTATTCTTCGCGAAGCTGGCGCGGATCGGGCTGGTCGATTTCTGGCGGCGCCAGGATCGCTGGCCCGACTTCTGCAACGACCCCGGATTGCGCTACGACTGCAAGAGCGAAGCCGAACGGCTGGTGCGCCTCGGCCGCGCGGTCAGTGGCGGAAGTGCCGCATCCCGGTGAACACCATCGCGAGGCCGGCTTCGTTCGCCGCCGCGATCACTTCGTCGTCGCGGATCGAGCCGCCCGGCTGGATTACGCAGGTCGCGCCCGCCTCGACCGCGGCGAGCAGGCCGTCGGCAAAGGGGAAGAAGGCGTCGCTCGCGACCGCGCTGCCAACGGTGCGGGCTTCGGCCCAGCCGTGCGATTCGGCGGCTTCGCGCGCCTTCACCGCGGCGATGCGCGCGCTGTCGCGGCGGTTCATCTGTCCGGCGCCGATACCCGCGGTCGATCCGCCCTTGGCATAGACGATCGCGTTCGACTTCACATGCTTGGCGATCGTCCACGCAAACAGCGCGTCGGCGAGTTCTTCCTCGGTCGGCGCGCGGTCGGTGACGATTTTCAGGTCGGCGCGCGCGATGCGCCCATTGTCGCGGCTCTGCGCGAGCCAGCCGCCGGTGATCCCCTTCAGCATCAGTCCGCCGCGCGCCGGATCGGGCAGTTCGCCCGTCAGCAGCAGGCGGAGGTTCTTTTTCTTCGCGAACACCGCGCGCGCGTCGGCGTCGGCGTCGGGCGCGCAGACGACTTCGGTGAAGATGCCGCTGATCGCCTCCGCCGTCGCGCCGTCGAGCGGCCGGTTGACCGCGATGATGCCGCCGAACGCCGACACATCGTCGCATTTCAGCGCCGCGTCATAGGCTTCGGCGATCGTCGCGGCGGTCGCGACGCCGCACGGGTTGGCGTGCTTGACGATAACGCAGGTCGGGTCGGCCTCGCGGAATTCGGCGACGAGTTCGAGCGCGGCGTCGGCGTCGTTGATATTATTGTAGCTGAGCTCCTTGCCCTGCACCTGTTCGGCGCCGGCGATACCGCGCGGGCCGGGCACGGCGGGGACATAGAGCGCCGCCTTTTGATGCGGGTTTTCGCCGTAGCGCAGTTCGCTCGCCAGCTTGGCGGTCAGCGGCAGCGTGTCGGGGAAGGTCTTGCCCTGATCGGCGATCGCGAACCAGCGCGCGATCGTGCCGTCATAACTCGCGGTGTGGGCAAAGGCGGTCGCCGCAAGGCGCTTGCGCAGCGCTAACGTGGTGGCGCCCTGGTTGGCGTCCATCTCGGCGATCACCGCGGCATAATCTTCGGGTTCGGTGACGATGCCGACAAAGGCATGATTCTTTGCCGACGAGCGCACCATCGCAGGGCCGCCGATGTCGATATTCTCGATGATCGTGTCGCGGTCGGCGCCCGACGTCACCGTCTGGAGGAAGGGGTAGAGGTTGACGACGACCAGGTCGATCGCGCCGATGCCATGCTCCTCCATCGACGCGACATGCGCCGCGTCGTCGCGCACCGCAAGGATGCCGCCGTGGACCGTCGGATGCAGCGTCTTGACGCGGCCGTCCATCATCTCGGGAAAACCGGTGAGGTCCGAGACGTCGAGGACAGTATGCCCCGCCTCGCGCAGCGCCTTCGCGGTGCCGCCGGTCGATACGAGTTCGACGCCGTGGCGGACGAGCGCGGCGGCAAGATCGGCGAGCCCCGCCTTGTCGCTGACGGACAGAAGGGCGCGGCGGACAGGAATCAGGTCGGTCATGGGGAGGGCCTCGGCTGGCGATGGGATGACGCGGCCCCCCTAGGCGCGCGCCGTCCGTATCGCAAGCCTTGCGGCCTCTTTTAGAGCCCCAGCGCCGCCGCGATCTGGTCCCAGCTTACCAGCTTGAAGTTCTGCGCCTTGGGGGCGTTGTCGCCGTCCTGCGCGAGGAAGATGCCGTCGGGATAGGCGGGGCCGAAATTGCCCGCGACCGCTTCGATCCCGTCGGTCTCGCTCGTCGCGCCATATGCGCCCGCCGCAACCGCAAAGCGGCCGACATAATCGACACCGGGCAGGCGGAAGACCGCATAGGCATTATCGCCTTGGCTCGACACGAGCAGGTAACGCTGGCCCTTGTGGTCGATCGTCGCGAGGCCCTCGACATCGGCGACGAGACGCTGGTTGTCGACCGGCGCGACCATGCGTGCGGTGGCGGTCGTGCCGTTCGGCTTCAATTCCCAGACGCCCGCGTCTTCCTCGCCGACATAGAGCGTGTCGCCATCGAAGACGCAGCCCTCGGACTGGGTCGGGATCTTATATTCCCATGTGGTCGCGAAGCCCGGCGTCCCGTCTACGGTCAGCGTGCCGACGCGCACGGTGCCGTCCTTGACGATCAGCGCGGCGGTGAGCGGTGCGCCCAGCGCGGTCTTTTTTAGGCAAAGGCCATAGGCTTCACCCGCGCCCGCCGCGGCACGGCCGAGCGATACGATCGCCGGCTTGTCGGCGTCGAGGCGGAACACCGCGAGATGCGCGTTCACCCCGTCGTTGCGGTCGCTCGCGACAATGATGTTGCCCGCAACGTCGACATTGTTGACGAGGCCGGCCTGCGTGAAGGCGATGTCCTTGCCGGTCAGGTCATAGACATGCAGCCCCGCCTTCTTGTCGGTCGCGACGATCAGCGCGCGGTTCGGATTGGCCGGATCGACCCAGATCGCCGGGTCGTCGGCGGCGTCGGCCTTGCCCGTGCCGACGGGCGCGGTCTCGCCGCTCGCGGTCACCTGCACCGGGGGCAGGCCGGTGATGACGGGCGCGCTCGCGGCGCAACCGCCCAGCGCCGATACAAAAGCCAGCGAAGTCAGCAGCTTTCCTTTGCCGATGGTGGCCATGATGATTCCCCCGTTCCCGTGCGCGCAAAAGTGCGGCTCGCGCGCCCCGTCCCAGCAAAGTCGTGTCGCGTCAATATGACAATATTTCCGTCACTTAACTGTCATCGATGCGTCACACGGCTCGCCGCAAACTGTCACACGCTCCCCCTAGAGGCCCGGCAACCATAAGGGGGTACGACAAAATGATTCGACGCTTCAGCCTGCATTCCGCCGCCGCGCTTGCCATCGCCACGGCGCTTGTCGCCGCCCCCGCCGCAGCGCAGGACAATGCGCCGATCGTCGACGAAAGCGGCGACGGCACGATCACCTCGGCGCGCGATATCGTCGTCCTCGGCAGCGTGGGGTATCGCAATCGCAGCGAAGATCAGGCCGAACCGGTCATCAGTTACGACAGCGAATTTTTCCAGCGTTTCGAGCCGCTGACTGCGGGCGATGCGCTGAAGCGCGTGCCGTCGGTGACCTTCCTGTCGGACGTCATCGAAAGCGACGGCGCACGGCTGCGCGGCCTGCCGCCCGGCTATACCCAGATATTGATCAACGGCGAAAAGGTGCCCGGGTCGAACGCCGACCGCAGCTTCTTCCTCGACCGCATCCCTGCCGAGCTGATCGACCGCGTCGAGATCGTCCGTTCGTCCTCGGCGCGCCGGACCGGCGACGCGGTCGCGGGCACGCTCAACATCAAGCTGCGCGACGGTTACGAACTCGACGGCGGTTATCTGCGCGCGGGCGGGCTCTATTATGACGACAAGGAACTCGAACCGAGTGTCGGCGGCGTATTCGGCGGCGCGCTCGGGCCGGGCCGCTTCCTGATCGGCGGCAATTTCCAGGGGCGTCACAATCCGAAGAAGAAATATTCGCTGCGTTACAATGATTCGCCCGAGAACGACCCGAACTACGCCACGGACCCGGATGTTTTCGAAAATCGCGAGGACCAGACCGACACGCGCGACGGCAAGGATTATTCGTTCAACGCGACCTACGACATCAAGGGCGACACGACCGATTTCTCGATCAACGGCTTTTACGTCCACACCGATCGCACGGAGACCGAGCGCAGCTTCGAATATAATCGTCCGACCGGTGTTTTCGGCCCCGTGCCCAACCCCAACCCGAACGGCACGACCCCCGGCCTGCTGACCGACAATGCCAATATCGCGCGGATCAACCAGGACAATTACAGCGTCAACGGCAAGCTCGCGCATCGCTGGTCCGCCGGGGAAACGAGCCTGAAGATCGGCTATGCCTGGTTCGACGAGGACCGGTTCGAAACCGAATATGAGGTCGATTTCGATCGCGCGCGGCCGCGCTTTACCGGCGACCAGACGCGCACCGGCATCACCGACAAGGAATTTTCGGTGCGGCTCGAGCATGAGGTCGCGCTGGGCGAGACCGCGAAGCTGGTGTTCGGCGGCCTGTGGCAGGACAAGGATCGCGATACCTCGATCACCCAGGTGCCGCGCGATCGCTACAATCTGGCTGCCGCAGATCGGCAATATGACCAGTTTTCGCGCAACCCGACCGAATTCGTGCGCCCCTTCGGCGCCTTTGTGCCCGCTCCGGGCGGCGTGAACACCATTCAGGAAAAGCGTCTCGACGGCTTCGTGCTCGTCGAAGGCGACATGCCGGGCGTGAAGTGGGAGGCGGGCATCCGCTATGAAACGACCGACCTCACCATCGACGACCTGACCCCGCCCGCGACGCGCTTCGACCAGGATTATGAAAAGCTGCTCCCGTCGGCATCGGTAAAGATCGACGTCGGCGCGCGCGGCCGGGTCACCGCCTCGGTCGCCCGCACCAGCCGGCGCCCCGAATTCAACTACCTCTCGCCCGCGACGCTCGAGGAAGAACTCGGCGACAACGACCTGCTCGGCAATCCGCTGCTCGATCCCGAAACCGCGTGGGGCTTCGACCTCGGCTATGAGCACCGCCTCGGCCGTTCGGGCATCGCCGGGATCAATGTCTTCTACCGCAAGGTCGAGGATCTGATCGAATTGGCCAACATCGGGCCGATCGCCGGCCGGCCGGGCGCCTTCACCTACCAGCCGCAGAATATTGGCGATGGCAAGGTCTGGGGCGTCGAGTTCGACCTGTCGACCGACCTTGGTTTCATCGGCCTGCCCGATACCGGTGTCTTCGGCAACGTGTCGTGGCTCGACAGCAAGATCGTCGACGAATTCGGCGAGCGCCGCTTCAACGGCCAGAGCAAATATGTCTACAATTTCGGCGCGATCCAGGACATTCCGTCGATCGGCGCCGCGTTCGGCGCGACCTATCGCAAACAGGGCGGGGCATTCGACCGTACCGTCGGCGAGGAAATTTTCACCACCTATGGCGCCGATCTCGAAATCTTCGTCGAAAAGCGTTTCGGCAAGAGCTTCACGATCCGCGCGGTGGGATCGAACCTGCTGAACGGCGCGAAGCGCGAGGCGTTCAACAAATTCGCGACGGTCGACGACCAGAACGACCGCAGCTTTGACGAATATGAACTCGAAAGCGAAAAGGCCGGTCCGGTCTTCCAGCTGATGGCGCGCTACGCTTTTTAACGCGCGGGGTTGCGGCGGCGGGCAGTCCCTTGCCCGCCGCCGTCAGCCGATATGCTTGAAGATCCAGCCGATGCTGGCGCCGCCCGCGGGTGCGGTGCCGGTGACGACGAGCTGTTCGGTCGGGTGCGGGCGGCCTTCGCCATCGACCCACAGGCTTTGCTCGATGTCGAGACCGCCTTCGGACGTGCGGAATTGCCACAGCGGACCGCCGTTTATGCGTAGCAGCGCGCCCAATTTGTCGGCGGTCAGGCTTGCCGAGATATGCGCGCCGAGGTGGAAGCGCAGCGTGAACCCCTTGTCGCCCTTGCGGCGCGTGCGCGGGGCGGGGAGCAGCATGTCCTCGCCGCGCAGCTCGCGGCCGTTGGGCGACAGGATCAGCAAGCGGCGGTGGATCAGTCCGTGGCGCCGCGCATAGCCGTCGTGGCTCATCTCCACCCGGCTGCCCTGCGGCGTCTCGCGCCGGTCGAGCTCGACCTCGGTCACGCCCTTGCCGAGCGAGCCGTTGGCGAGGATCGCGGTCGAATTGCTGTCGCCGAGCGTCAGCGTCGAATGCGCCGCGGTGGTGCGCAGCCCGCGCGCGAGGTCGGCGGGGATCGTCGCGCCGGTCAGCGCGGCGCCGCCGCAATTGACGACGATCCGCTCGGCGCCGTCGCTGAGTTCGAAGGCGAGGGTCGAAGCGCAGCCCGCCTCGGTCACCCGGGCAATGGGGGGAGGCGCGGCGTCGGCGAGCAGCACGACCTTGTTCGCGACGAGCCGCTGATAGCCCCAGTCGCGCGCCTGCTTCAGCGGCCGCGTGCGGACGCCGCTGGCGTCGACGATCGCCTGGATCGTGGCGGCCGAGGTCGCGCCGCTGCCCTGCCAGCTGCCCATGCCGCCGTCGCTGTGGGTGAGGCCGAGCAGCGCGGGAACCGCGCGCGCGAGAACTTCCTGGATGAAGGGCGGCACCTCCATGCGGCGCATGTCGTAGATTTTCGCGAGCATCGACAGCGCCATGACCGCGTCGAGCTGTGCCTGCGGCGAGCGCGAGATATTGCCGCCATCGGCGTAGAAGCTCGTTTCGAGCACCTTGCGCAGCCCGGCCTCGCCGAAGACCTGCCGCGGCTCGCCGCCAGGCATCAGCAGCGAGGCGGCAACGATCCCGACCCACGCGACCATCTGCCCGGTGCCGGGGCGCGTCTTGTCGGCGACGCGGTCGAGATGGCGCGCCGCGCGCGCGAGATGGTTGAGCACCGCCGAGCGATAGACGAGATCGCTCGACGACAGGATCAGCGGCGCGTGCGCGGCCCAGAACAGGATACGCCACGCGCTGTTATCGGCCTTCCACGCGGGTTCGCTGACCGTCTCGCCATGCGTGCCGAGCCAGTGGCGGACGACCGCTTCGGCGATCGGCGCGCCGTCGGCGCGCGAACCCGTCGCGGCGAGGTCGCGGAGCCAGGCGAAGCTGTGGAGATAGTCGGCAAAGGTCGGCGCGACGTTGAGCGCGGCGAAGTCGAGTTCACCGAGCGGTAGCTTCAATCCGCGATGCAGGAAATGGCCGGCGCGGATCGCGGTGCCCGCGCGCGTATCGCCGGGCACCGGGTCGACTGGCACGCCGAGCAGCTTCAGCGGAAACCGCCCCTTCAGGCGGAACGCGTGGAGCGGTGTGCGCCAGGTCAGGCGCGTGATCGCATTGGCGACGCGGTCGCCGAGCGAGAGCCCCTTGTCGGCGGGAAGGCGGATCAGGCGCTTGCCGGGCTCGATCGTGTCGTCGATGGCGTCGGCGGCGGCGCCCTCCGGTTCATCTTCTGGAGCGGTCACCGGTCTTGCCATGCTCAGGCGCCGCCGCGCAGCCGCCGGATATTGTCGGCGTAGGCGTCGGGGCCGCCCTTGAAGGTCGCGGTGCCCGCAACGAGCACGTCGGCGCCCGCGGCGATCGCCAGCGGGGCGGTGCCCGCATCGATGCCGCCATCGACCTCGAGCCTTATGTCGCGGCCCGACTTGTCGATCATCTTGCGGACCGCCTCGATCTTCCTGAGCTGGCTCGAAATGAAGCTCTGGCCGCCAAAGCCCGGGTTGACGCTCATGATCAGGACAAGGTCGATGTCGTCGATCAGATAGTCGAGCATCTTCGCGGGGGTCGCGGGGTTGAGCGACACGCCCGCCTGCTTGCCCAGCGACTTGATGTGCTGGACGGTGCGGTGGATATGCGGCCCCGCCTCGGGATGGACGGTGATGATGTCGGCGCCCGCCGCGGCGAAGGCGTCGAGGAAATGATCGACCGGGCTGATCATCAGATGGACGTCGAAGGGCAGGGTCGAGTGCGGGCGCAACGCCTTTACCACCGCCGGGCCGATCGTCAGGTTCGGCACATAATGGCCGTCCATCACGTCGATATGCACCCAGTCGGCGCCCGCGGTCTCGATCGCGCGCACTTCCTCGCCCAGCCGCGCGAAATCGGCGCTGAGGATCGACGGGGCAATGCGGACGGGCGTGGTGGCGGCGGTCATAGAGACCGGCCTTAACCATCTAGCGAGTCGGGGGCAAGCGGGGTGGGGCGGCTATTGGCAGCTATCCCCAAATATTGTCGCGCGAAGCTATCGCCAGCGCCAGCCGCCCTCGGTCTTGGCGCGGTAGATCGGCATCGGGGCAAGCCCCGCGAGGACGATCAGGATGGTCATCAGAACGGGCCGGTCTCGGAAGAGCCAGGCGAGGCCGGCGATCATCGCGATATGGAGTGCGAGGAAGAACCAGCCCTCCCACACGAACGGCAGGCCGGTGCCATAGCCGTGGCGCTTGGCGCGAAACCACGGGCTTTTTCGCATGAACAGGTGAAGCATGATCAGCCTTCCTCTTTCGGCGGCCGCCCGCGCCTGGCGGCGTCCTGTCGCCGCTTGATCGCCATAAGCGCCTCGACATCGACAATCTCGCTCCGCGCAAGCATCCAGCGTAACCCCGCGACGGCCCAAAGGATCATGAAGAGCACATATAGGAGGAGGGCCACCATCTTCGTGCTCTCGGAGGGTTTGCTCTCCATGGTCGTCGCGAACATGGCTACGGCAGGCACCAGCGCGAGAAGCCACAACGCCATCGCCTTCCAGCCCGCCGCGTTGCGCGGCTGGATCCGGATGGCCCATTTTCCGTTGCGATAGCAGATGAACGGTTTGTCCTCATCGCGCATTCCTGCTTCCCTTTTGCCGTCCTATTCGCCACGCGGCTTTGTCGGCCGCCCGCGCTTGGGCGCTTCCGACTGTTTGACGCTCATCCCGCGCCGCGCCAGCGCCTCGCGCAGCAACACCTCGATTTCGGCATTGGCGCTGCGCAAGTCGGCGGCCGCCATCCGCTCGATCGCCGCATAGAGCGCGGGATCGAGGCGGAGGGCAAAGGCTTTCTTGGCGGCCGCTGGCATCGCTTCAACTCAGTAGAGCGAGCCGGTATTGACGACGGGCTGGGTGTCGCGTTCGCCGCACAGCACGACCATCAGGTTCGACACCATCGCCGCCTTGCGTTCGTCGTCGAGGTCGACGACGTTTTTCTCGGACAGGTGTTGGAGCGCCATCTCGACCATCGTTACCGCGCCCTCGACCAGCTTCTTGCGCGCGGCGATCACCGCTTCGGCCTGCTGGCGGCGGAGCATCGCGCCGGCGATTTCCTGCGCATAGGCGAGGTGGGTGAGGCCGCATTCGTCGACCGTGATCCCCGCGACGCTCAGTCGCTCGATCAGCGCCTTCCTGAGTTCGACCCCGACCTCGTCGTGATTGCCGCGCAGCGTGACTTCCTGATGCTCGATATCGTCATAGGGATAGCGCGAGCCGATCGAGCGCACCGCGGCCTCGATCTGCGCCATCACGAATTCCTTGTAATCGTCGACGTCGAACAAAGCCTGCGCGGTGTCGGTGACGCGCCACACGACCTGCGCCGCCATCTCGATCGGGTTGCCGCGCAGGTCGTTGACCTTGATCTTGTCCGAAATGACGTTGTTCGCGCGCACCGCGATCTTCTTGCGCGTCAGCCAGGGGAGGACCCAGCGCAGCCCTTCCTCGCGGTCGGTGCCCTTGTACGCGCCGAACAGCTGGATCGCGGCGGCCTCGTTCGGGTTGATGAGGTAGAAGCCGCAGAGGATCAGCAGGCCCACGATCGCCGAGGCGACCACGACGATCCATTTCCATGCGACCATATATTCGGCGTTGGCGTTGGTGATCCCCGCCCAGGCGGCGACGCCCAAGAGCAGTAACCAGATGAACAGCATCAGATAACCGCTCTGCGTAGCGGCGCGTGTCTCGCGGCTGCGGTTCAGCGCGGGAGTCCCTGTTTCGACCATTTTTGCCCTCCGAATCATTCGATATAAAGATGATATCATATTTATATCGAATCGGATGGAGGTCAATCGGGATTCGATCGAACAGACGCCGCAGGGTTTTGCGTTGGGACAAGCTGGCACAACGGCCGGAGTCGGGTTCGGTCGTGTTCAGACCGGGATGTGTGGCAATCGGTGCGGTTGCCCAGCGCGGCTGGCTGCGGCAGCTTCGAGGCATACCCCAGTTCGGACTTCAAAACTGACGCGCTCGTGCGCGAAGGAGGACAGATGCTCCAGGGCAAAAAATTGGTTCAATCCATGTTCGCGCGGAGCGGCTACAGGATTGTAAGATCAGAATCCGGCATGCGGTATCGGCCGACCTCGGCCGACGCGCGCAACTCTGCCAGCTTGCTCCATGAGATACTTCCGGTCGTGCAGCACAACGCGCTGACCGGAGAATGGCCGACGCCAGCATTTCTTGAGGACTATTTCGATGCCAGCCGTCTCGCGATGGCCCGCCTTCTGCTCGATCAATGCGATGCCGAAGACGTCGAAATCGCGGGCAAGTGCGTTCTGGACATCGGGTGCCATGCAGGGAGCCTGCTGCGCCTCATGCACGCAAGATACCCGGAAGCCTCGCTTTTCGGATGCGACATCAGCGATGTGAAGCTTGCGATGGCCAAACGCGCCTGCCCTGACGCCGAACTGTTCTTCAGCGCGCTCTCGGACCTTCCTCGGTCATCGCGTTACGACGTGGTATTTCTGATGGAAGTGCTCGAGCACACGGTCGATCCTGAAGCGGTCGTCCGGCGTCTGCTCGATATTGTGTCCGCCGGCGGCACGCTCATATTGACGGTTCCCGATGGGCGGAAGGATCAATTTCCCGCCAAGGAATATCACGCGGAATTTGATTCCTACGCGGGCCACATCAACTTCTGGAGCCCGGAGAGCTGGAATTATTTCCTTATGCGGGTCGCTCCCGAGTGGAAACTCAGGACAGGAACGCTGTCGACCGGACATTTGTTCGCAGCCCTGAGCATGAAGAATAAGGTGAATTAGGATAAACAAAGGGAGCGAAATCGCCCCCTTTGCCTCCCCGGTATCGTTCGCTTATTCGGTCGGAAAGCCGCGCTTTTTCAGCAGTGCCTTCACGTCGGGATCGCGGCCGCGGAACGCGCGGTACGCCTCGGCGCGGTCGGTCTCGTTGCCCGTCATCAGCAGGAGGGTGCGGAACTTGTCGGCGACTTTGCGGTCCCACGCGCCGCCCGCTTCGGTGAACGCCGCCCAGGTGTCGGCGTCCATCGTTTCGGACCAGAGATAGGAATAATAGCCCGCCGAATAGGCGTCCGAGCTGAACAGATGGCCGAATTGCGGCAGGCGGTGCCGCATCACCAGTTCCTTCGGCATTCCGATTTCGGCGAGCGTTTCGCGCTCGAACTTGTCGGCGTCGGCCGGCGGCGTCTTGCGGTCGTGCAGCTTCATGTCGACGATCGCGCTCGACAGATACTCGACGGTCGAAAAGCCCTGGTTGAACTTGTCCGACGCGAGAATCTTGTCGACCAGCGCCTGCGGCATCGGCTGACCCGTCTTGTAGTGCGTCGCATATTTCGACAGCACTTCGGGGGTCATCAGCCAATTTTCGTTCACCTGGCTCGGATATTCGACGAAGTCGCGCGGCACCCCGGCAAGCGCGGGATAATAGATGTGCTGCAGCAGATAATGGATGCCGTGGCCGAATTCGTGGAACAAGGTCGTCGCGTCGTCGAGGCTGATCAGCGTCGGCTCGCCCTTCGCGGCTTCGGTGAAATTATTATTGTTCGAGGCGAGCACATTGCGCTCGCCGCCGAGCGTCTGCTGGCTGCGATAGGTCGTCATCCACGCGCCCGAACGCTTCCCGTCGCGCGCGAAATTGTCGAGGTAGAAGACCCCGACATTCTCGTTCGTCTTGAGATTATAGACTTCGAAGGTGCGGACCTTGGGATCGAAGATGGGGATCGTGCCGGTATTTTCGCGGAAGCCGAGGTCGTAGAGCTGCCCCGCCGACCAGAACATCGCGTCGCGCAGCTTGTCGAGCTGGAGGTAGGGCTTCACCTCGCTTTCATCGAGGTCGTATTTCGCCTTGCGGACCTTCTCCGAATAGAAGCGATAGTCCCACGGCTCGATGGTGATTTTCGGCCCCTTGCCGGCCTTGGCTTCGGCGTCGGCGATCGCCTGCATGTCGGCGACCTCTTCCTTCACGCGCGCGACCGCGGCGGGCCACACCTTCATCATCAGCCCCATCGCGGCTTCGGGCGTCTTCGCCATCGTGTCGGCCATGCGATAATGCGCGTGGGTCGGGAAACCGAGCAGTTCGGCGCGTTGCTGGCGCAGCTTCAATATCTCGGCGATCGTCGCATTGGTGTCGTTGGCGTCGCCATTGTCGCCGCGGCTGATAAATGCCTTGTAGACCTTTTCGCGCAGCGCACGGTTGGTCGCGTTCTGCATCACCGGCTGCGCCGACGAGCGGGTGTTCTTGATCGCCCACTGGCCGGGCTTGCCATTGGCTTCGGCGGCGGCGGCGAGCGAGGCGACGAAGCCGGGCTCGAGACCCGCGAGTTCGGCCTTGTCGGTGACGAAGGTGTAGAGTTTTTCGTCGCCGAGCAGCTTCGACGAAAAGGCCGAGAACAGCCCTTCGAGCTTCGAGTTCATCTCGACCAGCTTCGCCTTGTCGACGGGCGACAGGTTCGCGCCGTCGCGGACCATCTCGTCATAGCTGCGCTCGACGATGCGAATCTGCTGCGCGTTGAGGCCGCTCGAATTGCGCTTGTCGTACACCGCCTTGTAGCGCGCGAAGAGCTTGGGATCGAGGAACAGTTCGGTGTAAAAGGTCGTGAGCTTGGGGCTCCACTCGGCGTCGATATCCTCGACGCGGTCGTTCGACTTGTTCGATGTCTGCACGCCCCACAGCGCGAAGAGGCGGTCCATCGTGTCGCCCGCGAGCATCATCGGGACGTGCGTATTCTCGAACGTCGGCGCGGCGGGATTGTCGATAACGGCCTGCACCTCTGCCTTGGTTTCGGCCATGCCCTTCACGAAGGCGTCGGGGAACAGTTCGGGGTCCATCTTGTCCCACGGCGGCACCCCTTCAAAGGGGCCGGTCCAGGGCTGGAGCATCGGGTTCTGGCCCACGGGCGTGGCGGGGACCAGCTTGGCGGCGGCGGTCGGTTCGGCGGCGGTTGCGGTGGTCATCTGGCTATAACCCACGATCATCGCGGTGGATGCAAGCATGATCGACAAATGACGGGCAAAAGGGTGCGCGGTGCGCGACATCGATAAATCTCCCCGGAGGATAAGGTTTCGAACGAAACCATGTCGGGGGCCGTCTTAACCTTATATGACAGGGGGGTGCAAGCCGCCTAGGCGCCAAAATCCTGCTGGATCAGGCCGGGCACGTCGACGCGGAAGGCGAACACGCCGCCCGCGTGCGGCTGCTTCGCGCGCTCCTCGTCGGTCAGATTCTTGCCCGCGCTGGTGACGAACGCGGTCTTGAGGTCGGGTCCGCCGAACGCAATCATCGTCGGACGCTGGACCGGCAGCTCGACGGTCTGCAGCAACTCGCCCGCGGGTGAGAGGCGCACGACGCGCCAGCCGTCCCACAGCGCCGACCAGTAACAACCCTCGGCATCGACCGCGGCGCCGTCGGGGCGGCCGTTGCCATATTCGAACTGGTGGAAGATGCGGCCGTTGCCGAGCGTGCCCGCGGCCGGGTCGACATCATAGGCGCGGATCGCGTGGGACGGCGTGTCGGCGTGGTAGAAGGTGCGGCCGTCGGGGCTGAAGGCTGCGCCGTTGCTCGTTGTCAGCCGCCCGAAGATTTCGGTCAGCGACCCGTCGGGATCGAGCCGGTAGAGCGTCGCGGCGGGTTTCGCCTTGTCGCTCGTCAGGCTGCCGACCCACAGCCGGCCGAGGGCATCGACGCGGCCGTCGTTGAAGCGCTGTTCGGGTTTGTCGGCGAGCACCGCTGGCCCGAACGGACGCGGTGCTGCACCCCACGCGTCGATCAGCGCGCAGCCATTTTCGAGCGCCGCGACCAGCCCGCCGCCCGCGCGCGGTGCAATGCAGCCGACTTGCTCCGCTAGTTCCATGACCTCGTCGGCGCCCGTTTCAGGATCGGTGCGATGGATTTTGCGGCCATCGATATCGACCCAATAGAGGCGGGCTTCGGCGGCGTGCCAGACGGGCGATTCGCCGAGCAGGGCGCCGGCATCGAGAAGCAGTTGGACCATGGAACGGGTCTTAGCGCGGCCCGCCGATGCTGCCCAGCGGCTGCAAACCTATTCGACGGGGCGCCCTTATTCGTCGCCCGCGCCTTCGCGGGGGCGACGAGATGGTTTTTCGCCGTAGCGTCTTTCTACTTGACGTGGACGTAAACGTAAGGTCTTTTGAGCCGGAAAGATGCGGCCGACTCCCCGCTTGCGTTCGGCCGTTCTCAGGGAAAGGAATCATATGTCGCTCGATAATCTGTCGCGCTCCGCCTACTCCGAAGACCATGAGGCGTTTCGCGCCACGGTGCGCCAGTTCCTCGAAAAGGAAGTCGCCCCCAATGCGGCGAAATGGGCCGAGGACGGCATCGTGCCCAAGGATATCTGGCCCAAGGCGGGCGAGCTCGGCATGCTGTGCCCGACGGTGCCCGAGGAATATGGCGGGCTCGGCCTCGACTTCGGCTATAATGCCGTCGTCGACGAGGAAAGCGCCTATTATGGCCGCGCGACGACGGGCTTCTCGCTCCAGTCGGACATCGTCACCAGCTATATCGTCAAATATGGCAGCGAGGAGCAGAAGAAGCACTGGCTGCCCAAGATGGTGTCGGGCGAGGTGATCACCGCGATCGCGATGACCGAACCGGGCACCGGCAGCGACCTTCAGGGCATGCGCACGACCGCGAAGAAGGATGGCAATCATTATGTCATCAACGGGTCGAAAACCTATATCACCAACGGCCAGAACGCCGACCTGATCCTCGTCTGCGTCAAGACCGACACCGAGGTCCAGCCGGCGTGGAAGGGCGTGTCGATCGTGCTCGTCGAGGCCGACCGCGAGGGTTATGAGCGCGGCCGCAACCTCGACAAGATCGGGCAGGACGAGGCCGATACGTCGGAAATGTTCTTCAACGACGTGCGCGTGCCGATCACCAACTGCCTCGGCGAAGAGGGGCAGGGCTTTATCTACCTGATGAGCGAACTGCCGCAGGAGCGCCTGTCGATCGCGGTGTCGGCGCAGGCGTCGGCGCAGCGCGCGTTCGACGACACGGTCGAATTCACCCGCGACCGCAAGGCGTTCGGCAAGCCGATCCTCGATTTCCAGAACACGCGTTTCGTGCTCGCCGATTTGAAGGCCAAGCTGCAGGTCGGCTGGGCGCACCTCGACTGGGCGCTCAACCGTCACATGAAGAAGGAGCTGACCCCCGAGGAAGGCGCCGCGGCGAAGCTGTGGCACACCGACCTTCAGTGGGAAGTCATGGACAAATGCCTCCAGCTCCACGGCGGCGCGGGCTATATGAACGAATATCCGATCGCCCGCGCCTGGCGCGCCGCGCGTGTCACCCGCATCTTTGGCGGCACGAACGAAATCATGAAGGAACTGATCGGGCGCAAGCTCTGATCGCTTGAACTCGAAGGAAAGGAATTCTCCCATGGCTACAGCCTATATCGTCGACGCCGTTCGCACCGCGGGCGGCAAGCGCGGCGGCCGGCTCGCGGGCGTGCATCCCGTCGACCTCGGCGCCGCGGTGTTCGATGCGATCGCCGACCGCAATGACTTCGACACCAAGGCGATCGATGACGTCATCACCGGTTGCGTCAGCCAAGGCGGGCAGCAGACGATGGATCTCGGCCGCAACGCCGTGCTTGCGTCGAACCTCCCCGACTCGATCCCCGCGGTCACCATCGACCGCCAGTGCGGCTCGTCGCAGCAGGCGATCCAGTTCGCCGCGCAGGCGGTGATGTCGGGGACGCAGGACATCGTGCTCGCAAGCGGCATCGAAAGCATGACGCGCGTGCCGATGGGCACCGTCGCGACGCTCTTCATGAAGGAAGGGCTCGGCCACTACAAATCCGAGCGGCTCGAGGAAAAATATCCCGGCATCATGTTCAGCCAGTTCATGGGCGCCGAGATGATCGTCAAGAAGCATGGCTTCACCAAGGACGACCTCGACGCCTATGCGCTCGAAAGCCATCGCCGTGGTGCCGCCGCGACCGAAGCGGGCCATTTCAAGCGCGAGATCGTCGGCGTCGAGATCGACACGCCCGAGGGCCGTCAGGTCCATCTGGTCGACGAAGGTATCCGTTTCGACGCGACGCTTGAGGGCATCGCGGGGGTCAAATTGCTTCAGGAAGGCGGGGCGATCACCGCGGCCTCGGCGAGCCAGATCTGCGACGGCGCGTCAGCGGCGCTCGTCGTGTCGGAGCAGGCGCTCAAGGATCACAACCTCACCCCGCGTGCGCGCATCCACCATATTTCGGTGACCGCGGGCGACCCGGTGATCATGCTCGAAGAGCCTTTGTTCGCAACCGAACGCGCGCTGAAGAAAGCGGGCATGAAAATCGGCGATATCGACGCCTATGAGGTCAATGAGGCGTTCGCGCCCGTGCCGCTCGCCTGGCTCAAATATCTCGGCGCCGACCCCGCGCGGATCAACCAGCATGGCGGCGCGATCGCGCTTGGCCACCCGCTCGGCGCCTCGGGCACCAAGCTGATGGCGACTTTGCTCGGCGTGCTCGACGCGACCGGCGGCAAATATGGCCTGCAGACGATGTGCGAAGGCGGCGGTCAGGCCAACGTCACGATCATCGAGCGGCTGTAATTATTATCTCCCCTCCCGCTTGCGGGAGGGGTCGGGGGAGGGCCTGTTAGTCGGCATTCCCCCGACATGCCCCAC
>NZ_JNFD01000034.1 GCF_000756375.1 Sphingopyxis sp. LC81 | reverse complement strand
TGCCGGGGCGACCCCGGGCGGGGGGGGTGGGCTTTGCCGGGTCGAGCCAGTGGCGGTGCCGCCCGCCGTCGACCCCGCGCCCCTCGTAGCGGGCGCCCGCCAGCCAGTCGACGAAATCGGGATCGGCGGGGCCGCCGACGCGCCCGAGCAGCGAGAGCCAGCCCCCAAGCGTGTCGATTCGCGGGCCGAGGCTATGCCGCGCGCCGTCGACCCTTGCCCGGGCTTGCCCGTCGAGCCAGTCGGGCGGGTCCTCGATCAACACCTCGAGCCTTTTGCCGAGCGCCATCAGCGGACGCAGCAACGCCTCGACCGCGTCGCTCGCCGCCGCGGCTGCGGTCCCCAGTTCGGAATCGGGATCGGCGAGTTCGGTTTCGAGGCCATAGCCCGCGTCGGCGGTGCGCGTGTCGACTGCGCGCGCGTAAACCTGTCCGCGCGCCGCGACCAGCAGCCGCTCGATAGCGCCCCACGGGTCGTTCTCCGACAAGCGGGCGAGCCAGCCGTCGCCGGGCAGTTCGGCGGCGGCGGCGATCGCCGCCTGGATCGCGCGGTCGCCTGCTTCGTCATAGCTTGCGACATCGGCGAGCCGCGCCGCGAGCCCGCGCCGCCGCCCGCGCGACTTGCCCTCGGGGCCGAGCACCCAGCGGCGAATCTCGACGGCTTCCTGCCCCGTCAGCGCTGCGGCGAACATCGAGTCCGCCGCGTCCCACAGATGATGCCCTTCGTCGAAGATAAGCCGCGTCGCGGGGGCGCCGCCGTCGCGCGGGCGCGCCGCCTGCACCATCGTCAGCGCATGGTTGGCGATGACGATCTCGGCTTGCGTCGCGGCGCGCGCCGAATGTTCGATGAAACACTTCCTGAAATGCGGGCAGCCCGCATAGATGCACTCGCCACGCCGGTCGGTGAGCGCCGTCGTTCCGTTGCGGCGAAACAGGGCAGGGAGCCAGCCGGGCAGGTCGCCGCCGACCATGTCGCCGTCGCGTGTATAGGCGGCCCAGCGCGCCACAAGCTGCGCGAGGATCGCGGCGCGGCCCGAAAAGCCGCCCTGCAACGCGTCTTCTAGATTGAGCAGGCAGAGGTAATTTTCGCGCCCCTTGCGCACCACGACCTTTTCGCGGTGCGTCGCGGCGTCGGGGTAGAGGCGCTCGGTCTCGCGCGACAATTGGCGCTGCAGCGCCTTGGTGAAGGTCGAGATGCAGACAGCGCCCGCCGACTGGTCGATCCATTGTTTCGCGGGGGCAAGGTAGCCGAGCGTCTTGCCGATGCCCGTCCCGGCCTCGGCAACGAGCATCTGCGGCGCATCCTTGCGATCGCGCGGGGCAAAGATCGCGGCGGTCGCGCGCGCATAATCCTGCTGCCCCGGCCGCCGCTCGGCGCCGTCGCCGGTCAGCCGGTCGAGCCGCGCCGACACATCGTCTTCGTTGATCGTCACTTGGCGCGGCGTCCCGCGCGGTGGCTGTTCCTCCCATTCGGGCAGGCGCGCGAACAGCCAGCGTTCGTTGGCGTCGGGCTGCGACAGGCGTGGTTGGACGAGCGGCGACCATGACCAACGCTGGCGCGACAGCGCCTGCACGCCGTGCCACGCGCCTTCGCGCTCGGGCCAGTCGGGATCGTCGATGCTGCCGAGCATCGCAGCGGCGGCCTTGGGTAGAAAGGCTGCGATATCCTCTTCGCCTTTCGGCGGCGCCAGGCCGACCGCTCCGGCGATCCCGGCGGGGGTCGGCACAGCAAAGCGCGCGGGATAGAGAAAAGCGAACAGCTCGAGCAGGTCGAGTCCGGACAATTCGGGATAGCCAAGCCGGTCGCCGGTCAGCGTCGCGTTGAGCAGCAGGTGCGGGGTCGCCGCTACCGCCGCGATTGCTTCGCCGCGCCCCACACGCTGGACGCGGCCGTGCGTGTCGGCGATCCAGATGCCGATATGGCTCGCATGAATCGCGGGCAGGGTAAGCGGGTCGGGAGCCATCGTTCCCTAGCTAGGGACAAAAGGCGAACGCGGCAAGGCGATCCGGTCGATCGCCAGCTTTCCTCTTGCGGTTGCGGAGAGGTTCGGCGACGCTCGACCCAACCATAGGAAAGGACAGTCCGGATGAGCGAAGAGGCGGCGATCGGTGCGGTGATCGACGAGATGTACGCGATGATCTCGGGCCCCAAGGGGCCGCGCGACTGGTCGCGACAGGCGAATTGCTTTCATCCCGACGCACGGCAGATCCGGACGTCGATCGATGCCGACGGGCGCGCGACGTTCCGCAGCATGGGACTCGAAGATTATGCGCGCGACACCACGCCTTTCTTCGCCGCAAATGATTTTTTCGAGATCGAGATCGGGCGGCGGATCGATGTCCTGGGCAATATTGCCCATGCCTGGAGCGCTTATGAAGCACGCGCTGCGCTGGACGACGCAGAGCCCGAACGACGCGGAATCAATTCGATTCAGCTGTTCAAGGATCCGGATCTCGGCTGGCGGATCATGGCGATGATCTGGGACAATGAGCGCACGGGCGTGGCGATCGCGCCCTTCTGACGCCTTAACTTAGCCCGCGACGTCCAAACGCCGAAGGGCGGTTGCCCATGAATGTCTGCGCGGGCTGAACCATCGAAGCCGTCCGCGCGCGTTTCAGGGCGTTGTAGAGCGGGCCGTGCGTGAGCTCGTACGGGAAGCGCACGCCCATACGATCGAATTCGGACCACATCACCACCGCATAGGTGACCTCGCCGCCATAATGGATTTCGCAGCGCGACCGCGCCGGCATGCTCGCCCCGTCGATGCGCGCACCGCCTTCGGACAGGTCGGTGATCCGGCCGTCGACGAAGTTGAGCACGCCATTGACGGTGACGTCGATGGCAACGGGGGTGCGTTTGTGGCCGCGGGCGGCGGGGGTGCGAAAATTGTCCATGTCCGGGAGGCTACGCCCGCATGGTAAATTTTCCGGTAACGATGTTGGCTCGCGCCGGGACAATGTTGCAAGCGATCGCCGACAATGATCTACGCGGATCATGGTCCGTCCGATCATCCTCTATGGCATCGGTCTCGCCGTCGCGGCGTTCTTGCTCGAATGGCTGAACTACAAACATGTCGTGCACCGCTGGTCGACCGAATTTTATATTGTCTGCGTCGCGGTAATTTGCGTTGCGCTCGGCATATGGGCCGGCAACCGGCTGACTGCGCGGCCGCGTCAGGCTTTTGTGCGTAACGACGCGGCGATCGCGGCGCTGGGGCTCAGCGTGCGCGAATGCGAGGTGCTGGAGATGCTGGCGGCAGGGCACGCCAACAAGGTGATTGCGCGCCAGCTCGATATTTCCCCGAACACGGTCAAGACACATGTCGCGCGCGTTTACGAAAAGCTGGCGGTCGCCAGCCGCACGCAGGCGGTGCAGAAAGCGCGGACGCTCGACATCCTGCCGTAAAATCGGGCGGCGGGCGTCAAATCACCCGTTTGGGCGATAGATTTCGGCCGTTGTTCCGGCTCCACGCGCATGGCATTCACCATTTGGGGAGACAGGTCATGGGCAGGATCATTGCGGTTTACGGCGCCATCGCGGGCGTCGTCGTCATCATTGGCATGTTTATCAGCATCACCTTCATCGCCGATCATGGCACGATGGGCATGGTCGCCGGCTATCTGTCGATGCTGGTCGCGCTGCTTTTCGTCTTCATCGGCGTGAAACGCTATCGCGACGTCAATCTGGGTGGGGTGATCAGCTTCTGGAAAGCGCTCGGCGTCGGGCTCGGGATCGGGCTTGTCGCGTCGCTTTTCTATGTCCTCGGTTGGGAACTCTATATGTGGCAGACCGGCGGGACCTTCATGGCCGACTATATCGCAAAGAGCGTCGATGATATGCGCGCTGCAGGCAAACCGGCCGCCGAGATCGCGGCCTTTTCGGCCGAGATGGGGGCGATGGCGGAGCAATATAAAAATCCGCTGTTCCGCATGGCGCTGACGCTGACCGAGATATTCCCGGTCGCGTTGCTTGTGTCGCTTGTGTCAGCGGCGTTGCTGCGCCGGAGCAGTTTCATGCCGGCGACGCAGCCGCGGGGCTGAATCGAGACAGGGCGGCATAGTCACGGCGCGACCAAACTATCGGCTTTCCTACATTGCGCCGCCGTGCTTGATTTTCTCGGATGCTATCGATCGCCGCCTCTCTCCTTAAAGCGACAAAGGAGACAAAAACGCCGTGCGCGTCGGTATCTTTTGTCGCTTTAAGGGATGTCGGTACGCGAGCGAAATGCGATTCCGGAGTGAAGTTACGCAGTTTTCCGTCCTTTCGGCGAGGGTGGCCGTCTCCTGTGATCGTCATCCCGGACTTGATCCGGGATCCATGGGGCGCCGGCCGTCGCTGGACCCCGGATCAAGTCCGGGGTGACGAAGCAAAGGTGCGGCCTGTCCTGAAAAAACGATTCACGAGTGAAGTTACGCAGTTTTCCGCGCTTCTTTCCATCGGCGCTTCTTGCCGCTATGGCGCGCAGCTATGACTGACTTGCACCTTCACCCTTCGCTGCGCGAACCCGCGCAAACGTCCAAGGCATGGCCGTTCGAGGAAGCGCGCAAGATCGTCAAACGCTATCCGGGCGGCAAGCCCGGCGGCGAGGCCGTGCTGTTCGAGACGGGCTATGGCCCCTCGGGATTGCCGCATATCGGCACCTTCAACGAAGTGCTGCGCACCACGATGGTCCGCCGCGCCTATGAGGCGTTGACCGGCGGCGCGGCGACGCGGCTCGTCGCGTTCAGCGATGACCTGGATGGGCTGCGCAAGGTTCCCGACAATGTGCCGAATGGCGACATGCTGCGCGAATATCTGGGCAAGCCGCTGACCGCGATCCCCGATCCGTTCGGCAAGTATGAAAGTTTTGCGCATCATAACAATGCGATGCTGCGCGAGTTTCTCGACCGGTTCGGCTTTCAGTACGAGTTCGTGAGCTCGACCGAGCGCTATCAGTCGGGCGCATTCGACGACGCGCTGCGAAATGTCCTCCGCCATAATCAGGACATTCTCGACATCATGCTGCCGACGCTGCGAGCCGAGCGCGCGGCGACCTATTCGCCGATCCTGCCGGTCAGCCCCAAGTCGGGGATCGTGTTGCAGGTGCCGGTGACCGTCGTCGATGCCGATGCGGGCCTCGTGTCGTTCGAGGATGAGGGCGAGACGATCACGCATTCGATCCTCGGCGGCGGTGCGAAGCTGCAGTGGAAGGTCGACTGGGCGATGCGCTGGGTCGCTCTTGGCGTCGATTACGAAATGTACGGCAAGGATCTGACCGACAGCGGCGTCCAGTCGGGCAAGATCGCCAAGGCGCTTGGTGGGCGCAAGCCCGAGGGGCTGATCTACGAAATGTTCCTCGACGAAAAGGGCGAGAAGATTTCGAAGTCGAAGGGCAACGGCCTCAGCCTCGAACAATGGCTCGACTATGGCAGCGAGGAAAGCCTCGCCTTTTTCGCCTATCGCGAGCCCAAGGCGGCGAAGCAGCTCCACATCGGCGTGATCCCGAAGGCGGTCGACGAATATCTCCAGATGCGCGGCAATTATCCGGCGCAGGACGGCGACAAGAAGCTCGGCAATCCGGTGCACCACGTCCATGTCGCACGCGGCGAGCAAATTCCGGCAAGCGAACTGCCCGTGACTTTCGGCTTGCTGCTGAACCTCGTCGGGGTGATGGGCGCTGATGCTTCGAAGGATCAGATCTGGCGCTACCTCGGCCAATATGTCGAGGGCGCGAATGCGGCGACCTATCCCGAGCTCGACCGGCTGATCGACAATGCGATGGCGTATAATCGCGATTATGTCGCGCCGACGCTAAAGCGCCGCAAGCCGCAGGGCGGCGAGGGCGCGGCGCTGAAGGAACTCGACGGCGAACTCGCGGCGCTCCCCGCCGACGCCTCGGCCGACGATATTCAGAACATCGTGTATGCGATCGGCAAGAACGAGGCCTATGGCTTTGAAAACCTGCGCGATTGGTTCAAGGCGCTCTACGAAACATTGCTCGGGTCGAGCGCGGGCCCGCGCATGGGCAGCTTCATCGCGCTGTTCGGGATCGACAATACGCGGCGGCTGATTGCCGAGGCGCTTGCATAAATTCCGTTCGCATCGAGCGAAGTCGAGATGCCCCTCGACCTTGCTCGATGCCGATCGGTGTCTCGACTTCGCTCGACACGAGCGGGAATTAGGGAGTGGTTTCATGCCTGTAGAGCCTGCTTTCCAACTCGCGCAGATCAATATCGGCCGTTTCCGCCTGCCGCCCGAGCATGTCGCGAACCGCGATTTCATGGACGCGCTCGATCATGTGAACGCGGTGGCCGAGGCCGCCGACGGCTTCGTCTGGCGGCTGACCGGCGAGGGTAACAACGCGACCGATGTGCCGGTGACCGACGACCCGCAGCTGATCGCGAACATGTCGGTGTGGCGCGATATCGATGCACTCGCGACCTATGTCTATCGTACCCCCGATCATCTGACGGTGATGAAGCGCCGCAAGGAATGGTTCGATCATATGGCGGTCTATCAGGCGCTGTGGTGGGTTCCCGCGGGCCACCGCCCGACGGTCGCGGAGGGCATGGCGCGGATCGCGATGATCGAAGCGCACGGGCCGACCGCCGAGGCTTTCACCTTCAAGCAGCCCTTCGCCGCGCCCGACGGCACCGCGGCGCTGCCAATCCAGGACGAATGTGCATGAGCGACGTGATCGATATCTTCACGACCGGCGGGACGATCGACAAAGTCTATTTCGATGCCTTGAGCGAATTCCAGATCGGCCCCGCGGCGATCCCCGACATGCTGCGCGAAAACAACGTCCATGTGCCGCACCGCGTCACGCAGCTGATGCGCAAGGACAGCCTTGAGCTGGGCGATGCCGATCGCGAGACGATCCGCGCCGCGGTCGCCGCGAGCGACGCGTCGCGCATCCTCGTCACCCACGGCACCGACACGATGGTCGTCACCGGGCGCGTGCTCGCGGGGATCGCGGGCAAGACGATCGTGATGACGGGGGCGATGCAGCCCGCGTCGGTGCGCGCGAGCGATGCCGAATTCAACGTCGGCTTCGCGCTCGCGGCGGCGCAGACGCTGCCGCCCGGGGTCTATGTCGCGATGAACGGGATGATCTTCGACCCCGAAAAGACGGTCAAGGACCGCGCCGGCGCGCGTTTTGTGCAGGAAGGTTGATCAGCCTTTGGCGGTGACCTGCCGCAGCACCGCGGCATAATTCGGCGCGATCGTCATCTCCCCGTGCCGTCCGGCGCGTCCGAGTGCCGCGTGCACCTCCGGCAGGCGATAGCAGGGCACACCCATGAACAGGTGATGCTCGGCGTGATAATTCACCCAATATGGAGCAACCGTCGCGCGCGCCAGCCAGCCCGCGTGCGTCGTGCGCGCATGGGTGAAGGGATCGTCGCTGCCCGTGGTCGTGCACGCATGTTCGGCGATATTGCGGATGCGCAGATAGAGCTGAAACGTCGTGGCGAGTCCGGCGAGCCAGAGCAGGTACGGCGTCCAGCCATAGAGCGCGAGCGACGCCGCGAGCAGCACCGCCTGTACGATCAGAAAACGCCCGACCGCGCGCGCCACCGCCATCGCGCCCGCAACGTCGATCGTCGGTGACGTCATGCCGTCGTCGGACTGTTTGTTGAACGGCGTCCCGGCCTTGGTGCTCGCGCCGCTTTTCTGCCCCTGTTCGCCGCGCAGCATCGCCTTCAATCCGACGAAGGCGAAGCCGAATTGCGCCATGCGCTGCTTGAAGAAGGTCTGTCCGGTCAGGTCGCGCAGCACCTTGCGCCAAAGGCTGGCGCGCGTGGTGGGGAAGGGCTTCGACAGCGACAGGTCGGGGTCTTCGGGCTGCTGGGTGAATTTATGATGCTGGAGATGATAGGTGCGATAGGCAATCAGGTCCGATCCGACCGCCGCGCCCGTCAGCCATTGGCCAAGGAAATTGTTGGTTTTCCGGTTCGGGTGAAGGGCGCCATGCGCCGCGTCGTGCATCAGGATCGCGAGCCCGAGCTGGCGCCCGCCGACAAAGATGACGGCCAGCAGCCACGCCAGCGGGTTCTGTGACCAGGCGGCAAGGCCGACAAGCGCGATACTGACGATCCACGCGTGCGCGACGAGCCAGACGCCGCGCCACGAACAGGCGCGGGTGAGTGCCGACCATTCGGAGCGGTCGAAAAAGCGGTCGGGCGGGAACAGGCGAACGGCAGGCATGGCGCGACTATAACAAGTTGCGATCCGAAACGTAACCCCTTCCGTTTTGGCACAATATCGGCGGAAATCAGGATGTCGCGGTAAGGATTTGGAAACCCCTTTTTGGCCACTGATCGCCGCGACCAGAAAAGCGGGGAAGTTCGGGAATTGGGGGTTCGGCGTAACATCATCCGGCCGGGAGGCGGCGATTTGCCCGCGGGCGAATCGCTGTTCGATTCACCGGAATTCGTCACGCACCTGATGCGCGTGGCGAAGCTGTGGCACTATGTGCTGATCGGCCGTGTCCTAGCATTCCTGACCTTCGCCTTTCTGCCGGGCCTTGCAGGCTTCCTCGATCATCCGTCGCACTGGCTGGTCATGGCGGCCGGCTTGCCATGCGATGTCGCGCTGACGGTGATCGGGCAGGCGATGCGCAAACCGCGTCCGATCGCGCACAGCCAGGTGCGGCTGATGGCGATGCTGTGCATGGCGCTGATCGCGCTTGGCACCTTGCTCAACGCCGCAGCGATGTTCGACGCGATCGCGGTCCCCGACGGCAGCCGCCATTTCGATGCCTTTACCGCGATCCACATCGGCTCGCTGCTCGTCGCGGCGTCGGCGGTCGCGGTGGTCCGTCCCGCCTTTTTCGCCTTTGCGGGTGCCACCGCTCTGGGCGGGGCGATCGGCGTCGCCTCTTGGCCGTTCGCGGTCGCCGGCTTCGTCTTCCTCGGACTGCTGATCGTCATGATGCGCGAGGACGTCCGGCACCAGCGCCGCGCGACGCGCGCCGCGCGGCAGGGCGTCAGCGATCAGCAGCGCGCGCTCAATCTGATGCGCGATTTCGAACGCGCGGGGCGCGGCTGGTTCTGGGAAACCGATCGCTATGGCCAGCTCGTCTATATCTCGCCGACGGTCGCGGCGCGGCTCGACCGGCCGCTTGCCGACCTGCTCGGCCATCCCTTTACCGGCATCATCCGCAAGCGGATCGGCAACGACGAAAACGAAGAGCGGACGCTGGGGTTCAGCCTGTCGTCGCGCACCCCGTTCAAGGAGCTGACGGTGCAGGCCGCGGTGCCGGGCGAGGAGCGCTGGTGGTCGATTTCGGGCCAGCCGATCAGCAACGAACTCGGCAATTTCCAAGGCTTCCGCGGCAGCGGCACCGACCTCACCGACAAGAAACGGTCGGAGCGCGAGATCAACCAGCTCGCGCGCTACGACACGCTCACCGGCCTCGCGAACCGGCGCCACATCACCGACCTGCTCGAACGCGCGCTCAAGAGCCATAGCGGGCAGCCGCAGCCCTGCGCGCTGCTGCTGATGGATCTCGACCGCTTCAAGGCAGTGAACGACACGCTGGGGCATCCGGTGGGCGACCAGTTGCTGCAGCAGGTCGCGGGGCGCCTGACGCAGATCGTCGGCGACAAGGGACAGGTCGGGCGGCTCGGCGGCGACGAGTTCCAGATCGTCGTGCCGCAGCTGAGCCAGCCCGAAAAGCTGGCGGGCATCGCCAACGCGATCATCCTCAGCCTCGCCAAGCCCTTTTCGATCGAGGGTGAGCAGGTCCGCATCGGATCGTCGCTCGGCATCGCGGTATCGGACGGGCAGGGAGTGCCGGCGTCGGCGCTCGTCCGCAACGCCGACCTTGCGCTTTATGCCGCGAAGGATGCGGGGCGCGGCGTCTATCGTTTCTATGCCGACGCGATGCATAATCAGGCGAGCGAGCGCAAGGCGATCGAAGATGCGCTGCGCGACGCGCTGGCAAAGGACGAGCTCAGGCTTCTTTATCAACCGATCGTCGACGTCGAGAGCGAGCGGATCACCGGGTTCGAGGCGCTGATCCGCTGGCATCATGCGACCGACGGCCTGATCAGCCCGTCGAAATTCATTCCGATTGCCGAGGAGTCGAACCTGATCGTGCCGATCGGCGAATGGATCATCCGGTCCGCCTGCGCCGCCATCGCGCACCTCGGCCCGGGATATCGCGTCGCGGTCAATGTCTCGCCGCGCCAGTTCGCCAATGAAAAGCTGCCCGCGACGATTATGAGCGCGGTGTCGGCGGCGGGCATCCGTCCCGAGCAGCTCGAGCTCGAGATTACCGAGGGCGTCTTCCTCGACGAGAGCCCCGAGAATCTCGCGATGTTCCAGAAATTGAAGCGCACCGGCGTCCGGCTGGCGCTCGACGATTTCGGCACCGGCTATTCGGCGCTCGGCTATCTGAAAAAGGCCCCGTTCGACAAGATCAAGATCGACCAGAGCTTCGTCCTCGGTGCCGCCGATCCCAGCAGCATGAACGCCGCGATCATTTCGTCGATCGTCGGGCTGGCCGCCGCGCTCGACATGGAAACGACCGCCGAAGGGGTCGAGACGCACGATGACCTCGCGCTGATCCGCGGGCTCGGGTGCAGCCATGTCCAGGGTTATATCTATGGGCGTCCTATGGATCTGGTCGAGGTGCTGGCGCTGCTTCGCGAGGGCGGCGGGCGCGCTGAGGCGAAAGGGTATAAGAGCGCACGCGAGGCGCGGCTGACGACCTTCCGCACGATCCAGGTCGGCAGCGGTGGGTATCGCTATGAAGGGATCGTCCGCAATATATCGTCGCGCGGCGCGCTGATCGAGGGACTATGGAATGTTCCGCCCGGAACGGTGCTGACGCTCGAATTCGGCGCCGACCAGAGCTTTGACGCCGAAGCGCGCTGGTCGGCGGGCAACCGCGTCGGCGTGAAATTTGCCGAAGCGGTCGAGATCGACGGGCTGACGGGTCCGAAGACGGTCACGCCGGCGCGGGGACGAGTCCGCCGCGCCGCGTGACGCCCGCGATCAATCGGCGATCCGGCCGCGCGCCATCACCCAGTCGACCTTTTCCAGCACGGTCACGTCGCTCAGCGGGTCGCCGCTGACCGCGATCATGTCGGCCGACATGCCCGGCGCGATACGCCCGATCTCGTTTTCGAGCGACAGCAGTTTCGCCGCAACCGTCGTCGCGCTCGCCAGCGCCTCGCTCGGGGTCAGGCCGCGCTTGACGAGCAGCGCGAACTCTTGTGCGTTACGGCCATGCTCGAACACGCCGGCGTCGGTGCCGAAGGCGACCGGGACGCCGAGCGCCTTGGCGCGCGTCACCGCCTTGCCGACGTCGTTCAGCGTCATGCGCACCTTGTTCTCGACCGTCGGGGTATAGATGCCCTTGCCGAGCCGCTCGCGGATGCCCTCGAACGCCATCAGCGTGGGGACGAGATAGGTGCCCTTCGCCTTCATGACCTTCAGCGTCGCGTCGTCGGCGAAGGTGCCATGCTCGATGCTGTCGATGCCCGCCGCGGCCGAGGCGGTGATCCCGCCCGCGCCATGCGCATGCGCCATGACCTTCAGGCCCAGCGAATGCGCGGTGTCGGCGATGCTCTGCAGTTCGGGGCTGGTGAAATGGCCTTCGAGTCCGCGCCCCTGCTGCGACAACACGCCGCCGGTCGCGGTGATCTTGATAACGTCGGCGCCCGCGCGCGATGCCTTGCGCACCTTTTCGGCGCATTCGAGCGGGCCAGTGCAGGTGTAGCCGAGGTCGAGCACGTCGTGAATATCCTCGCGGAACCCGGTCACGTCGCCATGCCCGCCGATGATCGACAATGAGGGTCCCGCCGCGACGATGCGCGGCCCTTCGATGAAGCCGTTGGTCGTACCGCGGCGGAGCGAATAAGCGGTATATTGCGCCGATCCCGCCTCGCGTACGGTGGTGAAGCCCGCGCGGAGCGTGATGGCGGCGTTCTTGGCGCCGACGACGACGCCCCATTCGTCGGGGTCGACCGTCGCGGCGCGATAATCCTCACCCGGATCGCCGGTCAGGTGGACGTGGAGATCGATGAGGCCGGGCAGCAAAGTCTTGTCGCCAAGATCGACGACTTCGGCGCCGGCGGGGGCTTCGGCGCGGCCGGGGGTGATCGCGGTGATGCGGTCGTCAGTAATCGTGACGGTCGACGGACCCTGCGCGGGCTTGCTGGCGTCGGTGATGACGCGGCCTGCATAGACGATGGTGGTTTTCGCATAGGCCGTCGTGCCGAGCAGCGCGAGCGTCGCTGCCGCGACCATTCCCAATTTACGCATGAAGTCTCCCCTGTCTGATCGCGCCACCGTGGCGCGGCGGGCGGGGGAGGGCAAGGG
>NZ_JNFD01000033.1 GCF_000756375.1 Sphingopyxis sp. LC81 | reverse complement strand
TTTGGAAAGATTAAGAATGCTAGAGGTTTAGCTACTCGATACGACAAGCGCGCCGACAACTTCCTCGCTGCTGTAAAACTGTTCGCAGCCCGACTCTGGATCAACGCTTACGAGTCTACGGCCTAGGATCCTTAAAATTCAGGAGGGGATACCGCCCATGCGGAAGCCGCAATCTCCCGTCGAGCGCTCACCGAACGACGTTGAGTGCATCGCGCTCGTGAAGCCCGGGTCAGCGCTCGCACGCCAATGGAACCTCGAAAAGCCGACCTTCGGCATTTACGAATACAGCAAGGCATTTGATAAGGACGAGCTCCGGTTCGGTGATGGAAGCTGGCAGCGGCTCATTCCTGCGCAATTTCCTGACGTTATCTTGCTCACGGACGATGGAACCGAGCTGGTCGAACGCCTGTTCGACTAGCGGGTGCCAGCAGTGGATTCCGGGCGTAGAGGGCTTGGCCCTCATGCCGGAATCCAGCTCGCGCGGGCAGGGGGTTGCAAATCCGCATTCCGTAGATTACGTAAAGTGCGGATTCTCAGTAATGGAATTGACGGGTAGTAGCACAATCTGGCGGAGAAGGCCGGATGCACTGACCAGGTAACGGTGATGAGGGAATCATGGAACTGCCAATCGAGAAGGTCACTTCCAGTGATGTATCGAAGCGCTTCGGCTTCTATTACGACGAAGCCATGACGCACCCCATCGGGATCGAGCGCAATGGCGCCACCCGCGTCGTCATGTTGCCCGCGTCAGAATATGAACGCCTCGCGCGCCTCGACCATATCGCTGTTACGCCCGAGGAACTGAGTGATGAAGCCATCCGCAGCCTCCGGACCGCCCAAGCGCGGCCCGAAGCAATTGCCCTCAACGAGCTCATGGGCTGAGCCGCAACCGACCGACGTCATCAGCTATGTCTATCTCTGGCGCGCCGAGAAGGAACGCGGGCTGGAGGATGGTCGAAAGACAAGGCCGTGCCTTGTCCTGAGCACCTATAAAGCCCGGGGCCAGCTCCGCGTGATCACGGCGCCGATATCGACCCGGAATTACGATCCCGCATTCACCATTCCGATCCCGCCCCGGGTTGCCGCCCATCTCGGGCTGGACGATCGTTCCCGAATTGTGTGGAACCACCTCAACGAATTTGCGTGGGTTGGGCCCGACGTCCGAGGGACGCCGGACGGCAGCCCCTTTCTCGGGATCATGCCGGAAGCATTGTGGCGCCGGGTCATCGGCAATGTGATCAAGCGCCGGATCGATCCCACCCACCGTTCGGAATAGCCGACCGAAAGCTCCCGACCCTGCCCGGTGCAGCTGATGGCGTAGGCCGGGGAGGGGAAGGACACCACGACGCCGATCGCGGCTCCAGGATCGACGATTGCCGAGGCCAATAGGTTCCTGAAGCGTCCCGCTGAACATCTGCCGATACGGGTGCCGGCGACGGAACGCGCGACCTTCATACATCGACCTCGAGCGCGAGGCGTCCAATGCGAAAGCCGAGTTACTGCTCATCTCCTTGGGCGGCCTCGTTGCTGTCTGACGCACGTAGGCAGCTCGCCCGCCTATTGCGGGACGGGCCTGTCAGCCCTCAAGCAGAAAACCGGCGCGTGCCGCGCCTACGGTTTCCACTTCGTGGACCCTCCGTTTTTCAGCTTGCCCGCGGCGAGCGGCCGCCTCCTCGAAGTGCGTCAGCAACGACACCACCCAAGGAGATACATCATGCAGAACATCGCTGAATTTCGCATCATCGGTCGCGTCGGCAAAGTCGATGCCAAAGAGAAAGTCACCCACATCGACATCGCCAGCAACTACCCCCGCAAGGACGGCGACAGCTGGAAGGACGACACCCACTGGAACCGCGTCACCTTCTTCGGCATGCTGAACGAACGGGCCACGAAGATCGGCAAGGGCGACCTGGTTCACATCACCGGACGCGTTCGCCAGAACAGCTATGAAGCCGACGGCACCCGCCACTACACGGTCGACCTCATCGCCGATCGGATGGCCACCATCATCAAGAACGGCGGCGCACCCGCAGATCGCGACGATGACGACCAGGACGACAACGTTCCCTTCTAACAATCCCGGGGGCGGTCTCGGCCGCCCCTCAAGTCTTCTCAGGAGACGCATCATGGAACACGCAATCAACGCACGGATCGCTCATCTCGAAAGCGCCGCACGTTCCATCAGCCGGCAGATCGGTCGCACTGAATTTTTCGCGGACATGATCGACTGGCACGCCATGACGATCGAGGAATGCCGATTGATGTCGATGCAAGAGGATCATCTTGCCGAGACATTGGCAGAGACCGAAATGGAACTCGATTTCCGATACGAGCAGCTTTGTTTGACGGCGCATTGAGCGCCAATGGAACCGCCGCTCGACCGTCGGCGGTTCCCCTACTCGCTGCCGGTCCGTACCCTGCTCGCTTGCCGCCGAGCTAGGTCGGCGGACAGCGCATCGCAGGCAAATGCTCGCGACTCATGCGGCAAGAGCAAGATGCCAAACCGCAGACCGATCGCCTCGCTTGTCGCTTGCTTCGCTCGCGACCTGCGCATCGTCGATCGCTTCAAAGAGCCGCAAGAGCTTCCGCAATCTTGATCGATCCATGCTTCTCGATCGCTTTCGCAATGGACGTCGCAACGCCCCGGTCCATGCGAGCGATCTTCACCTTGGCAAGCGCGCCAAGCAGCACGTCCCGCCCCGCGTCGCGCTCCGCTTCGCGCGCACGGCGTTCGGCTTCCGTTAGCTCCGCAAGCTCCGCTTCCAACGCGGCGCGCTTCGCCGTGATCGCGTCCAGATTGCCCTCGATCTTTTTCGCTCTTGGCATGTCGTCTTTCCTTCTGCTCGGTCCCCGTTGTAGCCTTTGCTATCACGATGGAGATGAAATTCCAGTCCCATATAGGAACCGTCAGCAACTCGACCTTGGCTGGCTCCACGATCTCTCCTTGTACCCGTTAGGGTTCCGGCTTGATCGCAGACGGCGAGAAAAATGAACTGGGTTTGGGCGCGCTACGCCAGCGTTCTGGGAGCGCGAAGCGGGAACCCAAAACGCGAGGCGCCTATTGGCGATTGCTCCCACAGGTGTCGCAATCGATCCTTCATCGGTCAGGCCGGATGATCCTTGGCGGGGCTCCGGTCCGGAACCCGTTCGGCATCGTTTCACCGAACGATCCTCATCGATCGTGCCGACCGTTCCGATCTCACGATGGGCAAGTGCGTGCCGAGGCTAACGCCTCATGCAGATTGCAACTCTCATGCCCGAACAGGGCACGATGTGCCCCGGTGCAGGCAAACTGAAGGGCTACGCCCGAATTCCCTTCGATAAGCAGAATGAGAAATCCGCTTCGGGGATCTCTCATTCTGAGAAGCACACGGTATGCGGCGAGCCGCAATGCGCGAAGCTCAAGATCTGGCGGAAATGCAAGGAAATGGAAGGGTGCATAAGGCACCCGATGGGGTGCAGATGCCACCCTACATCGGGGTGCAATCGGCACCCCCCAAAAGTGGCGAATTCCGGTCGGTTCTAAGACCT
Source organism: Sphingopyxis sp. LC81 (assembly GCF_000756375.1). Lineage (GTDB taxonomy): Bacteria > Pseudomonadota > Alphaproteobacteria > Sphingomonadales > Sphingomonadaceae > Sphingopyxis. Next base: position 8,577 of record NZ_JNFD01000033.1, on the reverse strand, counting down.
GATCGGGGTGCAAAATACACCAGCAATATCAGCGAGGCTCGGCCACCTTGACCCTTATTCCAGTTGCTGATATCCAAATGCCGCCTTTCGCAAGAACCCACCGCCTACCCCTGAGAGGGAGGGTGGTTTGGAATTTCATCGTCGTTCTGTGGCGCTCTCGCCTTCGGCTTGGCTTGCTCTAAACGAGCTCGCCAAATCGGAAGGAATTACCAAGTCAGAGCTTGTCCGCCGCATCGTAAACAGCTTCCTGACGGACCGGGATCGTCCCCAGTTCAATCCGCAACGGATGGCCATCATATGCGAGTATGTGCAGCTCGTTGCCGATGAATGGGTGAGGAAGAACGCGCCTGATCGGCGTAACGAATTTCTTGCAATGGTGGATACACGATTGGACCGCCACCATGGCAGATAAGTCGTCACGCCCCCGCCATCCGCGCCCCTGGTCAAGCCACGGCGAGGCTAATCGCAACTCAGGAAACTTCACGCGCGGCTCGCAGCTCATCGGCCATCAATTCTCGATGTGGTGGCGCGGCGCGCGCGTGCCATTGTTCTTCTGGTTCGGTCTGCTGGCCGCATTCACTTGGCTCAAACTGACACTCATCCTCGACGACTATGAGTTCCAAATGCTCGGCACCAAGGCGCTTGCGGCAACGTGGGACTTCATCGGCCTCGACGAAATGAAGCGCGCCAACGTCACGCTTCGTGATGGAAGCATCTATCCAACCTACATGGGATATGTTCCCTATATCCCGGACGTGCAGGTTGCATGGGCAAAGCTGATGAACGCGTTGTTCGGAAGCCTCTTCTTCGCGACCGTTGGTGCGGGCGCTTTCGCGTGGTGGTTCATTCCCTGGGCGCGCGAGCGGGGGGAATCGATCCTTGCCGATCACCACGAACGCGGCGTCGAGATTGTCGAGTATGATGTTCTCAAGATGATGCTCGATCGCCACAACCTTGATCGAGTTCGGGAACGCGCGAAAGAGGCGTTCCCCGATTTGACGCTCGCGGGGGTCGAGGCGTTGCCGCTCGCGGAGCGGAAGGCCGCGGGCGTCATCCTCCCGTACATGATTGCGACGTTGCCGTTCCCTTATGGCTTCGAGCAGAGCCATGTCATGCTCACCGGCACGACGGGGACGGGCAAGACCACGCTTATTCGCCAACTGGTGGCGCAAGCAGTCGAGCGAGGCGACAGGTGCGTTCTTTTCGACCTTACTGGGCACTATATGGAAGCGTTCTACGATCCCGATCGGGATCATGTTTTGAACCTCAACGACGATCGCTGCGAGTCATGGTCGCTGTTTAATGATTGCGAATCTCGCAGCGAATTCGTGAACGCTGCGACAGCGCTTATACCCGCTGACCATGGATCGGACGGGGGCTTTTGGGAAAAGGCCGCGCGCACCCTGTTTGTCGAAATGTGCGACAATCTGAGGAGGAAGGGGAAGGGTACGAACCGGCACCTTTCGGATGAACTGTTGAAGGCCAGCCTCAAGAAGATCTACGAGAGTTTGAAGGGCACGGTTGCCGACCCGCTCATCTCGCCCGACGCTGCAAAGATGGCGCAATCGATCCGCGCCGTGCTGAACGCGCACGCTGAAAGTATCCGCTTTCTTCCCGACAAAGGAGAGCCATTCTCGATCAAGAATTGGGTAGAGCGCGACGATGGCAAAGCGTCGATCCTGTTCATCACGGCGCGATATGCCGATCTCGATATGTCGAAGTCGCTGCTGACGCTTTGGATGAACATCGCGATCAATACGATCATGACGCTTCCGCATTCGCGTCAACTTCGGACCTGGTACATCTTCGACGAACTGGCGGCGCTCCACAAGTTGCCGGCGCTTGAGCGCGGGCTCCAGACGGCACGTAGTTTCGGCGGCGCGTTCGTTCTCGGGCTCCACAATTTTGCGGGGCTCAGGGTCCCTTATGGCGAGGACGGTGCTCGCAACATTATCAGTCTGACGAACACGAAGATCATGCTTCGCACCACCGATCGGGACACGGCCGAGGAATGCTCACGTCTGATCGGGTTCCGCAAAGTTCGTACGATGGACGAATCCTATAGTTATGGTGCGCACCAAACTCGCGACGCGTCGACGATCTCACCGACGACCAAGGAGGAGGCGCTGGTGATCGCCGATGACATCACCAGTCTTCCCAATCTCAACGCCTATGTTCGGTTTCCCGAGAAGTTTCCCGCGACCCTGGTGTCTTTCCCCTATGTCGGCTTTCCATCGATTGCCGAAGGATTTATCAAGGCTCCGCCGCCGCCAGAGCTGGATCCGATCGCCGACGGCGAAGATGAGGGCGAGGGCGAAGCGGGCGGCGGTCAGGACATCGCGAATGACCGTCCCGAACCGGGGACCACTCCGGAAGCGAAACGCACCGACCGTCCAGAGGTCGCGGACCTGCAGGAGGGGCGTGAGGTCCGGGCGCGTGACGTGCTGGATGTCGGCCGCCCGAGTTCAGATGGTCGGTCGGATCTGTTCGGGCAGCCGGTCAAACTGCCTCCCGCCGGTTCGTTGGCCAAGCGGTCGATCGACGACGTTGCGCCGAATGGTCCGGCCCCACGAAATGCGGGGACGGGCGGCAGCGGGCAACAAAATGCACTCGCCAACAAGGAGCAGCTGCGCGGTCCCAAGGACCCCGTCGAAGAGCGGAGTGGAGAACTGGCGCGCCGCGAATCCCGGATGGACTTCGGGGAGAGTGAGCATCGCCGCGCCGGCGGTGCCGAGCTCGGCGCTGACGGCATGGCGCGCGGCAGCGATGACCTCGACATGGACATGGATTGAGAGCGATGACGGTTTCGATCGGAAAAGTGCATTCGGCAGGAGGTGCCGCGACCTATTTCGCGGCGGACAATTATTATACGGCCGAACAGTCGGAAGCCGTGTCAGCCTGGGCGGGGGAGGGGGCGAAGGATCTCGGACTGTCTGGGACCGTCGATACCACCACGTTCGAACGCATCCTGAGCGGCGAGCTACCCGACGGAAAGCAGATCGGAGATCCTGCGACCCGCGACAGCGGTCGGGACTTCACCTTCTCCATGCCGAAATCGGCGTCGCTCCTTGCGCTGGTTTCGGGCGACAAGCGGATCCTCGCCGCGCATATGGAAACAGTCAAACAGACGATGGCCTGGGCAGAGAAGAACTTCGCCGAAGCTCGCGTTCATGTCGACGGCAAGGATGTCGCTGTCCGCACCGGCAACCTGGTCTACGCGCTATTTCCGCATGACACGAGCCGGGCGACCGACCCGCAGAGCCATATCCATGCCGTCATCGCCAATCTTTCGCGCCTTCCCGAACAATTCCGAAATCCCGATCGCGTCGACGAAAAGACCGGCGAAGTCATCCGCGACGATGGCTGGCGCGCCTGGCACAACGGGACGATGTATAGGGCCAGCGCAACGCTTACCTCGATGGCGAACGCCATCCTGCGGGAAAAGATCGAGGCGCTGGGCTATAAGACCGAGATCACGGGTAAACATGGTGCTTTCGAGCTCCTTGGCCCCAATGGGGAGAAAATCAACAAGGAAGCTCTCGACGGCTTCTCCAAGCGCGGTAGCGACATAAAGGCAAAGGCCGAGGAGCTCGGCGTACATAGTCCAGAAGGCCGACGCGCCATCACGCAGCGCACGCGCGATCCGAAGATGGATGCCGGCGATCGTGCGGAGCTTGCCGAGCGTTGGCGCGCCGAGGCGCGAGACTATCGCTACAATGGCGACCAGATCTACGCCATGGCGCTCGTGAGGTCCCGGGAGCGCAGCTCGCCGATCGAACGCGGAATATTGGCCGTCAGCACCGCCATTCGAGATAGTCGCGACCGCCTTGTCGACTATCTGAAACGGCCCGAGGATCCATTGGTCGATTCCGGCCTCGCCAAACTGACACGCACGCCGGCGACCGCCCGTACCCAATATGCGACTGCGAGCGCCATTCGCATTTTGGGCGAACGCGAAGCGGTCTTCAGCACGGCCGACGTCATAAAGACGGCTGTGGATCTTGGCGAGAAGGGCGTGACGCCCGAGCGCATCGAGCGCCGGATCGCCGAGCTCGTTGAAAAGGGCGAGATCGTCCCCGAGACGTCGCAGCGGCTCGACAAAGCCATCGACATGATCACAACCCGGGAGGCAATCGAGCAAGAGCGCCGCATATTGAAGGCGATGGACACTGGCGCCGGTGAAGCGCGCCCGCTCATGTCGGCCGACGTCGCTCGCGACCGTCTGCAGGAGCTCGCGGTCCCGCGCGAGCTCAACACCGAACAGCTCGCGGCCGCGATCCAGATCGTCTCATCGCCAGATCGCATCGTGCTCGTCCAAGGCCGCGCCGGCGCCGGAAAATCGACCATGCTTCAGCCCGTCGCCAAGGCAGAGGCGATCGATGCCACAGCGCGATTGCTGGGAGCCGAAGATGCCAAATCGATCCTGCTCACCGCCGCTATGCGCGGCGATGCGCAGGCCCTCGCTTTCCAGAACAAGATGGTCGCGGATCTGAGAACAGACACCGGAATGGAATCGCGCACTGTCGACAGCTTCATCTATTCGAACGAGAGATTTCTGAATGGCGTGGCGTCGGCCGAAGCCTTCGCCGCGCGAAAGGCAGAGCTCGCCGGCACCTATCTCATCCTCGACGAAGCATCGATGATCTCGAACGAGCGCATGGACAAGCTTACTGCGATCGCGAATCTGATGGAGGTCGGCCGCCTCGCCATCATCGGCGACCGCAAACAGCTCAACCCGATCGACGCGGGGAAGAGCTTCTCCGTCATGCAGGCGCGTGCGATCCAGGACCAGCTGCCGGTCAGCGAGGTCAACATCAACATGCGCCAGAAAACAGAAGATATGCGTCTCGTTGCCGATCTCGCCGATGCCGGTAACGTGCGCGGCGCGATCGCGATCTTGGGCGATCGCGTCATCGAGAGCAAAACCCGAATCGCCGACGCCGCCGGCGCATGGCTCGCATTGTCGGCAGACGAACGGAACAAAACCACGCTCCTGCCTTCGAGCCGCGATGGTCGCGCGGAAGCAAATCAGATCATACAGGACGGGCTGAAAGCCGAAGGCACGCTGAAAGGGGAAGGGCGCCCGTTCAATGTTCGCGAGACGCTGCAGCTCACCCGCGAGGAGTATCGCTACGCGCGCAACTGGAAGGCAGCGCAGTTCCTCGAGGTCGGAAGCCGCGATAATGGGTTAGGTCTGCCGAAGGGTGATTATCATATCGATCGGGTGTTCGAGAATGGCCGCGTGGAACTTCGGGACATGAGGGGGCGCAAGCACCGTGTCGAACCGGCCACGATCGACCCTAACGGCAAACTCAACCGGCTGAAGCTCAGCAACGAAAAGCGCATCGAGGTTCACGAGGGCGAACGCATCCGCTGGACCGACAGTGACAAGCGTGATGGGCGCGGCATGATCAACGCGACGATCGCCAGCATTGAAAAAGTCGACCGGGACGGCATCGTTGTGAAACTCGCCGACGGCGAGCTGCGCGAGCTGAAGAACGGCGATCCGATGCTCAAGCGAATGGATCTCGCCTATGCGATCAACACGCATATGGCGCAGGGCATCACGAACGAGACCGTATTCTCGGTTATGGGTGCCGGCGAGACGAACCTCTCGAATGCTCGCGCCTTCCTCGTCAATCATACGCGACAGCAAATGGATGTGAGGCTGTTCACCGACGACAAGGCCAAACTGATACGTCAGCTCGAGAGCAACCGCGGCGACAAGACTTCAGCGCTCGAGGCGATCGGCGAGCTCGCGGTCGAACGCATCCTGTCTGGTAAAGACGGGGTACGCGACACGCCGACCGGGGACGAGGCCGGCACGCCGACTCTCGCCGACCTCGAGCGCGAACTCGATCTCGGCAGCAGCCTCGATGTCGGTGCCGGCGCCACGGCGGAGAAACCTGAAACAAAGAGGACGGATATGGGCGGTCCCAGCCCCGCTGAAGGAAACGGTGCCCGAAAGCCCGTGGCTCCAGAGCCGCGCGAAGTGCCTCAACTCGATCGGTCGAAAGGGCTTGAGCTGTAAATGCGCCGATCGCCCTGCCTTGGCCACGCTCAGTAGAATGTCACCAATGACACTTTACCCGCCGGCAAAGTGTCATTGGTGACAAAGTGTTCGATTTCTTGGATTGGGGATTCACTTTTCGTTCTAGATATGCATGATTCTTACATGCTTCAGAACCTTGCGCAGCACGGCGATAATGGGCCGCCAGTGAACATGCCGACCATGATGGAAGCGTTGGCGCAAAACTCCGCCCGCCCGCGCTATGCCTTCATGGTTCTAAACCTCATTGCGAGTATCGCCGGCCCGGATGGAAGGGCGGGGCCGCTAGTTGTCACTGACGGTTCTGCGGCGACCATTCGGGATTGGCTCTGCGACGCATTGGCCCCCATGGGTTCTCGCGATCCACGTCGTCTGGCGCTAGCTGACCGCGTCCAATCTGAACTTTTTATCGATGGGCGCCTCCCCGCCGATGCTGCTGCCGCGAAGACCATCATCGACGATGAGCTACGGCAGCGCATTCGTACGGCGGGAAAGGCGAACGTCAGCCGCGCCGTCTCGGACCTCGTGCGCGCGGGACTGCTGCACCGGCATTATCAGGGCTATCGCGTCGACCACTACAATCGCGGCGCTCGCCGTCAGGCGGTTTACACCCTGTCGCGGGTTGCACGCGAATTGCTGCAAACGGCGACGGTCCGTCATTCGAAGGTCGGAGCGCCCCATCAAGACAGTTTGCCGCTTTTTTCGTACGCTCGCTAGTTGAGGTCGTGGCAATTGCTCCGGGACCAAAAAAATGGGCCTTCGCACTTGCAGCATAAACTAGCGCTTCCCATATGCGGTCCGCCTTTCAGGCATCCTCTCCCAAAACTTTTCAGGGCCGGCGTAAGCTGGCCCTTCCTTTATCTGCGTCCTGCTCGCATTTTGCCTGGGAACGGAGCGCTGTTAACAGATCACAAGCTAGTGATTTAACATAATCTTTGTTATCGGACATTGATTTATCCCACATTTGACGGATTTAGGAAATTGTGGGATAAACCCTCATGGACACCCTTCGCACCTTCAGCGATGAGCAATCCCGGCTTCTCGTAAACCTCCGGCAACGATATGACGCCTGGGTCGTAACCGAACGCGCCCGTGCCGCGCTGCCTTATGATTTGCGCCGCAAGACCGTTGGCGAATATGAGTATCTCTATCAGATCCATGATCGCAGCGGAAACGGCAAGTCGCTCGGTCGCATGGACGCAGCGCGCGAAGCCGAGTTCCAAGTCTATCGCGAGCAAAAGGCCGAGCTGAAAGAGCGCGGCGCACTCCTGAGCACCAGTCTTGCCGAAAGCGCCGCTCTGTACCGGGCTCTGCGACTTCCCCTGCTTTCCAGCGATGCCGGTCCCATTCTTCGGGAATGCGATCGTCGCGATCTTTTTGGCTCGCACCTCCTCGTCGTCGGCACCAACGCGATCGCGGCCTACATGATCGAGGCCAATGGCTTCATTCTCCTGCCGGACGAAACCGAAGACTTCGATCTCGCCTGGGTCGCCGAGCAAGAAGATTCCGAACAAACTGTCTGGCAGATGCTAAAGAGCGTCGACTCGACATTCACGATCAATAGCGAGCGTGATTTCCAGGCCCGGAATGCACGGGCGTATGAGGTCGAGTTGCTTGTGGCTCCGTCTCGTGCCGGGACACTGAGCGACCGCGACCAACCGCGACCGATTCCTTTGGAAGAGCAGGAGTGGCTGCTGCTTGGTCGACCAGTCGATCAAGTCGTCGGCTGCCGCGATGGGTCCCCTGCCCGGATCGTAGCGCCGGACCCTCGATGGTTTGCGCTCCACAAACTCTGGATGTCGGAGCAGGCCAAGCGCAACCCTCTCAAGCGCCCGAAGGACCGCAAGCAGGGGCTGGCGCTGCTCGACGCCGTCGTCGAGGCCATGCCACATTATCCGCTCGATGGGGCATTTGAAGCGACGATCCCGCCCGATTTGCAGGCTATTTTCGAGAATTGGCAGAAGAACACAACCGCTGGACACAAGTCCAATTGGTGACGCGTCCTCTCATCACGTGAGGTTATGTGGCCTCGTTGGCTTCGTCGATCAGCGCCTGCACCTTCCCGATCGGGGTTTCGTCAATTGGCCGGATCGTCTCGCCGCAACCTTGGCATTCGACCGTTCGCCGCAAGCGTAACGTCTTGTAGGTCAGGTTCAGCGCGAAACCGCATACCGGACAGTTCGCCTGCGCCCTGATGTCGTCCAGTTCGTTCGCCATAGGTCGTAATACCACACGGATGGTGCCCCGGCTAATCGGATTACATCTTTAGCGACAGAAGCTGTTCACCAATTGCTGCTAGTGTGCGCCCATGAAGGAACTTGCCGATCACGAGAGAGCCTTTTGGGACGATGGCGAATGGGTCAGTTGGGACGAGATTAATCAGCAGATCGAATACAAGGAAGTAACCGTGTCCTGAAGGCCGCCTTGCGGGAAGCTGCTGCGGGGTGCTGATAGCCGCTCTTTGCGAGGAGCGGTGATGAGCGAGGATATCGGAGCGGCGGGAGCGAGTGTTCTCGTGAGTGGTCATA
>NZ_JNFD01000032.1 GCF_000756375.1 Sphingopyxis sp. LC81 | reverse complement strand
CTCGCTTCTTCGCGGATCGCGCCGACGCGACTGGGAGAACGCGGCTGATTACCAAGTTTCGGGGAGCGCAGCGTCGCTGCGCTCCCCTTTTCCTGATCGGATTGGCGCTCGGCACCACCTTCGCCCCGCCCGCCTTCGCGGCGCCCGCAGCGCAGGGTGCGGCGATTCCACTCGTCGGCGCGATCCGCGAAGAAGCGAGCGGCGACGTCAAGCGCTTCTACGCCGCGCGCGGCTACAAGCCGCTCTGGGTGCGCGCAGGCAAGGTCGGTCCCGAAGCGGCGATCTTGCTCGGCTATCTGTCGACCGCGGCGCGCGACGACCTCAAACCCTCATCCTATGACCTCGAAAAGCTCGAAGCGCTGATTGCGCGCACCGGCGGCGGCGACCCGCAAGCGCTCGCGCGTGCCGAGGTGGCGCTTTCGACATCCTTCGCGCGCTACGTCCGCGACATGCGCAGCCCGGGCAAGGCCAGGATGGAATATGCCGACAAGTCGCTTCGCCCGAAAAAGGCCGACGCCGACGCGGTGCTGCGCGCCGCCGCCTTCCCCAAGGATTTCGGCGCCTATATGAAAAACATGGGCTGGATGAGCGAACATTATGTCCGCCTCCGCTTGGCTATGGGCCGCGCGCTGGCAGACGGCGCGCCCAGGGACGCGATGGCGCGCCTCCGCCTCAACCTCGACCGCACGCGTATCCTCCCCGGCCCATATGTTCATCACATCGTCGTCGACGCCTCATCGGGCCAGCTCTGGTATTATGGATCGGGCAAGCGCGCGGGGTCGATGAAGGTCGTCGTCGGCGCGCCCGAAACGCAAACGCCGATGCTCGCGGGCAAGCTACAATGGGCGATCCTCAACCCCTATTGGAACGTCCCCGACTATCTCGCGCAGAAAAGCATCGCGCCGAAGGTGCTCGCCGGCCGCAGCCTCGCGTCGCTGCGCATGGAGGCGCTCTCCGACTGGGGCCCCAACCCGCGCAAGCTCGACGCGGCCGAAATCGATTGGCCCGCGGTCGCCGCCGGCGATCAGATCCTGCGCCTGCGCGAACTTCCCGGCGGCGCCAATTCGATGGGCCGCGTCAAATTCCTCTTCCCCAACGACGAGGGCATCTACCTCCACGACACCCCCGAACGCGCGCTGCTCAAAAAGCCCGACCGCCATTTTTCGAACGGCTGCATCCGCCTCGAAAATGCCGCCGCGCTCGGCCAGTGGCTGCTCCACCGCTCGATCAACACCAAATCGAAGACCCCCGAACAGGCGGTCGCGCTCCCCGTCGAGGTCCCCGTCTACCTCACCTATATCACCGCGGTCGCGACTGACCGCGGCCTCGCCTTCCGCGACGACGTCTACGGCCGCGACGGCTGACCAATCCCTCCCCCTTGATGGGGGAGGCAGCGAAACTTGCCAGCTTGCTGGCTAGTTGCAGCGGAGCGGGTGCGGTCGCGATGTTGCGCAAGATCGCACCCTCACCCCCATCCAACTCCGCCTGGCCGCCGAAGCGGCAAGGCTGCATATCCTTCCCCCATCAAGGGGGAAGGCAAGCGGGCACGATTGTATGCAACCCCGACAGTTGACCCGCTCCGGCGAAACGTACAGACCTGCCCTCTCACTGAAAAAAGGGGCGAATCTTCATGCGCAAACTGGCTATCCTCGGTGCGAGCCTGCTCGTACTCTCCTCGCAGCCGGCCTTTGCACAAGAAGAACCGGCGCCCGCCGCATCGCCCGCGCCCGCCGCAGAAACGCCTGCTCCCATGTCGGCCGCCGCCGCCGGCAGCGCGCGCAAGGGCCCCGAACGCCGCCTCACCGGCGCCGACCTCTTCGACCTCTCGATCGCCTCCGACCCGCAGATCAGCCCCGACGGGCGCCACATCGCCTATGTCCGTCGTTCGAACGACATCATGTCCGACCGTGCGGTCAGCTCGATCTGGCTGATCGACACCGCGACGGGCGAGGAAACCCCTGTCGCGGGCCGTAGCGGCGGCGCCTTTTCGCCGCGCTGGTCGCCCGACGGCAAGCGCCTCGCCTTCGCCTCGACCGAGGGCGGCAGCGCGCAGCTCTGGGTGCGCTGGATGAACGGCGGCGAGGCGGTGCGCCTCACCGGCCTGCCGACCAGCCCGTCGAGCCTCGCCTGGTCGCCCGACGGCCGCTCGATCGCCTACACGATGCTCGTCAAGGACGACGGCCCGAGCTTCGGCGCGGCACCGAAAAACAAGCCCGAGGGCGCGAAATGGGCCGAGCCGCTCGAGATCCACGACCTTCTCGCCTATCGCGCCGACGGCGAAGGCTATCTCGAACCCGGCTTCGAAAAGATTTTCGTCGTCCCCGCGACCGGCGGCTCGCCGCGCCAGCTGACCTTCGGCCCCTATCACGACGGCGGTCCCTTGAGCTGGTCACGCGATGGCCGCACCCTCTATTTCAGCGCGAACCGCAAGCCCGACTGGGAGAAGGACCCGGTCGAGAGCGAAGTCCACGCGCTCGACGTGACGAGCGGCACGGTCACCGCGCTCACCGACCGCAACGGCCCCGACACCAATCCGCTCGTCTCGCCCGACGGCGGCAAGATCGCCTACCTCGGCTTCGACGACAAATTGCGCGCTTACGAAAACACTCAGCTCTACGTCATGAACCGCGACGGGTCGGGCAAGCGCAGCCTGACGGGCAATTGGGACTATGGCATCGACGCGATCCAGTGGGGCGCCGACGGCAAGTCCGTCTATGCGCAGTACGACGATCATGGCGAAACCAAGGTCGCGCGCATCGGCCTCGATGGCGCGGTGCGCACCGCCGCGACCGGCCTTTCGGGCGGCGGGCTCGACCGGCCCTATACGGGCGGCAGCTTCAGCGTGTCGGACGGCGGCGCGATCGCCTTCACCGGTGGCACCGGAACGCGCCCGGCCGAGGTGCAGCTCAATCGCGGCGGAACGGCGCGCATCCTCACCGACCTCAACCGGAGCTTGCGCGAAGTGAAGTCGCTCGGCGAGGTCCGCAAGATCACCGTGGCATCGAGCCACGACGGCAAGACGATCGAGGGCTGGCTGACCCTCCCGCCCGGCTACCGCGACGGCCAGCGCGTGCCGCTGATCCTCGAAATCCACGGCGGGCCCTTCGCGGCCTATGGCGGCCATTTCTCGACCGACAACCAGCTCTACGCCGCCAGCGGCTATGCGGTGCTCTCGGCGAACCCGCGCGGTTCGACCAGCTATGGCGCGGCCTTCGCGAACGAGATCGACAAGCAATATCCGGGCAACGACTATTTCGATCTCATCTCCATCGTCGATCGCGCGATCGAACTCGGCGTCGCCGACCCCGACGCGCTCTTCGTCACCGGCGGCTCGGGCGGCGGCGTGCTCACCAGCTGGATCGTCGGCAAGACCAATCGCTTCAAGGCCGCGGTCACGCAAAAGCCGGTGATCAACTGGACGACGCAGGCGCTCACCGCCGACGGCCCCGGCTTTTTCGGCCCCTATTGGCTCGGCGCCGAACCGTGGGAAAAGCCCGAACTCTTCTGGTCCCGCTCCCCGCTCTCGCTGGTCGGCAATGTCGAAACCCCGACGCTCGTCGTCGTCGGGGCAGAGGATTACCGCACCCCGGTCAGCGAATCCGAACAATATTACACCGCGCTCCGCCTCCGCGGCGTGCCCAGCGCGCTGATCAAGGTCCCCGGCGCCAGCCACGGCAGCATCGCCGCGCGCCCGTCGCAATCGGCCGCCAAGGCATCGGCAATCCTCGCCTGGTTCGAAAAATACAAGAAGGGCTGGACGCGACCGGCAGGCAATGCGGCGGCGAAATAGGCAGGCACCTACGTCGCGTCGTGGAAAATCACGCCCAACGTGTACCGCCGCCCCGACCGGATTTCGCTGACCCCGTGGCGCATCGCGACGCGATAGTCGCCGCGCGCGCCGCGCACAGGCCGGACGTTCACCGCGAACACCGCCGCATCGCCCTTTGTGAGCGGCACGACAGCGGCGCGCGACTGCATCCGCGGTCTTTGCTCGGTCAAGACGAACTCGCCGCCGCTGAAGTCGTCGGCGGGCACTGACAGCAGCACCGCGGCCTGCAACGGAAAGACATGCTCGCCGTACAAATCCTGGTGCAGGCAATTATAATCTCCCGCGCCATATTGCAGCAGCAACGGCGTCGGGCGCCGCTGTCCCGCATCATGGCACCGCGCCAGAAATTCAGCGTGGTCGGCGGGAAAGCGCACTGCCATCCCCATCCGCTCGTGCCAGCGGTTGGCGATCGGCGCGAGCGACGGATACAGCCCACTCCGCAGCGCCGCGACCAGCGGCGGCAACGGATAGGCGAAATAGCGATATTCGCCGCGCCCGAACCCGTGCCGCGCCATATGGACATGGCTGCGGAACCCCGCTTCCCTTGCATAGAGCGCCGCAACCTCATTGCACCCGGCATCGCTCAGCAACCCAGGCAGCACCGCCCACCCATCGCGGTCGAGCGCTGCCGCGATCGCGCCCCAGTCCAGCGTTTCGATACGCGCAACGATGTGTGTTTCCATGGTGTCCGTCATGCACCGGGCCATGCCACCGCGCGCGCCAACCTGCGCCCCGTTTCTTGCTTTCAAACTGAAAGCCCCATGCCGGGCCACCGTCCGGCGCATCCGGGGCACAGCGGGCCTGATCGGGGCTTCCGCGCCCGCGCTTCTTCTCGCTAGTCGATCTTGCAGGGGCGAGTGAGGACAGGAGCAAGGATGATGAGCGCCCTTTCAACCCGGCACGAGCCCGATCCGACGGGCCCGCTCGCGACAGCGGACGACTATGCGCTGGGGCTCCAGTTCTGCCGCGTCGGCTTTCTGTCGCTAACGCGGCTACAACTCGCGCTCGAACGCGGCGACCGGTCGCGCGCGATGGAGGCGATCGACGACCTGCACGCACTCGATACCGAGGTCGAACGCCTCGTCGGCGCGCTCCCCGTCTCGTCCGACGATCCGCGACAGGGGCAGGTCGCCCGCATTCTCAAGCAGGGAAAGATGGCGGTCGCTTTCGAGAAGCTCGCGCTCGCCAGCGGGATCAGCGGGCCGGATCTGTCGTCGCGGCCCGGCTTTCCGAACCGCATCGGCGATGTGTGGCCCGAAGCCGCGCCTGCCGCCGCTGCCGCCGGCCCCCCCGCCGAGCCACGAACGGCGCGCCTCCTGCGGCTCTATGGCCTCCGCGCCGCGGTGCTGCTCGCGATCGCAGCCGCGACGCTCGCCGCCTTGCTGATCGCACTCTAAGCCACCGCAATCGCCGCCGCACCGGTTCACAAAGCGCATGACCATGCTAGGGTTCGACCTCCTCCCCCAAAGCGGAATCGATTCATCATGTCCCTGCGCCACGCCGCCGCCCTGTTCCTCCCCCTGCTCGCCATTCCCGCCGCGGCGCAAAACGCCCCCGCCATCGACGCCGCCAACCTCACCCAGACCGTCCGCACGCTCGCGTCCGACCAGTTTCAGGGCCGCGCGCCCGGCACGATCGGCGAGGAACGCACGATCGGTTACCTGATCGGCCGGCTGCAGGCACTCGGCCTCGAACCCGCTGGCACCGACGGCGGCTGGACCCAGCCCGTGCCCTTGCTCCACACGCGGCTCGGCACCCCGACGACGCTCGGCTTCGACCGCAAGGGCACCGCGATGCCGCTGACTTTCGGCACCGACATCTATGTCTCGACGCTCCAGCCGAAGGACCGCGCCGTCATCGAAAACGCCCCGCTCGTCTTCGTCGGTTACGGCGTCACCGCGCCCGAACGCGGCTGGGACGACTTCAAGGGACAGGACCTCAAGGGCAAGGTCGCTGTCTTCCTGATCAACGACCCCGATTTCGTCGCGGCGAAGGGCGAGGACAGCTTCGGCAAGTTCGGCGGCCGGACGATGACCTATTATGGCCGCTGGACCTACAAGTTCGAGGAAGCCGCACGCCGCGGCGCGATTGGCGCGCTGATCGTCCACGACACCGACGGCGTCGGCTACGGCTGGAACGTCGTCAAAGCACCGGGTGGTGAAAATTACGGCCTCGTCATGCCGCCCGAAAAGGTGACGAGCCTCGCGCTCCAGGGATGGATCTCGGGCGAAACCGCGACGGCCCTGTTCACCAACGCCGGACAGGATCTGGCAAAGCTGCGCACCGCAGCACGCCGCAAGGATTTCAAACCCATCGACCTCGACACCAGCTTCAACGCCGCGATCCCGGTGACGCAGGAAGTCGTGCAGAGCCAGAATGTCCTCGCGAAAATCCCCGGCGCCAAGCGCCCCGACGAGGTGATCATGTACGGCGCGCACTGGGATGCCTATGGCGAGGGGCCGCCCGACGAAAAGGGCCGCATCTACCGCGCCGGTGCCAACGACGACGCGCTTGGCGTCGCGGGGCTGTTCGAGATCGCACGGCTGTTCAAGGCGGCGCCCGCCCCCGACCGCACGATCGCCTTCGCCTTCTGGACCGCCGAGGAACGCGGGCTGCTCGGCTCCGAAGCCTATGCCCAAAACCCGATCTTCCCCGCCGAAAAGACCGTCGCCAACTTCGGCCTCGACATCCTCCAGACCGCCGGAAAGGCTAAGGACGTCGTCCTCGTCGGCAAGGGACAGGGCACGCTCGAAGACGATCTCGCGCGCGTCGCCAAAGCGCAGGGCCGCACCGTCAGCGTCGAAAGCCTGCCCGAACGCGGCCTCTTCTACCGCGCCGATCATTTCAGCCTCGCCAAGCGCGGCGTTCCCGTCCTCCTGATGATGGGCATCGCGGGCGCCTCCGATCTCGTCGAGGGCGGCAAGCCCGCGGGGCAGGCGTGGGTCGATGTCTATACCGGCAAATGCTATCATCAGGCCTGCGACGCGTGGGACGAAAGCTGGAACCTCGACGGCGCGGTGCAGGATATCGCGGTCTTCTACACGATCGGCGACGAACTCGCCCGCTCGGCCAAATGGCCCGGCTGGAAGGACGGCAGCGAATTCAAGGCGATCCGCGACAAGAGCGCCGCGTCGCGGAAATAGGCGGGCTGCGACGACTGGTTTCGACCCATTCCTACCCTCTTTTCTTTGTCATTCCCGCGAACGCGGGAACCCAGGGACGGACCAGCCGACGGACGCTCTGGGTCCCCGCTTTCGCGGGGATGACGAAAATGGGGCAGCTCCTCAGATAACAGCCGACACGAAACAGGCAGGCAGCGACCCCAAACCGCTGAAATAATATTGCGCCCGGCCCGGCGCTGCGCAACAAGCCCCTCATTCGAATAGGAGAATGTGATGCGCTTTGCCGTTGCCCTGATGCTGCTCCCCGTCCTGCCCCTCGCGCCGATGACCGCGCCCGCCTTCGCACAAGCGGCGCCGCAAGCCGGCGCGCAGGATCAGGCCTTGCTCGACTTCCTCGATCAAGCGTTCGAAGAGCGGCTAGGCCTCAGCCCCGAATCGCAAACCCAGCTCGGCCTCAAGACCAATTACGGCAAGCTCGACGATTACACCGATGCCGCATCGGTGCGCGAGCAGGAGCTGGCCGAGCGCCAGCTCAAGGACATGCACGCGCGCTTCAAGCCCGACCAGCTCGGCGAGAGCGCGCGCGTCAGCTACCGCTTGTTCGAATATGAAGTCGAACGCGGCCGCGAATCGCTCCGCTTCCGCAAGCTGCGCTTCCCCGTCTCGACGAACGGCAGCCCCGCCGGCGCTATCCCGGTGCTGCTGATCAACAATCACAAGGTCGACAACGTGCAGGACGCCGAGGCCTATATCGCCCGCCTGCGCGACACCGACCGCGTGATGCGCGAAGTCGCGGCGACGATGCGCGAACAGGCAGCCGCAGGAATCGTGCCCAACAAGGTCAATTTCGCCCCCGCGCGCGCCGACGCGCTCAAGGTGATCACGGGCGCGCCCTTTGGCAGCGGCGCCGATTCGACGCTGATGGCCGACTTCCGCAAAAAGGTCGATGCGCTGGATGCCCCTGCAGCGACCAAGGCGAAGCTGATCGCCGACGCGAGCGCCGCGCTGACCGGGCCGTTCAAGCAAGGCTACGCCACGCTGATCGCCGCGATCGACGAAATCGACCCCAAATCGAAGGGCAATTTCGGCGCATGGAACCTCCCCGACGGCGCGGCCTATTATGCCGACCGGCTGAAGAGTTCGACCACCACCAGCCTCACCGCCGACCAGATCCACGACCTTGGTCTCGCCCAGGTCGCGGCGATCCGGCAGGAGATGGAGGCGATCAAGCGCGAGGTCGGCTTCAAGGGAACGCTCGAGCAATTCTTCGACCACATCCGCACCGATCCGAAGCTCAAATATCCGAACACCGAAGCCGGCCGCGAAACCTATCTCGCCGACGCGCGCGCGGTGATCGCGTCGGTGATGACCGCCGCGCCGCGCTACTTCCGCGTGCTGCCCAAGGCGGCGCTCGAAGTGCGCGCGGTCGAAAAATGGCGCGAGGGGACGGCGTCGACAGCCTTCTACAACCCGCCCTCGGCCGACGGCTCCCGCCCCGGCATCTATTACGTCAACCTCGTCGACATGAACCAGACGCAGAAGGTGCAAGTCGCCGGCATCGCCGCGCACGAAGGCGCGCCGGGACACCATTTCCAGATCGCGCGCCAGCAGGAACTCACCGGGATCCCCAAGTTCCGCAAGTTCGGTGGCTACGGCGCCTATATGGAGGGCTGGGGTCTCTATTCGGAGCGGCTCGCGAACGAGATGGGCGTCTACAAGACCCCCTATGACCGCTTCGGCATGCTGTCGCTGCAGGTGTGGCGCGCGATCCGCCTCGTCCTCGACACCGGCATCCATTCGAAGCGCTGGACGCGCGAACAGGCGATCGCTTACTTCAAGACGAACAGCTCGGTGTCTGACACCGACATCGCGCGCGAGGTCGACCGCTATTTCAACTGGCCGGGTCAGGCGACGAGCTACATGGTCGGCCAGCTCAAGATCGCCGAGCTGCGCAAGCGCGCTGAAAGCGAACTCGGCCCGCGCTTCGACATTCGCGATTTCCACGAAGCGGTGCTGAGCGAAG
The DNA here is from genome assembly GCF_000756375.1 of Sphingopyxis sp. LC81. GTDB lineage: Bacteria > Pseudomonadota > Alphaproteobacteria > Sphingomonadales > Sphingomonadaceae > Sphingopyxis. The sequence continues at coordinate 76,353 of NZ_JNFD01000032.1, read as the reverse complement.
GCGCGCTACCGCTCGACATCCTCGAAGAGCAGGTGACGCGCTATATCGCGGCGAAGAAGAAGTGATGCAGCGACGCTGACGTCGGTTTTGGGGTGGGGAGCGAAGGCTGCCCGTTCCTTACGTCGTCATCCCCGCGAAAGCGGGAACCCAGAGCGTCCGTCGGCTGGCCCATCCCTGGGTTCCCGCTTTCGCGGGAATGACGAAGGGATTAGTTCGGCATCAATCGGTCGATACCCGCCTTGCCCCGCTCCTCGCGCGCGATTAATCCATACGCATGACCGCCGAGAAAATCTTCATCAGCGCGAACGACCTGCTCGCCGACTCCTTCCGGCTCGGCATGCAGGTGCTCGACAACGGCTTCAAACCGACGCACCTCGTCGGCATCTGGCGCGGCGGCGCGCCGGTCGGCATCGCGGTGCAGGAATTGCTCGACTATCACGGCCAGCATTGCGACCATATCGCGATCCGCACCTCGTCCTACCACGGCATCGACAAGCAGGACGCGCACGTCAAAGTCTTCGCGCTGGGCTATCTGATCGACACGCTGAACCCCGAGGACCGGCTGCTGATCATCGACGATGTCTTCGACAGCGGGCGCAGCATTCGCGCCTTCATTGCCGAACTGAAGGCACGCTGCCGCCACAATATGCCCCGCGACATCCGCATCGCGACCGTCTGGTTCAAACCCGGCCGCAACGTCACCGACCTCCGCCCCGATTTCTTCGTCCACGAAACCGACCAGTGGCTGATCTTCCCGCACGAGGTCGACGGGCTGACGATCGAGGAAATCCGCCAGCACAAGCCCGAAGCGGCGATCATCCTGCGCGAGGAGGACAAGCCCGATGCCTGATGGTTTTGTATCCGCCGAAGAACGCGCCGCCTTCATCGCGGGCCTGCCCAAGGCCGAGCTCCACCTCCATATCGAAGGCTCGCTCGAACCCGAGCTGATGTTCGAGCTGGCGCAGCGCAACCATGTCGCGATCCCCTTCGCCAGCGTCGAGGAAGTGCGCGCCGCCTACGCCTTCTCGAATCTCCAGGATTTCCTCGACATCTATTATCAGGGGATGGGCGTCCTCCACAGCGAGCAGGACTTCTACGACCTCACCGCCGCCTACCTGGCGCGCGCCCACGCCGACACCGTCCGCCACGTCGAAATCTTCTTCGACCCGCAGGGGCATACGACACGCGGTATCGCGTTCGAAACCGTCATCGCGGGCATCACCCGCGCGCTCGACGACGCAAAGGCGCGCATCGGCATGACGTCGAAGCTCATTCTGTGCTTCCTCCGCCACCTCAGCGAAGCCGACGCCGAAAAGACACTCGACGAGGCGCTGCCTTACCTCGATCGCATCGACGGCGTCGGCCTCGATTCCTCCGAGGTCGGCCACCCGCCTGCCAAGTTCCAACGCGTCTTCGCCCGCGCCCGCGGCCTCGGCCTCAAGATCGTCGCTCACGCGGGCGAGGAGGGTCCGCCCGCCTATGTCCACGAGGCGCTCGACCTCTTGAAAGTCGACCGCATCGACCATGGCAACCGCAGCCTCGAGGACTCCGCGCTCGTCGCGCGCCTCGCGGCCGAGGGCATGACGCTCACCGTCTGCCCGCTCTCGAACCTCAAGCTCTGCGTCGTGGACGACATCGCCGACCATCCGCTCAAGGTCATGCTGAGCGCCGGTCTCCGCGCGACGGTGAACAGCGACGATCCCAGCTATTTCGGCGGCTATGTGAACGCCAATTATCAGGCCGTCGCCGACGCCCTCAATCTCTCAAAGGACGACCTCATCACGCTCGCGCGTAACAGCTTCACCGGCTCATTCCTCGGCGACGCCGACAAGGCGCGCCACCTCGCGGCAATCGACGCCTACGCCTGATCGGCCTTACGCCGCGATCAGCACGCCATGATAGGCACGGTCCTCGAACGCGCGCCCGGCTCCCATTGCGACACAGATCAGCGCATCGTCGGCGACCGTCACCGGCAGTCCCGTCGCGCGCGCAATCGCCTCGTCCATCCGACGCAGCAGCGCGCCGCCGCCGGTGAGCGTGATGCCTTCGTCGATGATATCAGCCGACAGCTCGGGCGGCGTCTGTTCCAGCGCCGCGCGCACCGCGCTGACGATCTGCCCGACCGGCTCGGTCAGCGCCTCAGCGATCTCGGCTTCGGTCACCCGCACTTCGGCGGGGCGGCCGGTCACCAGGTCGCGGCCCTTGACGCCCATGATCATGCCATCGCCGACGGGCGGGGTCGCACAGCCGATCGTCAGTTTCACGCGCTCGGCGGTCATTTCGCCGACCATCAGATTGTGCCGGCGGCGGATCGACGACGAAATCATCTCGTCCATCTTGTCGCCGCCGACGCGCACCGACGTGCTGTACGCGACGCCGCTCAGCGACAGGACCGCGACTTCAGTCGTGCCGCCGCCGATATCAACGACCATGGCCCCTCTTGGTTCGGTGACATGCAGACCGGCGCCGATCGCGGCGGCAAGCGATTCCTCGATCAGCTGCACCGACACCGCGCCCGCGTTCGTCGCGGCATCGCGGATCGCGCGGCGCTCGACCATGGTCGATCCCGATGGCACGCAGATCACGACGTTGCTGCGCTGCATGAAGCGGCTCGCGCCGCCCTGCGCCTTGTCCATGAAATGCTTCAGCATCTGTTCGGCGACGTCGATGTCGGCGATCACGCCGTCTCTCAAAGGCCTGATCGCCTGGATATTGTCGGGGGTCTTGCCCATCATCGGCTTGGCTTCATTGCCGACAACCTTGACGCGCCGGATGCCGTCGCGCGTCTCCAGCGCAACGACCGACGGCTCGTTCAGTACGATACCTTTGTCGCGCACGTACACCACCGTGTTCACAGTACCCAGGTCAATGGCCATGTCGTGCGCGGCCGACGCAAACCGATTAAAAAACTTCATAAGACGGGGCAAATGCCTTCGGGAATGGGTGGAAGAATCAGGCGCGGCCGGCCCTTCGGCGCCCGCAACGTCTGTCCCATATCGACTGCGGCGAAGGCGCACCCGCGTCAACGAAAGCCGCGATCAATCCTGCCAGAACGGTGGTTTCTCAGGCCCGATTGAACGATCGGTTCAAAATTCGGGACCACCCGAGCCCGGAACGATGAATTTCAGGCCCTGCAGCCGGACGATGCTGTTGCCCACACAGACCGGCGCCGCGATCAGCCGCATCCATCGCCGCGGCGCCTGTGCCGGCCTGATTTCGACATCGAGCGTGAAGCCCCGCCGGTGCAGAATCGCATAGGCGCGGAGCTTCTCCATCGCCGCCCGCGACTCCTCGGCATAAAACGCAACCGCCTCGTCGCGCGTGACGGCAGCCCGCCGCGGAATGCCGAAAATATCATAAACCTCGTCCGACCAGCTCAGCCGGTTGTTGTCGGCAAGGTCGCATTCCCATTGACCGATCCGCGCGCGCACCGGCAACAGCCGCGCCGCGACATCGACGACGTCGGGAATCGGATCGAGCGTATCGCCGTGATGAAGCTGCCCAAGTTCGAAAAAGCGATCACGCTCGTAAAGCGGCCAGCTGTGATGAACAGGCAAGGGGTGGGTCGGCTTCAACACGCGGGTCTTCCATTGGGCCACCAAAGGATAGGTACGCGTCGCTTAACAACTGGTGACCCCGATGGACAGTCCTTCGGTGCGTTATCGCCCGCGTGCCAGCGCGATCCCCGCCAGATTCTGCGTCCGCTTGATATGGCGTATGTTCGGCGCCGGACCGTCACCGATGAGCGCGCGGAAAGTGGCTTGATGCGCCGCGGCGTCGCCGCGCGCGCGCACCACATCATTCGCTTGTTCCACCACCGCCACCGCATCGCCGAGCAGGACAAAATTGGTCAACCCCAGATCCTGCGCCAGCCGCAGCGCCGCGATCAGCGCCAGCCACTCGGCATCCATGCTGCTGCCGATCCCCGCGTCGCGCACGACCATCGCGGCGCCTCCGGTCACGACGGCGGTTTCCATCTTCCCCGGATTGGGCCGACACCCGCCGTCGAAATAGATTTTGATGCGGCGCGCCACCATCGAACTCCCTTAGCCGGTCAGAACTTTCCGCGCACCGAAAAGGAGAAGATCGGACCAATCAGCCGGTCGCGTTCCTCGATAAAGCTGACCGGGCTTTCGCCGCGAACCCCGGTATAAGCCGTCCGGTCGCGCTTCGACCGCGCATTGGCGATGTTGCGGATCGACGCCCGGACGGTCAGCCCCAGCACATCCTTGTGCTCGACGAAAACCGATGCCCAAACCGGCCCTTCCCAAACCTTGTCGACCTGCGTGCGACGATAATTGGGCTGAGAATGCGTATATTCGGCGTCGCCGCCCCACGCCCAGTCGCTGCCGGCTATGTCGTGGCGCAGGCCCAGGCTGATCACCGTGTCGGTAAAGCCATTCCATTGCCTTTTCTCGCCGGTGAAGGGATCGCGCAGCGAACTTTTCTGCAGCAACATCCGGGGTTCGAGCTTCATCCCCTTGATCCCTGCAGGATCGAGGTTGATCGTCGCCGTCCAGTCGATCGCGCCCGCTTTCGCCTTCGCGATATTGCCGACCGCCTCGCCATTGGTCCCGATCGGGATCACGTCGACGCGATCTTCGACGTCGCGATAGATCAAGATGATCTTGGTCGAACCCCACGCCCCGAACTTCTTGTTGATCTCGGCCTCATAGGTCCAGTCCTGCTGCGGCCGCAGGTCGTTGTTGCTCTCATTCTGGTTGCCGTCGTTCAGGAAAGCACGTGCGAGGAAATCATAGAAACTCAGCTGCAGTACGCGTCGCCGCAGCTTCACCGAAATGTCGAAATCGGGCGACGGGGTCCACGCCAGCGAGATCGAGCCCTTGGGACGAAAGAAGCTGCGCGTCAGGCCGTGCATGCCCGTCTGCGTGATCGTCGAATGCTCGGCGCCCGCGATGATCTGGAAATTGAGCTTGTCGGTCAGCTTGCGCCCGAAGCTCAGCAACGCTTCGTAGCGATCCTCGCTGACCCCGCCGGTGCCGCCTGCGAAGGGCTGGTCGACCCACACCCCCGCGGGATCGAGCACCGCGATCGACGCGACATTGTCGAGCGTATTAAACGCCGCTTCGCCCGACAGCTGCCAGTCGCCGCCGAACATCTTCCACTGATATTCGCCGCGCCCGATCGTCTCGCCGATGTCGCCGGTCTGCATGAAGCGATCGCCGGTTGCGGTGCCTCCCGCGGGGGTCGTGACGATTTCCTGGCGGTACGGCTCGTGGCTAAACCGGCGGAGCCCGATCAGCTTCAGCTTCCCCGGCCCCAGCCCGAACTGGTAATCGCCGCTGACCTCGTAATTCCAGCTGTCTTCATTCTCGTACACCGTGCGAATACGGTCCGGCAGACCCTGCCCGATACGCACACCATCCTCGTAATAGCGATCATATATGCGCTGATAGTGGCCGCCGAGGTTGGCGACGGTATCGCCGGCGGGATCCCAGGTGATGCGCCCCGACAGCTTCGGCGTGTCGTAATGGGTATTCCAGATGTCCCTGCGCCGTTCGATGGTGTTCCCCGCGCCGTCATAGATCAAAGTCGGCCCGCCTGCAGCGCTGCGCGCCGAATCATCGTTGTTCAGCGCGACCTCATACTCGACCGCGCCGGTGCGGCCGCGCACCGACACGTCGGCGCGGGTGAACAGCGGGTCAGCATAATGGGCGCGGAATTCGGGCTTCCACGAAAACTGCCCCGAAAAAGCGTCGGCGCGATAGACAATATTGGCGACCTGCCCCGACAGGCCGGGGATATCGAGCGTCGCGCCGTCGACGATCTCGATCCGCTCGACATTGCCCGCGGGGATGCGCGACAACTGCGTATACATGTCGTCGGCCTTGTTCGACGGCCGCTCGCCGTTGAACAGCACATTGCCCGTCGCCTGTCCCAGCCCGCGCAGATTCTCATTGTCGCGGATCTGGAAACTGGGAACCTGGATCAGCATGTCATAGGCATTCTTCGGCGCGTAGCGCGCGAAGTCGGCGGGCGCATAAACCTGCCGCGCCGAGCTCGTGGCGGTCGGGGCGATCGCGGCCGGCGCGGGCGGCGGCGTATCGCCGGTCGGCGCCGCCGTCTCCTGCGCCAGCGCAGGCGTAGAGAGCACGGCCGCAACAGCAATCAGGCTGGTCCATCGCTTCACTTGGAAATCCCCCCCGCCGCGCGGTTCATCGCCTGCGCATATTCACCCGTGACGCCCATCGCCTTCATGCTGACAACCTCGTCGGCGCTCAGTTTCCGATATCCCGCTGCGGCGAGCCCGCGCACATAGGCGCCGTCGACGCCCAGCGCCTTGCACGCGATCGCATCTTCGATTTCGGTCAGCACCAGCGCCTCGGACTTCAAATCGCGGATAAATTCGGGCCGCACCTCGAGCGCCGCCGCCGCGATCAGATCGTCGGCATCTTTCGGCCGCACGCCCTCGCGCGTCAGCCCGTCGGCGAGCTCGATCGTCGCATCGACCATCAGCATCGCAAGCAAGGTCGACCGCCGGCCGGGCGCCAGTCCGCGTTCGCCGAGCGCACGCTCGAACGCGGGGTCGGAGGTGAAGCGGCATTCGCCCTTCCCCTCGAACGCGCGGGTCAGCGTGCCGGTGCATGCCAGCGTCCCCGCGTCGTGCGTCACGGTAAAGCGGACCGGTCCCGGCGTTTTCCGGCCCAGCGCGGCCTCGGCGGCGGCGAAATGGGGTCGCGAGCCGTCGAAACTCTGGTCGCTGCTCGACTTCCTGTGCTGGATGCGCACGCGCGGCGCGCCCTTCTTTCCGCCCGCGGGCTCGGCGACCCAGCTGACGTCGCTCAGGACGAGCGGATCGGCGGCGGCGGTCGGCGCCGAACAGGCGAGGATCGACAGCAAAGCGGCGCCGCCGGCAAATAACAGGGCTTTCATTTGGTGCACTCCTCCCTCCGTGCGCCGGGCGAGCGTCATCGCTCGCCGCCGCAGCGGCAATTTTGAATCAGGTTTCGATTAATCGTCGGTCGCTACGGACGAATGTCCGGGCGTCAGTCGCGGGCGGGGGGCTCGGGCGGTTCCGGCGATGCGGGGAATTCGATCCGTGCGGTCCGGCCGTCCCCGCGTCGCGCCTCGATCACGCCGCGCTCCATGTCGACGACCGCAACATTGTCGCCGCGCACTGCTTTCGTCACCGGGCGCGGCGCCGCTGCGGGACGATGCTTCGCCATGGGCCGGAACCCGCCCGTCGCGCGCAGTTCGATCGCATCATCGGCGTCGCGCATCTTGACGCCCGACTTCTGCATATCGGTCACAAAGTCGCAGTCGACCCCCATCGCTTTCAGCGCGATCAGATCGTCGACCCCGATGTCGGGGAAATGCGATTTCATGTCGCGGGCAAAGGCCGCGTTGACGCCGACATGCCGCGCGCCGACCAGCTCGTCGAAATCGGCGCCGGGAATGACATCGCGCATCTGGCGGATATAGGCAGGATCGATCCCGCTCGCCTTGGCCGAGATGATGTCGTCGGCATCCATCGACCCTCCGCTCTCGCGCATCTTTTCGACATATTCGGGAGTCACGCCGACCGCGCGCATGCTCACCAATTCCTCGGCGCTCAGCGTCTTCGATGCCGCCATGGCGGTGGCCGCATCGTCGGTGGCAACGGCCTTTGCGGCAGCGGCGGACTGCGATGTCACGCTCGTCGTCTGCTTGGTCGCCGAGGCGACGACGGAGTGGACGTCCGCCGTCGCCGCAGGCCTCGCGGTTGCCGAAAAGGCTGCCAGCGGCGCAGTCACGCCCGCCAGCACCACCAGGCTCATCAAAATCCAGCTCGCGCTCGCCGGGCCGCGCTTCAGGCTGCCATCGAGGACGCGGGTGATGCGGCGCTTCAGGCTGTCCTTGCCCGGCGCGACGCCATGCGCGGCGAGCAGCGCGCCCTGATTGTCGTGCCGCGCCGCGCCGACCAGCAAAGTCGCATAATCGGGCCCGTTGATATCGGCCATGAGCACCGCATCGTCGGCGGCTTCCTCACGCAATTGGTGGCTTTCGCGCGCCAGTACCCACACCAGCGGATTGAACCAGAAGACCGCGCAGGCGACGCGCGCGCCGAGCAGTTTCGCCCAGTCGAGCCGCGCGACATGCGCCAGTTCGTGCGCGATGATCGCCTCGGCCTCGCCCGATGCGGCGACGGCCTTCGGGCTCAGCACGATCGTCGGGCGCAGCACGCCCCAGCTGATCGGCGAGCGCAGCTCGTTGCTGACCAGCAGCGCGGTGCCATGCTTGAACCCCATGCGCCGCTGCGCCTCGGCGAGCGCCGAGAGCCACGACCGTTCGACGAGGATCTCGGCGCGCCCGCGCATCGCGAACAGCCGCACCACCGCCAGCGCCATCACTCCAGATAATAGCAGGAGCGGGACAAGATAGAGAAAGGGGGCAAGGTCGCTCCCCGAAAAGACGATCGGTGTCGATCCGGCCCCATCGACCACGACAGGGACTGACGTCGCGGCGGGTGCCGGATCGATCGCCGATCCCCCCGTTGTTGCCGTTTGCACGATCGGCGCGGCGGGTTCGAGGGACCAGCTGGCGGGCAGCGGCGTCCATTGCGGCAGCAGCAGGATCGCCGCGGGCAGCGCGAGCAGCGCCATCAGCCCGGCGTGCGCGATCATCGACCGCTCGCCGGCCGAGCGCGAGCGCGCCAGCCGCAACAGCCCCAGCGTCAGCGCCGCGACGACGACGGATTTCCAGGCCAGGCCCAGCAACATGGCGGTGGTCAACATCACCCTCTCCCTTCGCGCGCTTTGGCGATCATCTGTTCAAGCTCGTCGAGTTCGCTATTGCTCATCTCGTCCTGCATGCCGAGGAGCGCCGCGGCGGCGCTCGTCGCCGATCCGTTGAAGAAGACACGCACGACTTGGCTCAGCGCCGACTTGCGCGCGGTCTTGTCCGACACGCTCGGCGCATAGACGAAACCGCGCTCGGACTGTTCGCGCGCGACAAAGCCCTTTGTCTCCAGCCGCTTCAGCATCGCCCGAATCGCCGAACCCGACAATTCGTCGGCCAGCGCCTCGCCGATTTCGGTGACGGTAGACGCACCGCGCTCATAGAGAATATCGACGATCTCGCGTTCTCGCGGGGGCAGGCTGGACAACATACGACTCACCTCATGCGCTACATTTGTAGCGTGCTACATTTGTAGCGCATGCTTGGCAAGGGGTTTTATTCGGCTAACACACGAGGACCGGATAGCGGGCTGCTTGGAGTAGGAGACGGCCATCCTCCACCTTCGCCATTCCCGCGCAAGCGGGAACCCAGTCCGGCGTCGCTGCTGGGTTCCCGCTTTCGCGGGAATGACGAAATGATGAGACGCCAAACGGCTGCAACCGGTCGTTTTCAAACCACCGTCAGACCAACCTCCCGGCCGACTCCGGTTGCATGCCGCAACCGCAGCCCTTACATATACCACTCAATCAACCGGAGATTTTCGCCATGGACCGCAACCTGACCGCAACGCAGCCCCGCCTTGCCGCCAGGAAAGTTCATGTTCATGCCCCCTCTCTCTCCGTCCATTACGATCTCCAATCTCAGTTGGTCCACGCCTGACGGCCGCGCCGTCCTTTCGGGCCTCGACTTCAATTTCCAGTCCGAACGCACCGGCATCGTCGGGCGCAACGGCGTCGGCAAATCGACGCTGCTGCGCCTGCTGACCGGCGAACTCGCGCCCGCGTCGGGCAGCATCGCGATCGACGGCACCATCGCGATGCTGCGCCAGACCGTGCAGGTCGCCGCACACGAAAGCATCGCCGACCTGTTCGGCGCGCGGGGCGCCCTCGCCCTGCTCCGCAAGGCCGAAGCGGGCGAGGCGAGCGTCGAGGAGATCGGCGACGCCGACTGGACGCTCGAAGCACGGATCGACGAGGCGCTCGCGGGCGTCGCCCTGCCGCTTCCAGCTGATACTCCGCTCGCGCAGCTATCGGGCGGCCAGCGCACCCGCGCCGCGCTCGCCGGGGCGATGTTCGCCGCGCCCGATTTCCTGCTCCTCGACGAGCCGACGAACAATCTCGACCGCGCGGGCCGCGAAGCCGTACGCGATCTGCTCGCGCGCTGGCGCGGCGGCGCGATCGTCGTTAGCCACGACCGCGAACTGCTCGAGGAAATGGACGCGATCGTCGAACTGACCGGCCTCGGAGCGGCGCGCTATGGCGGCGGCTGGAGCGCCTATCGCGAACGCAAAGCTATCGAGCAGGCGGCGATCGAGGCCGAGTTCGCGGGCACCGAAAAGCGCATCGATGCGGCGCAGCGCCAGGCACAGGCTGCAACCGAACGGCAGGACCGCCGCGACTCGCGCGGGAACCGCCAAGCAGCGCGCGGCGGCATGCCGAAAATCCTCCTCGGCGCGATGAAACGCCGTGCCGAAGAAACGCGCGCCGCGGGAAGCCGTCTCGCCGAGCGCCAACGCAGCGACGCCGAGGAACAGCTGTCATCGGTGCGCGCCAAAATCGAGATCGTCGATCCGCTATCAGTCGGCCTGCCATCAACCGGCCTGCCCACGTCGCGGACCGTGCTCACGCTTGACCAGATCACGGCTGGCCATACCGAAGGCCAGCCGGTCATCCGGGACCTATCGCTGACCATCACCGGCCCAGAGCGCGTCGCAATCACCGGCCCCAATGGTTCGGGCAAGTCGACGCTGCTCGCGCTGGTTGCCGGCACGCTCGCCCCCTGGTCGGGGCAGGTCCGCGTCGGCGTCCCCTTCGCGCTCTTCGACCAACGCGTCAGCCTGCTCGACCCCGCGCTGTCAATCGCCGGCAATTTTCTCGCACTCAATCCCGGGACGACGAACAACCAGTGCCGCGCAGCGCTCGCACGCTTCCGCTTCCGCGCCGACGCCGCCGACCGCATCGTCGGTACACTCAGCGGCGGCCAGATGCTCCGCGCCGGGCTCGCCTGCGTCCTCGGCGCGCCGCAGCCGCCACAGCTCTTGATCCTCGACGAGCCGGGCAATCATCTCGACATCGAGTCGCTAACAGCCGTCGAAACTGGTCTCGCCGCCTATGACGGCGCGCTGCTCGTCGTGAGCCACGACGCGGTCTTTCTGGATGCAATCGGGATCGGGCGAATGGTCGAATTGACCCGCCTCGCGAACGGCGAGGGTTAGCGGCCGACACCCGCGCATTTTTTGTGCCGGCGCGCCATCTTTCGGCGCACTCGCTAACCTTCTTTTAACCAGCGGCCCCCAACACCCGCATATGCCTATTTTCGGACATTTTCTTCCATCGGCGCCCGGCGCCGAAAAACGTTTCGACGCGCGCCGAAAACTCAGCCTTCTCGCCTCGGGTTTACGGCATGACGGCACGGGCCTCGAAGTCCAGATCCACAATATCTCCGGAACGGGCCTGCTGCTCGAAAGCGACATCAAACTGACGGCCGGCGACCGGATCGAGATCGAGCTTCCGCACGCCGGCGACATAACGGCAGTCGTCATCTGGGCGAGCGGACGGCTGTTCGGATGCCAGTTCGAAGGTCCGGTATCGCCTGCAACGCTGAGCGCCGTCGAACTCAAGAGCGCCATCGGCCCGGCCCCCGAACTGACGGACGTCATCGACCCGGCGCCTGAGGTCGACGAAGATCAGGCGGCACCGGTGATCGACGAAGCACCCGAGGAACCCGGGACGTTGCTGGACCTGATCGACCGCAGCCGCGAACAGATCGCGCTCGCCGCCGGCATCAGCGCCGAAAAGGTCCGGATCATCGTCGAATTCTAGGCAGCCAGTACCCGCGCCATCAGCTTTTCTTCCTTCGCAATCCACGTCGCCATGCTCGGCCGCGACAGGATCGCCTCGCTCCACGCCGCAATCTTCGGGTGCATCGCCGGATCGATACACGAACCGCAGTGACGGAAGTTCATCAGCGGCGATGCCACCGCGAGGTCGGCCAGTGTCAGCCGGTCGCCGACGAGAAACCCCGACGCCGGGATCGCGCTTTCGAGGTAGGCGAGCAGCTTGGGCAATTCCTCGCCCTCCGCCTGCGCCGCGGCCGCCAGATCGCCTTCGCGCCCGAGGAATTTCGGTGCGACGATGCGGTTGAAGAACATCTTGCCGCTGCATGCGGCAAACACCGTATCGCCAAACTCCTCCCACCAGATCACCCGGCCGCGCTCCTGCGGATCGGCGGGGATCAGCGCGGGTTCGGGGTGCTTCGCCTCGACATATTGGATGATCGCGCTCGAATCGGCGAGCAGGAAGCCGTCATCGTCCATCGCGGGCATCTTGCCAAGCGGCGAGGCGGCGCGAAACCCGGGATCGGGATCGCCGATCCCGACGCCCTTCAGCTCGAAATCGATCGCCTTTTCGCCGAGATATGCCAGCAATTTGCGCACGAACGGCGACACCACCGACCCGTAAATGATCATCGCGCTTCTCCCATTCTGTATGCCGCATCATAGGCAATGGGTTTTCCCTTGCAACCGGCCAGCGACAGGGCCGGACCGGCGCGAAATTTACTTGCTATCAGCCCTTTCGCGTGAAACATCTGAGCATGGAGGGGGGCGCTGCTACGGCAGCCATTCAGGCAGGATAAATTGATGCGCCCTTCAACCTGGGCAGATCGGCTGTTGGCGCTGCTGGTCCGCTTCGTCGGGCTGGTTATCCTGCTTGCGACCATCGTCGCGGCCAGTGCCAGCTTCCTCTATAATCAGGCCGAAGAAGCCGATCAGGCCGAACGCGTCGCGGCGCAGTTCAACATGCGGCTGCGCGACCATGTCGCGATCCTCGAAGGCGTCCGCGCGCTCTACCAGTCCGACGCCGCCGCCAGCGGCCCCGGTATCCGCGCCTATCTCGGCGCGCTCCAGCCGCAGGTCCATGCCCCGGGGATGGAGGGTATCGGCATCGCCGCCGCAATGCGTGCGGGCACGCCGGCCGCGATCGAGACGCGGCTGCACGAAAATTACGGCAGGGATATCAAGGTGTGGGGCGAGACCGACCAGCCCGTCGGCTTTCCCGTCGTCCTCATCGAACCCTATACGCCGCGCCGCCACGTCGCGCTGGGCTTCGACATGTACAGCGAACCCGTGCGGCGCGCGGCGATGCGGCGTGCCTGGCAGACCGGGCGTCCGGCCGCGAGCGGCATCGTCCAGCTCGCGCAGGAACGCGCTGCAAAGGTCAAGCAGCAGGGCTTTCTCATCTACCTCCCCGTCTACACCCGCGGGTCGGACCCCGGGGTGATAGGCAATGCGGCGACGGCGCCCGGCACCCGGCCGGTCGAGGCGTTCGTCTATGCCCCCTTTCGCATTAACGACATGATGAAGGCGGTGCTCGGGTCGCAGCTAGGCAAAATCGACGGGCTCGAGATCCGCGCCGGCGCCGGTCCCGCGGCACCGGTCGTTTTCCGCCACGGCAAGATGGGCTGGGACGCGCAGGAGCAGGTGCTGCGTATCGCCGACCGGCAATGGACGATGCATATCTCCTACGGCCGCTTCCTCGAGCGGCTGGGCCGCCCGCTCGGTATCTTCATCTTCGGTGTCGCGCTCGCGCTGCTCGCCACCCAGCTTCACCGCGTCCAGCGCCGCCGCATCAACGCGTTTCAGGCGCTCGCCGCGCAAAGGGCGCGCCATGCCGAAGATCGCGAATTGATGATCGGCGAGATGGCGCACCGGATGAAAAACGCCTTCGCCCGCATCGGTGCGCTCGCGCGCATTACGCTGCGCGAATCCGAAAGCCTTGCGGATTTCGAGACGAAGTTCGACGGGCGCATGCGCGCGCTCTCGGACGCCAAGCAGATGCTCGTCACCGGCGCGGTCGACAGCGTCGATCTGGGGCGGATCGTCCACCGCGAGCTCGAACTCGCCGGTCGCTCGCCCGAACAGCTCGCCGCGATCACCGGCCCCGACGTCCGCCTCGACGACGAGGGCGCACAGGCGCTGTCGCTCGCAGTCCACGAATTCGTCACCAACAGCATCAAATATGGTGCGCTGGCGGGCAAGGGTAACCTTGCGGTCAGCTGGCACCGCGACGGGGGCGACATCCAGCTCGACTGGGTCGAAAGCAACCTTCCCGAAACCCCGCACATCGACTGCGAAAGCTTCGGCACCCAGTTCATCCGCACGCTGATCGAACGCCAGCTCAAGGGCCGCTGGCAGCGCACGGCGGTTGACAACAGCCTCGCCATCGTCATTCGCTGGCCGGACAATGCCCCAAACGACTGACGACCGCTGGCAGATATGGATCGACCGCGGCGGCACATTCACCGATGTCGTCGCGCGCGGCCCCGACGGCGCCGTCGTCACCACCAAATATCTTTCCGAAGACCCCGCACGCCCCGGCGACGCCGCGGTCAATGCGATCCGCGACCTGACCGGCGCGGGCGCGGGCGCGCTCCCGCCGCTCGCGATCCGCATGGGCAGCACGGTCGCGACCAACGCGCTCCTCGAACGCAAGGGCGAACCGACCTTGCTCGCGATCACGCGCGGCTTCGGCGACGCGCTGACGATCGGTTATCAGGACCGCCCCGACCTCTTCGCGCGACGGCTCGACCGCATCGCTCCGCCCCACGCCGCGGTCGCCGAAATCAGCGAACGCGTCGGTCCCGGCGGCGGGGTTCTGACCCCGCTCGACGAGGAGCAGGTCCGCGCCGCGCTGCAAGCCGCGCGCGAGCGGGGCCTCACCAGCATCGCGATCGTGCTGATGCACGGCTACCGCTACCCCGCGCACGAACAGCGGCTCGCCAACATCGCCCGCGAGCTCGGCTTCACCCAGATCTCGACGAGCCACGACGTCAGCGCGCTGATCAAGCTGATCGGCCGCGGCGACACGACGCTCGCCGACGCCTATCTCTCGCCCGTCCTCCACCATTATGTCCGGCAATTCGTCGCGCAGCTCGGAGAGGGCGTCGACCCGCAGTTCATGAAAAGCTCGGGCGGCCTCGCCGCCGCATCGGCCTTCCACGGCCGCGACGCGATCCTCTCGGGTCCCGCGGGCGGCATCGTCGGCATGGTCGGCAGCGCCGCGCCCTTGGGCAAAACCCGCCTCATCGGCTTCGACATGGGCGGCACCTCGACCGACGTCAGCCACTACGCCGGCCGCCTCGAGCGCGATAACGAGACGATCGTCGCGGGCACGCGCATCCGCGCGCCGATGCTGCGCATCCATACGGTGGCGGCAGGCGGCGGTTCGATCTGCCGCTGGGACGGCGCGCGCCTGCTTGTCGGCCCCGAAAGCGCGGGCGCGAACCCCGGTCCCGCCGCCTATGGCCGTGGCGGGCCGCTCACCGTCACCGACTGCAACCTCCTGCTCGGCAAAATCCAGCCCGACCATTTCCCCAAACTCTTCGGCCCGAACGGCGACCAGCCGCTCGACCGCGATGTCGTGGTGGAGAAATTCGCCGCGATGGCCGCCGAGGTCGGAGGCATTACCCCCGAAGCCCTCGCCGAAGGTCTGCTCGCCATCGCGGTCCAGCAAATGGCGAACGCGATCAAGCGCATCACCATCGCGCGCGGCCACGACGTGACGCAAGGCTACAGCCTCGTCGGTTTCGGCGGCGCTGCGGGGCAACATGTCTGCCTCGTCGCCGACGCGCTCGGCGTCGACGAGATATTGCTCCATCCGCTCGCGGGGGTGCTCTCGGCCTTTGGCATGGGCCTCGCCAAACCATCGGCGATCCGCGAGCGCACGCTCGCGCTCATACTCGACGAGGATTGCGCCGCAACGCTCGCCGCGACCGAAATCGAGCTGTCGGATCAAGCCCGCACCGATCTCGCCCCCGATGCCGCGACGACGCGCGAAACCCTGCTCTTCGTCCGCCTCGCCGACAGCGACAACGCGATCGAACTCCCGCTCGGCCCGCCCGCCGACATGGCACAAGCCTTCGCCGCCGCGTTCCGCCAGCGCTTCGGTTACGCCCCGCACGCCAACCTCGTCGTCGACCGCATCCGCGTCGAACTGACCGAGGCGGGCGACGCGCCCGCGGCCCTGTCCTTGCCCGCGCCGACCACCGAAACCGAACCCGAAATCGTCACCGCATGGCTCGCGGGCGCCGAGCATCGGGTCCCGCTCCACCAGCGCGGCGCCCTCGCCCCCGGCCGCACCATCGTCGGCCCCGCGATCATCATCGATGCGCTTTCGACGACGATCGTCGAGCCCGGCTGGCGCGGCGAGGTCCAAAGCGAAGGCACATTGCTCCTCGCCCGTACGCGAGCGACCGGAATACAAATCGTCTCGCGCGACGGCCTGACCACCCCCGACCCGATCCGCCTCGAAATCTTCAACAGCCTGTTCATGGCGATCGCCGAGGAAATGGGCGGCGCGCTCCAGCACAGTGCCTCGTCGATCAACATCCGCGAGCGGCTCGATTTCTCCTGCGCGATCTTCGACGGCGACGGCCGCCTCGTCGCAAACGCACCGCATATGCCCGTGCATCTCGGCTCGATGGGCGAGAGCGTCCGCACCATCCTGCGCCAGCGCACACACGATGGCCGCGGCATCAGGCGCGGCGACGCCTACGCCCTCAACGCCCCCTACGACGGCGGCACCCACCTCCCCGACATCACCGTCATCATGCCGGTGTTCGTGGAAGGCGACGAACCAAGCTTCTTCGTGGCCGCGCGCGGCCACCACGCCGACCTCGGCGGCATCGCCCCCGGCTCGATGCCTCCCGACAGCAAAAGCATCGAGGACGAAGGCATTCTCTTCGACAATATGCTGATCGTCGACGACGGCCATTTCCGCGACGCGGCCGTCGCGTCGCACCTTGTCGACAGCCCTTGGCCCGCACGCAACCCCGCGCTCAACATCGCCGATCTGAAGGCGCAAGTCGCCGCCTGCCAGCGCGGGGCGAGCGCGCTCGCCGACCTCTCCGCCGCGCACGGCGCCACCACCGTCGCCGCCTATATGGCGCATGGGCAAGCGCAGGCCGAGGCGGCCGTCCGCCAGCTTGTCGCGCGCCTCGACGACGGCGCCTTCCGCTATGCGATGGACAATGGCGCCGAGGTTGCTGTCGCGGTCAAAGTCGACCGCGCGGCGCGCCACGTCACCATCGACTTCACTGGTTCGTCGGCGACGCTCCCTGACAATTTCAACGCGCCGATGCCGGTCGTCCGCGCCGCGGTCCTCTATGTCCTGCGCACGATGCTCGACGATCCGATCCCGATGAACGAGGGCTGCCTTGCCCCTGTCACGCTGATCGTTCCCGACAATTCGATGCTGTCCCCAACCTATCCCGCCGCGGTCGTCGCGGGCAATGTCGAGACGAGCCAGGTCATCACCGACGCGCTGTTCGCCGCCTTCGGCGCGATGGCCCCCGCGCAGGGGACGATGAACAACTTCACCTTCGGCAATGAAGCGCACCAATATTACGAGACGATCGCGGGCGGCTCGGGCGCGGGCCCCGGCTTCGACGGCACCAGCGTTATCCAGACGCATATGACCAACAGCCGGATGACCGACCCCGAGGTCATGGAAACGCGCTTCCCCGTGATCGTCGAGGAATTTTCGATCCGCAAAGGCTCGGGCGGTGCGGGCCAATGGCACGGCGGCGACGGCGCCACCCGCCGCATCCGCTTCCGCGAGCCGATGGCGGCGAACATCCTTGCCAACCGCCGACAGATCGCGCCCTCGGGCCTCGCGGGCGGTGCCGACGCCGCACCGGGGCGCAACTGGGTCGAACGCGCCGACGGCCGGATCGAGATGCTGGCCGCGACGGGCAGCGCAGACCTCGCCGCAGGCGACGCCTTCGTGATCGAAACGCCCGGCGGCGGTGGATACGGGAAATCAGGGGAGAGATAATTTGGCGACAGCGCGGTCTACCCCACGCGGGGATGACGGGATGAAGGGAAACCAACCATGCTCGTGCTGATCGGCATCCTGATCATCATCGCGGGCTTCCTGCTCCGCTTCAATCCGCTGCTCGTGATCATGGCCTCCGCGCTCGCGACCGGCCTCGCTGCGGGGCTCGACATCGCCGCGATCATCGCCGCCTTCGGCAAGGCGTTCAACGACACGCGTTATGTCTCGATCGTCTGGATCGTGCTCCCCGTCATCGGCCTGCTCGAAGCCTATGGGCTGCAACAACACGCCCGCACGCTGGTCGGCCGGATGAAGGGTGCGACGCTCGGCCGCCTCCTCACCTCCTATCTGCTTCTCCGCCAGGCGATGGCCGCGGTCGGCCTCACCTCGGTTGCGGGGCATCCGCAGACCGTCCGCCCGCTCGTCGCCCCGATGGCCGAGGCCGCCGCCGAGGCGAAGAACGACGCGCTCACCGACGACCAGCGCGAGGAAGTGAAAGCCTTCTCCGCCGCCACCGACAATGTCGGCCTTTTCTTCGGCGAGGATATCTTCCTCGCGATCGGCTCTATCCTGCTGATGAAGGGCCTGCTCGAGGGTTATGGCTATGTCATCGAGCCGCTGCACTTTTCGCTCTGGGCGATCCCGACCGCGATCGCCGCCTTCCTGATCCACGGACTGCGCCTCCGCCGCCTCGAAAAACGGATGATGAAACCGGAGGCGAGCGCATGATCACGCTCGGCTTCGTCTATGTCCTCGCGGGGCTCACCTTCGCGCTCTTCGCCGCGCTTGGCGTCGCCGACCGCAGCAACCCAAAGCGTTTCGGCAACGCAGCCTTCTGGGGGTTGCTCGCGCTCTCGATGCTCGGCGGGGACTGGCTCGGCGACTTGGGCAACGGCCTGCTCGTCCTCGCGCTCGTCGCGATCGCGGGCACCGGCCAGATCGGCCGTGCGCCCAGCGACGAAGTTCCCGCCGAAATTCAGGCCGAACGCGCCGAACGCCACGGCCCCTTCCTGCTCCTCGTCGCGCTGATCATCCCCGCGGTCGCGCTCGCGGGCACTTTCCTCTTCAAATGGGTGCCCGGCCTCGCCGACCCCAAGCAGGCGACGCTCATCTCGCTCGCGCTCGGCGTCCTGATCGCGCTCGCCGTCGGCATGGCCCGCCTCGAGCCCCCGCTTCTACTGCCCGCACAGCAGGGGCGCCGCTTGCTCGACGCGGTCGGCTGGGCCGCGATCCTGCCGCAGATGCTCGCCAGCCTCGGCGCGGTCTTCGCGCTCGCGGGCGTCGGCGAGGTCGTCGGCGACCTCATCGGCGCCGCGATCCCGCATGGCAGCCTGTTCGGCGCGGTGCTCGCCTACGGGCTCGGCATGGCCTTTTTTACCATGGTGATGGGCAACGCCTTCGCGGCTTTCCCGGTTATGCTCGCCGCGATCGGCATGCCCTTGCTCATCATGCAATATGAAGGCGACCCTGCGGTCGTCGCGGCGATCGGCATGCTCGCGGGCTTCTGCGGCACGCTGATGACCCCGATGGCCGCGAACTTCAACCTCGTCCCCGCCGCACTGCTAGAACTCAAAAATCCCTATGGCGTGATCAAGGCGCAGATCGGCACCGCGCTGCCCCTGCTCGCGGTGAACATCGTCTTCATCTGGCTTTTCGCGTTCTAGCGCCCACCCCGAAATCCATTCGTGTCGAGCGAAGTCGAGACACCCCGGGGAGCGCATGACCGATGGGCATCTCGACTTCGCTCGATGCGAACGGATAAGGTAAGCTCATGCACCTCACCCCCGACCACGCCACCCGCTTCGCGACCGCGACCCTGTCGCACCTCGGCCGCGAATATCCGTACAAGATGGACCTCGTCCTGAACGGCCCCGAGGACGCCAAGCCCCCGCGCGAGCATCATCCGATCTTCCACGGCAGCTTCGACTGGCACAGCTGCGTCCACGGCTGGTGGCAGATCCTCCGCCTCGCGCGCCGCTTCCCCGACCTTCCCGTCGCCGCCGATATCCGCGCCCGCGCCGATGCGATGCTCGTCCCAGACAAGGTCGCGGGCGAGCTCGCTTTCCTAAGCCGCCCGATGTCGGCGGGCTTCGAGCGCCCCTATGGCTGGGCCTGGCTCCTCGCGCTCCACGCCGAGGCCGAGCGACACGATGCCCCATGGGCCGCAGCGCTCGCCCCCCTCGCCGCCGCCTTTGCCACGCGCTTCCACGCCTTCCTGCCCAAGCTCACCTACCCCTTACGCGTCGGCACCCATTTCAACATCGCCTTCGCACTGCTCCTCGCGCGCCACTGGGCCGAAACCCGCGACCCAGTTCTCGTCACCCTCATCGACACTCGCACCCGCGACTGGTTCACCGGCGACCGCGACTGTCCGGCATGGGAGCCGGGGGGCGACGAATTCCTCTCCTCGGCGCTCACCGAGGCGCATCTGATGGCGGTCGTCCTCGGCGGCGATTTCATCGGTTGGTTCGACGCCTTCCTGCCACGCGCGGCGCACGAACAGCCCGCGACGCTCTTCACCCCCGCCACCGTCTCCGACCGTAGCGACGGCAAGATCGCGCACCTCGACGGGCTCAACCTCAGCCGCGCATGGAGCTGGCGCGCGCTCGCCGCCGCACTCGGCCCGGCCCACCCTGTCGCGCCCGTCGCCGAAGCCGCGGCGCAGCGCCATCTCGCGGCCGCGCTCCCGCACGTCACCGGCGACTATATGGGCGAACATTGGCTCGCGAGCTTCGCGCTCCTTGCCCTCGACGGCCTTTAGGCCGTCGTTCCGGAAGGAAGCGAACGGCCTCGCCGATTGACAAGCCCCGCCCTCGCGGCGAGAGACGGCGCAAGGGGGAGAAGCCTGAGGTGAACGGAAAGATGCTGCGTCCCACATCGTTCGACGTCGCCGAGCGCGCCGGCGTGTCGCAATCGACCGTTTCGCGTGCGCTCCGCAACAGCCCCGGCGTCAACGCCGAAACGCGCGCGCGCGTCTCCGCCGCGGCGCGTGAGCTCGGCTATGTCGTCGACCGCCACGCCTCGTCGCTCCGCCTCAAGAGCAGCGAGACGATCGCGCTCGTCACCATCTGCCGCCCCGGCGAGGATCGCAGCGCGATCAACCCCTTCTATTTCGCGCTGCTCGGCAGCATCGCCGCCGCGACCTCGGCGCGCGGGTTCAACCTGCTCGTCTCGTTCCAGGAAAATCCCGACAATTTCCGCGCCGACTTCGTCGCATCGGGCCTCGCCGACGCGATGATCGTGATCGGGACGACCAGCAACCGCCCGGCGTGGGACTATTTCGCACAGGCGCAAGCGTCGGGGCTCGACTTCGTCTGCTGGGGCAGCCCCGGCAGCCCGTTCCACTGGATGCGCAGCGAGAATGACATCGGCGGCCAGCTTGCGGCCGAACATTTCATCAAGACCGGCCGCCGCCACATCGCCTTCGTCGGGCCGCAACAGTCGCCGCAGCGCCAGTTCGACGAGCGCCGCGACGGCTTTTCCGCCGCGCTCGCGGCGCACGGCCTGACCGCGATCGTCGCCGAGCCGCCCGCCGCCGCCGACCGCCACGCGCAGGGCGTCGCCGCCGTGCAGGCGCTGCTCGAGGCGCACCCCGACACCGATGCGATCTTCGCCGCCTCGGACATGCTCGCGCTCGGCGTGCTGCAGGGGCTGAAGGACGCCGGCCGCCGCGTGCCCGAGGATGTCGCGCTGATCGGTTTCGACGGCATCCGCGCCGGCACCCTCGCCGACCCCGCGCTCACGACGCTCGAGCCCGACCTCGACGCCGCGGGCGAAGCGCTCGTCGCGATGGCGCTCGAGGATGACGAACGTACGCGCAGCGGCACCCGCATCCCCGTCCATCTCGTGGTGCGCGGGACCGCCTGACGCCCGGCTCCTTGGCGCGTTACCGTGACTTAACTCCCCGAAAAGTAACGGCTCGTTATCTATGCACTGCTACCATGGGGGTGGGGGCAGAAAGCGGTAGTGTGAACGGACAATTTTTCATTTCGCTGCTCAATCCGGGCATCGGCCTGTTGTTCGCGATCGCCTTTTTCCTGCTCTGGCTGAACCGCCGCGAACGCTATGTCGCCTATGCGGCGGGCGCCTATACCGCGTCGGCGATCGCCTTCCTGATCCAGGACGTCGGCCCGGTGCTGCCGATGGAATTGCAGCGGCTACCCGCCAATCTCGGTTTCCTCGCCACCGGCGTCCTGTTCGCCGCCGCGATCATCAAGCGCTACAATCTGCCAATCCCCTGGCGCGCGATGGCGGTGACGACCGCGATCTCAATCTCCGTCTTCACCTGGTTCCTGCTCATCCAGCCGGACATCGCAGCGCGCATCCTGTCGATCAGCATCGGCGCGGGCCTCATCGCCGCGATGATCGTCAAGTCGCTCTGGCCGATCGAAAAGCCTTACCTCATCGACCGCGCGCTGTTCTGGGTCGCCGCGATCTCCGCGCTCAACCTCATCATCCGCCCCATCGTGCTGCTCTCGCTCGTCGGCGGCTTCGACAATTATGTCGGCTTCCAGCAGTCCGTCTACTGGACCACCGTCCAGTTCAGCCAGGCGATGGTGTCGATCGTCGCGGCGATTAGCCTGATGGTCGCGGTCGCGATCGACCAGATCGCCGAGCTCCGCCGCGAGGCCGACGACGACAATCTGTCAGGCCTGCTCAACCGCCGCGGGTTCGAGGCGCAAGCGGGCGCGGCGCTCCGCCGCTGCATCGACGAGCACGCCCCCGTCGCGCTGATGATCGCCGACCTCGACCATTTCAAGCGCGTCAACGACAATCACGGCCACGCGGTCGGCGACGCGATCATCGCCGCGTTCGGCGCCCATGTTCGCGCCATCGGTCCCGCAAACATGATCGCGGGGCGCATCGGCGGCGAGGAGTTCGCGCTGCTCGTCCCCGGCGCAAGCATCGAGGCGGCGCGCCAGCTCGCCGAGGCGGTCCGCACCGGGCTGCAGGCCGCGTGCGCCGACCGCATCCCGGAAAAGCTCTGCCCGACGACCAGCATCGGCCTCGCGATCGGCGCTCCCGGCACGACGCTCTCGGCGCTGATGCAGGAGGCCGATCAGGCGCTCTACGAAGCCAAGCGCACCGGCCGCAACCGCGTCCGTACCTTCACCCCCAAGCCGGTGCGCCTCGCCGCGGGCGGCAGCTGAGCCGTCTCGCGCTATTTCCGGGGCTTCACCGCCGCCAGCTTCACCAGCGTCACCATGATACCAGCCGCCCGCATGCGCATAACACCCCCTTTTATCGACGAATGAGCGCGTTGGTGACAGTTGATGGACGGGCAAGAAAGAGCGCCCAGCGCTTCGGAAAAATCCGGTGCGGAAGCCCTCCGGGAACCCTCGCCTTGGTAAAACGTAGGTCCCCTATCCAAGTAGGGACGGAGATTTATCGGTGAATATTCTGCATGTTACTTTGCTGGCTGCGACCGGGATCGCGCTCGCGGGCTGCGACGTCAGCGAGACGCCGTCGACCCCGGACACGGCGGGCGCGCCCGAGGCGGGCGTCACGCGCGAAGCGGTGACCGCGGCGCAGGACGAAGCCCCCGTCGCGCGCATGCCCGCGCAGGTCGCGATCCAGAGCCAGCCGGGGCCTGACGGATCGCAGGTCGACCTGATGAAGGTTGCGGTCACCGGCGACATATTGACCGTGACGCTGCGCTGCTCGAGCGACGAGAAGATCAACAGCGAGTCGTTCGACGTGCAAAAGATCAGCGTGATCGACGATGCCACGTCGCAGCGGCTGGGCGTGCTCAAGGACAATGCCGGCGAGTGGATGGCGTCGAACGTCAGCGGAACCAGCCTGAACACCGACTGCGAGATCAAGCCCGGCGTGATCTGGGCCAAATTCCCCGCGCCACCCGCGACCAGCAAGACCGTGTCGATCAACCTCCCAAAAGTCGGCCCGTTCGACGGGATACCGGTCACGCGATGATGCGGCTTGCCTCGCTGTCCATCGGCGCCGCGCTGCTCGCCGCTTGTTCTCCGGGCGGCGGCAGCGATGCCCCTGCCGGCGATGCGGCCACGGGAGCGGGGACGACATCCGCCCCCGTCGCAGCCGCAGCCGACGCACAACCCACCACCGGGGGCGGACCGGGAAGCGCGATGACGGGAACGGTCAGCGACCTGAAAGGCGACGTCAGCGGGCTGAACATTCGCGTCACCGCCACCGCCACGATCGTCGACCTGCCCGCCGACGCGCTGTTCGAATTCGACAAGGCCGACCTGACTCCCGGTGCGGAAGCCGAGTTACAAAAGGCGGCCGAACTGATCCGCAAGGCGCCGCCGGGCGCCATCGAAGTGATCGGCCATAGCGACGCCAAGGGCGACGACGCCTATAACCAGAACCTGTCCGAAAAGCGGGCGCGTACGGTCGCCGACTGGTTCGCGGGCCAGGTCGGCGTGCGCCAGCGCACGTTCCGTGTGTCGGGCAAGGGCGAAACCGAGCCGATCGCGCCGAATCAAACCGCCGACGGGAAGGATGACGCCGCCGGCCGCGCCCGGAATCGCCGCGTCGAAGTGATCCTGCCGCGATAGCGGTCCCCACCCCCTTGCAATTCCCCACCCTCGGCGTAAGGCGGCGCCAACATAAACCCGCGCGTGCGACTCCCGTTGGCCCCGCTCTCCCGCTTCGCCACCGGACAGTCATTCCCCGCCGCGCCAACATGGGGACTGCAATCCTATGACGACCACGGGCAACGACACGCTGGGCACCCGCTCGACGCTGAGCGTCGGCGGCAAGAATTACGCCTACTATTCTTTCGACAAGGCTGCGGCCAAGCTCGGCGACGTTTCGCGCCTGCCCTTCTCGATGAAGGTGCTGCTCGAAAACCTGCTGCGCTTCGAGGATGGCGGCTTCACCGTGTCGACCGACGATGTTCAGGCGATTGTCGACTGGCAGAAGGACCCGCATTCGAACCGCGAGATCCAGTATCGCCCCGCGCGCGTGCTGCTCCAGGATTTCACCGGCGTTCCGTGCGTCGTCGACCTCGCCGCGATGCGCGACGCGATCGCGACGCTCGGCGGCGACACGACGAAGATCAACCCGCTCGTCCCCGTCCACCTCGTCATCGACCACAGTGTCATGGTCGACGAATTCGGCCACCCCAAGGCGTTCGAGCAGAATGTCGAAATCGAATATTATCGCAACGGCGAACGCTACGACTTCCTGAAATGGGGATCGAAGAGCCTGTCGAACTTCAAGGCGGTGCCCCCGGGCACCGGCATCTGCCACCAGGTCAACCTCGAACATATCGCGCAGGCGGTGTGGTCGAGCGAGGATGCGTCGGGTGAAACCGTCGCCTATCCCGACACCTGCGTCGGCACCGACAGCCACACGACGATGATCAACGGGCTCGGCGTGCTCGGCTGGGGCGTCGGCGGGATCGAGGCCGAGGCCGCGATGCTCGGCCAGCCCGTGTCGATGCTCATCCCCGAAGTCGTCGGCTTCAAATTCACCGGCGCGCTGAAGGAAGGCGTCACCGCGACCGACCTCGTGCTCACCGCGACGCAGATGCTGCGCGCCAAGGGCGTCGTCGGCCGCTTCGTCGAATATTTCGGCCCCGGCCTCGCCTCGCTCAGCCTCGCCGACCGCGCGACGCTCGCCAATATGGCGCCCGAATATGGCGCGACCTGCGGCTTCTTCGGCGTCGACGACAAGACGCTCGATTATATGCGCCTGACCGGCCGCAGCGACGAGAATATCGCGCTGGTCGAAGCCTATGCGAAGGCGCAGGGCCTGTGGATCGTCGAGGGTGCCGCGGACCCGATCTTCACCGACACGCTCGAACTCGACCTCGGCACCGTCGTGCCGTCGCTCGCGGGGCCGAAGCGTCCGCAGGACCGCGTCTCGCTCCCCGACGTCGACGATGTGTTCAACGCCGACATGGCGAACACCTATAAAAAGGCGCAGACGCGCGTTCCGGTCGAGGGCAAGGATTTCGACATCGGCGACGGCGACGTCACCATCGCCGCGATCACCAGCTGCACCAACACCTCGAACCCCGGCGTGCTCGTCGCCGCGGGTCTCGTCGCGAAGAAAGCCGACGCGCTGGGGCTGAAACCCAAGCCGTGGGTCAAGACCTCGCTCGCCCCGGGGTCGCAGGTCGTCACCGACTATCTGGAAAAGGCCGGGCTGCAGAAGCATCTCGACAATATCGGCTTCAACCTCGTCGGCTATGGCTGCACGACGTGCATCGGCAACTCGGGCCCGCTCGCCGAGCCGATTTCGAAGGCGATCAACGAAAATGGCCTCGTCGCCGCGGCGGTGATCTCGGGCAACCGCAACTTCGAAGGCCGCGTGTCACCCGACGTGCGCGCGAACTTCCTCGCCTCGCCGCCGCTCGTCGTCGCTTATGCGCTGAAGGGCACGGTGATCGAGGATTTCACCACCACCCCGATCGGGCAGGACCAGCAGGGCAAGGACGTCTTCCTCGCCGACATCTGGCCGACTAATCTCGAAGTCGCCGATGCCGTGGCGGGCGCGGTCGACCGCGACATGTTCGTCGCGCGCTACGCGCATGTCTACAAGGGCGACGAGCATTGGCAGAAGATCGAGGTCGAAGGCTCGGACACCTACCAGTGGCGCGCCGGCTCGACCTATGTCGCGAACCCGCCGTACTTCGAGGGCATGACGATGACCCCGGCGCCGGTGTCGGATATCATCGACGCGAAGCCGCTCGCGATCCTCGGCGATTCGATCACCACCGACCACATCTCGCCCGCGGGTTCGATCAAGGCCGACAGCCCGGCCGGAAAATGGCTGATGGAACATCAGGTTAGCAAGGCCGACTTCAACAGCTACGGCGCCCGCCGCGGCCACCACGACGTGATGATGCGCGGCACTTTCGCCAACATCCGCATCAAGAATGAAATGGTCCCCGGCATCGAGGGCGGCATGTCGCGCTATGGCGCCGAAGTCATGCCGATCTATGACGCCGCGATGCGCCACAAGGCCGACGGCACCCCGCTCGTCGTGATCGCGGGCAAGGAATATGGCACCGGCTCGTCGCGCGACTGGGCGGCGAAGGGCACGAACCTGCTCGGCGTCCGCACCGTCATCGTCGAAAGCTTCGAGCGCATCCACCGCTCGAACCTCGTCGGCATGGGCGTGCTGCCGCTGCAGTTCCTCGAAGGGCAGAGCCGCGAAACGCTGGGCCTGACCGGCGACGACCAGTTCACCATCACCGGCGTCGCCGACCTCAAACCGCGCCAGACGGTGACGGTGAATGTCACCCGCGCCGACGGCTCGACCTTCAGCTTCGACACGCTCTGCCGCATCGACACGGCGAACGAGGTCGAATATTATATGAACGGCGGCATCCTGCATTATGTGCTGCGCAAGCTTGCCGCCTGACGTCGCACACAGCTGATGCTAAAAGCGCCCGCCCCCTCACCGGGGGCGGGCGTTTTTATTTGGAGAGGAAGCGCATGGGCGCCGAAGTCATCGTCATCGAGATTATCGGCTGGGCGGCCGCCGCAATCATCCTCGCCGCCTATATCCTGCTGTCGCTCGGCAGGCTCGAGGGGCGCAGCTATCTCTATCAGTGGATGAACGTCGTCGGCGCGGGCGGCTTCATCGTCAATTCGGGTTATAATGGCGCGATCCCGTCGGCAGTCCTCAACGTCATCTGGGCCGCGATGGGGCTGTTCACCCTTTGGAGCGTCTGGCGCGCCCGGCAAGCGGCGCGCGCCATCGCCCCTTAGGGCTTGGCCGCCGCATTCCACGCCGCGACCTTGGCGCGGGTCTCAGACAGCATCTTGTCGAGCGCCGCTCGATCCTGAACCGTCCCGCGCATCACCACCGTGTCGATAGCGCGTGTTGCGGTGATATCCTCGAGCGGGTTCTTCGTCAGCAGCACCAGATCGGCGGCCATGCCCGGTTTCACCGCGCCATAGCGATCGAGCTGGCCGAACCATGCCGGACCCGCGCGCGTTGCCGACGCGAGCGCCTGCGCTGCGGTCAGCCCCTTCTGCTGGAACAGTTCGATCTCGTCGTGCAGACCAAAGCCCGGATAATTATAGCTGTTGAGGAAACCCGCGTCGGTCCCCGCGATGATCGGTACGCCCGCTTCGGCGAGCATCGGCAGGATCGATCCCACCGCTTCGATATGCGCATGGCGCGCCGCGATCGCCGCAGCATCGGCCTTTGCGGCGCGCTCGATCCGCCAGTCATAGGTCTTGCGCAGCTTGGGCCCGATATAGGCGAGGCCCTCGTCCTTCGAGTGATCGTCGCGATCAAGATAGGTGATGATACGACTGCCATTAAGCGTCGGGGTTACGAACACGCCCTTCGCGGCGAAGCGGCGATAGGCGGTCATCGCGGTGTCGCGGTCGAAGCTCGCGCCGAGCCGGCGGTTCGCTTCGGCACGGTCGATGCGCTTCGCGGCGAAATCCGCGGCGATCGTGGCCTCGTCCTTCGCGCCGGCGTTATAGGCATAGTCGAGATGCTCGATCGAGCTGATCCCGGCGTCGACGGCCTGATCGACCGTCAGCGCCATCGGAATATGCCCCGAAGTGCGCAGCCCGAGCGCCTTGGCCTTGGTCAGCGCATAGAGGAACAGTTCGGGTTTCAGCGTGCTGTCGGTGATCTTGACGAAATCGACCTTGTCACGCGTCCTGAGGCGATCGAGCGCGGCGTCGACGTCGGCGGTGCTGCCGACCTCGATCGTCCCTTTCCAGACCGGCGCGATTCCTTCGATCTTTGCGCCCGACGTCAGCAGGCGCGGGCCGAACAGGCTGCCCGCCGCAATCTCGCTGCGCCAAGCGAGCACCTGCTCGGGCAGGTCCCCCGAACAGTCGCGGATCGTCGTGATGCCGTTTGCGACATAGAGCGGCAGCAGCGCCCTATTCTCTTCGATCAGTTCGGGCCCGCCGCCGAAATGGACGTGCATGTCCCACAGGCCGGGGATCAGATAGCGCTCCTTGCCCTCAATCGTTCGCGCCGCGTGCCAGTCCTTCGCGATGACCGCATCGGGGCCGACCGCGACGATATCGCCGCCCTTCAGCACCACCGCCTGCCCGGCGATCGTTTTCGCTGCCTCGACATCGACGATCGTCGCATGACGGATGATGACATCGCCATGCTTCTGTGCGGCAGCCGCAGGGGTGGCCGATACGAAGAGTAACGATGCGAGCGCGACGAGCAAATTATTCATGATGCGGCCTTTCCGAGCAGGAAAGCAGCTTAAACCTGCCACCACCCATGCAACAAGCCCGATGACTGCAAGCGTCGAAATCAGCGACATTCGCAGCCACCGGCGGACGTCATCGAAAACTCGCAATATCCTCGAGTGCCTTCTTCTCCTTGGCGTGAAGCGGCACCGTCGCATTGGCCGCGGGATGGCCGACGACGAGCAGGATATAGGGCTTTTCATAGTCGGGCCGGCCGAGCGCATCGTTGAGAAACGCCATCGGGTTGGGCGTGTGGGTCAGCGTCGCGAGCCCCGCATGATGAAGCGCCGCGATCAGGAAACCCGCCGCGATGTTCACCGATTCGGGAACATAGTAATTTTTGCGCAGCGTGCCCTCGTGCGGCCCCTTGCGCTGACCAAAGATCGCGATCAGCCACGGAGCATCTTCCAAAAAGGGCTTGTTCGGATCGGTGCCGATCGGCTCCAATGCCGCAAGCCATTCGGCGCTGGCGCGTCCGGCGTAAAATTCGCGCTCCTCCTCTTCGGCGGCGACACGAATCCGCGTCTTGAGCGCAGGATCGCCGACGACGGCGAAATGCCAGGGCTGATGGTTCGCGCCGCTGGGCGCCGTCCCGGCAGCGCGAATACAGGTTTCGATGATGTCGCGCGGCACCGGGGTTGTCGCAAAATCGCGCACCGTGTGCCGACGGCTGATCTCGGCGTAAAATTCTTCGGCGCGTGCGCGCATATTCGTATCGGTGAAACTCATGCGGTCAGGCAGCGGAATCGCGGTGTAGGGCATTTCGGCATCCTTTCGCTTGCCGAATATTATCAGTTTAAATTGTCTGTCAATCTGATATTCTCAGGACGATCGCGACGGTTTATGGCGAGCGCATGGGAGCAACGGAAAACTTGCGATTCGCAACGAAGTCGGCGGTTGAAACCGTCGCCGACGACATCCTCGACCTGATGCGCCAGGGTCAGATCGCGCCTGGCCAGCGGCTGGTCGAGGCGGACATCGCCGCGCGTTTCGATGTCGCGCGAACAACCGTCCGCGAAGCGTTGCAACGGCTCGAAGCGAAAGGATTTCTGTCGCAGGAACGGCACCGCGGCTTTATCGTCCGCCCGCTGTCACGGGCACGGCTACGCGAGATATATGATGTTCGTGCCGCGCTCGATGCGATGGCGGCGCAGCACGCCGCACCGGCGATTGCGCGCGATCCTGCCGCGCTCGATGCGCTCGACACGCTGATCGCGGCGATGGACTCGGCGCGAGCGACGGGCGACATGGCCGCCTTCACACGGCTCAACGCACGCTTTCATCATCTGATCCGCGAACGCGCCGACAACCGAACCCTCGTCACCATCCTCGAACAGCTCGACCAGTCGGTCTATCATATGCAATTCCGGCTGCTCGTCGAACGCGCCGGCGTTTTCGCCAGCCAGGATGACCATCAAAGACTTTACGGCGCCCTTCGCCTGGGCGACGGCGACACTGCGGCGCGCGAAGCCGCCGACCATGTCCAGCGCGCATTGGCCGAGCTGCTCAAGCTTCCCGACGTGCTGTTCTGCAAGGATTGAAACACCCACCCCTGCCCGACTCTCGCCAGACCAATTTCGTTGAGGAATGTCACAAACTGGTGGGCGCTGACGGGCTCGAACCGCCGACCCTCTCGGTGTAAACGAGATGCTCTACCAACTGAGCTAAGCGCCCCCAGATGTCGCCATAAGCGGGAAGCGCGCCCCTGCCATAAGCGGCGACCGCTGGCAAGCGATGCCTCGCGATCGTCAGAGCCAGCCGATATTTTTGAACCGCCAAAACAATAGTGCGCAGATCACCGCTATCGTGCCGACGACCATCGGATAACCAAAGGTCCAGCCGAGTTCGGGCATATGTTCGAAATTCATGCCATAGATGCCGGCAATCGCGGTCGGCACCGCCAGGATCGCGGCCCAGGCTGCGAGCTGGCGCGTGATGACGCCCTGGCGCTGCTGTTCGAGCATGCCGTTGGTTTCGATCACCGACGCCGCAATATCGCGCAGCCCGGTCAGGCGGAACTCGGCACGCTGCACATGGTCCCAAATGTCGCGATAGAATGGACGCACCGCGGGATCGACATTGGGAAGATCATCGTCGGTCGCGAGCCGGCCGGCAACTTCCTTCATCATGCCGACGAGGCGCTGAAAGCGGATGATCTCGTGCCGCTGCGAATAGAGATGCCGGATTTCGGCGGCGTCGAGCGGCGTGTCCATCACGCTTTCCTCGACCGTCAGCATCCGGTCCTCGATCGCGTCGATGACCGGAAAATAGCCATCGACGATGAAATCGAGCACCGCATAGAGGACATAGTCGGGACCATGGGCCAGCTTGGCGGGCAAGGTTTCGAGCCGCGCCCGGATGTCGGTGTGTGTGCGCGCCGACCCGTGTCGGACGCTGACGAAGAAATGGGGGCCGAGGAAAAAGGCGGTTTCGCCCGGATGGATCGTATCGGCGTCGAGGTTGGCGGTGCGGGCGATGACGAACAGCTGGTCGCCATAGGCCTCGACCTTCGGCAGCTGGTTCGCCTTCAGCGCATCCTCGACCGCTAGCGGGTGGAGGCCGAAGCGTTTCGCAATCCCTTCGAGCTCGCCCGGCGTCGGCTCGTACAGGCCAAGCCAGAAGAAATCGCCATTGTCGCAATCTTCGGGAATCGCCTCATCCGGGCCGATGTCGCGGACAAGCTTGCCGTCATGATAAACGCGGGCGGCCATAATCGGCATCGGCAGAAAACTCCGTTGAAGTGGGCGCTTACATAGTGCGCCCCGCGATGAAGGGAAATGGTCCCGGCTTTGGGGCTAGATATCCCGGCTGTCGTACGCCCATTGCAGCAGCGCCTGCCGCTGTTTCGGCCGGCAAAAGGGATCGCCCGGTTCGCAATGCTTGCGTATTTGCGCGGCGTGGCGCCGGAACGCGCGCCACCGCGCGATCTGGCGATGGTCCTCGCCCGGCATCCGCCGCCCCGAATAATAGCGGCAATACCATTGGAACCAGCCGCGCGGGTCGTCGGGATGGATCCATCCTTTCTGAACCCAGACGCGCAAGGGAACGCTCGCCCTTATGCCGAAATAGTTGAGCGAGCAGTCGGCGTGTTCGGGCGCGAGCTTTGCGTTGCCGAACCAGCTCGCCGGGAATTCGGCGGCGCAGTCGGTCATATATTTCCCGCAGAACACCCCGAGTTCCAGCATCTCGGCCGGCGTGAGTTCGGGTTCGAAATCGGG
Source organism: Sphingopyxis sp. LC81 (assembly GCF_000756375.1). GTDB lineage: Bacteria > Pseudomonadota > Alphaproteobacteria > Sphingomonadales > Sphingomonadaceae > Sphingopyxis. The sequence goes on along the minus strand of NZ_JNFD01000032.1, from coordinate 44,235 downwards.
ATCGAACGCCTTGCCCATCGGGGCCGTGCGCACATAGCGATAACCCTGCTGCATCCGGTCGTTCACGACCACTTCGACGGCATCCTTCATGCCCGGAAACTAGCTGCGCCGACCGGCGGGGGCCATTTCTATTCTTCGAGCGCCTCGAAATAGCGAGCGAGCGCGTCAGAGGCGCCCTCGGCGAGCGCGATGAAGATGCGGCGGCCGTCGTGCGGGTCGTCTTCGCGCAGGAACAGGCCGGCGTCGGTCATCGTCTTGATCCAGCGCAGCGCGGTCGTCGCGGGGACCGCGGCGGCGATGCACAGGCTCGACACCGACACCGGCTGGCGTTCGAGCCGCGCGGCATAAAGGTCGAGCAGCATGTCCCATGCCGGATCGGCGAACAGGTCGGCAGGGAAATATTGCTCGCGCATCCGCCGCTGGCGCAGCATCCGCCGCACCGCCTTGGCGCGCTGCCGGTCAAGCGTGCGCTCTTCGGGAATAAAGCTGCGCGGCATCGCGGCAAAGTCGCGCGCCGGCGCGCGGACCTGTCCTGCGTAGTCGGTCAGATCCTCGGCCCGCGATGCAAAACCCATGGGTGTGCCGGGAAGACCGCCCCTTTGGCCGGCAAGGTCGCCGAGCAGACGCGAAATGCGCGCGACTTCTTCCTGCAGCCGGTCGATCCGCTCCATCGCATCGTCGCGTGCGATGTCGTGGAGGATGCCGTGCCGCGTCCGCCGTGCCACCGCCAGGGCGACGAGCCGGTCGGTCGGATCGGGTTCGACCAGAAACTGGACGTCGAGCGCCGCCGGAATCGCCGCCGCGACCCGGTCGAGCGCGACCAGCGTGGTTTCGCATATGAGGTTGCAGCCCCGCTCGCCCGCCGCCGCGCATATGTCGCCCAGCGTTTCGCCTTCGATCGTCTCCGCCGCGGCGAGCCAGATAATGTCCAGTGTCGCGGTTCTCCGGATGTAATCCGCCGCCCGTAACGGAGGCAGCGTTCCGACGAGGCGCACTTCGGCGAGCGGAGCCGTATCGGGCCAATCGGCCTCCGACCCCACGAACAAAAGTGGCGACGCAACGCCGTCGGGGATTGGTCCACCGATCGTCTCGGGCGGCGCGGCCTGTCCTGCACCGAAAGCGCCCGGCGCGATTGCCGATGTATCGAGCGTCCGCATCACTTGGCCCATCATGCTACCTGTCCCCCATCGCTCCATCCTGGCGTAAGCATGCCGTCATTTCGGCGGTATTCACCTTTTGTTCGCTCCCGTTTGCCGCCAATCCGGACCCAAGCTTGATATCGGCATGAGTCGACGCGTGTCGGCCGTTGCGGAACAGGTCCATTTTGGACATGGTTTGTTCTCATCGTCAATCCTTAATTCACCCTTGCCAAGCCGTCCCCATCGAGTCAGGCGGGATCCGATGGTTTCAGCCCCCTCCTCGCTCGCGCGGCTGCGCTGGCGGCGGCGCTTCCGGTCGCTGCTCGCGCTGCTGCTGCTCGCCGGGCTCGCGTTCGTCGCATGGGTGTGGTTGCCGGTACCCGCGCTGACCGTGCCGCTCGTCCATGTGATCGACGGCGACAGCCTGACGGTGCGGCAGGATGACGCGCCGCTGACGATCCGCCTGACCGGCATCGACGCGGTCGAATATCGGCAGGATTGCGCGCGCGGCACAACGCGCTGGCCCTGCGGGCGCGAAGCACGCACCGCGCTCGAAAAGCTCGCGGGCCGCGGGCCGCTCCATTGCGAGGTCGCGGCAAAAGATCCCTACGACCGCACGCTCGCCGCGTGCCGCACCGCCGCCTTTCCCGACGGCATCGATCTCGGCGCCGAAATGACGCGGCTCGGCTGGGCGGTGGCGACGACCGACGCCTATATGGTCGAAGAAGCCGAGGCGCAGGCGAAACGGCGCGGCATCTGGCAGGGCGACTTCATCCTCCCCGAAAACTGGCGCGCGACGCACGAACGCTCCACCACTGCGGTAACCTCGCCCGACGCCTAGAAATGGCCCGCTATGCCTCGCGCCCGTTTCGGGCTAGGGCGAGCGTCATGAACAGCCTGTTTCCTGTCATGATCGGCGGCGCGATCGGCGCCGGCGCCCGCCATCTGGTCGGGCAGGCGATGCTCGCGCGGTTCGGCCCGGCCTTCCCGTGGGGGACGCTGTCGATCAATATCGTCGGCAGCCTGTTGATGGGCTTGCTCGTCGGCTGGCTCGTGCGCAGCGGTGGCGGCGACACCGCGCGGCTGTTCGTCGGCGTCGGGATTCTCGGCGGCTTCACCACCTTCTCCTCTTTCAGCATGGAATATTGGATGCTCTTCGAACGCGGTCAAAACGCTCAGGCGGCCGCCTATGTCCTCGCGTCGGTGATCGGCGCGATTGCCGCCTGCGGGATCGGCCTGTTCATCGTGCGGCAGGTGCCGGCATGAGCGACGCCAAAACCAATCTCGACGGCGCCACCATCGCCGAGGAAGACGACGGCATCCGCCTTGATCGCTGGTTCAAGCGCCACCGCGAGGGCACGCCGCACGCGCTGCTCGCGCGCTGGGCGCGTTCGGGCCAGCTGACGCTCGACGGCAAGAAGGCCGATGTGTCGGACCGCATCGCGACCGGGCAGAAACTCGTCATGCCGACCCCGCCGGTCGAAACCGCCGCGCGTCCCGCGCGCAAGGGGCGTCCGCTGACCGACGCCGATGTTGAACTCGCGACCGGGATGCTCATCCACCGCGACGCCAGCGCGATCGTGCTCAACAAGCTGCCGGGGCTCGCGACGCAGGGCGGCACCAAGACCGAACAGCATGTCGACGGCTTGCTCGACGCGCTGAAATTCGATGGTCCGACGCGGCCCAAGCTCGTCCACAGGCTCGACAAGGACACGTCGGGCGCGCTGCTGATCGCGCGGACGCCGAAGGCCGCGGCCTATTTCGCCAAGAGCTTTTCGAACCGCAGCGCGAAAAAGACCTATTGGGCGATCATCGTCGGCGTTCCCGACATCCAGCAGGGCGAAATCGACCTGCCGCTCGCCAAGCAGCCGGGATCGGGCGGCGAGAAGATGCATGTCCACGACAGCGGCCTCGCATCGAAGACGCGCTACCGCGTCATCGAGCGCGCGGGGAATAGCGCGGCATGGGTCGAGCTGCAGCCGCTGACCGGGCGCACACACCAGCTCCGCGTCCATATGGCGGCGATCGGTCATCCGATCGTCGGCGACGGCAAATATGGCGGCAAGGGCGCCTTCCTGACCGGGACGATCAGCCGCAAGATGCACCTCCACAGCCGCCGCCTGCGCATCGACCATCCCGACGGCGGCGCGATCGATATCAGCGCCGAGGTGCCCGAGCATTTCGCCGCGAGCCTCGACGCGCTCGGCTTCGACCTGCTGCTGGGTGAGGTCGGGATCGACCCGGCCGAAAAAGGCCCGCCGCCCAAATCGGCGCTGAAGGCGCAGGCAAAGGCGCACAGCAAGCAGATCCGCAAGGCGCGGCGCGGCGAACGGCGCGGACGCACCGCCGAAAGCAAGCCGACCGACTTCGTCGGCAAGCCGAAGCCCAAGGCGAAGGCGAAACCGGGCAAGCCCGGCAAGCCGGCGCCCGGGAAGCCCGCGGGCAAGAAACCGAGCGCCAGGAAGCATCCGGCGCGTCCGCCCAAAGCGAGCTGATGCATCCGAACTCCGCCTTCCGCCCGCGGCAGGATGATCTCGCCGAATTGCTCGTGCGCGAGATCGGCTTTGCCGCGATCTTTGCGAGCACCCCCGACGGGCCGCGCGTCGCGCATGCGCCGGTGGTGCTGAGCGACGACCGGACGACGCTGCAATTCCATCTTGCGCGTGGCAACGCGCTCACCCGCCACTTGGGCGGCGCGAATGCGCTCGCCGTCGTGCAGGGCCCCGACGCCTATGTCAGCGCGAGCTGGTACGCCGACGCCGATCAGGTGCCGACGTGGAATTATGTCGCGATCGAGATGGAAGGCGTGGCGCGCAAACTCGACGACGCCGAACTGGTCGCGCAGCTCGACACGCTGTCCGCGGCGCATGAAGCGCGCGCCGGCGCGAACCCGCCGTGGACGCGCGACAAGATGAACCCGGCGCTGTTCAGCAAGATGACCGGCGCCATTACCGGTTTCGAAATGCGCATCGCCGCGTGGCGCCCGACGATCAAACTGTCGCAGAACAAGTCGGCCGAGGAGCGCGCGCGCGTGATCGACGGGGTCGCGGCGACGGGTCATGGCGCGCTCGCGCAGTTGATGCGGCACCTTGGCGGCGATAAGGCGGACGCATGACCCAAGCCGATGATGCTCTCGCCAAAAAACGCTTCTTTGCCCTCTCGATCATGCGCCTGATGGGCGTCGCCTTTGCGATGATCGGTTTCATCCTGATCAGCGGCGGTTTCACGCTGGCGGGCCAGCCGACCGATCGCTGGATCGGCGCCGCGATCGTGCTGGTCGGCGCGTTCGATTTCGCGGCCATGCCGCTGCTGCTCGCGCGCCGTTGGCGTTCGCCCAAGAACCCGTGAAGCGCTTCTGGAAAGAGGTTGCTGTCGTCGCAGAAGACGGCGGCTGGGGCATCGCGCTCGATGGCCGGCCGGTGCGCACGCCGCAGCGCGCGCCGCTCGCTGTCGCAAGCGCCGCACTCGCCGAAGCCATCGCCGCCGAATGGCGCGATGTGGGCGAGACGATCGATCCGGTCGCCATGCCGATGACGGGCCTGACCAACGCCGCGATCGATCTGGCGACACCCGACCTGGCGACCTTCGCCGCACCAGTCGCCGCTTATGCGCAGAGCGACCTCTTCTGCTATCGCGATGCGCGCGACGCCGCGCTGCAGGCCGAGCAGGCGGCGGCGTGGAACCCGCTGCTCGCCTGGGCCGAGGCACGCTATGGCATTGAATTTACCCTGACGCAGGGTGTGCTACCGGTCGATCAGCCCGAAGCGACGGTTGCGGCGTTGCAGGACGCCGTGCTGGCGCAGGACGCATGGGGGGTCACCGCGCTGACCCCGCTGGTGACAATCGGCGGATCGCTCGTCGCCGGGCTCGCCTTGCTCGAAGACGCGTTCGACGCCGACGCCTTGTGGGCAGCGGTCAGCCTTGACGAACTCTATCAGGAGCGCCGCTGGGGCGCCGACAGCGAAGCGCAAAAGGCGCGCGCCACCCACAAGCGCGATTGGGACAATGCGGCCCGGTTTTTGGGGCTTCTCTGATTTAATCCTCCCTGTCGCGGAGCGATGGGGAGGTGGCAGCGCGAAGCGCTGACGGAGGGGCCTTGGCGCTGTCGCAGCGGCCGCTCCACCACTCGCTTCGCGAGCGGTCCCCCTCCCCATGCCTTCGGCACAGGGAGGATCTTCAGTCCGTAAAATTCGGCTTCCGCTTCTGCATCCCCGCCATCACCGCCTCCATCTGGTTAGGCGTGCGGATCACCTTCACCTGCTCGTCGCTTTCGGCCTGCAGGATTTCAGCATCACTCGCATCGGCGAGCATATTGCAGAGCCGCTTCGCACCGCGGATCGCGTGCGGATTCTTGTCGGCGATCACTTCGGCGAGTTCCATCGCCCGCGCCAGCGGATCGTCCGACACATGCGTCGCAAAGCCGAGCAGCTTCGCCTCCGACCCGTTGAACTCGCGATTGGTATAGATCAGTTCGCGCAGCACATCGTCGGCGACCTGTGTGCGCCACAACGCCATGCCCGCAACGTCGGGCACCAGCCCCCAGCGCATTTCCATAATCGCGATGCGCGTGTCGGGATGGACGATGCGGATATCGGCTGCCGCCATGATCTGGCTTCCCGCGCCGAAGGCAACGCCATGCACCGCCGCAATCACCGGCACCGGGATTTCGCGCCAGCCCCACGCGGCATATTGCGCGTTGTTCGCGATGCCCTTCGTCCGGTCGGATAGGGTGCCGCCAGCGCTGCTCGCGCCCGGATCGCGATCGTTGCTGAGGCTCGACAAGTCGAGCCCGGCGCAGAAAGCCCGTCCCTCGCCCGACAGCACGACGACGCGGAGGCCCGTCGTCGCCTTGAGCTGATCGATCGCTTCGGCGAGCGCCTCCCACATCGCGGGGTCGAGTGCGTTCATCTTGTCGGCGCGGATCAGCCGGACGTCGGCGATGCCGCCTTCGAGCATGGTGATCGAAATACGGTCTTTCACGGAAGAGTCCTTTTCAGCGTGTGAGCGCGGCTTCGACGAGCGGAAGCTGGTCGTTGCCGAAATACATATCGTCCCTGTCGACGAAGATCGTCGGCGAACCATAGCCGCCGCGCGCGATGACTTCATCGGTATTCGCGCGCAGCCGGGCCTTGACCGCGTCGCTGCCCGCCGCGGCGGCGAGCGCCGCGCCGCCCAATCCCTCGGCATCGGCGACCGCCGCGAGCACGGCGGGGTCATCGAGATTCTCCTGCCGGTCGAAATAGCTCGCGAAGGCCCCGCGCGCGAAGCGGACAAGCGCCGCCTGATCCGCTTCGAGCGCGCAGCAGAACCGCATTGCGGTGATGCTCTTCGCCGGGTGCCACTGCGACGGGAAATTCATCGGGACGCCCGCGAGCCGCGCCCAGTCCTGCAGCACCTTCCAGCTATGCTGCAACCGCCGATTGTCGGCCTGCTCGCGCGCCGCATAGACGGCCGGGTTCACCGCGTTGAACACTCCGCCAACCAGGATCGGCCGGTAGATCGCCTTGGCGCCAGTCCGTTCGAGCACGCCCGGCAAATTGTGGAACGCGAGGCAGGTCCAGGGCGAAGAGAGGTCGAAGAAGAATTCGACGCGCGCGGTCATCGGATCAGGCCTCCGCCTTTGCCTTTTCCCAATATTGGTCGCGGAGAAGGCGCTTGTAGAGCTTTCCCGTGTCGTGGCGCGGCAGCGCTTCCATGAAATCGATGCGGCGCGGGATTTTCACCCCCGACAATTTCTCGCGCGCATAGGTCATGAGCTCGTCGCGGAAGGCATCGGTCGCGTCGGCCATGTCGGCGGGCTGGATGACCGCGATCACCTCCTCGCCCATCTCGTCGTGCGGGCCGCCGACGACCGCGACATCGGCCACTTTGGGGTGCGTCACGAGATGGTTCTCGATTTCCTGCGGATAGATGTTCACCCCGCCCGAGATGATCATGAAGCTCTTGCGGTCGGTCAAATAGAGGAAGCCATCTTCATCAACTTTGCCCACATCGCCGAGGGTCGACCAGCCCTTCGAATTGCGGCTCGACGCCGTTTTTTCATTATCCCCATGATATTCGAAGATATTTTCGCTTTCGAAGAAGACGGTGCCTTCTTCGCTCGTACCAAGCTCGGTTTCGTTATCCTCGCCCATGATGTGGACAGCGCCGAGGATCGGGCGGCCGACGCTGCCCTTGTGCGTCAGCCAGTCGGCGCTGGAGATGAAGGTCATGCCATTGCCTTCGGACCCGGCATAATATTCGAACAGCACCGGGCCCCACCAGTCGATCATCGCCTGTTTGACCGGCACCGGGCACGGCGCCGCGGCGTGGATCGCGACCTTCAATGACGAGGTGTCGTAGCGCGTGCGGACGTCTTCGGGCAGCTTGAGCATGCGCACGAAATGCGTCGGCACCCATTGGCTGGCGTTCACGCGATATTTTTCGATGTGTGCCAGCGCGGTCTCGGGATCGAATTTCTTCATCAGCACGACGGTGCCGCCGAGGCGGTGGATCGTCATCGACCAACGCAGCGGCGCGGCGTGATAAAGCGGTGCGGGCGACAGATAGATGCTATCGGCGTTGATCTGGAATATCGCCGAGGCGAGCAGGACGAGGCTGTTCGCCGCGTCGATCGCGGGGTCTTCGGGCAGCGGCACGCGCACCCCCTTGGGCCGCCCGGTGGTGCCCGACGAATAAAGCATGTCGACCCCGGCGCGCTCGTCGGCGACGGGCGTCGCGGGCATCACGGCGACGGCGCCCTCCCAGCTTTCATAGCCCGGGATCGCGCCGCCCATCGCGAAGCGCTTGATGCCGGTTGCGAGTTGCTGCGCGGCCCCCGCAAGGCTCGCCGACACGATCAGGATCTGCGCGCCCGAATTTTCGAGGATATAGTCGGTCTCGTCCTGCGTCAGCCGCGACGAGATGCAGACATAGCGAAGCCCCGCGCGCTGCGCGCCCCACGTCAGCCCATAATAATGCGGGGTGTTGTCGAGCATGAAGGCGACGACATCCTCATGCCCCAGCCCGTGCGAGCGGAAGAGCTGCGCGGCGCGGTTCGAGGCCGCGTCGAGTTCGCCATAGCTGATCGCTTCCCCCGTCTCGGCGACGATGATCGCGGCTTTGTCGGGATTGGCGCGGGCGTGGACTGAGGGGTGCATCGGGCATCATCTCCGGGAATCGTTGCTTTCTTTATGTCGAAGATCAGTAGCAACCTGAAACTTTCGGTCAAGCAAGCTGGGACCGGTGACAGGTTCACGATCAAGAAGCGCCAAATCCGCGCGGCACGTCGATCAAATCGTCGATCCTCCCTGTGCCGGAGGCATGGGGAGGTGGCAGCCTCGAAGAGGCTGACGGAGGGGCCGGGACGTGGCGTTGCCGCCCCTCCGTCAGCGCTTCGCGCTGCCACCTCCCCATCGCTGCGCGACAGGGAGGATTAATCGGGACGCGACCGCAACGCGTAGCCCATGCCCTTCACGGTGCGGAGCATCGGCCAATCAAACCCCCGATCGACCTTAGCGCGCAGCCGCGACATATGCACCTCGACCCGGTTGGTGCCGGGATCGAAATCGAGCCGCCACACCGCGCGGAGCAGCGCGCCGCGCGACAGCGGCCGGTCGGGTACGCGCGCAAGATTCGCGAGCAGGTCGAATTCGCGGAGCGGCAGGCGGATGAGCCGGCCCGCGCGTTCGACGCGCCGGTCGATCAGGTCGATGCGCAATTCGCCCTCGCCGAGTTGCCCGGCGGCGATGCGACTGCGGCGCAGCAGGCTGGCGACCCGCGCGAGCACTTCGGGGAGATTATCGGTCCAGCCAACCGCATCCTCGGCGCCCGCACCAAGCGCCGCCATTCGGTCATCGAACGAGTCGCGATCGGACAGGGCGATCAGCGGCCGCCGCCCCGCGATCGATCGCGCCAGCCGGACGAATTCGGAAGGCTCCTGCCACCCCAGGAACGGGTTGACGATCAGCAAGTCGAAACAGCTATCGACCCAAGGGCGAAGCCCGTTCACATGCGGCGGCAGGAATTGCACCGCCAAACCCGCAGCCTCAATCGCAGCGCCGAGCGTGTCGGCGCGCGCCGTCAGCGGATGATAAATGGCGACCAGCAACTTCCGGTCGTCTTGCCCGGCAATATCCGATGATGCCATCCGCATCCCCCGTCGTCGACGCAACATCTTGTCGCCTCGCCGCCCCACCGGCATTGCACCGCCTTTCGGCTGTGCTAACCCATGGGTCATGACCAGTATCGAAATGCTTGACGGCGACTTCGCCACCCTGCCCGACCTTGTCCGTGCCCATGCCGCGGAGCGTCCCGATGCCGTAGCGGCTGCCGATGCGCTGCGGCGGCTGAGCTGGTCCGAACTGGATCAATTGACCGACCGAATCGCCGCGCGGTTGCAGCAGGACGGATTCGCAAAAGGCGACCGCACCGCGATCGCCGGCCTCAATAGCGTCGAACAGATGGCGGTGATCCTCGGCACGCTGCGCGCCGGCGGGGTCGCGGGGCTGGTCACCAACAGCGCGACGGGCGAACAGATGGCGGCGATGATCGCCGACACCGGCGCGCGCCACCTGTTCCTAGACAGCACCGCCAAAGCGAGCCTCGAAGGGCATGTCATCGCCGCGAGCGACCTGATCGCGATGGACGGCAGCGACGCGGGAACACCGCTCGATACCTGGCTGTCGCTGGCGGGCGACAAGCCCGCGCCGGTCGAAATCCGGCCCGAGGACGGGTTCAACATCATTTATTCGTCGGGCACCACCGGCACGCCCAAGGGCATCATCCACAGCCACGCGATGCGCTGGCAGCATATCATCCGCGGCGCCCCCGCTTACGGCCCCAATGCGGTGACGATCCTGTCGACCCCGCTCTATTCGAACACGACAATGGCGAGCTTCATGCCGACCGTCGGATCGGGCGGGCAGGTTGTCTTGATGAAGAAATTCGACGCGCGCGGGTTCCTCGAACTCGCGGCGCGCGAGCGCGCGACGAACACGATGCTGGTCCCCGTCCAGTACCGCCGCATCATGGCGCTCGAGGATTTCGGCGACTTCGACCTCTCCAGCTTCGTCGTCAAATATTGCACCTCGGCGCCCTTCCCCGCGGCGCTCAAGGCCGATGTGCTCCGGCGCTGGCCGGGCGGGCTGGTCGAGATTTACGGCATGACCGAGGGCGGCGCGGCGTTCATCCTCGAGGCGCATCAATTCCCCGACAAGCTCCACACCGTCGGCAAGCCCGCACCGGGACATATCGCGAAGGTGATCGACGAGGACGGCAATGAGTTGCCGCAAGGTTCGGTCGGCGAAGTCGTCGGCCGCAGCCCGGCGATGATGACCGGATACAACAACCGTCCCGACGCGACCAAGGCGATGCACTGGTACGATGCCGAGGGAAATCTCTTCTATCGCCACGGCGACATCGGCCGGATCGACGAGGACGGCTTCCTGACCTTGATGGACCGCGCAAAGGACATGATCATCTCGGGCGGCTTCAATATCTTCCCGAGCGACCTCGAAGCGATATTGATCGCCGACGAGCGCGTCGTCGAGGCGGCGGTGGTCGGCATGCCGAGCGAGGAATGGGGTGAGACGCCCGTCGCCTTCGTCGTGCTGAAACCCGGCGCCGATGCCGAGGGTGTGCGCGCCGACTGCAACGCCAAGGTCGGCAAGACGCAGCGGCTGAGCGCGATCACCGTCGTCGACGAACTGCCGCGCAGCCCGATCGGCAAGGTGCTCAAGCGCGAATTGCGCGACGCCCACAGCCGGTAGCTTGAGAACGCCGGTTTTCGACCGATTGCGGACGCCACGTCTAGCGACCGGCTGAAACCGGCTGTTGCGGAGACCGGCGCGGCGACGTAAGAGAATTTCAACATCAAGAGTTGGGTCGACGCCCAACGCCAACCTGCCAATCCGGGCAAGGTGGCGCTCCGCAAGGAGGATGTGGCCGAGCCGGCAACCAAGCGGATCAAGCCATGCAGCGTCGAACCGTAAGAAGGAACGACGTTTCGTGCCGATAAAGATACCCGATCGACTTCCCGCCCGACATATCCTCGAGGCCGAGGGCGTCATGGTCATGCGCGAAGTCGACGCTGGACGTCAGGACGTCAGGCCTTTGCGGATCGCCCTGCTCAACCTGATGCCGGATAAGATCAGCACCGAAACACAGCTTGCCAGACTACTCGGAGCGACGCCGCTCCAGATCGAGTTGACGCTTGTGCGGATCACCGATCACGTCGCGCACAACACGTCGGCCGACCATATGGCGGCTTTCTATCGGCCATGGAGCGATGTCCGTGCCGAGAAGTTCGATGGTTTCATCATCACTGGCGCCCCTGTTGAGCGGCTTCCGTATGACGAGGTCAGATACTGGTCCGAACTGCGCGCGATCCTCGACTGGACACAGACGCACGTCCATCGCTGCTTCACGATCTGCTGGGCCGCGCAGGCCGCGCTGTTCCATTTTCACGGCGTTCCAAAGCGCGACCTGCCCCAGAAGGCCTTTGGCATATTCCCACATGCGAATCTTGCCCCCGCCTCTCCCTATCTCCGGGGTTTTTCCGACCGGTTCGATGTTCCGGTGTCGCGCTGGGCCGAAGTTTGTCCGGCCGCGCTGGCGGAGACGAACGGATTGCAGATACTGGCGGGCAACGACGAGGCCGGCGCCGGCCTCGTGTACGATCAGGCTCACCGGACCCTGCACATGTTCAATCACCTCGAATATGATACTGGCACGCTGGCGGCCGAATATCATCGCGATGGCCGGGGCCAGCTCCCCACGGGCTATTTTCCCGCCGACGATCCCGCGCGCGCGCCGGAGAATCGCTGGCGCAGCCACGCGCATCTGTTGTTCGCGAACTGGATCAACGAAATCTATCAGACCACACCGTTCGAGGTCGCAGCAATCGGGGCGCAGCAGATTTCGGCCGCGGCCTGATGGCTTAAAGCGAGCAGTTGCCGACCTCTCCATCATCGTCACCCCGGACTTGATCCGGGGCCGGCCTGTCTGGAAGGAAAAGGCGGATCCCGGGTCAAGCCCGGGATGACGATAGGGGATGATGGAAAGACGGTTTTCCACCCTAAGCGGACACGCACGCATCTGCGCAGCTTCCGGTCAGGCCAAACCCGCCGCCTCTATCGCCGCCAGCGCGCTCGCCAGCCGCGCGTCGCCTTCGCCCTCGACCCACGCCCATTTGAGTTTGCGCCGGTCGAGTTCGCCGATCGCAAGCTCCATGAATTGCACCCGCGCGAGTTCGCTGCCGAACAGGCGCGTGCCGTCCTCCTCCCATGGCAAATCCATCGCGGGAACCAGATAGAGGTCGGCGACCTCGTCCCACAGGTCGATCTCGGGCAGGCGGCGGCCGAGCAGCATGGTCGCCCACGCCTGCGTCATCAACGGGTCGGTGTCGGAAATCAGCCATTCGGGCCGCTGCGCGAGCGCTTCGCGCGTCGCCGCCAAGTGGCCGTCGAAGATCGCGAGCAGGTCGACCTCGTCGAGGTTGGTGCCGTTCGCCTCGGCATAGGTGCGGCCATATTCGGGAACGACGAGCCCGCCGAGCTGGAGCGCGAGGCGCGGCGCGAGCGTCGATTTGCCGGTGCTTTCGGCGCCGTGGAGGCAGATATGCCGCGTCATGGCGCCGCCCTGCCCGCCGCCGCCGCGCGCCGCCACTGGAGCAGGCCGTCGATCGACAGGCCAAGCAGGACGACATAGACCGCGCTGGTCGCATAGAGGCCGCGCGACGCGAAGAGAGGGATCGCGATCAGGTCGACGAGGATCCAGAGGAACCAGCTTTCGACCCGGCGCCACGCGAGCAGCCATTGCGCGGTGATGCTGAGCATCGCGATCGCCCCGTCGATCCATGGCGCGACCGCGTCGGTGTAGCGGTCCATCGCAAAGCTCCACCCGGCCCAGGCGGCGATCGTCGTAAGTGCCCAGCCCCGCCGCGCACGCTCGGTCATCCAGCGCACCGGCACCCCGCTGTCATCACGCGCGCGCATCCAGGCGGCCCAGCCATAAAGGTTGAGCACGAAGAAAAAGCCCTGGAGCAGCATGTCGCTGTAGAGCTTCGCCTCGAAGAAGACGAAGGCGTAGAGCGTCACCGCGACGAGCGCGAAGGGGTAGTTCCACACGCTGCGCAGCGCCACGAGCGCGACATTGGTGAGCACGAACGCCGCGGCGATCCATTCGAGATAGCTCATTCGCCGGCCTCATCGCGTGGCCGCGTCCACAGCCCCTCGCGGCTGATCCGCCGCTGCGGCGGGCGGCGGAGCACCGACCAGCCCGCGCGCGCGACCCAGCCCAATTTGGCGAAGAGCGAAGTGCCCGCGCGGTGGTCCCACGCATGGTCGCCGCGCGCGCGCACCTCGCGCGCGATGTCGCCATAGATGCCCGCCGCGGCGAGCACCGCCCAGCGGCTGCGCGGGGGCAGCTTGCGCGCGCCCCAGCGCGCCGACGCCTCATATTCCTCGGCCATTTCGGACAGCCATTTCGCCATCACCGACAGGCGCCCGCGAAAGGCGGGGTGCATGTGCTGGCCGGGCGGGATGTCGAGTTCGACCATCCATTCGACGGGCAGGTAACAGCGGTCGGCGGCGGCGTCCTCGGCGACGTCGCGCGCGATATTGGCGAGCTGGAACGCGATGCCGAGGTCCGAAGCGCGATCGAGCGTCGTCTCGTCGGCGGGATGGATGCCCATGACGAGCGCCATCGCGACCCCGACCGCGCCCGCGACATGATAGGAGTAGCGAAGCAGATCCTGCTCGCTGCGCGGGCGCCAATCCCTCGCATCGAGTTCGAAGCCCGCGATAATATCGTCGATCACCCAGCGCGGGATCGCGACCTCGGTGAGCAGGAAGCCGAGCGCGTCGAACGCCATGTCGCCCGTCGGCTGCCCGGCAAAAGCCTGGTCGGTCTGCGCCCGGATATGCGCGACCGCGGCGACCGGATCATGGTCCGGCTTCATCGCGCCGCCATGATCCTGCCCGTCGGTCAGGTCGTCGGCGGCGCGGCACCAGGCATAGAGCAACCACACCCGCTCGCGCGTTTCGCGGTCGAAGAGCTGACTGGCCAATGCGAAGCTTTTCGATCCGCGCGCGATGCTGTCGTGCGCGAAACCGTGGAGGGCATGTGCATCATAGGCCCCCGCCTCATTCATTACAGATTTTCGGCCTTCATCGCGAAGATCGTCTTGTGCGGCACATAGGCCGCCATCTTTTCGAGCAGATCGTCGAGCCCCGCATCGACGATCATGATCCCGGCGTGCGCGGGGCGGATGAAGCCGACCTCGATCATGTTGCGGTTGAAGGCGATGAGGTCGTTGTAGAAGCCGGCGGCGTTGAGCAGCCCGACGGGCTTGGTATGATAGCCGAGCTGCGCCCAGCTGATCGCCTCCCACAGTTCGTCCATCGTGCCGACCCCGCCGGGGATGGTGAGGAAGCCGTCCGAGAGGTCGGTGAACATCTTCTTGCGTTCGTGCATGCCCGACACGACCTGGAGCTCGGTGCAGCCGCGGTGCGCGACCTCGGCGCCGACGAGCGCGTCGGGGATGATCCCGATCACCTCGCCGCCGGCTTCCAAGGCGCTATCGGCGACCGCGCCCATCAGCCCCAATCGGCCGCCGCCATAGACGACGCCGATGCCGCGCTCGGCCAGGGTGCGACCGACGTGGCGCGCGGTTTCGATATAGATCGGATCTTCGGGGGTCGCGGACCCGCAATAGACGGCAAGGCGTTTCATAAATCTTCCAACATCAGATTGGCGGTCGCCTTGGCGCTGCCGACGACCCCCGGGATACCCGCGCCCGGATGCGTCCCCGCGCCGACGAAGTAAAGGTTCGAAATCACATCGTCGCGGTTGTGGGCGCGGAACCACGCGCTTTGCCAGAGGACGGGTTCGAGACTGAACGCGCTGCCAAGATGCGCCGACAGGTCGCGGCCGAAATCGGCGGGGGTGTAGTGGAAGCGCGTGACGAGGTTGGCGCGGAGGCCGGGGGCGACGCGGCGTTCGACCTCTTCGAGGATCGCGTCGGCGAAGCGTTCGCCGAATGCGCCGTCCCAGTCTGCCCGGGCCTTGCCCAGATGCGCGACTGGCGCGAGCGCGTAGAACGTCGAATGGCCCGGCGGCGCCATACCGGGGTCGGTGACGCTGGGGTGGTGGAGGTAGAGAGAAAAGTCGTCGGGGATCACGCCGCCGTAGATGTCGTCGAGCAACCCCTTGTAGCGCGGGCCGAACAGGATGCTGTGGTGCGCGATATCGGGATATTCGCCCTTCACGCCGAAATGGACGACAAAGAGCGAGGGCGACCAGCGTTTGCGCGCGAGGCTCCTTGCGACCTTTGCCCCGCGCGGATGCCCCGCGAGCAGCGCGTTGTAGCTGTGCATCAGGTCGCCGTTGCAGGCGACCATATCGGCGTCGCCATGCCACCCGCCTTGCGTCGTGACGCCGGTCACGCGGTCGCCCGCGGTTTCGATCTTCGCCACCGGGTCGCCGAGCCGCAGCGCCCCGCCGAGCCCCTCGAACAGCCGCACCATGCCGCCGACAAGCGCATTGGTGCCGCCACGCGCGAACCAGACGCCGCCCTCTTTCTCGATCGTGTGGATCAACGCATAGATCGCGCTCGTGGTCATCGGGTTGCCGCCGACGAGCAGGGTGTGGAACGACAAAGCCTGCCGCAGCCGCTCGTCCTGCACATAGGAGGCGACGATCGAATAGACGCTGCGCCACGCCTGATATTTCATCAACGCGGGCGCCGCCTTGATCATCGAGGCGAAGTCGAGAAAGGCGACTGCGCCGAGCTTAACATAGCCCTGCTCGTACACGCCCTTCGAATAGGCGAGAAAACGGTCGTATCCCTCAACATCGGCGGGGTGGAGCTTGGCGATTTCGGCGCGCAGCGCGGCCTCGTCGTTCGAATAGTCGAAGTTGGTCCCGTCGGGCCAGTTCAGGCGGTAGAAGGGCATGACCGGGAGAAGGTCAACGTCGGCGGCCATCTTCTGCCCGCTCAGCGCCCAGAGTTCCTCCAGGCACGGCGGATCTGTGATGACAGTCGGCCCGGCGTCGAAAGTGAAGCCGTCGCGGACCCAGTGGTACGCCCGCCCGCCGGGCTTGTCGCGCGCCTCGACGACGGTCGTTTCCACGCCCGCCGATTGCAGCCGGATCGCCAATGCGAGGCCGCCAAACCCTGCGCCGACGACGATCGCGCGGCGCGTCATCGCCAGTCGCGTTTCCACAACGCCGCAATCGCGCGGCCGATCGGCACGGGGGGCTTGCCCGACAGGATGCGCAGTTTGTCCGCCGTGGTCGACCGCCCGGCATAGAAGCGCGCGATCAGGCCCGGCGACAGACGATAGAAACGCTCGAAGACGCGGTAGCGCGCGCCGGGCTCGGCCGCGCGGAACAGCATCGCGCCGAGCATGCGGTAGAAACGCTGGCGCCGCCATGACGCCGCAGCCCGGTCGCGGAGAATGGCGGGAAGGTCGGCGCGGTCGACGATTCCGGGCAGCGATGATGCGGTGCGCACGGCATCGGGAAGCGAATAGCCGGTGGTCGCGTGGAAGGTGCCCGCGCGCACCCCGATCCGCGCGGTGCGGTCGGAGGCAGGCCACAGCCGGTCGAAATCGCCCGCGATCACGACGGGCAGCACGCCGCTTTCCTCACGCGTCGTCGCGGCGACGTCCCAGCCCCGCGCCGCCGCATAGGCCGCGATCCGTTCGCGTATGGCCGGGGCATCGAGATCGGCATCGTCGCAATAATAGGTGTCCTCGACGAACAACGTCTCAGCATCGAAGGGCAGCAGATAGACGAAGCGATAGCCGTCAAGTTGCGGGGCGGTCGCGTCCATCACGACGGGGTGCTCGACGCCGTGCCCGCCCTTCACCGTCAGCGCCCGCCCGACGAACTTCTGCCAGCCGCACTCGAGGCCCGCGAATTTGGTCGCGCCGCGCGCGTCGATGACATGCTTTGCCGACAGCCGTCCGCCGCGCGACAGCAGCAGGTGATCGGGCGCGACATGCTTGGCCTTGTCGGCGATGACATGCCCCGCAGGAAGCGCCGCCATGACGGCATCGGCGAGCGCTTCGCCGGTGATGCTTTTATACCCCATGCGCAGCCGGCGCTCGTGCGACGGGAAGCGCACATCGTAGCGCGGCCAGTGATGACGGACGAGCGGCGCGACGAGCCAGCGGTCCTTCTTTGCGATGTCGCTGTCGAAAAAGGACCAGATATGATTGCCGCCGATCGGCCCCGGCTCGACCAGCCGCACGTCGAGGTCGGGGCGCTTCGCCGCGAGCGCAAGCGCCGCGAGCCCGCCGGCGAGTCCGCCGCCGACGATCGCGATGTCGCATCTATCGTTGCTCTGCCCCACCATAACCCTGCCTTAGCCACGCGAGCGCGCGGGCGCAAAGCCATTGCAACGCTGCGGCAAGCGGCTAGCCTTGCGCGATGACCGGCTGGCCGATCCTTTTCTCCGCGCTCGCGATGACCGCGATTGTCGGCGTGCGCTATCTGATCACCAGCGGCGCCTTCGCGCTTGCGACGCGGTGGAAGCACCCCGGCCTCTATCGCGGACTCGAACCGCAGATGCGGCGCGAAGTCGGCTGGAGCCTTGCGAGCGCCGCGATTTACGGGGTTCCGGCGGGCGTCGTCGCATGGGGGTGGCAGGCGCATGGCTGGACGCGCATCTACACCGACGTAACCGCCTTTCCGCTGTGGTATCTGCCGCTTAGCCTCTTCGCCTATCTGCTGATCCACGACACATGGTTTTACTGGACGCACCGCTGGATGCACCGCCCGCGCCTGTTCCGCATCGCACATAGCGTCCATCACGACAGCCACCCGCCGACCGCGTGGGCGGCGATGAGTTTCCATCCCTTGGAGGCGGTCACCGGCGCGATCGTCATCCCTGCGCTCGTCTTCCTGATCCCGATTCATGTCGCGATGCTCGGCCTCGTGCTCGCGATCATGACCGTGATGGGCGTCGGCAATCATATGGGGTGGGAGATGTTTCCGCGCGCGCTGGTGCATGGACCCGCAGGCCGATGGCTGATAACCGCGACGCATCACCAGCAGCACCACGCCGCTTACCGGGGAAATTATGGGCTCTATTTCCGCTTCTGGGACAAGGCGTGCGGCACGGATCTTGGCCTTGGCCATTTCAGCCGCGCTGCTGACCGGCGCGGCCGCGCCGCCGCCGACAGTTGAGGTCAGCGTCTCCGGATTGCGCAGCATGAAGGGGCAGATCCTCGTCTGCCTGACCACCAATCCCAAAGCCTTTCCCGATTGCAGCAAGGACAAGGGCTCGGTGCGGATGGCGGTGAAGGCAGCCGAAGCCGCCGATTTCGCGGTCCGCGCGCCCGCGACCGGCACTTATGCGATCGCGGTGGTCCACGACGAGAACAGCAACAACAAGATGGACACAGCGATCTTCCTGCCCAAGGAAGGCTTTGGCTTTTCGCGCAACCCCACGATCACCGTCGGACCGCCGAGCTTCAAATCGGCGAGCTTTGTCGTCGAACATGACATCCGCCAGTCGATCAAGATGAAATATATGCTCTGATCGAAACCTGGGGTCTGGCCCTAGGCGCCTGCCATCGCGAAACAGGCGGCGCGCCGCGGGTCGGTGACCGCCTTGGGCAGCGCATCGAAGGCTTCGGGATTGAAAAGCATGACTTCGTCGTTCAGCGCCATATCCGCAGCTTCACCGGTGCCGCGATCGGCATAGTGACGTTTTTCGAGGCGCGCGCGTATCGCCTCGAGCCGGCGCTGTTCCGGGCTGGCCAGCTCGGCGCGATCGGCGAGGATGTTGACGATTGCATAGCATTGCGCGGCGTTCGGCGAAGCGATCGGCGACAAGGCCCGGGCGGTGCCGCCCGACATATCGATGCTGTCGAAGAGCGCGCGGCAGCGGCCGATCTCCTGCGTCATCGCGGCCGAACGCTGCGCCGCGCTGCGCTCCTGATTTTCCCACGACATGGCTTCCAAGTCGGCGTTGTAGATCGCGCCCACCCCCGCTTCGGCATAGCCATTCTCGACCATGATCGCCTCGGTCAGCCGGGCCGCGAGCAGGTCGGCTTTCGCGGCGGTCAGGCCAAGGCCGTCCTTGCGAAGGCCGCTCCCGACGTCTTCGACCACCTGGTCGGCAAGCGTCACGCAGCGGACCTCGCGGCGGCGCGTACCGGGCAGCGCTTCGAGCCAGCCCGGCGCCTGCATCGCATAGCCGGCGGTTCCGGCGTCCTCGCCGGCTACCGCCGCGTCGGCGGCATCCGCTGCCACAGCCGCGGCATCGCCGCCAGCCATTCCCGCATCGAGCTCCGCCGCCGCCTGCACGAGGTCGCCGCCCGAAGGCGTAACGATCGCCAGCTGGCCGCACCGGTCCTCCTGCGCGAGGTCGGCGGCGGTATCGCCGAGCTTCGCCCGCGTCGTAGCGAGCGCCGCGGCATCGGCGGCGCCGAGTTTGCGCAGACGCGCGAGGAACAGGTCGGCGATCTCCCGCTGAAACCCAGCCTCGGGGCTGTCCTTGCCATTCGCCAGCGCTATGTCGTCGACCGATTGTTGCGCCGCCGCGGCGCAATAGCGCATCGCCGCCGGATCCTTCACCATGTCCGAATAGCTGCCCGTCAGCAGCATCGCCATCGCCCACCACATACGCGTCTCCCGCCCATGTTCTGCCCCGCGCGACCGGCGTCGAAGTTGGACAAGGGCAAGGGATTTGGCAAGCGCCATTGTCGGCATGACAGCACGCGGCTAAAGCAGCGCGCGTGACCGCGACATCCTCCCGCATCGCCGCTTTCGCCGACCGCTGGCCAAAGCTTGTCGCCCTCCTGCTCGGTGCCGTTTCGGCAACCGGCTTCGCCCCGCTCCACCTCTGGCCGCTGACCTTGCTCGCGCTTGCCGGCTGGATGACGCTGGTTGCGCGCAGCCCCAAGGGGTCGCGCGCGCTGGGTATCGGCTGGGCGTTCGGCGTCGGCCATTTCGTCGTCGGCCTGAACTGGATCGCGACCGCCTTCACCTATCAGGCTGCGATGCCCGCATGGCTGGGATGGATCGCGGTCGTGTTGCTGTCGCTTTATCTGGCCGTATATCCCGCGCTCGCCGCTTGGGGCGCGTGGAAAATGAAGCCCAAGGCAGATGCCCATTTTGCGGCGCCATCCTATCTGCTGGCCTTCGCCAGCCTTTGGGCGCTCACCGAATGGCTCCGCAGCTGGATTTTTACCGGCTTTGCATGGAACCCCCTGGGGGTGATTGCCGTCCCGCACATCGCCGCGCCCGCCCGCTGGATTGGCACATATGGCATGAGCGCGATCGTCTGCCTGCTCGCGGCGGTCCTGATACTGGCGTGGTTTCGCCGCCGTGTCGCCGCAGCCGCCCTATTCGGCAGCCTGCTCGCCATATGGGGCGTGGCATTCCTGTCGCAAACAAGTGGCAGCGCTAATGCAGCCGTTCGCTCCAAAGGTGCGCAGCGCATCCCCATCACCGTCGTCCAGCCCAACGTCGGGCAACAGGACAAATGGGAAGGCAGCAAGGCCGACCTCAATTTCGAAAAGCTCGCGCGGCTGACGACGCCGAAGGACGACACGCCGCGCCTGATCCTGTGGCCCGAGGCCGCGGTGCCCGACTATCTCGAAGCGGGCTATCCGGCGCCCTATTACGACCGCTCGCCCGTCGCGGCGCGCTTGCGGCTGACCCAGCTGATGAACGCGCAAGACCTGATGCTGCTCGGCGCGCTCAAGCTGGAACTCGACAAGGCGGGCGACGTCGTCGGCGCGCGCAACGCGGTGATGACGGTCCATGCCGACGGCACGCTCGGCCCGCGCTACGACAAGGCGCATCTTGTTCCTTATGGCGAATATCTGCCGATGCGCCCGATCCTGTCCGCCATCGGCCTGTCGCGGCTTGCGCCCGGCGACATCGATTTCTGGCCGGGCCCCGGCGCCCGCACGCTCGACCTCGGCGCCTTCGGCCGGGCGGGGCTGCAAATCTGCTACGAGATCATCTTCTCGGGCCAGGTCGTCGACCGCGCGCACCGCCCCGATTTCATCTTCAATCCGTCGAACGATGCCTGGTTCGGCAGCTGGGGTCCGCCGCAGCATCTGGCGCAGGCGCGGCTGCGCGCGATCGAGGAAGGATTGCCCGTCGTCCGCTCCACGCCGACGGGGATCAGCGCGGTGATCGACGCCGAAGGGCGCGTGCTCGAATCGCTGCCGATGCATCGGGCGGGACGAATCGATACCGTACTGCCATCTTCGCATGCGCCCACGCTCTTCGCGCGGTTCGGGAACGTGCTGCCGGTCGGATTTGCGTTGCTGCTGCTCGCGCTGGCCATTGCCTTTCGCCGGCGCGGACGCTAACAGCACCCTCACATAAAGCTTCCTTTATATCCGTTCATAGAAGGCTCTCCATGCGCAACAGCTTCCTCTTCACCTCCGAAAGCGTGTCCGAAGGACATCCCGACAAGGTGGCCGACCAGATCAGCGATTCGGTCGTCGACCTGTTTCTGTCGAAGGATCCCGAAGCCCGTATCGCGTGCGAGACGCTGACCACCACCCAGCTTGTCGTGCTGGCGGGTGAAATCCGCTGCAAGGGCGTGTTCGAGAATGACGAGTGGGCACCGGGCGCGCTCGAAGAGATCGAGGCCACCGTCCGCAACACCGTCCGCGAGATCGGATATGAGCAGGACGGCTTCCACTGGAAGACCTTCCGCTTCGAGAACAACCTCCACGCCCAGTCGGCGCATATCGCACAGGGCGTCGACGAGAGCGGCGACAAGGACGAAGGCGCCGGCGACCAGGGCATCATGTTCGGCTATGCGTCGGACGAGACCCCCGACCTGATGCCCGCGACGCTCGATTACAGCCACAAGATCCTCGAGCGCATGGCCGCCGACCGCAAGGCGGGCACCGCGCCCTTCCTCGAGCCCGACACCAAGAGCCAGGTCACGCTGCGCTACGCCAACGAACGCCCGGTCGAGGCGACCGCGATCGTCGTGTCGACCCAGCATGCGCCGGGCTATTATTTCCACAATGGCGAAGGCGATGAGGCGAAATACACCGAGCTGCGCAAATATGTGCTCGGCGTGATCGCCGACGTGCTGCCCGCCGAGCTGCTCACCGCGAACACCGTCTATCACATCAACCCGACCGGGCGTTTCGAGATCGGCGGACCCGACGGCGACGCCGGCGTGACCGGCCGCAAGATCATCGTCGACACCTATGGCGGCGCCAGCCCGCACGGCGGCGGCGCATTCAGCGGCAAGGACCCGACCAAGGTCGACCGCTCGGCGGCGTACATCACCCGCTATCTGGCGAAGAACATCGTCGCCGCGGGCCTCTCGCGCCGCTGCACGATCCAGCTCTCCTACGCGATCGGCGTCGCCGAACCGCTGTCGATCTATGTCGACCTGCACGGCACCGGCACCGTCGAGGAAGGCCGTATCGAAGCCGCGATCCCGCAACTCGTGCGCCTGACGCCGAAGGGCATCCGCACCCACCTCGGCCTCAACAAGCCGATCTACAAGCAGACCGCGGCGTACGGCCATTTCGGCCGCACCTCGGACGGCGACAGCTTCCCGTGGGAACGCACCGACCTGGTCGACAAGCTCAAGGCCGCGCTCGCCGCCTGACGCTCATTTGACGTCGCATTATGCCGGGTGGCGGGTTGCCGCCGCCCGGCCGCGCGGCTAGGGCGCGCGCCATGACTGCTTACAAACCCGGCGATCCGACGACGATCAACCGCCTCTATGGCCGTTCGAAGGGCAAACCCCTACGCGCGGGCCAGCAGGACCTGATCGACACATTGCTGCCGCAGATCGCGGTGCCCACCGAGGGCGAGGTCACCGCCGAAGCGCTGTTCGGTTACGATCGCCCGCTGCATTTCGAGATCGGCTTCGGCGGCGGCGAACATATGGCGGGGCGCGCCGACATGCTGCCCGACCATGGCTTCATCGGCGCCGAACCCTTTATCAACGGTGTCGCCCAGGCACTTGTCCATGTCGCGGGCGATCATGGCGCACGGCTCCCCATCGGCAACGTTCGCATCCATCATGGCGACGCGCTGGAAGTCCTGCGGCGCATTCCCGACGGCGCGCTCAGCTTCGCCTATCTGCTCCACCCCGATCCCTGGCCGAAGGCGCGCCATGCGAAGCGGCGGATGATGAACGACGGCCCGCTCGACCTGATCGCGGCGAAGCTGAAGCCCGGCGGCGAGTTCCGCTTTGGCACCGACCACCCCATTTATCTTCAGCACGCGCTGATGGTCATGCGCCGTCATCGCCACCAGTTCGAATGGCTGGCGCAGGATTCGCGGGATTTCCAAGTCCGCCCCGGCGGCTGGCCCGAGACACGCTACGAAGCCAAGGCGCGCGCGCACGGGCATGAGGTCTGGTATTTCCGCTACCGCCGCACCGACGCGAAATAGACGCAGGACATTGGCCCGCATAAAATAGGAGGCGGTTAAAGCTCGTCTTTGCCTATCGTGCCGCGGGCGCGATTTTGCAGCTGATCCGCGCGGCCTTCGCCTTCACCACAAACTGCCGGCCCGTGTCGCGTTCGATTGCGACAAAGGGCCGCCACGACGACGCCCCCGGCACCACGGCGACCACACGGACGCCGCCGCCTGCGCCGCGCAAGAGGACCGCGGACGGGCGTCGCTCGACCGCCACGACATCCTTGGGCCAATTCGCGCCGCTGCATCGTGCCTTTGTTGCGCTGGCCCCGCCCGTCCCGCGCAACGCCCGCAATATGGCGAGGCGTTCGGCGAACGCATCGGCGACGCAGGCGCGCCCGTCGGGCTGGAACGCACAGAGCGCGCGGCGCCGTACCCAGTCCGCCTGCGGCTCGATCCAGTCGGGATCGAGCCCCACGAACGACAGCCCCGCCAAAAGGCCGCCCATTTCCGCATTTGCCGCGCCGAGGTCGCGGTCGTCACAGATCATCGTGTCGATCGCATAGACGGGGCGCGCGCAATCGATCACCGGCTGATCGGGCGGGGGCGGCACGGGCGCGGGCGCTGCCTGCGCGGGCTGCATCGCCAGCAAGGCCAGCACGACGCCGGCGATGCGCGATGCACATGTCATTTTGCCGCTTCGCTAGCCAACACGGTCAGCTTGCCGCCGCTAGAGGCGGGCAGCACCGGTGCCTGCGTCACCAGCATCGTCGTCCCCGGCACGATCGCGCCCAGCACGGCCTTGCGAAAGGCCTCGGGCATTCGCGCCTTGTCCGCGACGCTCATGTCGAGCGGCCGCCCTTCGTCGCCTTCGTGGCCGGGAACCGCAACATAGGCCCAATGGGGCTCCGTTCCCGCGCCGCCGGCGACATAGGTCAGAACATGCGTTTCGAAGCTCTGGTCGGGCAGCGTGACCCGCGCGCGGCCGATTTCGATCCCGTTGCGCATCACGATCGCACGGCCGTCGCTGCGCGACAGGGTGATGGTCAGCGGCCCCGAGGGCGAGAGTTCGGGTTGCCAGCGATAGCTCTCGTCGGGGGCGAGCGGGACATGGGGTCCGCGGCTGCCCCCCTCCGGCTCGAGCACGCCCGCCGAGGCGCCGCCGACCAGCGCGCCCGCGCGGCCGCTGACAATGACCGTTCCGCCGAGCCGCGTCGTACCGAACAGCAGCTTCGAAAATTCGAGCGGCAGGTGGACGCAGCCATGGCTTTCGGGATAGCCCGGCAGGCCGCCGGCGTGGAGCGCGACGCCGTCCCAGGTCAGCCGCTCCTGATAGGGCATCGGGGCGTTGTTATATGTGCTCGAGCGGTGATGCGGGTCTTTCTGGAGGATCGTGAAGACCCCGGTCGGGGTTTCGTGCCCCGCCTTCCCGCTCGATACGGTCGTAACGCCGATCCGCACGCCGTTGCGATAGACCGTCGCGGTCTGGGCCGAGAGATCGACGGTCACGAGCACCGGTCCCTGCGGCGAAATTTCCGGCGCCCACACCCATTCGCCCGGTTTCAGCCGCTCGGCCTGCCGCGCCAGTTCGACGGGCGAACTCGCCCGGGCGCCCTGCGCAAGCGCGCTCGCGGGAAGAAGCAGCGACAAAGTGACGAAACCAAGGGGGACGAGATGCAATGCCAAGGATTTCCCTTTCAAACGCCAAGCAGGGCGAATCTCATAACCGAGTTCGGCATCGAAACCAGAGGCGAGGGCTCGATCCGCTCCAGATCATGACAAATGTCGATCGATATCGTGCCGAGGATCCGCGACGAGCAAAAAAGCTCCCGCGCTCGCCTGTGCCGGCATAGCCAAGCCCGTAATCATCTGTTAAATCTGAACAACAGCTCGCACAAATGAACGGGGGAACCGTCGATGAAGCAAGGTGCTGATACGGGGACGAGAAAAAGGGAACTGCGTCTCTTCCTCTTTATGACCGTGGTACTGTTTCCGGTACTCGCGGTGATCACCGTGGCTGCCTATGGCTTCCTTGTCTGGATGTGGCAGCTGCTGAACGGCCCGCCGGGAGTATGACCGGAACGGCGGCATTTTCGGCCGACCGTCGGGCGTTCCTGCGTGGGCGCCCCGCGGCGCCGCCTCCGCTGCGGCCACCCTGGGCCATCAGCGAGGCGCGCTTCGTCGACCTCTGCACCGGCTGCGACGATTGCGTCACCGCCTGCCCCGAACATGTGCTGGGTCGCGGCGAAGGGCGCTATCCGCTTTTCGACCCGCAGCAGGGCGAATGCCTGTTCTGCCGGAAATGCGTCGACGCCTGCGACACGGGCGCCCTCGACGGCGGGCTCGCCGGGCCATGGACGATCAAGGCGGGCATCGCCCCCGCCTGCCTCGCGCAAAATGGCGTGACCTGTTTCAGCTGCCGCGACGCGTGCGGCGAGGCGGCGATCCGCTTTCGTCCCGCCGTCGGCGGCGCGCTTCCCGAACTCGACCTCGCGCGCTGCACGGGCTGCGGCGCCTGCGTCGGGGTCTGCCCCGTCGCGGCGATCTCGCTGGCGATACCGGACCATGCACATGGATCGGAACATGCGCATGGATGACGAAGTCCATATCGCGAGCTTCATCGTCCACCACCGGCCCGACGCGCTCGCCTCGATCGAGCATCTTGTCGCGGCGACACCCGGCGCCGAGATCGCGGCGCGCGAGGCGGGCCGCGCGATCCTGCTCCACGAAGGCGGCGGGACGCGCGAACTGCTCGCCTGCATGGACGCGGTGCAGGCGCTCGCCGGGGTCGTTGGCGTCAGCCTTGTTTATCATCATGCCGAACCGCGCAGCGCGCTCGGCGACATCATCCAATCCAGCGCCGAACAGGGGAGCCGTTTATGACGACGCGCCGCGATTTCATCCGGGCCAGCGCGGTGGGGGCCGCGGCTTCGGCGGCGGGCATTTCGGTTCCCGCCAGCTTTGCCGAAACGGCGACGACCGCCGCACCCGCCGGCGTCAAATGGTCGAAGGCGCCGTGCCGTTTCTGCGGCACCGGTTGCGGGGTGCAGGTCGCGGTGGAGGACAATCGCGTCGTCGCGACGCACGGCGACGCCGATGCCGAGGTCAATCGCGGGCTCAACTGCGTGAAGGGCTATTTCCTTTCCAAGATCATGTACGGCAACGACCGGCTGACGACGCCGCTGCTGCGCAAGAAGGACGGGCAGTTCGCCAAGGACGGCGATTTCGAACCGGTGAGCTGGGACGAGGCGTTCGACGTGATGGCGGCGCAGTTCAAGCGCGTGCTGAAGGCGAAGGGCGGCACCGGGATCGGCATGGCGGGGTCGGGCCAGTGGACGGTCTGGGAAGGCTATGCCGCGAACAAGCTGATGAAGGCGGGGTTCCGGTCGAACCATATCGACCCCAATGCGCGGCACTGCATGGCATCGGCGGTCACCGGCTTCATGCGGACGTTCGGCATGGACGAGCCGATGGGCTGCTACGATGATTTCGAAGCCGCCGACGCCTTCGTGCTCTGGGGCTCGAACATGGCGGAGATGCACCCGATCCTGTGGACACGCGTCACCGACCGGCGGCTGTCGCACGATCATGTGAAGGTCGCGGTGCTTTCGACCTTCGAACATCGCAGCTTCGACCTCGCCGACATCCCGATCATCTTCAAGCCGCAGACCGACCTCGCGATCCTCAACTATATCGCGAACCACATCATCCAGACCGGGCGCGTCAACGAGGATTTCGTCCGTAAGCATGTCAGCTTCAAGCGCGGCAACGACGACATCGGCTATGGCCTCCGCCCCGACAATCCGCTCGAATTGAAGGCGAAGAATTCGAAGGATCCCACGGGCAGCACCCCGATCGACTTCGACGCGTTCAAGGCGTTCGTCGAGCCCTATACGCTCGACTATGCCGCCGAACTCAGCGGGGTCGAGAAGGGCTGGCTCAAGCACCTCGCCGAACTTTACGCCGACCCGAAGGTCAAGGTGATGTCGCTATGGACGATGGGGTTCAACCAGCACACGCGCGGCACCTGGGCCAATAATATGGTCTATAATATCCACCTTTTGACCGGAAAGATCGCGACCCCGGGCAACAGCCCCTTCTCGCTCACCGGCCAGCCGTCGGCGTGCGGCACCGCGCGCGAGGTCGGCACCTTTTCGCACCGCCTGCCCGCCGATTTGGTCGTCACCAATCCCGAGCACCGCAAGCATGCCGAGGAGATCTGGAAGCTCCCCGACGGGTTGATCGTCGACAAGGTCGGCTATCATATCGTCGAGCAGAACCGGATGCTGAAGGACGGCAAGCTCAACGCCTATTGGGTGATGGCGAACAACAATATGCAGGCGGCGGCGAACCTCGAGAATGAGGGCTATCCGGGCTATCGCAATCCCGACAATTTCATCGTCGTCTCCGACCCCTATCCGACCGTCACCGCGCAGGCCGCCGACCTGATCCTGCCAACCGCGATGTGGGTCGAAAAGGAGGGCGCATACGGCAATGCCGAGCGGCGCACGCAATTCTGGCACCAGCTCGTCAAGGCACCCGGCGAGGCGCGGTCGGACCTGTGGCAGCTGATGGAATTTTCCAAACGCTTCACCACCGACGAATGCTGGCCCGCCGACCTGCTCGCCGCCAATCCGGCGTATAAGGGCAAGACCTTGTTCGAGGTGCTGTACCGCAATGGCAAGGTCGACCGCTTCGCCGCCGGCGAGGTCGAGGCTGGCTATGCCAATGACGAGGCCGCAGCGTTCGGCTTCTATCCGCAAAAAGGCCTGTTCGAAGAATATGCCGAATTCGGCCGCGGTCACGGCCACGACCTCGCGCCTTTCGACGAATATCACAAGGCGCGCGGGCTGCGCTGGCCGGTCGTGAACGGCAAGGAGACGCGCTGGCGCTACAAGGAAGGCAGCGATCCCTATGTGAAGCCGGGGACCGATTGGCAATTTTACGGCAACAAGGACGGACGCGCGGTGATCTGGGCGCTGCCCTATGAACCGCCCGCCGAATCGCCCGACGCCGATTATGATCTGTGGCTCGCGACCGGGCGCGTGCTCGAACATTGGCATTCGGGGTCGATGACGATGCGCGTTCCCGAACTCTACAAGGCCTTCCCCTCGGCGGTCGTCTTTATGAACCCCGACGACGCCAAGGCGCGCGGACTGAAGCGCGGCGACGAGGTGAAGGTGATCTCGCGCCGCGGCGAGATGCGCAGCCGGGTCGAGACGCGCGGGCGCAACCGCGTGCCGTCGGGGCTGGTCTTCGTCCCCTGGTTCGACGCCGCACAGCTGATCAACAAGACGACGCTCGACGCGACCTGCCCGATTTCCAAGCAGACCGATTTCAAGAAATGCGCGGTCAAGGTGGTGATGGCATGATGGGGCTGCTCACGCGCGCGCTCTTGCCGCTGATCGTCGCCATGAGCCTCGCCGCGTGTGGATCGAAGCATGAGGAGACGCCGCGCAAGGCCCCCGATGCTCCGGTCGTCATCACCGCGGCGGGACAGATCGACGGGCTGCGCCGCGGCGTCCCGATCGACAAGGAAGCCTCGCCGCTGCCGATGGCGCGGGTCGAGAATTTCGACCGCATCCGCCCGGTGAATTACGAGATGCAGCCGCCGACGATCCCGCACGCGATCGACAATTACCAGCTTACGGTGAACACCAACCGTTGCATGCTCTGCCACACGCGGTCGGCCGCGAAAAAATTCCAGGCACCGCCGGTCAGCGACGCGCATTATCTGACGCGCGACGGCAAGGTCCTCGAGCAAATCTCGTCGCGCCGCTATTTCTGCGTTCAATGCCATGTCGTCCAGACCGATGCCGAACCCTTGGTCGGTAACCGGTACGAAGGCCTCAACACCACCCTCGCGAAGGAGGAAAAGCAATGATCTGGGGGCGGCTTCGCGCGATCTGGCTGCGCGTCTGGGGCTGGATCAAACCCTTCTGGACGACGGCGTGGCGGCCCAGCCTGCATTTCAGCATGGGATTCCTGACGCTCGGCGGCTTCATCGCCGGCATCATCTTCTGGGGCGGGTTCAACACCGCGATGGAGGCGACCAACACCGAGGCATTCTGCACCAGCTGCCACGAAATGAACGACAATGTGTTCGCCGAGCTGAAGACGACGATCCACTACAACAACCGCTCGGGCGTGCGCGCGGTCTGTTCGGACTGCCATGTCCCGCATAACTGGACCGACAAGATGGGCCGCAAGATGCAGGCGTCGAAGGAAGTCTGGGGCAAGATTTTCGGCTCGATCGAATCGCGCGAGAAGTTCCTCGACAAGAGGCTCGAACTTGCCAAGCATGAATGGGCGCGGCTGAAGGCGAATGACTCGCTCGAATGCCGCAACTGCCATCAATATGATTCGATGGACCTCACCCGCCAGTCGCCGCGCGCCGGACAGATCCACCAGCAATATCTGGGGACGGGCCAAAAGACCTGCATCGACTGCCACAAGGGCATCGCGCATCACCTGCCGAATATGAAGGGCATTCCCCAAGGCTGACGCCCGCGCGAACTAGTCGTCTGCTTCGCGCTTTTCGGCGTTCGCGCGCCGCAGACGATTCTCGCGCATCGCCAGTTCTTCGTACCGGCACAGCGGTATCGCGGCCTTCGCGGCCGAACGATCGGCGGGCGTTTCGCGGCGGGGTTTCTTGCCGGGCATGATGAAGGTCACCCTAAACCATGCGCCGCGCACAAACAAATGGGGCGGCCTCGTTATGAGTGCCGCCCCAGTTATGTGGATCCGTCGGGGAGAGGGAGAGGACGGGTCCGGAGATTGGTGTCAGTCTGTCTTAGCGCGACGCCATCTGGCTGTCGGTTTCGACTTCGGCGACGCCGGCGATCTTCAGCGCGGCGCGGAACTGCTTGGCGGCGGCGCGTTCGTTGCCCGCTTCGCACAGCTTCTTGCCGGTCGAAACAAAGCGCTTGGCGCTCGACTGCTTGGCACCTTCGACGCCGCCGGCGGCGACATGGGCCTGTTCGGCCAGACCGGCGCAGCGATAATCGCTAGCCGACTGGGCGTAAGCGGGGGTTGCGGTTGCCATCAGGCCGGTGAAGGCCAGCGCCGAAGCGGCGACGATTGCAAAAGCGGCGGGAAAGCGGCCATAAGAGGAGAGCTGATAGGCCATGGGAGAGGTTCCTTTCGTTTCTTTGTGCAACCTTTTTAGTCGCGGTTGCGCAGATAGATAATCCTCTATAATCTGCAAGTGCTTTGAAGCAGGATTTAACAATCCCCCAAGGGGCGCTCGACGGGATCGAAGCCTTCCTGCGTGTCGCGGAAAGGCGCAGCTTTTCCGCCGCCGCCGCCGACCTCGGCGTCTCGCCCTCCGCGATCAGCCAGACGGTGAAAGCACTCGAAGCGCGGGTCGGCGCGCCCTTGTTCATGCGCACGACGCGCAGCGTCGGCCTCACGCAGGCGGGCGAAATGTTCCTCGAACGCGCCGCGCCCGCCTATTCGGGGCTGGCCGATGCCTATGAAGCGGCACGCAATCTCGGCAACCGGCCCGCAGGGCGCCTCCGCATCAACCTGATGCGCGGCGCAGTCCAGCCCCTGTTCGAACCGATCATCGCGGGCTTTTGCGAAACCTATCCCGAGATCGAACTCGAAATCTTCGCCGAAGACGCGCTCGCCGACCTCAGCGCAGGCGGGTTCGACGCCGGGGGACGGATGGGCGAAGCGCTCGACGCCGACATGATCGCGGTCCGCCTGACCGGCTCCTTTCGCTTCGTCGTCGCCGCGGCGCCCGCCTATCTCGACAAATATGGCCGCCCCGAGACGCCGGAGGATTTGCGCGACCACCGCTGCGTCCGCTTCCGCCTTGCGAGCGGCGCGCTGATGCCGTGGACGTTCGAACGCGGCAACCGCGATTTCGATGTCGCGGTCACCGGCCCGATTATCGTCAACGACTGGATCGCCGCCTTGGTCGCGATGCGCGCCGGGATCGCGATGGGCATGATGGCCGAACCGATGGCCACCGCGATGGTCGAATCGGGCGCGCTCGAACTGGTGCTCACCGACCACGCCGCATCGACATCGGGCCTCTTCCTCTATTACCCCGGCCGCAAGCAGGTGATGCCCAA
This sequence comes from Sphingopyxis sp. LC81, assembly GCF_000756375.1. Lineage (GTDB taxonomy): Bacteria > Pseudomonadota > Alphaproteobacteria > Sphingomonadales > Sphingomonadaceae > Sphingopyxis. The sequence goes on along the minus strand of NZ_JNFD01000032.1, from coordinate 12,662 downwards.
GCTGCGCGCTTTCATCGATTATGTGCGCGACAACCTGCCCGACGACCTGACCGGCTGACCCGGTTTGGCGCGGTTCGATCGGGCACGGAAACAAATCCCTTTGTCGCCAGCAGAAAATTTGGGCTGGCGCGCCGCGGCGAATCCCGGCAGCAGGTTGTCAATCAAAAGGGTTGGGATGACATATGACTGAACTTGCGGCTATCGACTTTACCGCGCTCCTGCCGTTCATCCTGATCGGTTTCGCGGCGCAGCTCGTCGACGGCGCGCTCGGCATGGCGTTCGGCGTCATCTGCAACACATTGCTCGTCGCCGTGCTGGGCGTCCCGCCCGCAACGGCATCGGCGCGTATCCATGTCGTCGAAATCTTCACGACCGGCGCGTCGGGGCTCAGCCATTTATTCCATCGCAACATCGACTGGCCGCTGTTCTTCCGGCTGCTGATCCCGGGCGTCATCGGCGGCGTCCTGGGCGCCTACGTCCTTTCGTCGCTTCACGCCGACGTCGTGAAGCCCTTCGTGCTTGGTTATCTGGTGCTGATCGGCATCTGGCTGCTCATTCGCGGCCTGCTTTATCCGCCCAAGATCGCAAAACCCAAGGTCGTAGCCCCCTTGGCGGTCGTCGGCGGCTTCCTCGACGCGGCGGGCGGCGGCGGCTGGGGGCCGGTTGTGACCTCGAACCTGCTCGTCCAGGGCGGCGAGCCGCGCAAGGTGATCGGCACCGTCAACAGCGTCGAATTCTTCCTCGCCGTTGCCGTGTCGATCGCGTTTATCGCGAACCTGGGAATCGAGGAAATCCTGGGGCCCACGCTGGGCCTCATCATCGGCGGCGTGGCGGCCGCTCCGCTCGGCGCGATGATGGCCAAGCGCTTCTCGCCCAAGGTCATGCTCATCATGGTCGGCGTCGTGCTGATCGCGACCAGCGCCTTTGGCCTCTATCGCGCGGTGATCTGATCTTTCCGGCGGGCACCGGACCCTAGTTCGCGGGCCGGGTCTCGTCGATCTTGTCGACCCATTCGGGATAGAAGCTCGGCTCGCGCGCCGACCAGCCGGGCGCGGTCGCGGCGGCTTCGCTGATCGACTGAAGCAGCAGCTTGCGCTTGTCGGGGTGCAGGTGCGGCAGCGACGCCGCGGCGCAAAAGGCACCGGGCAGCCACGGCCGCGCATGCGCGCCGAGCAGCCGTTCATAGAGGAATCGATAGGGGGCAAAGGCGTGCAACCGGTCCTGCCCGAGGTCGAACGCCGACACCGCGATCAGCGGCGCCATGAAATGTTCGAGCGCGTCGAGCCCGCTGTCGTCGGGAATATGCCCACGGATTTCGTGCAGCCGCTGATAGACGCGCGCCTGGACGCGGATCGCGGTTTCCTCGACCATGTCGCGCGACCAGCGCGCGATCGCATCGTCGCGTTCGAGCCCGATATCGAGCGAACGGCGGATGTAGCGCTGGGTCGATGCGGGAAAGCCCGCAAATTCCTTGATCTCGGAAAGGGACAGGTCGCCTGCGGCCGGTCCTGAACGCGTCGCCATGGTCATGCTCCCGCTCGGCGCCCGGGGAGCCATCCCCCCGGAGGCCTGCATCAAACAGTCTGCCACCAAAATGGTTAGTGGCGAGTTAACCATGATGTTAGCGATCGTTCAGGCAATTTGGGGGCGTTGCGCGATGCCGCGGCGAAGCCTAATCAGCGTGCCTTGAATCGATAAGACACACGAGAGCCACATGTCGCATACACCGCAGCCGGTCATTTCCTCCACCGGCCTTTTCACCCCCGCCGAACGCATCTCCAACGAAGAACTTGTCGCTAGTTTTAACCAGTATGTTGCGCTGCACAATAGGGAAAATGCAGCGGCCATCGCGGCCGGCGAAATCGACGAACTGGCTGAATCGAGTGTCGAATTTATCGAGAAGGCGAGCGGCATCGGGTCGCGCTTCGTCGTCGACAAGGCGGGCATTCTCGACCCCGAACATATGGCGCCGCGGATCGCCGAACGGAGCAACGACGAACTGTCGATCCTCGCCGAAATCGGCGTCCTCGCGGCAAAGGATGCGCTTGCGCGCGCCGGGCGCAATGCGACCGACGTCGATGCGGTGCTGTGCGCCGCGTCGAACATGCAGCGCCCCTATCCCGCGATGGCGGTCGAAATCCAGGACGCGCTCGACATCGACGGCTTCGGCTTCGACATGAATGTCGCCTGCTCGTCGGCGACCTTCGGCATCCAGACCGCCGCCGACTATATTCGCGCAGGGCACGCGAAGAGCGTGCTGGTCGTGAACCCCGAAATCTGCTCGGGCCACCTCAACTGGCGCGACCGCGACAGCCATTTCATCTTCGGCGACGTCGCGACCGCGATCCTCGTCGAGCAGAAGGACATTGCTCCGGAAGGGCATTGGGACATCCTCGGCACCAAGCTGAAGACGCAATTCTCGAACAACATCCGCAACAATTTCGGTTTCCTCAACCGCGGCCATGGCGGGATCGACCAGTCGGGACCGAAGAGCGACAAGCTGTTCGTCCAGGAAGGCCGCAAGGTCTTCAAGGAAGTCGTGCCATGGGTTGCCAATCTGATCGTCGAGCAGATGGAGGTGCTGAACCTAGAAGGCAGCGACATGCGCCGCCTGTGGCTGCACCAGGCGAACACCAATATGAACCGCCTGATCGCACAGCGCGTGCTGGGGCATGAGGCGAGCGACGATGAAAGCCCGACGGTTCTCGACACCTATGGCAACACCTCGAGCGCGGGGTCGATCATCGCCTTCCACCTCCATCACGCGGATATGACGGCGGGCGACACCGGGCTGATCTGCTCGTTCGGCGCGGGTTATTCGGCGGGAACGGTGTTCGTCCGAAAAACGTGATCGCTCAGGGCACGAAAGTCGTGAACAGGTAGATCGCGAACAGCATCAGGTGGATCACCCCCTGCAGCACGGTCGTGCGGCCGTTCGCGAGCGTCTGCACCGACACGATCAGCGACAGGAACAAGAGTACGGTCGACTTGGCGTCGAGCCCGAGGCTGATCGGCATATCGGTCATGATCGACAGGATCGCGACCGCCGGGATGGTGAGGCCGATCGTCGCGAGCGCCGAACCCAGCGCGAGATTGAGGCTGGTCTGGAGCCGGTCGGCCTTCGCCGCGCGCACCGCCGCGAGGCCTTCGGGCGCGAGGATCAGCGCCGCGATCAGCACACCGAGCACCGCGGGCGGCGCGCCCCAGTCGGCGAGCAGGGCGCCCATGATTGGCGACAGATTTTTCGCGAGCAGCACGACCGCGACGAGGCTGGCGAGCAGCAATGCGCCCGAAATCGCGGTGCGCTGGACGCTCGGCGGCGCGGCGTGCGCGTCGGGCTCGTCCTGCGCTTCGCCGTCGGGAAGGAAATAGTCCCGGTGCCGCACGGTCTGCACCAACGCGAAGGTGCCGTAGAGGATCAGCGACACCACCGCGACGAAACCAAGCTGCGTCGCCGAATAGAAGGGCCCCGGCACGCTCGACGTGAAATTGGGGAGGACGAGCGTCACGACGGTGAGCACCGTCAGCGTCGCGAGCGCGGCGCCGATTCCGGTGCGCTGGAAACGCTGTTCATGGTGGCGGATCGCGCCGCTCAGCAGGCACAGTCCCATCAGGAGGTTCAGGATCACCATCACCGCCGCGAACACCGTATCGCGCGCGAGCGACTGCGCCTTTTCGGGTTCGGCCTGCATCAGGGTCAGGATCAGCCCGACCTCGATCACCGTCACCGCGAGCGCGAGGATCAATGTGCCGAACGGTTCGCCGACGCGGTGCGCGATGACCTCGGCATGGTGGACCGCCGCGACGACCGCGCCCGCGAGAATGAACGCCACCACCCACGCATTGAGCGGCATCGCGAGGCTCGCCATCGCGGCAACAAAGCCGAGGACCGGAAAAATATCGTTGGTGCGGTCGGCGAGACGGAGTTTCGAGGTCATGGGGCTTTTATTACAGCCCCCTTCCCGCATGACTACCCCGCGCGCGGATTAATGTGCGCGCACGGGCAATCCGGCCTCGGCGAGCCGCGCATGCGCTTCGGCGATCGTCGCCTCGCCGAAGTGGAAGATGCTGGCCGCGAGGACCGCGCTCGCGCCGCCCTCGATCACGCCGGCGACGAGATGGTCGAGATTGCCGACACCACCCGAAGCGATCACCGGCACGCTGACCGCATCGGCAATCGCGCGCGTGAGCGTCAGATCATATCCGTCCTTGGTGCCATCGCGGTCCATCGAGGTGACGAGCAATTCGCCCGCGCCGAGTTCGGCAAGGCGGACGGCGTGTTCCAGCGCGTCGATGCCGGTCGGCTTGCGCCCGCCGTGGGTGAAGATTTCCCAGCGGCCGTCTTCGACGCGGCGCGCATCGATGCTGCCGACCGCGCATTGGCTGCCAAAACGGTCGGCGATGTCGGCGACGAGTTCGGGGCGCGCCACCGCCGCGCTGTTCACAGCGACCTTGTCGGCGCCCGCGAGCAGCAGCGCGCGCGCATCGTCGGCGCTACGCACCCCGCCGCCGACGGTGAGCGGCATGAAACAGACTTCGGCGGTGCGGCTGACCATGTCGAGCAAGGTGCCGCGCCCCTGATGGCTTGCGCTGATATCGAGGAAGCAAAGCTCGTCGGCGCCCGCGGCATCATAGGCGCGCGCGGCCTCGACCGGGTCGCCGGCATCGCGCAGATCGACGAAATTGACCCCCTTCACGACGCGCCCGTCGGCGACGTCGAGGCAGGGGATGACGCGGACGCGGACGGTCACCTGCTCCCCTCCCATTTATGGGAGGGGTTGGGGGAGGGCTTGTTTCGGGAGGGAAGCATTGTCGACATGCCCTCCCCTAGCCCCTCCCGCCAGCGGGAGGGGAATTTCCCGCCGCAATCGCTTCGGCCAGATCGAGCCGCCCGTCGTAGAGCGCGCGGCCGGTGATCACGCCCTCAATGCCGTCGGCGACATGCGGGCGCAGCGCGTGGATGTCGCCGATGTCCGCGACGCCGCCGCTCGCGATCACCGGAATGGCGACCGCCTGCGCGAGCGCGACGGTCGCCTCGACGTTGCAGCCCTTAAGCAGCCCGTCGCGGCCGACGTCGGTGAAGAGCAGCGCAGCAACGCCCGCATCCTCGAACCGGCGCGCCAGATCCTCGACGCGCACGTCCGAGACATCGGCCCAGCCCTCGGTCGCGACCATGCCATCGCGCGCATCGACGCCGACGACGATGCGGCCGGGCAGATCACGCGCCGCCGATTTGACGAATTCGGGGTCCTTCAGCGCCGCGGTGCCGATGATCACCCGCTCAACGCCGAGCGCGAGCCAGCGATCGACCCCGGCGCGGTCACGGATGCCGCCGCCGACCTGCACCTTGCCGGGGAAAGCCGCGATGATGCTCTCGACCGCCGCGCCGTTGACGCTGGCGCCCGCAAAGGCGCCGTCGAGATCGACGACATGCAGGTGCGACGCGCCCGCCCCCGCAAACAGCCGCGCCTGCGCCGCCGGATCGTCGCCATAGACGGTCGCGCGCGCCATATCGCCCTCGGCGAGCCGCACCACCTGTCCGCGCTTGAGGTCGATCGCGGGGAAGATGGTCAGGGCCGCCAATTGAGGAACCTTTCGAGCGTTGCGAGGCCATAGGCCTGGCTTTTTTCGGGATGATATTGAACGCCGACGATATTGTCTTTCGCCACCGCGGCGACGAAGGCTTCGCCATGGCTGCTGGTCGCGGCGACATCGACCGCGTCGGCGAAATGATAGCCGTGGAGATAATAGGCCTCGCCCGCGGCGATCACCGGATGCGCGAAGCTCGGAATCACGTCGTTCCAGCCCATGTGCGGGATGCGCAGCCCCGGCGCCGGATCGAACGCACGCACGGTGCCGCTGATCCAGCCGAGCCCTTCGTGCCGCCCATGCTCCTCGCCCGCGTCGGCGAGCAATTGCATGCCGACGCAGATGCCGAGGAAGGGCGCACCCTCGCCGCGCACGCGCCGCTCCATCGCGGCGACCAGCCCGTCGATCGCCGACAGTCCGTTCATGCAAGCGGCGAACGCCCCGACGCCGGGCAGCACGATGCGGTCGGCCTTCGCGACGACGTCGGGATCGGCAGTGACGGCAACATTGTCGGCGCCCGCCGCGACGAGCGCATTATGCACCGAGCGAAGATTGCCCGCGCCATAGTCGATCAGGGCAATGATACTCATCGGCTGGTCCTACAGGACGCCCTTCGTGCTGGGGATCGCATCGCCCTTGCGCGGGTCGATTTCCACCGCCTGGCGCAGCGCTCTGGCAAGAGCCTTATACATGCTTTCGGCGATGTGATGGTTGTTCTCGCCGTACAGCATCTCGATATGCAGCGTGATCCCCGCGGCCTGCGCGAAGCTGTGGAACCAGTGCGGGAACATCTCGGTGTCCATCTCGCCGAGCCGCGGCTGCGAGAAGGCCGATTTATAGACGCAGTGCGGCCGCCCCGAAATGTCGAGGACGCAGCGCGTCAGCGTCTCGTCCATCGGCGCGTGCGCCTCGCCGTAGCGGGCGATACCGCGCTTGTCGCCGAGCGCCTTGGCCACCGCTTCGCCGAGCGCGAGCGCCGAATCCTCGACGGTGTGGTGCTGGTCGATATGAAGGTCGCCCTTCACCTGCATCGAGATGTCGATCAGCGAATGGCGCGACAATTGCTCGACCATATGGTCGAGGAAACCGATGCCGGTGGACACCGAATATTCGCCCGTTCCGTCGAGATTGACGGCGATCGCGATATCCGTTTCCTTGGTCGTGCGCTGGACGGTGGCGGTACGCATGGCGCCCCCATAGCACCCACTTTTCACAGCGCAAGGCGACTCTCCCCTCTTGACCCCCGCGCGGCGCGCGTTCATCCCCTCGCCCCATGAGTGACGATGTACGCGACAGCCTGATTCCCTATGACGAAATCGTGCAGGACGCGCTGCGCGCCGTGGTCGGCCGCGTGCTCAGCCAGATCGTCGGTTATGACAGCCTGCCCGGCGAACATCATTTCTATATCACCTTCAAGACGCAGGCCGTCGGGGTCGATATTCCGGCGCATCTGATCGCCAAATTTCCCGACGAAATGACGATCGTGCTGCAAAACCGCTTCTGGGACCTGAAGGTCGAGGACGATCATTTCAGCGTCGGCCTGTCGTTCAACCAGACGCCGTCGATCCTGACCATCCCCTATGCCGCGATCACCGCTTTCGTCGATCCGTCGGTCGATTTCGGGCTGCAGTTCCAGGTCAGCGACGACGACGAAACCCAGCCCGAACCCCATGACGAAGCCGACAACGATCGCCCCGAGGTAACGACCGAGGATGGATCGAATGTCGTGACGGTGGATTTCGGCAAGAAGCGCTGACGCGATGGGCGGCCCTGCATGGCCTCCCAGCCGTTTCTGGCAATATTGGGCCCTCGCGGGCATGGTCGTGCTCACCGCCGCCTTCTGGTGGGGTGTCGAAGGCTATACCCTGGCGCAGGGCGATGCGCCGCGCGGACAGATTGCCGATGGCCTGCTGCGCTTTAGCGTATTGATCCTGACCCCCGCGCTCGTGCTCGCATGGCTCGCCGCTGCCTGGCTGCGCCGCCGCGTCGGCGAGGGCGGATATTGGCAGATGCTGGGCCTCGTCGCGATGATCTGGGCGGGGTCGGTGCTGGTAACGAGGATGCTGGTGGCATGAGCACGCGAATCGAAAGCGACAGTATCGGCGAGATCGAAGTTTCCGTCGACGCCTATTGGGGCGCGCAGACCGAACGCAGCCGCCACAATTTCGCATTCCCGGCGCACGAGCGCATGCCGATTCCGATCGTTCACGCGCTCGCACGGATCAAGGGTGCGGCGGCACGGGTCAATCGCAGCCACGGGCTCGACGCCGGTCTCGCCGACGCGATCGACGCCGCGGCCGAAGCCGTCGCCCAAGGCCGCCATGACGACCAGTTCCCGCTCGCGATCTGGCAGACGGGCAGCGGCACGCAATCGAACATGAATGCCAATGAAGTCATCGCGGGCATCGCCAACGAGGCGCTCGCCGGGACGCGCGGGGGCAAGTCGCCCGTCCATCCCAACGATCATGTCAACATGGGCCAGTCGTCGAACGACAGCTTCCCGACCGCGCTGCATGTCGCGGTCGCGATCGAGACGACCGCGCGGCTGCTGCCATCGCTGGTCGAACTGACCGGCGCGCTTGCGGCGAAGGCGGACGCGTGGGGCGACATCGTCAAGATCGGCCGCACCCATTTGCAGGATGCGACGCCGCTGACGCTGGGGCAGGAATTTTCGGGCTATGCCCAGCAGCTGATCGCGTGCCGTGCGCGGATCGAGGATGCGCTGGCGCACGATATCCGCAAGCTCGCGCAGGGCGGCACCGCGGTCGGCACCGGGCTCAACGCGCCCGCCGGCTTTGACGTCGCGATCGCCGCCGAGCTGTCGAAAAGCACCGGCATCGCGTTCGAACCCGCGCCGAACAAATTCGAGGCGCTGGGGTCGAACGACGGGCTTGTCTTCTTTTCCGGTGCGCTCAACACGCTCGCCGTCGCACTCACCAAGATCGCGAACGATATTCGCCTGCTCGGATCGGGCCCGCGCGCGGGGCTTGGCGAACTCGACCTGCCCGCGAACGAGCCCGGCAGCTCGATCATGCCGGGCAAGGTCAATCCGACGCAGTGCGAGATGCTGACGATGGTCGCGGCGCAGGTCATCGGCAACCATCAGGCGGTCACCGTCGGGGGCCTTCAGGGCCATCTCGAACTCAATGTGTTCAAGCCGCTGATCGGGTCGAATGTGCTGCGCTCGATCGAGCTGCTCGCGATCGGCATGGCGGGCTTCACCGAACATTGCGTCGTCGGGATCGAACCCAATCGCACGCGCATCGACGAGCTGATGAACCGCTCGCTGATGCTGGTTACTGCGCTCGCGCCCGAAATCGGCTATGACAAGGCCGCGAAGATCGCCAAGCACGCGCATGAAACGGGCAGCACGCTGAAGGAAGCGGCGCTGGGTCTCGGCTATGTCGATGCCGCGACGTTCGATCGGGTGGTCGACCCGCGCGCGATGCTCGGGCCCGAGGGCTGACGGGAACCCGCGGGGCCTTCCGGGGATTGATGAGGGGAAGGAGAGATGAAGATGATCGGTCGCATCGTAGGCGGCGTTCTCGGCAGCGCCATCGGACGCCAGAAAGGCAATCATCCCCTCGCGGGCGCGGTGATCGGCGCGGGCACGCTCTTCGCCGCGCGGCGCCTGTTCCCGCAGCGTTACGCCGTGCTCGCGGCGACCGTCGCGGCGGGCTATCTCACCAAGAAATGGGCCGAGCGCGCCGAGGCACGCAAGGCAGCGGCAGAGGCGCATGCGCTCGACCCCGAGCTCGCGAATGCGGGCGTGGTCGATATCTATGCCGGCACCGCCAAAATACCGACCGATGGGCAGACGATCGGCGATGCCCTGCCGCCCGCGATTCCGCTCGATGGAAACGGTCGCAGCAGTTCACTGCATTGAGCACGCTTTCTCCGGGTTAACCTGATCCTCACCATGACCCGCTATCGATGGGACATGGCCTTCAACCCGCCCGGCTTCCGGACTGTGATACTGCTCGCGCTTGGCTTCGGGCTGAAGACGCTGAGCAATGTCCTCGAACGCGCCGGCGATCTCGCCAGCGACCCGGGCACCCGCCTTTTTAACCATGTCTCGGCGCTCGCGGTACTGATCGCGGCTGCCGCCTGCTTTATATGGGCGCTGAAGCTGATGTTCTTCGACAAACCGCGCGAACGGAACCAGGCCGAAGCGACGCCCGAGGAGGCGCTGAAACATTCCGACATCTATCCCGACGAGGCGAACTTCGACCCCGATGCGGCGCTCGCCCGCTATATGACAAACCGGACCGGCGCCGATCTTGACGACTTGCCTGCGCCCAAGCCGGGACGTTTCGGCCGCAAGGGGCTGTAAGACCGGTCGTCAGCCGCCCGCCTGCCACTCCTTGATCGCCTCGACGGGCGATACGAGCATGAGGACGTTGAGCGTCAGATTGTCACGGATCGTCCATAGCGTGAACAGTTCGAAAGCGATCGCGATCGCCAGCGTTACCCACCAGCGCATTTTGCTCGCGGCGAGGAAGCCGAGCATCATGAACAGCGCGTCGCTGACCGAATTGAGGATCGAATCGCCCGAATAGCCATAGGCCATCGTCACCTCGCGATAGCGATCGATGATGATGGGCGAATTTTCGAGGATTTCCCACGCCGCCTCGATCCCGATCGCCAGCGCGAGCGCGACCCACAAAGGCTGGCGCGGGATCAGCCAGCGCGACAGGCCGAAGAAGATGAAGCCGTGGATGACATGGCTGAAGCTGTACCAGTCCGAAATCTGCTGGCTGTTCTGGTTCGACTGCACGACGCCGTGCCACAGGCTGACGGTGCCGCACGGGCAGATCGGCGGGCGCCCCATCGCAAAGAGGATGGCGGCGAAGATCGCGAGCAGCGCTGCGGCGACAAGCCAGCCTATGCGTGAAATTCCTGCCATGCCCCGCCCCCTTCGCGCTTGACCCGCGCTGCTGCTTTGGCGAATAGCGCCCATGGCTGAAAGCGTCCACCTGAACCGCCGCGGCGTGTTGTTCGTCCTCTCCTCGCCCTCGGGCGCGGGCAAGACCACCATTTCGCGCATGATGCTCGAGGCCGATAAGGATATCGCGCTGTCGATCTCCGCGACGACGCGCCCGCCGCGTCCCGGCGAAATCGACGGGGTCCATTATCATTTCGTCGATACCGATAGCTTCAAGAAAATGGCGGCCGACGGCGAGTTCCTCGAATGGGCGCACGTCTTCGGCCATCGTTACGGCACGCCGCGCGCGCCGGTCGAGGACATGCTCGCCGCGGGCAAGGATGTGCTGTTCGACATCGACTGGCAGGGCGCGCAGCAGCTTTATCAGGAGGCCGGCCCCGACGTCGTCCGCGTCTTTGTCCTGCCGCCGACGATGGAGGAGCTTGAACGGCGCCTGCGGTCGCGGAACACCGACAGCGACGAGGTGATCGCCGCGCGCATGGAGCGCGCCGCGAACGAGATCAGCCACTGGGACGGCTATGACTATGTCTTGATCAACGACAATGTCGAAGGCTGCTTCGACGAGGTCCGCGCGATCCTACGCGCCGAGCGGCTGAAGCGCCGCCGCCAGATCGGACTGATCGGCTTCGCGCGCGACCTGATCCGCTCGGTCCCCGACGCCGACAAGAATCTGTAATTTTCGCGTCCTCCCCCTTGATGGGGGAGGCAGCGATACTTGCCAGCTTGCTGGCTAGTCGCAGCGGTGGGGGTGCGGTTTCGGGCTGAAACGGCGGCGCCATGTCGCACCATCACCCTCATCCAACTGCGCCTAGCGCCTGTGGCGCAAGGCTCCGTATCCTTCTCCCATCGAGAGAGAAGGACATTAGACCGGCTTTACAAGGTTCGCTTCGAGCTCCGTGACCATTTCGGCGCGGAGCGGTTTCGCCTGCCCATCGGTGCGGCACACGACGACGGTGTCACACGTCGCGATCGCGCGGCCGTTCTGGAACATCGCCTGCACGATCGTCCAGCTCGAGGTGCCGAGCCGGCCGATGCCCGTCGCGATCTGCACCGGATCGGGAAAATTGCCCTCGGCGAGATAGTTGATCTCGACCGCGGCGACCATCGTGCGCTCGTTCGCGGGACGCTCGTCCCATGGACGAATTTGCCGGTTGAGCAACACCCGGCCGCTCTCGAACAGCGCGGCAAAGGCCACATTGTTGAGGTGGCCGTTGATGTCCATGTCCTGAAAACGCGTCTGCAATTCGATGCAGACGGGGTAGCTGGCGGTGTCGAGCCGCCAGCTTTCCGGTTTGGGCATGTCAGCGCGGCGCCATGCGGATGCCGCCGTCGAGGCGGACGTCCTCGCCATTGAAATAGCCATTCTCGATCATGCACATGGCGAGATTGGCATATTCGGCGGGGACACCGAGGCGCTTCGGGTTGAGCACCGAGGCGCCGAGCGCGTCGCGCACCGGTTGCGGCGCGCCCGCGAGCAGCGGGGTGTCGAAGATGCCCGGCAGGATCGTGTTGACGCGGATATTCTCGTTGCCGAGGTCGCGCGCGATGGGGAGCGTCATGCCGACAACGCCGCCCTTCGACGCCGAATAAGCCGCCTGCCCGATCTGGCCGTCCTCGGCCGCGACCGACGCGGTGTTGACGATCGCGCCGCGCTCGCCGTCTTCCATCGGGTCGAGGGTCAGCATGCCCGCCGCCGACTTGGCGATGCAGCGGAAGGTGCCGACGAGGTTGATCTGGATGATCCAGTTGAACGCATCGAGCGGGAAATGCTTGATGCTGCCGTCTTCCTTCGACCGGCTCGCGGTCTTGATCGCGTTGCCGGTGCCCGCGCAATTGACGAGGATGCGTTCCTGCCCATGCGCTTCGCGCGCCTTGGCGAAGGCGGCGTCGACCGACGCGTCATCGGTGACGTTGCACTCGCAGAAAATGCCGCCGAGTTCGGCCGCGATCGCAAGGCCCTTTTCTTCCTGCAGGTCGAAGATCGCAACCTTTACGCCCTTCGCGGCGAGTGCGCGCGCGGTGGCGGCGCCGAGGCCCGAGGCACCGCCGGTGACGACGGCGGATACGGTGGAATCGAGTTTCATGGGTTTCTCCTGAAAAAGCCCTCCCCTTCAGGGGAGGGTTTGGG